>JBBRCT010000007.1:0-105468 GCA_038204585.1 Sphingomonadales bacterium
GTTCCGCGATGCCCTTGAAGAGAAGGGAATTACACCCTGCATCCCGGGCAGGAAATCCCGCTCAAAGCCCGTCAAATACGACAAGCGACGATACAAAAGCCGCAACAAGATCGAGATCATGTTCGGTCGCATCAAAGACTGGCGGCGCGTCGCAACACGCTACGACAGGTGCCCAACCGTCTTCCTGTCCGCCGTCGCTCTCGCCGCCACCGTCCTGTTCTGGCTATGAATCCTGAGCCTAAGTGGCTGACCGAGAAAATGCGACATTCATTCAATTTGGCCGTGAGGGCAGGTATTCTGCTGCGTGTTAAATGCAAGCCCGTTTCGACATTGGAATTGGCCATGTAAGCCAGGCGCCTCGAGGCAGTGTTAATTACGAAAATTCAAGCAATTTTCCTGCTTTAACCGGCGTGCAGTCGTGAACGACTCTCGGGTCTCGCCGTCCACGGGCAATCTGCCTCGCAAGTTCAAGATCAAGTTCCTGCCAGATTTGCGCATGGGGCGGGAGTGGCAGATCAGCGATCGGCAACGGCAGCGCCTGGCGCAATGTGTCGATCGGCATCCAGACTCCGCGTGCCCGGAAACCCGCACGCGCCATGGCGATGGCGACCGGCTTGCCTTCGGGGGTTTCGATACGATGTTCGAGATAGGCCCAGCGGTCATCCCAGCCGATCAGCTTGGTGCTGGCGACTCCGCTGTCCCAAAGCCGCAATTCGCGCCGGAAATGGATGACTGTGCTGCCCAAAACCGGTTTCCAGCGATGCTTGCGGACGAAATCGAGAACGCCGGTGCGAAGCAGCCATTCGACTCGGTTGACGTCCATCAATTGGAGGTAGCGGCCATTGTTGAGGTGGAGGTTGATATCGATGTCATGCGGCAACACCCGAAAGCGACTGGCCAGCGGCTCGGTTGCGGCGATGCGATCATGCCGCATCCCACGCGCCACCGCCGGGATCATACGTCCGTAGAGCTTGATCATCGCATCTAGCCTCAAAAGCCGTGGGTGAGCTGGAAATAGCCGGCGGACAGGCTTCGGACGCGACCGAAATAGCTGAGCGACGGGCCAACAAAGATGTCCGCCCCGGCGGTGAAGCGGAGCCGATCGTTGATCGAATATGTCAGCTTTGGCCGGATGGCGGCGTCGCCGGTTTCGAAAAAGCCCAGCGCTGCGAGTTCGACATCAAGCGTGTCGGCGAAGAATTTGCGCGCCACCCGAAAGGTCAGGCCATTCTGGGTGTGATCGAGCTGGTTGTTGACGGCTGCCGATTGCAGCGCGACCGCACGCGCGATCGGGCTTTGCACCAGGTTCAAATCCCCAAAGTCGAAAATACGCCTGTAGCTGTATTGAAGGTTGAGGTTCCAGCCGTTGCCTACCGTCGCATCGACGCCGACCACGGCCCAGAGATTGTCGTTCTTGCGATAGATCGTATCGGCGCCGCGATAGCGGCTCCAAGCTACTTCGGCCCGCCAGCCGATAGGCCCGGCCGTGCCAGCCATATCGCCGCCGAACACATCCACTTGGGGGAATTGCTGCTGCACCCCGGCAAAGAAGCCGGCAGGCGGTGCCACCGCGACGAAATCGCGGGTCCGGTCGGTCCCGTGGAACCAGGACAGTGAAAAATCGACCCGGCCGCCACTGCGGTCGATCTTGATGGCAAACTGGTTCCTGTCGTCGACACGTTGATCGCTGATCACGGCGACATCGGGCCGCCGCAGGTCGACCGGGAAACGGTTGTCGCGAAATTCCGGCAACCAGTAGCCGTCGATCGTCCACAGACCAAGACCAAGCCGCGCCTGTACCATCACGCTGCCCCGGCGCTGTTCATCGTCGCTGGCCACGAGCAACGTATAGTCCCGCGAACTCAGCACATCGGTCGGGTTAAGCCGGTCGGCACGCCCCCAGACAACGATCTGGCGTCCGGCGCGCAGCTCCAGGGCCCCGGCCGTCAGCCGCAGCCAGCCTTCTACCAGATCACCATTGCCGCGATCGACCGATGCAGCCTGCAGATAGCCTTCGGCATAGCCATCCAGCGCGCCGAACTTTGGGGCAGCGCGCAGCCGGGTGCTGGCAATCGTTACCAGCGTTTCGCCGTTCAGATCGCGATCGTTTGTCCAGGCGCCGCCGCGGAATGAGACGCTAAGCCCGAGCGCATCGGCAAAGCCGGGTGCCGGCGTGTCGACGGCCTGCGCGTGCACCGGCGCCGCTGCCAGCGCGGCGGCCAATATCCCCCACCCCCGGCGCACGTCAGGACGGGCGTTCGAGTGCGCGCGGCAGGAACGCATCGGCCGTCACGGGAACATCGGTCTTGAACGTTGAATATTCGATCAGCGTGGTGTGGCCGGTCGCGGCGTTACTCATCGCCTGACGCATCGGCTGATAGCGCCCGGCTTTGGCATCGACCTGGCGAATGTCGCTGCAGCTGTAGGTTTTCAGCAGGCTGCCCTGCGGCCCGTAATATTCCACTTTCAACGGCACGGCGTCGGCCGCGCGCAGCCAGCTGATGCGCTTTGAATAGCCTGTCGCCGTCTTGACGCCAGCGTCCCTTGGCATGGATTCAACGACGCGGGTCGGCACGCCATCAACGCTTTCACTCCGCAACAGCCGGTGCGACCATTCCGCGACCGGATGCCCCAGCACATCACCGTAGGAGAAATCGGTCCCGACAAAGGCGTCCTTGCGTGCCGATGCCGTCAACCGCCGCACCTTTTTCAACGCCGGCAGATAGACCCAGATATCATCATCGCCGGGGTTTTCGACCGTCAGCACCGCGGTGCCGCTAATGTCGGCTGGTGCCGAAAAGCGCACGACACGGCGGTTGTTGATGCCATCGGGCAAAAGCTGTGAAATGCTCGTCGTCTGCCGCACGCGCGATTGGCCTTCGGCGTTGGTCAATACGAACCGCCCCACCGCCACCGAATGCAGCGCCTTGGTGACCTGCAGGCTGTTGGCCATCAACGCCGCCGCATCGATGGTCTGCGCCCGGGCAGCATCGGCATGTCCCAAGCCCGCAGCGACCAGCAAGGCGGCGATGATCGCCGGCCTGGCGACAAGGTCCGTCGGCGCCGGCACGTGCTTGTCGTTGGGAAAAATCACCCGCGGCCGCACTTTCAGCAGCAATGCCGCATAAAGTGTCAGCGTGCTCAAGGCCGCGACGATCATCGAAGCCACGGTCAACAAGCCCAGCCAGATATGGACGTTGAAACCAACCGACGCCATCAGCACCGCGTAGCCACCGGCAACGGCACTGGCGACGAACAGTATGGCCTTGCCCGCACTGGCATAGGTGGCAGCGATGGCTTCGCGTTCATCGGGCTGCACGCGAAGCTCCTCGCGCAGCCGCCATGTCAGGTAGATGGCATAGTCGGCGCCGATACCGATTGCCAGTGCCGCCATCGTCGATGTCGCTATCTGCAACGGAATGCCGGAAAAGCCCATCACCCCGAACACCGCCAGCAAGGTCATCGCCAGCGGCACCAGGATCAACCCGGCGAGCTGCGGCGACCGGAACAACAATGTGGCGATCAGGAACACCGCGATAAAGATCTGGATGACATTCTTGATCTTGCCGTTGACCATCACCTCGTTCATCGCGGTCGGCGTCGTGACGCTGCCACCCAGCCGAACCGTTACGGTATCGGGGAAATTCGCTTGGATAACCGGCAGAATCTTCTTGTTGAGATCGGCGACGAAGACGGACGAGTCGGTCTTTACAAACGCCTGGATGATGGCGTTGCGATACGGATAATCCACCAGGCCATCAAAGTCGCCGGGCTCGCCCGACATCGAATAGAGCAACAGATATTGCGAGACGAGATCGGCGCTGGTCGGCAGGGTGCCGGCGGCCGCACTGCCACCGTTCATGCCACGGTTGATCTGCTTGAGCATGTCGACGATCGACAGGGTGTGACCCACGTCTGGTTGCGCGGCCAGAAACGCCTGAGTCTTTTCCATCGCCTTCAACACGGCCGGATCCTTGATCGCGTCGTCTGATTTGCCTTCGACGAGGACATAGAATGTGTTGGTGCCCGCCATGGCGATGTTCAGGGCGTGATCATCCTGCCGTTCGGGCAGGCTTTCGGAAAAAAAGCTGCGCAGCGAATTGTTGATATGAACCTGGGACGCGCCGGCCGCGAGGATGACGCAGCCAATCGTCGCTGTCATGAAAACGCGCCGCCGCGCCGCCGGCGTATCGACCTGGCGCGCGAAAAATGCGGCGGCCTTGTCCCATGATGTGATGGCCTTTTCGGCGTTCGCTTCGCGCGGCCGCGGCGGTGGCAGGATTGCCCGCAACGCCGGCGTAAAGGTAAATTCCACCACCGCGATGGCGATGATGCCAAGCCCGCAAAAGATACCGAAGGTACGGATCGCCTGGATGTCGAAAACGACCAGCGACGAAAAGCTGAGCGCGGCGATCGTGCAGGCGGCCAACATGACGGGGCCGACGCGAACAATCGCCCCGACCACGGCAGCCCGGCTTGCAACCTTGGGGTCGATCGCCGGATCGGCGCGCAGCCGGTCATATTCCTCATAATAGCGTTTCAGCATCTGGACGGCATGGCCGGCCGCAACCGCGAGGATCAGGATCGGCGTGACATTGTTGAACGGATCGAGGTGAACCCCTGCCACCGTCATGATGCCCAGCGACCAGACCAGCGCCAGAATGGCCGTGACCAACGGCAGGATCAGCCCCTGAATGGTGCGGAATGCCTCGAGATGGATAAGGCCGATGATCAGGATGGCGATGGGCAGCAGCCACGCCATGCGTTTTGAAAATGTCTCCAGTTTGCCCAAGAAGACCGGCTGGCCGGCGACTTGCACCGATACACTATCGTCACGGATCGGCGCGATCGCCGCTTCGACCTTGGCCATCACATCGCCAAAGCCTTTCGGGTCTTTCTTGAACTCGACATAGATCGCCGCGCTGCGGCCATCCTTGCTGACCAGCACGTAGCGATATTGCGGGTTGGCCGCCAGTCGCGCCTTGATCGCCAACGCCGCGGCACGATCGGCTGGAACGTGATCAAGCAGTCGCGAAACAACGAGGCCGTCGCTGTTCCCGGCAATATCCTTGGCGCGTGGCGCCGCCAGACTCTGGATGTTGCCGGGTGTGACCCCCGGTGTGGCGATCAGCGCATCGGTCGCCTTGAGGACCTTGGCCAGAACAGCCGGCGTGTACACATCGCCCGATTTTGGCGTGATGCCGATGACCACTGTGTAGCGGTTCCCGAACAGCGCCTGGACCTTCTCGGTAACCTCGACGAAGGGATGGTCGCGCGGCAACAGCTCATCGGCATCGACAATTACCGTCAGGTTGCGAAGCTGCAATCCGGCAAGTATGGTCAATAACAGGCTAACCACAAGAACAGTAACGCGATTGTTAACAATAAAATTTGCGTACTTTGTCATGAGACGTCCAATTCTTATTGCAAGTGATGTGCAATTTGTCGAAAATCTACTTGAAATTTATTGTGCCGATGTAAGATTCAGCATATTTTATGGCCATATGGGCCGTGGCCGGCAGCTGCCCAGATGGTGCAAAGGCCGCCCCTGTCGCGGCCAAAAGCCGGAATTTTTTGGGAAACACACCTGCTATCCCCTTTTGCGAACGCTAGGGCAGCGTGTCAGAAAATCAGACACGACAACCCAGTTTAAAGCTGCGACCACATTTCCGCCCTCTTGATAGCAGCGGTTGTTATGCTTCTAGGCTGCACACAGGATAGCGCCATCACCCGAACAGGTGATGGCTGCGGTCGAAATTATTTGATAAGGACTATTTTTTGGTCGTGTGTAAATTACTTGCCACGATAGTAGCGGTAGCATTCACCAAAAGGGATTGACGCTGTCGTGATCCGCGTCGCGATCATCGAGGATGATCCAGCCATGCTGGCGTGGTTGGTAGATGCAGTCGCCGCTGCTGACGGCCTGACCGTTGACTCCACTGCGAACACCGCAACTTTGGGAAAAGCATTGGTCGACGCGCAAGGCTATGATGTGTTGCTTTGCGACCTTGGTCTGCCCGATGGCGACGGCATTGATTTGATCCGGCACAGCGCGCGCACTAGCCCGGACGCCGACATCCTCGTTATCACATTCTTTGCTGAACAGCGTAAGGTCGTCGATTGTATTCGGGCCGGAGCGCGCGGTTATTTGTTGAAAGATATGGATGCTGCCACGTGCGTTCAGTCCATCCGCGACATACGGGCCGGTGGTTCGCCGATCAGTCCCGTGATTGCACGGTATCTATTGTTGCACATCCGCCCTGATAACATTGGCAGTGATACAGTCCTTTCGGCCCGCGAGCATGAAATCCTTAATTTGATGGCGCGTGGTTTTTCGAAGCGTGAATGCGGCGCTATGCTTAACCTGTCGATCAACACGATCAGCACTCATGTCAAGAATGTATATCGAAAACTGGAGGTCAATTCACGAGCTGAGGCAGTTTTCGAGGCATCACATCAAGGGATGATCACTTGATTTTTGGGGGTTTGCAGTTTTCCAAAATCTTCCCGACACGGCCTTTCGAAGTACCGGTTTCGGGTCGTTCTGGCCGCCAATTTATCCTGATAATCAGCCTTGTGATCTTGATCGGTGATTGGATTGCATATTATCAATGGGGTCTGAATATCTTGCCAGCGTGGCGGATGATGACCGCTCACACGATCTACACCGCTATGTTGGCGGTGTGGGTGGGCAACTATGCCGTGTATCGGTTTCGGATCACGCGCGGGCATGACTTTAATGATGTGTGGTTTTCCTATGTTGTCACTTTGCTATTGATGAGCGCAATCGGCGGCGTCGCTCTGAAATGGCTCGAAAATCCGTTCGCCGATCAAAGTCGGCGCCTTTTGGCTCTGACAATGTCAACGGGTTATATCGCGCTTTCGTCAATGGTCACCCTGCGTCCGCCGGGAAAAAGCCCCAGGGGGCTGGTCGCTACACTGACGCCCGTGGTGCAACTGCCCGCGATGTATTTTTTCCAGTTTACGGAGCCAGAGTATCTGTCGATCGGCATAATATTGAGTACGACCTTTTTCGCGATCTTGATGCTTGGCATTCGCGAATATATTCAAAAGACGTCCAATCTGGCGCACACTCAGCTTCAGGCCGCCCAGTCAAGGCTGATGGAAAGCGAATTGGCGCGCAGCAAACTTGAAGTTGCCAATGCAGTCGAAGTTGAGCGGGAACGCCTGATGGGCGAAGTGCATGATGGAATTGGATCCAAGCTGATAACCGCCCTCGCTGTGGCACGACGGGAAAATCATCCCACCCAAACGGTCGAACTATTGCGCAGGGCCGTGTTCGAATTGAAGATCACTGTGGATTCTCTCGATCCACTTGAAGGCGACATCCTCGCGCTGTTCGGCAATTTACGACACAGGCTGGAACCCGATTTGATCCGCGCTGGACTTGAGGTCCGATGGGAAGCGGGCGAATGCCCGCCGCTTGGTTGGATGGACCCGCCGAATGCCCTTCAATTTCTGAGAATTATGCAGGAAGCGGTCAGCAATGTGATTGCCCATTCCGGCGCATCAGAAATCATCTTCTCTTGTATGCCAGCAACGCATGAAGGGCGGGACGGATTGTGCATATCCGTAAGAGATAATGGTTGCGGGATGTCTTTGACTGATCGGTCTGGTGAGATAGGACACGGGTTACGAAGCATGCAAACCCGGGCTGAAATGCTCGGTGGATGCTTTGCGACCGAGGGGGCAGTTGGCGTCGGCTTCAGTAACACATTATGGCTTCCTTTCGACCGCCGCCGCACACACCCGCCTCAACTTCAACAGTAACCGAGGTAACGACACCATAACCGACCAAGCCGGTGCGAACAGCATCACCGGTGGCATCGGAGACGACACATTTTCGGACTAGGCGGCGCCAACACGATGACCGGCGGCTCCGATGCGGACACGCTCGATGGCGGCGAAGGCAATGAAAACGCTTGTAGGCTCCCATAACACTGGCTTTGGGCCGCAACCAAGCGATGGCGCTGGCTCAACTGCATGTTACAAGTTTGAACAGACGGCCGCTTACGAAAAGTATCCGAGCTGGCCGGAATGACCGCTTCTGGGTGTTAGCCGGCCTCTGGGCCAGCTGAAAAAAGATCCGATACGCGCATCTGATTGCCCCAAAGCAACCGGTCGGCTTACGGCCCAATTGCCGCCATGAGCCCCCACCGTTCGCAATCTACCACGACCGCTGCCATTACCGCTTATCCCGCCGCTTGCCGCGTCCCGCCCGTGAAACGTTTCCAGTGTTGTACACGCCGGCTAATGTGAGGGACAAAACATCGTTGCTGAGCCCAATGGGGCTGTATGCAGCGCGGTTGGCTGGAAAGAAGCTTTTTGACGAACATGGCGCCCCTAATCCCGTTCGCAATTTAGTTATCGGGGCTCCACCTTCTCAGGAGTAAGAGCCTCCGGCAAACTAGGCGCGCTTCAGATTAGCAAGCACGCTGACTTGCGATGGAAGACAACTACAAGTGTCCTCCGATTCGACTGATATCCAATATGTCGAGATACAAGATTTTAGACGCGCCGCCATCAGCCAACAACATTATGATAGATCGGCACCAAGCTCCCGCAGCCCGAACGCGCAGGCATTCGGCAGCCAGATACCGACGATAGGGGAACAAACGAGGGAACGGTGCGCAATGGCCGGCGTAAAAGTCTAGCGACAACAATCGACTAGACGAAAACGCTGGCTCCCCGGGCAGGATTCGAACCTGCGACCATTCGATTAACAGTCGAATGCTCTACCGCTGAGCTACCGAGGAATGTTGCGCTAAAGCAGGCGTGTAACAAGCGCCGACCCGGGGCGCAAGTCTTTCAGGTGCTGAATTGTTCGAGGACGATACGGTCATCAAGGGCATAGTCGGGATCGAACAGGATGGTTAGCGTGATCGATTTGTCGGTGACCACCGAAACGGTGGCGACATCGCGGACCTCGAGTTGATCGGCAACGGCTGAAACAGGACGTTTGCTAGCTTCGCGGACATTGAATTCTATAGTGCTTGATTGCGGCAGCAAGGCGCCTCGCCAGCGTCGCGGGCGGAAGGGGCTGATCGGGGTGAGTGCCAGAAGATCGGATTGCAGCGGTAGGATCGGGCCATGGGCTGAGAGATTATAGGCGGTGCTGCCTGCCGGCGTGGAGACGAGGACGCCATCACAGATCAATTCTTCCATCCGGACCTTGCCGTCGATGGTGATGCCGATCTTGGCGGCCTGCCGTGTTTCTCGCAGCAGCGAGACTTCGTTGATGGCGGGTGACGTGACGACTTCCCCGGTCGTCGTGGTCGCGGTCATGAGAAGCGGATGCAGCGTGAAGGGCAGGGCTTTGGCCAGTCGTTCGAGCAAATTGTCGGGCTGCCATTCATTCATCATGAAGCCGACGGTGCCGCGGTTGATGCCGAACACTGGTTTGGGCGCCGATGCGCGCATGGCTTCGTGAAGAATATGGAGGAGATAGCCATCGCCGCCCAGCACAACGACGATATCGGCATCGCGGACCTGGCCGAACTGATATCGTTCGCGAAGCAATTCAGCACCTTCGATAGCACTTTCAGAGTTCGAGTGCATAAGAGCGAGCTTGATTGTCAAATTAGCCTCCGGTGACGCTCATATGCCTGGCAACCGCTGGGGCCTGACCGGCGCGCGAGATATCGAAATCATGTCCCTTTGGCTTGCGGGTGATGGCTTCGGTAAGGGCTGCGTCCAGCGCTTCGTCGCTGCTGGCGCGCCGGATAATGGCCCGTAGATCGGCCTGATCGTCCTGGCCGAGACACATGTAAAGCTGTCCTGTCGCGGTGAGGCGGACGCGGTTGCAGCTTTCACAAAAATTATGCGTCAGGGGTGTGATGAAGCCGAGGCGCTGGCCTGTCTCTTCGATGCGGACGTATCTGGCTGGGCCGCCGGTGCGATAGGGGAGGTCGGTGAGGGTAAATTGTTCGGCAAGCTGCCGCCGGACGCGACTGAGCGGCAAATATCGGTTGATCCGATCCTCGTCGATTTCGCCCATCGGCATGGTTTCGATGAGGGTGAGATCATGACCGTGCTCTGCGGCATAGGCCAGCATGGGGAGAATCTCGTCTTCATTGAGGCCGGCCAATGCGACCATGTTGAGCTTGACGTGAAGCCCGGCGGCGCGAGCGGCATCGATACCTTCAAGGACCTGGGCGAGACGGCCCCAGCGCGTGATCTCTGCGAAGCGGGCCTCGTCAAGCGTATCGAGGCTGACATTGATGCGGCGGACACCAGCGCCGGCAAGATCAGAGGCAAATCGGGCGAGTTGGCTGCCGTTGGTGGTGAGGGTCAATTCATCGAGCGCCCCTGACGTCAGATGACGCGACAGGCTGATCACGAGATCGAGGATACCACGGCGGACCAGTGGTTCGCCGCCGGTGAGGCGGAGGCGGCGGGTGCCGCGGCGGATAAAGGCCGATGCCAGCCGGTCAATCTCTTCAAGGCTGAGCACCTGTTCCTTGGGCAGGAAGGTCATGGTCTCGGACATGCAATAGCGGCAGCGGAAATCGCAGCGATCTGTGACGGAGGCGCGGAGATAGGTAATGGCGCGGCCAAAAGGATCTATAAGAGGGGCAGTTTCCATGACGTCATCACCCTTACGCCCGAGGGCTATTAAGTCCAGAGCGTGGGTTTGCGGGCCGGATGGCAAGGTACAGGCTGGACCGCCGTTTAGTTAGGCATGAACGAAATGTTGCGCTATGCTCGTCTATCTAGGAGATGCTTATGCAGCCGGCCGATCCGGTTCTGGTCGTTTCGTCCCGCTATGCCGAGGATGTAGCTCTGGCGGTGGCGGGTGCCGGCTTTGAGCCGCTGACCGAGCGTCGCCCGGAAGAAGCCATTGTGCGCTATGAGGGCGAGCCGGTCCGTTTGGTCGTGGTGGACGCACGCGGCGCGCTGACTCAGGGTCTCGCGGTGGCGAGGGCGCTCGGCGGCAGAGTGCAGGTTCGGCTGGGTGCTATGATTGTGCTTTTATCGAAGAATGACGGCGAGGCCGCACTTGCAGCGCATGATGCCGGCGCGACATCGGTGATGATCAGTCCCTTCGGTCATGATGCGTTGGCCAATGCCTTGCGTATGGCGGCGCGCCATGCGCAGCGGCTGGCCGATGCTGCATTGCTGGTAGAGCCTGGCGCAACGCGGGCGGGCCCTGACCCCTTGACGGGTCTATCGACTGGCGAACAGCTTGAACGGTGGCTTTCTGGCCTTTTGGCGGCACCTGAGCCTCAGCCGATGTATTTGATTGCGCTTGGTGTCGGGCGGCTGGCGCCTGTCAACGCCGCTTATGGCCGCGAGATCGCCGATCAGGTTTTGAGCGTGGTGGCCGAGCGGCTGGGGCAGGTGCTTGAAGCGCGCAGATCTTTAGCCCCGGCGCGTGAAGCCCGCCTTCTTGCGCGGCTTGCGGCAGCGGAGTTTGCCGTCGGGCTGGCGTCGCCGCTCCGCCTGTCGGAAGTGAAATCATTGGCCGGGGCGCTGGCTGAGGTGCTGACCCTCCCCTTTGTGGTTGGGGATCATGTTATTCATCTTTCGGGTCGGGCGGGTATTGCTGCAATCGATACTGTCGGGCCGACCGGGAGCCGCGAGATGTCGGCTTCATTGGTGCGCCGTGCGACATCAGCGTTGGCCAAGGCGCGGACGCGGGAAGCTGGGACCGTCGAGGTTTTTGAACTGGATCCGGCAGGAGACCCGTTGACGCGGATGGCGAATCTTGAGGCTGATCTGCATCTGGCGATCAATGACGGCGGGATCAGTCTGTTATTTCAGCCGCAAATGGCTCTCGATTCGGGGGCAACGTCCAATGGCGCAATTGTGGCGGTTGAAGCATTGGTGCGCTGGAACCATCCGGTGCTGGGGCTCCTATCAGCTGAAACAGTGCTGGAAACGGCGGCTTCGGCTGAGCTTGCGGTTCGATTGGGGCGGCATATCCGAGCGCGAGCGATGGAAGCGGCAGCAGCCTGGACAGGATCGCTGGCAAACCTCAGCCTGTCGGTAAATGTGACGGCCGCCGATCTTGCGGACCCGCGCTTCCTTCAGGGGCTGGAGGTGGCGCTCGGCAACTCCGGCCTCGCGCGCGACAGGCTTGTGTTGGAGGTTACGGAAGGGGCGTTGATTGACGATGTGCGCGGCGCTGCACGGTTGCTCGAAGGGCTGAGAGCGAGCGGTGTCAGGGTTGCGCTGGATGATTTTGGCACCGGCTATTCGTCACTGGCCTGGCTGGCCCGCTTGCCGATCGACACGATAAAGCTGGATCGGTCGTTCATGATGGGGCTGACCGCATCTTCGCGCGAGCGACTGGTGGTGGAAACCATGGTTGCGCTCTGCAAGCGGCTTGGGCTCTCGGTTGTTGCTGAGGGCGTGGAGGACGACGCGCAGCTCGAAGCGGCGAGGAAGGCCGGGGCTGACAGTGTTCAGGGCTATCATATTGCGCCGCCGCTCAATGAGGGAGCGCTGGAAGACTTCGTCGGGATCTGGAAGAATATCTCGTTGGCGAGATAGGTCGCTATTTCCTGATCTTTGAATTGAAGACGCCGGGACGGGCGGGAAGCGACTTGGCTTGAGGGGCGGGTTTTGGCGCGGTCGGCCTGATGCTGGCGCCGGCGGCGAGTTTGGCGAGGCTGGTGGCGATCTGTAGCGCGCCCTTAAGGCGGATCTGGTCCTGGCTCCAGTCGGCAGCGACAAAGAGCTTCTGGTCCGGGCGGAGCTTGGCACGGGCGCCGAGCTTTTCGATCCAGGCCAACAGGCCGGATGGATTGGCGAACTTGTCGTCCTTCAGGGTCACAAGGGCGCCGCGGGCGCCGGCTTCGAGCTTGCTGACATTGGCCTTGAGACAGGCGAGCTTGATCTCGATGACCGCAAGCAGGTTCTGGAACTCGGGTGGGAGCGGGCCGAAACGGTCGATGATTTCGGCGGCGAAGCTGTCGATGTCCGGACGGTCCTGCAACTCGTTCAAACGGCGATAAAGGGCCATGCGGACATTGAGGTCCGGGACATGATCTTCCGGGATGAGAATAGGGAGCTCGACCGAGATCTGTGGGCTATAGGCTTCTTCCGGCGGCTTGGCACCGGACGCGGTAGCACGGGCCTCGAGGATCGCTTCTTCCAGCATCGACTGATAGAGTTCGAAGCCGATCTCCTTGATATGGCCGGACTGTTCGTCTCCGAGCAGATTGCCGGCACCGCGCTGATCGAGATCGTGGCTGGCAAGCTGGAAGCCGGCACCCAGCGTATCGAGCGCAGAGAGCACTTGAAGGCGCTTTTCGGCGGTTTCGGTGATGATCTGATCTGCAGCTGTGGTGAGATAGGCATAGGCACGCGTCTTGGCGCGACCGACGCGGCCGCGGATCTGATAAAGCTGGGCCAGACCGAAGCGATCGGCACGGTGGACGATGAGGGTGTTGGCGGCTGGAATGTCGAGGCCGCTTTCAATGATGGTGGTGGCAAGGAGCACGTCGTAGCGCTTGTCGACGAAGCCGGACATGCGGTCTTCGACCTCAGTGGGGCTCATCTGGCCATGGGCAGTGATGGGGCGGACTTCGGGCACATGGTCATGGAGATATTCTTCAATTTCGGGGAGATCCGCGATGCGAGGCACCACGATGAAGCTCTGGCCGCCACGATGGTGTTCGCGCAGCAGCGCTTCGCGGATAACGACTTCGTCAAAGGGCATGACATACGTGCGCACGGCAAGGCGATCGACCGGGGGGGTGGCGATGATCGACATCTCGCGCAAGCCGGTGAGCGCCATTTGAAGGGTGCGGGGGATAGGGGTGGCGGTCAGGGTGAGAACATGGACATCGGCCTTCAGAGCCTTGAGGCGCTCCTTGTGGACCACGCCGAAGCGCTGCTCTTCATCGACGACGACGAGGCCCAGGCGCTTGAATTCGATGGATTTGGAGAGAAGGGCATGGGTGCCGATGACGATATCGACGGTGCCATCGGCGAGTCCTTCCCGGGTGTCTCGGGCGTCGGAGGCCGAGACAAGACGGCTGAGATGATGGACGCGGACGGGCAGGCCGGCGAAACGCTCCGAAAAGCCCGCGAAATGCTGGCGAGCCAGCAATGTGGTGGGGCAGACGATGGCAACCTGAAGACCGGCCATGGCGGCGGCGTGCGTGGCGCGCAGGGCTACTTCGGTCTTTCCGAAGCCGACATCGCCGCAAACAAGGCGATCCATGGGGCGGCCGGAGGCGAGATCACTGAGGACGTCTTCAATAGCGCGGAGCTGATCTTCGGTTTCGGCGTAGGGGAAACGATCGGCGAACTGGGCGGCGTCGTGAGCATCCGGGATGGCGGGTTCGCCCTGGCGCAGCGCACGCTCGGCGGCGGTTTTCAGAAGCTCACCGGCAATTTCGCGGATGCGGTCTTTCATTTTGCTGCGGCGGGTGGCCCAGGCGATGCCGCCGAGCTTGTCGAGCGCTATGCCGTCGCTGTCCGAGCCGTAGCGGCTCAGGACGTCGAGGTTTTCGACAGGCACATAGAGGCGGCTGCCGCCATCATAGGTGAGGGCAACACATTCGTGCGGACGGCCTGAGATTTGCAGGGTGATGAGGCCATCATACCGGCCGATGCCATGATCGCGGTGGACAACGAGATCACCTGGGGCGAGGCTGGAGAGCTCGGCCATGAAACTGTCTGCCTTGCGCGCACTGCGGCGGCGGCGGACGAGGCGATCGCCCAGCATGTCCTGCTCGGTCAGGAGCTGCAGGTTTCCCCTGGCTTCGAGTTTTGTAAAGCCGTGATCGAGGGGGAGAACGATCAGGGCGACCCGTCCCTTGGCGGTCGCGGCCTGGGCGGATTGCCAGTCTTCGGCGGGCAGAAGACCATCGAGGCCTTCATCAAGAAGCAATGTGCCGAGACGGTCTCGGGCGCCTTCGGAATAGCTGGCGAGGATCAGGCGCGATTTGCTGGCCTGTGCCATACGAATGTGATCGCGAATGGCTGTGTAGACGGGCGGCCCACCATTTTGCTGGGCGACGCGCTCCGGGGTGAAATCGCGCGGAGCCTCAACAGCGCAGTCGATGGTGTTCAGCGTGCCATCGGGGACATCATGTGTGGTCGTTGTGTGGACATTGTGTGACTTCAGTTGCTGCAGCCATTCGGCAGCGGTCAGATAGAGTGCGTCTGGTGCCATCGGCCGGTAGGGGCTGCTGCGCGGGCCTGATTTACGCTTGGCCGGGGGCTCGGCGAGGACGGCAGCGCGGTTGGCATGATAGTCCGTGATGGCTTCGAAGCGGCTTTCGGCAGCGGCATCGACGCCGCCTTCCCGAATGATGGTGTCATTGCTGGATAGATAATCGAACAGGGTTGTCAGGGTTGGTTCGAAAAGCGGCAGCCAATGCTCCATGCCGGACTGACGCCGGCCATCGGAGACGGCTTCGTAAAGCGGGTCGGCGGTGGCTGAAGCACCAAACCTTGCAAGCCAGTTCTGGCGAAAGGTCTTGATGCGAAGATCATCGAGAAGAACTTCGCTGACGGGAAGCAATGTGAAGGGCTGGGCGAGGCCGAGGCTGCGCTGGGTGGCCGGATCGAAGCGACGCATGGTTTCGATCTCGTCGCCGAAGAAATCGAGGCGAAGGCCGTGTTCGGACCCGGCGGGCATGAGATCGAGCAAGGCGCCGCGAACGGCATATTCGCCTGGCTCGATGACAGTGTCGGTGCGCACGAAGCCATTGGCGGCGAGCATGGCGGCCAGCCTGTCCCGATCGATGCGGGAGCCGGGAGACAGATGGGCGGCCAGGCTGCTCAAGCGTGCTGACGGCAGGGTGCGCTGGGTGGCGGCGTTGACCGTCGTGATGACGAGTTCTGCGCCATCGACGGGTTGCAAAAGGGCGGCGAGACCGGCGAGGCGTTCGGCTGCGGAGCGAAGGCTGGGGGAAGCACGGTCATAAGGCAGACAATCCCAGGCGGGAACGAGAATCGTCGAGAGTTCCGGGGCGAAGAAATGCGCGGCGTCCGAAACGGCTCGGGCCTGCGCCTCATCGGCAGCAATGAATACGGCGCGTGACCTGCCGGCAAGCGCTCGCGCAGCATCGGCCAGCAACCATGGCAGGAAGCCGGCAGCGGTGCGGGCGAGGGTAAGCGGCCTGCGCGCGGAGATGAGGGCGTTAATATCGAGCATTATCGTTTTTCGTCAGGGGCTTTCTGGGCAGTGCTGGGTGTTTCAATGAAGTCCATCTTGCGAAGCAAATCGAGCATCGGCCCTCGGAAGTTTTCAGGCGGCTCAGCAGTTCCGAGTGCCCATGCCATAACATCGACATCCTGCTCATTGAGGATGGCTTCGAACCATACAAGCTCGGTCTCGGACCAGCTTTGGGCATGTTTGCGGGCAAAACCGCCGATAATGTAATCTGCTTCGCGTGTGCCGCGATGATCGGCGCGGAACATGAGCTTGCGCAGGCGGTGCTCTTGCGGGGTCGGGTCTGTCATCAAGCGGTCCCACGAAAAAATGCGAGGCATCCCGCTGACCGGTTTGGACAGCGGGCGAAGGGGAGTTATGAGGCCTTTATCATGCGGCCTGCCATCATCAACCCGTTGTTTGCCGAAAGCTCAAGCCTTGAGGGGGTGGGGCCGGCGCTAGTGCGGCAATTGGACAGGCTGAAGATCCGGCGGGTTGTGGATTTGCTCTGGCATCTGCCGGTGATGGCGATTGACCGGGTTGTGACAGATCGGCTGGATGAGACGCTGGTTGGGCGGCCGGTGGTATGCACGCTGACTGCTGAGCGAGTGGAGGAGGGATATGGCAAGCGGCCGCTTCGAGTGATGGCGAGCGATCGCGATGGTACGGTCGTGGAATTGGTGTGGTTCGGCCAGACGGGTGCCTGGGCAAAGCGATTGATGCCGATAGGCGAGCCCAAGATTGTGGCGGGCAAACTCGATCGGTTCGGGATGAGCTTGCGGATGAGCCATCCCGACGTGCTGATGCCAGCGCAGGCGGCGCGGCTTCCGGTGCGGGAGCCGGTTTATCCGCTGACAGAGGGGCTGACTAACCGGCGGCTGGGCGGACTGGCGACGACGGCGCTGAAGCGCGTGCCGGCTCTTGAAGAGTGGGTGGAGCCGAGCGTGCTGACAAAGCACGGCTGGCCCGGCTGGGGCGCTGCAGTGCGCGATGCCCATTCGATGGCCGGCGGGCCGGAAACCCTGTCTGGCGCAAGGGATAGGCTGGCCTATGATGAGATACTGGCGAACCAGCTTGCCTTGCTGCTGGTGAGGCGGGACACGCGGATGCGCAAAGGGCGGGCGCTGGTGGGGGATGGGCGCCTGACGGGAATGCTGACAGCGCGGTTGCCATTCTCGCTGACGCGCGCACAGCAGAGGGTCGGATCCGAGATTGCCGGGGATATGGCGCAGGCTGCGCCCATGTTGAGGCTGCTGCAGGGTGATGTGGGCAGCGGCAAGACACTGGTGGCGCTGATGGCGATGCTGGGCGCTGCGGAGGCAGGGGCACAGGCATGTTTACTGGCGCCAACGGAGATTCTGGCTCGGCAACATGCGGCGACGCTGGCCAGATTGCTGGAGGGTATGCCGGTTCGGCTCGGGATTCTGACAGGCCGGGACAAGGGCCGCGGCCGCAAGGAGTTGCTGGCGGCGCTCAAGACTGGCGAGCTTGATATTTTGGTCGGCACCCATGCGATCTTTCAGGATGAGGTGGCCTATCATGATCTGGGGCTGGTGGTCGTTGATGAACAGCATCGTTTTGGTGTGGCGCAGCGGTTAATGCTGGCGGCCAAGGCTCGGGCGACCCCGCACCTGTTGGCTATGACGGCGACGCCGATTCCGCGTACACTTGAGCTGACCAATTTTGGTGAGATGGATTCGAGCCGGCTGGACGAGCTGCCACCGGGGCGGCAGCCGATTGAAACGCGTGTCATGGGGCCGGAGAGGTTCGGGGCATTGGTCGAGGGTTTGGAGCGGCATGTCACGGGCGGTGGTCAGGCCTATTGGGTGTGTCCGATGGTGAATGAAACCGAAGAGGGCGACGAGGCGGCTGCGGAGCAGCGAGCCGTTTTTTTGAAGGCGCGGCTGGGCGATTTGAAGGTCGGGCTGGTGCATGGGCGGATGAAACCGGCCGAGAAGGACGCGGTGATGGCGGCTTTTTCGGGTGGCGAAACTAAGGTTTTGGTGGCTACGACTGTGATCGAGGTGGGGGTGGACGTACCCAATGCGACGCTGATGGTGGTCGAGGCGGCAGAGCGTTTCGGGCTGGCGCAGTTGCACCAGTTGCGCGGGCGCGTGGGGCGGGGGAGCGAAAAATCGGTTTGTGTTTTGTTGCGCGGAGCTGAGCTGAGCGAGACGGCGCGGGCGCGGCTGGCGCTGATGCGCGAGACGAACGACGGCTTCAGGATAGCCGAGGCGGATTTGAAGCTGCGCGGTGCGGGCGAAATCCTGGGAACACGGCAATCGGGGGACGCCGCGTTTCGGTTGGCAGACCCGGAGCGGGTGGCGCGGTTTGTGGCGATGGCTCATGATGATGCGAGGTTGTTGCTTGACCGGGACGGCGGGCTGGAGGGTCCGAGGGGGGCGGCAGCAAGGGTTCTACTCTATCTTTTTGAGCGTGAGGCCGGGGTGGCCTTGCTGCGGTCGGGGTGAGACGATGGGCATTTGGGCTGGATTGGTGGTCGCTGGCGTAGCGGCAGGGCTTTTGCAGACAGGCATTGCTGCGCATAGTCGCGGTGACTTCGCTGCTGCCAGAGCCGCGCTGAAGCCGCTGGCTGCGCAGGGATCTGCGGCGGCAGAGACATTGCTGGGAGGCATGGCATCGCGCGGGCAGGGAACCAAGGCCGATCCGGCGGCGGCTGCGGCGTGGTGGCTTCGGGCGGCGCACCGGGGTTATGCGCCGGCGCAGCTGGCGCTTGCCCGCGCTTTGGCGGACGGACGCGGGGTGCGCCGGGACCTGCCTGAAGCATGGCTTTGGGCCAGGCGTGCGACGGTCGCGGGAGGGGCTGTTGGCGCGGAGGCGGTGATTTTTGCCAAGGCACTTGAGGGCCTTGTGTCGCTGCAGGAAAGACGGGCGTTGGAGGCCGATGGTTGGGTGGCCTGGCCGGGATAGTTCCCGACCAGGCCGGAGTGTGATCAGCGTGTCTGTAAGCCGGGTTCTGTCCCCTTTCGGGGGGCGACCATTCATCTGGGACGGCTGTTACCAGCCGCCTCGTGCAACCAACCCGGGCAGCGGGGCCGGTTCCTGCCCTGAGCCTTGCGGCTCGTGCTGCCCCTATTCGGTCTTGCTCCCGGTGGGGTTTGCCATGCCGCGAACTGTTACCAGCCGCGCGGTGCGCTCTTACCGCACCCTTTCACCCTTGCCTGTGTGCTTTTCAGCACCATCGGCGGTTTGCTCTCTGTGGCACTTTCCCTGAGGTTGCCCTCGCCGGGTGTTACCCGGCACCGTGTTCCGTGGAGCCCGGACTTTCCTCTGGCTTGCGCCAGCGGCCGCCCGAACACCTGACCACGGCAAAGATATAGGGATTGCGGCTGCCCGTGGATAGGTGTTGATGCGCGCATGGCTATTCGATCGCTTTTTGTGACCCGGTTTTTCGATGATGTTCTGGGGGATCCTGTCCTGCTGACCGAGCTGGAGGAGAGCTGCAGGACGCTGGCGCGCGACGATGCGGCGGGGCGGCGCTGGAGCCGTGATCAGGGCTATTCGGGCTATACGTCTTATGCCTCGCTCAATGACTTGCCAGTTCGTGACCCGGCCTTTGCATCGTTGCGCAGAATATTGGACCGGCAAGTGGCGGGATTCGCCAAAGCCAGTTTCATGGAGCTTGGCAAGAAGCTGAAGCTTGATTCGATGTGGGTTAATATCTTGAAGCCGGGCGCCGGGCATTCGGGCCATGTGCACCCGCATTCGGTGATTTCAGGCACCGTCTATGTTGTGGTGCCGGAAGGGGCAGGGCCACTGAAACTGGAGGACCCGCGGCTGCCGATGATGATGGCCGCGCCGGGGCGCACTGCGGATGCGCCAGAGACTATGCTGCCTTTTGTCTATATGCGGCCCGAGATTGGAACAGTCTTTTTGTGGGAAAGCTGGCTCCGGCATGAGGTGCCGCAAGGCAGCGCTAAAGCTGAGCGCATCTCGATAAGTTTCAATTACAGCTGAGGGTCGTTCTGGTGGCGGATGTGGAGCGCGATGGCGCTGATTTCATTGTTTCGGCCGGGGTGATCGGTGCTGCGCTGCTGGTGCCAGCAGCCGATGTGCAAGGGCTGTTGCGAACCGGGCAGATCAAGACACAAAGTGAGGAAGGTGTTGGCGACGACGAAGGGCGCTGGCGTCTGACCTTCACACTTGGACAGCGGCGGCTCAGGCTGGTTGTCGATAAAGTCTGCGCAGTGATTACCAAGTCGGTGGTGGATTTCGGCCAGCGACCCGACTGAGTGCGGCCACCTGATTATTCAAGGATTTCGACTGTGACGCTGCGGAAGGCAGCGGGGCCGGACTGCTCTTCCGCAGCGCGCTGCAAGCGGCCCGGGAGGTCGGTCTGGGGTTTGGCTGTGATACCGCGGCCGGCCAGCGCTTGAGCAACGGCATTGGCGCGAGCCTCGGCAAGTGCAGGTGGACCATCGTCGGCTGATGCAATCCTGCCGGTTACGACGGCGCGGGTGATGTTCCAGCGCGATAGCGCCCATTCGACGGGAACGATATCGAGTGGTATCGCGCTACCAGCGGCGAAGTTAACTATCAGGCGGATTGTAGGAGCAGGAATAAGACGAATCTGCCAATCAGGGTGACGTTCGGAAAGTGTGCGCTCGGTTCGGTACAAAGTGGCCAGTGTGGCACCAGGGCGTGCATTTGCGACGAGCCGATGCCCTGTGGGGTCGATAAAAATTTCTGATTCTGGCGTGATGGTTGCAAGCGACACAATCTCCAATAAGCTGTCTGCAAAGGCGCCATTCACTTCGGCTTGTTGGGAGCGAGCGAGGGCTGACCGCTCTTGTTCCAGCTGGGGCAGATCCTGATTGGCGACAAGCTGACTAAGACTAAAGCTGGAATTTTCACCTGTGATTTTTGTCCATGTGCTGGCGATACTGTCTTGTGCGGCCTTGTTGAACTTTGGCGTTACGACGACAGCCGACGCGCTTATTGGTGTGGCGGCATGATTGACGTCGAGTTGGGAAATACGGCTGCCTTGGGGAAGCTCGGCGATGATAGCGCTACGCAACTGGCGAGTGATGATAGCTTCTTGCGCGATCTGGCGGAGCGTGAAGGCCAGCGGTGCGGCCATTATAAGAAAGACACTAATGATAAGCAGGGTCTGGCGCTGGGTCTGATGCGGCGAGATATCCTGGGCGAAGCCATAAACCCTGGCCATAACCGCAGCGGTCAGGGCGATGGCTATAAAGTTGGTGAAGAACAGCGCCAGCGCGCCGCCAAAGATGGCAACGTTGAGGGTGGCGAGGCCATAGCCGACGACGGCAAGCGGCGGCATTAGAGCTGTAGCGATGGCGACGCCGACGACGGTCGCGCCCTGGCCGCGGATGGTGGCATAGGTGCCGGCGAGGGCTGAAAAGATTGCGACCAGAAGATCGAATAGATTGGGCCGTGTGCGGGCGAGGATTTCCGGCGTGACGCCCTGAAGCGGCGAGGCCAACACGATGAGAGCTGAGATGCCGATGCCGAGCAGGCTGCCCAGCGCAAGCGCGGTAATGCTGGTGCGCACCTCTCGCCAGTCAAAGACAGCAAGTGCGAAACCCAGGCCGATGATTGGACCCATGAGCGGCGAAATGAGCATGGCGCCGATGACGACGGCCGGCGAGGACTGGAGCAGGCCGAGGACAGCGATCCCGGCCGACATGAGGACCATGAAAAGGTAGCGCAGCGACCAGTCGGCATCATTGTCGATGCGGGCGGCGATATCGGCGTGGTCGATCTGGCCGACGATATCCCGCCGCCACCAGCGTTTAAGCCGGGGAACAAGGGCGGGGCGGGGGACCGGCCTGTCGTTCAAACGAAAGCCTCGGGATGGCGGAGAAGCGAGAAGAGCAGACTGCGGCACTCGGCGTCAATGTCGCCTGAAATATTGGCGGGGCGGAAGCGGCGCTGAAATGAGATGATCGCCTCTTTTGGCCAGGCGATATCATAGCCGTAACGGCCCAGCGCTGCCATGAAGCCTTGATCGTACCAATTCGGGTCAACGTCAGCGGATGGCATGGGGACGGCGAGGCCCTGGGCAGCGAGGCGGGGCCAGGGAAAGAGCTCGCCGGGATCAGACTTGCGACGAGGGGCTATGTCCGAATGGCCGAGGATATGCGAGCGGCCGATGCGGTGGCGGGCGAGGATCTGGCGCATCAGGGTTTCCAGCGCCGTGATCTGCTCGTCGGGGAAGGGGACATAACCCCATTCATGACCGGGATTGGCGAGCTCGATGCCGATGCTGGCGCTGTTGATGTCTGTCAGGGTTCGCCAAAAGCTCATGCCGGCGTGCCATGCCCGCCTGTCCTCATCGACAAGGGCGAACGTCTGGCCGTCCTCGGCGATAAGATAGTGAGCGCTGACCTTGGCTTCCTGCGCCGTGAGGCGGTCGAGCGCTTCGGTGCTGGTCTTCATGCCGGTATAGTGGAGAATGAGCATGGAGACGGGGAGCCGGCGCTCATCGTGATTGGGGGAAGGTCGTTGTATGATTGTCGTCATGGTGTGCCGTCCGGATTGTCACGTGCTTGCGCTGTGCGCAAGGTGATGATGGCAACGCCGGCCAGTGTCAGGATACCGCCAACAATCATTTGCGCGGTGATTGGATTGCCGAAAACGATGACAGCGATGATCACGGAAAGCAGCGGGGTGGGGAGTGTCAATGGCGAGACGGTGGCTACCGGGTAGCGCTGGAACAGCCAGCTCATGCCGCCATGCCCGAGGAGCGAGGAAAGCAGGGCAGAATAGGCGATCCAGCCCCAGGTGCTGGGCTGAAGATTGGCGATATTGGCCAGGCCATGTGGCTCGAATATGAGTGCGGTGGTGGCCAGAATGGGGACGCTTACAAGGGCTAGCCAGGCGTGGATCGTCAACACGTTGACGCCCGCGAGATTGCGGAACAGCAGATTACCGGCCGCCCAACTGAGTGCGGCGCCGACGGTCAACCATATGGCGACGCTTTCCCGTGCGATGGCGGGATCAAAACCCATGACGGCAACGCCTGCGAAGGACAGGACAATGGCGGTGATGCGGGGCAGGCGAATTCTCTCCCGATAGATGACGACGGCCAGAATGAGCGAAAAGGGCACGCCAAGCTGACCTGCGATGGCGAGAGCGGATACATTTGTGGCCAGACCGAAGCTCAGGGCACCGAGGCCCATGAACAAGGCGCCTGCAACTATACCGGTGATGATGACGGCATTCATTCGACCCGGAAGCCAGCGCAGCCACGGCAGGCAGACAGCCAACACGATGACATAGCGCAGGGTGACGGCTGTGAGAGCGCCAGCGTCATCTACGGCGAATTTAACGGCGACAATGTTGAAGGCCCAGATCAGATCAATAAGAAGAATCAGGGCGAGATGCGCCGGAATCATGTCGGGCTGGTCATGTCGGGCCAGTCATGTTGGGATGTTTTGACGCGCTGCCTTGCCGGAGACGGCGGCATAGGCCGTGTTGATCGCGGCCATGCGCGCCTCGGCAACCCGTATGAATTCAGTTGGCATTCCCTCGGCGAGGTGACGATCAGGATGATACCGGCGGACCAGCGCGTGATAGGCTTTTTTCAGGGTGTCGGCATCAGCCTCGGGTTCCACGCCGAGTATCGACCACGGATTGTCTTCCGGGGCTGCGATATGTCGGGCGCGGATGGCGCTGGCCTGAGCGGGCGAAATGCCGAGACGCTTTGCGACATCGTGCAGATACGGCAATTCTGCTGGATGGAAACCATCGGTGGCGGCGATCAGCCAAAGCGCTTCGAGGAGATCTTCGAGCAATGGCGAACCGGGGCCGAGCAATTGTGCGGCTTGAGCAGCATAGGCTTCGAAGCCGGCGGGGCTTTGCTTGGCCATGTCATAGAAGCGACGGACGTTGTCTGCCTCTTTCGGATCAACCTGAAACAGCCTGCGGAAGGTGTTGAATTCAGCCATGGTGGCATTGCCATCGACGCCGGCCATTTTTGCGGCAAGCGCTATGGCGGCAATGGTGAATGCAACGGGACGATCAGCGGGCTGCGCTGTGCCCTTGAGCATGATGCCAAGGCTGCCACCGGCCGCAGCGCCGACAATGGCGCCGAGAGGGCCACCGATCAGCATGCCGGCGGCAACACCAGCGAGGGTAGCGAAAATACTCATGATTTGGGGATAGGGTTCAGGCGGAGGTTAGGGAAGATGAAAACCATGCCGACGGCAGCAGCTGAGTCACCAATCATTTCCGAGAAATGAGAGTTTTGCGCTCCGGCAGTGTGCTGCCCGAACTAAGCGACTGCGGCGGGCTCGGCCTGCGGGTCTCTGAGAGCATAGCCGCGGCCCCAGACTGTTTCGATACAGCCCGACGGCGGCGCGCCGGCAACATGCAGCTTCTTGCGAAGCTTGCAAACGAAGACATCGATGATCTTGAGTTCAGGCTCATCGCGGCCGCCGTAAAGGTGAGTGAGGAACATTTCCTTGGTGAGTGTCATGCCCTTGCGGAGCGATAGCATCTCAAGAATGGCATATTCCTTGCCGGTGAGCGCGACACGGCGATCATCGACGGACACTGTGCGCGCGGCAAGATCGATGGCAACAGGGCCGGTTGTGATCACCGACTGTGCATGGCCCTGGCTTCGACGCACAAGGGCGTGAATGCGGGCGAGCAGCTCGGCCTTGTCGAATGGCTTGGTCACATAATCATCTGCGCCGGCGCCGAAGCCTGTGACCTTGGTCCCGGTTTCAGCATCGCCTGACAGAATGAGAACGGGTGTGCCGATGCGGAGCTGACGCAGCTGGCGAAGAACCTCATGGCCTGACATGTCCGGCAGTGTAATATCGAGCAGCACCGCATCGAATTCATAGGTGCGTGCAAATTCGAGCGCGGCTTCACCACTAGCAGCAGTCTCATGATCCAGACCGGCTTCATCGAGAATAAGCTCGACACTGCGCGCCATCAGACGATCATCTTCAACCAGCAGAACGCGCATGGACAAAGCCTCCTGTGAGCGTCGGGGACTGGAAATGTGCCCGAGGCTGACAAAAGTTGTTAACCCGAATTTGGAAAAATTGTAAAGCCTGCTCACAAAGAGAGACGACAAATTGTTCTCGATGGCGGTCGAACTGACGGTCATGCGCTGTTACTTGGCCGAAGGCAGGATCTCGCCCGCTTCGAACACCTGGCGGTAAATCTGGACGCGGGTTACGCGGAGGCCTGGAACGCCGGCACAGGTTACCGCTCTTTCCCAAAGCCGCAGTTCTGCTTCGCTGATGCTATATCGCGCGCAGGCCTCTGCACGGGAGAGCAGGCCATTCTCGATAGCAACAAGGACCTGGGCTTTGCGGCGAATGACCCATCGTGTCGTGTTGAGTGGCGGCAGATTGGGATCGTCGAGCGGCGTGGCGTCGGCCGTGATGATGCGCGTGTGCTCCATGATGATTTGCCCTTTGGTGGCGGAGATGCTGCGACTGTTCACGGCAGAGATACGGGTCAGCTAAGCGAAGATGTGGTAAAGGTCGGTAAGTGGTGATTGATTTTTGGGGGGTTGACCTTGGCGGGCGGGCGTCTGATGCGGAGGCGCATGATGACAATGACCGATCTCGACGCCGGGACGCTTGGCGCCGAAGGGCTTGACGCCCTGCGCGGCCGGCGGGTGGCGGTGGCGATGTCGGGCGGAGTCGACTCATCGGTCGTAGCCGCCCTCGCGCAGGCGGCGGGTGCTGAGGTTGTTGGCGTGACGTTGCAACTTTATGCCGGGTCAAGTGAGCCAAGCCGGCCGGGGGCTTGCTGCGCGGGCGCTGATATCAGGGATGCGCGCGCTGTCGCCGATCGTATGGGTTTTGCGCATTATGTGGTCGATATGGAAGCGCGGTTTCAGGACAGCGTGATTCAGGCGTTTGCGGACAGCTATGCTGCGGGGCGCACCCCCGTGCCTTGTGTGGAATGCAACCGGACGGTGAAGTTTCACGACTTGCTGGATCTTGCACGCGATCTCGGTGCAGAGGCGCTTTTGACCGGGCATTATGTCAGGCGCGTGATGGGTAGGGATGGTGCCGAGCTTCATCGCGGCCGGGACCCGGGCAAGGATCAGAGCTATTTTCTGTGGGCGACGACCAAGGCGCAGTTGGACTATCTCCGCTTTCCGCTGGGGAATATGGAGAAGCGCGACGTCCGGAAGGTCGCTGACCGGCTGGGGCTGGCGGTGGCGAACAAGCCGGACAGCCAGGACATCTGCTTTGTCGGCGGGGGAGATTATGCCGACATCGTTGGACGGATGCGCCCGGGCTTGCTCCACGGCGGCGAGATTGTTGACGAAGCCGGGCGGGTGCTTGGGCGGCATGGCGGCATCCATCGCTTCACCGTGGGGCAGCGGCGGGGGCTGGAAATCGGCGGGTCGGCTGAGCCTCTCTATGTGGTCGCCATCGAAGCCGGGTCTGGGCAGGTGATCGTGGGCCCACGGGCATCGCTGGCAGTCCGGGCAGCGGCGCTGGATGACCTCAACATATTGGGTGATTGGGACGGCGCCATGGACGCAAAGGTGCGCAGTCTGGCGGCGATGGCACCGGCGGTATGGGATGATCAGCGCCTGCATTTCTCGCCGGAACTTTTTGGCGTGGCACCTGGGCAAGCGGCTGTGCTCTATAGCGGCGACCGTGTGTTAGGCGGCGGCGTGATTTCGGATACGATACGGTAACTTTTAGTTAATTTATTGATTTTGCTGTCAGTATTCTGACAGGTGTCAGAATACTGACGCGCTTATGCTGTCGGTTTTTTGACAGTGATATGGAATTGCCTAAGCGCTGCGATTGGCACGAGGCTTGCACAGCATCGGGCATGAGCACACCATCCCCTGCGAAACCATCAACACCGACCCGGCCGCGTAAGCCTGGCCCGGATTTCTGGCCCGACCTTCCGCGGCTGATCGCAGGGCTGCCGGTGCCAGTCTCGGTGCCTGTGATCTGGGATGGTGAACGGCCCGAGCGGCGACATGTTTACATAGCATCGGGCGAGGCCGTTTCGGCGCGGCTGGTTGCCTCCGGGCTGGAGCTCATTGTCTCCGCTGAGAACAGAGATTTTGCCTTGGCGCTTATTTCGGCTTTTGCGGCGCCGTCTGGCCAGCCTGCGGCGACTGATCCTGCCAGCCTTGATCTGCTGGCGCTGGCCGGCCGGGTAGCGGCGCGCGATGTCTCGGTTTTGATCGAAGGGCCAACAGGCTCGGGCAAGGAGGGGCTGGCCCGGTTGATCCACGCGCTTTCGCCTCGCCGTGATCGAAGTCTGGTTGCGGTGAATTGCGCGGCTCTTCCTGAAGCGATGTTGGAGGCGACCCTGTTTGGCCATGAGCGCGGGGCCTTTACCGGTGCTGTTGCTGCGGGTCGGGGGCTGTTTCGGGAGGCGGATGGAGGCACGCTGATGCTGGACGAAGTGGCGGAGCTGCCATTGCCTTTGCAAGCGAAGTTGCTGCGCGCCCTGCAGGAGCGTGAGGTCATGCCGGTGGGCGCAACCCGGCCTACAAAGATCGATGTGCGCCTGGTGGCGTGTGGGAACCGGGATCTGGCAGCCGAGGTGGCGGCGGGGCGGTTCCGCGCCGATCTCTATTATCGGCTCGCGGTGTTTCCATTGCGATCACTGGCGCTGGCAGCGCGGATTGAAGATCTGCCGGCGATTGCTGCGGCCTGGTTGCTGCGCCGGGCGGGAGAGACTGACGGCATAGTGGCATGGATTGCTTGTGATGCGATACGGCAGCTGATGCAGCATGGCTGGCCGGGGAATGTTCGGGAGTTGGGCAATGTCCTCGACCGGGCGTTGGTGTTGGGTAATGGGGCCGAAATATCGGCAGTGGATATTGCGTTTGATGCCATAGCCTTGGGATCGCGGGCGATGGTGCAGGAAGCCGAGATTGCGCCGCCTCTGGCAGGGGCGGTTAAGGCGCAAGAGGCGCGGGCTATCGCTCAGGCGCTGGCTGGCAGCCCGACGCGGGCAGCAGCAGCAGCGCGGCTGGGGATCAGCGAGCGGACATTGCGCTACAAGCTGGCGGGCATTGCGGCGCGCGCCGGCGCCGGCATGGCACCCCATGCTATGCGGCTGCAATAAATGCTGCCGCCGGTTGATACATCATCGGTGATGGCGCTGCGGGCGCGGATTCTGTCGCGGTCCGAGCAGCTTGGATCATTGTCTCAGGTGGGCAGCGTGGCAGCGCCGACGACGACGGGTGCTCCCGCGTCAATGCCGTTTCAAACAGCGATGAGCGATGCGCTGAAGGCGGTGAGTGCGGTGCAGGACGAAGCTGGCGCGCAGTCGGCCGCCTTTGAGCGGGGCGACACGCAGGATCTGGCGACGGTTATGATCGCACGGCAGAAGGCCAGTCTTGCGTTTGAGGCGACGCTGCAGGTGCGGAACCGGCTGCTCGGCGCCTACAAAGACATCATGAGCATGCCGCTGTGAGCCGGCTAGGGGGTGCTTGTGGCTGAGGCGGGTCTGGTAGTGATCGAGCCGGGTGGGTTGCCGAAAGCGCGGGACGGGGCTGCGGCTGATCCTATTGGCAGGTTGCAGGCACTTTGGGCGCGCCCGGCGGTCATGGCGGCGCGCCCGGCAATATTTACCGGACTGGCGGTAATGGCCGGGCTGTTGCTCTGGCTGGCCATGCGTGAGCCCGCGTGGCGGCCGCTGTATGGCGAGCTTTCGGATGGCGATAAATCGGCGGTGATGGCCGCACTTGAGGGCGGCAACTATGCGGCCCGGATCAACCCTGGCACGGGGGCGATCGAGGTGCCTGAGGGCGAAGCGGCGGCCGCGCGGATTCTGCTGGCGGGACAGGGTTTGCCCAAGGCTGCGCGCTCGCTGGATCCAGTGGGCGACATGCCGCTTGGCATGAGCCGAGCGGTGGAGGCGGCGCGGCTGAAGGCGGCGCTTACCGGCGAGCTGGCAGCTTCGATAGAGGCGATTGATGGTGTTAAGCGGGCGACTGTGCATGTGGCGCTGCCCGAGCCAAGCGTTTTTGTGCGCGATCGGATGCCGGCGAGTGCCAGCGTATTTGTGACGCTGGCGCCGGGCCGGGTGCTTGGGGAGGCGCAGGTCCGCGCCATTGTTTGGCTGGTGAGTTCGAGCGTGGCAGGGCTTGCGCCCGAACGTGTGAGCGTGGTTGATCAGTCCGGGGCGCTGCTGTCCCAAAGCGTTGGCACGGGCGAAGCGGCGCACCTGGGCTATCAGGCCAAGCTGGAAGGCCTGATACGGGAGCGGCTCAATACGCTGCTGACGCCGCTCATCGGGGAGCGCCGCTTTACGGCGGAAGTGGCCGCGGACGTTGATTTTTCTACGAGCGAGGCGGCTAGCGAACGGTTTGAGCGAGATGGCTCGGTCTTGCGTTCTGAACAGGCGAACCGCAGCAATGAAGCGTCGCCGCTTCCGGCGCGGGGCATTCCGGGCGCGCTTAGCAATACAGCGCCTGCAGCGGCGCAGGTTGCAGCGACGCCGCCGGCGGATACCGTGGCATCTGCTGCTGCACCGCTGGTGACCAATGAAAGCACCAGCCGCGCTTGGGAAATTGGCAAGGATGTGCGGGTGACGCGCGGAGGGGCGCCACGATTGCTTCGACTGTCTGTGGCGGTGGTGATCGACCGCGCGGCGCTGGCACGCGACGGCAAGGTGCCGCCGGGTGAAATCGAAAGTCTGAAGCGGATTATCGAAGGGGCAGTGGGGCAGGACGCACGGCGTGGTGACCGGGTTGAGGTTGTGCTGCGTGATTTTGCGGCACCCGCTGCTGCGCCCGAATTGTCATGGTTCGAAAAGCCGGTGGTGAGAGATTATGCACCGATGGGGCTGGTGGCGCTGTTGGTGGTTGTTGGCGGTGTGTTTTCACTGATGCGGTGGCGTCGGGCTGGGGTGCAACGCAAGGCGATGGAGGCTGAAGCACTTCGGGCGGCGATTGCGCCGCTGGATGGCGGGACTTTGACGCCTGATGCGGCCCGGGCTCATGGGCTGCCGCCGCTGCTCGACTATAGCGGCAAATTGGGGGCGACGCGTGAACTGGTGACGGGAGACACTGACCGGGCAACCGCTGTCGCACGGATGATGCTGGCCGATGATAGTGCCGACGTACAGGGCGTGTCGCATGCGGATATGGCGGAATGAGTGCTGCTGCCATGCTGAACGGCTATGATGAACGTATTGCCGGGCCAGTTTCTGGGCCGCTGACGGGCGCACAGAAATGTGCGATTCTTGTGCTGCTGCTGGAAGAAGCGCAGGCGGCGGAACTGCTGCGGCGGCTCAATGCGGCGGAAGTTCGCGCTGTTGGTGAAGCGATGCTGACTGTGGCCGAGATTGCGCCGGCGATGGTCGATGCTGTGCTTGATGAATTTCTGGCGCGGACGCGCGGTGTTGAGGCGCTTGACGCGCAGGGGCGTGAAGCGCGGGCGCGTCTTAATCTGGCGCTTGGTAGCCCGCGCGCTGAGCGTGTGATCGAGGAGATCGGGCCGCCTGCAGCTGTGAAGCGCATGGCGGGGCTGGACTGGATCGACGCCTCCGGCGTGGCGGGACTGTTGAATGACGAACATCCGCAAGCCGTGGCGGTGGTGCTGGCGCATCTGGAGGCGGCGCGGGCGGCGGCTGTTCTCGATGGATTGCCTGAGGAAATGCAAGCTGATGTGGTGCTTCGGCTGGCGACGCTGGGTCCGGTGGCGCCCGACGAGGTGACGGCGCTGGAGGCTGATCTGGAAGCCAAACTGATGCTGCGCGCTAAGACGCAAGGGGCTGTGAGGCTGGCGGGTGCTGCGTTTACGGCCCGGCTTGTCAATCTTTCGAGCCGTCAGGCAGCGCTGATTGCAGCCCTTGCCGGGGTTGATCCCGGACTGGCCGGATCGATTGCGGAATCCAGCTTTGCCTTTGGTGACTTGGCGAAGCTGGCTCCACGTGAGCTGCAATCGGTGCTTCGTGAAGTGGATCAGGGCGTTCTTGTTCTGGCGCTCAAGGGTGCTGCGGTGAGCCTGCGGGAGCTGGTCTTTGCAGCCATGTCGAGCCGGGCGGCGGACCAGCTCCGCGACGAACTGGCGGCTATGGGTCCGACGAAGAAGGCCGAAGTGACTGCGGCGCAGGCCGATGTTTGCGCGCTGGTGCGGCGGATGGCCGATGCAGGCACGGTGATGATGCCAGGAGCAAGCGGATATGTCTGAGTCCGATTTGCAGGGCACCAATGGGCTGTCGGTGCTGCTGAACTGGCTGCAGCCGGCTGCGACCGCGCCGTCACCGCTGGCGGCGGCGCGCGATGCCGAGGCGGACCTAGTGGATACAATAGCGCAGGAGCGGGCGGCGGCGTTCGAGGCCGGGGTGACGGCTGGACGGGTGGCGGCTGAGGCCGAGCTGGCGCCGATAGTCGCCGCACTTCGCGGTGCGGAGGGGGCGTTGCAGGCAGCCTGTGTTATTGATGTCGGGGCTGTGCAGTCGGTTCTGACGGGGCTGGTGCGGGCTGTTGTTGAGCGGGTGTTACTGGCGGAACTGCGCGTCGGGGACAGCGTGTTGGATGCTTTGGTTCTAGCGGCGCTGGCAGAGGTGCAGCCTGACGAGGCCCCGGTGCTTCGTGTTCATCCTGATGCGCTTGCCCTTATCGAGCAGATTTCTGGGCGGGAAGTGTTGGCCGGGCTGACTATCGTGATTGATGCAGGGATGCCGCGCGATGGTTTTGCGGTGGAGGGACCGGAATTTGTCATATCGGCGGGGCTGATGGCGCGACTGGATTGCGTGATGGCGGAACTGTCATGACGGTGACTGAGGCCCTGATGGCGGCGGTGGCAGGGCGTGTGGTGGCCGATTTGCCGGTGCGGCGCGGTGGCCGGGTGACGGCGTTTGACGGGACGACGCTGGAAGCTGTGGGGTTAGATGCTGTGGTCGGCGGGCAGGCGCAGGTTGGGCCGGCCGGCCAAGCGGCAGAGATTATCGGGTTTCGCGATGGGCGGGCGTTGTTGATGGGCCTTTCTCCGTTGGCTGGGGTAATGCCTGGCGTGATGGTGGTGGGGGCTGGCGGGCCGGCTGATGTTGCTGTTGGGGATGGGTTGCTGGGGCGGGTGATCGATGGTCTGGGGCGGCCGATGGATGGGCTTGGGCCAGTGCGGTGCGATGCGCGGCGGGCGCTGGTTGGGGAGGCCTTGGCGCCGGCTTCGCGGACGCGGGTAAAGCTGCCGTTGGCCACAGGCGTGCGGGCGATCGACGGCTTGCTGACCCTTGGGCGCGGGCAGCGGGTGGGGATCATGGCCGGGACAGGCGTGGGCAAATCGGTTTTGCTTGGGCAAATTGCGCGCTGGGCAGTAGCCGATGTGGTGATTGTGGCGCTGATTGGCGAACGCGGCCGTGAGATCACCGACTTTATTGAAACCGAGCTTTCAGGGGCGGCGCGGGCGCGGACTGTGACTGTTGCTGTGCCGGCGGGGGAGCCACCGCTTCTGCGGGTGAGGGGGGCTGAGCGGGCTTTTGCCATTGCCGAGCATTTTCGTGATCAGGGGGCTCATGTGCTGCTGATCCTCGATAGCCTGAGCCGGGTTGTGCATGGTGCCCGCGAAGTGGCGCTGGCGCGGGGCGAGAACGCTGGGGGCCGGGGCTATCCGCCGTCCGCGATGGCGTTGATTGCTGCCTTGGCTGAACGGGCGGGGGGTGCGCGCGCCTCTGGTGGTGTGATCTCGGCGATCATGACGGTATTGCAGGAAGCCGATGATGGTGGCGACGCTGTTGTGGACGCGGCGCGGGGCGTGCTCGATGGCCATATTCTGCTCAGCAGGAAGCTGGCGGGGCGCGGGAGCTTTCCGGCGATTGATCTGAGTGCTTCGGCAAGCCGCGTGATGAGCGATGTAGTGGGTGCGGCACATGTCGCGGCAGCGGCCAAGTTTCGGCGGATGAACGCGCTGATTGAGGACAACCGCGATCTTGTTTTGATGGGCGCCTATGCACCGGGGAGCGATCCTGAGCTTGATATTGCTCTGGCGTTAGCGCCCCGGCTGGAGGCTTTTCGTTGTCAGGCGCGAGATGCCCGTGCGGCCTGGAGCGACACTGAAGCTGGTCTTATGACGCTTGCGGGGCTGGCATGAGCGGGGCCTTTCGCTCGAAGCGTGATGTGAAGGCGCTCGACCGGCTTGTGCAGGTTCGGCGGGTGCGTGTGCTGGCGGCAGCGGCAGCGCTTGGCCGTGTGCAGGCGCGGCAGCTTAATGAAAAGGGGCTCTTGGCGCGCGTGCGCACGCTGCTGGCGCAAGGCGGGACGCAGACCGGGCCTGTGCAGGCGGCTGAACTGAAGGCGCGGCTGGCGAGCGATGCGATGCTGGCGCGGCTTGCCGAGGATGTGAGCCGGCGGCTGGGCGGAACGGATGCCGAGCGGGCGCGGCTGGGCGAAGCGCTGGGGCGCGCACGGGCGGCGGTGGATGCCGCAGTGGAACGGCGGGCGGAGCGCGAGAGCGGGGACGGGCTATGACTGTGCTGGCAGGTCTTTTGGAGGGCGGCGCTGTGCTGCCATCGGCGTCTTCTGCGGCGTTGGGGCCTGCTGTAGAGTCTGGCCAAGGCATTTTTGGGGCCATGCTGTCGGGCGCTGCGACTGTGGAAGAAGGGCTTTGCTTGCTGCGGTTTGATGTGGACAGCGACAGTCCCGACGCGATCGAATTGAACCAGGATGAAGCGCCTGAGGCTGTTCTGGCGACACTGACTGTGCCGGACACCGGGCCGACAGCGCGGCTGGCGGTGCTTGCGGCCTGGCATCGTATGGTGCCGTTGACGGCGGAAAATGATGCTGCACGTGAGACAGACGAAGCAAGCATCGCTTCATTTGATCCGGTTGCGACTGAAATGCGCCCCGCGGAGCTTTGGCCCGAGGTTCGTTCACAGGATGTGTTCGTGCCGGTGGTGCCGATGCTGAAGCAAGCGAGCATGCCAACGGTACTGGCGGATAGTCCTTTGCCGGTTGTATCCAGTGGACCGGGTGTTGAGCCGGCGTTGCCTCAGGTGCGGATTTTGGGGCCGGAGCAAGCTTTTGGGACTGACGTGCGGACTGCTCCGGTTGCTGTGGCGGCGGCGGACCGGAAGCCCGGCATTGTGGGACTAGCCCCGACGCTGGCCCCGACGCTGGCCCCGATGGTGGCGCCGATGGTGGCTATGTTGGGGTCGCAGGCACTGCCACTGACGGCGGATGACGTCGGTTCGGGGGTGTTGGCGCCGGTGTTGGTGACGGTGGATGGCGACCTGCCGAGCGTGTCTGAAGGGCAGCGGATGGTTGCGCAGCAGCCGGTGCTTCCAGCTATTTTGCAGGGGTCCGGTATCGCTGGGGCTGAGAAACGCGGTGAATTTGAGCGGTCTTTTGCAGTGCTTGGGCAAAAATCTGATGTGGCGGACACGGTGTCTGAGCCGGTTGCGGTGGGGGTGCCCAGTGGTTTGACAGGTCCAGCGTCAGGGTTCGGCGTGAATTTCGGGGGTTTGGGTGGCCGAGTGGGGGTGGTTTCACCGCAACATTCGGCAGGTTTGGCAGCGACGGTGGCGCCGGTGCGCATTGCCGTGGACGGGCCGGGCGAGGCTTTGAGGGTTTCCCTGGCGGCACCAGAGGCTGCTGTGGCGGCGCTTGAGGGCGGGCGCGGTGAATTGGCAGCGGCGCTGCGGGCGCAGGGGATGCGGCTGGAGTCTTTGGCTGTGCGGCCGGCTGGGGATGATGGTGGGGCAGTTTCGGGGGTGGCCTCTGTAGCTTCGGTTGGGGTGTCTTTGGGGGCTGATCTGTCTCGGGACGTTGGGCGTGAGGCCGGGGATGCTGATCCGCGTCGAGGCGATGGCCAGCAAAGTGGCGCGCGCGATGATGGCCGGGCGTCGCGGCAGGGCAGTTTTATGGGCGGCAATGCTGCAGCGCGGAGTGCGGCTGTCGTTGATGAGGGTGAGCGAGTTGTTTTTGAGCGGGCGGTCGTTGACCGCTTCGCATGATGTTTGGAGCCAGTGATGCCGGATGCTGTTGACCTGAATATTGCTGATACCAAGGGCAAAAAAACCAAGAAGCAGGGGGGCGGCATGGGCCGCATGCTGGTGCTGGCGCTGGCCTTTGTGCTGGCGGCGGGGGCTGCCGGGCTGGGGGCGGCAGTGGGTATTATAAGGTTTGGTGGTGATTTTTTGCCGGGAATTGGCGCTGGTCATGAGGCACCGGCTGCGGCTGCGGCGAAGGTGGCTGGGCCGGTGACCTATGCTGGGATTGAGACGGCGTTTACCTCCAATCTTGTCGATACCGGCAGGTATTTGCAGGTGAAGATTTCGGTGGGCACGACGGCGGGTGAGGCGGTGACGGCGGCGATGAAAACGCATGAGCCGGCGGTGATCTCTGCGGTTCTTGCGGTGCTGGGCGAGGCGAGCGAAATCGATGTCGGATCGCGCCAGGCCAAGGCGGCGCTGGCGGTCCGGGTGCGCGATGCGATCAACCTTGTGCTGCGCGAGCGCGGCGTGGCGGGCGCTGTGGACGAAGTGTATTTCACTTCGTTGGTGGTGCAATGAGCGAGCTTCGGATCAGATCCGAGGCGGCGGCGACTCTCTGGCCGGAGAGCTGGTTGCCACGGGCGGGGGGGGGTGGCAGCGTTGGCGACACCGGGCCGCTGCTGATGGCGATTGCGGCAGCCCTTTCGGGGTTGTTCGGGCGGCCAGTTCAGGTGCTCCCAGCGAGTGATGAAGAAGCGGATGAGCTGGCTGATGGCGGGGGTGCGCGACTGGCGGCATTGCTGCTTTCGATGCGTCTGGGCGGGAAGGCCAGTGATCTGGCACCCGGGACAAGGGTGAGTGGTGCAGCCTGGGCACGGTACAGGGCGGCGCTGAGCGAGGTTGCGATGACGGCGGGGCGCTGGCCAGCCGGGGTGGAGCGGCTGGTTCTGTTGGTGACGGTGCCCGATGCCGGCGGCGGGGTGGAAGACCTTTTGGAGTTGCTTGCGCCTGTGGCGAAGGCTTTTTCAGCGCCCGTGGTGTGTGGGCCGGATCCGGTTCTTGAGGCGTCGCTGGCGGCGGTGCCGATACGGCTTCGGGTCGAACTTGCGGCCGAGGTCATTTCATTGGCGGCGTTGCTGCCGCTGAAAATCGGACAGGTGCTGGCGATTCAGCCGGTGCCCGAGATGCGGCTACGGATGGGTGACCACGCGATTGGCCGGGTGATGCTGCAGGCGGCTGCCGATGGGCGGCAGACGATGACGCTGGCTGCGATAGACATGGAAAAACTGGGAGAACGGACATGAATGCTTTTAATCCTGACGCTTTCAATCCCGATGGTTTGAATCGGGGAGAGCTTAATCCGGATACTATCGAGGGGCTGGGGCTGAACCTTGGTGCCTTTGGCGGCATTGCCGTGCGGCTGTCGGTCGAAGTCGGGGCGGTGCGACTGCCGCTCAAGGATGTGCTTGGGCTGCAGGTGGGTGCTGTTCATGCGCTCGATCGGCGCGTCGACCAGCCTGTGGATGTGTTGATCAATGATCGTTTGATCGCGCGGGGCGAGATTGTTTCGATCGGTGAACGCTTTGGTGTGAAGCTGACCGAGATCGTGCCCGGCGGTGCGGGATGATGGCTTTTGGGGGGCGCTTCGACTGGCTGAAGGGTGTGGTGAGGGCGTCTGAGGCGCGGCGGCACGCGAAGGTGGTGCAGGTCGTGCCTTTGGGACCGGGAAGCCGCTTGCTGGTGGTCGATTTTGGCGGGCGGCGGCTGCTGCTCGGGCAGGGACGCGGCACGTTGGTGCGGCTGGAATCGGCGGAGAACGATAGTTTTGGCGGTGTGGCGTGATGCTGCTGCCGATGCTTGTGCAGGCGGTCCCCGCACTTCCGGCACTGCCGGGGGGCGTGGCATCTGCGGTGCCGAGCCTGAGCTCGGCATTGCAGATTCTGCTGGTGATGTCGGCGTTGACGCTGCTGCCGGCCGCGTTGCTGATGATGACGTGCTTTACGCGGATCGTCATTGTGTTGACGATTTTGCGGCAGGCGCTGGGGCTGGGGCAGAGCCCGCCGAACCAGCTGCTGGTGGGGATTGCGCTGCTGATGACGGTGTTTGTGATGCGGCCCGGGTTGGAGCGCATTTATGATGGGGCGTATGTGCCGCTGATGGCGGGGAGCATTCCGGCGGAGGTAGCGCTGGGGCGGGCTGGGGATGAGCTGAAGGGCTTCATGCTGGGCCAGACGCGTGAGGCGGACCTGCGGAAATTTGCCGAGATTGCGCGCGCCGGGCCTTTCGCCGAGCCGAAGGATGTGCCGCTGCCGGTGGTTCTGCCGGCATTTGTGGCGAGCGAATTGAAGACGGCGTTGCAGATCGGGTTTGTGATTTATCTGCCGTTTCTGGTGATTGATCTCATCGTGTCTTCCATTTTGATGTCGATGGGGATGATGATGGTGTCGCCGGCGACGGTTTCATTGCCGGTGAAGCTGGCGCTTTTTGTGATGGTCGATGGCTGGTCGCTGGTGCTTGGTGCTTTGGCCAAAAGCTTTGGCGGCGGCGGATGATATTTCTGGTGCAGCTTGCGGGCGATATGCCCGATGACCGGATGATGGCCGCGCTGACGCGCGATGCGGTGCAGCTGTTTGCGACATCGGCGGCGACCTTTCTGGTGCCGGTGCTGGTGGTCGCGGTGGTGGTGGGGCTGGTGCAGACGATCCTTTCGATCTCCGAGCAGAGCCTGTCGTTTCTTCCCAAGCTGTTGACGCTGGTGGCGGTGATGGCGGTGGCGGGCGAGAGCGTGATGCGCGGGCTGGCCGGGTTTCTGGAAACTGGGCTGATCGATATGGTCGGTGCCATTCGGTGAATGAGTTTGATGGCCTGCAGGCGATGATTTCTTTCACGCTGGCCGGGGTTCGGCCGATGGTGATGATGGCGCTGCTGCCGCCGATTGCCGGGGCGGCGCTGCCCTGGGCAGCGCGGCTTGCAGTTGTGGTATCGATCGCGATTTTTACGGCCTTTGGACCCAACGCAATGGCAATGGATGCGAGCATGCTGGGGGGCGAAGTGCTGGCGGGTTTGCTGGCCGGATTGGCGCTCGCGGCGGCGTTTGCGGGCGCGGTGATGGCGGGTGAAGTGGCGGCGAGTATTATCGGGCTGGGGTTTGCCAGCTTTGCGACGGCGGTCGGTAATGTCTCGGTGCTGGGGAACTTCTATTCGGCGGTGATGGCGGTGGCCTGGCTTTCAACCGATGGTCATTTGAGATTGTTTGAGGGGATGGTTGCCGGCGGCGTGCTGCTGCCAGCGGGGGGTGTGGCGCTCGACGCGCTGACAATGGGAACGGTTGCGGGCTATGGCGCGGTGATGTTTGAAGGCGCGCTGCGGATGGCACTGCCGGTGGTCGGGCTGTTGCTGGTCGGCAATTTGCTGGTGGCGCTGGCGGTGCGCGCAGCACCGCAGCTCGGTGCCTTGGCGGTGGGTCCGCCGTTGCTTCTGCTACTGCTGGTGTGGGCACTGCCGCTGCTGCTTGACGGGCTGGTGATGCGGGCGCGGGTGACGCTTGAAGCGGCGGCGGCGCTGCTATGAGCGATGCGGAGAAGACGCAGCCCGCAACGCCGAAGCGGCGGGCCGATGCGCTTAAGGAAGGCAATGTTTGGGCGCCGCGCGAGATTGGCCCGGCAGCGGCGGTTTTGGTGGCGGCAGCACTTCTGACCGCGGCGGGCGAGCGGCTTTGGTTTGGCTTGGCGGCGTTTTTGCGGTTGGCGCTTTCGGCGGCCGGGGAGGCGGCGCTGGCGGGGCCGGAGATGATGTTGGGCGCGGTGGTGGCGCTGATCCCGTGGCAGGGCGTTGTAGTGCTGGCGGTGGCGGTGATGCTGGTGACGGGCGGGCTGGTGCAGGGTGCTGCGCGCCATGTCTCTTTAGGGATGGCGGCGCCGAAGCTCTCAAGGCTTAGCCCGATGAAGGGCTTGCAGAAAATCTTTTCCATGCAGGGTCTGGCGGGGGCTGGGACGAGCCTGCTGAAGCTGGTGGTCATCGGGGGGGCTGGTGCTGCGGTGCTTTTGCCGCTGATCAGTGGTCTGGCCGAGGCGGGTGAGGGAGCGGGTGGACTGTCAGTTGTGGGGCAGGCTGTCTTGCGGCTGCTGGTCGCGGCGGCGCTGGCGATGATTGTTGTGGCTGGGGCCGATGCCGGGCTGACCTGGATACTGCGCGAGAACAAGTTGAAGATGAGCCTTGATGAGGTGAAGCGTGAGAACAGGCAGGACAATGGGGCGCCGGAGCTGAAGGCGGCGATCCGCCGGGCACAATTTGCGGCGTCCAAAAAGCGGCTGACAACGGTGCTGGCCGATGCGTCTGTGGTGGTGGTGAACCCGGTGCATTTTGCGGTGGCGCTGCGGTATCGGCCTGGTGAGGATGCCGAGCCGGTGATGCTGGAGAAGGGCCGCGAGGATTCAGCGCTGGCGATCATTGCGGTGGCACAGGCGCTGGGCAAGCCGGTGGTTCGCTCGCCCCGGCTGGCGCGGGCCTTGTTCTTTACAGGCCGCGCCGGGCAGGGCGTGCGCGAGGAGCTTTATCTGGCGGTGGCGACGGTGCTGGCGTTTGTGATGCGCTTTGAGGACATGCGCGATGTGCCTGCGGTTGAGGTGCCGCCGGCGTTTGACTTTGATGAGACGGGCGGGCGGCGCAAGCCGGGGGCGCCGCTGCCGTTATGAGGACATTATGACGACTGATATTGTTTCACAGCTGGGGGCGGGCGCCGGGATCAACAGCCGGCAGGTGATCGATGAGCTGGTGTCGGCACAGCGGACGGCACAGACGACGCCGCTGAATGACCGGCTGGCGGTGCTGACGAGCCGTGGTGAGGCGCTGGGGCAGCTGAGATCAGCGCTTTCAGCGATTGCAGCATCATTGCAGGACCGGGTGCGCTCGGGTGCTTTTGGATTGCAGGCGCTTAGCAGTGATGCGGCTATTGTGGCTGTAGAGCGGCGCGGGACGGGTCCTGCGGCGTCGTTTCGATCGAGCCTGGTCGTCGAGCAGCTGGCCGCGGGCCAGCGGCTGGTGGCGGCGGCGCAGCCGGGGCTCGATGCGCCGGTTGGGCAGGGATCGCTGAACTTTGTGTTCGGCACGCGCACGGCGACGGTTGATGGCGGCTTTGAGTTTTCGGCAGGGGGCGCGGAGGCGGATTTTTCAGTGGTCATCGGGCCGGAGAATGCCACGCTGGCGGGGATGCGCGATGCCATTAATGCCGCGGCCAATGGCTCTGTGACGGCCTCGATTGTGTCGGGGAGCAATGGTTCAAGCCTTGTTTTGCGGGGCAAGGAGGGGGCAGCGCGGGCGTTTGTGGTGAGTGCGGCGGAGGATGCGGCGGCGGGCGGTGGCGGGCCAAGCCTGGCGACTTTTGCTTATACGGCCGGTAATCCGGCGCTGGGCTTTTCGGCGGCGGCGGCGGATGCTGTGATGGTTTTTGACGGGGTTACGGTGACCCGCGACACCAATGTTGTGGATGGGCTGGCGGACGGCATGCGGCTGCGGCTGAACCGAGTGAGCGATCCGCAGGGGGTGATTTTGGGGGCCGAGCGGGATGTGGCGTCACTATCGGTGACATTGGCGGACTTTGCCGACACGTTGGGGGCAATGCGGCAGCTGGTGGGCGACTTCCGGCGCGGCGGCAGCGACGGGCAGGCAGCGGGGCCGCTGGCGGGTGATTCAACGGCGCGGAGCATGGATCAGGCGCTGGTGGCGATGCTGAATGCGCCTGTGGCGGCGGCGGGTGGGCTGCGGCTGCGGGATCTGGGTGTTGAGGTGACGCGCGAGGGATCGATACGTTTTGATGCGACGCGGTTTGCACAGGCGACGCCGGCGCAGCTGGGGCAGGCGGAGGCGTTGCTGAGTGCGCTATCGGGCAGTGGTTTTGGGCCTGATGGTCAAAGGCTGGGGCTGGCGGCATTGCAGACGATTGCGGGGCTGGCGACCCCTGCGACCGATGGGCTGGCGCGGCAGCGACGCGCTGTTTCACAAGCGCTGGAGCGGGCGGAGGCGCGGCTGACGACTTATCGCGAGCAGCTTGTGCGGCAATTTTCAGCGATGGATGTGCTGGTGGCATCGTCAAAAGCGTTGCAGACGCAGCTCGATCAGCTGGTGGACAGTTGGTATTCGCAGCGCAATTAGCGGGTTTTAGATGGGTTTCAGGCAGTGATTTGAAGGCGGCGCATCTTTTCGATGAGGGTTGTGCGTTGCAGGCCGAGCAAGCGGGCGCTGCCGGATATGGTGCCGCCGCAGGCTGCCAGGGCGGCGCGGATATAAGCTTGTTCGAGATCGGCGAGGAGCTGCCGGAGATCCACGCTCTGACCTGATTCGAGAGCGGGCGTGGATGCTGAGGCGGGCGCTGGCGCTGCGGCGCGGGGCGCGGGGCGAGTGGATGTGCGGGGGCGGAGCAGGCAGGCGACGATTTCCGGTCCGATCAACGCGCAGCCATGCTGAGCCTTGGCGCGCTCGATGACGTTGCGGAGCTCGCGGACGTTACCGGGCCAGGGATGATCGGCAAGGGCGGACAGGGCGGCGGGGCTGAAACGCACCGGCGGGCCGGGAAGCAGGCGGCAGAAATGCTCGATCAACGGCGAAAGGTCTTCGGGACGGTCAGCCAGCGGGGGCATTTCGAGGCGGATGACATCGAGGCGATATAGCAGATCGGCGCGGAACAGGCCGCGCTCGATGGCGGTGTGGAGATCGACGCTGGTTGCGGCGATGAGACGGACATTGACGCCTATCGGGATCATGCCGCCGACTCGCTCGACGACCCGGGTTTCCAGGGCGCGCAGCAGCTTTGCCTGCATGGCCGTGGGCATGTCCCCGACTTCATCGAGAAACAGCGTGCCGCCATGGGCAGCTTCGAACCGGCCGACGCGGGCGCGGGTGGCACCGGTGAAGGCACCGGCTTCATGGCCGAACATCTCGGATTCGAGGAGATCGGCGGCGACGGCGGCGCAATTGAGGGCCACATAGGGCGCTGTGGCGCGGCGGCTGCGCTGGTGGAGCAATTGGGCTGCGACATCTTTACCGGAGCCGGAGGGTCCGGTGATCAGCACCGATGTGGTGTTGTCAGCGATTTGCTCGATCTCGCGGCGCAGGGAAACCATTGCCGGGCTAACGCCGATGAGGCTGGCGAGTTGAAGGTGGGCCGGGACCGTGCGGGTGCGCATGGGCAATCCAATTGTTAGGTTAAAAAATAGAAAACAAAGTATTAATACTTATTTTTTGCCGGATTACTTGCATTGGTTTAAAAACTATCGTGAATAGTTATTAGGCAATTTTTCGCCGTTTTGGACTGGGAATTGGCGGAACTGGTATGAATTACGACCGGATTGGATTGCAGCCGTTGTTGAGAGTGGTTTCTGACCGCCTCGACTGGCCGGAAAGTGGTTTGGGGTGGGCGATGGTGCCGTTCTCCGGCGATCCGCTGGCGGTGGACTGTGTGATTGTCAGCCGCGAGGGGCCAGTGGCTGAGCTTGGGGCGCTTGGGGTGCCGATGCTGGTAGCACCCATGGCCGAGACGCCGATGGCGCTGATCGATATGGGGCGGGGCATGGTGTTTCTGGATGATGCGCCCGAGGCTGTTGCGAGGCTGATGCAGCGGGCGTGTCTGGCGGAGACGCCGGGGTTTCGCGAGCGGGGCCGGGCGGGAGCTGATCTCGGCCTTGTCGCTGGAGGCGGCGCGGATTGCTGATGCGCTGGCGCGGCTTGCGACGGACGACGGCGATGTTGCGCCGACGACGATTGTGGATACGCAGATGGTGCGGCGGATCATCAGGCTGCGACGCGACCGCGAGCGCTATTTTCCGGCCGAAATCTTTGCCGACCCCGCCTGGGACATGCTGCTCGATCTGACGGCGGCGAGGCTGGAGGGGCAGCGGGTAAGTGTTTCGAGCCTGTGCATTGCGGCGGCGGTGCCGACAACGACGGCGCTGCGCTGGGTGCGGAGCTTGTCAGAGGCTGGACTCTTCCAGCGCTCGACCGACCCGATGGATGCGCGGCGGACGTGGATCAGGCTGTCCGACCGGGCGCATGATGCGATGATGGGATGGCTGGGGCGGTATGCTGGGGGGTGACGGGGTTGGATGCGGTGGGGAGATCGGTAGCGTGTCTCCGATAATGCGGTGCTGGCGTAGGCCTGTGCTGCTGACCCTATGCCCCGGGACTGGCCCGGGGCGACGAGGGCGATTTGGGACGGTTGTTGAGAGTGGGGTCTGAGGCTGAGGCTGCCGGCGGCGCGCCCCTTACCCTCCCACGTGCGGAAGGGCGCGTGGGCGCCTCCCTCTTTCGCGAGGGAAGTGGGGTTTAAGTGGGCATTGTCCATAATTCGCTGCGGTCGTGGGGGTGGGACCAGCGGGATTTTCTGGTGAGAGTTTGGGTGGCGGCGCGGGTGATAGCCGACAGTTTTTCGGGGGTGGTGGTGCGCATGCGGGTTTCCAGGGCTTCTTCGCCGGCTTTGGCGAGTTTTCGGCCGATGTTGCCGTAGATGCTGGCGGCGGCGAGGACGGCCCAGGCGGCGCGGTTTCGCAATTGGGGGGTACCGTGGCGGGCGGATTCTTCGTAGAGCTCGGCTTGATCGACGAGGCGGATGAGCAGCCGGTAAAGCTGGCGGCGCTGATTGGGGAAGGCGAAATTGGCCGGGGTGAGGCCGACGCTGGCGAGCCAATCATCGGGTATGTAGCGGCGGCGGTTCATCGCGTCTTCGATGATGTCCCGCGCGATATTGTTGAGCTGGAAGGCGATGCCGAGATCGGATGCGCGGTCGAGGGTGGCGCGATCCTTGGAGTCGACTCCCATGACGATGGCCATCATCGCACCGACGCAGCCGGCGACATGGTAACAATAGGTCAGGGTGTCGGCGAAGGTGTGGAAGGGGCGCTCTTCCATGTCGATACGGAACCCGTGGACGAGATCGAGCGGATAACGGTGGGGCATGTCGGTCTCTTGGACGACCTGGGCGAGGGCGTGATAGGCGGGGTCTCCCTCTGGTGTGCCGGCGAGCGCAAGGGCTGTGAGGCGTTCGACTTCGGCGAGGCGCTCGGACGGCGGACGGGTGTCGTTATTGCGGCCTTCTCCGAGGATCTGGCCGTCGATGACATCATCGGTGTGTCGGCACCAGCTGTAGAGCAGCATGGCGCGGTCTCGCGTTGGGGCATCGAACAGCTTGGAAGCGAGGGCGAAGCTTTTGGAGCCGCGCTCGATGGCGGCTTTGGCGTGGGAGAGGACGTCAGTCATGGGCGTTTGAGTTCGTAATTAAGGAGGGTTTTGAGGGCGCGCATTGGTGGGATGGGGGGCTTCCCGGAGAGGATCTGAAGCCAATCCGCCAATTCGGGTTTGGCGGCGTAGAAACGGCCGACGAGCGCATCGGGATGCCGGTAGAAGCGCTGGAGGATGGTGCGACGCTCTTCATTTTCGGCCGCCAGAAAGAGCATGCGATTGAGGATGCGGTACATGCCGCGGGCGCGCCACGCCCTGATGCTATGGGCGCGGATGGCGCGGAAGACGCGGGGGGCGGAGAGATCGGGGAGGCTGGCGACGAGATCGGCGACCTGCACGGCATCGGGGAAGCTATAGCCTGTGACAGGGTGGAAGAGGCCGGCGCGAAGGCCGGCGCGGGGGATGCTGTCTTCATTCCAGAAGGCCTTGATGTCACCGCCGATGCCGAGCGGCAGAATGCCGACCTCCTCGCGGATGATGCGGGTGATTTTCCAGCCCTGGGCCTCGGCGTATTCGGCGAGATGATCACGTAGCGTCTGGGGGGCGAGATCCTTGCCGTCGGAGAAATACGTGTCTTCGATAAGGACATGTCTGGGGCCGTAGGGCAGGGTGTAAACGAAGCGATAACCATCATATTGGGGGACGGTGGCGTCCATGATGATCGGGCCGGTGAGGTTGTGGGGCTCGGCGAGTTCGACTTCGAGCCCGAGGAACTTTTGCCAGCGTAGATCGAGCGCTTTTGCGGGGCGCTGGCCGCGGGCATCGATGACGCAGCCGGCCTGAAGCACCGACTGATCGGCGAGGGTGACGCTGGTGCTGCTGAGATCGACGACGGGCATGTTGGTGATGATGCGATTTGGCGGCAGGACTTTGTGAAGCTCTTCGGCGAAGGCTTCCGACGGAATGCTGCCATAGCCGGCTTCGATGGTGCGGCCGTGCTCGGGGAAGCGGATGCTGTACCGGTCCCAATGGTGGCGGAAAAAGGGACGGGTCCAGGCTTGCTGGTCGGGCGTGAGATCATGGGCGAAGCTGGACCATGTGTGATTGCCGCCGAGCGTGGGGCCGGCTTCGATGATGGTGACCTTTACGTCGGGGCGCAGCGTGGCGAGCCGGTAAGCGATGAGGCCGTTGGCGAGGCCTCCGCCGGCAAGGATCAGGTCGTGGTGCATGCTGGATTCTGGTTAGGGGATGGCGGTGGGGATGGCTAGGGGTGGGGATAGGGTGGGACGGATCTATGTGGTATTTTACAGGCCATGGAAGAGATATTCGACATCGAGGGGATGGAGAGGGCGACGCGGCAGGTTGACGCGCTTGATGACGGGCGACTTCAGGGGCTGGTGCTGTCCCTGTTGGTGGCGGAAAGCAAAGAGACGCAGGGAGCAGCTTCCGTGGCAGCGTTTTTGCAGGGCCATATCTTATATTTGCCGGGTATGTTTCAATTGATGGACGGCCGGGCGGATGTGGCGACGTTATTGGCTGATGTGGAGCGCGAAATTCTGGCAGCAGACACAGGGGACGGGCTTTATGGCCTGTTGGATGCATTGTGGTTGATGGGGAAGGCGCTGGCGTGGTGCCGAGATAAGGGGCTGGCGCTGCCCGAGGGCTTGAACATCGATCAGGTTAACACGATTGCCGGGTGGCTGATTGGAAAGACGGGCGTATTTCTGTTGCAAAAGCGCCTGAATGCCGCCGGGATCGGTGTGCAATATGATGAGCGTCTGATCGGGACATGGCATCATAGCGTGATATATTCGTCGGATGATTTCAGCCATGTGAGCGTGGTGTCGCGGATATATGGGCGCGATGGCCGCTATGTCGATGGGTCGCAGTCGTTTGTGGATATGGTGCACCGAAATAGTCGCGGGGAGATGATCGGGCAGGACCTTGGGCAGGAGGCGCCGGCCGAGGCACGGGGGCTGTGGCGGGTGACGGACGGGGTGCTGGTTCTAAAAGCGGACAACGGGTCTAGCCGGCAGTTTACGCTCGAGGCCTATGCAAATTCGCATCTGCTGACGGCGCCGCGGATTGAGCCGCAGCTTTGGAAGCGGTGAGCCGTTGTTGCATTGCAGTTGCCGGTCAGTTTGCGTATTCAGTGTCCCTAATTTGAGTGCCGCTTGACTGATTTAGGGAATATGGAATGAATGCGCCGACTGCTGCTTTGGCCTTTGTGCCTGCTGATTTGCCGGTGACGGGGATGGCGGAGCTGGGGCATTTGCCGGGGCAGTTGCCGGCGCGGTTGCCGATGCTGCGGACAATCAATTTTTTGCGTGATCCGCTTGGGACTTCGCTGCAGTTGGTGGCGGCGCATGGGCGGGTGTTTCGGCGGCAGGATTTTGGCGGCTGGGGGGTGACGCTTGTGGGGCCCGAGGCCAATGAGCTGGTGTTGTTCAACAAGGACCGCAATTTTTCGAGCGCTGAAGGTTGGAATCCGGTTCTGGAGCTGCTGTTTCCGCGCGGGCTTATGCTGATGGATTTCGAGGAGCATCGGGTTCATCGCAAATCGCTGTCGGTGGCGTTCAAGACCGAGCCGATGCAGCATTATCTTGGGGCGCTGCTGGAGGGCATAGGGCGCGGCACGGCGGACTGGGGCGGGCGTGGCACGTTCAAATTTTATCCGGCGATCAAGGCGCTGACGCTTGATCTGGCGGCGGCGAGCTTCCTGGGCGTGCCCTGGGGGCCGGAAGCGGCGAAGATCAATACGGCGTTCATGGACATGGTGCTGGCATCGGTGGCGGTGGTGAGGAAGCCATTGCCATTCACCCAGATGCGGCGCGGGGTGAAGGGTCGGGCGTATCTGGGGCGGTTTTTCGGGGCCGAGATACAGAAGCGGCGCGGGGCGGCGAGCGACGACATCTTTACTCATATCTGCAACGCGCGGACGGATGATGGCGAGCTGCTGAGCGACCAGGCGATCATCGACCATATGAACTTTCTGATGATGGCGGCGCATGACACGATCACCTCGTCGATGTCCTCCATGGTCTATTTTCTCGGGCGCCACCCGGAATGGCAGGAGGCGATGCGCGCTGAGATTTTGGCGATAGCGGCGAAGCATGATGGTCGGCTGCCTTATGAGGCGCTGGGCGATATGGACGTGACGGAGAGGGTGTTCAAAGAGGCGCTGCGATTGATTCCGCCGGTGCCGGCGGTGCCGCGCCGGGCGCTGGGCGACTTTGTGTTCATGAACCATCATATTCCGGCGGGAACGCAGATCGGTGTTAACATGATGCTTACGCACCGGCTGGCTGATGTTTGGCCTGAGCCTGAGCGGTTTGACCCCGACAGGTTTACGCCGGAGAATTCGAAGGGGCGGCACAAATATGCCTGGGTGCCGTTTGGCGGCGGCGCGCATATGTGTCTGGGGCTGCACTTTGCCTATATGCAGGTAAAGGCATTCTTTTTTACGGTTCTGCAGACGCAGCGGATCGTGCTCGGCGAGGGTGCTACCGGCGAATTCCAGATGTTTCCGATTCCGCGGCCCAAGGATGGTTTGCCGGTGAAGTTTGAACGGATCTTATAATGGCGCGACTGTTTAAATGGCTGGGCTTTGCCCTGCTTGGTCTTGTGCTTCTCGTGACCGGGCTGCTGGTTGCGGGGCGGGTCCCCGATAGCGACGGGGCGGCGATGCGGGCGAAATATTCGAATGCGGCGTCGCGATTTGTCGAGCTTGCGCCGGGGACGACGATCCATGTGCGCGACGAAGGACCGGCGCAGGCGCCGGTGATTATGCTGCTGCATGGGTCGAACGCTTCGCTGCAGACGTGGGAGCCCTGGGTTGAACGTCTGAAGGGTCGCTACCGCGTTGTGAGCCTTGATTTTCCCGCACACGGTCTGACCGGGCCATCGGCCGATGGTGATTATACCGGGGCGGCCTATGTCGAGATCGTTGAGGGCGTGCGCGCGAAGCTTGGGATCGAGCGGATGGTGCTGGGGGGTAATTCCATGGGTGGCGGCGTGGCGTGGCGCTATGCTGTGAAATATCCTGATCGGCTGGCGGGACTGGTGTTGGTGGATGCCAGCGGGCAGCCACAGCCGCAGGGCTCGACGCCGCCGCTGGGCTTTTATCTGGCGCGAGTTCCGGTGGTTCGGGATATTTTGGCGAGCGTGACGCCGCGCTGGATCATCGAGCGCTCGCTTCGGCAGTCTGTTTCAGTTGGCGAGATTGTCGATGATGCGATGATCGACCGCTATTGGGAATTGCTGCTGTATCCCGGCAACCGTCAGGCGACGCTCGACCGGTTCAGCCAATATGGCGAGCCGCCGAATGGGGACTTGTTGCGGACGCTGGAGGTGCCAACGGTGGTGCTATGGGGCCGCGAGGACAAGCTGATTCCGGTGAGTGTGGCGGGTTGGTTTGCCGAGCGGCTGCCCAATGCGCGGGTGACGGTGTTGGACGGGGTGGGGCATATCCCGATGGAAGAAGCGCCTGACCGGGCTATAGTACCGGTGTTAAAGCTGCTTAGCGAAGTTTATCCAGACCCCGCTTTGCCAGCGCCAGCAACCGCCGCTGGCGGTGAATGAAGAGTAGCTGGGCTGAGAGCCATACGAATGGGGTGAGCAGGCCGGCACCGATTGTGAGATCATCGGTGTAAGTGGTTGTGCCGTCGTGATTGTCGCTGACGGTTATGGTGTGATCCCAGCGTTTGATCAGCGGGCCATGGCCATTGTCACGCAAGCGGGCGATGCCGGGGGATGGTGGGGGCCAGCTTATATCGATGGTCTGTGGGCCGAGCGGCAGGACGCCGAACAGCCGCAACTTGACGCGGTGGGTGCCGCCTGGCCATCGGGCGGGGTAACCGCCGGGTTCGTCCGATATGAGCTGCATGAGAGGCGCTGCGGCCGCTTGCATCAGTGCAGGGCGGTCAAGGGCTTCAGCGACTTTGGTGAAAGGTGCGGCGAGCACAACCTGCCGTTGCAGGCGCATTATGTCGTGAACTCACAAATATTATGCCCAGGCACGAGCCTCTCCGGGCCGCCCTTAGGGTGACCAGAGGAAGCCAGATGCCGTCGTTTCGAGAGCTTGCCGGGGGCCGATGGCCCGCCAGCACTCGCGCGCCTGGGCATCTGGCTTCCGCAGGTCATGACGGGACATGATATTTGAGATTTCACGACCTAGCTGGCCGGTTCGATTTCGACTTCCGAGACCGCCATGTCTCTTGACAGCTTATTGGAGCGGAGTTTGCCTGCGCCCGAGGCTTCGAGCTGGGCGAGCAGGTCGCGGACGGGTGGCGCCCAGAGGAAACCGTAGCTCACAGTGCCGTGCTTTGATTCGACGACGTGATGAAGACGGTGGGCCTGGACGATGCGCTTGAGATAGCGGCCCTGTGGGTTCCAGCTATGTTTGATGCGGCGGTGGACCAGAATATCGTGGAAGCCGAAGTAGATTGCACCATAGGCTGTGATGCCAGCGCCGATGGCGGTGATGAAGGGCTCGTTCCAGCCGGTGCCCCAGACGAGCAGGATGATGGACGGGACAGCGCCCATGACGGCGAACCAGTCGTTCATCTCGAAATTGCCGGGGCGAGGCTCGTGGTGGGATTTGTGGAGGCTCCAGAGGAAGCCGTGCATGACCCATTTGTGGGAGACGATGGCGACGACTTCCATGACCGCAATGACGAGGGCGACGATGCCGAGGCCCTGAAAGAAGCCGATCTGCGGCCACATATGGATGAAGTCGTTCATATGTGCTCAATAGCGGCGGTGGCAGACCTTGGCGAGGCGTGAGTTGCCGCAGGTGGAGGGTTTGATGCACGGGAAATTGATGGTGCTGGGGGCGCTGGTGGTTTTGGCAGGTTGCGCCAGTCCGGCGCAACGGATCGAGCGCAAACTGGTGGAGATTGGCGTGCCGGAAGGGCAGGCCCGGTGCATGGGCAGCCAGCTGCAAGCGCGGCTGACGGGCGCGCAGCTGCGACGGCTGGGCGAGCTGGCCGGGGTGAACCGCGAACGGGTTGGGCGGATGCGCCTGGACGAGATTGGCCGTTTGCTGAGCGACCCGCGTGATGCAGCGATGGCAAGTGAGGTGCTGCGAGCGGGCGTAGGGTGTTTGATTTGACGTTTTGATCAGACGCGGGCGCGGCTGGCTTTCTTTTTCATTTTTTCGAAGCGTGTGGTTCGTGTGCCGGGTTGGCCGGCGTTTGCGCGGCCTCTGGGGGATGCGACACGGTCTGAGGGAGGGAGGCCGAGTTCGTCCATTTCCAGCCGTCTGATCTGATCACGGATGGCGGCGGCGGTTTCGAATTCGAGGTCGGCGGCGGCGGCGGCCATCTGCTTTTCGAGATCTGCGATATAGGTTTTGAGATTGTGGCCGACCATGTGCGGGGTTTCAGCGTCGCCGGTCGGGACGATGAGGCCGTCCTTCTGGCTGGTGTCTTTGAGGAGATCGGCGATGTCGCGCTTGATGGTGGCAGGGGTTATGCCGTGCTCGGTGTTGTAGAGCTCCTGCCTTGTCCGGCGGCGATCGGTCTCGGCCATGGCGCGTTCCATGCTGCCGGTGATGTGATCGGCATAGAGGATGACGCGGCCTTCGACGTTGCGCGCTGCACGCCCTATGGTCTGGATGAGGCTGGTTTCGGAGCGGAGGAACCCCTCCTTATCGGCATCGAGGATGGCGACGAGGCCACATTCGGGGATGTCGAGGCCTTCACGCAGTAGATTGATGCCGACGAGGACATCGTAGACGCCAAGGCGCAGATCGCGGATTAGCTCGATGCGTTCGAGGGTTTCCACGTCCGAGTGCATGTAGCGGACGCGCAGGCCGGATTCGTGGAGATATTCGGTGAGATCCTCGGCCATGCGCTTGGTGAGCGTGGTGACGAGGCTGCGATAGCCTTTGGCGGCGGTGGCTTTGGCTTCCTGGATGAGATCCTGCACCTGATCTTCGACGGGGCGGATGGTGACCGGGGGATCGACGAGGCCGGTGGGGCGAATGACCTGCTCGACATAGACGCCTTCGGTCTGGTTCATTTCCCAGGGGCCGGGGGTGGCGCTGACGAAGACGGTTTGCGGGCGCATCGCCTCCCATTCCTCGAATTTGAGGGGGCGATTGTCGATGCAGCTGGGCAGGCGGAAGCCATATTCGGCGAGCGTGAGCTTGCGGCGGTGATCGCCCTTCGACATGCCGCCGATCTGGGGCACGGTGACATGGCTCTCATCGATGAAGAGCATGGCGTTTTCGGGTATATATTCAAAGAGCGTGGGGGGTGGCTCGCCGGGGAGGCGGCCGGTGAGGAAGCGGCTGTAGTTTTCGATGCCGGCGCAGGAGCCGGTGGCGGCGATCATCTCGAGATCGAAGTTGGTGCGCTGTTCAAGCCGTTGGGCTTCGAGCAGTTTGCCTTCGATGTTAAGCTCTTTGAGGCGCTCGGTAAGCTCGTGGCGGATCGCGTCGGAGGCTTGTTTGAGGGTGGGGCCGGGGGTGACATAATGGCTGTTGGCGTAGATTTTGATGAAATCGAGCTTGGCGATGGTCTGGCCGGTGAGGGGATCGAACTCGGTGATGGCCTCGATCTCATCGCCGAAGAAGCTGATGCGCCAGGCGCTGTCTTCATAGTGTGAGGGGAAAAGCTCCAGACTGTCCCCGCGCAGGCGGAAATTGCCGCGGGCAAAGGACATTTCGTTGCGCTTATATTGGAGGGCGACGAGCTTGCGGACGATCTCTGACAGATCGGCAGTGCCGCCTTTTTTGAGGCTGAAGGTCATGGCCGAATAGGTTTCGACCGAGCCGATGCCGTAGATGCAGCTGACCGAGGCGACGATGATGACATCATCGCGTTCGAGCAGCGACCTTGTGGCGGCATGGCGCATCCGGTCGATGGCTTCGTTTACGCTCGATTCTTTTTCGATGTAGGTGTCCGAGCGGGGGACATAGGCTTCGGGCTGGTAATAATCATAGTAGCTGACGAAATATTCGACCGCGTTTTCGGGGAAGAAGCTCTTGAATTCGCCGTATAATTGGGCGGCGAGGATCTTGTTGGGGGCGAGGACGAGTGCTGGGCGCTGCACGGCTTCGATGACCTTGGCCATGGTGAAGGTCTTGCCCGAGCCGGTGACGCCGAGGAGCACCTGATCGCGCTCGCCGGCGTTGGCCTCGGCGACGAGCTGGGCGATGGCGGCGGGTTGATCGCCGGCGGGTTGATATTCGGACGCGAGAACGAAAGGCCGGCCGCCTTCGGACTTTTCCGGGCGGGCGGGGCGGTGGGGAACAAAGGCTTCGCTCGTTTCGGGCTCGGCGAGGCTGGTGCGAATCTGGATGGCCATGTCTGAGACTAGCGGACCATGCGGCCGATGGCACGGGTGGCCCCTGCCAGATGCGCCAGGATGAAAATCCCGAACAGCAGCGGCAGCCGGTCACGGTGCATGGTTTCGGCGAGCGGATCGGCCGGCAGGTTGGGCAGCTTGAGGCCGTAGAGATCAACCGGCGTGTCGATCATCGCCAGCCCTGATACGCACGTGGCAACGATGAGTGCATAACCGGCGGTATGGGCGAGCATTGCCCGGCCTGATGTGGGCGGGCTGGGGCGCAGCAGCCGCTCGATCATTCGGCCGAAGGTGAGGAGGAAGATGGCGCCGCCGATGGCCAGATGGGTGGCGAGGAACATGGCGTGTTCGGGGACTGCGGGCGACAGAACGGTAACGAATTGGCCCATGGTGAAGGCGGCGAAGATAAGCACAGCGCTTGTCCAGTGCAGCGCACGGGTGACTTGCCCGTAAGCCTGATTCGTACCGCGGGCTGGAGGTGGATCGGTGGGGCCGGCGCGAAGTTGGCGGGGGATCGACCAGAAGGCGGCACCGGCGATGGCGACCAGGACAATGGCCTCCAGAGTCAGCCAGTAGGGCATATTGCTTGCAAGAGCAGCGGTGTTGGGGACAGCGGTATTGCGGGCGGCGGCGAAGGTTCCGTCGGTCCAGGCGAGGGCTATCGATCCGGCCATGAAACATAGCGCCAGCCCGGCGATGGCGGCGCCCATTGCCCGCACGAGCGGACGATGCTGATTGAGGGCGACGGCGATGATGAGTGCCAGGGCTAGATAAAAGCTTGTCATGGCCGCCTATGCAGCCGAGAGCGGGGCGGTTGGCAAGCGCATTGTCGACGCGGTCGAGCAATGGATGGGGGTGCGGCGATGGGCGAAAAGTTCGAGCGGCACAAACAGCCGTGGACGACAGAGGAAGTGCAGAAGCTGCATACGCTGGCCAAAAAGGGCATGCCGATCCGCGCGATTGCAAAGGCTCTGACCCGCAGCGAGGAATCGGTGAAGGCGCGGGCGAAGGCGGACAAGCTGGGCATTACCGCACTTCGGTGACCCTAGCGGCAGAAACTGCCACCGCGCCGTGCTCCGTCGAGATGAAAATGATCAGCATGGGCAGCATTGTAGTCGGGCGAAAGGATCGTTCCGAACAATTTGCAGGCGCCGTTACGAACCTCGCGCAGGAAAGCCGCTTTTTCATCATCTCGCGTCCAATCGGCTGCCACAGTGATGCGCGTGCCGTCGGCGAGACGGAAGCCGGCGATATCGATGGCGTTGGCGGTCGAATGTTCTGAGCGGTTGCTGCTGCCTGCGATGTTGCGGCAGCTGTAAGTGCCATAATGGTCGATCCGCTTGACGTCGCTGCCAAAATGCTTCTGGGCGGCAGGGCGGACAATCTCGCGCTCCCACAGGACAAAGGCGGCCGCGAGCGGGCATGACAGGCCCGGGTCGGCCGGGACAAGCGCTGATGCGATGGCGCCGCCCGCAGCCAGCGTCACAGCGTTGTCATAGCCGCAGCGGTCGGCATCGCGCGGTGGCAATGGCGTGTACGCGACGTCGGAGGCTTCAAGCAAAACGAGACACCCCGGCGTATCATCGGCAAGCGCTCCAAGCTTTCGCGCGGTGAAGGGACCGATCGGATGCGACAGCGCAAGGGGCATCCACGGAACCTTTTCCGGATTGGCGACCACCCATTTCTGGAACTGCTGCCAGCCGATGGCGAGTGCTACTGCAAGCATGATCAGGACGATAAGGGCACGCATTATGAGACGTCGACAATTTCCGCTTCTCCGGCCGGCAGCCAAACTAAATCGCCGACGCTGCGGCCGGTCAGCGCTCGTGCCACCGGCGACGCCCATGAGATGCGGCCCTGTGATGGATCGGCCTCATCATCGCCAACGATATGCCACTGGCCTGTGCGGCCATCTTGATGCTCGAAGGTGACGCGGGTGTTGAAGCCGGCGCGGCCCTCGGTTGGGCGGGCTTCGACAAGCTGTGCCGAAGCCCGCCGCGCTGACCAATAACGCAGCTCGCGGGTGGCCTGTGCCATGGCGGTGCGATCGGTAGTGATGTTTTCAGATGACTGGGCGAGAGCATAGGCAGCGCGGGCGGAAGCGAGTTCGGAATCGAGCTGCGCCAAGCCACCCGGTGTGACGAGATTGGCGTGGGGCGGTATTGGCCGGTCGGGGAGATCGGCTGCTACCGCTTCCGCATCTGATTCCTTGGTGAAAGCAACACTCATCTGATTGATATGGGGGCTTGCCGGGCAGGGCGCAAATTGCAAGCGTAGTGAAATGATCAAGATATTGCTTTTGAGCCTGATGCTCTCATCTTCGGCATTCGCAACACCCCTGGCGGATGTGGCAGCTGGTCGGACGGCGTCAACGGCCGGGCTGAGCGGTCTGGTGGGGGTGGTGGCGACGCGTGATGGGGTGCTGCGGGCAGAGGCGCACGGCGATGCGGTGATTGGCGCGCGGGCGATGACCGTGGAAACGCCGATGCGGGTAGCTTCGATATCGAAGCTCGTCGTTGCAATTGCGGTCTGGCGGTTGGTCGAGCAGGGTGTTCTTGATCTGGATGCTGATGTTTCCGACCGTCTGGGATGGCGGTTTGTGCATCCGCGTTTTGCGGATGCGCCGGTGACGCTGCGGATGCTGCTTGGCCATACGTCTGGGATTGTCGACGGGCCGGGCTATGTCTTTCCTTTGGAAGCGACGTTGCAGGGATCGATGACTGCGGCGCACTGGGGGCCGGGGGCGCCTGGGCGGCGATTTGAATATGCCAATTTGAATTATGGTGTGATCGCCAGCCTGATGGAGGCGGCGACGGGGGAGCGTTTTGATGCTTTGATGAGCCGTCTGGTGCTAGGGCCATTGGGGCTTGATGCTGGCTATCAATGGCAAGGTGCGAGCGATGGGGCGGTCGCACGGGCGGCGGCGCTCTACCGCCGGGGGTCAGTTCAGGGTGGCTGGGAAAAGGGTGCGGGCTGGCTGGCGCAGGTCGATGATCTGAAGGGCGTGCGGCCGGACTGCCCGGTCAGAAGCGAGGCAGGATGCAATCTTGCGGCCTACCGGCCTGGCGCCAACGGCACATTATTTGGGCCGCAGGGCGGATTACGAATCTCGGCTCTGGGACTGGCGAAAATCGGCCGGTTGCTGCTGCGCGGTGGCGAGGTGGACGGGGTTCGTCTGTTGAAGCCCGAGACGGTGGCTGCGATGCGGGCGCCGGTGTGGCGTGAGGGCGAGGGTGTTCCGGGGGATACTTATAAGGGCCAAATGCTGTGTTATGCAGCAGGGCCGCAATGTCTGTCGGGCAGGGCCGGGGCGAGCGACCAGCCGGTGCAGGGCGCTGAATGGTGGGGGCATCTGGGGGAGGCTTATGGGCTTCTTGCCGGGCTTTGGATCGATGATACGAAAGGCAGGGTGATGGTTTATGCGCTTACCGGGAGCGCAGAAGATCCGTTTTCGATTTTGCATCAGGGGTCGAGTTTCAGTGCTGTTGAAGATATCATCATGCAGGCGCTGGCGGCGGAAATGCCGGACGCCAAGGGAGAATGAGCCATGATTGGATATGTGACGCTCGGCACAAACCATCTCGACAAGGCTGTGGCATTTTATGATGCGCTTTTGGGGCCGTTGGGCGCCAGCCGATTGATGCCGATGCCGCAAGGCGGCTTTGTATGGGGCACGGATTGGGGCCAGCCGATGCTGGCGGTCAGCCCGCCTTTTGATGGCAAGCCTGCGACGGTTGGCAATGGTGTGATGGTGGCGCTGATGCTGGATAGCCGCGAGGCTATTGATGCCCTGCATGCACGCGCGCTGGCGGCGGGCGGCAGCGACGAAGGCTCGCCGGGGCTGCGCGGCACTGAGGGTGAGCAGGCTTTTTATGGCGGGTATTTCAGGGATCTGGATGGCAACAAGCTGTGTGCGTTTCGCATGGGGCCTGCCTGACGACGCTTGATGCCGAATTGCGCGAGCGGGACCGCGAGCTTTGGCTGGCGACGCTCTATGCGCCGGCCGGGGTTCGGCCGGCGCTGGTGAGCCTGTTTGCGCTGGACGCAGCCCTGCGTAACATCACTGAAACGGTGAGCGATCCGATGGTGGGCGCGATACGCCTGGCATGGTGGCGCGATGCGCTGCGCGCTCTTGATGGTGGTCGTGCGCCAGATGAGCCGCATCTGCAGGCCATAGCCAAGTTTGTGCTGCCGATGGGTGTCTCGGGTGCTGATCTGGCAGGGCTTGAGGAGCGGTGGGGATGCCGGTTGGCGAGCGATCTCGACGAGACGGGTGAACGGGCGGCCGAGGCTGAGGGCGGTGCACTTTTGTTTGGGCTGGCGGGGAGACTTTTGGGCGGGGATGAAGCGCTGGCTGCAGCGCTTGGACGTGGTTGGGCTGTGGGGCAAGGTTGGAATGGCATCGTTGTGGGCGCGTTGCGGCCGTTGCTGGCGCTGGCTATGCTGGGGATGAGGGATGCTGAGGATGTGGCGGCTGGGCGGCCCCGCGCGGCGCGGGCAGGGGCTGGGCGGCAACTCAGGATGTTATGGGCAGTTGCCAGCGGGCGCTGAGGGCGGCTAGAGACTGGCTGAGGGTCTGAAATGGGGTCGTGATGCGGCGTCTGCTGGCTTTTTCCGTGGCTTTTATTGCGCTTATTGCAGCGGGGTTCCTGTGGACCCGAGACCGTCCGGTTGCGGAGGCGCAGACTGCCTTGCCGCCGGCTGCGGCGCCGATGTCCTACTCGAATGCGTCCCCTCTTCCGAGCGCGCCAAAATCGCCTTTGACGCCTGAGCAACGGGAGGCGCGGCGGTTCAACCGTTATGACAAGGACAAGGATGACCTGATCGACCGGGGCGAATATCTCGTTAACCGGCAGAAGGCCTTTGTCAAAGCGGATGCGAATGGTGACGGCCGCCTGGATTTTGAAGAATTTGCGGTGACGACATCGCGCAAGTTCAAAAAGACCGACCGTAACGGCGATGGTCATTTGGGTCGTGAAGAATTTGCCACAACGGCTGTGAAACGCCGGGCACCGGAAAAGGCGGCGCCCTGCAAGTGCGAGGCCGAGGACTGAACATATTATTGTTTTTTGCGGCGTTCCAGAGCTTCGGTGGCGAGCCAGGAGATTGCGTGAACGGCGAGGGTCATCACGCCTTGTGCGGCCATCAGGGCGGCGACGGCGGGGGCTTCATCGTTGGCGAGGCTGACCGCGGCGGCGGCAAAGAGCAGCTGTTTGTTGGGCAGCGGCAGGCGGGCGATGACAAGGCGGAGTGCGCCGAGCAGCAGCCATGCTGAAAATCCAACGAGCGGCAGGGCTACAAGCCAGGTGCCGACGAGCAGCGCATGGGCCAGGCTGACACGGGCAAAGTGCAGGACGAAGCTGCGCAGATTTGCGCGCACGGTCAGGCTGAACAGACGGTTGCGATTAAACAGGATGAGAATGTTGATGGCGATGAGGGCGGCAAAGCCGAGGCCGCCCTGCCTCAGCAACTTTGGATCAAGGGCTGACCCGAGCGCGTCACCCGCCCCCATGGCGATGGCGAGGAGGAGCATGATGAGCGTGAAAAGATTGCCAGCCAGCCCGGAGGTGATGGCGGCATCCTTGACGTCGGCGAAAGGATTCTGGCCCGGTTCCAGGCCCTTGCTGGTGCCGCGGCCGGCGATGCTGGGGGGATTGGCGGGATCAAACGCCGCGCCGGAGCGACGCGCGGCCCAGGCCAGGAGCCAGCCTTCACCGGCATAGGCGAACAGGGTTTCATTGAGCGCGTGTTTGCGCAGGAAGATAGCGATATCCGACGGGCGCAGCGTCCACCACGGGCGATAGATCAGCCAGTCGATAATGGGCTGGGTGAGATATTGGCCGATGAAGAACAGCCAGAAAGCGAATGCTGCCAGCGGAGACTTGGGCAAAACCTCGATGAGATTGAACCAGCCGATGGCATTGATGGCGCGGATGAGCAGGGCGAAGATGAACAGCGACAGGACAACACTGATGACCTGGCCTGTACGGCGGCCGGCGGGGGTTCGGGCCCAGCCTTTAGTGGCTTCAATGCGGTGCCAGGGGCTGCTGCTCATGCGAGATAGGCGATGGGGCCGGTTGCGAAGGCGGCTTGATTGATAGCGTAAATGACGTGTGGGACAGGCTGGCCGGCAATATGGGTGATGAATGTCCGGCGAATGAGGACAGCGCCTATCTTCTCGACCGCACGGCGCGAGCGGCGGTTCTCTTCGCCGATCAGGAAGATGACCGACGCGAAGGCTTGCAGCGCATGGGCGAGCATCAGGGCCTTCATCGACGGGTTGGCGAGCGTGCCCCAGTGCGAACGGGCGAGGAAGGTCCAGCCGATTTCGACTTCGCCGGCTCCGGCGCGCGTCGTGTCGAAGCGTGACGATCCGATGACGGCGCCTGTGGCGGTATCAGTTGCGAGCAGCGCGCCGCCGCTGGCCATAGCATCATCGAAAAAGGCATTGAACACGGGCACCTGCCAGCGGTTATTGGCGGGATGTTGTTCCCAGATCAGCGGGTCGGCGGCGATAGCATAAAGCGCGGCACGGTCTGTGGCCTCAAGCGGACGCAGGGTGACGAGCGAATTGGCGAGGTGAGGCTGGAGGGTCATGCGGTGATCCAGGTGGCGAGATCGTTGCGGGCGCGGGCGACGAGCATGGGTTTACGCTGATCCTTGGAAGGCGCGGTGGGACTGAGCGGCGGGAACAGACCGAAGTTGACGTTCATGGGCTGGAAGCTCCTGGCATCCGCTCCCCCGGTGATATGAGAGAGGAGGGCGCCCATGGCGGTGGTGGGCGGCGGTGGTATGGGCATGCGCCCTTGGCGCTCGGCAATAGCGAAGCGGGCGGCGACGAGGCCGATGGCGGCGGACTCGACATAGCCCTCACAGCCGGTGATCTGGCCGGCGAAGCGGATGCGCGGATCAAGCTTGAGGCGAAGGGTTTCATCGAGGAGCACTGGCGACTTTATGAAGGTGTTGCGGTGGAGGCCGCCGAGGCGCGCGAACTGGGCATTTTCAAGGCCGGGGATCGTGCGGAAGACGCGAACCTGCTCGGCGTGCTTCATCTTGGTCTGGAAGCCGACCATGTTCCACAATGTGCCCAGCGCATTGTCCTGCCGCAGCTGAACCACGGCGAAGGCGCGGCGCCCGGTGGCGGGGTTGGTGAGCCCGACGGGTTTCATCGGGCCGAATCGTGGCGTGTTCCGGCCGCGCTCGGCCATGACTTCGATGGGCATGCAGCCATCGAAATAGGGGGTATTGGCTTCCCAGTCTTTGAAGCTGGCCTTTTCGGCGGCGAGCATGGCGTCGATGAAGTGGTTATACTGCTCCTTGTCCATCGGGCAGTTGAGATAATCGGTGGTGCCGCCGCTTTCATTCTCGCGGTCCCAGCGGGATTGGGCCCAGGCGATATCGAGGTTGATCGATTCGTGGTGGATGACCGGGGCGATGGCATCGAAGAAGGCGAGTTGATCCTGGCCGGTGAGGTCGCGGATGGCCTCGGCCAGCGGTGTGGCTGTCAGGGGCCCGGTGGCGATGATGACATTGTCCCAGTCAGCCGGGGGCAGGCCATCGATCAGCTCACGGCGGATGGTGACATTTGGGTGCGCTTCGAGCGTCTCGGTGACATGGGCAGCGAAGATATCCCGGTCTACGGCGAGCGCTGAGCCTGCGGGCACACGGGCTTTGTCGGCAGCGAGCATGATGAGGCTCCCGAGTTCACGCATTTCGGCGTGGAGGAGGCCGACGGCGTTATTGTTCGGATCATCGGAGCGGAAGCTGTTTGAGCAGACAAGCTCGGCAAGACGGTCGGTGTGGTGGGCCTCGGTTTTATGGGGGCCACGCATCTCGTGAAGTATGACGGAGACGCCAGCCTGTGCGAGCTGCCAGGCGGCTTCGCTGCCGGCAAGGCCGCCGCCGATGATGTGAACAGGATTAATCATCCGGGGTGCATGCCGCGAGCTGGCAACGTTCGCAAGTGCGGCGAAACCCTGCTTCCCCTTGCGGTCAGGCGTGTCTATAGCGTGCCACCAACGCCTGTGCTTCGACGCGGGTGGCGTATTACGGAAAGAATTATGCCCAAGCTAACCGTTGACGGAATCGAAGTTGAGGTGCCCGCTGGCGCCACGGTTCTGCAGGCGTGCGAGGCAGCCGGGGCCGAGATACCGCGCTTTTGTTATCATGAGCGGCTGAGCATTGCCGGCAATTGCCGGATGTGTCTGGTGGACATGGAGAAAGCGCCGAAGCCGGTGGCGAGCTGCGCGATGCCTGCCGCTGATGGCCAGGTGGTCTTTACGCGCACACCCAAGGTGAAGAAGGCACGCGAGGGGGTGATGGAGTTTTTGCTCATCAACCATCCGCTCGACTGCCCGATTTGCGACCAGGGCGGTGAATGCGATTTGCAGGACCAGGCGCTGGCTTATGGGCGCGGCGGCTCGCGGTATGATGAGAACAAGCGGGCGGTGACCGAGAAATTCATGGGGCCACTGGTCAAGACGATCATGACGCGGTGCATTCACTGCACGCGGTGTGTGCGTTTTGCCGAGGAAATCGCGGGCGTTGAGGAGATTGGTGCGGTCGGGCGCGGCGAGAATATGGAGATCACAAGCTATCTTGAGAAGGCTGTGACGAGCGAAGTGTCGGGCAATATCATCGATTTGTGTCCGGTGGGGGCGCTGACCAGCAAGCCGTATGCGTTTCAGGCGCGGCCCTGGGAGCTGAAGAAGACCGATGGCATCGATGTGATGGATGCGGTGGGGACAAATATCGTCATCGGCAGCCGTGGCCCTGCGGTGCTGCGGGTGACGCCGCGGATCAATGATGATGTCAACGAAGAGTGGTTGGCCGACAAGGGGCGGTTTGCGCATGATGGTTTGCGCGAGCGGCGGTTGGACAGCCCCTGGGTTCGGCGTAATGGCACGCTGGTGAAGGCGAGTTGGGCTGAAGCTTTTGCGGCGGTGAAGGCCGGGCTTGAGGGGGTATCGGGGGGCGAGATTGCCGGGGTTGTCGGCGATTTGTGCGCGGTTGAGGAGATGGTGGCGTTTAAGGATCTGCTGGCGGCGCTGGGCGCCGGGCGCGTGGAATGTCGGCAGGATGGGGCTGAATTTTGGGGTTTGCGAGGTGATTACCTGCTGGGGTCGGGGTTGGCGGGGCTGGAGCGGGCGGATGTGATCCTGCTGGTAGGGACGGACCCCCGGCGCGAGGCGCCGCTTGCCAATGTTCGTCTTCGCAAGGCGGTGATGAAGGGCCGGGCCAAGGTTTTTGGTATCGGGCCGACGGTGGACCTGACCTATCCGGTGACGTGGCTTGGTGAGGATGCAAGGGTGTTGGCCGCATTGCCGGCGGAAGTGGTGGCAGCGCTTGAAGGGGCAGAGCGGCCAGCGATTATGGTTGGCATGGGGGGGCTGCGCACATCGGGTGTGTGGGCGGCGGCTCAGGCGCTGGCGCGGCAGTTCAGGGTGCGGCGTGAGGGCTGGAATGGCTGGAATGTGTTGCATACGGCGGCGGCACGCGTTGGCGGGATGGATCTGGGGCTGACGACCGAGGGCGGGATTGACGAGATTTTGGCTGACCATGGGCTGAAGGCGGTGTTTCTGCTTGGGGCGGATGAGTTTGACATGGCGCGGCTGAAGGACCGGTTTGTGGTCTATGTGGGGACGCATGGCGATGCCGGGGTGCGGCATGCCGATGTGATTTTGCCGGGCGCTGCTTATACGGAAAAGCCGGGGACGTGGGTGAATATGGAGGGGCGGGTGCAGCGAGGGTTGCGCGCCGTGTTCCCGCCGGGTGATGCGCGTGAGGACTGGACCATCCTGCGGGCTTTGAGTGCTGTTATGGGTTTGACCTTGCCCTATGATGACTTGGGGGCGCTGAGGGCGCGGATGGTGGCGGAATGGCCACATCTTGGGGATTTGAGTGTGTTACCGGGGGATTTGCCGGCGCTGAGCGTGCAGGAGCAGGCGGTTTCGGGGGTGTTGCGGTCGGCATTTGGCAATTATTATCTGACCAATCCGGTGGCGCGGGCGAGCGAGACCATGGCGGAATGTGTGGCGCAGATTCTGGGCGGTGACGCTCGGGAGGCGGCGGAATGACGTTTACCGGGTGGTTTCAGGGTGTGTTTGGTGATGGTTTGGGGTGGTTTCTGGCCACGCTGGCGCTGATCCTGGCCATTGTGCTGCCGGTGATGGTGGGCGTGGCGATGGCGGTTTATGCGGATCGCAAGATCTGGGCGGCGATGCAGATGCGGCGCGGGCCGAATGTTGTGGGGCCATTTGGCCTGCTGCAGACCTTTGCTGATGCAGCAAAGCTGTTTTTGAAGGAGACGATCATTCCTTCAGGGGCGAGCCGGGCGGTGTTCTTGCTGGCGCCGATGATTTCATTCGTGCTGGCGCTGGCGATCTGGGCTGTGATGCCATTTGATGCCGGGCTGGTGCTGGCTGATCTGAATGTCGGGCTGCTCTATGTGTTCGCGGTGAGCTCGATGGGGGTCTATGGCATCATTATGTCGGGCTGGGCTTCGAACTCCAAATATCCGTTTCTGGGCGGCCTGCGCTCGGCGGCGCAGATGGTCTCTTATGAAGTGTCGATGGGGTTCATTCTGGTGGCGGTGATGCTTTATGCGCAGTCGCTGAACCTGTCCGACATCGTGATGGCGCAGAAGGGCAATGTGCTGGGGATTTTGAACGGCAACATCTTCAATCCGCTGCTGTTTCCGATGGCGATCATGTTCTTCATTACCGCATTGGCCGAGACTAACCGGCCACCGTTCGACTTGCCCGAAGCGGAGGCGGAACTGGTGGCGGGCTATCAGGTCGAATATTCCTCGATGTCGTTCGCGCTGTTCTTCTTGGGCGAATATGCAAACATTCTGTTCATGTGTGCGCTGATCCCGGTGTTGTTTCTGGGGGGCTGGCTGCCGCCGCTGGATATTCCGTTCCTTTATCTGGTCCCGGGATTCATCTGGATGCTGGGCAAGATGGCGTTCATGTTCTTTTGCTTCGCATGGGTGAAGGCGGCGGTGCCGCGCTACCGCTATGACCAGCTGATGCGGCTGGGGTGGAAGGTGTTTTTGCCGCTGAGCCTGTTCTGGGTTGTGGTGGTGAGTGGCTGGCTTTTGTTTTTTACGGATAAGTTTGCGACGGCGCCGGGGCGCGCTCTTGGGAGTGTTGTACTGTGAGTGCTGTTTTCAATGCTGCCAAATCTCTGCTGTTGCTGGAATTTCTCGGCGGCCTTGGTTTGACGCTGAAGTATTTTTTCAAGCCCAAGGTTACGTTGAACTACCCTTATGAGAAGGGGCCGATTTCGCCGCGATTTCGGGGCGAACATGCGCTGCGGCGCTACCCGAATGGTGAGGAGCGGTGCATTGCTTGCAAGCTCTGCGAGGCGGTGTGTCCGGCGCAGGCGATAACCATCGAGGCCGAGCCGCGGGAGGATGGGTCACGCCGGACGACGCGCTATGACATCGACATGACCAAATGCATCTATTGCGGGCTGTGCCAGGAAGCATGCCCGGTGGATGCGATTGTCGAGGGGCCGAACTTCGAATTCGCGACCGAAACGCGCGAGGAGCTGATTTACGACAAGGACAAGCTGCTGGCGAATGGCGACAAGTGGGAGCGGGCGATCGCTGCAAACCTTGCGGCGGATGCGCGGTGGCGGTAAGGCCCGCGGCGACTCCTGCGGCGCTCTGTCGGCGGGTTCGGATGCACCGGGCTGCCGGTGCTGGTGAGTTGTGACAACAGCGGTTTTTGCCTTTTATCTGTTTGCCGTGGTTCTGATCACCTCGGCAGTGCTGGTGATCACAGCGAAGAATCCGGTGCATTCTGTGCTCTGGCTGATCGTGTCGTTTTTCAACGCCGGCGGGCTGTTCATTTTGCTGGGGGCCGAGTTTTTGGCGATGCTTTTGATCATTGTCTATGTCGGCGCGGTCGCGGTTTTGTTCCTGTTCGTGGTGATGATGCTCGACGTTGATTTTGCGACGTTGCGCAAGGGCTTCTGGTCGAACCTGCCGCTGGGGCTTGGGGTTTCGGCGGTTATTTTGGCTGAAATGGTTCTGGCGGTCGGGAGTTGGGTGCCGGCGGAGGCTGTTGTCATGGGCCGCCTGCCAGGCGGGGCCCCCGAGGGCATGACCAATACGCAGTGGATCGGATCGGTGATGTACACCGACTATCTGTTTGTGTTTCAGGCGGCAGGCCTTGTGCTGCTGGTGGCAATGATCGGTGCGATCGTGCTGACGCATCGGACGCGCGAAGGCGTGAAACGGCAGGACATTGGCAGGCAGGTGGCGCGCACACCGGCGGGTGCGACGCAAACGGCGAGGCCTGCGCTCGGCGCCGGGGTCGACCTCAGGGGAATGGACAAATGATCGGTCTGTCCCATTATCTGACGGTGTCGGCGATGCTGTTTGTGCTGGGCGTGCTCGGCATCTTTTTGAACCGGAAGAACGTCATCATCATTCTGATGGCGATTGAGCTGATTTTGCTCGCGGTGAACATTAACTTCGTGGCTTTTGCGGCGCATCTGGGCCAAGTGCATGGGCAGATTTTTGCGATGCTGGTGCTCACTGTGGCGGCCGGTGAGGCGGCGATTGGTTTGGCAATTTTGGTTATCTATTTCCGCAATCGCGGCACTATTGCCGTTGATGATGCGACCATGCTCAAGGGCTGAGCGGCGTGATCCATATCCTTGTTTTTCTGCCGTTGCTGACGGCGTTGATTGCCGGGCTGGGCGGCCGGGCGATTGGGGCTGTTGCTGCGAAACTGCTGACGACCGGCGGGTTGTTTGTTTCGGCGATATTGGCCTGGGTTATTTTTGTTGGTTTTTGGCAGGACGGCACCGAGGCTTCGACTGTGCTGGTGTTGGACTGGATACGCTCGGGCGACCTTGTGGTGGATTGGGCGCTGAAGGTCGACATGCTGACGGCGGTGATGCTGGTGGTGGTGACGACCGTGGCCGCGCTCGTGCACCTCTATTCGTGGGGATACATGGAGGAGGATCCGTCGCAGAGCCGTTTCTTTGCCTATTTGTCGCTGTTTACGTTCGCCATGCTGATGTTGGTGACGGCCGATAATCTGGTGCAGATGTTCTTCGGGTGGGAAGGGGTCGGGCTGGCGTCTTATCTGCTCATCGGCTTCTGGTATCACAAGCCGAGCGCCAATGCGGCGGCGATAAAGGCGTTTGTCGTCAATCGGGTAGGCGACTTTGGGTTTTCGCTCGGGATTTTCGGGACGTTCATGGTTTTCGGGACTGTGTCGCTCGATGCGATCAATGCGGCTGTGCCTCTGGTGGCGGGCTCGACCTTTTCGTTTCTGGGGGGGCAGGTTGATGTGATGACCTGCCTTTGCCTGCTGCTTTTTGTGGGGGCGATGGGGAAATCTGCGCAGCTTGGGCTGCATACCTGGCTGCCCGATGCGATGGAGGGGCCGACGCCGGTTTCAGCGCTGATCCATGCAGCTACCATGGTGACGGCGGGGGTGTTCATGGTATGCCGGCTGTCCCCGATGTTTGAGGCGAGTGCGACGGCCCTTGCTGTTGTGACTTATGTTGGCGCTGCGACGGCGCTCTTTGCGGCGTCGGTGGCGCTGGTGCAGACTGATATCAAGCGGGTGATCGCCTATTCGACCTGCTCGCAGCTGGGATACATGTTCTTTGCGGCTGGCTCCGGGGCCTATGGGGCGGCGATGTTCCATCTGTTTACCCATGCATTCTTCAAGGCGTTGCTGTTTTTGGGGGCGGGCTCGGTCATTCATGCGATGCACCATGAGCAGGATATGCGGTTTTATGGTGGACTGCGTAAGGCCGTTCCGCTGACGTTTGCGATGATGACCGTGGGCACGCTGGCGCTGACGGGGTTCTTTTATACCGCAGGCTATTACTCCAAAGATGCGATTCTGGAGGCGGCGTTTGCCAGCGGGACTGATGCCGGGCAGCGAGCGTTCTTTATCGGTGCGCTGGTGGCGTTGATGACGAGCTTTTATTCGTGGCGATTGGTGTTTCTGACGTTTTTTGGGACGCCGCGCTGGGCGGGGTCGGAGCATATTGCGCATGCGGCGCATCATGGCGATGACCATGGCCATTCGGACGATCCGACGGCGGGATATCATCCGCATGAGAGTCCGTGGACGATGACATTGCCGCTGGTGGTGCTGGCTGTGGGGGCGCTGTTTGCCGGGCTGGTGTTTCATGACGGCTTTGTGGGTGCTGAGGCTGGTGTGGCGTTCTGGCGGGACTCGATCGCGTTTGATGCCGGCCTGATGGAAGCGCTGCATCATGTGCCGGGATGGGTGGTTGCTGCCCCTTCGGTTGCTTTTTTTGCCGGGCTTTTGGGGGCTTATGTTGCATATATCGCACGGCCCGGGCTGCCCGGTGCTGTGGTGGCTGCGGTGCCGGCGCTGTATCGGTTTTTGAGCGAAAAATGGTATTTCGATAAATTATATGACCTGATTTTCGTGCGGCCTTCGATGGCGCTTGGGCGGTTTTTCTGGGTGCGGGGTGATCAGAAGACGATCGATGCGCTGGGGCCGGATGGTGCGGCAGCTGTGGTGGCTGGCGGCGCGTTGGCGGCGAGGCGGCTGCAATCAGGTCAGCTTTATGCCTATGCGCTGGTGATGCTGATAGGGATTGGAGCGCTGGCGGCGTGGTTTGTGCCGGATGCCTTTGCGGTTCTCTGGCAGGCGGGCGGGCAGTGACGGACATGCCGATCCTGAGCCTGATGATTGTTTTGCCCTTGCTGGCGGCGATGCTTGTGCTGGTGCTTCCCGGCGACGAGGCGGGCAAGGCACGGGCTTCGCGGTGGACCGCATTGGCGACGACGCTTGTGCTGCTGGGGTTGGGGCTGACGCTTTGGCAGGGTTATGTGAACGATGCGCCGGGATTTCAGTTTGTCGAGCGGGCGGCGCTGTTCGGGCCGTGGCTGGAGTGGCATCTCGGGATAGACGGGATTGCGTTGATGCTGATCCTGCTCTCGGCGTTTTTGATGCCGCTGTGTGTGTTGGCGGGGTGGGAGAGCGTGACGCGGCGGGTGCCGGAATATCTGGCGGCATTTCTGGTGATGGAAAGCCTGATGATCGGCACTTTTGCGGCGCGCGATATGCTGTTGTTTTATCTGTTCTTCGAGGCTGGGCTGATCCCGATGTTCCTGATCATCGGGATTTGGGGCGGGGCGCGGCGGATTTATGCGTCGTATAAGTTTTTTCTCTACACCTTGCTGGGCTCGGTGCTGATGCTGGTTGGCATGTTGTGGATGGTGAACGAGGTGGGCTCCACCGACATTGGCGTGCTGACGGCGTATGACTTTGATCCACGGGCACAGTTCTGGTTGTTCCTGGCGTTCTTTGCGAGCTTTGCGGTGAAGATGCCGATGTGGCCTGTGCACACCTGGCTGCCGGATGCGCATGTCGAGGCGCCGACGGCGGGATCGGTGATTCTGGCCGGTGTGCTGCTGAAGCTGGGCGGCTATGGGTTTGTGCGTTTCTCGCTGCCGATGTTTCCTGATGCGAGCGCGCAGCTGATTTGGCTGGTATTTGGGCTGTCGATGGTGGCGGTGGTTTATGCCTCTCTGGTCGCGCTTGTGCAGGCAGATATGAAAAAGCTGATCGCTTATTCCAGCGTGGCACACATGGCTTTCGTTACGGCTGGGCTGTTTGCACTGAATGAGCAGGGGATTGAGGGCTCACTGGTGATGATGCTCTCGCATGGGTTGGTGTCGGGTGCGTTGTTCCTGTGTGTGGGGGTGATTTATGACCGGCTCCATACGCGCGAGATTGCTCGTTATGGTGGATTGGCTGACACGATGCCGCGCTACGCGCTACTGCTGCTGTTCTTCACGATGGCGAGCGTTGGGCTGCCGGCGACGAGCGGCTTTGTGGCGGAATTTTTGGTCCTGATCGGGCTGTATCAGACGAGCACATGGGCGACATTTGTGATGACGACCGGGATTATATTGGGGGCCGCCTATATGCTCTGGCTTTACCGGCGGGTGGCGTTTGGTGCTGCTGCGGGGGACGATACACGGGCGATGCCTGACCTTAGTTTGCGCGAAACGGTGATTTTGCTGCCAGTGGTGGCGGCTGTGCTGTGGATGGGGATTTATCCGGCGAGTTTTCAGGAGCCTATGAAGCCGGCGGTGGCGGCCATTGTCGAGCGGCTCGACGGGGTGGCGCTGGCGACGGTACCCACGGACATGACGATCCTTCAGGCCGCAGCGCCGCAGACGGTGCCGGCAGGGCAGGCGGCGCGGCATCTGGTCAATATTGAGGCGGCGCACTGATGCATCCGAACCTGGCCTCGATTGTGGTGGCGGCGCCGGAGCTTGTGCTCACGGTGGGGAGCTTGCTGCTGCTGATGCTGGGCACTTTTGGCGGTGGTGCCAAGGATTTTGGTGATCGGCTGACGGCGCGGGGTGTGACCTTTGCCGCTGTGGTGATCATGGGGATTGCTGGCTGGGCTGTGATCGATGCGCCGGTGGGCCGGGCTGTGGCGTTTAACGGGCTTTATGTGGCCGACGGGTTTTCTGCTTTTCTGAAAGTTTTGATTCTGGGGGCTGCGGCGGCATCGATGGTGTTGGCGCTGCCGTGGCTGGAGGGGGCGAAAACGCTGCGCTTTGAATATCCGGTGCTGCTGACGATGGCCGCCCTGGGCATGTGCATGATGGTGAGCGCTGATGATATGCTGTCGCTTTATATCGGGCTCGAATTGCAATCGCTGGCGGCTTATGTGTTGGCGGCGTTTCATCGGGGCGAGGGGCGATCGGCGGAGGCGGGGCTGAAGTATTTTGTGCTGGGTGCGCTGGCGAGCGGTATTCTGCTTTATGGCGTGACGCTGGTTTATGGCTTTGCTGGCACGACGAATTTTGGCGGCATTGCGCTGGCGCTGTCTGACGGGTCCAAGTCTCTGGGGTTAGTATTCGGATTGGTGTTCATTGTTGCCGGGCTGGCGTTCAAGATTTCAGCGGTGCCCTTCCACATGTGGACGCCGGATGTTTATGAGGGCGCACCGACGCCGGTGGCGGCGTTTTTTTCTGCGGCACCAAAGGCTGCGGCCCTTGGCTTGATGGTGCGGGTGTTGGTGACGGCGTTTGCGCCGGCGGTGTTTGATTGGCAGCAGATTGTCGCCTTTCTGAGCGTGGCATCGATGATCTTGGGGGCAGTGGCGGCGATTGCGCAGAGCAATTTGAAGCGGCTGCTGGCCTATTCGTCGATTGCGAATATCGGCTTTGCGCTTGTCGGGCTGACGGCGGCGACGCCGGTGGGGATCGAGGCATTGCTGTTTTACCTGGCGGTGTATCTTGCGATGACGCTGGGGACCTTCATGGTGGTCATGCAACTGAGGACGCCCGATGGACGGCCGGTCGAAGCAATGGCCGATCTGGCCGGGCTCTCCCGCTCGCAGCCGCGGCTGGCGTTAGCCATGGCAATATTCATGTTTTCGTTGGCGGGGATTCCGCCGCTTCTGGGCTTTTGGCCGAAGCTGGCGGTGTTTCAGGCGGTGATTGCCGCGGGCATGGTGCCGCTGGCGCTGATCGGTTTTGTGACGTCGGTGGTGGCAGCCTATTATTACCTTCGGCTCGTCAAGATCATGTATTTTGATGAGGACAAGGTGGGTCTGGTGTCGGAAGGCAGCCGGGCCAATGGCGCGATGATTCTTGGGGCGGCGTTGTTCTGCTCGCCTGTCGGGATGTTAGCCATGGGGCCTATTGCGGCGGCGACGGCGGCGGCGGCCGGGGCGTTGTTCGGGCTTGGTTGAGGCCAACTTCACCCATCTGGAAACTGTGGGATCGACCAATGACTGGTTGCTGGCCCGGGCGGCGGACTTGCCCGATGGCTTTTGGGTGCGGACTGACCGCCAGACGTCGGGGCGCGGGCGGCGGGGACGCATCTGGCATGACGGTGCAGGCAATTTGATGGCCAGTGTTCTGGTCAGGGCCGAGGGGGCGGTTCAGACGTTTTCCTTTGTTGCAGCGGTTGCTTTGCGGGAGGCGATTTTAGCGGCGACCGGGAAAGAGGCGCGGTTGAAGTGGCCCAACGACCTGTTGCTGGATGGTGCTAAAGTGAGCGGGATTTTGCTTGAGCGGGCGGGCGATGCGTTGGTGGTGGGGATTGGCGTCAATGTCGGCTGGGCGCCGGACGATCTGGAGCGGCCTGCGGCGGCAGTGGGCGGCAGTGTGGATGCGCTGTTTTTGGCGCTGCAGGCGCGGTTTGCGCTCTGGCGGGCTGATTGGGAGCAGCAGGGGTTTGCGCCGGTCCGCGCGGCGTGGCTGGCGGCGGCAGATGGCGTCGGCAGCATGATCGAAGTGCGATTGGGCGATCAAACGCTTGTTGGGCGGTTTGAGGGGCTGGCCGCTGACGGGGCACTGCTGCTGGCAATGGACGGCGGGGTTCGGCATGTGCATGCCGGCGAGGTGTTTGCGCTGGGTGGATTGAAGGGCGTGGCCGATGCTTCTTGCGATTGATGTGGGGAATACCAACATAGTTTTTGCCATTTGTGATGGCGATGACATTCGTTGGCGCTGGCGTATTTCAACCGATGGTCAGCGGACGGCGGATGAATATGCTGTCTGGCTGCATCAGTTGATGGCTTTGGAGGGGGTGGAGCGGACGCATATTGATGCGGCGATCATTGCCACGGTTGTGCCGCCTACGCTCTTCAATCTGCAGCGATTGTGCCGGAAGTATTTCCATGTCGAGCCGCTTGTGGTGGCGGTTGGCAGCTTGGAACTTGGTTTAAAGATTGTCGTGCCGAACCCGGCTGAAGTGGGGGCGGACCGGCTGGTCAACGCGATTGCAGCGCATCATGGCTATCCGGGCACCCTGATTGTGGTGGATTTTGGCACTGCCACGACCTTTGATGTTGTGGCGTCCGATGGCTCTTATCTGGGCGGCGTGATTGCGCCGGGGATAAATCTGAGCATGGACGCGCTCTATCAGGCGGCGGCGAAACTGCCGCGGATTGCGGTTGAGCCCCCGGTTGATCCGCAGGGCGAAGCACTGGGTGTTATCGGCAAGGGGACGGTTCACGCCATGCAGTCCGGCGTGTTCTGGGGCTATGTGGGGTTGATTGAAGGGCTGGTTCAGCGCATTGGACAGGAGATCGGCGGACCGGTGACGGTGATAGCGACCGGCGGACTTGCCACATTGTTTAACCGGCACACAGCGTCCATTGACCTGGTGGACGGTGATTTGACCATAAGCGGGCTGATCCGCATCCATGAATTGAATGAGAAGATAACTGAATGAAACCTGGTAAAGAACTGATTTTCCTGCCGCTTGGCGGGAGTGGCGAGATTGGCATGAACGTCAATCTTTATGGCTGCGAAGGCAAATGGGTGATGGTGGATCTGGGCATGACCTTTGCCGATCCGAGCTATCCCGGCGTTGATCTGGTACTGCCTGATCTGGCCTTCATTGAGGAGCGGGCCAAGGATCTGCTTGGCGTGGTGCTGACGCATGGGCATGAAGACCATATCGGCGCCATTCCCTATCTGGCGGCTGACCTTGGTGTGCCGCTGTATGCGACGCCTTTCACAGCTGGGCTGATTGCCAAGAAGCTGAAGGAAGAAGGGATCGAGCGGGAGGTCGAGCTGAGGATTATACCGCTGGGCGGGAAATTGCAGTTGGGGCCTTTCGGTTTTGAATATGTGTCTCTGGCGCACTCGATTCTTGAGGGCAATGCGCTGATCATCGATACGCCTTATGGACGGCTGTTTCATACCGGCGACTGGAAGCTGGATGATACGCCTTTGCTGGGAACGCCGGCGAGTGCCGAGATGCTGACGGCGATTGGTGATTCCGGCGTGCTGGCGATGATCGGCGATTCGACCAATGTTTTCAATACAGAAGCTTCGGGCAGTGAAGGTGATGTGCGTGCCGGGCTGCTGCAGGTGGTGAAAAGCCGCAAGAAGGGGCGGGTGGTTGTGACGACCTTTGCCTCGAATGCGGCGCGGATTGCGACCTTGGGCCACGTGGCAAAGGAAACCGGGCGGCATCTGGTGCTGGCTGGCAGGTCGATGGACCGGATTACGGAAGTTGCGAAGGCGACCGGCTATCTAAAGGATTTGCCGCCGGTGATGAGCTGGGACCAGGCGAGCGGGATGGCGCCTGAGAAGCTGTTGATATTGTGCACTGGTGCGCAGGGCGAGCCAGCGGCCGCACTTAGCCGGATTGCGGATGGCAGCCACCCTGCGCTGAAGCTGGAGCCGGGTGATCTGGTGGTTTATTCATCCAAGCAGATACCGGGCAATGAGCTGGCGATTGGCCGGGTTCAGAACCAGCTCGCGACGCGCGGGATTGAGGTGATCACTGAGCGGCAGGCGCATGTGCATGTGTCCGGCCATCCCGGGCGCCCGGAGCTTGAGGCTATGTATGAGTGGATCAGGCCCGAGATCGCTATTCCGGTGCACGGCGAGCGGCGGCACATGGAAGAACATGCGCGCTTTGCCAAGGAATGTGGGGTGAAGAAAACCATGGTGCCGATTAATGGTTCGGCCATCCGGCTGGCGCCGAACGGGCCGCATTTGATGGGCCATGAGAAGGCTGGTCGGCTGGTGCTCGACGGGGATGTGATCCTGCCGGCTGATGGCTCGACCATGGCCGAACGGCGGCGGTTGATGATGAATGGCGTGATGGCGGTTGCCGTCGTGCTTGACCGTGAGGGCCGGCTGCTGGCCGATCCTGTCATCAATGCGCAGGGTGTGCCTGTGGAGGCTGACAAGGAGGCATTCCTGGCTGAATGTTCCGATGCTGCGGCAAAGGCTGTAAACGGCGGTGGGCGTGCGCCGAGAGGCGGGCGTGGTGGTCCCAAGGGCGCTGGCAAAGCTGGCAATGGTAATGGCGGCGGTGGCGACAAGCTGGCCGATGACATTCGCGTAGCTGTGCGGCGCGTGGTCAGAGAGTGGACGGGCAAGAAGCCAGTGACCGAAGTTCAGATCGTCAGGCTGGGATAGGGCGATGAAGCCGGTTTCGGTGGCGGCGATATACCTGTTGTTCTGGGTGCTGACGCTGTTTGCCGTGCTGCCCTTCTGGGTCAAAACGAGTGAAGAGGCTGGTGAGGACGCGCTACCGGGCCAAGCTGATTCTGCGCCGGCCAATCCGCAGCTGGGGCGAAAACTGATCTGGACGACTTTGATTTCCGCGGTCCTGTTTGGCGTATTTGCTATTAATTATATCTTTGGGTGGATCGAGATTGCGGATGTTCCGGGCTGGCGCTGATGCAGATCAGCTGTCGCCTGAATTGATTTGTGTGAGGGCGAGGTAGAGCTTGCCGGGATCGGAGGCCAACAGGGTTCCGGCGAGAGCGCGGCCCTGCCTGTCGGCGGTGACATGGGTGATGAGGCTTTCGAAATCCTGTGCGAAACGCGCGGCATCGACCCTGAAGGCTGCATCATGGGCAAGATGGCGGCTGATGGCGCGCCCTGTATCGGAATCGAGCGCCAGCGCCAGACCCCGCAGGAAGCGGCTGCGATCGCCGGCAAGCCAATCTTCATAGGCCTGATCCTCGATATCAAGGGCTAGCAGGCGGGTCAGGTCGATTGCCTGATCTTTCATGCTGCCGAGCAACTCAGTGGCGCGTCGGGCGAGATCGGATCGTTCGCGGATTTCGACTTCGGTCTGGCGTTTGTCGAAATGGGTTTCGACGCTGGTGACTGTTTGAGTGAGGGCAACCAGCCGGTTGGAGATGCGCTCGGCTGCGGCCTGAGCGGCGGCAGCGGCGCGATTTTGCTGGCTTTCAAGCGAGGCCAAGGCCGTGCGGACGGGCGCGCCAAAGGCAGATTCGGCTTTGGCGGTGGCGGCGCGGTCCAATGCTGCCTCAGCTTCCGCAACGACGCCTGAAAGCGTTTCGCGCATGGTGCCGGCGGACTGGGCTGCGACGTCGCGAATTCGGCTGAAACTTTCCAGCAGGGCGGCCGTGGCTACGAGCGCTTCATCCTCTGCACCCCGGGTAACGGCTGCGAGGCGGGTTTCTGCGCTGGTCAAACGTTCGTTGAGTGCTGCGGTGGCGTCCTCAAGCGCAGCGCCCGCGACTTCGAGGCGAGATTGGGCGGTAGCGAGACTGTCGATGCTCGCTTCAATTGGGGTGGAGAGGGCGGCGGCATCGTCCGAAAGCCTGGCAAGGCGGCTCCCAAGGTCTTCAAGGCCGGGCACGGCGGCCGGCACGGCTTCGGCGAGCTGCTCGAAGAACTGACCCGCTGCGCCGTCTAGGGTTGCGAGGTGGCCGATGACCTTTTCGAGGCCGGACTGGGCTTCGGCGACAGGCGTGGCGAGGCCGGAGACACTCGAATGCACAGCGCTGAGGCGGCTATCGACGATTGTAAGCGTGGCATTGCCATGTTCGGCGCTGGCAGCGAGGGCCGCGTCGAAGCCCTCGATCTGAGCCTTGAGCGTTTCAGCCAATCGCGCGGCGCGTTCGGCCTGTGTGTCCAGATTGCTACCGAGGTCTGTGATACCGCCGGTCAGTTCGGCGATTCGAATGGCGATGGCGCGTGCCGATTCGCCGCCGATATTATCGATCGTCGTGCGGGCTTGTTCGACACTGGCGAGCATGGCGTTGGTTTGGGCGTGAACACCATCGCGTGTACTGCCGAGCGCGTCACTGGTCCGTATCAGGGCATTATCGACGGTCGTGACGATCTTTTCGGCCTGTGCGTCTAACGTCTCACGTGTGGTGGCCATCGCCTCGGCAGCGCGAGCGAGCACGGACTCTATAGCCACCAAGAAGACACCGGACTGTGCGTCAAGGTCGTTGCGTGTTGTGGCGAGCGCCTCGGAGACGGTGGCAGCAAGGCTGACCGTCTGTTCACCGATGCCCTGGCGGGCGCTTTCAACGGCTTGATGTGTACGAGCGAGGGCGGAGTCGACGCCATCATTCAAGGCGCCAAGCGGCTCGGCGAGTGCGATTCGGGCTGTGTCGGTGGCTGCGGTGATGGCCATGATGCGCGCCTCTGCGGCGTCAGCTGTGGCTGTGGCTTCTGCGCGTGCCTCGGCAAGGCGCGCGGCGAGCCGTGAGAGAAGGCCTTCCGCATCGGCCATCTGGGTTGCCAGCGCATCCCGGCTGCCGGCGAGAATTACAGTGAGTTGCTCGGCCTTGACGGCCGCTGCTGGCGTTTCCTGACCAAGAGTAGCTGTAGCGACCTCGGTTCGCTGGACAGCCTCAAGGAGGCCGCTGCTGGTCTGCTGAAGGTCGGTAATCGTGGCGGCAAGGGCTTGGTGCTGGCGTTCGACAGGCTTTGCCATGGCAGTGAGCTGGCCAGTGAGGTCCGAAAGGCGCTGTTCAAGCTGGCTTATGGCATCGGCCCCCTGTGCGAGCTGAAGCGTGGTGAGACGGGTCTGTTCGGCGAGAAGAGCACTACGCTCGGCGCGGAAACGGCCGCTATCCTGCAAGCGCAGGGCCACAAACCACAGCAAGGCGAGAGGCGCTGCGAAACTCAGGGTAATGCCTGCCACTACAGCAACGATATCGAAGCTGCCGGGCAGGCGCAGGCCGGGAATGAGCGGGATCATTGCGGCAGCTGTTACAAGGAGCCACAAAATAGTTGCGGCACCCGCGATCCAGAGCGGCCAGCGAGGTGGGGCGGGAAGGGGAGAGTCGTCTGACATCATTACTCCGGACGTAGCACCGCAGAGGATTGGCTGGCCAGCGTAGCTTCGCGATTCCGCAGTCGATTGTTCATAAAGAATGCAATTAGCGTTAGGGCTATGATCTCCCACCACCAATAGAGCCGCGGATCGCCGGCGAGGCAGGCGAGTGCGATGGCGATTGTGCGATTATTTGCCGAGAGAATGGACATCTGGCGAATGATCGGCGCGGTAAGATCGAGATAGTCGGGAAGCAAGCCTGGCCGCGCGGTGAGCGCCATGTCCATTCGCCGGTGACTGCGATTGAACCGATTCTCGGCCCAGTTATAGGGCGCTGCAATGGCGGGGCCGGCAGGGCGGGGCGCTATGGTGAACTCACCGACAAGGCGACGCTTCCACGCCTCGCGCTCACCTTCGTACCAGGCCGATTGGAGCGCATGGAAGCAACCAGAAACCGCAGCCAGAGCAAGCGTGTTCTTCCAGTCCGGGAAGGACAGGGCGAGCGGGATGATAACGACTATGAAGGTTAGATAATCGCAAACGCCGTCGATCACCCTGCCAAGCGGGCTGGCCTTGCCCGATGCGCGAGCGAGTTTGCCATCGAGACCGTCACAGACATGCCATGCGAACATGGCCAGAAAGCCCGCGATGACAAACCTTGGATCGTGCCAATTCCAGTAACAAAAGCCGGCCAGAATACCGAACCCCATGCCCGCAAAAGACACTGTGTTGGGATGAATATCCAGCTTGAGTGCGGCTGGCAGCAGCCGCCATGACATGGGATGGACCAGCCAGAGGTTGCTGGGATCCTCGATCGCATCAGGGCGCGCGGTATCTGTTGCAGTTTTGTGCACGGCTGCTTTGCTAGGCCGGTGGATCGGGGGTTGGCAAGCGGCCTTGGCAAGATGTGGCACAAACCCCTATGAGACGCGCCAGCGATGGCGTGTATTGGCGTTCTTTTGGCCCCCGAGGCGTTCCAGGCGGGATTGGTCATTGGCGGGATCACATTGCTTGAGCGTCAAGCACGCACTCTTAGGCGGGCAGGATGCACGACGCTGCTTCTGGTGGCGCCACAGCCGCTTACAAAGGTGCCTGAAGGGGTTGAAACTGTAACGATGGCGGGGCTGCCGGCGCGAATGGCAGATGCCGGATTCGCGGTTGTTCTGGCGCCAGGACTGACGATCGACGAACGGGCGGTGGCGGCGATTCTTGACGTCGAAGAAGCGGCAATTCTGGTGAGCGATGGCGCTTCACATGGTGGCGTTGAACGCCTTGATGCGGCCAACCTCGCGTCGGGCGTGATGAAATTGCCGGCCGCAATGCTTGCTGAAGTGGCTGGGGGGCTAGGCGACTGGGACTTCCATTCGACACTGATTCGTCTGGCGGCTGCGGACCCGACGGTGACGCGCATTTCGATCGCTGATATCGAGCTTTATGCGCCCGAGCGGCGGCGTCTGGTGCCAATGATATGGGCGCGACCGGTGGAAGAGGCGGCGGCTGCTGAGACAACTCGGCTAGTGATTGCAGCAGCCCAGAAAGGCGCGCTCGACTGGCCGGCGCGGTTTGTGCATCCATTGATCGAAGACACGCTGGTGCGCCTGCTTGCCCCCAGCTTTGTGACGCCGAACATGGTAACGCTGGTGACGGCGATCCTGGGATTTGCTGCTGCCGGGCTGTTTGCCGCTGGAATGTTGTGGTGGGCATTGGGACTGGCCTTGCTTTGTGGCCCGCTTGACGGCGTGGACGGCAAGCTGGCGCGGACCCGGATCGAGTTTTCGCGCTGGGGGGACCTTGAGCATGTGCTCGACAAGCTGATCGAATATGTCTGGTATCTCTGTGCCGCCTGGTGGTTTTCCGGGGCGGCTGCCGATGGTGGGCTGGGATCGGGCTTGCCCTGGGCTGTGGCGGCGCTGATTATTTTTCCAGCACTTTCGGAATCGCTTCAGGGCGAATTTTTTCGGCGTATTACCGGCAAGCAGCTGGACGATGCTGGCACCTTCGAGCGCCGATTGCGGCTTGTTGCCGGACGCCGGAACACCTTTCTTTGGACATGGGCAGCGATGGCAGCAATGGGCTGGTGGTTTCAAGGCTTTGTGCTGCTGGCAGGCTATAGCATGGTTACAACCGCCATCACGCAGTGGCGCTTTTACAGTCGGTTAGGTGAATTCCTCAGGGCTGGCGATGCTCGTGTGAAGGCCAACTATGCTGCCAGCAGCTATGGTTTCCTCACCAAAGCGTCCTTGCCGAGCGAACCCCTGTAGTATAACTGCCACAAATTATCTGCCTCGCCGGTATGGGGGCTGAGGTTTCGTCGTGAAAGGAACTGCTTGAAATGTCGTTGATTCCTGTCGCCCTGATTGGGGTGGGCAATTGCGTTTCGTCGCTTGTGCAGGGCCTTTACCACTACGCCAATGGCGGGTCCAACGACGAGCAAGGCCTTATGCATTGGGATATGGGCGGCTATCGGCCCAAGGACATCAAGGTTGTGTCGGCCTGGGATATTGATGCCCGCAAGGTTGGCAAGGATGTGTCCGAGGCGATCTTTGCCAAGCCTAATTGCACTGCTGTGTTCTGCGATCATGTTGAGCCGACGGGAACTATCGTCCAGATGGGGCGGATTCTCGATGGTGTTTCGCCGCATATGGCTTCCCACCCGGAGCATCGGCGCTTCATCGTCTCCGACGCTCCGCAGCCGACCAAGGCCGAGGTCGTTGAAAGCCTGAAGCGTTCCGGTGCTGAGGTGATGTGCAATTATTTACCGGTCGGCAGCCAGGAGGCCACCGAATTCTACGCTGATGTGGCGATTACGGCAGGCGTGGCGTTCGTTAACAACATGCCGGTGTTCATCGCTTCCAACCCGGTATGGGCGGAAAAATTCCGGGCGGCCGGTGTGCCGATCATTGGTGATGACATCAAGGCGCAGCTTGGTGCCACCATCGTCCACCGGACATTGACCGACCTGTTTGCCAAGCGCGGCGTAACGCTGGACCGGACGTATCAGCTGAACACCGGCGGCAACACCGACTTTCTGAACATGCTGAACCGTGAGCGGCTGGCTTCTAAGAAGGAATCTAAAACCGAGGCTGTGCAATCGGTGGCGCATACCAGGCTTGACGATGAGAACATCCATGTTGGGCCTTCGGACTATGTGCCGTGGCAGAACGACAACAAGGTCTGCTTCTTGCGCATGGAAGGCCGTATGTTTGGCGGCGTGCCGATGAACATAGAGCTTCGTCTATCGGTGGAAGACAGCCCGAACTCGGCGGGCGTTGCCATCGATATGATCCGTTGTGCAAAGATTGCACTCGATCGTGGCCTGGCAGGCCCGGTTCTTCAGCCATCATCCTATTTCTGCAAGCATCCGCCCGTGCAGGTGACCGATGATGAGGCCTTTGTGGCAGTTGAACAGTTTGTTGCTGGCGAGACGCTGAACTAGTCTGAACTGGGCCGGGTACGCGAGCGTGCAGGCGATCATCCTTGCCGCTGGTATGGGCACACGTTTACGCAGCGTATCGGCCTCAAAGCCGCTGACTCTTGTTGGCGGTAAGCCACTCCTGCGCCGCATAATGGACAATCTTGCAGCCGCCGGTGTGAGCAGGACGGTTGTGATTACTGGCTATGAGGGGGACCGTGTGTCTGCTGCGGCGCGGGCTGCGGGCGCGGAGACGGTGCACAATGACCGCTGGGCCGAGCCGAACGGGGTTTCTGTTATGGCAGCCTCTGTGGTGCTGGAGGAAAAGGCATTGCTGGTGATGGGCGATCATTTGGCGTCGCCGGAACTTTACGCTGCCGTGGCGGCGGCGTCGCTGGTCAATGCCGGGCTGGTTCTTGGGGTTGATCGCAGGTTGGGGCATCCATGGGTGGACGAAGAAGATGTGACGCGCGTTTCAACGCGGCCGTCGAGTGAAGGTGCTGACCGGATTGTTGCCATAGGCAAGTCTATCGCCAGCTATGATGCGTATGATTGCGGGGTTTTCCTTATTACCGCCGAGCTTATGGATGCGTTGGCCAGGCTGCCGCGACCGGGTCTTTCCGACGGGGTGAGGGTGCTTGCTGCCCGTGGTCGGGCAGCGGTGCACGATGTGTCGCTTCACGATTGGATCGATATTGATGATCCGCGGGCCCTTGCGCTCGCCGAGCAATGGGTGGCGGCAGCTTAGAAACGCTGACGCAATTGGACTTCGATTGCTGCGCGTGATGCTCTGCGGCCCGGTGTGCTGGGACTGTCGGATTGCCACCGCGTTTCAATCCTGAGATCGCCAAACTTCAATGGCAGTTCGGCGCCGGCGGTGAGAATAGCGAATTTTTCGGATGACGTTGAAACCGGATTGCTGATCGCGGGACCTGGGCTGCCATCGGGCCTTGGGAAAATGGCTGTGGGCGGATTGCCGAGATCGATGATGTTGAGATGGACGGAGCGTGCCGATGTATACCAGCGGCGATTGCGTGTATCGGTGATGGCGGCGTGGATTACGAGATTGCGGCTATCACCTGCGGACCAATGGCCGATGGGGCGACCGCGATAGGTGAATCCGGATGTGTACAGGCTGTTGTTATAAAACGCGCCGGGATAGCGGGTTTGGCCACCGGTGGCGGCTTCGAGCGGCGTGCCGTTGAAAAACGAGACCGCCAGTGTATCGGAATATTCGATTGTCGTGGAGTAGCTGGCACCGCGACTGCCGGCTGCACCGCTCAGCGTGAGGCCGATGAGACGGCCCCATTGTTCGAGGATGATATTGTCGAAATCCTCGGCCTCCCCTTCGAAATAGAGCTTGGCGGCGACGCCCCTGAAGTTGTGCGTGTAGCTGAGATCGAAGCCGGCAAGCTGGTTGCCGGCCTGGGACAGGAACGCGGCGGTATTACCCGGATCCGGATTATCGGCATTGCCGACGCCGATGAAGGATTGCGCGATCTGGCGCAGTCCGCATGGGCGCCCTTGACCGCAAAGCATCTGCGCACGGTTAAGGCCGACCTCGAAGCCCTGTGAGGGCATGAAACTGAGGCGCGTGCCGACGGTGATGGCATTGTTGAAATCCCGATTCTCGTTGAGGACGCCGGCGAACAGATCGAGCCGGACCGGGCCGAGCCAGCGCAGGACGGGGAGATCAATCGGATCGGGATTGAGGCGTTTTATGCCAATTTTTGGTATCGGGCGGGCGCTGTTGGAGAATAGGAGCGCGCCATCGACGCCGGGGCCGAACCATTGCTCATTGTTGCCGGCATATAGAGCCCAATTGCCGAGGCGGAGGGTAGCCTGGGAGGGCTCAAGATGAAATGGTGCGCTGGCCTGATCGCTGCGGTAGCCGCCGCCGACGCTGATTGAGATGATATCGCCATTGGCTTCGATACGGCCGGACACATCGGCCTTTCCCCGGGCAAGCGTTCCGAAATCGCGGGCGGTGGAGACTTCGTTGGTGCCCATCAGCCGGGCTTCGACAGCGATGCCCTTGGCGTTGAAATCGGCCAGTCGATCGAGTCTCGTGACGGCGGCCTGGAGATGAAGCGGCAGTGCGCGGCCGTCCTTGGCGCGATTGAGGCCTGATTCTATCTGTGCCCAGGGCAACGGCCAGCTGTCTACCGGGCCACGGATAAGCCCGGCAGCCGCGAGCAAGCCGACATCCTGACGGAGTTGGCGATCGCCGACTTCGGCGAAAGGTCCGGCGACCGCCGTTGTTCCTGATGCGGTGGCGATCAGGACGGCAGCAAACCGGATCAGAAAGCGGCTTGCTGCCATGGTGTGACGCTCTCAGCTACGCAGGCTGAGGGGCACATAGTCCCGCACATCGGGTCCTGTGTAGAGCTGGCGCGGCCGCCCTATTTTCTGCTCGGGGTCTTCCATCATCTCGGTCCATTGCGCGATCCAGCCTACAGAGCGGGAAATGGCGAAAAGTACGGTGAACATCGATGTGGGGAAGCCGATCGCCGACATGACCACGCCGGAATAGAAATCGACGTTCGGGTATAGCTTCTTGTCGATGAAATACTGGTCTGTCAGAGCGATATGCTCAAGCTCGCGAGCAACATCGAAAATCGGATCGGCAATACCGAGTCGGTCGAGGATATTCTTGGCGACGCCGGCCATGACCTTGGCGCGCGGATCATAGCTCTTGTAGACCCGGTGGCCGAAGCCCATCAGACGGAACGGATCGTCCTTATTTTTGGCCCGGGCAATGAACTCCGGGATACGGTCGGGGGTGCCGATTTCCCGCAGCATGTTGAGCGCAGCTTCGTTGGCGCCGCCATGGGCAGGGCCCCAGAGGCAGGCGATTCCGGCTGAGATACAGGCGAAAGGATTTGCGCCCGATGAACCGGCGAGGCGGACTGTCGACGTGCTGGCGTTTTGCTCATGATCGGCCTGCAGGATGAGCAGCTTTTCCATCGCGTCCTCGACGACGGGATCGATAATGTAAGGCTCGGCAGGGACGCCGAAGGTCATGCGCAGAAAATTACCGGCGAATGACAAGGAGTTATCCGGATAGAGGAAGGGTTGGCCGACGCTGTATTTGTATGCCATGGCAGCGAGCGTCGGCATCTTGGCGATGATACGGTGTGAAGCGATGACGCGTTGCTGCGGATCGTGAATGTCGGTGGAATCGTGATAAAATGCGGCCATGGCGCCGACGATTCCGCACATGATGGCCATTGGGTGGGCATCGCGCCGAAAACCACGATAGAATTGCGCCAGCTGTTCGTGGATCATAGTGTGGCGGGTGATGAGATGCGTGAACTCGTGATGTTCGTCCGCACTTGGCAGATCGCCATTCAGCAGGAGATAGGCAACTTCGAGAAAGCTCGATTTTTCAGCGAGCTGATCGATGGGATAGCCACGATAGAGCAGCACGCCAGCGTCACCATCAATGTAGGTGATTTTCGATTCGCACGAAGCGGTGCTTGTGAAGCCCGGATCATAGGTGAAGCGCCCGGTATTGGCATAAAGCTTGCGGATATCGATGACCTGAGGGCCTACGGAGCCGGACAGGACCGCATAGTCGTTGCTGTTCCCATCCAACTTGATTGAGGCTGAGTTGCTCATCCCTTGGGCCCTTTCGCTTTCAAGCGCTTGTTGTTGATATTGTTGTTAACGCAATTACATCATCAATACGACCTAGTGACTCGTCTCGCCCGAGGGCTTCCATCACATCGAAAATGCCCGGTGATTGGGCAGCGCCGGTGAGTGCGGCTCGCAATGGCTGGGCAATGCTGCCAAGTTTAATCGATTCAGCGTCTGCCAGCTCCCTTGCCGATGCTTCAAGGCCAGCCACACCCCAGGGCGTTACAGCTGCAAGCGCCGTGCGCGCCCGGGAAAGCAGGCCCTGTGGCGCTGATGCTAGCAGCCGCAGTGCGGCATCGTCCATGTTTATTGGGCGAGTGCGAAGATAGAAAAGCGTAGATGCAGCCAAGCTATTGATATCTATAGCACGCTTCTTCAGTTCGGGCATGCTGCGTTGCAGCAGGTCGCTATCGACCTGACTCAACTTGCGGCCGAGCGTCGACTCAATGGCTGGTGTTATCAGGCCGGTGAGGCGAGTATCGTCGGCTGTTCGAAGATAGTGACCGTTGACCGATTCGAGCTTCTTCATGTCGAAGCGCGACGGGCTGCGGCCCACACCCTCGAGATTGAACCACTCGATAGCCTGTGCGCGGGTTATGAACTCATCGTCGCCATGTCCCCAGCCGAGGCGGAGGAGATAGTTTTCGAGTGCCTCGGGAAGCATGCCAAACTGATCGCGGTAGGCGTCGACACCAAGCGCACCATGGCGCTTGGAGAGCTTTGCGCCATCAGCGCCGTGGATGAGCGGAATATGGGCATAGACAGGCTCCGGCCAGCCCATGGCTCTGATGAGCGCCAGCTGGCGGAATGCGTTGTTGAGATGATCATCGCCGCGAATAATATGGGTGACACCCATATCGTGATCATCAACGACCACGGCGAGCATGTAGGTGGGGGTGCCGTCCGAGCGGAGGAGCACCATGTCGTCGAGCTCGGCATTGGCGACGGTAACCGGGCCCTGAACCTGGTCGTTGATGGTGACATTGCCAGTTTGGGGTGCTTTGAGGCGAATAACGAAAGGCTGACCTTGCGGCCAGTCAGTCCGATCGCGCCAGCGTCCGTCGTAGCGGAGCGGGCGCTTTTGGGCGCGCTGCTCGGCGCGCATGGCTTCAAGCTCCTCGGCTGTGGCGAAGCAGCGATAGGCGTGGCCGGCGGCGAGCAGCTGGTTTGCGACTTCGGCATGTCGAGCGGCACGGCTGAACTGGTAAATCACCTCGCCATCATGATCGAGGCCGAGCCATTGCATGCCATCGAGAATTGCAGCGATGGCTTCATCTGTGGAGCGGACGCGATCGGTATCTTCAATCCGCAGGTGGAACTCGCCGCCGTGATGGCGCGCGAACAGAAAGTTGAAGAGCGCGGTGCGGGCGCCGCCGATATGCAGAAAACCGGTGGGCGAGGGAGCGAAACGAGTGACGACCTTTGCGGGAGCGCTTGCGCTCATGGTTTGAATGTCCAATGCTACTGACGAGGGTTGTGGGGCCGTTTGGCGCCGGGGCGGAGCCGTTATCGGGTGACTAGCAGAACCCTTTGGGTGGTTCAAACCGCATCCGGCCGAGGCCCGCTGGCTCGGCTCACGGCGCTCGTTCAGGCAGAACGCGAGATGTTCCCGCTATGGTTGCCGGTTGCGCTTGGGGCGGGCGTGGTGAGCTGGTTTCTTTTGCCCTGGCAGGCGCAGCGGCTTGGGCTGGCTGTGATGGCTGGCGGGTTTGGACTTGGGCTGTTTCTGATGGGGCGACGTTGGCCGGCTACGCTGATGCTCATGATAGTTTTGGGGCTTGGTGCATCGGAATTTCGATCTACGCGAACAGCGCATTTGGTACTTCCTGATCGGCGGATGGCTAGTTTGACGGCCAGTGTTGTGACGATAGAGCCGAGGTTGGCGCGTGATCAGCTGCGACTTTTGCTTGATGTCGACCCGCAGCAGGGGGTTCCGGACAGGGTTCGGGTGACGCTGAGAGGACACGCTGCGGTTCGGGCTATGGCCGCCGAGGGGCTGGGATCCGGTGCTCGGGTGGAATTGCGTGCGATGCTGATGCCACCGGCGGGACCGATGTTTCCCGGCGGCTTTGATGCATCCCGGTCTCTGTGGTTCGATGACGTGGGTGCGACCGGAACCGTTCTGGGTCCTTTAAGAGTGCTGAGTTCGGCGCCTGAACCTGAGGGGTTGATGGCGTGGTTGGCGGATATCAGGCGAGCGCTGACCCGAAGGATTACGACGTCGATACCGGGAGAAGCGGGGGCGGTCGCTACGGTTTTTGTGACGGGAGACCGGGGCGCCGTACCGGAAGATGCTGCCCAGGCTGTTCGGGATGCAGGGCTGGCGCATTTGCTGTCGATTTCGGGCCTACACATGGCGGTGGTGGTGGGGGGTGTGGTTTGGCTTATGCGGCGGATTCTCGGGCTTTTTCCGTGGCTGGCGCTTCGGGTTTCGGTGAAGGCATTGGCGCTCCTCGCCGGTGCGGCCGCGGGTCTTGGCTATACTTTGATGGCTGGCAGCGAGGTGCCGACTGTGCGCAGCCTGATCGCGACGCTGATCGTGCTGGCAGGATTATTGGCCGGGCGCGATGCGATTTCATTGCGGCTGTTGGCGGCGGGGGCCTTTGTGATTTTGCTGGTTCGGCCTGAAGCCTTGATGGGACCAAGCTTCCAGATGAGCTTTGCCGCAGTTGCCGCGATTGTGGCGCTTTATGAGACGACATTTGCAAAGCGGATGTTCGGGCCAGATGCTCAGGTCGGATGGGGCTTGCTGATGTTGCGGGGGCTTTTGGCATTGGTCGCCACGGGGTTTGTCGCTGAGGTAGCATTGTCTCCCATCGGGCTGTTCCATTTCCAGCAATCGGGACTCTACGGCATGATGGCAAATCTGCTGGCGATCCCGCTGGCCAGCTTTGGTATAATCCCGGCGTTGGTGCTCGGGCTATTGGGCGATGCGCTGGGGCTGGGGGCAGTGTCATATCGGCCGGCGGGCTGGATGGTCGAGGGACTGCTCGACATCGCTTACTGGACCGCAGCGTTGCCAGGTGCGGTTGCGCGGCTGCCGGTGATGCCGAGCATGGCGTTCGGACTGATTGTGCTTGGGGGTCTATGGCTGATTTTGTGGCGTACTAATCTGAGACTTGGAGGTGTACCTATGGTTATAGCGGGCGCTGTGCTGGCGCTGATGTCTCCGCCGCCGGACCTGCTGGTGAGCCGTGATGGCCGGCATGTCGCCCTTCGTACGGCAGAGGGGCCTCTGGCCTTTCTGCGGCCTCGGACAGGCGCAATTTTACAGGAAAGCTGGTCGGCGGCAGTTGGCAATGACAATATTGCCCGGAAGTTTGATGATGTGCCCGGCATGAATTGCAGCCACGACTCCTGTCTGGGGCAAGTCGGATCGCGCACGCTGTTTGCAACACGGTCCCGAGAAATGCTTATGCAGGATAGCATGCAGCCTGCGTGCGAGGCGGCAGACATTGTAGTCAGCGAACGGCGGCTACCCGATTGGTGCTCACCGCGCTGGCTCAGGCTCGACCAACAGGCATTGGAACGGCGCGGCGCTGTTGCGATCTGGCTTGAAAGTGGCCGGGTAAGGGGGGCGCGGGATAATCTCGGCGATCATCCCTGGGCGGGTGTTTCCAAGACCATGTGAGCGCTCAATGATAGCGCCGCAGAATACCTGCAAGCCGCCCCTGGACCTGCACCTGATCAGGACGGTAGCGCTGCGATTGATGTGTGCTGTTGGCAGGATCAAGGCGCACAATGCCCTTCTCCCGTCTGAGATATTTGAGAGTGGCTTCGTTGTTGTCGATGAGGGCGACGACAATGTCCCCGTCACGAGCTTCGTCACAACGGCGGATAAGAGCATAATCACCATCGAAGATTCCGGCTTCGATCATGGAGTCGCCCGACACTTCGAGCGCATAATGATCGCCCGGCCCGAGCAGCGCAGAGGGAACTGCGAGTGAACGGTCAGACTCGAGCGCCTCCAAGGGCAAGCCAGCGGCGATGCGGCCATGCAGCGGCACTGAAACGCTGTCATTAGCGGGTTCAGGGAGTGCTGCAGGCTTGAGAAATAGCTTCACGCCGGGGTTCATGGCATCTGGCAGGCGCAAAACTTCGAGGGCACGAGCGCGGTTGGGCAGGCGGCGAATAAAATGCCGCTCTTCAAGCGCGTTTATCAGCCTATGGACACCCGATTTGGAGCGGAGGCTGAGTGCATCCTTCATTTCCTCGAAGCTCGGCGAAATGCCGTTCTCCTTCAGGCGCGTGTCAATGAAGCCGAGAAGTTCCTGCTGCTTGCGCGTCAACATGGCCCACACCCTTATTCGGAACACATGCGGAACGATTAGGCAACATAAGAGAACATGTCAAGCGGGATGGCGGCCACTATGTCTCCAGACTGCGCAGCCGGCGCAAAAGCCTCGCGGAGAATGAGAACGTCTGCCATGGCCAGCAAGGCGAGTTGTGCGCTGTCCTGCGTTGGTGCGGGCTGAAGTGATCCGTCGGGTTGACGCGTGGCGCGCAGATGATCCCGGCGATTGCCGTTGGCTGGAAGCGGCGCTGAAAGCTGCGCGTGGATGATTGGCAATGTTGTGGCGAGCCCTGCGATGGCGTGGATCAGCGGCCATGCAAACAGCAGCGCGCAAACATAGGCGGAAACGGGATTGCCCGGGAGGCCGAGAATGTGGGTGTTGCCCAGATGCCCCGCTATGAGGGGCTTTCCAGGACGCATGGCGATTTTCCAGAAATCGAGTGTGGCGCCAAGGTCATTCAGGACTGGAATGATGAGATCGTGATCGCCGACTGAAGCGCCGCCAACGGTAATGATAAGGTCGGCTTTGGCCTTAGTGAGTGCGGCGGCAATCTGGTCGCGCTGATCGGGTAGAATGCCGAGATCGGAGACATCGGCGCCCGCCGCGGTCAGGAGGGCCGAGAGCATCGGGCCGGCGGCATTGACGATCTGGCCGGCGCCCGGACGGTGTCCGGCAGGTACAAGCTCATCGCCGGTGGCAATCAGGGTGACACGCGGCCGGGCATGAACGCTGACCCTGTTGTTGCCAGATGCCGCTAACAGGCCGAGATGGCGGGCCGTGAGTCTTGTGCCGGCCGGAATTAGTGGTTGATCTTGGCTGAAATCTTGCCCCGCTGCTCGGACATGGGCGCCGATGTGGGGCGGGCCTTCGCCGATCAGGGTCGCGCTGTCTGCTGTTGCAGAAACCTCTTCCTGCACGATGACAGTATCTGCGCCTGCCGGCATGACCGCGCCGGTGAAGATGCGGACAGTTTGCCCCTTGGACAGTTCGCCTTGGAACGGATGTCCGGCTGCGGATTGGCCTGTGATCGCAAATGGGCCCGGGAGATCATTGTAGCGAACGGCCCATCCGTCCATGGCGCTGGCGGGGAAGGGCGGTTGTGTGAGGCGGGCTACGACTTGCTTGGCGGTTGTTCGACCGGCCGCGTCTGCAAAGTAGATCTCTTCATGCGACAATTGTTTTACGCTGCTTAGCAACTGGGCGCGGGCGTCGTCAGGATGGATGAGGCTCACGCCGTAAAGTCACCCGAACGGCCGCCAGACTTTTTGAGCAAGCGGATGCCGGTTATGGTCATGCCGCGATCCAGTGCCTTGGCCATGTCGTAAACTGTGAGTAGTGCGACTGAAACTGCTGTTATTGCTTCCATCTCGACGCCAGTGCCATGGGTTGTCACCACAGTTGCCTGCGCACGAATGCCGGTCGCCTCGATTTTCAGATCGAGGCTGATAGCGTCGAGTGGAAGCGGATGGCAGAGCGGTATGAGACTGGCTGTCTGCTTGGCGGCCATGATTCCGGCAATTCGGGCGGTTGCGATGGCATCGCCCTTTTCCAGCGTTGACTCCCGAATGGCTCTCAATGCCGCTTCTGCAATCAGGATGAAGCCTTCCGCCACAGCTTCGCGACGGGTCGCGGCCTTGGCTGAGATATCCACCATCTGAGCCGCCCCCGCTTCATCCAGATGGGTGAGCTTTGTCATGCCAGAAGCGCTCTTGTTGCTGCTTCGACATCTTGTTGCCGCATTAGCGATTCGCCAATCAGGAAGGTGGTGATGCCGACGCCGCTGAGGCGCGCCAGTTCGGCTGGCCCGGAAAGGCCAGATTCTGCGACCAAAATGCGATCCGGGGTGTCTGAAAGCTCGATGCTGGTCTGAAGATCGACCTGTAATGTTTTCAAATTACGATTATTAATTCCGAGGAGTGGTGTCTTGAGACAAAGAGCGCGATCGCGTTCCTCCGCATTGTGGACCTCGACCAGAACATCGAGGCCAAGATCATTGGCATAAGCTTCGAAGTTCTGAGCCTCGTCGTCGGTGAGCGCCGCCATAATGAGCAATATGCAATCGGCTCCTATGGCGCGAGCATTGGCGATCTGCCAGCGGGTGACGGTGAAATCTTTGGCGAGAACAGGTAATTGGCAAGCTGCTCGCGCTTGCTGAAGAAACTCATCCGAGCCCAGAAACCATTCTTCTTCGGTAAGCACCGACAGGCATGTGGCCCCTCCTGCGGAATACGCACGCGCAAGGTCGGCAGGCATGAAGTCTTGTCTAATCATGCCTTTTGACGGCGAAGCTCGCTTGATTTCTGCGATCAAGGCATAGTGTTTAGCAGCCTGAATAGCCCTGATGAAGCCTCGGGGCGCCGGTGCGGCGATGGCGGCGGCTTCGCGCTCCGCCAGGCTCTGGACCTGCTGCCGTTCGGCGACGCGAAGGCGTTTGGCGTTGCAGATGGTGGCGAGAGTATCGGTCATCGAAAAGCTTTCCAGCGAGCGAGCGTGTCTGCGGCGGCGCCGGACGAGATAGCTTGGCGGGCTTGCAATGATGCGGCAGCAAGCGTGATGGCCGGATCGGCAACTGTGAGCGCTGCTGCGGCATTGAGCACTGTGATGTCGTGATAGGCACCTTGCTCGCCAGACAGGAGGCGGAGCAGTGCTGCGGCGTTATGGGCGGGTTCTCCGCCTTTGAGCGCAGTCGATGGCTGCTGGCTCAAGCCTGCGTCTTGCGGCGTGATCGTCCGGATTGCCAACTCGCCATTCGTCAGGACTATGGCTTGGCTGGCTGCAGATATTGCGAGCTCATCAAAGCCGTCTCCATGGACGACCATGGCCGCTTCGCTGCCGAGATTTTTCAGCGCGCCGGCCATCAAGGGGAGAATATGCGGTGCATAGACGCCGACCAGCTGGCGGCGCACACCTGCGGGACTGGCCAATGGCCCCAGAAGATTGAATATCGTGCGGCGGCCGAGTGCGCGCCTGACAGGCGCTACCCGCGCCATGGCAGGATGGTGCCTTGCGGCGTGGAGGAAGGTGATTCCGGTCGTTTTCAAGCACGCTTCAAGACGGTCGACTTGCAGCTCGGGCACGCCGAGTGCCGAAAGAACATCAGCAGCACCTGACTGCGACGAGGCAGCGCGATTTCCGTGCTTTGCGACGGGAATGCCGCAAGCCGCGACCACAAGAGCGACGGCGGTGCTGATATTGAGGCTGTGTTGACCATCACCGCCGGTGCCGCAGACATCAATGGAATCAGGTGCATGGATCGGGTTCGAAATGCGAGCTCGAAGAGCGTGAGCGGCGGCGGTCACTTCGTCAATGGTCTCGCCGCGGTCGGCGAGGATCGTGAGGAAATTTGTCAGGGCGGCTTCGTCGATCTCGCCTTCGAATATGCGTTCGAACGCATCCGAGGCCTGGTCGGAATCCATGGGCTGGGAGGGATCGGGCAGAAGGCGGTTCATCGCGGCGTGTGACGGATGTTGGCAAGCTGCAGGAAGTTGGCGAGCAAGGTATGGCCGTGTTCGGTTGCGATGCTCTCGGGATGAAACTGCACGCCGTGGAATGGCAGCGCATTGTGATGCATACCCATGATAAGCCCATCAGGGCTGGTTGCATTGACAATGAAGCACGACGGCAGAGTTTCCGCCTCGACGATCAGGCTGTGATATCGGGTTGCCTGAAACGGGCTGGGAATATCTATGAAAACACCAGTACAGGCGTGGGTGATGGCGCTGGTTTTTCCGTGCATCACCTGAGGCGCGCGGATGACGCGGCCGCCGAACGCCTGTCCGAGCGCTTGATGCCCGAGGCAGACGCCCAAAATCGGCGTCTTCGTTTGGGCGGCGGCGTCTATGAGATCGAGACAGATGCCGGCTTCATTGGGCGTGCAGGGGCCTGGTGACAGCAAAATGGCTTGAGGCTGCATGGCCATGGCTTCGGCCACTGTGATCATATCGTTACGGATCACATGCGTCGACGCGCCAAGCTCTTCCAGATAATGGACGAGATTGAAGGTAAAGCTGTCGTAATTGTCGATAACCAGGATCATCGTGCAAAACTCATGGCGTTACTTTGACGCCCTTCCAGAAAGCGATTCTACCCTTGATGTTGGCGGCGGCAGACTTAGGCTCGGGATAATACCAGGCAGCGTCCTTGTTAACTGCGCCGTCCACGATAAGGCTATGATAATGCGCGGTACCTTTCCAGCCGCAGACGCTGGTGTGGTTGCTGGGGCTGAGCAGATCACCGTTGATGCTCTCGGGCGGGAAGTAGTGATTACCTTCGACGACGACGGTGTCGTCCGACTGGGCGATCAGAACGCCATTCCATTCGGCCTTGGGCATGCGATAGTTCCTTCTACTGGCCGTAATCTGGATCGGAGGCGGCAGACATTGCGGCGCGGGCGGCAGCGATGAGCGCGCCAGCTTTGGCCTCACACTCGCGTTGTTCATAGGCTGCAATGCTGTCTGCGACGATTCCGGCCCCTGCCTGAATGTGCATTGTGCCATCTTTGACGATGGCTGTCCGCAGAACGATGCAGCTATCCATATTTCCGTCAGGCGAAAAATAGCCAACGCCGCCGGCATAGGCTCCGCGTTGCTCAGACTCGAGTTCGGCAATGACCTGCATTGCCCGGACCTTTGGGGCGCCGCTGACGGTGCCGGCCGGAAAACCCGCTAGCAATGCGTCAACTGCATCAACGCCGGGTGCGAGCCGGCCCTGGACGTTGGAAACGATGTGCATGACATGGCTATAAAACTCGACTTGCGCCCGGTCTGTCACATGGACCGATCCAGGCACGGAGATTTTTCCGGTGTCATGGCGACCAAGATCGAGAAGCATCAAATGCTCGGCCTGTTCTTTGGCATCGGCAAGAAGATCGGCTTTGTTTTGAGCATCTTCAGCGGCATCTTTGCCGCGGGGGCGGGTGCCTGCGATCGGGCGAATGGTCACATTACCGTCCCTCGAACGCACCAGAATCTCGGGCGAAGATCCGACGAGGGCGAAACCCGGCAGATCAAGCACATAGAGGAACGGTGACGGGTTGATACGGCGCAGTGCGCGGTAAAGATCGAAAGCCGGAAGCGGGAAAGGGAGACTGAAACGCTGGGCCAGTACGACCTGAAATATGTCGCCAGCAAATATGTATTCCTTGGCTTTCTCGACCATTTCCGCATAGCGGGCCGGGTCTGTGTGGGCTGTGATGTTGGTTTCGGGTTGGACGTCCGGGGCATGGCGCGCGGGCAGGGCGCCTTTCAGGCGACGCGCCACAGCGTCAATCCGTTCCATGGCTGCGTCGTACTTCGCTGCTGGTGCTCCGTCTTGATCGGGGAATATCGGGGCAACGATGTGTAATTCGTCTGACAGTCGGTCAAAGACCAGCAGTAATGTTGGGCGGACAAAAACCATGTCCGGAAGACCGAGCGGGGATGGCGGAGCCAGAGGAACGCTGTTTTCGACAAGTCGGACGGCTTCATAGCCAATATAGCCGACAAGGCAGGCCAGGGCGGCAGGCAGCCCTTGGGGGACATCGGCGCGGGCCTCTGCGACAAGTGCGCGGAGATTATCGAGAGCATCACTGGATTGCGAGACGAACGCGTCTGCATCACGCTGCCATTGGCGATTGATCCGCGCCTCATTGCCCCGGGCTTCCCAGACGAGGTCGGGATCAAGACCGATCAACGAATAACGCCCTCGTACCTGACCGCCTTCGACCGATTCCAGAAGAAATGCGCCTGAACCCGGCCGCGCAAGTTTGAGCATGGCGGAAACCGGTGTTTCGGTATCGGCGACGATACGAATGTGAACAAGCTGCGCTTTGCCGCCGGTTAGTCCCGCGATGGCGGCGTCGCGGGCGTGCAGGCCGGGACTCACCACAGTCTATTGGCTGGCCGCCGACTGACCACCGAGGCGGCGGCGCAGAGCGTCGATAGCAGCAGTATTCCGCTTCGTCTTGATCTCGCGCTGGGCAGCAGCGGCAAAGGCCTCGGCGAATTCGTTTGTGAGTTGGCCCGCGATTTCCCGGCGCATGGCATCAACGATGCCCGGGGCTGCAGCGAGATCGCCCGGCTCAATGCTATCGACATGGATCAGCGCCCAGCCCTCGGCCCCGCCAAGAACACGCGTGGTGTTTGCGGGTGTGCCAAGAAAGGCCTGTACTATGGGCGGGACCTGCTGGCCCTGCTGCATGGCATCGAGGCGTCGGCCGGCAAGCGGCTGCGGTGGTGCGAGCCCTGCATCGGCGACGGCCTTGGCAAAAGGCGTACCCTTTTTGACCGCAGCGACCACGGCGTCTGCCTTGGCGCGAGCTGCCTGCACAGCTTTATTTTGAGTGGCGAGCGCTGTGACCAATGGCTTGATTTCAGCCAGCGGGCGAGTGGTGGCAGCGACGATGCTGGTTGTTTCGATCAACGCCAACTTTTCGCTGTCGAGTTGCTGGACAACGACGCCGTCCTCGGGCGCCTGCGTGAAGGCGCGCACGGCCAATGTGGCGGGCAGGCCCTGGAGTGGGGCTTGATCGATAGAAGCACCTTCGCGCGTGACGGGGGGCTGGCTGAAGATGCTTAACCGCTCAGCAGTAGCGATATCGGCAAAGCTCTTGCCGGCCTCCACTGCGTCCTCAATGCGGGCAACGGTGGCGGACAGTGCATCGTCAACGGCGCGCCGGGTCAGGGCTTCCCGGATCATCGGTGTGGCTTGCGCCAGTGTGCGAGCAGGGGCGCCAAGCGCTTCAAGGCTGAGCACATGCCAGCCGAAATCGCTCTTGATGGGCGCGGAGATTCCGCCAAGGGATAATTCGAAGGCGGCTTTGGCTACTGCCGGGCTGGTTTCGCGGGCGAATTCGCTCTGCGACTTTTCACCAATGGCGATGTCGGCTGAACCAAAGCCTGCAAGACGCTGAGCGGCCTTGGCAAAACCATCGATCGCAGCAGCGGCGGCAATCTCTCTGGCCTTGGCTTCCTCGGCGACGACGACCTGAAGCAGGCGCCTTGTGGAAGCGGCGCCATAAGCGGCCGGATCTTTGGCAAAGGCTTGAGCTATTGCTGCATCGGTAACCTTGACGCTCTCCGCAATCGCCGAGCGTTCGAGGATAGCAAAGCGGAAGGCGCGGCGCTCAGGCACAGCGAAGCGCTGACGATTCGAATTATAGAATGTCGTTGTTTCCGCGTCGCTCGCCGGTGTTACTTGAACCGGTGGGACGATTGCCACGGCGCCGCGATGCACATCAACAATCTGTTGGGCAAAGGGGGCCGCCTGACCGGGTGATACGCCGAGGGATGCTGTGAGCGGGGTCAACAACTGCTTGCGAACGATGTCGCCGCCGATATCGGCCCGCAACTGTGCATCGGAAAGGCGCTGCTCGCCGATGACGCGATTGTAGGTGGCCTGATCGAACTTGCCGGCGACCTGAAATGCGGGGATGCCCGCGATTACGGCGCCAATGGCGGGCTCGGACGCCACAAGGCCCAGCTTTGCTGCATATTCTTCGAGAGCGATTTTGCCGATCAACTGCTCCGAAATGATGCCGACTGCGCCATCTTTGGCGAGATCAGCCATGGTGACGTCAGGCTTTTGTTGGCGGGCGCTGACCAGCACATTGTCGAGACTCCGCTGAAGATCGGCCTCGATGATGCTGCGACTGCCAACTTCAGCAATGGTGCCGACGCGGGTCGCGCCGCCGCTAAACGGATCTCCGACGCCTGTGATGATGAAGGCGATGACGACCAGACCGAGCACACCCAGAGCGATGGGGCTGGACAGACCTTTGCGAAAAAACTGAAGCATCGGAGCCTTTGACTAAACTGCACTTGCCGCGGCTTGTAACCATGGCGACGGCTTGCCACAAGCGCGGCGGACATTGCATTCGCAAGGTTTGAGCATTTGGAGAGCGGGCAGTGACGCTGATTGTGGGCAATTGGAAAATGCACGGACTGATGGGGTCGCTGATCGAATTGGCAGCGGTAGCCGAAGGTGCTGCTGCGAGAGGTGCTGAAATCTGGATTGCGCCAAGTTTCACCCTGGTGGCGGCAGCAGTGCAGGTTGCTGCCGGGAGGATTTTGATTGGCGGGCAGGATTGCCATTTTGCGGCTGACGGGGCGCATACTGGCTGCGTTTCTGCGGTTCAACTGGCCGATGCGGGTGCTGGCTTTGTGATCGTCGGGCATAGTGAGCGGCGGGCTGAGGCCCATGAGACTGATGCTGTTGTGCGCGCCAAGGCGCAGGCGGCATTGCAGGTGGGCCTGCGGGTGATCGTTTGCGTTGGAGAGACGGAAACCGACCGTGATGCAGGAGTGGCGGAAGCGGTTGTAGGTGCGCAACTGGACGGCAGCCTGCCGGATACGGCGGAAAACCTGATACTTGCGTATGAACCGGTTTGGGCCATAGGGACCGGGCGGATACCAGAGTTGGCCGATGTGGCGGCGATGCATGGTTTTATTCGCCAAAGGCTGAGGGCGAGGTTCGGCGCGGGGGGCGCCAAGGTGCTGATCCTTTATGGTGGCTCGGTGAAACCTGAAAATGCCGGCGCGCTGCTTGGGGTTACGGAGGTCGGAGGGTCCTTGGTGGGCGGCGCCAGTCTGAAGGCAGCCAGCCTGCTCGCCATTGTCGACGCCTGAGGGCGCCGTCGCCCGGCGGTGCTTGCCGTCGCTAACTGGAGCGGCTACGGAGACGCCCTTGATCCCCGAACATTCCGATAGGTTGCTGTGACTACTTTCCTGCTTGTTGTTCATGCTCTGATTGCGCTCGCGCTGGTGACAGTCATTTTGCTGCAGCGCTCGGAGGGCGGCGGTCTTGGCATTGGCGGTGGCACGGGCGGCGGCATGGTGTCGGTGCGCGGTGCTGCCAATTTGCTCACTCGTGCGACCACGGTTCTGGCAGTTTTGTTTATTGGCACGTCGATTCTGCTCGCGGTGCTGGCGGCGGGTACGAGCAAGCCTCGGAAGGTGGACACAAGCCTTGCCCCGGTTGGAGCACCTTTGGCCGCTCCGGCAACGCCGCTCAATGGGCCGCCTGTCGGAAGCCCTGTTTTGCCGGCAGCGCCTTTGAACGGCGTGCCGGTCGGGCAACCAGCAGACGACCCTGGCGCAGCTGATCCGGCATCTCCGGCCGGCGTCCCGCTGGCGCGCTGACAGGAATGGATACGACGGGGGCGCAAGATAATTTGAGCAAGCCACCGTCGAGGGTCAAACAGATCTTTGGCGGCGCAGCTGGCAATCTGGTCGAATGGTATGACTGGTATGCCTATTCAGCCTTTGCGCTTTATTTCGCGCCGCGTTTCTTTCCAAAAGACGATGCACTGGCGCAGCAGCTTAATGGCGCAATCATTTTTGCGATCGGTTTTTTGATGCGGCCGCTGGGTGGCTGGCTGTTGGGGCTTTATGCTGATCGCAAAGGCCGCAAGGCTGCGCTGACGCTTTCGGTGAGTTTGATGTGTTTTGGTTCGCTTATGATCGCTGTGGCGCCGACCTATGAGCAGGTTGGGTTGGCAGCACCCGCAATATTGTTGGTGGCTCGGCTGGTTCAGGGGTTGAGCGTTGGCGGCGAATATGGAGCATCTGCAACATTCATGGCCGAGGTGGCGGATGAGCGACGCAGGGGTTTTTGGGCAAGTTTTCAATATGTGACACTGATCGGCGGGCAGTTGCTGGCGCTGGGTGTGTTGGTGACGATGCAGGCCACATTGACCGAGGCAGAGCTGGGCGACTGGGGCTGGCGTGTGCCTTTTGTCATCGGTTCTGGCTGTGCTGTGTTGGTATTTTGGCTTCGCAAGGGATTGGTTGAAACCGAGGCTTTCCAGAAAGTCGGGGAGGTTGAGCGGGAAGGGCTGATGAAGCGGCTGCTGGCGCATCCGCGAGCGCTGCTGACCGTGGTGGCATTGACTGGCGGCGGGAGCCTCGCATTTTATACATTTACGACTTATATGCAAAAATATCTTGTTCTTTCATCGGGTTGGAGCAAGGTTGAGGCAACTAATGTGAGTACGGTGGCGCTGCTCGGCTACATGTTATTGCAGCCGTTCTTTGGTGCGTTATCTGACCGTGTGGGACGGCGGCCCCTGCTGCTGGTGTTTGGGTTTGGCGGCATGGTGTTGAGTGTTCCTGCCCTTACAGCGCTCGGCATGGCGACCTATCCCTGGGAGGGTCTGGTGCTGATGTTTGCCGCGCTTTGCGTTCTGAGTTGTTATACGGCGATCTCGGGGCTGGTGAAGGCCGAGATGTTTCCCGCGAACATCCGCGCTTTGGGGGTGGGCTTGCCTTATGCCCTTGGTGTGGCAATCTTCGGCGGCACGGCGGAGACTGTCGCGCTGGGGTTCAAATCGGCGGGATATGAGGCCGGATTCTTCTGGTATGTGGCGGCAATGTGCGGCGTGGCGCTCGTGGCAGCGTGGAGTTTACCGGATACAAAGCGGCATTCGCGGATAGAGACCGACTGAGCGGCAGTTTTCCACAGTTAATCCGTGCTTGCCCACTGGCCATGAGGGTGGGATGCGGGCTAAGGCTCTTCTCCCATGACGCGGTTCATCTTCATCACTGGCGGCGTGGTTTCGTCTCTTGGCAAAGGTCTGATGGCAGCAAGCCTTGCAGCACTGCTGCAGGCGCGCGGCTATAAGGTCCGCATTCGCAAATTTGACCCTTATTTGAACGTTGATCCAGGAACGATGAGCCCCTACCAGCATGGTGAGGTGTTTGTGACCGATGACGGTGCGGAGACCGATCTCGACCTCGGACACTATGAGCGCTTCACCGGTGTGCCAGGTCGGCAAAGCGACAACATTACTTCGGGCCGCGTGTATCAGGATATTATCGCCAAGGAGCGCCGGGGCGATTTTCTGGGGGCGACCGTGCAGGTCATCCCGCATGTGACCGATGCCATCAAGGTGTTTGCGCGGGCGGAAACTGATGGGCTGGACTTTGTCCTGTGTGAGATTGGCGGCACTGTTGGGGACATTGAAGGACTGCCATTTCTGGAAGCGATCCGGCAGCTTTCGATTGATGTGGGAAAGGCCAATGCGGTCTATATCCACTGCACGCTCGTGCCCTATCTTGCGGCGGCGGGTGAGCTGAAGACCAAGCCGACACAGCATAGTGTGGCGGAATTGCGCGGTATCGGCATTCAGCCTGATGTGCTGGTTTGTCGCTCGGAGCATCCGCTTCCGGAGAGCGACCGGGCCAAGATCGCCTTATTCTGCAATGTAGCGCCGACTGCGGTTATTGCGGCGCTTGATGCGCCGACGATCTATGACGTGCCGCTGCAATATCATGGCGAGGGGCTCGACGAGGAGGTGCTCAAGGCGTTTGGCATCTATGATGCGCCGATGCCTGACCTGACGCGCTGGCAGCAGATTTCCGAAGCCCTGGAGACGCCGGAAGGTGAAGTGACGATCGGCGTTGTCGGCAAATATACGGGCATGAAGGACGCTTACAAATCCTTGACCGAGGCGCTGGTGCATGGCGGCATCGCTAACCGGGTTAAAGTCAATGTCCGGTGGCTGGATGCCGAAGATTTTGAAGATGACGATGTGGCTGAAAAGCTGGAGCCGATGCACGGGATTCTGGTCCCGGGTGGCTTTGGCGAACGGGGGAGCGAGGGCAAGATTGCCAGCGTGCAATTTGCGCGGGAACGCCATGTTCCGTTCTTCGGGATATGCTTAGGTATGCAATTGGCGTGCATTGAGGCTGCAAGACACCAGGCCGGCGTAGCAGGGGCATCGACGACCGAATTTGGACCTACGGACGCGCCGGTCGTAGGGCTTATTACCGAATGGATGAGCGCTGAGGGGCGGCAGATCAGGGAAGCCGGCGGGAATATGGGCGGAACGATGCGGCTGGGCGCCTATGAGGCTCGACTGGCAGGCAACAGCCTGGCGGCGACTATGTATGGCGCTGATGTGATTGAGGAGCGGCACCGTCATCGCTATGAAGTGAATGTGCATTACCGCGAGGCACTGGAAGCGGAAGGGCTTATGTTCACTGGCATGTCGCCGGATGGTCTGCTGCCTGAGATTGTCGAGCGACCGGAGCATCCGTGGTTTGTGGGGGTTCAGTTTCATCCTGAACTGAAATCGAAGCCATTTGATCCGCATCCGCTGTTTGCGGGGTTTGTGGCGGCAGCGCTGAGACAGAGCCGGCTGGTTTGATGCCAAAGCGAGCGTAGTTTCCGCGACTTGTATCCACAGAAATCATTATAGCGACGAATTGACACACCCTCATTAGCAGGTAATATAACAACTGCATGGAATCGCGTGGGAGCGTGTTTTGCTCCGGTCGGCAGCGATGCAGACGAGGTTCCGGCGAAGACACCGAGGTCGCTGGCGTGGCGATTTCGTGGTCAATGTTTCGGGACCATAAGTTCCGGGGCGTAACGCAGACGAAGTCTTTGAGAGGGGATCATAATGTCAGACGACAAGATTTACCCGACAGGTCTTACCGAGAAGGAAGCTGTCGAGATCAATGAGGGCCTTAAGTGGGGCACTCGTATTTATGGCGCCATTGCCGTGTTCGCCCATATCCTGGCGTACATGCTGACGCCTTGGCTCCAGTAAGGAGGGTAGTACCATGAATGAAGGTCGTCTTTTTCTCTATGTGAGCCCCACGGTTGCCATCCCGTTGTTCTTTGCAACGCTGGTGCTGACTGCTCTGATCGTTCATGCCGCGATCCTCACCAATACCACCTGGTTTGGCGGTTATTGGCAGGGCAGCGCTGCTGTTGAAATGACTGTGGCCCCGGCTGCTGTCGTTGTCGAAGAAGCCGCTCCAATGGAAGCTGCTCCGATGGAAGCTGCGCCCGCTGCTCCGGCTGCTCAGTAAGCAACAGTACCGGGGGGCATAGGCCCGCCGGTTACGGGCTGATTGCAGCCAAAGAAATAGGCCGGGGTCTTTGAGACTCCGGCCTCTTTTTGTGTTTGATCAGTTATTTCAGGCGGTTCTGGTTATTTCTGTTTTTCGCAACAGGGGCAGCATCGCGATCAGCGTGATAACAAGTAGGCCCATCTCCAAGACATAGACGAAAATATACCCGTTAGCCGCAGCTGGCAGGTCCGCCGAGAATGAAAGGCCGCTGGCGGCGTCTCTGAGAGCGCCGCCCAATGCCGCGCCAGCGCCGGCGGCTGTTGCCTGTACTGCGCCCCAGGCGCCAAGTGCCATGCCGACTTGATCGGCCGGCGCGTAGTTCATCGTCGCGGTAAGCGTACCATGGCCGAAAAGGCCCGCGCCAAGCCCGATAATGAGCACGCCGATGGTGAATAACTGGGGCGTCTGCAAAGATGCCGATGCGATGACCATCGCAAAGGCGGGAAGGCCGATCAGCGCGCCTGCGCTGGCCATGCGGAATGGATCGCCCCCTCGGCTCAAAATCTGGCTCGCAAGGGTAAAACCGACAAGGCTCCCGCCCGCAAAAGTCGCAGTGAGCTGGGTGGTAGCGCCGACCCCTAGGCCAAGAACCTGCCCGCCATATGGTTCAAGCAGGATATCTTCCATGGTGAAAGCAAGCGTACCGAGGCCGACGGCGATGAGACGCCGCATTGCCTGGTTCTGGGCGATGAAACTGTTCCAGCTTTCCTTGAATGTTGGCGCTTGGGGTGGAGGGGCTGTTCTTAGATGCGCTGGGTTGCGGACTTCCTGCTTCCAGGTTGCAACGAAATTGAGGATGACGGTGATAACTGCTGAGGCCTGAATAACCTGGATCAGGCGGCCAGGGCTGAAATCGACCAGGAAAGCGCCGAAGGCGAGGGCTGATACGATCGATCCGACCAGCAGACTGACGTACATCAAGCCGACAACGTTCGCCTGTTGATTTTCTGGCGCCAAGTCAGTGGCCAGCGCAAGGCCAACGGTTTGAGTTATATGGATGCCTGCGCCAACCAGAAGGATCGCAATTGCTGCCGCTGACTGCCCAACCCAATCCGGGGCCAGCGAAGCGTTCATCGACTTGGCAAGGACCAGCAGGGCAAAAGGCATGACAGCCAGGCCACCGAACTGGATCATTGTTCCGCGATATATGAATGGCACGCGGCGCCAACCTAGGGCTGATTGGTGCGTGTCGGAACGAAATCCGATGAGGGCGCGGAATGGTGCGAAAAGCAGGGGTAGAGCGAGCATGATGCCGACGATGGTCGATGGCACTTCGAGTTCGACGATCATCACGCGATTCAGGGTGCCGACGAGGAGTGTCAGCGACATGCCTACTGATACCTGAATAAGTGAAAGGCGGAGCAATCGCGAAAGCGGCAGCGCCTCGCTGGCGACGTCGGCGAACGGCAGTACGCGCGTACCCCAGCGCTTCCAGACGCGATTCAATGTACGATCGACCCGGCTCATGCGGCTATTGCGCCTTTTAATTTGTGGTTCGTTTTCGCCTATCGGAAGGTGGGGCTTCTCCGCAAGTAAAAGGGTGTTGCGCCCGGTTTTGTGTGGAGAGCAATGGCCGGGCATTGGTACAGTTATCGAGGGTGCGGACTTTGTTCTTACAGTTGTGGTCATTGATAGCTGGATATTCGGGGTATTTGCGACAGACGCAGACGAGGCCGGCTTCCGATGGTGTTTTGGCGACCGGGGCGCGGCTTCAGCTAAGCTTGGGGCGGGTCACAAGGCGCTCTGTTGCGCGGCTGTGCCAAGCCAAGAGCTTTGTAAATGAGGACGGGATTGAAAGACCGATCCATTCGGCGAAATCGAGGCTGGTTATCAGCGTGATATCTGCCATCGTCAGGCGCTCGGGGATCAGCCATCCTGTTTCTGTCAGCTCGCTATCGAGCCACGCCATGGCATCCAATACGCGCTGACGAGCCTGCTCTGCCATCGCCGGTATTTGGTCGACGAGACTGGCAGTCAGAGGGTGCCCGTGTTGCCAGAAAAGTCCAATCGGCAGGCCGAGCGCGGATTCGATACGGCGAATCCACATATCTGTCTCTGCACGCTCGAAAGGCGAGGAACCGAAAAGCGAAGTTTGCGGGGCTGTCCCTAAAGGGAGTTCATCGAGATAGCGGCAAATGCTTATCGATTCGGCGAGCACATTGCCATCATCAAGGACGAGGAAGGGCACTTGACCGCGAGAGTTACGGGCAAGTGTTTCGGCGGATTTATGTTCGCGGCGGGTCAGCGAGAGGTCTGTCCGAGGTATTTCGATGCCTTTGATGGCGAGAAAGAGATGAACCCTTCTTGGATTGGGTGCAGGATCGGCGGCAGTGAATAACATCATGTCGATGAGAGTAGGCCAGCGATACGAGGTTGACCAGAGCGGCTTGGCAGCATAGGCGATGCGCAGTCGGGGAGTGGCGCAGCCTGGTAGCGCATCTGGTTTGGGACCAGAGGGTCGCAGGTTCGAATCCTGTCTCCCCGACCATTTTTCCCCTCGAGAAAGAGGGTTTTAGGACATCGAGAAGAGTACGACGGGATGCAGGCTCAGGTCTGTGTATCCGCCGTGTATCCCGAGAGTCGCGCCAGATGCGGTTAAGAATAGTAGCGGCAGGTCAGCTATGCGTCCTAATAATGGACATTTCGGCTCTTCAGCCGATCGCCCGAAAGCGGTCAAGGTTACCAATCGGCCTGGATGGCCGGGTCTGGGACATTACTGCCGTTCCTACGCGGGTTGTCGAACGGCAAGACTCGCCAGCAGCGGACATTCGGCCGCTGCCTGAGCGGGATCGCTGAGCGCCAGAGATTGGGTCGATTGAAGGCTGACAGCTTTCGGGAAGCCGATCGAGGTCGCCGCATTTGCTTGGAAATCTTGCCCACTGGTCCGGCTTTTTCGGCGTCAGCAACCCCTTCACTCTGCGCCCGAACGCAGCCATATGCGAACGGGTACGGTGCGCTCAGTCAGCAACATACGCGCGCAATCGCCACAGACGAAGACGGTGGCTCCGGTGCGGCACAGGTCGGCGATGTGCTCGCTCTCCTGCCGGACGCGGTCATGCACGTATCGCGCGGCGAGGACAGACGCTACGGCGTCGATGGTCTTCAGCCTGGCACCGACAGTCTGCCGACATACCCCTGAACGTGCGGCGGCCGCGCGAGCGCTTCATTCAAATATAGCAAGACTCGCCGGTTGAGATAGAGCGCCCATGCGGTGAGATCGCCCGTAAACAGCATGTCTTCATCGCGCGGCGATCCTGCGATCCTGACGTCTTCCTGAATATGGATCTTATTGCGATATTTCCGTAGACAGTGCAGCTCTTCGTAAACCTCTCCGCCGAGCGCACCCAGCACGCTGTATTTTCGCAAGACATCGATCGCGACTGCAAACTTGTCGATCTTGCGTTCCTCGAGCTTCTGCCGATCATCCTCAGCAATGTTCGGTACGCCTTCCAGATTGTAGTTCTGGGCGCGATAGATGATCTGGGTCAGGGCCGCCTCGAGGATCGCGCCAGCCTGCAGCACGATCATCTTGTTCAGCGCGCCGTCGCCGTTCGCCGCGTTCAAACGGCACAGCAGTTCGCAATTGTACCGAAGATTGTCGCCGACCTTGAACGATCCGACGAACGTGCAGCCAATCTCGATGTCGGGCATCTTTGTCTCCTCATCGTTCCGAACCGTCAGTTCTTGAACGTCTCGACCTCGGCTTCGATTCCGTTCAGTCGCAGCGTCAGCGTGCCCGACCGTCTTCCTGTCCGCCGTCGCGCTAGCCGCAACCATCCCATTCTTGCTATGAGTCCTGACCATAGTGATCAATCGCAAACTTGGCCCGCCCAAGCGCGGCCCGAAGTGCGGGGGAAGGCGAGATGAGCAGGATTCAGTTTGATGTTCCCGGAATTTCTGCCCGTGCCAGCGTAAATCCTCTGCCATCGTAATTCCAACGACAGGAGCGACAATGAGCGACACCATCAAAATGGCGTTAATACTAGCTGGCGCGCTGATCGTGTGCGTCGCCGCGTATATCTACTTCTCACCCTACCAGACGTGCGTTCGAGATTCGACCGGAGGCGGGTGGGATGATGCCATGGCTCACAGATATTGCTTGATCTCTTCTAAGTGAGACGCCATCCGAGTCTTTCATCGTGAACACGGAAACTATTGAACCGGCGCACAATTCTTATCGACGTAGCGTATCGCTCGCCCGGTGTAGTTGCGGCGATGCCACGCCCACATGGTCATGTGCTGACTCCCTTTTGTAACAAGCACGACTGCATCCGCCCCTAGAACTGTTGCCTTGTCGCGAAATTTGCTAAAAATCCTCTCCCTCGTATCTTGATTATAATCCTCGGTTATATCGATGCTGATCGGTTGAATTAATCGATAGGGGCAGGTTATTACATCTGCACTAGTAATTAAAATGCCATTTTCAAAGGTAAAATCATCACTAGCAATTTGCTGTGCGTTTGTAGAAGCGCTTACAAGCAATATGATTGCAGTTATTACAATCTGCTTCACTCTGTGATCCTTTTATTTTAGAGCCCGAGCGAAAAGTAGTTGAGCGATACCAGCAGGTTGTGTTTCACCGTCGTTGTCGAGACGATAGGAGAAGCGCTTGCCTTGGAAAGATACCGCCCGCCGTCAGCATATGCGGAAGTGTCCGCGCTATCCAAGCGATTTGCGGGATGCGGAATGGGTGCTGATCGAGCCGCTGTTTCCGGCTGCCCGCAGTGGCGGACGTCGTCGCACGAACTGCCTGCGGGCGGTGATGGATGCGATCCTGTATATTGCATCGAGCGGTTGCGCTTGGCGGATGCTGCCCAAATGTTTTCCGGCGACATCGACGGTGCGCGGCTATTTCTACGCCTGGCGGGACAAGGGACTGCTGACGACAATCAACCACCTGCTGGTGATGGCGGCGCGGGAACAGGCCGGCCGCGAGGCCTCGCCCAGTGCCGGCGTCATCGACAGCCAATCGGTCAAAACTACGGAAAGCGGGGGAATTTGTGGCTATGATGCGGGCAAGAAGGTAAAGGGCCGCAAACGGCATATCCTCACCGACACCTGCGGCTTTCTGGTGTTCATCCTGATCCATGCCGCCGATATTCAGGATCGCGACGGCGCTGTCGATGTCCTCAAAGCCATCCGTTTCCGCTTTCCCTTCCTGCGCCATGTGTTTGCCGATGGCGGCTATGCCGGGGACAAACTCAAAGCCGCGCTCGAAGGCCATGGCAACTGGACCCTC
>JBBRCT010000008.1:0-92715 GCA_038204585.1 Sphingomonadales bacterium
CCACCCCTTTTCCCTAGCCTTTCACCCACCTTCGGACTAAGACTAGCAATCAACCAAAACTGCTCATAACGGACTGAATAATCCCCATGGAATCAGAGGTTTTGCCACCCGCCGAGGGGCCCGACATCCAGCCGATTTCGATCGTCACCGAAATGCGCACGTCGTTCCTTGATTATGCCATGTCGGTCATCGTCGCGCGCGCCCTCCCCGATGTCCGTGATGGCCTGAAGCCCGTTCACCGCCGCATCCTGTGGGGCAGCTTCGAAAACGGCTTTGTGCAGGGCAAGCCCTATCGCAAATCGGCGCGCATCGTCGGTGACGTCATGGGTAAATATCATCCGCATGGTGATAGCGCGATTTATGATGCGCTGGCGCGGATGACGCAGGATTGGTCGATGCGGCTGCCGCTCATCGACGGGCAGGGCAATTTCGGCTCGATGGACCCCGATGCACCGGCCGCTATGCGTTATACCGAAGCGCGGCTCGCCAAGCCGGCCGAGGCGCTGCTCGCCGATATTGAAAAAGACACCGTTGATTTCATCGCAAACTATGATGGTTCAGAGCGTGAGCCTGCGGTGCTCCCGGCGCGCTTTCCCAATCTGCTCGTCAATGGTGCCGGCGGCATCGCCGTCGGCATGGCGACCAACATCCCGCCGCACAATCTCAACGAGGTTGTCGATGCAGTGATGGCCTATCTCGATAATCCGGAGATCGATGTCGATGGCCTGATGCAGCATGTCCCCGCACCCGATTTCCCGACCGGCGGCTTGATCCTCGGCACCCATGGCGTGCGGCAGGCGTATCTCACCGGCCGTGGCGGCCTGATGATGCGCTCGCGGCATGTGTTGGAGGAGGGACGAGGCGAGAAGCGCACCCTCGTTCTCACCGAAATTCCCTTCCAGCAGGGCAAGAACGCACTGGTCGAAAAGATTGCCGAGGCGGTCAAGGACAAGCGCGTCGAAGGCATTTCAGATCTGCGTGATGAGAGCAACCGTGAGGGTGTGCGCATCGTCATGGAGCTGAAGCGCGATGCAAACCCCGAGGTCGTGCTCAACCAGCTCTGGCGGTACACCCCGGCCCAGCAGAGTTTCAGCCTCAATATGCTTGCCATCCGGGGCGGCCGTCCCGAGCTGATGGGCCTTCTTGAAATCATCAAGGCCTTTGTCGAATTCCGCGAGGAAGTCATCACAAGACGCGCCAAGCATGAGCTGGCCAAGGCGCGCGAGCGCGCGCATCTTTTGATTGGTCTGGTCATCGCGGTCAGTAATCTCGATGAGGTTGTTGCCACCATCCGCCGGGCGGCAACCCCGGCCGAGGCGCGCGAGGCGCTGCTCGCGCGCACTTGGGACGCTGTCGATATCCGCGCCTATCTTGAGCTTGTGGAGGCAGACGCCAGCGCCAGCGATGCCGCCACCATCCGCCTGTCCGAAGCCCAGGTCCGCGCCATCCTTGAATTGCGGCTTGCCAAGCTCACCGCGCTTGGCCGCGAGGAGATCGGCGACGAGCTCAAGACGCTGGCGGCAGCAATCGCCGCCCTGCTCGAAATCCTGGGGGACAGGGTCAAGCTCTATGCCGTGATGCGCGACGAGCTGCGTCAGATCACTGACCAGTTTCAGATGAAGCGCCGCTCCGAAATCACCGTCAGCGGCGATGACATCGACGATGAAGACCTGATCGACCGTGAGGACATGGTCGTGACCGTGACCATGGATGGCTGGATCAAGCGCGTGCCCCTCTCGGATTATCGCGCCCAGAAGCGCGGCGGCAAGGGCCGTTCGGGAATGTCCACCAAGGAAGAGGATGCGATTACCACGCTGTTCGTCACCTCGACGCACAATCCGGTGCTTTTCTTCTCAAGTGCGGGCAAAGTCTATCGTCATAAAGTCTGGAAGCTGCCGCTCGGCAGTCCTCAGGCGCGCGGCCGGCCGCTGGCCAACATGCTGCCACTCGCACCTGATGAGAAGATCACCTCTGTGCTGGCGCTACCTGAGGATGAGGAAGAATGGGGCCGCCTCCACGTCATGTTTGCCACAGCACGCGGCGGCGCCCGGCGCAACGCCATGGATTCCTTCACCAACGTGCCAACAGCCGGCAAGCTCGCCATCCGCTTCGAGGAGGGCAATGATGACCGGCTGATCGGCGTCGCCCTGTGCGATGAGGCCGATGATGTCTTGCTCACCGCGCGCAGCGGCAAGGCAATCCGCTTCGCCGTCTCCGATGTCCGCGAATTCGTATCGCGCACCTCAACCGGCGTTCGTGGCATGACCTTGGGCAAGGATGACGCCGTCATCTCAATGTCGATCCTCAAAGCCTTTGACGCCAGCCCGCAGGAGCGCGAAGATTATCTCAAGGCCGCCGCCTGGAAAGCCGAGCCGGGCGAGCGCATCCTGTCCGAAACCCGAATGAAAGCCTTCGCCGACGCCGAGGAGTTCATCCTCACCGTCACCAGCAATGGCTATGGCAAGCGCTCATCAGCCTTTGAATATCGTCAGTCCGGCCGAGGCGGGCAAGGCATCCGCACTATCGGAGAATCACCGCGCAACGGCGATGTCGTCGCCAGCTTCACGGCTCATGATGATAATCAGTTGATGCTCGTCACCAATCAGGCCAAGCTCATCCGCATCCGCGTCGGTGAAGTCGGCATCAAAGGCCGGGCCACTCTGGGTGTCACCCTGTTCGACGTTGCCAACAAAGAGCATGTCGTATCGGTCGCTCTCATCCCCGCCGAAGACGCCGCAGATGATATCTCACCCGACGACATCGCTCCAGACTGAGCAATGAGCATCCCGCAGGCCCTCCCACACCTGCGGCTCAAAGGCCCACCGAACTTGCCGCTTCGCAAGTCCGGAATTTACGTGTAATGCGTCATTAGCGCGGGGGATTCTGCGCGCCTGCAATCTTGGGAGAAATTCAAATGCGCATTGTTGTTTCACTGGCGGCCGTGGCCAGCCTGGCTCTGCTTTCTGCCTGCGGTGAAAAGGCCGCTGAAGCGCCTAATGCCGAAGCCGAAGCATCGATGGATGCCGCTGGCGATTCGATGGAAGCCGCCGGCAATTCGATGGAAGCCGCTGGCGATGCCATGGTCGAGTCCGGCGAAGCCGCCGCTGACGCCACGGCTGCCGGTGCTGCCGACGCCATGGCGGCCGGCGCTGCCAAGATCGAAGAAGGCGCTGCTCAGGTCGAAAAAGCCGCTCAATAAGCCTTAAACGGTCAAGACATTATGGGCCGGTCCTTCGGGGCCGGCCCTTTTTCATGGGACCTCACGAACAAACATCCACCGATCAGCCGTCGAATCACCGGCCTCAAATCGGTGCCCCAAAATCTTGGCAGCCTTCAGCGGTTCAGCCGTCTCGGCACCGCCTTCCAGCAGCGCCCGGGCCGCAGCCCCCCGCGCCCGCTTTGCCACAAAGCTGTTGAACCGCAACCGCCCGGCCTTCCGATCACGAAAATCAATAGTAAGCACCGCCGACCTCAAAGCCTTCAGGTCCACAGCCTTCCAATATTCCTCCGACGCAAGATTAACTATCAAAGGCCGATCCTGCCCCGCAAGATCCTCATTCAAGTCCTTGGCAAGACTAGTCCCCCATGTCTTGTAAAGCGTATCCGCCTTCCCGAGACCAAAACGGGTCCCCATCTCCAGCCGATAGGGCTGCATCAGGTCCATCGGCCGCAAAACACCATAAAGCCCCGATAATATCCGCAGCCTGTCTTGCGCCCGGTCCAACGCACCCGCGCTCAGCGACGCGGCATCCAGCCCCGCATAAACATCGCCCGCAAACGTGAAGAGCGCCGGACGCGCATTCTCAGCCGTAAATGGCGTTTCAAACGCCTTGAACCGCGCCACATTCAGCGCTGCCAGAGGTGCTGATATATGCATCAGCGTCTGCAACTCGCCCGCCTTCAACTTTGCCGCTGCCTGTGCGATCTTCGTTGCCTTTTCAAGATGGCGCGGCTGCGTCGCCTCAATCGGCGGCAGCGGTGACACCAGGTCAAGTGTTTTGGCCGGAGACAATATGATCAGCATGACGCACCCTTTAAAACATCAACGCACCGAATAGCTCGCAGTTTGTCGCGGTTCAAATCCCGTTCACCCGGTGGTGATTAACTCATGCTTCCACACGCCCGTTGATGGCGTTATGACGCACGCACAACTACGCTCCGATGGGGTGGGATTGGGAGGATGGTAATGAAGATCGTTCAGGTTTCTCGGACTGTGATGGCGCTGGCGCTCGGCGCCGGCTTGATAGCGGTCACGCCCGCCATGGCGCAGCGCGGCAAAAAGGACGATAAAGCCGCCGCCGTCCCGGCGCAAAAGGCGCTCAAGCTGTCAAAGCCGGTTCAGGCTATCGCCGGTGCCGTGCAAAAACTGCAGGCCGCCGGTGATCATCCCGGCGCCATGGCCAAGCTGGCCGAAACCGATGCTCTCCCCAAGGCTGATGATGACGCTGAAGTCATTGCCAAGCTGCGCCTGCAATCGGCAGTGGCGCTCAAGGATAACACGATGATCGAGGATGCGCTGACCAAGCTCACCGATCTCGGAACACTGGCTCAGCCCGAGCAGATTCAGTATCTTGCCTTCATCGCCAATCTGGCGCTTCAGCGTCAGGATTATATCAAGGCCGCCACCTATTACGACAAGCACAATGCGATCAATCCAAACGACGCTGGCATCCTTGTCAATGCCGCCGAAACCTATAATCGCATCGGTGACAAGCCCAAGGCCATCGCCACCCTCAAGACCGCCATCGCGCTCAAAAAGGCCGCCGGCGAGTCGGTCGAAGAGAGCTGGTATAAGCGCCGCGTCTCGATGGCGGTCGACAGCAAGAACACCGGCGAGCAGCTCAGCGCCTTCATCGATTGGGTCAAAGCCTATCCCACGCCCACCAGCTGGCGCGATGCCGTGCTTCTGACACGGGACAGCTTCGACAAGATCGACGATCAGACCCTGCTCGATTTCGGCCGCTTCCAGGCTGCTACCAAGTCGCTGGCCGGTGAGCGCGATTATGTCGAATATGCCGATACAGCGCTTGGCCGCGGCTTCCCCGGTGAGGCCAAGGCGACGCTTGATGATGGCATCGCCAAGAATATGCTGCAGGCCTCCAAGCCGCTGGTCAAAGAGCTGAAGGCCAATGCCGATTCCAAGGCTGCGGCCGACAAGGCCGGGCTGCCGGCAGCCGAGCGCGAGATCAAGGGCAACCCTCGTCTCGCTCTGGTCACCGGCGATGCCTATTATGGCTATGGCGATTACACCAAGGCCGCGGCACTTTATAAGCAGGCGCAGGGCGGCACCGGCGTCGATCCCGCCATTGTCAATCTGCGTCTGGGTGCGGCCCTGGCCATGACCGGGGACAAGGCGGGCGCCGCCACTGCATTCCAAGCTGTGCAGGGTGGACCGCGCGCAGCACTGGCGCAATTCTGGCTCGCCTTCATCGGCGTATAATCAGTCTCCAAAACCAAAGATCAGGGCCGTGGTGCAAACCGCGGCCCTTTTCTTTTGGCAGTCCTGCGCCTAAGAGACGGCGACCCGCAACGCCTTCAAGCGAGTCAAAGCCCCCATGGATATCCGCCTCGGTCTTACTTTTGATGATGTGTTGCTCGTGCCTGCGTCATCGAGCGTAATGCCCAGCGGAACCGACACATCGACAATGGTGACCAGGACCATCAAGCTCAACATCCCGGTGCTCAGCTCGGCGATGGATACCGTCACCGAGGCCGATATGGCTATCGTCATGGCGCAGGCCGGCGGCATCGGCACGCTGCACCGCAATCTCACCGTGCAGGAGCAGGCGGACGCCGTCCGACAGGTCAAGCGCTTCGAGAGCGGCATGGTCGTTAATCCCGTCACCATGCGTCCCGAGCAGACATTGGGCGACGCGCGAGCGCTGATGGCGCGGCACCGCATCTCAGGCTTTCCGGTGGTTGATGCACAAGGCCGACTTGTCGGAATCATGACCAACCGGGACATGCGCTTTGCCGAGAATCCCGATCAGCCGGTCGCCGAGCTTATGACGCGTGAGCGGCTCGTCACCGTCAAGCCCGGCACATCCGAGGTCGAGGCGCGGCGCTTGCTGCACAGTCACAGAATCGAGAAGCTGTTGGTCGTTGATGATGATGGCCATTGCATCGGGCTGATCACGGTCAAGGATATAGAGCGCGCCGTGACCTATCCCGGTGCCACCAAGGATTCGGCCGGTCGTCTGCGTGTGGCCGCTGCCACCACCGTCGGTGATCTCGGCTTCGAACGGACAGAGGCGTTGCTCGATGCGGAATGCGATCTCATCGTTGTCGACACCGCGCATGGCCATTCGGACCGCGTGGCCGAGGCTGTCACACGGATCAAGCGGCTCTCCAACACAGCGCAGGTCATCGCCGGCAATGTCGCCACAGCCGCCGCCGCACGCGCCCTCATCGATGCCGGTGCCGATGCCATCAAGGTCGGCATCGGGCCGGGCTCTATCTGCACAACGCGCGTCGTCGCCGGCGTGGGCGTGCCGCAATTGACCGCGATCATGGACACGGCGGAAGCCGCCGCCAAACTCGGGATTCCCGTCATCGCCGATGGCGGCCTCAGAACATCGGGTGATGTCGCCAAGGCGCTCGCCGCCGGGGCGGCCGCCGTCATGGTCGGCAGCCTTTTGGCGGGCACCGAGGAAGCGCCGGGTGAAACCTTCCTGTGGCAGGGCCGGACCTATAAGAGCTATCGCGGCATGGGGTCAGTGGCGGCCATGTCACGCGGCTCGGCTGATCGCTATTTTCAGCAGGATGTGAAGGATCAGTTGAAGCTCGTGCCGGAAGGGATTGAGGGGCAGGTGCCCTTCAAAGGCCCGGCAACTGCGGTTTTGCACCAGCTTGTCGGCGGTGTTAAGGCAGCGATGGGCTATACAGGGGCGGCCACGCTTCAGGAATTCAAGTCGCGTGCCGAATTCGTGCGGATCACCAACGCCGGCCTGAGGGAAAGTCATGTTCATGACGTGACGATCACCCGCGAAGCCCCCAATTATCCGACCACCGGGTGAAATCGGTCCCATGACACCGGCCGCCCGGCTGCAGGCCGCAATCGAAATCCTTGAATTGGTGGTGACAGCGGCGCGCGAGGGCGGGGCCGCTGCCGATACCATCGTGCAACGCTATTTCAGCACCCGGCGCTATGCAGGCGGCGGCGATCGTCGCGGTGTGCGGGCGCTGGTGTTCGCCGCCATCCGCAGCCTGGGCGAGCTGCCGCCGAACGGCCGTGCCGCCATGATCGGCTATCTCCGGGCGCATGAGCCGGCGATGCTTGAGATGTTTGGCGTTGGCGGCCACGCGCCGGATGCACTGGTGCCAGACGAACTTGAGGAGGTGCCGGGGGTCGAGCCGGGTCTTGCTCCGGCGTGGCTGTTCGAAAAGCTGCAATTGCGCTTCGGGAACGATACCGCCGCCGAGCTTGCTGCCCTGCTTGAGCGCGCCCCGCTCGATCTCCGGGTAAATCGGCTGAAGGCGACAAGGGAGGAGGTTCAGGGACTGCTCCTCGATGCGCAACCGGTGCCATTGCATGAAGATGCCCTGCGGATTGAAAATGGTGCCAACGTCGATGGCTTGGCGTCGTTTCATCAGGGATTAGTTGAAGTTCAGGACGCCGGATCGCAGCTGGCCGCATCGTTGATCGCGGCGCATCCGGGTGAGACAGTCGTGGATCTCTGCGCCGGTGCCGGTGGCAAGACGCTGGCGCTCGCCGCCGCCATGCGCAACGAAGGTCGGCTGATCGCCAGCGACACTGATCGCGGGCGGCTTTCCGCCATGCCGGCGCGTCTGGCGCGGGCCGGTGTCACCATCGTCGAGCCGCGGCTGCTCGATGGCGGGCGTGAGGCCGAAACCCTTGAGGATCTCGTCGGCAGCGCTCATGCCGTGATGGTCGATGCGCCATGCTCCGGTTCAGGAACGTGGCGGCGCAATCCTGAAGCCCGGTGGCGGCTCACGCCCGCCCGGCTGTCGCGCCTCGTCGCCGAACAAGCGCGGCTGCTGGCGCTCGCCGCCACTTTGCTTCGCCCGGGTGGCCGGCTATGCTATGTTGTTTGCTCGCTGCTGCCGGAGGAGGGCGCGGATCAGGTCACAGCGTTTCTGGCGGCGCGTCCGGATTTCCGGGCGCTGGCGTCGGAACGGCTGCTCACCCCGCGCGCCGATGGCTGTGATGGTTTCAGCATCTCAAACTTGCAGCGAATCGACTAGCCTGCTTCACTGCCTGTAATCCTATGGAGACGAAATGATGCGAATAATCCTGGGTATGGCAGTTGCGGTTCTTATGGCGCCGGCTGCACAGGCAGCGCTTCGCGATGATGTGCTGAAGCCGCAGTCGCTCAGAATGGCCGCTATTGGTGAAGCAGCGCTCGCCAAGGGTGACGCCAGCGCTGCCATCGACGCCTTTGAGGCCGCCATCGCGTCCGATCCCAAGAATGTCGCAGCCTTCTCCGGCATCGCCCGGGGTTATGAAAAGCTCGGACTGCCCGGCAAGGCCGTGCGCTTCTACCGCGAGGCGCTGGCGCTCAACCCATCCGATCTCGGGGCGCTGGAAGGGCAGGGCAAGGCCCTGATCGAGCGCGGCGCCACTGCCCGCGCACAGGTCAATCTCGCGCGCATCAAGGCGCTGTGCAAATCAGCCTGTGAACCAGCGACGCGCCTTGAGACCGCACTCACCCTGGCCATCAAAACTGCAGACGCAAAGCCCGCCGCCGAATCCAAGCCGTCTGTCACCAGCAACTAGGACATTACATTAGCGCAGCCGCACAAGCCCATGCTTCCACAGGCACAGTCTCCGCCCGGGCCTCCGGTGAAATTCCCTGCGCTTCCAAGGCTTCCAGCGCGCCGGGAAGCCCGCGCAGGCTGGCACGCAGCATCTTGCGTCGCTGCCCAAAGCCGGCCGCCGTCAGCGCTGCAATTTTAGCCGGCGTCGTATCGGCCATCGGGGTCGTCGGTAAGATATGCACCACAGCCGAAGCCACCTTGGGTGGCGGTACAAAAGCTCGCGCCGGCACCCCAAGCGCAATCTTCGGGCTGCTGCGCCACTGCGCGAGCACAGCCAGCCGGCCATAAGCCCCTGACCCCGGCGCCGCCGTAATCCGCTCAGCCACCTCCTTCTGAAACATCAATGTCAGGCTAGCCCAAAACGGTGGCCACACAGGATTATCCAGCCAACGTATCAACAACGCCGTGCCAATATTATACGGCAGATTAGCCACAATATGCGTGCCCGCAGGGCAAATCTCAGCCTCGGACTGTGCCATCGCATCCCCAGCAACAATCGTCAGCCGCCCCGGCGCCGCCTCCGCTAGCTCAGCCAGTGCCGGAATCGCCCGGTCATCCCGCTCTACAGCCGTCACAATCGCCCCCGCCCGCAGCAGCGCCCGCGTCAACCCGCCCGGCCCCGGACCAACCTCGTAAACCGTCCTCCCCAGCAAAGGACCCGGCACCCGCGCAATACGGTCCAGCAAATTCTGGTCAAACAAAAAATTCTGCCCCAGCGACTTCCGCGCCGCTAGCCCATGCCGCGCAATAACCTCACGCAGCGGCGGCAGGTTCTCCAGGCTCAAGCTGCCGCCGCAGCCGCAGCCGCCAGCCGCCGCGCCGCACACAGCCCCGCCATGTGAATCGCCGCAATCATCGCTGCCGAAGACGCCCCGCCCCGCCCTGCGATCCCAAACGCCGTCCCATGGTCAGGCGAAGTCCGCACAATCGGCAAGCCAAGCGTCGTATTTACCCCATCCTCAAAGTGCAGCGTCTTGATCGGGATCAGCGCCTGATCATGATACATGCACAAAGCCGCATCATATTGCGCCCGCGCCGGCTCATGAAACATCGTATCAGCCGCCATCGGTCCAATAATATCAATTCCCTCCGCCAAAAGCTCGGCAATAGCCGGCATGATAACGTCAATATCCTCCCGCCCCAGCGTCCCCCGCTCGCCAGCGTGCGGATTAAGCCCGGCCACAGCAAGCCGCGGATGCAAAATCCCAAAATCCCGCACCAGCGCCCGTACCACAACCCGCGCTCGCGTCACAATCAACTCGCGCGTAACCAGCCGCGACACATCCGCCAGCGGCACATGGATCGTGAGCGGCACCGTCCGCAAACTAGGCCCCGCCAGCATCATCACAGCCCGCGACTCCGCCACCCCGCACCGCTCGGCCACAAATTCCGTCTGCCCCGGATAGGTAAACCCGATCTGGTACAGCTGAGCCTTGCTCACCGGCCCCGTCACAAGCCCCGACGCCGTCAGGCTCCGCGCCAGCCCAACCCCCAGCTCCAGACTATCGAGGGCACACCGCGCACCCGCCAAATTAGGCTGCCCGGGAATAATCTCGCCAGGATCATCCACCTGCACAAGCGGCAGCGCCCGCGGAAAAACCCCCAGCGCATCATGCGGATCGTCCAGCGTCTCAATAGGCCCCGGCCAGACCGCAGCAATCGCGCGCCGGTCCCCAATCGCGAAAAACGCCGGCAGCGCCTCGCTATCCCGCGCCTCCCACGCCCGCGCCAGAACCTCAGGCCCAATCCCCGCCGGATCGCCCATCGAGACCGCAAGAGGCGCCGGCAGGATTGGAGCCAGCGGCATCAGCGATAGTCGACGATAGCATCCCGGCGCAGATCGCGCAGGTAGCGACGCGCGCGCATATTCACCCGCTCGTCGTTAAGCTGGGCATAAATTTGATCAAAATTCGGCGCCTTGGCCAGCACAGCGCTGTCATCGCGGCCACATAATACCAGCACCCGCAATCCTTCCTGCAGGCTGCCAAAGGGCGGCGTCGCTTGCCCGATAGACAAATTCGCCATCAGATCGCGCAGCGCCTCGGGAAGATCCTTGAGTTTGATAGCATCGTTCGTCGCCACTTCGGCCCCCATCGCGCGCGCCACATCATCCGCCCGGCCGCAGCCACCCATCGCCTGCGTGTCCGTCTGCATCCGCGTCACAAGCAAGCGTGCCTGCTCCTCCGAAGCCGTCGGCGGGAGCGCCAGCGAAATCTGCTTCAACGACAGCAGCGCCTCATTAGGGTCCGCCGCCAAAACCTGGCGCTTCTCCAGCAACGCCATGATTGCAACACCCCCGGCCACGCGGATTGGTTCAGACACCGAGGTGATGGGCGAGCCCAGCGCAAGCGTCGTCACAACAGCGGCCACATTGTCGTTGAGCTGCTCAGCGCGCACCCAGCCAAGGTCGCCCCCCAGTGAGGCGGTCGAGGCTTCCGAAAACTGGCGCGCATAGGCCACAAATGATGCCCCGGCACGAACCTGCTGCACAATCCGCGCTGCATCAGCGAGCACCTGAGCCTCGGTTTCCGGCGTCGCCGTCAGTAAGATTTCGCCGACATGATATTCATCCTTGCCCTTGGCTGAATTCAGCTTGTCGATCAGCAGCTGAACCTCATCATCGCCAACATTGACCAGCGGCTCGACCTTGCGGCGCAGCACCCTCGACCAGGCGAGCTCGCCGCGAATCTGTGCCTTGATCGAAATCGGCGATGACCCGGCTTCCTTGAGATAGGTCTCGAATTGAGCGGGCGTGCGCTTGAAGTTCTGCGCTACCCGCGCATAAGCGCCCTCCACCTCGCCATCCGGGATCCGGATGTCATTGGCCGAGGCCTCTTGTATCTGCAGCTTCTCATCAATCAAGTTGCGTAGCACCTGCAGCCGCAGCCGAGGGCGTTCGGCCTCATCAACCTTGCCGCCGTTCGCCGCCGTTACCAGCGCCAGCCGCTGGTCGATATCGGTGTCGGTAATCACATCGCCATTAACGATCGCCTGCGCTTTGCGAAGCGTAGGGTCGGACTCAGCCAAAAACGTCAGTTCAGACAGATTGCCGAAATCGAAGCTGCTTGACGGGCTTTCCTGCGCCAGCGCCGGGGCCAGGGCAGGGCTGGCAATCAGGGTTGCCGAGACCAGACCCCAAAAACAAATCTGGCCACGAAGTTGCCGCCTCAACTGGCGCCTAAATTGGGCGCTGATAGCAGAGCGGGCGTTGAGCGTGATACCAAGCATGATTGGGCGGTGTTCCTGTCGATCTGTGCAGTGTCTTAACGCAAGCGAAGGGAGCAAGCAAAGAGGCGGTTACCGAACGCTAGTTGTCGAACGCTCGTTAACGGGCGTTCAGTGAATGGAGCCTTAAACCTTAACGACCCCCGGAATCTTAACGACCCCCGGAATCTTAACGACCGAGCGTCTTGAACGAGAGCGTAAGCTGGAAGGTGTTGCCGGCGCGGAAATCACGGTCCGAGATAAGGTCGCGCCGCCACGACAGGCCAAAGCGAAAACACTCGTCCTCATATTCAGCCCCGATGCGGTGTCTGATAAACCGAAAGCCGTCGCCGGTCGCTGCCGGATTGGTCTGCTGGCTTGTAAGATCAACAATAGCCGAGCCGAAAACCGACCAGAAGCGAGCAAAGGAAACCCGGCCGCCGGCGCGAAGTTCCGTCCTGTCTTCAAGATCTTCGAGTGCCACTTTCCGGTTCAATCTCAGATAGCCGATGGTGGCGTAGGTGGATTTGCTGCCCAGCGCCAGATCGACTTCGTTGCGCCGCACGGCAAAGCTGTTGCGGTCAACGCGGAAGCGATGCGTAACTTCAACAACGCTGCCGATCTTGAGGTTGGTGCGCCCGACAAAGTCCGACAATGGCTGGTCAAGCCCGGTGCCAGCCGGAAAGTCGGTCAGTCGGTCCTGGCGGTTGGATGAGAAAGTCCAGCTCTGGCCGATTTCAGACCTGAGCGCGATGCCCGGCCGGTCGAGGGTATACGCAACCCCATAGGTCACCCGACTGCCGCCTTCAAACTGGTCCTGCCCCGGGAAGCGGTTGAGTTCGAACAGGCTGATGTCTTCGAGTTCGATGGCGCGGCTGTCCTCATTGGGAAAGCCGTCGTTCCGGCTCCCCGGTGCCAGCACAAGCTGGACCCGCGGCGTAATTGTCTGTGTGCCGCCCAAAGCCTCGCCCGCAAATGGCCATTCGGCCTCAAGGGCGGCCAGCGCAATCGCCCGCGTGTTGATCCCCCGGTCGCCGGCATATTCGGGCAGCGTCGCAGCCTGGGGGCGGCCAACATTGTAAATATCGCCGCGCAGTAGTCCCGTTGCCGTCAGCCGCTGGCCCAGCGGCGTGAAGATGCTGCGGTCCCAGCGGCCATAGGCCAGCGCGCGCTGCACCGACTGGCCGCCCGTGCGCGTCAGCGCCAGCGAGTTCGCGGCAATCTGCACGCGGCCGCCAAGCACCGAGTCCGAAGGACGCCAGTCATAATCGATCACCGGCAGCACAAACGGAATCTCGCCGGGCGTGTCAGTCACCCGCAATCCCTGAAACGCCAGCGCCGAGACGGAAAAATAACTGTCGCTGCCAAAGCGCTCAAGCGCATAGCTGGAGCGCAACGTGTCATCAAAATCAAGGTCATAGCGGCGGTTGAATGTATCGTCTGTGGTCAGCCGCAGCGAGAAGGTTGAGCGCCAGCTGCCCGAATGCTGAAAGCGACCCTTGATGCCAAGATAGCCGCGAAACCGGTCGCCGCGGTCGATCACAGTGGCATTGTCAGCAGCAAATTCCGTCAGCCGCGCATAGGTCACAAAGCCATCGACCTGCACAGGCCCGCCCTTGAACAGCCGCCGCGACTGAAATTGCAGCGCCGGTGCAGCACCGGTGTAGAACCAAGGCGTCAGCGTGGCATCACGGTCAGGGCCTTGGGCAAAATGGAAGGGCAGGCCAAGCCCCAGCCCGAGCTGACGTTGAAACTTGATCTCGGGCACCAGCAAGCCGGACACCCGCTCGGCCGTGCCGTCAGGATGCGAAAAGCTTGGTAGAAACAGCAGCGGAATGCCCCACATTTCCAGCCGCGCCTTTTTGTAGCTTATCCGGTGCCGCTCGGTGTCATAATCGATGCGGGTCGCCAGAACCTTCCAGACCGGCTTCTGCGGGCAGCCCTCGGAATCAGTCACAGCGCAGGGGCTGTAGACAGCGCGGCGCAGTGTGATCACCCGACCGGCACGCGCCGCCTCGCGCGCCGCCAGCCGGCCGCCATCGTTGAGGATCAGCAGCATATTGGCCACAGCCCCGTCGCGCAGCGTGTCGGTCAGCTTGACCTCATCGGCAAACACCTGATTTCCCTCAGGGTCTATGCTCACAACATTGCCGGTGGCCACAACTTCGCCCGTGGTCCGGTTGTAGCGAACACTATCCGCCGACAAGCGCCAGGCATCGCGCCGAAGCTCCACAGTGCCCGCAGCGGTCACAATTTCGCCGCTGGCATCAATCTCCATCTGATCAGCACCAAAATCGATAATATCGCCGGGCGCAATCACGTCGCCGCCATCGCGGGGAATCCCATCGCGGGGAGTAATAGCCTCGGGTGCTGAATCGGCAGGCGGCACATCCCCAGCGTATGCGGGTGCCACATCCCAATCGGATGCAGGTGGCACATCCCCAGCGGATGCGGGTGCCACATCGTGTGCAAATGCAGGAAACACAGTGAGCGTCGACGCCAGCAGGGCGAGACGCAAGGACTTGAACAAGGGCTGGCTTGGGGCGTCCACGCCGCGAGCCTTAGCCGTGTGCTCCGCGCCCGTAAACCGCGACGATCATGATGGGTCGATTGGATTGGACTGGTAGAGAGCAGGTGACTAGACGATGAGCCTATCGAATTCAGCGAGGAATGAAGCAACGTGAACATTGAAATCGGCTTTCCCGGCGCTGCCGTCGCAGAATCGCATGCGCATGTCGTGCTGGTCAGCGCTGAAGCCGCCAAGTCTGCCCTCACTGGCCCAGCCGCAGCCATCGATGCCGCTGGCGGAGGCGCCTTGTCGCGCGCGCTCAAGGCCGGCCGTTTTGAGGGCGATGCCGTGGCACTGGTTGAAATTCTCTCCCCCGCAGGCCTTGATGCCACGCGGCTGCTGGTGGTTGGCACCGGCACTGTGGACAAGGCCAATGCAGCCATGTTCGAACGGATCGGTGCCGCCATCGTGGCGCGCTTCCAGACCAGCGGGGAAACCCGGGTGAGCATTGATGTCAGCGAATTGTCGGCGGCCCTGCCAGCCACGCTGTCATTGGCGCAAGCAGCAGCCCATATCGCCATGGGGGTCAGGCTCCGGGGCTGGCGTTTCGATCAGTATCGCACGACCATGAAGCCCAAGACCAAGCCAACGCTGGCTGCCGTCGATTTTCTGGGCGCAGATGGTGCCGACGTGTTTTTCGCAACGCTTGATGCCGTGGCCGGCGGTGTCGCGCGCACTCGCACCCTTGTCAGCGAGCCTGCCAACATCATCTTTCCCGAGAGTTTCGTCGAACACTCGCAAGATCTCACAGCCCTTGGCATTAAATTGACGATTTTGGATGAGGATGAGATGCGCGCCCTCGGCATGGGCGCGCTGCTCGGCGTGTCTCAAGGCTCGGTGCGGCCGGCCAGGATTATGGCGATGCGCTGGAACGGCTTGGGCGCAGACGCTGGCAAGCCTGTCGTTCTCGTCGGCAAGGGCGTCACCTTCGATACTGGCGGCATCTCGATCAAGCCGGCCGGCGGCATGGAAGACATGAAGTGGGACATGGGCGGGGCAGGGGCCGTCACCGGCGCCATGCACGCGCTCGCGGCGCGCAAGGCCAGAGCGCATGTGATCGGCATCGTCGGGCTGGTCGAGAATATGCCCGATGGCAATGCCCAGCGACCCGGCGATGTCGTCACGACGATGGACGGCCAGACCGTCGAAGTCATCAACACCGATGCCGAAGGCCGGCTGGTGCTGTGTGATGCCATCGCCTGGGCGCAGTCGGTCTATTCACCCGAGGTGATCGTCGATCTCGCAACACTGACCGGCGCCATCATCGTCAGCCTCGGCCATGAATATGCCGGCATGTTCAGTAATGATGATGATCTGGCCCGGCAGCTGGTAGCCGCCGGAACAGCCGTCGGCGAGAAGCTGTGGCGGATGCCGATGGGTGAAAGCTATGACAAGAGCATCGACAGTGCCATCGCCGATATGAAGAACGTCGGCCCGCGTGAAGGCGGCTCGATCACTGCCGCGCAGTTCATCAAACGTTTCGTCAAGCCAGGCGTAAAATGGGCGCATCTCGATGTCGCAGGCACCGTCTGGTCAAGCAAGGCAGGCACACTGATGGACAAGGGTGCCACCGGCTTCGGCGTGCGCCTGCTCGATCGTTTCATCGCCGATAACCATGAGGCCAAGGGTTGATCCCGGTCCGATTCTACCAATTGGCGCGTAAGCCACTAGAAAAGCTCGTCCCGCAGCTCGTCGCAAAATCATTGGAAGCCGGCCACCGCCTGCTTCTGCGCTGCGCGGACGAGGCCATCCTCGCCATGCTCGATGAGCTTCTGTGGCAACCCAGAACCAGCTTCATCCCCCATGGCCGCGCCAGTCAAATCGAGCCCGAGCGCATCGCCACGCAGCCCGTCCTGCTCGATACAGCCTGGCCCCCGGCCAACAATGCCGATTGTCTCCTACAGATCGGCGGCACCCTTCCCGACGACCTGCTGACCCTCGGCCGCGTCCTCTACGTCTTCTCCGAACCCGATCTCCCCCATGCCCGAACAGCCTGGCGCCACCTCAAATCCATCCCCCAAACCACCCCCGAATACTGGCGCGAAAACGACACCGGGTTGTTCGAAAAATCACCCTAAGGTTGCATTCTACCCCCACCCACATTAGACGCCCGCCCTTGCCAAACATAGCAACAGGAATATTGACCATGGCGGCTACCCGCACTTTTTCGATCATCAAGCCCGACGCAACCCGCCGTAACATCACCGGCAAGGTGAATATGATGATCGAAGCCGCCGGCCTTCGTATCGTAGCGCAGAAGCGCCTTCACCTCACCCGCACCCAGGCAGAAGGCTTTTATGCCGTGCACCGCGAGCGCGGCTTCTTCGGCGAGCTCGTTGATTTCATGATTTCCGGGCCTGTCATTGTTCAGGTGCTGGAAGGTAGGGACGCAGTGCCAACCTATCGCGGTATCATGGGCGCTACCAATCCCGCCAATGCCGAGCCAGGTACGATCCGGAAAGAACTGGCAGAATCGATCGAAGCCAACACTGTGCATGGTTCTGATTCGGACGAAAACGCAGCGATCGAAATCGCCTATTTCTTCGCGCAGACCGACATCACTCGCTGAGCCATCTTCGCTGTGATGAAATTAGGCCCTGGTTCTGCCGGGGCTTTTTTACGTGTCAGTGAAAAGGCCAAGCAACTTTTTTGGAACAGCCATCTGCCAGCTGCGATCAAGCCAATTGGCAATAAGCGCCCAATCAAGCTCGGGATTATTCAGATTGATTCCCACCCAGCCATAAGGACCGAAGTAAGCTGGACGGAAATAGAGCTCCGGGTCCTTCTCGATCAACATCGCTTGCTCTTCTTCTCCGCTTGTTTGTACGAGAAGTGCTGTCACGCCGTTACCGTGATGATTGTCGGAGAAATATGCGAAAAACTTCCCGCCTGTAACGAAAAAGCCCGGAGATCCATGAGACAGCTTTTCTGCGGTATGGGGCAAGCCGAGGGCAAGTACGCGAATTTTAGGTAGAGGCGCTTCCGTCAGATAAAGGTGATCGGCAATGGCTCGTGGATAAAGCTGATGCTCGGCAATCAGGATCCGCCCGGCCAAACTTTCTACTGTGTCATCAGATAGAACAACGACGCTGGTTTGCCCAATAATTGGGCCACCATCAAGCTCGGTTGTCACGAGATGCACGGTACAGCCCGAAACCGTCTCGCCTGCAGCCAACACCGCCTCATGCGTATTAAGGCCTTTGTGGGCGGGCAATAGCGAAGGATGGATATTGAAGCATCTTCCAGCCCAACGGTCGACAAACTCAGCAGAAAGCAGACGCATATACCCAGCGAGCGCCACATGGGTGACCTGGTGACGCGCAAGTTCCACATCGATGATCGTATCAAACGCGCGTCGCGTTAGCCCTTGGTGCGGATGCGCAAATGTAGCAATGCCTTCGGACTGCGCCATTGCAAGGCCGGGTGCGGTGGGGTCATTTGCGGCTACAAGCACGATCTCATAGGGACAATCCTGCATGATGCGCGCAGCGTAGATTAGGGCGGCCATGTTCGAGCCGCGACCAGAGATGAGGACGGCTAAACGCGCCTTAAGCATCGTGTGCGGCGACCCATCTGCTTGAGTTGCCCCACAGGCCAGGTGCACCATGGACCTCACAACCTCTGGGTCCTTTCGCAATATAACCAAGACGGACAGCGCCAAGGTCTGCCTCAAGGGCTTTCACTTCGGCTTCGGCAACAGCCAACACCATACCGAAGCCGCAATTGAAGGTTCGCGCCATTTCTTCAGCCGCGATATTTCCGGTTTGACGGAGCCAGTCGAACAACGCGGGTAGATGATGGGCGTCCACATGCGCCCGGAGCCCATGAGGAAGAACACGCGGTATATTTTCGAGGAAACCGCCCCCTGTAATGTGTGCGAGCGCATGAATACGTCCTTGGCGGATAGCAGGCAGCAGGGACCGCACGTAGATGGCTGTTGGTTCCAGCAAGGCGACGCCGAGGTTGGACTCGGGCGCAAATGGCGCTGGGTCTGTGAGACTTAGGCCCGAGCGTTCAACTATGCGGCGGATCAGCGAATAGCCGTTTGAATGAGCGCCGGTCGAAGGCAGACCAAGCAGGACGTCGCCCGCAGTTACGCTTTCGCTGGTGAGTTGCTCCCCGCGCTCCACTGCGCCTACCGCAAAGCCGGCGAGATCATAGTCCCCATTAGCATACATGCCGGGCATTTCGGCTGTCTCGCCACCGATAAGAGCGCAATGAGCGAGGCGGCATCCATCAGCGATCCCGGCAACGACCTTCCCAGCGATGTCCGATTCCAGTTTTCCGGTGGCGAAATAATCAAGAAAGAAAAGGGGTTCCGCACCTTGAACGATAAGATCGTTGACGCACATGGCGACAAGGTCGATGCCAACACTGTGGTGGATACCGGTTTCTATTGCGAGCTTAAGCTTGGTGCCAACGCCATCATTTGCAGCAACCAGCAGTGGGTCCTTGTAGCCGGCTGCCCTTGGATCGAAAAACCCACCGAATCCACCGAGTTCAGGATCGGCGCCCGGCCGTGCCGTGGCGCGAGCCAGCGGGGCGATTGCCCGAACGAGCGCATTGCCCGCGGCGATGGAAACACCTGCATCGGCATAGGTAAGGGGGGGCTTGGGCTCGGATGTCATAGGCGGAGCCATAGCGTCTTCAACGATGAAGGCAATCTGCACTTGGCAGACGCGATGGCAGTCGTCAGAACGGCCGTTGTGTTTCGTGCTTCTATCTTGTTTGGAATTACGCTGCTGCTGGCGGCCAGTGTCGCGCATGCGCAGACGGTGCCCAAGCGCGAGGCCCCTGAAGCCGCAGCCCAGGCGGGAAGTGCCTATTCGGTCGGTGGGATTCGGGTAGATGTGGCGGCCAAAGACCCCGAGAGCGCGCGATTTTCCGCCTATCGCATCGCCCAGCGCAAGGCCTGGCCGCTGCTCTATGCGCGATTGACGGGAAAGGGAGTAGCCAGCGCGCCCCGACTTTCAGACGGGCAGCTGGATTCGGTTGTTGCCGGGATTGAAAGCCAGGGAGAGCGGTTTTCGATGACCAGGTACATTGCGACACTCGGCGTAATCTTTGATCGGTCGAGGGTATCTGACTATTTTGGTGCAGCTGACGGTACGTTGCAATCACCGCCGATGCTGCTTCTGCCAGTGTGGAACGACGGTGGCGCCCAGATTGTTTTGCAGACGAAGACACCTTGGGCCGCGGCTTGGGCGCGTTTCAGGGAGAATGTGACGCCAATCGACTATGTTTTGGCGCCCGGCACCGCTGCCGACAATGTGCTTATTACAGGCTGGCAGCTTCGGCGGCCTGTTCGTTCAAGTTGGCGCACTATCTTGACTCGCTACGATGCTGTCGATGTGTTGGTGGCTGAAGCCCGGTTGGTGAGAGCATGGCCCGGCGGTCCGCTGCGCGTTTATTTCGTAGCACGGCATGGACCAGATAGTGATTTGCTGGGGCGATTCTCGCTAATAACCGGTGAAGAAGAAGGCCTTGATGCAACGCTCGACGCAGGCGTCCGTCGGATCGATGCATTATATTCTGCGGCTTTGCAGGACGGTCGCTTGCGTGCTGAAGTGGGCCTCGCGGTCGATCTCGAACCCATCATAGCACCCGCTCCCTTCATTGATGGACCTTTGGTGGCAGGGCAGATAGCCGATGACGCCGTTATAAATGGCGCAGAGATACTGGTTTCAACGCCGGATTCGGCTTCGCTCAGGTCGGTTGAAACACTTTTTCGGAGGGCATCAGGTGTTACTGCGGTTACTGCAACGAGCCTATCTTTAGGGGGATCCTCGCGATTTTTGGTCAGTCATACCGGCTCTGAGGAAGATTTGAGGCTGGCATTGGCAGCTGTCGGTCTCTTGATGACCAGCGAAAACGGGGCATTTGTCGTGCGGAGAATGCCCGGTGGACCACCGCAATCTATTTCTGCACCTTTAGCACCTGCCATGACAGAACCCTTGGCCTCATCGCGACCTGGGACGTCCCGCCCGCCCGAGCCAAGAGGCGCTGAACGGCTGGAAGCTGCTCCGGTGGATCTGTTGCCAAGGCCTTCGCAGTGACGCCGCAGCCACCGCCTTCGGAAGTGAATCCCAACGCATTGTCGGGTGATCCGACGTCGACGACGCATTTGGCAGCGGAACCTGCTGTTCGTGATGAAAGGCGGCCGGCATTCGGCCTGAGCATCGCTGACCGTTTAAGCCTGCCGAGACTTCATTGGGGTTGGTTGCTGTTGCTCATCGGCTTGGCAGCATTGGGCTGGGCGTCTCGTTCCGTTGCTGGGCCATTCATCGCCGGATTCATCTTGGCCTATCTTCTCAATCCGCCTGTTAGCCGCTTGCAGAGCCTGAAGATGGGAAAGTTTTTTTTCGGTCGAGGTTTGGCATCGGCGCTTGTACTTCTGGTGTTTGCAGCGGCATTGATCGGGCTTTTGCTGGCAATAGCACCGATAGTCACCAATCAGGCCGCCCTATTGACCGAAAGATTGCCAGCACTGATAGAGAGCATAGTTCCTTTTTTTGATCGCTGGGTCGCCCAAGCACCGGGCAGTATCGACCTTCAGATTCTGGTCGATAAGATAAGCGAACGCGCACTAGGCTGGCTTTCCAACTCTGTTGGGCCAATCTTGGCCGGCAGTTTGGGCTTTTTCAATGTGTTAAACTTCGTAATCGTAACGCCAGTCGTCGCCTATTATCTAATCCGTGACTGGCCGAATATTGTCGCTGCCGTGGAAAGCTGGCTTCCGCGGCGCCAACTCCCAGCTTTTAAAAATGTTCTTCGCGATTCGGATATCGCATTAAGTGGCTTTGTGCGTGGCCAATCGATGGTTTGTGTAGTGTTGGCAGTTTTTTATACAATCGGATGGTCTCTTGTTGGTTTGAACTATTCTATTGTCCTCGGAATACTTGCTGGAATTCTGGGTTTCGTTCCTTTTCTCGGCGTAATTTTAGCAGTTGTTCTTAGTTTAGTTGTAGCTCTAGGCCAATTCGGACTTGATTGGATTCAATTGTTGCTTGTGTTTGGCGTGTTCCAAGTGGGGCAAATTCTGGAAAGTGCTATTCTTACGCCCAATCTGATTGGGGACCGGATTGGACTACACCCTGTCTGGTTATTGTTCGCGGTGTTTGCTGGAGGTGCTGTAGCAGGGCTGGCTGGCGTCTTTCTGGCAGTGCCTGTGGCCGCAGTTTTAGGGGTCGTTGTTCGAGCAATGTTCGATAACTATCGGCGTAGTAACTTCTATGGTCTCGGGCAGTGTGATGATTCCACGTCCGAATGATGAGCAGCCACCGCTGCCGCTGGGTTGGATGCCACGGCTTGGTGAAGCGGATTTTTTTGTGTCTGAAGCCAATCGGGCTGCAGTTGAATGGCTGGCCCGGCCCGATGCGTGGCCGATGGCGCGGGTCCTGCTGATTGGTCCTGAAGGGTCTGGAAAGACGCATCTGGCTGGGCTCGTAGCGACACGTAGCGGCGCGCGCTTTATCGATGACGCCGATTTGATTAAAGATGGTGAGCCATTGTTTCACGCTTGGAACGCGGCAACACCGGAGCGGCCATTGTTGCTTACTGGCCGGAGGCTGCCAAGAAATTGGCCCCACCGTTTGCCTGACCTTGCATCAAGGCTTTCAGCGACACCGTTGGTGATGTTGGTTGAGCCCGATGATGAACTGCTGGCAGCTGTAATTGCCAAGCGTTTTTCCGACCGCGGCTTGCGGGTCTCGGCAGACGTGATCGGATGGCTGAGCTTGCGTATCGAGCGCAGTTTCGTTGCAGCTGAGCATGTTGTTTCCATGCTCGACGCGGCATCGCTCGCGGAACGACGTGAAATTACCATACCATGGGCGCGCGTAGTGCTGGAAGCGCAACTTGATATGGGCTTTTAAACCAATGTCCTGACTCTAGGCCGATGCCAATGAGCCGTTTCTCATTCGACCGTTATCGACCTCACGCGCGGTCTGGGGTAGAACGCTTTGATGGCAATTCGTCTTAGAACAGTAGAACAGATGGCTCGAACGGGTGGCGCAATGAGTGGAGCTGAGCGCTACTTCAACCGTGAACTTTCATGGCTCGCATTCAACGACCGTGTGCTTGAGGAGGCTACAAACCCAGCGCATCCTCCTCTGGAACGGCTCCGATTTTTGTCAATCTCAGGCAATAACCTCGACGAATTCTATATGGTTCGCGTTGCAGGGCTGCGAGGCCAGGTTGGAGCGGGTATTGAGACAATGAGCCCGGAAGGTCTGACACCGGCGCAGCAACTCGCGGCGATTGCCAAAAAAGCCGATGCTCTCATGGATGAGCAGCAAGTGGTCTGGGCCGGTCTCGTTGATGATCTGAAGCAGATGGAGTATTATGTTATCTGCTTCGAGGCCTTGACGCCGGAAGAGCGGGACTGGCTCGAGCGGCATTTCCTCGAGCAGATATTCCCGGTTCTGACGCCACAAGCGATTGATCCCGCGCATCCTTTTCCCTTTATTCCAAACAAGGGGTTTTCGTTGATCATGGAGCTGAGGCGGCTTTCCGACGATGAAGGGCTGCGAGCGCTATTGATGCTGCCGTCTATGCTTCCCCGTTTCATACGTCTCCCTGGCAACGCGATCCGGTACATCAGCCTAGAGAACACGATACGCACTTTCTTCGATCAGCTTTTTCCGGGCTATGCGATGATCGGCCATGGTGCTTTCCGGGTGATCCGGGACAGCGATATCGAGGTGGAGGAAGAGGCCGAAGACCTTGTGCGCTATTTCCAAACGGCGCTGAAACGGCGGCGACGCGGCGAAGTTATCCGACTCAAGATTGAAGCGAGCACACCATCTGATTTACGTTCACTGGTACAGGAGGCGCTCGGCGTTGGTGCGCGCGACACCACATCCGTGGAGGGCATTCTGGGTATTGCTGATCTGGTGCAACTAGTTGACGAGGACCGCCCGGACCTGAAGTTCGAGCCATATAGTCCAAGATTTCCCGAACGTATTCGAGAACATGGCGGAGACTGTTTCGCTGCGATCCGCGCCAAGGATATCGTTGTTCACCATCCCTATGAAAGTTTCGAGGTGGTGATTGCTTTTTTGCGTCAAGCAGCGGCGGATCCGGATGTTATCGCAATCAAGCAAACACTCTATCGCGCTGGTAAGAATTCACCAATTGTCAGGACATTGATTGACGCCGCTGAGGCCGGCAAGAGCGTTACTGCGGTAGTGGAGCTGAAAGCGCGCTTTGATGAGGAGCAGAACCTTGTGTGGGCGGCAGAACTGGAGCGGGCCGGGGTTCAGGTTGTTTATGGTTTCGTAGAATGGAAGACGCATGCCAAGCTCAGTATGGTCGTGCGGCGCGAAGGCCGGGATATTCGCACCTATGTCCACTTCGGAACCGGAAATTATCACCCAGCCACGGCGCGCATCTATACTGACCTCAGTTTTTTTACGGCGGATCCCATCCTTGCGCGAGATGCAGCTCAGGTGCTCAATTACATCACCGGCTACGTGAAGCCAACTCGGCTTGCTAAACTCGGTATGGCGCCTTTGTCGATGCGGGGCATGCTCTATGATTTGGTTGATATCGAGATCGCTAATGCTCGCGCCGGAAAGCCGGCAGCAATATGGGTAAAACTCAATAGCCTTGTGGACACGGGTATCATCGACAAGCTGTATGAAGCGAGTGCGGCTGGCGTGGAGATCGAGCTCATAATCCGAGGTATCTGCTGCCTGCGACCGGGTGTTCCGGGATTGTCAGAAAATATCCACGTCCGCTCGGTCATTGGAAGATTTCTGGAGCATAGTCGCATCATCGTGATGGCAAATGGTGAGGAGTTGCCCTCGCGAAGCGCCAAGGTCTATATCTCGTCAGCAGATTGGATGCCGCGAAATCTCGATCGTCGGGTTGAAGTAATGGTTCCCATCGAAAATCCGACTGTGCACGCGCAGGTGCTGGACCAGGTTATGGTCGCCAATCTCAAAGACACGGAGCAAAGCTGGCAACTGATGAGCGATGGTAGCTATCGACGCCTTAAGGAGGCGCGAAGCAATTCCTCTGAACCGCCATTTAACCTGCATCGCTATTTCATGACCAATCCGTCGCTTTCCGGGCGGGGTGCTGCGTTGCGGTCCGCAGGTGGCGTGCCGCGCCTTGTGCTCGATGATGAGGACGATGCCTGAAATGATCGGATTGTTGCGAGCCGCCGAGGAATTGCATCCTGTCGGAGCATGGCAGCCAGTGCTCGTGAATGATAGACCTGTCGGAATTATCGACATTGGTTCCAATTCAGTTCGTTTGGTTGTTTACCAAGGGCTCGGGCGCGTTCCCTCGACGATGTTTAATGAAAAAGTGATGGCAGGGCTCGGACGCGGGATTGCGGCCAATGGCCGGCTAGGCCGGGGTGCGATGGACACCGCAGTCGCAGCGCTATCCCGCTTTCGGGCCTTGGCAGATGCGATGGGGCTTGCCAGCCTGCGAGTGGTTGCGACCGCTGCTGTTCGCGAAGCTGCCAACGCCGATGAATTTGTGGCGAGAGTGCGTGGCGAATGCGGTCTTGAGATGCAGATCATCAGCGGAGCAGAAGAGGCACACGGCGCGGCACTTGGTGTTCTTGCCGGCATTCCTGACGCAGACGGCGTCGTGGGGGATCTGGGTGGCGGCTCCCTCGAGCTTATCAGGGTGGCCGGTGGCCAGGTTCATCAGCAAGTCTCGCTGCCAATTGGGGCATTGAGACTTGAAGCTGTTCGCCGTTCTAACAACCGTGCGTTGGCGCCGTTTATCAAAAAGGCGTTGGGCGAAGTGGAATGGGCAGCATCAGGGTGCGGCAGGCCATTCTACATGGTAGGTGGCTCATGGCGCGCGCTTGCCCATCTGCATATGCACATGAGCGATTATCCGCTCCCGATCGTGCACCAGTATGAAATGGCCCCAACAGCCCCGGCTTTGCTCGTCAGAAGCCTCGCGCAGATATCGCTGCCACAGCTTAAGCAGGTGCCTAACATAGCGTCGTCTCGTCTGTCGTCATTGCCCGGGGCGGCGATGCTTCTGGCGGCCACCATAAAGTTGCTCGGCAGCAACCGCGTGATCGCTTCAGGTTTGGGTTTACGCGAGGGTCTGCTTTTTGATCAACTACCCACAGACATTCGCACCCTTGACCCCCTCATAATTGGCGCGCGAGCCGAGGGGGAAAGGCTGAGCCGCTTTCCTGAGCATGGCGATATGCTCTTCGAATGGACGTCGGGCGTTTTCTCGGCCGATGAGCCGCAAGACGAGCAGCGCGTTCGCCATGCCGCGTGCCTGCTCTCCGATATTGCCTGGCGCGCTCACCCCGATTTTCGCGCAGAACGTGGCGTTGATATGGCGCTGCACGGAAACTGGGTAGCTATTACAGCGCCTGAACGCGCCGCGCTGGCTCAGGCCCTGCATTTTTGTTTTGGGGGCTCCCAGAATGCGCCGGTTTTAGCACTATTGGCTCGTCTGGCGCCACCCGCCCTGCTCGCGCGTGCGAGGGCTTGGGGGCTCGCACTCAGGCTTGGACAGCGATTGACTGGCGGCACGGCATTGGCGCTTACTGCTAGTCGGCTCAAAAATATCAATGGCGCGGTAGTGTTGGAAATTGATAGCGACCATGCAGGATTATTGGGTGAAACCGTACAGCGACGGCTGAAAATGCTCGGACAAACACTTGGGCTCGATCCACAAATTGAGATTGCTCGCTGACGCGGGTGGGCTGGCTAACGCTCCAGGCGTGTCATCACCATTTTGCCACCCTGCACACTGAATGCAGTCCGCCCCTCGACTAGGGCTAGCGCATCTTCACCAAATATTTCCTGCCGCCAGCCGTGGAGAATGGGAAGCCCGTTCCTTACACCAGCAGCGAGAGCGTCAAGTTCATCGCCTTTAACAATAAGACGAGGCGCCACGCCCGCTTCCTTCGAGCGGATCTTGAGCAGCAGCTTGAGAAGATCCGCTACGAGCGCGCCATCCGAGCTCAGGCCCGGGCGCTGCGGCTCGCGAGCAGGCATTTCGTCCGCATCCAGCGGCTCGGCATTGACCAGAGATTTCATAAGACGATCTCCGATTCCATTGGAGCCCCAAGCAGCGCTAAGGCCGCGAACCCGCGCTAGATCGGCCTGGCTCCGAGGCGGGCTCGCCGCAATATCGCCCAGCGTTTCGTCCTTGATGATCCGGCCGCGTGGCACGTCTTTGTCGCGGGCTTCAAGTTCTCGCCAACGTGCCAATGCCTTAAGCCGACCAAGCACATCGGCCTTGCGGCTAGGTAGTCTCAGCCGGGTCCAAGCCTTTTCAGGATCGTTTGCATAAGTTGCTGGGTCGGAGGCTCGCGCCATTTCTTCGTCGAGCCAGCCGCCACGACCGGTCTCCCGCAGCTTTTCCAGCATCATCGGGAACAGCGTGGCCAGATGAGTTACGTCTCCGATAGCATAATCGAGCTGGCGGTCATTCAGCGGGCGACGCCCCCAGTCGGTAAAGCGAGCACCCTTATCGACCTGAAATCCAAGGTAGGCAGCGACAAGATTTGTGTAGCCAACCTGTTCACCCAAACCTAGCGCCATAGCCGCGATCTGAGTGTCAAACAGAGGCGCAGGCGTAGCACCGGTCAAATTATAAATAATTTCGAGGTCCTGACCGCCAGCGTGGAAGACTTTGAGCACTTCTTCTTTGATAAGTAATTTCAGGAGGGGCTCGAGATCGATCCCTGCGGCCTTTGGATCGATCGCACATGCCTCTTCTGTCGTGCCGAGTTGGACGAGGCATAGATCGGGGTAATAGGTTGTTTCCCGCATAAATTCAGTGTCGACGCACACGAAGTCTGCGGTGGCCATACGGGCGCAAATAGCGGCAAGTTTGTTGGTGTCAGTCACCAGCGGATGGATTCGCATGGCATCGCATAGCGCGACTGCGAGCGCTTGACAAAGTGCTGGCTAGCGTGTGTCACCCGCGACTTGATTTCCTTTGTCGCCTGTTGCCCGGAAACCGCAAAAATGCATGTTTATCGCACTCATAACTGCTCCGCCCTGAGGGCCTCTGATGTCGGCCTCACCGTCCGCTTGTCAGGCTGGGTTCACAAGAAGCGTGACCACGGAGGTGTGTTGTTTATCGACATCCGTGATCATTTCGGCTTGACACAGCTTGTTGCCAATCAATCTTCACCAGCTTTCCCCATTCTCGATCGCCTCAGGCTGGAATCTGTGGTGACGGTAACGGGGCAGGTTGTGGCGCGCGAAGACGGCGCGGTGAATGCCAATTTGGCAACCGGTGCTGTCGAAGTACGGGCCGGCGAAGTTATAGTTCAATCGTCCGCCGCTGAACTGCCGATGCCCGTCGGGATCGATGCCGACTATCCCGAAGAAATTCGCCTCAAATATCGATATCTCGATTTGAGGCGTGAGCGCTTGCATGCCAATATAATGTTGCGGTCGGGGGTAATTTCGTCGCTGCGCAGCCGGATGATCGCGCAAGGCTTTACCGAGTTTCAGACCCCGATCCTGACTGCCAGCAGCCCCGAAGGCGCACGTGACTTTCTGGTGCCCAGTCGCCTGCACCCCGGTAAGTTCTACGCTCTTCCGCAAGCACCACAAATGTTCAAGCAACTGCTGATGGTGGCGGGTTTCGACCGCTATTTTCAGATTGCTCCCTGCTTTCGCGACGAAGATGCGCGCGCGGATCGCAGTCCCGGCGAATTTTATCAACTCGATTTTGAAATGAGTTTTGTCACTCAAGATGATGTTTTTGCAGCCATCGAGCCAGTCCTTGCAGGCGTGTTCGAGGAGTTTTCCGGCTTTGGTGGGCGTGATCCCTGGGCGGTGACAAAAGGTGCTTTTCCGAGAATTCCATATGCAGAATCGATGCTCAAATATGGCTCGGATAAGCCTGATTTGCGTAATCCTTTGGTGATACACGATGTCAGCGAGCACTTCGTCGGATCAAGGTTTGGCCTATTTGCCAAGCTTGTCGAGCAGGGCTTGGTAGTCCGAGCAATTCCGGCGCCGAAAACCGCTGACAAGAGTCGGAAATTCTTTGACGATATGAACGAGTGGGCGCGGAATGAAGGCCATGCCGGGCTCGGCTATGTGACGCGCAAGGGCGGTGAATTTGGCGGGCCGATTGCCAAGAACCATGGCGAAGAAGGCATGTTGAAGCTTTACACAGCTCTTGGTCTTGGTTCCGACGATGGCTGCTTTTTTGCCGCCGGCAAGCTGCATGCCGCGACCAAATTGGCTGGTCAGGCGCGGACCCGCGTTGGAGAACATCTGGGATTAATCGAACAAGACACTTTCAAGCTTTGCTGGATCGTCGACTTCCCGATGTTTGAGGCCGATGAGGAAACGGGCAAGATCGATTTTAGCCACAACCCCTTCTCTATGCCGCAAGGCGAGTTGGAAGCGCTGGAAACGAAAGATCCGCTCGACGTACTGGCGTATCAGTATGATATCGTTTGTAACGGCGTGGAATTGTCTTCGGGCGCCATCCGCAATCATCTGCCCGACATCATGTATAAGGCGTTCGAAATCGCCGGTTACAGCCAGCAGCAGGTTGACGAAAATTTTTCGGGTATGATTAACGCTTTTAAGTTCGGCGCTCCACCGCATGGCGGCTCGGCTCCGGGCGTTGACCGTATTGTGATGCTTCTGGCTGACGAGCCTAACATCCGCGAGGTTGTACTTTTTCCAATGAACCAGAAGGCAGAGGACCTGATGATGAATGCGCCAGGGCCGGTTACGACGAAGCAAATGCGTGAACTGCATATAAGGACGGTCGATTGAGTATCAGGCTCGACCAGATTGAAAGCGGTATCGAGATAGACTCAAAAGCTTATGATGAGCAGCTGGTCGAGCTTGAACACCGCATGGAGCTAATTCAAGCAGCGTATATAAATCAAGGTCTTAAGGCTGCAATTGCATTCGAGGGTTGGGATGCTTCGGGCAAGGGTGGCCTGATTAAGCGCTTTGCCGGGCCGTTGGATCCGCGTTTCACCAAAGTCTGGTCGATCGGTGCGCCGAACTCCATTGAACTTGGCCAGCATTATCTCTGGCGTTTCTGGCAGCGCTTGCCAGCGCGGCGAGAAATCGCGGTTTTTGACAGGAGCTGGTATGGCCGCGTTCTGGTTGAACGGGTCGACGATTTAGTAGATGGTCCAGTGTGGAAACGCGCATATGAAGAAATCAACGATTTCGAAGCGTTGCTTGATGCCGATGGAATGCGGATCATCAAAATATTTCTCCACGTCACTCAGGAAGAGCAGGACAAGCGCTTGCTGGAGCGATTGGAAACGCCGTGGAAGCGCTGGAAAACAGGACTTGATGATTACCACAATCGTAGCCAGCGCGCCGCCTATCTTGATGCCTATCATGACATGTTCGACTTCTGTTCGACATCGCATGCCCCATGGATAGTGATCGATGGAAATCACAAAAAAACTGCCCGTATCAAAGGATTGGAGGCCATTATTGAGGCCCTGTCAGAGGGCGTAGACCTTAGCTACCCCGATGTGCCAAACGATGTTTTGAAGGTTGCGGAGGAAGCTCTTGGCAAATCGGTGGTACGTTTAGCCGGGCGTTGACTTGCCGAGCCACCGACTGAGCGGCGCGATTTGCTGGGGCTGACCAAAGCGTGTTTCATATATCACGGCGTTTTCGAGCACTCGCTGTACGTAATTGCGGGTTTCCGAGAATGGAATGCTCTCGATCCAATCGATGATATCCACGCCAGGGGTACGCGGATCCCCAATCTGCGCGATGAACTTGCGCGCATTGCCTGGCCCGGCGTTATAGGCGGCCACCGCAAGCACGTCGCTGCCAAAATTATCGCGCAGTCGCATGAAGAATTCGCTGCCTAGCGTTACATTGTAGACAGGATCGCTCGTCAACCGATCAGTCGAACTGGCGAGGCCAATTTTGGCTGCGGTTTCGGCGGCTGTCCCGGGCAGCAATTGCATGAGTCCCCAAGCATTTGCTGGTGAGCGGGCAGTGCGGTCGAACTGGCTCTCCTGCCGCGAGATGGCATGAATGATGGTGCGACGGGCTGTCAAATTCTCAGGCAGCGACAGCACTGGCCATGCGGCCTCAAACAACGGTATGCCTGCGCTGTACGGCCCCGCTGCGGTTCCCTCGGCGCGCTCGGCTTTACCTGCGAGAACGCCAATATCGAGCCGACCTAAAGGTGCTGCAAGGCCAGCGACAAGAGCATAATCTTCAGGTTTGCTCGCGCTTTCAACAAGCCGGCGTATGAAAATACTCTCGCGATTCCGGTCATCGAGATCGTGCAGAGCAACGACTGCCCGAACCAACGGCTCGGCACGGAACGTACTGGCTCGGTCGGCGGTAAAGGCAGGCATAGGCGCCTTTTTGACCGTGAGGGGACGCCCCAGGCGCTCATTGGCAAGCTGGCCATAAAAATAATCGGAATGCAGGGCGGCAGCTTCAAAAAAGACGCGTGCCTCCGATGGCTGACCGGCTGCATCAAGCGCTCGGCCGGTCCAATAGTCTCCACGAGACTGGCTTAGCGGTGTCAATGCTGCTGCTCTCACAGCACGGAAGTGCTGAACTGCATCTGTGGGGCGTCCAAGCTTGCGTAGGGCGAGCCATCCAGCCAGCCATTCAAGATCGACCAGCACGAGCCGTTCGGCAAGCGGGCGGGCTGACAGATCCACGCCTGCTGCATAACTATTGTGTCCGGCCATAATCGCATAGGCAGTTGCGGCGTTCCCGGCGCGCCAGGCTGCGCGGCCAAAATCAAGACGCGTCGCCATCCATTGCTGAGGATCGAAAACCTGACCCGGGGCAGGGCGATGCGCAGTGAGCAGCGCATTAGCCGCTGATATCAGCCCTCGCTTGCGGAGCCACAATGCCTCGTCTCGGACAAGGCCGGGTTCCCGGCGCAACGCTTCCGGTACCCCAGCTAGTCTTGCCTGCGCATCGGGAGAGCCGCCGCGCGTAGCTATGCGTGCGAGCAGCCAAAGCCTGCGGTCCATGTTCAGCCGGGGAAGCAGCCGCCCGGCGGCTGTAATCTGGCCGTTCCAGAGCAGACGCTCTGCACGGTTAAGATGGTCCTCCGGGCGAATTACAGCCTCAAACCCTTCAATAAGCGATTTTTCGGTCTCGATATCGAGACCCGCAGAGTCCCAGGCGTCCCGAGCGGTTTCATTCGCCGCATCGCGTTGGCCGGTCGCAAGCTGGGCTTCCGCCAAACGTAATTTAGCCGCGGCCGAAAGGGGTGGAAATTGATCGAAATATCGAATTCGCTCAAGCGGCGGCACGTCAGCATTCAAAGCCTTTTCCGCCAGCCGGCGCAGTTGGATGGGCTGAGGAAATTCGGGGTGCTGGCGAAGAAATGCAGCATATTCAGCAAAGTTGCCACGATAATTTTCACGCCGAAGCCTATCCCAAAGCACAACGACATCAAGGATCGGCACATTGACGGAGCTGTTTAACGGGCTAGCGGCAATGCTGGTGAAACGTCCAGCCTCATTTTCGGCAAGGCGAGCAGTGTAAACGGTCTTGGCGGCGCTAGAAAGCTGAGCGGATGCCGGCGCATTAAGAACAATGGCTGCGAAGGCCAAAAAACTGGTTTTTACAAGCACGCTGGACATTAGACCATTCCACTCCATATCACGCAGCCGTAACACTGGCGCTCAGTTATTACATAGGCGGGGCGTCGCGATGCGTGAAGGCAAAGGTTTCATGACACTCGATCTCTCTCTCTTGCGGGGCTCGATTCCAGCTCTTGTAACACCCATGCGCGGTGGCGACGTGGATTTCGCAGCGCTCGAACATTTTATAGAATGGCAGATTGCTGAAGGAAGTCATGGGCTCGTGCCGGTTGGCACCACCGGCGAATCACCCACGCTTACCCATGATGAGCATCATGCAGTGATCGTACGAACGGTCGCTGTTGCGGCCGGGCGGGTGCCGGTGGTTGCCGGTTGCGGTTCTAATGATACGGCTACTGCGAAAGCACATTTGGCTCGCGCTGAGGCGTCGGGGGCCGATGCGGCGCTCCTGGTCGTACCTTATTATAATAAGCCGAGTCAGGCCGGATTACTGGCACATTTTACTGCATTGGCCGAGAGTACAAATTTGCCGATTATTCTGTACAATATCCCCGGCCGCGCGGTGGCAGACTTGTCGACAGCGACGATTGCAGCGCTTTCAAAACTCCCTAATATCGTCGGAATCAAGGATGCTACCGGCAATCTCGGCCGGGTTTCGGCGCAGCGCGCGGCTTGCGGTACAGATTTTATCCAGCTTTCGGGTAACGATGACATGGCGCTTGGTTTCAACGCGATGGGGGGCACAGGTGCCATTTCAGTTACTGCAAATGTTGCACCGCGGCTTTCGGCTCTGATGCAGGAGGCAATGTTGACGGGTGACTATGCTGCCGCGCTGACCATCAATGATCAGCTTTGGCCTCTCCATGACGCCCTTTTTTCAGATGCCAGCCCCGGGCCGACAAAATACGCCCTTGAGCGCCTCGGGCTCATGTCTGCTGAGGTGCGGTTGCCCATAATGCCCCCCTCTGAAGCGTCGCAGGCCGCCGTTGACGCGGCGTTGGCGCATGCCAGGCTCATTTGATGGCACGGCCCAAGGGTAATGTCGGCGTAAAGATAAAGACGGTCGCCGAGAACAGGCGGGCGCGCTTTGAATATTTTATCGAGGACGTTGTCGAGGCCGGCATCGCGCTGGCAGGCACAGAGGTCAAGGCGCTCCGTGGTGGTCAAGGCTCGATCGCCGAAAGCTATGCAGAGGTGAAGGACGGGCAAATGTGGCTGGTCAATGCCAATATCCCCGAGTTCAGCCATGGCAACCGCTACAATCATGAGCCGAAGCGACCAAGGAAGCTGCTTCTGCATGGCAGGCAGATCGAGAAGTTCGGCAGTGCTGTGGCCCGGCAGGGGATGACGATTATCCCGCTATCGGTTTATTTCAACGACAAGGGCCGAGCCAAGGTAGAACTGGCGTTGGGCAAAGGCAAACAACTGCACGACAAGCGTGAGACCATCAAAGACAGGGACTGGAAGCGCGATGCAGCGCGACTGATGCGAGATCGAGGCTAATGAGCGAAGATAGAAACGATGATGGCTTGCGGAACAAGTTGGTTGCGGTGAAGCAGGCTTGGGCCAAGGCCGGTCGGCTGCTCACGGGTGCTCCTGATGAAGCTCGCGCCAATCGGCTTCCGCCAGGCCAAAGATTGGTTACCAACTGGCCCGTGCTCGATCTTGGCGTGCAGCCAGCAATAGCGCGGACAGAGTGGCGGCTGAAGGTTGACGGGACGGTGCTCAATCAGCTCGACTGGCAGTGGGATGATTTCATGTCGCAGCCGCATGTCGAAGATGTGTCTGATATCCACTGCGTCACTCAATGGTCACGGTTCGACAACCGCTGGCAGGGGGTTTCAACACAGCATTTGCTAGGCGTCGTGCAACCATTGCCCGGCACCACGCATATCGTTCTTCACGGCGCAGATGGTTATACTACCAATGTGACGTTGGAAAACTTTGCTGCTGATGACTGTTTGCTGGCACATTGCCATGATGGTGCGCCGCTTAGTCGTGAGCATGGTGGGCCAGTAAGGTTGGTTATTCCTCAGTGGTATTTTTGGAAATCTGCCAAATGGATAACGCGGATCGAGTTTAGGCGGGACGATTTACCGGGCTTTTGGGAGGTGCGTGGCTATCATAATGAAGGCGACCCTTGGACCGAGCAGCGCTATAGCTGACGCTGGATTTGTTGGCATGAAAGAGGTCCCCGAGCATCTTCCAGGGCCGGCGCCGCTCGGCTGGCCTGCGCCCTATGCCGAAGGACTGCTGAACCCTTGGGTGGGCGATTTGATGCGCGGTCTTCCGCTCGCCGTAGCAGTGCTTGATGATAAAGGTCGCATTGTTGGCGGCAATGATGCTCTGGTGGCAACGATTGGAGCAAATGCCGTGCGCGGCACTGATCCGCAGTTATTAGTGGTTGATGCCGATAGAGAGGCGCTGGCAGAAACGATCGAAAAAGCTGTTCAAGGCCGCTCGGGCAGTCAGAAAATGCGACTGACATTCATAAACCGACCTGATGATCAGCAAGTTGTAACTGTGGCCCCCGTGCCGCCAGGACTCGGCGTGGCCGCTATCATGGCAATGCGTGATGTGCGTGAGCAGAGGCGATTGGAGGCGCAGATCCAGGCAGCGACGAGAATGCAGGCGGTTGGACAGCTCGCTGGCGGCATCGCGCATGATTTCAATAATTTGCTGGTTGCAGTTCTGGCCCATTCCGAGCAGCTTATGGAGCGGAATCTTGCGGGCAGTCAGGATCACGAAGCAGCAGCAGAGATTGGCCGCAATGGCAAACGCGCTGCAGCGCTTGTGGCTCAATTGCTGGCGTTCGCGCGGCGCCAGCCGCAACGGGCCCAAATTCTGGATCTTTCCGAATTGCTTAGGGGTCTGCAGCCATTGCTGCAGCAATTAATCGGCAAGAGCGTGCGACTGAGCATTGATGATAGCGCCTTGCAGCGCGCGGTGCGGGCGGATGCAGGCCAGATTGAGCAGGTAGTGGTCAATCTCGCGGTAAACGCGCGCGATGCCATGAACGGCAAAGGCGATCTCGAGATTCGTCTGTTTGATGTGCCAGCCGCAGCGGTAGCGGGGCTCGGGCACCGGATTGTACCTGCGATTGATCATGTTGGCATCGCTGTGCGTGACAACGGTTATGGCATCGCCCCGGCGATCGCAGGTAAAATCTTTGAACCATTCTTCACGACCAAAAAATTGGGTGAAGGCACGGGACTGGGACTTTCGACGGTTTATGGAATTGTGAAGCAAAGCGGCGGCTTTATCTTCGCCGAACCAGCAAAAGATGGAGGGACTGTTTTTTACATCTATCTTCCCGCCGTTGAAAAAAAGGCAATTTCTCTACCAAAGCCTCCCGATGAGGCGTCAAACCCTGATCTAACCGGGCTTCGTTTACTATTGGTCGAAGACGAAGACGGCGTACGGGAAGTGCTGACTCGTGGCCTCCGTCGCTACGGATTGCTGGTAAGACCTGTTGTCGACGCCGATTCGGCCTTGGCAGAACTTGCGTCGGGCACACACTTCGATGCCCTTTTATCCGATGTTTTGATGCCCGGGATAGACGGCGTAGAACTCGCTGGCCGTGCGCGGTCATCTTATCCGACGTTGGCCGTTTTGCTGATGTCGGGCTTTGCAGAACCCCCGCTTCATAAGGCGGCAGAGGCGGCAGGGATAGGATTTATCGCCAAGCCCTTTGCGCTGGCCGAGCTCTTACACGCGCTTGGCACCGTCGTCTCAAAGGCTCATAAATAGCCCTATGTTCTGCACTTGTTCTTAGTGAACGTTTAGAGTACAAAACCTCTTATTGACGGTTTTGGTCAGTCGTTTACGAAGGGGTTCAGGGTCATGGCGGCAAGTCTCAAGGTGGTGGATGGTAGCATGAGTGGATCAGATCGGGCTAAAGCTCTCGAAGCAGCACTTGCACAGATTGACAGGGCTTTTGGCAAAGGCTCGGTAATGAAGCTTGGGCAGCGCGACGCGATGGAGATCGAATCGATTTCAACTGGCTCGCTGGGGCTGGACATTGCATTGGGGATTGGTGGCCTGCCACGCGGCCGGGTCATTGAAATTTATGGCCCTGAAAGTTCGGGTAAGACAACTTTGGCCCTGCATGCCATTGCCGAGGCTCAGCGTGGGGGAGGCACTGCTGCTTTTGTCGATGCCGAACACGCCCTTGACCCTGGCTATGCCAAAAAGCTCGGTGTGAATATCGACGAGTTGATTGTTTCGCAGCCCGACACGGGCGAACAAGCGCTTGAGATCGTTGACACGCTAGTTCGTTCCAATGCTGTTGACGTCTTGGTGATTGATTCGGTTGCTGCGCTGGTGCCTCGCGCAGAAATTGAGGGCGAGATGGGTGATAGCCATGTTGGCCTTCAGGCTCGGTTGATGAGCCAGTCTCTGCGCAAGCTGACAGGCTCCATAAGCCGGTCACGCTGTATGGTCATTTTCATCAACCAGCTCCGGATGAAGATTGGCGTTATGTACGGAAATCCGGAAACGACGACCGGCGGCAATGCGTTGAAATTTTACGCCTCGGTGAGGCTCGACATTCGCCGGACTGGCCAGATCAAGGACCGTGACGAAGTTGTTGGGAACACCACAAAGGTGAAGGTGGTAAAAAACAAGGTTGCTCCACCTTTCAAGCAGGTCGAATTTGACATCATGTATGGTCAGGGCATCTCCAAGCTTGGTGAGATTCTTGATCTCGGTGTGAAGGCCGGTGTTGTCGAGAAGTCTGGAGCCTGGTTCAGCTATGATTCGATCCGGATCGGCCAAGGTCGTGAAAATGCGAAAAAATATCTCAAAGATAATCCCGAGATGGCGGACAAGATCGAGAAGATCATCCGTGCAAATGCCGCCGGCATCTCCGATGCATTGATGGCGGGTCCTGACGACGAGGGTGACGACGCCGAGGCGATGTGATCATTGCCGCATAGAGCGTAAGCATCATGTGAGTCGGATTGAAGGGTGTCGCAGAACATGAATGCTGTGACACCTGATCGACGCCTGCCTGTTGAAGCGCACTATGATCTGATTGTCATAGGGGCAGGTGCAGCTGGTTTGGTAACAGCCGGTGGCGCGGCGCAGTTGGGTGCTAAAGTCTTGCTGGTTGAACAGCATCGACTCGGTGGGGAATGTTTATGGACTGGTTGCGTGCCGTCCAAGGCCGTAATTCACTCTGCGGCGCTCGCAAAGTTGGGCAGGCAGCAGGGCTGGGCTGCAGCGAGAACAAATACTGATCGCGCAATATCAATAATCGAGCCTCATGATTCGCCTGAACGATTCGAGGGCTTTGGCGTTGAAGTGGTTATTGGTCGAGCTGTATTTATCGGGCCTCACGCAATTGAAGTCTCAGGAAAAAATGTCACTGCGCGCAGATTCGTGGTTGCAACAGGGTCAGATCCGGCAATACCCGATATTCCAGGGCTGGCTGACTTGGCGCCCTTAACGAACGATACTTTTTTCAGTTTGAATGTGCAGCCACAGCATCTGCTAGTTATCGGCGGCGGCGTTGTGGGCTGTGAGCTGTCACAGTCGTCAGCGCGGCTTGGTTCGCAAGTGACTCTCATTACCGATGGTAATCTGCTGTCGAGCCAAGACCCCGATGCAGTGAAGGTCGTTCGCGAGCAGTTAATCGCTGATGGGGTGGCAATCCACGAACAGTGCAAAATCAAAACCGCTGAACGAATAGACGGTTCTGTCAGGCTGACGCTGCATGATGGCGTGGCCATTGAAGGGAGTCATGTGCTTGTGGCTGCAGGGCGCCGTGCACGTGTAAGCGGATTTGGCCTCGATCTTGCCGGCGTGGCGATTGGAAAAAATGGAATCGTCACTGATCCATGGCTGCGCACATCGAACCGTCGCATTTACGCCATTGGTGATTGCCGCGAAGGACCGCGTCTTACCCACGCCGCAGATCAGGACGCCCGTACAGTCATTCAGAATGCCTTGTTCCCATTTCGAAAACGAAAAAATTATTCAGCCCTTCCGGCTTCAATCTTCACCGATCCGGAACTGGCGCAGGTTGGGCTGACCGAACATGCTGCGCGCCTTTTGCACAGCGATATAAGAGTATTCACACATTATTTTGATCACAATGACCGATCGATAACCGAGGCGGACATGCGTGGTTTTGTCAAAATCGTAACATGCGGCAAACGTGTGTTGGGTGTCACCATTGTCGGTGCCCATGCTGGAGAACTCATCTGTCTCGCCAGTTTTGCCGTGAGTGGAAAACTCAGCCTCGCCGATCTCGCAAACCAGACAGTTGCCTATCCCACACTTGCCGAAGCCCTTAAGCATGCTGCCGAACAGCCAGGGCAGGCGGCGCTTTTTTCGCCATTAATGAAAAAGCTGACACGCATCTTCCAGTGGCTCCCTTGAATACCTAACGTCCCCGCAAAAGTACGAGAACAACAATGAACGAAACCATGCGCGATTATTGGAACGCTGATGCCGGCCGGACCTGGGCTGATATGCAAACCCGGCTCGACCAGTCGCTTTCGCCTGTGTCGGCCGCGTTGTTAGATGTAGCTTCACCGCAGCTCGGCGAGTGTGTCCTCGATATCGGTTGCGGAACTGGCGAAACAACGCTGGCAATTGCCGCGGCTGTGGGCGAAAGAGGCAATGTTCGTGGTGTCGATATCTCGGAGCCGATGCTGGCCGTGTCCGAAGCGAGAGCCGAAGCATTATATAGCAGTGCGGAATTTGAGAAAGCTGATGCAGCCACGCTTCCTGGTCAGGCTGACCGCAATCTCATTGTTTCACGCTTCGGGGTAATGTTTTTCGACGACCCGATCGCAGCATTCAGCAATATCCGTAGCCATGCTCGGCCCAAAGGGCGTCTGCATTTTTGTTGCTGGCGGACGCCGGCGGCCAATGGCTGGACGCTGGTGCCTGCGCGAGCGGTTGAGTCGTTGATGCCGCCGAGTGATCCTGCGGATCCTTTTGCACCCGGGCCGTTTGCTTTTGCCAATCCCGAACGTTTGATCGGCATTCTCGATGCGGCGGGGTGGCTTGAGATCGATCTTCAGCGTTTCGACTTTGAAATGCTGCTAGGCGAAGGATCGGATGCTGTGGCCAATGCTGTTGATTTCAGCCTTCGTGTTGGACCAGCGGCGCGGCTCGTTCGCGAGGGGGGCGATGTTGTGCGTGTTGCCGCGGCGAAGGCTCTTGAAGCTGCCTATGCACCGCTTCTGGCAGGCGATCGTGTGTCGCTGCCGGGCTCAGTTTGGCTTGTCTCGGCGATTGCCTGACGCGCTGCTTGAGTGGCGGCCAGCAAAGTCCTAAGTCATCGCAATGATCTCTTCGAACGACATCCGCCGCAGCTTCCTCGAGCACTTCGGTAAAACCGGCCACCGCGTTGTGCCTTCAGCGCCATTGGTGCCGCAAAATGACCCGACTTTGATGTTCGTCAACGCGGGCATGGTGCCGTTCAAGAATGTATTTACCGGTCTTGAATCCCGTCCGTACACCACCGCCACTTCGTCGCAAAAGTGCGTGCGGGCCGGTGGCAAGCACAATGATCTGGACAATGTCGGTTATACTGCTCGTCACCATACCTTCTTTGAAATGCTCGGTAACTTCTCCTTTGGTGACTATTTCAAAGCGAGTGCAATCGAGCAGGCTTGGTCGCTACTAACCCGTGAATGGGGACTGCCCAAGGATAAATTGGTAGTTACCGTTTATCATACCGACGATGAGGCGGCCAATCTTTGGAAAAAGATTGCCGGCATGTCCGACGACCGCATCATAAGAATCGCAACCTCGGACAATTTCTGGTCGATGGGCGATACGGGACCATGTGGTCCTTGCTCAGAGATATTTTTCGATCATGGGCCACATATCGCTGGTGGGCCACCCGGCAGTCCCGATGAAGATGGGGATCGATATATCGAGATCTGGAATCTGGTGTTCATGCAATATGAGCAGATCGACAAGGAAACACGGCTAGACCTGCCAAAGCCATCCATCGACACCGGCATGGGGCTGGAGAGGGTCGCTGCAGTTTTGCAAGGCGTCCACGACAATTACGATACCGATACGTTCAAGGCGCTTATTGAGGCGATCGAAGAACGGACCATGCCATCGAACGACACTACGCGCGCCTCGCACCGGGTTATTGCTGATCATATTCGTTCCGCAGGGTTTCTAGTGGCCGATGGTGTTCTGCCGGCCAATGAGGGGCGGGGTTATGTGCTCAGGCGTATAATGCGCCGCGCGATGCGACATGCGCATCTGCTTGGATCGGCTGATCCGCTGATGCACCGACTGGTGCCAGCGCTGATTGGCCAGATGGGCGCGGCCTATCCTGAACTGGTTCGCGCACAGCTGCTGATCGAAGAAACCCTACTTCTGGAAGAGACAAGGTTCAGACAGACCCTCGAACGAGGGCTGGGGCTTCTCGATACGGCGGTAAAAGATCTGCCTGTTGGTGGCATTCTGCCGGGCGATGTGGCCTTCAAACTGTATGACACCTTCGGCTTTCCTTATGATTTGACTGAAGATGCATTGCGGGCACAGGGGCTTGGCGTTGATCGCACTGGTTTCAATACCGCGATGGCTGAGCAGAAGCGCGCGGCGAGAGCAGCATGGTCAGGATCGGGCGAAAAAGCGTCGGACACCGTGTGGTTTGACATCGTTGAAGCCCATGGGGCGACCGAATTTACCGGTTATGCAGGACATGATGCCCAGGGGCATGTGCTGGCGATCATACGCGAGGGCGCCCGTATCGAGACTGCGCAAGTGGGTGAAACAATTGCCATCGTCACAAACCAGACCCCATTTTATGGAGAATCCGGTGGACAGATGGGTGATGCAGGGATCATTCGGGCTGATGGTGGCGTGGTGATTTCGGTTACCGACACAATAAAACCGCTTGGCAAGCTCCACGTGCACCAGGCGCGTATTGTGGAGGGAAAAATTGCTGTCGGCGATACCGTGCAACTAAGTGTCGATATCGAGCGGCGTGGACGAATTCGCGCGAATCATTCGGCTACACATCTCTTACACGCGGCGCTTCGCAACCGTCTGGGTGGTCATGTTACGCAAAAAGGTTCACTTGTAGCGCCAGAGAGATTGCGCTTTGATTTTTCGCAGCCAAAGCCACTGACGGTCGAAGACATTGCCGCAATTGAGGCAGAAGTGAATGCCCAGATTAGAGGCAATCGAGCCGTTTCCACGCGATTGATGACCCCCGATGCCGCAATCGAGGCTGGCGCTTTAGCGCTATTTGGTGAAAAATACGGCGATGAGGTGCGCGTGCTGAGTATGGGAGGCTCGGACAACGCAATTTTTTCTGTGGAACTATGTGGTGGCACGCATGTCGCGGCGACGGGCGACATTGCCCTCTTCAAGATCATTAACGAGGGCGCCGTGGCAAGCGGCGTGCGGCGTATCGAGGCTCTGACAGGCGAAGCCGCGCGCCTTGTTATGGCCGAGCAAGAGACCCGGCTGAAGGCTGCCGCGATAACTCTGAAGGTCCGTCCTGATGAAGTGCCTGCGAGAATTGAGGCGCTGGTCGAGGAACGGAAGCGTCTTGAGCGCGAGCTAGCCGCAGCCAAAAAGACCCTGGCTATGGCTGGTCCTGCGGCGACAGGAGGCGCTTCTGAGCTGGAAACAATTGCCAACACACGCTTTCTTGGCCAGATTGTCGATGGTCTGGAAGCAAAGAGCTTGAGGGGACTCATCGATGACGCCAAAGCTCGCCTCGGTTCGGGCGTTGCTATGATGGTGACAGTGAACGAAGGTCGCGCTTCTGTGGCTGTTGGCGTAACCGACGATCTTTTGGCGGCACGCTCGGCGGTCGATTTGGTGCGCATAGCAGCAGCAGCACTTGGTGGTCAGGGCGGTGGCGGACGTGCGGACTTTGCTCAGGCCGGAGGGCCTGATGGCGCGCGCGCAGCCGATGCGTTGGCAGCGGTGAAAGCGGCGCTTGCAAATTGAAACTGCACAATTGAGTTAGCGGTACGCAGCCCGATTTTTTCAGGGTGCCTCGATGGCGCGCTGTCTCCTGTCGTAACTAACGCAAGGGTTGGCGAGAGGCTCGCAGGCCTCTAGGGCGCTTGTCTTCGCGATTACGCTGGATGCTAACGCGCAGCTCGGCCCGCTTTTCGTGTATCGACGCAATCACCGGGCCCATCGGCACGCCCAGATCGACAAGCACAGCCTCGGCGAGTTGAAGTGAGCTCTCCACGGTTTCGGGCACGGCATCGGTGGCGCCTGCGCGGTATAATGCGCTGGCATGATCAGCATCGCGGGCGCGAACAACCACGCACAAGTTTGGATGTTGTTCGCGAATCCGCCGGACCATCGTGTCAACGGCCTGAGCGGCATCGATAGTGATGACAACGGCACATGCGGTTTCCAGCACCAACGCATCAAGAAGCTCAGGCCGTACAGCATCGCCGTAGATTACAGGTTTTCCAGCAGCGCGCAGTTTCATCACCGCATCGGGGTCGCTGTCGATGGCGAGATACTCCTTGCCATGCCGCTCTAGCATCGATGCCACCAGTCGCCCGACACGGCCGAAACCGATGATGACGGTAATACCGGGTGTGGGGTCGGGTTTCTCCAGGGGGGCATCGCGGCCTGGCCCGTAATGACTCTCAACCCATTGACCTGCCAACCCCAGTAGTGGCGCTATGGCAAGCGAAAAACCTGTGATGAGAAGGGCCGCATCGGCGGTGGCACCCGCAACGAGCTCCGCCGCTATCGCCGCACCGAGAACAATCAGGCTGGTTTCGGAGGGCGCTGCCAAAAGCAGCGCTACATGGCCGGCAATGCCAGAGGTGCGGCCTGCCCGGCGCATCACCAAGAAAATGGTTGCAGCCTTCAATGCCACAACAGCGATAACGCCGCCGATGATCAGTACAGGATTCTCGAGCACTGCGCCGAGATCGAGCTGCATTCCCACCCAGATAAGGAACACGCCAAGCAAGAGTCCCTGAAACGGCGCTATGGCGGCTTCCACCTGACGCCGATAATCCGTTTCGGCGAGCATGATGCCGGCAACTAACCCACCCACCGCAGGGGAGAGTCCGGCAGCGGCGGTAATCGAGGCACTACCAATGAGCACCACAAGGGCTGCGGCGAGAAATAGCTCGGGCCGACGCGTGCGCGCGGCTTGCAAAAAGAACGGCGGCGCCAGCACGCGGCCAGCGAGAACAATGACGCCGATGGCGGCAAGGCTTGTCGCGATGCTGGCCAGAAAGCCACCTTCAGTGCTGCCGGCGCTGAACAAAAGCAGGACAGGTGCGATAGCAATATCCTGGAACAGTAGAATGCCGAATGCTGTGCGTCCGGCTTGGCTGCCCATACGGCCACTCGCGCTTAGCATCTGCAGTCCCACGGCGGTGGAAGACAAGGCGAGCGCCAGCGCAAGCGCAACCGATGTGCTGGGCCGAAGCCCGAGGGCCAGAAGTGGTACTGCAATGACGATGCTACAGAACAGAAGTTGCTGGATGCCAATGCCGAAGATGAGCCGTCGCATGGTGCGTAGACGCTCGAACGAAAGCTCGAGCCCAAGCGCAAAAAGCAGCAGCGCTACACCAACTTCCGCGGGGGCAGCCAGTACGCGTGCATTTGAAATGGTGAATATGCCAAGCCATGGCAGGCTCTCTTGCAGAGCACCCAGCCCAAACGGCCCGACAAGGATGCCCACGAGGATAAAGCCTACAACCGGCGATATCCGCAGTGCAGTAAACGCCGGGATGATCAGACCTGAAGCACCAAGCACAATAAAAATGTCGCGGAAACCATCAGAGGCGAGGGGCAGGGCCATGACTACCTATGTGGCATGATCTTCCACGCATTGCGCTGATTATTCGCCCGCCGGCGCCGCTTCATCCTCGTGAAATCGCTGCATCCAGATTTGCACGGATCGCCTCAAAAAACCGCTCTGTGGTCATCCATGCCTGATCAGGGCCGATCAACAGCGCCAGATCCTTGGTCATGGCGCCCTGTTCGACTGTCTCGATACATACGCGCTCGAGCGTTTCCGCAAAGGCCGTAACTGCCGGCGTGCCATCGAGCTTGCCGCGATGCTTCAAGCCGCCGGTCCATGCGAAAATAGATGCGATCGGGTTGGTGCTTGTCGGCTTGCCTTCCTGGTGCATACGATAGTGACGCGTTACGGTGCCGTGCGCCGCCTCGGCCTCCACAGTCCGGCCGTCGGGGGTCATAAGAATCGATGTCATAAGCCCGAGTGAACCGAAACCCTGCGCCACCATGTCGGACTGCACATCGCCGTCGTAGTTCTTGCACGCCCAGATGAATTTGCCTGACCATTTGAGCGCAGACGCTACCAGATCATCAATCAGGCGATGCTCGTAAACGATGCCCGCTTTGCGATAATTTGCCTTGAACTCGTCAGTATAGACCTCCTCGAACAAGTCCTTGAACCGGCCATCGTAAGCCTTGAGAATCGTATTCTTGGTGGAGAGGTATACCGGCCAGTTGCGCACCAGGCCGTAATTCAGACAGGCGCGTGCGAAATCCCGAATCGAATCATCAAGGTTGTACATGCCCATCGCCACGCCGGCAGACGGGTAATCGAACACTTCATGTTCAATCGATTCCGAGCCGTCCTGCGATTCCCAGCGCATGATGAGCTTGCCCGGGCCAGGCACAAGAAAATCAGTGGCGCGATACTGGTCCCCAAAGGCATGGCGGCCAATGACGATTGGGTCCGTCCAGCCCGGCACAAGACGAGGCACGGATTTGATGACGATAGGCTCGCGGAACACTACGCCGCCAAGGATGTTGCGGATGGTGCCATTGGGCGATTTCCACATCCGCTTGAGGCCAAATTCCTTAACGCGCGCTTCGTCAGGCGTAATCGTGGCGCACTTTACGCCAACGCCAAACTCGCGAATGGCATTGGCAGAATCGACCGTAATCTTGTCATTTGTATCGTCGCGGTTCTCGACGCTCAGGTCAAAGTAGCGAAGGTCAATGTCGAGGTAAGGAAGGATGAGCTGCTCTCTAATCCACTGCCATATGATCCGCGTCATCTCGTCGCCATCAAGCTCCGCAACCGGATTCTCGACCTTGATACGGCCCTTTGCAATCGTCGCCATGCCATCCTCGCTACTTATGAGGTTTGTCGTCTAGGGGGCGGGAGCCCATAGGGTCAAGGATGCTGGTCTGCGCCGTTCAAAAGATGTTGCTCAAGTATCGACAGTTTCGGCAGGGTCTGGACCAGATGGTCAAGGTTAGGCGGCGCAAAGCCCTGTGACGCTAGGTGCTTTAAAAGCGCCTCCAGCCGCGCCCAATAGGCATTCGATCCCATCAGCCAGATCGGCTTGTCATGAATTCCCAACTCTCGCCAGGTAAGGCTTTCAAATAGTTCATCCAATGTGCCGATACTGCCCGGCAAGGCAAGGATTGCATCGGCAAGGCTATGCATCAGCGCCTTTCGCTCGTGCAGCGTTTCAACAACGTACATCTCGCTGATCCCGGCCTGGGCAATTTCCGCCGTCATCAGCAGCCGAGGGATCACGCCGATCACACGGCCGCCCGCAGCCATGCAGGCCCGTGCGGCAATACCCATAAGACCAACTGCCCCTCCGCCATACACCAGAGTAACACCATGCTGTGCAAGCAAGGTGCCAAGATCGGTAGCAAGTGCTGCATGTGCAGGATCATGACCTGGTCTCGATCCGCAGAAAAGAAGCAGGGAGCTTATCATCAGTCGTTCGTAAAAGGCATTTATCGAATTGTCAGCCCGGGTTGCCAGAGCAGATGCGCAACTGGTTGCTTGCGATTGCCCCTGGCGGGTGTCGCCGCTACAGCATTCACGATGAGCCTTGAACCCACAGAAAGCCCGGTCCCGCCCGCAACCTCAACGCAGCTTCAACCGCTGCCGCTTGTTCCCGGCGAATCCGCCCAATATAAATTTCCCCCTATGCATCCGGAGGGGCGCAAGTTTGTAGCATTGGCGGCTGCCGCGGTTTTGCTCGCCGGCCCTGTGCTTGGCTTTCCTACCTTCGCATGGTTGCTGGTCGGATTGACAATCTGGGTGGCAGCATTCTTTCGTGATCCGGTACGGGTCACGCCAGTCTCGCCCGACTCAATCGTTTCGCCAGCCGATGGCCTTGTCAGTTTGATCGTCAATTGCGAGCCGCCGCGACAACTGGCTGGTGAAGGGGGACTTGGCGATGGCCCGCTGACACGAATTTCTGTTTTCATGAGTGTCTTCGATGTGCACGTTAATCGTGCGCCGATGAGCGGGCGCCTTACCCGTATCGTTTATGTGCCCGGTAAATTCCTGAACGCCGATCTCGATAAGGCTAGTGACGAGAACGAGCGGCAATATTTTGTCATCGAGGCTGAAAACGGCGAGCGTGTTGCCTTTACCCAGATTGCCGGGCTGGTTGCGCGGCGCATCATGCGCTGGGTCGAGGAAGGCGCCTCGCTTAAGGTTGGTGAGCGGTTCGGCTTGATCCGATTTGGCAGCAGAGTTGATGTTTATCTTCCTGCGGGCTTCGTCCCTGATGTGATGATAGGACAAAAGGCGGTCGCCGGTGAAACGGTTCTGGCCAGTCGTCGCAGTGGACCGATTCCGAGCGGTAGCGCGCAATGATCGATCCCGGCGGACAACGCCGGAAAGGTATCCCGATACGGGCGTTGATACCGAATGCCGTAACCGTCCTTGCCTTATGTTCCGGCCTGACTGCTGTACGCTTTGGTATCGGTGGTGAATGGGAGAAAGCTGTGCTCGCGATCATTGTGGCGGGTGTTCTCGATGGTGTCGATGGCCGTATCGCACGATTGCTTAAGGGTGACACCCGATTTGGCGCCGAGCTCGATTCGCTTTCAGACCTGACTGCTTTTGGCGTGGCGCCCGCGCTGATCATCTATCTTTGGGCGCTGCAGCATGTTCCTGGAATCGGTTGGGTCATAGCCCTTGCCCACGCTGTAACATGCGCATTGCGCCTGGCTCGTTTCAATGCCCAGATTGACGAAGGTCCTCAGCCTCACAAGCGTGCGGGCTTTTTAACAGGCGTGCCCGCGCCAATTGGTGCAGCACTCACCTTGTCGCCGATGTTTGTTAGTTTCTGGCTTGAGCCAGCTTTTCTCGAAGATCTTCAACTCCGCGCAACCATCGTCATCATTGTTGTTGTTGCCGTATCGCTGCTGATGGCCTCCAGCTTGCCAACGTATAGCTGGGGCTCGGTCAGAGTGAGGTCCAACTGGCGCCTCGGGGCCTTGGCGGCAGTCGGACTGTTTGCTGGCAGTCTGTTTTCTGCGCCGTGGATGACGCTGAGTCTGCTCAGCCTTGCCTATGCCGCTGCCGTGCCACTGGCCTGTAGAAGCTATGCCCGTGTCAGGCGCCGCGAAGCCCAGTCTCCCGGTATCTGACGGCTAGCTTCCAAGCCGAGCAATGCGCCCTTCAGCTTCGGCCAATGGGACTCCAGCATTGAAATTATGAATATCAGCATGGCCATAAAAGCCGTCAGAACGAAAGTGGCGACGATAAGGTTCATTTGGCGTTCCCTTCTTGTTCCATTATATGTTCGATTTATGTTCTCATTGTCAAGCGGCCTTTATGATCTAGGGTGATCGCTAAGTTTTTAGGGAGATGGCAATGCTTCATGGCACGATGCAGGACTGGCCGTTGCTGGTGTCGAAGCTGATCGATCACGCAGCGTCCTTTCACGGTGAGCGCGAGGTGGTGAGCCTGACCTGCGAGGGTCCGGTTGTCCGCACCAACTGGGCAACAATCCGAAGCCGCGCCAAAAAGGTGGCGGCATCGCTGCGGCGCCTTGGGATTGTGCCGGGGGACCGGGTGGCAACGCTGGCCTGGAATACTCATCGACATGTTGAGAGTTGGTACGGCATTTCCGGGATGGGCGGGGTGGCGCATACGATCAACCCGCGCCTGTTCTCGGAGCAAATCAGCTACATTGCCAACCATGCTGAGGACCGTGTATTATTCTTTGATCTGACCATGCTCAAGCAGGTTGAGGCACTGGCGCCTGATTTTCACACGATCGAACATTATGTGCTGTTGACCGACCGCGCGAATATGCCTGCCGATTCAAGTCTCAATCTTTTGTGCTATGAAGACCTGATCGTCGCCGAACTTGATACAGCGTCATGGACCGATGTACCGGAAACAGCACCCGCCGGCCTTTGTTATACCAGCGGCACCACTGGAAACCCGAAGGGTGTGCAATATTCGCACCGCTCGAACGTTCTCCACGCAATGGCAGCTTGCATGACCGACACTTTCGCAATGAGCTCTCAGACTACCGTGTTGCCCATCGCACCGATGTTTCACGCCAATGCCTGGAGTATCCCGTATACTGCGGCCTGTGCCGGCGCAAAGCTGGTGCTGAATGGCCCGTATTTCGATGCGCCGACCTTGCAGACGCTGATCGTAGATGAAGGCGTTGATCTGGCGCTGGCTGTGCCGACAGTCTGGCTTTCGATGCTTCAGCATCTTGAAAAGACCGGCGGAAATCTGGGCCGTCTCGATCGCACCGGGATCGGCGGTTCGGCAGTGCCGCGCAGCATGATAGAGAGCTTCGACAAACTCCATGGAGTCCGGGTGATGCAACTTTGGGGCATGACCGAAATGTCCCCGCTCGGTACCGTTGGTTCGCCTACGCCAGAAATCGCTGCAAAACCTTATGATGAACAGCTCAGCTGGCGCATCAAGCAGGGCAGGGGCCTGTTCGGTGTCGAGATGAAAATCATCGGCGATTCCGGCGCGATTTTGCCCAATGATGGCAGCACGTTCGGCAGGCTGATGGTGCGCGGCCCCTGGGTCGTGGCCAGCTACTTCAAGGGCGATGGCGGGGATGTGCTGGACGGTGATGGCTGGTTCGATACCGGCGATGTGGCGACGCTCGATGCCCATGGCTATATGCACATCGTCGATCGATCCAAGGATGTGATCAAATCGGGCGGTGAGTGGATATCTTCAATCGATCTCGAAAACACCGCAGTGGGGGCGCCCGGTGTGGCGGAGGCTGCGGTGATCGGCATCCATCATCCGAAATGGGATGAGCGACCTTTGCTGCTTGTGCGCGCCAAGGAAGGGGCATCCCCGACAAAAGACAGCATACTTGCTTATCTGGACGGCAAGATTGCCAAATGGTGGATGCCCGATGATGTGCTTATCGTCGATGATTTGCCGCACACCGCGACCGGAAAGCTGCTCAAGACAGAGCTTCGAGAACGCTATAAGGATTATCGCCTTCCAAGTGCCTGATAGTGTAGCGTTTGCGCAGACATAAATTGCGGTCTACGTGTCGTTTCATGAAACGCACCCTCCTGTCAGCTTCGATGGCCGCTGTAACGCTGTCCGGATGTGCAACACGGCCCGACAATCTCCCACCGCCGGATATCGCACTGATCCGTTCGGCCATCATCAGCGCCGTAGATGAGAATGGCGCGGCACTCGACGATCCTCCGCCTGTTCGCCAGGTCGGCTCGAGACAGGATGTGCTGCTGCTATCTGGCGGTGGTTCTGACGGTGCGTTCGGCGCTGGAGTTCTGGTGGGGTGGACCGAAGCTGGCACCCGCCCGACCTTCAATGTCGTCACCGGCGTCTCGACGGGTGCGCTCATGGCGACGCTGGCATTTTTGGGACCCAAGAAGGACCCGCTACTGATCCGAGCTTATACGCAGATGACCAGCAAGGATATTTATCGGCGGCGCGGTGTTGTCGGCTTCGCCAAAAACGCTTCGCTGTTCGATCGCGGGCCGCTGGAAGCGATCATAGCAGAAATCGTCACTGACGCTCTGCTGGATGAAGTGGCGACAGAGCATCGAAAGGGCAGGCGACTTTTCGTAGCCAGCACAGATCTTGACTCCGGTGTGGCGACCGTATGGGACATGGGCCGCATCGCCATTTCGAAATCGCCACAGCGAGCCCAGCTTTACCGGCAGGTACTGGCCGCTTCGGCCGCTATCCCCGGGGTTTTTTCGCCTGTCTATATAAAACAGCAGGAGCAAGGGCCGCCCACCATGCATGTGGATGGAAGTTTGAAGAATGCTGTTCTCCTGCGCAGCTATATGGTTGATCCCAAGGGCTCGAACGAGAATGTCTGGGCAGTCGTGAACGGCCATTTGAGTCTTGCCGGCAATCGGGCTTTGAGCGGCACAAATAGCGGCAGTATTATTGGCCGCTCGATATCCGAGATGCTGCGAACTATATCCTACCGAAGTGTCGAACGCACATATGTGATGAGCCGCAATGCCGGGGCAAAGTTCAACCTGGCTTACCTCCGTGATGACGCTGAAGAAACCAACCCGATCGAGTTCAAGCCTGAGGAAATGAAGCGGCTTTTTGATGAGGGTGTGGCGGTAGGCAAGACCGGCCGCTGGGCATCGAGCCCCCCACGTCTAGAGCCACTTGCGCGCATCCGCTAATTTATACGGTGGTGTCCTGCTAGCTTTTTAGTCAAAGTTCCCGCAGTCGCGGCATAAGCTCCACAAAATTGCAAGGTCGATGACGGCTGTCGAGTTGGTCTTTCAAGATGCCATCCCAGCCGTCTTTCACAGCGCCAGTTGAGCCGGGCAGACAGAAAATATAGGTCCCTCTGGCGACCCCTGCACAAGCACGCGATTGGATAGTTGATGTTCCGATCGACTGAAAGCTGATCCAGCGAAACAATTCACCGAAACCGGGGATATCCTTCTCCGCTACCTGCGCCAGCGCTTCGGGAGTGACATCTCTGCCGGTGACACCCGTCCCTCCAGTTGAGATAATGGCATCAATCTGCGGATCTTCAATCCAAGATTTCAGACGTGCCACAAGTTTGGGTACTTCATCTTTCTCGATAGCCCGACCAGCAAGTCTGTGGCCAGCTGAAGTCAGCTTTTCAATCAATATATCACCCGAATGGTCAGTTGTAATATCTCGCGTGTCCGAAACCGTAAGAACCGCAATATTCAGGGGACAAAACCCAATAGTCGCGTCAATCGGCATTAACTACCTTTATCCGTCTTAAGGGCAGCCGTCTCAATGTTCAGCACGTCTGGCTCGGGTTGGCTCGGTAATATTTGCACTTGCCGGGCCTCTTTTTTTATAGCCGCCGCTCCAGGCATGCCGGGAAATCGTGGCCATAGTCCTGATACAAGCGCGTCGATGCTTGTCGGCTGTACGCCGTCCCTAAGCTGGTACATCCAGTAATTGCGCAGAACGACTTCAACATAGTGGCGTGTCTCGCGGAACGGAATGGAAGCGATGAACAACAGCGGGTCGCCACGGTCATCAAGGCTGGTGTTCCAGCGCTGCACGCTCCCTGGCCCGGCATTATAGGCAGCAATGACCTTTGGAAGCAGACTTTCAGTGTAGCTCATGTCCCGCAAGGATTCGAGATAGGTCTGGCCGACCTCGATGTTGAAGGCAGGGTCACTCAAGCTTCCGATTACAGCCACCGATCCATCCAGACCAGCGGTCTGCTGCATTGCATTCGCAACCTCGCGGGCGGTCCCCGGCATCATCTGCATGACACCGCGCGCACCGGCTTTCGACGTCGCCGTCGTAACAAAGTTTGATTCCTGCAGCGCGTGAGCAAACACTAACCCACGATCAACCCGCCAGCCCCGCGCTGGTTCCCAATCCGGCTCCGGAAAACGCGCCGAAAGTGGTGGCTCGATCCCAACGGGGGCTCTGACTGCGAGGCTATACTGCGTTGCCGGCAGACTTAACCTTGCAGCTAGCCGAAGCAGCGCCGAATAGTTCGCATCCGGCACCGTCTGAGCAAGGTGCCTCAATTCGCGGTCAGCCAGCCCGATCTGGCCAATTTCAACCAGGGCAGCTGCGCGCCGGGCCCCGGCAAAATTACGAAGATGGTTCCAGTCAGCCGTGATGAAATCGGGCTCGTCCCAATCCTGCACCGGGGCGAGGCCCAATGCCCGGCGAGCAAGGATACCGTAAAGGCTGTTCGAAACTTTGGCAGCAGCTTCCAGACGTGGCGCCACCAATTCTGGCCGGCTGGCTGCCATATGCGCACGGCTGGCCCAATAGGCGCCTGCCGCTCGCAAATCGTCGCTTCTTTCCGCGCCGGCGAGCTTGCTGGCTATGAGATCAAAAGCCTTGGCCGCCTCATCGTAACGCTCAAGCCGCCAGGCCGCCAGACCTGCCGTCCATGCCCCCAGAGCAGCCCAGGGGCCGATTCCGCGCGCCGCCTCGAGACCCATTCTGAGCGCGGCAACATTGTCGCTCTGCCCATAATAGCTCCAGGCGATGCGCTGCCCCCATTCAGACCTCGCACCGCTGGAAAGCTCGGCTTCAGCCTTCAACCAACCGCTTTCAGCCTCGGTATTCCGATCAGCGGCCAGCAGCGGCTTGAGGCTGTCGGCGGTCAGAGAATCGCTGGCGATTGTCTCTGAGCGATACGTTAATGGCGGGTTGTAATTGATGTAGCGAAGCGGCCGGGTCGCAGGCATCACCGGGATCGGACCGGCGTCTCCGCGCATCCGACCGGCGATCTGCGCAATCTTGGGCGCTTGAGGAAGATCGGAATGCAATTTGAGCCAATCGTATATTTGCGCCCTCGTCAGTTTGCCCGGACCGCGTGCAGCAATGATCTCCGCCCGCGCCGATTCACTGATAAGGCCTTTCCCAAGTGCTGAAAGTGCTGCCTCGGCTTGGCTTAAACGGCCCGCGTCAATCTTGAGAAATACAGCTCGCCATGCTGCCCGCTCTGATGCCGAAAGTTGAGCTGGTACTGCGCGCTGCCGGGCGGTGATACCATCGCGAAAGGCAGTAACAGTCAGAACAGTATCGCCCGTCGGTGCAATTGCCTGCCCTGATTGTGCGAAAGCAGAAGAGCCGCAGAAAACGGTAGCTGCCAGAAGAATATTACGGATCACGCGTTGAGCCTCGATGCAAAACGCTGAAGATCGGCCCATGCATTAGCCTTCAGCGCTGATTGGCCCAGCAGGGTTGCCGGAAGAAAAGTCACCATCATTGAAGCATCTTTCATCGTCAACCAGTCGCCTCGGGATGGCGCCGGCTTAGTCGTTTTGTCCGCTATCTGCGCAGACTGCTGCCCCAGCCCCAGAATCATTCGTGGCTTGAGCAGATCGATCGCTTTGGCAGCAAAAGGCAAAAAAACCTCAACATCTGACGATTTAGCACCTCTGCCGCCTGGCGTCCGCCATGGCAGCAGATTAACTCTCGCATATCCATCGCGGTGTGTGCCGATAACGCTGAGCATCGCTGACTCCAGCAGCGCCTCTTCGCTTCCCGGGTCGAGCGGCATTTCCGAAATCAGCAAAAACCGTGCCGCCGTAGCGTCTCTGAACAATTGCGGTGGCATACCATCCTGAGGGTTGAGACGATGGCTGAACGTCCGCACGGCTTCTTCAAGACTCTCAAGGCTATCGATACTTTCCAGTACAGGTACAGGCGTCGGCTCAATCCTAGCCACGGCCATTGGTCTCACGACGGCTGAAGAAGGCATTCGCGCCGCAGCAGGCTCAGCCAGCCACTCACGCGGTAGCGGTTCAACGAGCGTATCAAGGCCCGCATCTACCAGCCAGGCCAGCGCCGAGGATGCCTCATGGCGGGCGATCATTCTGTTTTCGTCCAGCACAATGCTCTTCTTCTGCGGCCCTGAGGCCTCTGGTCAAGCAACAATAGCTTCCGTATCTGGCAGGACATGGCAAAGCTGCGACAGGGCGTTGTCAGCAGCCTGAGGGCACATAGGAAGGCAAGCAATGAGCGATCGTGAATCCATGCCCTATGATATCGTCGTGGTTGGCGGCGGCCCGGCAGGGCTGGCGGCCGCTATCCGCGCCAAGCAGCAGGCGGCATCTACGGGGGTCGAAGTCTCGGTCTGCATCCTCGAGAAAGGCTCGGAGATCGGCGCGCACATATTGTCCGGAGCAGTCGTAGATCCGCGCGCGCTCGATGAGCTACTGCCCAATTGGCGCGATCTCGATAGCCCGATGACCGTGCCAGTCAGCGAGAATCACCACTGGATCCTTACTGAACAGTCGCAGTACGAGTTCCCGCACGGTCTGATGCCACCGTTCATGAATAACAAGGGTTGCTACACTTTAAGTCTCGGCAATCTGTGCCGCTGGCTCGCAGGCCAGGCCGAGGCCCTGGGTGTCGAAATTTTCCCGGGCTTTGCCGCTGCGGAAGTGCTGTTCAACGATGATGGATCGGTTAAAGGCGTGGCGACCGGCGACATGGGCATCGCGCGCGACGGGAGCAAAAAGCCCAGCTGGCAGCCGGGTCTTGAGCTCCACGCCAAATACACCTTCTTCGCCGAAGGTGTTCGTGGCCATCTGTCCAAGCAACTCATCAAGCGTTTCGCGCTCGACAGCGAATCCGATCCGCAGATTTACGGGATCGGGCTCAAGGAGCTCTGGGATATCGATCCCGTTAAGCACGTGCCCGGCAAAGTTATTCACACGCAGGGCTGGCCTCTTTCGGACGCCAATGGCGGCGGCTTCATTTATCATCAAGCTAACGGTCAACTTGCTCTCGGCTTCTCGGTGTGGCTCAATTATTCCAATCCTTATCTTTCACCATTCGATGAGTTTCAGCGCTGGAAGACACATCCCGCCATCAAGGCCATTCTCGAAGGCGGTCGCCGTGTGTCTTATGGTGCACGCGCAATCAACGATGGTGGCTGGCAGTCAGTCCCCAAGCTCAGCTTCCCCGGGGGTGCGCTGATCGGTTGCTCTGCAGGCTTCGTCAATGTGCCGCGGATCAAGGGCAGCCACACGGCAATGAAGACCGGCATGATGGCCGCAGACGCCGCGATCGAAGCCATAGCCAGCCAGCGCTGCAACGACGAGCTGTCCGCCTATCAGTCGGCTTACAAGACAAGCTGGGTCTATGACGAGCTCAGAATCGTCCGTAACACGCTGCCTGCAGTGGAGAAGTTCGGCAATTTCATCGGCACGGCCATCGCCGGCGTCACCATGTGGCTCGAGCATCTCGGAATCACGCTTCCGTTCACGATGAAAAATCATCCTGATTACAAATCACTAAAGAAAAAGACGGAAGCCACCCCGATTGTTTATCCAAAGCCCGACGGAGTTTACAGCTTTGACAAGCTGTCGAGCGTTTTCCTCTCCAACACCAATCACGAGGAAGATCAGCCGATACACTTGACCCTCAAAGACCCAAGCGTGCCGATTTCGGTCAATCTGCCACTCTATGACGAACCCGCACAGCGCTACTGCCCGGCCGGTGTTTATGAAGTCGTCGGTCAGGAAACCGGAACACCCCGCTTCCAGATCAACGCCCAGAATTGCGTCCACTGCAAAACATGCGATATAAAGGATCCTTCCCAAAATATCGTTTGGGTTGTTCCCGAAGGCGGCGGCGGCCCTAACTACCCGAACATGTGAGAGACACGCGGCGGCGCGAACCCTCGACTATCCTGCCTAAAACCGTCAAGGTTAGCTGTATGCGCTGCCGCTTCTCTGTTTTGCTAATCATCACTATGGCCTCGCCATCGCTGGCGAAGGTCAACCCGGCTTCGTCCGTTGCATCGCCCCTGCATGGCTATGTGCTGGGAAGGGCAGCTTATTCCGGCGATGCCCTTGAAGATGCTGCGAGGTTCTTCGAGTCAGCATATTCTCAGGATCCGCAAGCACCGAATCTTGCCCAGCGCGCGTTTGAACTGGCCGTCGCCTCAGGGGATCGTAAGCGCGCCTTTGCCATGGCAACAGACCTTCATGCCAAGGGCAAGAAAAATCCTGAACTTGCTATCATCCTGCTCAGCGATGCCGTTCTGAAAAAAGACTGGGCTGGCGCAGCGGCCGTCAAGGATGATCTTTCTTCTGCTGGCTATGCCGCTGTTGCCGTGCCGATCATAGAAGCCTGGATTGCATTTGGACGCGGCGACATCCAGGCCGCTCTGACCCGGCTTGATCCTTCAGAATTCACCGGCTTTACCCGTTCCTATATCGCTGAGCAGCGGGCGCATATGTTGGCAGCTTCTGGGCGTTGGGCGGAGGCTGCCGCTGCCTATTCGGCCCTTCGCGCATCATCGCCGTCCGGCATCAGCTTTATCCGTCAGGGGGAAGCTGACGCTGTCGCTCAAATGGGAGACCGCAAAAAGGCGCTCGCAATTCTGGACGGGAACGAACCGCCAACTGTTGCAGCCCGAGAGCGACTCCTTGCAGGGAAGCGTATCGGCGCACTGGCGCCTGACAGCAGACGCGGTCTCTCATGGATGGCGGCACGGCTTGCTGCTGATCTTGCGCGTGACCGACCTGTGCCGCTGGCCTTGTTGTTTGCCCGCACAGCAACTTTTCTCGCCCCCGAAGCGCCGGCCGGCTGGCTGATCGTTGGCGATATTCTGGCGCGCGGCCGGCAACGGGAAGCTGCCCTAGCGGCCTATGCGCAAGTGCCGGCGAAAGATGCACTGGAAGAGACTGCCCAGGCGCGTCGTGCCGATGTACTGGAATTGCTCGGCCGCAACATGGAGGCCGGCGTATTGCTTGTAGAGGCTACCGAAGCCGAAGGAGCCGCCAGCGACGCTTGGGTCCGTTTGGCGGATTGGCATCGCCGCGCCGAGCGCTTTGCTCCCGCCATCGCCGCCTATTCGCGCAGCATCGAACTTACCCCCGACAGCGCCAATAGCTGGGGGCTGTGGTTTCTGCGTGGCAGCATGAAGGAGCGTGCTGGCGACTGGCCGGGCGCGGAGGTCGACTTCAGAGAAGCCTTGCAACGTTCGCCAGATGAGCCGGTCGTTTTGAACTATCTCGGATATTCGTTGCTTGACCGGGGTTCCAAACTTCCTGAGGCCTCTAAAATGATCGAAAAGGCAGCTAGTCTGCGTCCGGCGGATGGCGGCATTGTCGATTCGCTCGGCTGGAGCCAATATCGTCAGGGTCAGTTTGCAGAGGCTGTTATCACGCTGGAAAAAGCGGCCGACCTTGAACCAACCGATTCTACGGTCTCTGAACACCTTGGTGATGCCTATTGGCGCACCGGCCGCCTTATCGAGGCGCGCTTCCGCTGGCGAGCGGCGATGAGCATGGAGCCGGATACCAAGCAGCGTGCAGGGTTGCTGGCAAAAGTCGATTATGGTCTCGACGCGGCACTTGCCATGGCGAACTGACGCGGGTTGCCAAACTGCGCCGAAGCCGCAATGGGCGACTTATGATGGAAACCGCCCCGGCCAAGGTTAACCTTGCACTGCATCTGCGTTGCCGCCGCGATGATGGTTATCACGATCTGGAAACCATTTTTGCGTTCGCCGCCTTCGGAGACACGCTTCACGGCGCCGAGGCGGAAAACCTGAGCTTGTCTGTTGAGGGTTTATTCGCTTTAGCAGCGGGGCAGGGGGCTGATAACCTCGTCCTTAGGGCGGCAGCCAGCCTGCAAGCGACGGCTGGGATCACGGCGGGTGCCGCACTGCGATTGGAGAAGCGCATCCCCGTCGCCGCAGGCTTGGGTGGCGGCTCATCGGACGCCGCCGCTGCATTGCGTCTGCTCAACCGGCTCTGGAAACTCGATTGGCCGTTGGCGCGGCTCGAAGCGGTGGCATCGTCGCTGGGCGCTGATGTTGCAGCCTGTGTCCGTGCCGAAACATGCCTTGGGCGTGGGCGCGGCGAGGTTCTATCGCCATGGCCAGACGCGCTGACCGGTACACCGATCCTGTTGGTAAACCCCCGTGTGCCTGTTCCCACCGGTCTCGTTTTTAAGGCTTGGGATCAGGTCGACCGAGGTGGCATCATGTCCGGCGTGGCGCTCGGCGCTATGCGCAACGATATGACCGTCGCTGCCGTCGGCATAGCCCCAGTGATAGCAGACGTGCTTTCTGTGCTGCTGGCCACACCGGGCGCCACGCTTGCTAGGATGAGCGGATCCGGTGCGACTTGTTTCGGGCTCTATAACAATAGCGACGATCGAGACTCAGCAGCTGCTGTTGTCAATGCCAGAGGCTGGTGGTCGACCGGCACCCATTTGCTATGAGCATCCATTTCCATTGCGCTGTCATCGAGCATCAAAAAATTGCCAATTGAATCAACAGGCTTTCGTTCGCAACTGACTGCCATGACGCAGCGCACAAAAAAATTTGACTGAAGCTCAATTTTGGCTTGACCATCAACTGAGCGTTACTTAAAGCTCAACTCAGTTGTTTTGAGCCAAACTCAACCCTGACCGGAATGGCATTGGCCACCGGCGAACTTGAAGGATACGTCCATGTTCAATCGCGCTCTTATCGCCATTGCCCTCATTTCAGCCGCGCCAGCGTTTGCTGTTGATGCCAATGTCTGCAAGTCGACCCCTTCAGCAATTCGTAGCGCTGCCGCCTCTGCTCAGCCTGAGCAGGCCAAAAAGGCTCTCAAGCTGGTCAGCGTCGGTGAGAAGCTTTGTGAAGCAGGTGGCCGTGGAGAAGCTGTGAAGAAATTCTCCGCCGCAGCCATGGCGCTAGGAACAGATCTGGCGGCGCTGAGCACCGGCGTAACCGCTCAGTAAAGCGATATTTGTTCAGGTTGCGGCTCTCTCATCCGAACCGCAGACTTTGCAACCGGCACTCTTTAAAGAGTGCCGGTTGTTTTATGTGTGCTCTAACATCGGCACTTGCCCTGAGGCATAAAGCACTCCTATTCGACAGCCTCCAAAGCAGGGCGTCTGAATGACAGATCATATCAACCTCAGGCTTGAAATTATCGGTCCGGTGGCCAGCCTTTTGATCGATCGTCCCGCCAAGAGGAATGCTTTCGATCAGTCGATGTGGGAGGCTCTCCCCAAGCTGGTCGCTGCCGCGATGGCCGATCAGAGTGTCGCCATGCTCATCGTGCGGAGTGCTCATCCGGGCGTGTTCTGCGCCGGTGCCGACATAGGTGAGTTTGCGACCGCCTCTTCCGACCCGATATGGCGCGCCCGCAATGCTGCTGCGATTCGCAGCACGCAGATTGTCCTTGCCCGCGCTCCAAAGCCCACTCTGGCCGTGGTGGACGGAGATGCTATTGGCGGGGGCTGCGGCATTGCGATGGCGTGCGATCTTCGAATCGCTTCGGTTCGCGCCCGTTTCGGAATCACGCCAGCCAAACTCGGGCTGGTGTATCCGCTGCACGACACGCGCTTGCTGGTTGAGCTTGTTGGCCCCGCTCAAGCCCGTCGGTTACTATATTCAGGCATGATTATCCCTGCGCAAGAAGCACTCCGTATCGGCCTCGTTCAGCAGCTAGCAGAGGATCTGGACGCCGAGGTGGCCAGCTTTGTGAGCGCCGTTGTCAGTGCATCGCTTGCCAGCCAGCGAGGCTCCAAGGCGATAATCCAGCGGATAATCGAGGGCGCTCACGACGACGACGCTTCAAGCCAGGATGATTTCGACAAGGCATTTACCGGCGCAGACTTTCAGGAAGGCGTCGCCGCTTTTCTATCCAAGCGTAAGCCCGTCTTCGGTAAATGACGGCACCTCGTGTCATAACCGGCGCAGCGCCTATCCTGATCATAGCCGATCACGCGAGCAATGCCGTACCGGAAAGCGTGGATCTCGGGATCCCTGCAGCGTTGCTCGATGAGCATGTTGCTATCGATGTCGGCACCGAGGCGCTCTCAGTCAGGCTCGCCGCGCTGCTCGAAGCCCCCGCGATCATTGCCACAGTCTCGCGTCTTGTCATTGATCTCAATCGCGATCCAACTGAGCCAAGCCTCATTCCCAGCGCGTCGGATGGCCATGTTATTCCCGGAAATCTCGCCCTTTCCGACACCGAGCGTGATCTGCGCCAGGCTGCAATACACACGCCCTACCACGCCACCATCGAGGCCATTATCGACACTCACCGGCCCCAGTTGCTCCTGTCGATACACAGCTTCACACCAAATCTCGCCACCGTGCCGGCTGAACACCGGCCATGGCCGATAGGCCTGCTGCACAACCACGACAGTAGCGCTGCCAGGCTCGCAATCCCTCTTCTCTCAGCCCGCGGCCTGCATGTCGGAGACAATGAGCCCTATTCGGGCCGCACACTCAACTATACCATGGACCGCCATGCAGAGGCTCGCGGACTGCCATATCTCGGCATCGAAGTCCGCAACGACGGGCTGCGAAGTGCAGACGGCATTTCCTACTGGGCCAGCATCATCGCGGATACGACACTTCAGCTTCTCCGATTGCTTCGAAATTCTTGACCGCGCGCGCTCAAACGCGCATCGACGGCGGCATAAATGGGGAGCAACATGTGAGCCGCTTTGATAAATCCCGACTGCCCAGCCGCCATGTTTCGGTCGGCCCTGAACGCGCACCTCACCGCAGCTATTATTATGCCATGGGCCTGACCGAGGAAGAAATTGGCCGGCCCTTTGTTGGGGTCGTCTCTGCCGGCAACGATTCAGCGCCCTGCAACACAACGCTTGATGCGCAGGCAGATGTCTGTCGTGAGGGCGTTCACGAGGCAGGCGGCCTGCCGCGCCGCTTCAACACCATCACCGTTACAGACGGCATCGCCATGGGCCATCAGGGCATGAAATCCAGCTTGATCAGCCGCGAAGTCATCGCGGATTCGATCGAGCTTTCAGTTCGTGGCCACTGCTATGATGCGCTGGTCGGCTTTGCCGGTTGCGATAAAAGCCTCCCCGGCATGATGATGGGGATGCTCCGGCTCAATGTGCCGAGCATCTTCGTTTATGGCGGCTCCATACTGCCGGGTCGCTTCGAGGAAAAGGATGTTACAGTCGTCGACGTGTTCGAGGCAGTCGGCGGTTATTCTGCCGGCTCATGCCCGCTCGCGCGGCTCACAGCCTTGGAAAAGGTCGCATGCCCGGGCCATGGCGCCTGTGGCGGTCAATTTACGGCAAACACAATGGCCTGCGTGGGCGAGGCAATCGGCTTGTCCCTGCCAAACAGCAACATGGCACCAGCACCCTATGGCAGCCGCGGGGACATCGCCATCGCTGCCGGACGGCAGATCATGGAACTTGTTGAACGGAATATCCGCCCGCGGGACATCTGTACCCGCGAGGCATTCGAAAATGCTGCTCGAATCGTCGCGGCAACGGGTGGCAGCACAAATGCAGCGCTGCATCTGCCTGCCATGGCCAATGAGGCCGGTATTGAGTTCGATCTGTTCGATGTAGCAGAGATATTTAAATCAACGCCTTATATTGCTGACTTGAAGCCGGGTGGAAAGTATGTCGCCAGAGACCTTCACGACGCGGGCGGCGTCTACATGGTCATGCGCACACTGTTTGATGCTGGCTTGCTGCATAGTAATTGCCTAACAGTCACGGGTAAAACACTCGGCGAAAACATCGAGAAAATCACCTGGCGTGATGATCAGAAAGTCATATATCCCGTGTCCCGTCCGCTCTCGCCAACAGGCGGCGTCGTCGGCCTGAAAGGTTCGCTTGCTCCCGATGGCGCCATCGTCAAGGTCGCCGGCATGGCGCGGCTTCAGTTCAGCGGCCCCGCTCAGGTTTTTGATTGCGAGGAGGATTGTTTCGCTGCGGTAGAGAGCCGAAATATCCAAAGCGGTGCTGTCATCGTCATCCGCTATGAAGGCCCGAAAGGCGGTCCCGGAATGCGGGAGATGCTGTCAACAACGGCAGCACTCTACGGTCAAGGCCTTGGCGAGCACGTGGCACTCATCACCGATGGCCGCTTTTCCGGGGCCACACGCGGGTTCTGCATCGGCCATGTCGGACCTGAAGCGGCCGATGGCGGCCCTATAGCAATGGTAGAAAATGGTGACATCATCCACATCGACGCCTCAAAGGGCACAATCGATCTCGACGTACCTGCCGACATCTTGGCGGCCCGAAAGGCAGCTTGGCAGCCGCGAGGTACTGATTACAACGCCGGCGCCATCTGGCGTTTCGCCCAGACCGTCGGACCTGCCCGCACAGGCGCTGTCACCCATCCGGGCGCTGCTTCAGAAACCCATGTCTTTGCCGATATCTAAGTCTTTAGCGCCGAAAGGCCGTCATATCGCGCTGCGGCTCTCCGGCCATGGCCGGGATCGGCTTGATCGCTGCCCAGAGCGGCTCTCCACGCGCATCACGCGGTATTTCAGCCATAGTTCCCCGCGTCTCGCCGCGGTCGACATAGAGCGGCGATGCGGCGCATCCGCCAATAACAAGCGGGAGAATGAGAAGGATGGGGCGTATCATGCTTCAGCTTTTGCCAGCTTGTGCCCGGTGACGCAATGTTGAGCCTCTCTCCCGGCCTGCCGATCCTCACAGCCGCGGAAATGCGGACGGCCGAAGCAACCGCGATAGTATCGGGCACATCAGCAGTGTTGCTCATGGAACGGGCTGTCGCTGCGGCCGTCGCTGCCATCGCCGCTTATGCCCCTGCGGCTCAAGCGCTTGTGCTCTGCGGCCCTGGTAACAATGGCGGGGATGGTTATGGCGTCGCCGCTGGCCTCAAGGCTTTAGGTGTCGACGTCACCGTCGCCGCGCTCAGCCCCCCTGCTACGGACACCGCATCTGCTATGGCGACCCGCTGGGCTGGCCCGGTCGTGACATTGGACCAGGCTTCGCCCGCGCCGCTGGTCGTCGATGGGCTGTTCGGTACCGGCTTGTCCGGCCCATTGCCACCCGAGGCAGAAGACGTTCTCAAGTCTTTGGCCGGGCATGGAATCGTCGTTGCTCTCGATATGCCGAGCGGCATTGATTCAAACACCGGCGCTGCCCTCAGCCCTCCCTTGCCTGCCGATCTGACCATAGCCTTTGGGGCATTGAAGCGCGGTCATGTCCAAGGCGCAGGCGCTGAGGCATGCGGCCGGGTCGTGGTCGCACACATCGGCTTGGAGGGTCTGCCAACGGGCGTTCAGCTTGGCAGTCGGCCGATCATTCATCCAATTCCCAGAGCGGCGCATAAATACAGCCGCGGTCATGTGCTGGTTATCGAGAATGATGATCCGCATGGCGGCGCCGCGCGGCTCACAGCCCTGGCCGCACTCCGCGCTGGCGCCGGCCTCGTCACGCTGGTTGGCCCGGCCAATCCACCCGCAGCACTTGCGCTGATGCAGCGTGACGATGATGAGACCGAGCGACTGCTGCTCGATCCTCGCACCGGCGTGATCGCCATTGGCCCAGGTCTGGCCGACACACCCCGGGCGCAAGCCTGGTTATTCCGGCTCTTGCCCGATGAGATTCCGCTCGTGCTGGATGGTGGCGCGCTCAGTCTGGTTACTTCAAAAACCCTGGCCGATGCTCGGGCACCGATCATCATTACCCCCCATGAGGGCGAGTTCATTAATCTGTTCGGCCCCATTGGACCTGATCGTATCGAGACGGTTCTCGCGGCCGCCCGCCGCTCAGGCGCAGTTTTGCTGCTCAAGGGACCGGAAACTATCATTGCGGCACCCTGGGGTGAGGTTCGTGTAAATACCCATGCCAGCGCCAATCTTGCGACGGCGGGCAGTGGCGATGTCTTGGCGGGTCTCATCGCCGGGCTGATTGCTCAAGGAATGAATGGTTTCGACGCAGCGGTAATCGCCGCTTGGCTTCATGGCGAGGCGGGTCAACGCGGCGGACCAGGTCTTATCGCCGATGATATTCCCGGAATGATGCCAGGCATCCTGGCGCGACTGTGACCGTTTTGCAGACCATCATGCGCCTTGCGGCGCGTGGTGACGGCATCACGGCAGACGGTCGCTATGTCATCGGCGCTGCCGTTGGCGATCAAGTGCGTTTTGATGAAGATACATCAATCATCATTCCCGGCCCCAACCACGTTTCCGCAGTCTGCCAGCATGTCCCTGAATGTGGTGGCTGCCAGCTGCAGCACATCACAGACAGTCATTATTGCGACTTTGTAATTGACCGCCTGGCTCGCGTCCTCGGTCCTTTGATGCCTGCGGCGGTTGAGGCCGTGGCTTTGTCGCCGCCGCGCAGCCGCCGCCGCGCGTCGCTCCGGGCTACACGTCGTGATGGTCGCCTGTTGCTCGGTTTCAATAGCGAGCGCAGCCACCACATCATCGATCTGCTTCAATGCGAGGTCATGTTGCCATCCTTGTTTGCGCTTGTAGCGCCGATACGCGCCTTGCTAACAAAGACGCTGGCAGAAGGTCAGGGCGCGGGAATAACCCTTACTGCTTCAGAGTCTGGCATCGATGTCCTGCTCGCCAACATCCGGGCCGAACGTCTTTCGGATATCCAGCGCCTCACTGAATTTGCCACAGCTCAAAATCTGGCCCGGCTATCGATCGAGGGCCCAAACGGCGTTGAAACTGTTTACGAAGCGCAAACACCGCAGTTGATGATGGGCGGGGTCCGCATAACCTTGCCACCGGCACCGTTCCTGCAAGCCACCATTGAGGGAGAAGCTGCACTGGTAGAGGCCGTCAGCACGGCTGTTGGTGACGCAAAGTCTGTTGCTGATTTATTTTGCGGGCTTGGTACTTTCGCGCTACCGCTCAGCCGTTCGGCACGTGTCACAGCAGTAGATGCAGCAGGCCCTGCCGTTCAGGCGCTGGCCGCTGCGGCGCGCGCTGCGGGCCGGCCAATGAGCACGGTGCACCGTGATCTTTTCCGTCGTCCGCTCATCCCTGATGAGCTTAAGCAGTTTGATGCCGTGGTATTCGATCCGCCAAGGGCAGGGGCTGAAGCGCAGGTCCGCCAGTTCGCCAATGCCGATATTTCTCGCATCATTGCCGTATCATGTAATCCGAGCACTTTCGGTCGAGATGCCCGTATATTGGCAGAGGCAGGCTGGCATATCTCTCGTCTTTGGCCGGTTGCGCAGTTTCGCTGGTCCAGCCATGTAGAGCTTGTGGCGCTGTTCGAACGTTAATCGGGCTGAAAGCGTTATTAGGTCATGCAAGGGGGCGACAGCATTGTTGCGCTGTGCCATGGAGCGCGGGTCAAGGCAGAGCACTATCGGGTTCAGCCTGCATGAGGCGTCAAAAAGGGTTCATCGATGTTCAAGCCTGTATTTCTTGCCATCACTGCCACCGCTCTTCTTTCGAGCCCATTGCTGGCACAGCGGCTGCCTGCCGCCTCGATGCTGGTTGCCGACGTTGACGAAATCGTCGGAAATAGCAACGCCGGGCGTGCGGCTGCCGCTGAACTTCAGACCAAGGTTCAAGCGCTTCAGGCTCGCGCGACGACGCTTCGGGAACAACTCGAGACCGAAGCGACCGCGATCCGCACAGGGCAGCAAAATAACACCCTCAAGGATAAGGCGCTGGAAGATCGTATCAACGCCTTCGAGGCTCGTCAGCAATCGAGCGCGAACGAAGTTCAGCGCGGTGAGGCAGACATCAACCGCGCCCAAACCTTTGTCAGCCAGCAGATTGGAACCGCACTTCGGCCGCTGATCGCCAAGCTGATGCAGGAACGTGGTGCCAGCATGATCGTGCCATCGAGCGCTGTTTTACAGCACACCGCTGGTCTCGATACCACGCAGGAGCTCTTGACCCGGCTTAACGCGGCATTGCCGTCCGTTTCCACCACGCCGCCAGCAGAACCAGCCGCGCCTCGCTAAAGGCTGGCCGCGATCCCAATCGCCGCCCCAATCGCCGCCATGCCGCCAAGGCAGAGGCTTGCCAGCGCAAAAAGCACGAACCGGACGATGACGCGATTGATCAGCGCCTGAACAAGGCTGTGCATGATGCGCAGGCCGGCATACCCCCACGCCAACCCGAGTGCTAAGCCTTGCCCCGCACCCAGCAGCGCAAGGCTGATAGCAACCGCATAAAATAGCGTCGGCTGCTCCATCAGATGGTTGTAATTATCAGCAACCCATGACGCGCGCTCTTCACCCTTGGCGACCAATTCATCCCGCAAGCCTTTTCCGGTGCTGCCAATGAGTTTGGTACCGTCGATACCGGCGCGTGCCATCGCAGGAAGCCGGGTTGCATACATCCACAGCCACATCAACATGGACCAAGCGGCCAGCAACAGCACCGGCGTCAGAATCGGACTGTTCATTGACTTGTCCCTTTTGTCGTTGGCCAGAAGCGTTCCAGCCAAACGGGGTTCAAGTCAATCAGGCGAACATTTTTCCAAAAGCCCGCTTCGCCCGAGTCTTCCAATGGCCGCGATGATAAGCGTCCGAAGCCAGCAGCGGCATCACAGAGCCAGCTTCAGCAAACACCATCTGCTCTTGTGTCGTCTGAACCTTGCCCCAGCTTGCGGCTTCCTGAAGCGTCGATGACGAGCAAGCACCATCGCGAACATCGGCAACCGTAATCTGCACCGCATATTTATGCATGGCCACATCGTCATGCCCAAGGATCTCGGCACAAACCACCGTATCCTGAATAAAGTTCTTCGGCACGCCCCCGCCGATCATCAGCAAGCCTGTGGTACCGGCCTTGATCTTGATCTCGGTGAGTTCGCGGAAGTCGGCAATGGCGTCGAGCACCATATAGGCCTTGCCTTCACTGGCCCGGTCAACCTGATGCTTGACCAGGCCGAAACCGGCCGAGCTATCGACAAACGCCGGGCAGAAGATCGGCACATCATGCTCATAGGCCAGCTTGACCAGGCTGTTGTCCTTCTTGCCATGCTCCACCAGATACTTACCCATCTCCCGGATGAAAGCCCGGCTGGAATAGGGTTTGGCCTCCAGCGAGTTGGCAATCTCATAAATGGTATGGTCGCAGTCCTGAAGCTGCGTCTCGTCAATATAAGTATCGTAAATTCGATCAATATAGAGCGAACGAAGTTCATTATCATCAGGAATTTCAAGGGCCTGATAGTGTTTGTGACCAAGGCCTTCAAAGAAGTCCATATCGACGATCGAGGCGCCGGTCGCCACAATGCCGTCAATCATGTTGTTGCGCAGCAGCTCAGCATAAAGGTCCATGCAACCGCCAGCGCTCGTCGATCCGGCAATAACGAGGAAGATCGAACAGTCTTTGTCGGCCAGCATCATGTTGTAGATGCCGGTCGCCCGCGCGAGGTCACGCGATGTGAAACTCATGCCCGCCATCTGGTCAATTATCGGCCGCGCATCAAAGCTGGTGATATCAATGTGCTTCACCTCATTGGCAAGCAGCGCCGATTTTCGGGTGTCGTTGATCTGCGATGGGTCGGTGACAACGGTATTGGCCATGAATCGGCTCCCTTTGGATCAAGTCAGGCAAGGCGAGCACACCTCGCCCCCGCGGCCAGGTAACCCAGGCGCCAAGCGGGAAAGTGATCTGTCGGCAAGGCGCTTGGCCCAACCGACAGAGAGTTTCGGTGCCGAAGCTAGTTCGACTTGCGGATCGGAATAACGTTTTCCGACGACTCTTCAATGACACCATAGACACTGTCCATCGGCTCATCGCTGACAATGATCGTGTCACCTGCGGTAAAGCCGTTGAACCCGGTCCGCATCGCGCAGCCATAGGCACCCAGCATGCCAATCTCAATCACATCGCCAGCCAGAATATCAGCCGGCAAGGCGAACGGACCCCGCATGAAATCCATGTCGTCGCAGGTCGGGCCCCAAAAGCTGAAGTCGATCGTGCGGGCATGGCTGGGCATCTCCCGCACCAGCTCAACCGGAAAACGCCAGCCGACATGCGCCGCATCGAACAGCGCACCATAGGCGCCGTCATTAATGTAGAGCACATCACCCTTGCGAGCTTCCACCCGCACCAGCAAACTTGCGTATTCTGCCGAAAGAGCACGGCCGGGCTCGCACCACAGTTCAGCCGAATAGCTAATCGGCAGCGCTTCATAAGCCCGGTGGATCACCTCGAAATAGCTCTCAAGCGCGCCTGGCTCCATGCCGGGATAGATCGACGGAAACCCCCCGCCGACATCGATGATGTCCACAGTGACACCAGCCGCAACAATAGCTGCGCGAACTTGAGCAAGCGCATCTGCATAGGCCTGCGGGCTCATCGCCTGGCTGCCAACATGGAAGCAAATGCCCAGCGCATCAGCAACCTGACGCGTCGCCATCAAAAGGGGACCGGCATCCTCCGCAGCCACACCGAATTTGGAGGCAAGGCTCAGCTTGGAATGCGACGATGAAACGCGCAGGCGCACACATAGCGTCAAATCGGTCGCGGACTTTGTCGCCGACACGATCTTCGCCAGTTCTTCAAGCGAATCGAGGCTGAACGTGCGGACGCCGTGCTGAAAATAAGCCTCGGCAATTGCCTCCTCTCCCTTGATCGGGTGCATGAAACACAGCGTTGAATGCGGTAGCAGACCGCGAATAAGCCGCACCTCGGCAATCGAGGCAACATCGAAATGCGTGATACCGCTGTCCCACAGCGTGCGGATCAGATCCGGCGAGGGATTGGCCTTCACCGCATACATCGAGGTGCCCGGAAACTTCTCAATGAAGAAACGGGCAGCGCGGCGAGCGGCATGAGGACGAACAAGGGTAACGGGCTGCGTGGGCCGCAGAGCCGTTGCTACCCCCAACGAGTTATGGTGCTTGTGCAATTCAAGGGACCTCCGGGGTGAGCAAAGTTGCCGGAGAAGGCCGGCACCAAAGCTGCCTTGCGGTGGAAGTCCCATGGGGCAGCGAGCGGCGCATATGGGGTCACAACTCCCCCATGTAAAGCGTTTTTTTATTACACCCCCTACTTGCAGTTTTTGTTTGTGCCTCCAATGGGTTGTCATATGCTTTTATCACCGCTTTCCGAACCCCTGACTCACGCCGAAATCATGCTCGCGGCAGAGCGCATCAAAGGGTATGCGGTGCGAACGCCATTGCTCCGTTCGGATGCGCTCGATGCCGCCACCGGCGGCCGGTTGTTCATCAAGCCTGAATGTCTGCAAGTGACCGGGTCGTTCAAGTTTCGTGGTGCCATGAACCGCCTCGTGGCGCTCTCGACGAGTGAACGCGCAGGCGGGGTCGTGGCGTATTCGTCCGGCAATCACGCGCAAGGTGTGGCCCGTGCTGCCAAACTGCTGGGCATACCCGCTGTCATCGTCATGCCGTCGGATGCCCCTGCACTGAAAGTCGCACGCACAAGGGCAGACGGCGCTGAAGTGATTTTCTATGATCGTTTCACCGAATCGCGGGAGGCCATCGCCGCCGAGCTGGCTCAAAGTCGCCGTGCCATCATCGTCCCGCCCTTCGATGATCGTCATGTTGCGGCCGGACAGGGCACTGCAGGCCTGGAGGTCGCAGAAGATCTCGCAGAAACGGGGGTCGCGGCAGACCTCTCAATCGTCTGCTGCGGCGGCGGCGGGCTGGCGTCGGGCTTTGCTGTAGGCTCCGCCTTGCCGATCACTATCGTCGAGCCTGAAGGCTATGATGACGTCATCCGCAGCCTTTCAGCTGGCCACATCGTTCCCGTGGAAAATCCCGGGCCCACGCGGTGTGATGCCCTCCAGACGCTCCTTATGGGCACGCTCACATACGCTACTCTAAAGGCTGCTGGCGCTGTCGGCGTGGTGGTGAGTGAAGATGACGTCGCCCGCGCAGTCGCTTTTGCCTTTCGCGAGCTTAAACTGGTTGTTGAGCCAGGGGGCGCGGTCGCTCTGGCGGCAGCATTGTCGGGCAAAGTCGAGCTCAAAAACAAAACCGCAGTTCTCGTGCTCTCCGGCGGCAACGTGGAACTGGACGTGTTCGCAGCCTGCCTGGCCGTCTGATCCCAGCCAGATACAAAAGCTCGTTCAGTTTTTCCCAGGCACTGCAAATCGGTGCCCTGCAGCCGAAGCATCCTCGTTAATCTCGGCCGAAGCCTCGCCGAACCATCCCGCAACAGCAGCCTTGCTGGCATTATCAATATGCAAGCCCATCTTGGTCCGTCGCCACAACACATCAGCCGATGTCGTTGCCCATTCATTGCGCACATAATGCTCGAGCTCAGCTTCAAAGATGCCGCCGATATTTCTGCCGAGCCCGGCGGTCAGCAGGGGTTCCGCCGCCGTCCCCAGCGTCATCGCCAGCCGCCGCACCAGCGCTGGATCGTAATTTTCATGGATAACCGTCAAGGTATCAAGCCAGCGCCGAAAGGCTGCTTGTCCGCGCTCGCCCTTCATTCGCGGCACATCACCGCCGGGGAGAGGTGCGCCTGCCGTCCAAGGCTTGCTGCCCTTGGCAATCCGGCTCAAAACATCCTCCGCAAGCACGCGATAGGTTGTGATCTTGCCACCGACAATGGTCATCGCCGGCACGCCGTCATGCTCAACAAGCTTCCAGTCCCGGGTCGTCTCGCGATCATCCTTGCCAGCCTCCAGCACCAGAGGCCTCACACCAGCAAAGCGATGGACAACATCGGCACGGCTCAAGGGGCGAGCAACATAGCGATTGGCGGCAGCCAGAAGATATTCGACTTCTTCTTCGCTCGCCGCGGCGTCCCCGGGCGCCTCGATTCTGCGTTCAGTCGTGCCGATCAGCGAATAATCCCGCTCATAAGGAATGATGAAGACAATTCGGCCATCGGGCTGCTGCAGCATGAAGGCATCGCGTCCCATATGGACGCGCCGTGTGACGATGTGCGATCCCTGAACCAGCTTCAGTGCCGGGGCATCATTGCGGCCAAGCACGCGCCGGGCAACGTCACCAGCCCAAGGCCCTGCAGCGTTGATGATCCGACGAGCCAAAATGCTGCTTCCATCAGAGAGCTGCACAGTCCAATTGCCGCCCTCGCCAAAGAGCGCTGACAGTACCGCCGTTCTGGTCTTGATTATGGCGCCGAGGCTGGCGGCATCCTGACAATTGGCAATCACCAATCGTGCGTCGTCCACCCAGCCATCCCAATATCGAAAAGCTCGGGCATCCTTGTCGATCAGCGCACGACCGGCGCTGTCCGTGTGAAGATTTATATTGCTAGCACCCGGGACATCACGGCGGCGGGTGAGATTGTCATAGATGAAAAGCCCGGCACGAATCATCCAGGCCGGACGCCCGCCCTTACCCTGCGGCAGCACAAAGCTCTGCGGCCAGCAGATATGCGGTGCCGCGTCCAGCAACACCTCGCGCTCGGCCAAGGCTTTTCGAACCAGCCCAAACGCAAAGAATTCCAGATAGCGCAGTCCACCATGGATCAGCTTCGTCGATGCACTTGACGTGGCGCCACCAAGATCGCCAGCCTCAACCAGCGCTACGGTCAGCCCGCGTCCGGCAGCATCGCGCGCAATGCCGGCGCCATTGATGCCGCCGCCAATGATCAGCAGGTCAAAAAGGGCAGGGGCCGCGTCAGTCATCTCCGGGCTTGACTAGCCGCAGCAGCGCGCGAAGGAAAGTCGGACATGACGTCCGACCTCATCCTTGTGCTCGATGCCGGCACCACCAGCACCAGAGCGATTGCCTTCAGCCTGACCGGCGAGATCATCGCCAGCGCAGCGCGCCCACTCACACAATTTTATCCAGCGCCCGGGCTTGTCCAGCATGACGCCGCCGAAATCTGGCGTCTGTCGCGCGATTGCCTGCTCGATGTCGCAGATCAGGTCGGCGTGGCCCGTATCGCTGCCATCGGCATCACCAATCAACGTGAAACTGCGGTGTTTTGGGACAAGACGACCGGCGAGCCGCTGGCCCCCGCCATCGTCTGGCAAGATCGGAGAACTGCCGATGCCTGTGCCGCACTCAAGGCCGAGGGTCATGAGCCAAGGGTTCAAGTGACCACAGGCCTTCTTCTCGATCCTTATTTTTCTGCAACCAAGATCCGCTGGGCGCTCGATAACTGGCCTGATGTGACGTCCGCCAGACAAGAATGCCGCCTTCTCACGGGAACGGTCGAATCATGGCTGATCTGGAAGCTCTCCGCCGGCGCTAGTCACATTACCGACGCCACAAACGCCAGCCGCACAATGCTGATGAATCTGGCAAGCTGCAGCTGGGATTCAGGCATGCTGCAATTGTTCAATATCCCCGCTGAAATCCTTCCGGTTATTACAGATTGTGCCGGCGCACTCGCCACCACCCAGCTCCTCGGCCAGCCCGTCCCCATCACCGGAAGTGCGGGTGACCAGCAGGCTGCCAGCATAGGTCAGGCCTGCGTGGCGCCGGGTGAGCTCAAGGCGACCTATGGCACGGGCGCCTTCCTCCTGGCCCATGCCGGCACAGCTGTTCCCACATCGCATCACCGCCTCCTTGCCACGCTGGCCTTCCGGCTGGACGGAAAGCCCGCTTATGCGCTCGAAGGGGCTATCTTCATCGCCGGCGCTGCAGTGCAATGGCTCCGGGACGGGCTAGGCCTGATCGCTTCAGCGTCCGAGACCGACGCACTGGCCCGCTCTGTTCCCGACAGCGGCGGCGTGCAATTCGTGCCTGCGCTGGCCGGGCTGGGCGCCCCCCATTGGGCGCCTCACGCGCGTGGCCTGATCACCGGCCTCTCCGGCGGCACAACAAAGGCCCATATTGCCCGCGCTACACTCGAAGCCATGGGTCAACAAACTGCCGATCTCACCGATGCACTCACCGCCGACGGGGTGGACGTAACCGCCCTTCGCGTCGATGGTGGCATGGTCGCCAATGATTGGCTCTGCCAGGATCTTGCAGACAGCCTTGGAGTCGTCGTCCAGCGTCCGGCAGTGATCGAAACAACCGCAATGGGCGCTGCCATGCTGGCAGGCGTTGGGGCAGGGTTATTCCCCAGCCTAAGTGAAGCCGCCGCCGCAATGGTGAAGCCCGATCGCAGCTTCACCCCGCAGGCCTCAGACGCCACAAGACTCGCCCGCCGCGCAGCTTGGGCAAAAGCCATCCGCCTCACGTTGGAAGCCTGATGCTCGATACTTCCAATGCCATGCTAACGCTGGCCATGCTCGCAGCCTTCGCGCTTATTCTGGGCGGCCTCTGGCTGATCCGCGCGCCGGGTGGAAACCGCCTCAAGGCAGGTCTTATGATCATGGCCGGTCTCGTTACCGTCTTCAACGTCTGGGTCAACACGCTGCCGCTTCCGCCGGCGCCCTAGGTCAGTCCTGACCCTAGTGAGAGCGGGTCAGCTCCCGCATAGCCCGGTCCAGCCCTTCCAGACTCAGCGGATACATGCGGTTCTCCATGATCGACCTGATCATCTGAATCGACTGGCTGTGCGTCCAGTTTTTCTCTGGGATCGGGTTCAGCCAGGCTGCCGACCGATAAACATCGAGCATCCGGTTCAACCAAACATCCCCGGCCTCCTCGTTCCAATGCTCCACCGAGCCGCCGGCATAGTTGATCTCATAAGGGCTCATCGAAGCATCGCCCACAAACACAAGCTTGTAATCATGCGGAAACTTATGGAGCAGATCCATCACCGGCGTGCGCTCATTCCAGCGGCGCTTGTTGTCCTTCCAAAGCGCTTCATAGGGGCAATTGTGGAAGTAGAAGAATTCCAGATGCTTGAATTCTGATCGCGCAGCTGAAAACAGCTCCTCACAAATCTTGATATGCGGGTCCATCGAGCCACCCACATCAAGCATCAGCAGCAATTTAACCGCATTATGCCGTTCGGGGCGCATCACAATGTCCAGCCAACCCTGTTTGGCGGTCCCTGAAATCGTCTTGTCGAGATCCAGTTCGTCCGCCGCCCCCTCGCGCGCAAACCGCCTTAGCCGCCGCAGCGCCACCTTGATGTTGCGCGTTCCCAGCTCCACCGAATCGTCAAGGTTACGAAACTCGCGCTTGTCCCAGACTTTCACCGCCTTGCCTTGGCGCCCCTTATCCTGCCCGATCCGCACGCCTTCCGGGTGCGATCCATTCGCCCCGAACGGGCTTTTGCCCCCGGTCCCGATCCACTTGTTGCCGCCTTCGTGCCGCTCCTTCTGCTCCTTCAGTCGCTCAGCCAGCGTCTCCATCAGCTTGTCCCAGCCGAGCTTTTCCAGCTCGGCCATCTCTTCTGCATTGAGGTTAAGCTCAGAAATGGCGCGCAGCCATTCAGCAGGAATCTCGGCCGTGCCCGTGTCGACGCTTGTTTCAAGCCCCTTGAAAACCTTTGCAAACACCAGGTCGAACCGATCAAGCAGCGCTTCGTCCTTCACATAGACAGCGCGCGACAGATAATAGAAATCGGTGATCGACCAATCGATCACATCGGCCTTCAGCGCCTCCAGAAGCATCAGATGCTCCTTCATCGACGCCGGAATCTTCGCCGCGCGCAGCTCTTCAAGAAAGGTCAGGAACATCGCAACGAGCCTAATGCCTGAGCCTGACGCTCACAAGCGCCGCTTCGCATGGCCCCTGCGGTCCTCCATGTCATGAAGTGTTGCCACAAGCACAAACGAAATAATCATCAGAAGCAGCCACGCCCCCATTTTTGCCAGCGGCACCATAGCCCATCCACCTTGCTGTGCTGGATACAGCCAAGCATTGCTGAACGTCGCAATGTTCTCCGCTACCCAGATGAAGTACGCCACCAGCACAAACCCGAGCAATATCGGCATCCGCCGCGGGGTTCGCAGGGGTGTGAACGAGAACCATGTTCGCCTGAAGATCAGCACTGTCAGTCCAAACAACGCCCAGCGCGCATCAGGCAGAAAATGATGTGAAAAAAAGTTGATATAGATGCAAACCGCCAGCATCTGCGGCTGCCATGACGGCGGATAATTTAGCGGAACAATGCTGAAAATTCGCCATATTCGCGCAATATAGCTACCCACCGCAGCATACATGAAGCCGGAGAACAACGGCACGCCGCCCAACCGCAACACACTTGCCTCAGGATAAGTCCATGATCCCATGTGCGTCTTGAAGAGTTCCATAGCCGTGCCAACGACGTGAAATGCAAGTATCACCCGGACTTCGGCCCAAGTCTCCAGCCGGAATGCCAGCATGCCCAGCTGGATGGCCACAGCAATAAGCACGAGAGCGTCATATCTTGCCAGCCAGGCATCCTCGGGATACCAGAGATGTGTCGTCAGCAATGCCCCAAGTAGCAGCGCGCCAAATAGGCAAGCCCACCCCTGTTTGAACGCGAACAACAGGAATTCGAACAACCAAGCCTGCCAGCGATGCCTGAATTCCAGCCCCTCCAACCGGTCGCGGACTGTCGCAAATCTGGTCCGCCCTCCGGGCGGCATCACCAATGCAACTCAGCCGTTGCCGCGCCGGCTCATGAACGCCAGCCGCTCAAACAGCATCACGTCCGCCTCGTTCTTCAGCAGCGCCCCATGCAGCGGCGGAATCAAAGATTTGGTATCCCGGCTGCGTAGCACTTCCAGTGGCAAATCCTCGTGCATCAGCAACTTCAACCAGTCCAGAAGCTCACTCGTCGAAGGCTTCTTCTTCATCCCCGGCACCTCGCGGATATCGAAGAAGATGTTCAGTGCCTCGCCCACCAGGTTGCGTTGAATGTCCGGGTAATGCACCCGCACAATCGCTTCCATCGTCTCGCGGTCCGGAAACTTGATGTAATGGAAGAAGCAGCGTCGCAAGAACGCGTCCGGCAACTCTTTCTCGTTATTCGACGTGATGATGACGATCGGCCTTGTCTCGGCCTTCACCCGCTCGCCGGTCTCATAAACATCGAATTCCATACGATCGAGCTCAGTCAGCAGATCGTTGGGAAATTCGATATCGGCCTTGTCGATCTCGTCGATCAGCAGCACCGGCAACTTCGGCGCCGTAAACGCCTCCCACATCTTGCCGCGCCGGATGTAATTATTAATATCGCTGACCCGCGTGTCGCCAAGCTGGCTGTCGCGCAACCGGCTCACCGCATCATACTCATACAAGCCTTGCTGGGCCCGCGTCGTCGATTTCACATTCCACTCGATAAGCGGTGCATCAAAGGCATCAGCGATCTGTTGCGCCAGCACGGTCTTGCCAGTTCCCGGTTCGCCTTTGACAAGCAACGGTCGCCGCAAAGTTACCGCAGCATTCACCGCGACCTTCAGATCATCAGTCGCCACATAGCCTGAAGTGCCGGTAAAACGCATGGGGCAGGGGCCTTTCAAATCGCCGAACTCACCTCACGCTAACGACAGCCGTCAACCCCGGCAAGCTAACGATAGGCGTAGACGACTTCGCTTTTCTCACCACCCGAAAATCCGAACATCGAGCCGACCGAGTCATTCTGCTGCGCCATCAGCCGCGGTACACCCTGACCATCGAGCCGATAATTATTCACTTGCTCAAAATTCGTCACCTTGATGAGCATATTCAGCTTGAAGCTCTCTCGGTCGCTAACCCGCAGCTGCTTGACCCATGGCCTGCCATCGCGCATCCCAAGGACAGCCTCGGCCTTGAGATGTGGTGAGATGTCCTTGCCATCAGCAACCACCGATCCCGTCGGCAGCGCTGGCACGATCAGGACCGTCCGGCCTTCCGCATCGATACGCTGCTCGCTCGACGCCGCCAGAATCCGCGCCAGCTCATGATAGCCAGGTACAATGTTTACTCGTGCTACCTTCGCAACGTCAGCGGCCGTTGGCCGTCTGTCATTGATGCTCACCAGCGTCCAGCGTGTGCCATCCCAGCGCTCGACGCGAACCTGCCGCGTCGTAGTGCCGCCGCCAACGCGGACCAGCCGAGTTACGCGGTCAAACGCCAGATCCGATGGAAGAACAGCCCGCGCCGCAGCCACAAGCTGATCCTTCAAAGGATCACGGACAGCATCGCCCGATGTCGGAAGACTTGCGCCCATCAGCATCAATGCCAGCACAGACAGGGCAAAAACTTTCATCCGCTCCCGATATCATGCTGCGGAGCAGCCACAAGTTACCGATGTAAGACAGCTTCACTCACGCGACCAACCGTGGCATTCGCGCCACAGCTGCCCTCAGGTGTCGAGAAAGCTCCGCATCTTGCGACTTCTCGAAGGGTGCTTGAGCTTGCGAAGCGCCTTTGCTTCGATCTGCCGAATGCGCTCGCGCGTCACCGAAAACTGCTGACCGACTTCTTCCAGCGTATGATCGGTGTTCATGCCAATTCCGAAGCGCATGCGAAGCACGCGTTCCTCGCGCGGCCTCAAGCTGGCCAGAACCCGCGTCACAGTCTCCTTCAGATTGGCGTGAATGGCTGCATCAACCGGAATCACGGCATTTTTATCTTCGATGAAGTCGCCGAGATGGCTGTCTTCCTCGTCACCGATCGGCGTTTCAAGGCTGATCGGCTCCTTCGCGATCTTCATCACCTTGCGGACTTTTTCGAGCGGCATGGAAAGCCGTTCAGCCAATTCCTCCGGTGTCGGCTCACGGCCGATCTCGTGGAGAATCTGGCGTGACGTGCGCACCAGCTTGTTGATCGTCTCGATCATATGCACCGGAATGCGGATCGTCCGCGCCTGATCGGCAATCGAGCGCGTAATCGCCTGCCTTATCCACCAGGTCGCATAAGTCGAAAATTTATAGCCGCGGCGATACTCGAACTTGTCCACCGCCTTCATCAAGCCAATATTGCCTTCCTGAATGAGATCAAGGAATTGAAGGCCACGGTTAGTATATTTTTTGGCGATGGAGATCACCAGTCGAAGGTTGGCCTCAACCATCTCCTTCTTTGCAATCCGCGCCTCGCGCTCGCCCTTCTGCACCATGTTGCAGATGCGCCGAAACTCGCCAAGGTCCACGCCGGTCGCTTCTGCAATCGTTGCAATATCCTGGCGGATGTCACCGACTGTCCGCTCTTCAGCAGCTGAAAATGCGGCCCAGCGCTTATCGATCTTGCCAACGCCTTCCAGCCAACCCTCATTGAGTTCATTGCCAGAATACTCGTCCAGAAATACCTTGCGGTTAATCTTGTGCTTGTCCGCCAGGCGCATCATCGCCGAGCCGAGAGCCAACAGCTTGCGGTTCTCGGTGTAAAGCTGATCAACCAGAAATTCGATCTTGCCATTGTTGAAATGGATTGATTGAACGCCCCGGGTTAGCTCCTCGCGCAGCTTGTGATATTTCCGCTCATCCGCCGAGGGCAGGCCCTGATTGTCTCTCAGGGCGAGTAAGCGGCTTTCCTGAAGCTTAAAAAACTTCTTGTAGGTATTTGTAATGTCAGCAAACATCTCCAGCGCCTGAGGCTTCAACACCTCTTCCATCGCTGCCAGCGACAATGTCTGGTCCTCGTCTTCCTCTTCAGTTGGTCGTGGCGTGCGCCGCTCGGTCAGACCATCCTCTTCATCAGGTGCAGCAGCTTCCGGCTCAGGCTCCTCATCCTCCTTGAAGGCTACCGTCGGCAGGTCCGAATTCTCGCCGCCCTCTTTGCCTTCGCCCTCACCGTCAACAGGATCCTTGGCAAGCATAGCCTCAAGATCCAGAATCTCACGGAGTTGCATCGTACCTTCGTTCAAGCGGTCCGACCATTCCAGCAGCGCCGTAAAGGTCATCGGGCTTTCACAAAGGCCGGCGATCATCGTGTTGCGCCCGGCCTCGATCCGCTTGGCAATCGCAATTTCGCCTTCGCGGCTGAGCAGCTCAACAGCGCCCATCTCGCGCAGATACATGCGGACGGGATCATCGGTTCGATCGAGCGGCGCCTTGACCACGGGCGCTGCCGGAGAGGGGCCAAGCTCGCCATCAGCGGCTTCGGGCTCTTCATCATCTTCTGCTGCCGTATCGGCGTCGTCAGCGCTCTCTTCATTTTCTACAATGTTGATCCCCATCTCGGAGATCTGCGCCATCACGTCTTCAATCTGCTCACTGGCCATTTGATCTTGTGGCAGCGCCTCATTCAGCTCATCATAAGTGATATAGCCGCGCTTCTTGGCCCGGGCGATCAGCTTCTTAATGACCGCGCCATTCAGATCGAGCAGCGGTGCGTCCGCGCCGTCTGCCTTGGCGTCCGGTTCACTTTGTGCTGCAGTCGCCTTCACCATTCGTGCATCCTTACAGATCAACATCAAAAAACGCCCGCTGAACCTGTCCAGCGCGCGTAACAGCTCTCACTTAATCGCCGCGCAGCGATTCCGCCAGCCGCATCATCGCATTATCCAGTTCCATCCGCTCCGCCAGCAACGCCTGCTGCCTTTTAAACCCTGCACCATAGCCTTCTTCATCGTCGGCCATCGCCATATCGCTGGTCGCCCTCGCCAGATCAACCTCCAGACCGGCGCGAGCCACCAGTCGTTCAACCACCAGCGCAAAATCCCGGGCCTGAGCCGATCTAGACGATCCGGCGTCGCTATCGCTGAGCACCTGGCAAAAGCTGAACCTCAATCGGTTTCTCCTGCAAAGTGCCTCGGCCGCATCCGCCAATCCAGCTGATGAAAGATGGGGGCGAAGGCTGTCTACTTCAAGACCCGCAGAGCGCGCCGCCGCTGCCAGCACAGCATCGCGCAGCCGTGATGCCCATCCCCCACCAAGCGGAAGTGCGGCTATCGCCTCACCGTGCGCGTCAGCCAACCATGGATTCAGTAGCAACCCTGTGACGACTGCCGCTACCTCAGCACTCTCGCCACCCACAGCAGCCTGCGCCTTCAACGCTGCAGATACCGGCTGTATCAGTGGCGCCCACCCCAATTTTCCGCGCACGGATTGGCGCTGGGACGAGGCGGGCGCCCGGCGCCGCGCAAGATAGGCGGCATCAAACTTCGCATCAAAGTCTGCGCGGTAAAGCGCCCTTACATCGGGATCAGCAATTGTTTCGGCATGAGCTTTGAGCCTCGACCGCACCGCCGCCTTCATCTCAGGCGTAGCGGTCTCCAAGCCCAGCGTTTCTGCCATCCAAAGCTGTTCCGCCAAGGGCCGCGCCGCCGCCAGCACCGCCTCAAACGCCGCCGCTCCGCCACGCTTTACCAGATCATCAGGGTCCTCACCGTCAGGCAGAACCGCGATCCGCAGTGATTTGCCAGGCTGCAGCAGCGGCAGCGCCCGTAAACACGCACGATAAGCCGCTCGTTGCCCAGCCCCGTCCCCGTCAAAACAAAGGATTGGCTCGTCCACAAGCCGCCAGGCCAATTGAAGCTGGGTTTCAGTCATCGCGGTACCAAGAGGCGCAACCAGCTCATAAATGCCAGCGCCAGCCACGCCGATCACATCCATATAGCCTTCAACAACGATCAGCCGGCCAGCTTTGCGCGATGCCGGCCCGGCCCGATCGAGATTGTAGAGCAGTCGGCCCTTGTCGAAGAGCGGACCATCGGCCGAGTTCAGATATTTCGGCTGAATATCCCCAAGCGCCCGCCCGCCAAAGCCCATGGTCCGCCCGCGCCTGTCCCGGATCGGAAACATAAGCCGTCCGCGAAACCGCTCAAAAACATGCCCCTCATCACCCTTGCCAAGCAGCCCCGCCGCCAGCATCCGCCCTTCATCCGCCCCCGCAAGCGCCGCCTTCAATCCAGAACCCGGCGAAAATCCCAATCCAAAGGCGTCCGCCATCGCCGCCGACACGCCGCGTCGCCCGAGATAAGCTCGCGCCTCGCTCCCGGCCTGACCCGCCAATTGCGACTTGAACCACTCAGCCGCCCGCTCGGTCAGCGCCAGCAGCTCTTCCTGCTCGCTCGATCTGGCCTTTGCTTCGGGCGACGCCGAAGGCACCTCGATCCCCGCCTGCACCGCCAGGCTCTTCACCGCATCCATGAAGGGCAAGCCCTCCTGTTCTGTCAGGAAACGGATCACATCGCCGTGTGCCCCGCAGCCAAAGCAGTGATAAAACCCCTTGTCGTCATTGACATAAAAACTTGGCGTCTTCTCATTGTGGAACGGGCAACAGCCTTTCCACTCCCGCCCCGCCCGCACGAGCTTCACCCGCCGCCCGACCACGGGGGACAGCGGCACGCGCGCTCTGAGCTCATCCAGAAAGGCCGGGGACAGGCTCACCCGTTCGCCGCCGCCTTTTCGAGCTCCAATTTCACCAACCCGCCAGCCTTGCCCATATCGATCTGGCCCGCCAGCTGCGCCTTCACAGCAGCCATCACCCGGCCCATATCTTTGAGCGAGCCAGCGCCCAATTCCGTCACAATCGCGCCAATCGCCGCCGCCGCATCAGCCTCGCTCATCATCGCCGGCATGAAGCCTTCGATCACCGCCAGCTCGGCCGTTTCCGCCGCCGCCAGTTCGGGCCTGTTACCCTTCACGAACATCTCGATCGACTCACGCCGCTGTTTGGCCATCTTGGTCAACACTTCGATCACCACCACATCGTCATCAGCCGGTGCCGGCCCGGTCCGCAGCTCGATGTCGCGATTCTTTATGGCCGCCTGCATCAAGCGCAACGCGCCAGTCCTCGCACTATCGCCAGCCTTCATCGACACTATAGTCGCGGCCTTGATATCGTCCCTCAGCATCATGTCATCCTTCACCATCATCAAAGATCAATCTAGCCTTAGCGCGGCACAAAGAATAGATTGACGAGCACGACCCCTGACCCTAACCCGCCAGCCGTTTACCCAACTCATCATGCAAGGACTCGCCATGGCAGCAGCGCCCGCGCCCGCCCAACCTAAAGGCGCGACCGCTGTTTTGGTGCTCGCGGACGGCTCGGTAGTCTGGGGGCAGGGGTTCGGCGCAGAGGGCGTCGCAGTGGGTGAGGTCTGCTTCAACACCGCCATGACCGGCTATCAGGAGGTGATCTCCGATCCGTCATACGCCGGACAGATCATTTCTTTCACTTTCCCGCATATCGGCAACGTCGGCGCCAATCAGGACGATGTCGAATCCCCCCATCCGCACGCGCTGGGTTGCGTCGTCAGAGAAGCCATCACCCCGGCGGCTTCCTTCCGGTCCACGCGCAATTTCGATGACTGGATGAAGGCCTGGGGCCGCATCGGCATCTCCGGCGTCGATACCCGGGCGCTCACCAAGCGCATCCGCCTCGGCGGCGCCCCCAATGGCGTGATCGCGCACAACCGCGTCGGCAAGTTCGATCTGCGCACCCTGCAGCGCCAGGCTGCCGGTTGGCCCGGCCTTGAAGGCATGGATCTTGCCTCCGTCATCAGCGCGACCCAGAATTACGATTGGGATGAGGGCATGTGGACCATGGCCGGTGGCTATGCGCAGCATGTTGCCAATCCCGGCGGCCCCCATGTTGTCGCAGTCGATTATGGCATGAAACGCAATATCCTGCGCAATCTGGTTGCCGCCGGTGCCCGCGTCACCGTCGTTCCGGCTCGCGCCTCCTTTGACGACATCATGGCGCTCAAGCCCGATGGCATCTTCTTGTCCAATGGCCCCGGGGATCCTGCCGCCACCGGCATCCACGCCGTCCCGGTTATCCAGAAGCTGTTGAACGCCGGCACGCCGCTGTTCGGCATCTGCCTTGGTCATCAGCTGCTCGGCCTCGCCGTGGGCGCCAGTACGGTCAAAATGCAGCAAGGTCACCGCGGCGCAAATCACCCCGTCAAACGGCTTGATGATGGGCGTGTCGAGATCACCAGCATGAACCACGGCTTCACCGTCGATACCGACACGCTTCCTGCCACCGCGCGCGCCACGCATATCTCGCTCTTCGATGGCAGTCTCGCCGGCCTCGAGCTCACCGATCGTCCGGCCTTCAGCGTCCAATACCACCCCGAAGCCAGCCCCGGCCCGCAGGACAGTCATTATCTTTTCACAAAGTTTGTCGCGTCGTTGGCGCATGCGGCATGATCGATCTTCGGCGTCTCGCGCAAGAAATGGCTGACGATGAGGAAGTCCTCCTCGAGTTGGCCCGAAATGGCGACATCGCTGAGCTATCTCGAAATATCGATGTCCATTTTAAAGGACCTCAGGACGCCATCGAAAAGCTCGCCGAAGCGGCGGAATCGCTTGGTTTCCGCTTCATCGATTTTGGAGAGTTTGAAGATGGTGATTGGGCTGCCGACTTTCAGGTCGATGGTCCTGTAACCCGCCCCGCCCTCAAGGCGCTCATCACCCGCGCTCTAGAAATCGAGATCAGCCACCACGTCGAATTCGACGGCTGGGGCTGCAACGCAGAAAGCGAACCCAACAGCTGATGCCCAAACGCACCGACATCAAGTCCATCCTCATCATTGGCGCCGGCCCGATCATCATCGGCCAGGCCTGCGAGTTCGACTATTCCGGCACCCAGGCGGTCAAGGCGCTGAAGGCCGAGGGGTATCGCATCATCCTCGTCAATTCCAATCCGGCCACCATCATGACCGATCCGGAATTGGCCGATGCCACCTATATCGAGCCGATCACACCGGAAATCGTCGCCAAGATTATCGACAAGGAGCGCCCGGACGCCATCCTGCCCACCATGGGAGGCCAGACCGCGCTCAACACCGCACTCGCGCTGCATCATGACGGCACGCTCGAAAAATATGGCGTGGAGTTGATCGGCGCCGATGCCGAGGCAATCGACAAGGCAGAAGATCGCCTGAAGTTTCGCGATGCCATGGACAAGATCGGCCTCGAATCACCCAAAAGTCGCATCGCCCATAGTGTCAGCGAGGCGTTGGAAGCGCTTGAATTTACGGGACTTCCATCCATCATCCGCCCCAGCTTCACCATGGGCGGCACCGGCGGCGGTATCGCCTACAACCGGGAGGAGTTCGTCGCTATCGTCACCGGCGGTCTCGATGCCAGTCCAACCACCGAAGTCCTTGTCGAGGAATCCGTGCTTGGCTGGAAGGAATATGAGATGGAAGTGGTGCGCGATCGCGCAGACAACGCCATCATCATCTGCTCGATCGAAAACGTCGATCCGATGGGCGTCCACACCGGGGACAGCATCACCGTCGCCCCGGCCCTGACGCTCACCGACAAAGAATATCAGATCATGCGAAATGCCAGCATCGCCGTGCTGCGGGAGATCGGCGTCGAGACCGGCGGCTCAAACGTCCAGTTCGCGGTCAATCCAGCCGATGGCCGCCTCGTCGTCATCGAAATGAACCCCCGCGTCAGCCGGTCATCAGCCCTCGCATCCAAGGCCACCGGCTTCCCGATCGCCAAGGTCGCAGCCCTGCTCGCTGTCGGGTACACGCTCGATGAGATCGAAAACGACATAACCGGCGTCACCCCCGCCAGCTTCGAGCCGACGATCGATTATGTCGTCACCAAGATCCCGCGCTTCGCCTTCGAAAAATTCAAGGGCGCTCAACCCCTGCTCGGCACAGCGATGAAGTCGGTCGGCGAAGTCATGGCCATCGGCCGTAACTTTCAGGAGAGCATTCAAAAGGCACTCCGCGGCCTCGAAACCGGCCTCACTGGCTTTGATGAAGTAGCCAGCCTCGTCGGCGCAACCCACGAGGAGATCGAAGCCGAACTGTCCCGCCCGACACCCGACCGGTTGCTCGTCGCCGGTCAGGCTTTGCGCGCCGGCATGAGTGTCGAGCGTATTCACGATATCGCGAAGTTCGAGCCTTGGTTTCTTCGTCAGATCGAAGAGCTTATCCATATCGAAGCCACAATCCGCGCTGAAGGCCTGCCAACCTGGCCTAATGCACTTCGCCGAATCAAAGCCAAGGGCTTCTCCGATGCCCGCCTGGCCACACTCACAGGCCGCTCCGAGGCCGATGTCGCCGCAGCACGTCGGGCGCTAGGTGTTCGCCCTGTCTTCAAGCGCATCGACACCTGTGCCGGCGAATTCACCGCCAAAACGCCCTATATGTACTCAACCTATGAAGCCCACAGCTTCGGTGCACCGGAATGCGAGTCCGAACCAACCGAAGCGACGAAAATCGTCATCCTCGGCGGCGGCCCCAATCGCATCGGTCAGGGTATCGAGTTCGACTATTGCTGCGTCCATGCCTGCTTCGCCCTCGGCTCCAAGCAGAATGGCGTCGGCTATGAAACCATCATGATCAACTGTAACCCCGAAACGGTCAGCACCGATTATGACACATCAGACCGGCTCTATTTCGAACCGCTCACTGCTGAAGATGTGATCGAAATCCTGACCGTCGAGCAGAGCAGGGGAACGCTCAAGGGAGTCATCGTTCAATTAGGCGGCCAGACCCCGCTCAAGCTTGCTCAGGCACTTGAGGCCGCTGGCATCCCAATTCTCGGCACCGCGCCGGACAATATCGATCTTGCTGAAGACCGCGAGCGTTTTTCCGATCTTGTCGACCGTCTTGGTCTCAAGCAGCCGGAAAACGGCATAGCCCGCTCGGCTTCGGAAGCCATCGAGGTCGCGACCCGCATCGGTTATCCGGTGATGATGCGGCCAAGTTACGTTCTCGGCGGCCGTGCCATGGAAATCGTGGACACGCAGGCGCAGCTTGAAACCTATATTCGCGAAGCCGTTATCGTATCGGGCGACAGTCCGGTTCTCATCGATCGCTACCTCCGCGACGCGATCGAAGTTGATGTCGATGCCATCGCCGATGATGACAGCGTCCATGTCGCCGGTGTTCTGCAACATATAGAGGAGGCAGGCGTCCATTCCGGTGACAGCGCCTGCTCGATCCCGCCCTATAGTCTATCCCCGGATATCATCGCCGAAATCGAACGCCAGACAGCGCTTCTCGCTCGAGCACTCTCGGTGCGCGGCCTGATGAACATTCAGTTCGCCGTTAAAGATGGCCTCGTCTATCTCATCGAGGTCAATCCTCGCGCCAGTCGCACCGTTCCTTTCACCGCGAAGGCGACCGGCATACAGCTTGCCAAAATAGCCGCCCGGGTGATGGCCGGCGAAGCCCTGTCCAGCTTTGACTTCACACCGCGCAATACCGGCCATCACATCGCGGTCAAAGAAGCAGTGTTCCCGTTCGCCCGCTTCCCAGGCGTCGATCCAGTGCTCGGACCAGAAATGAAGTCCACTGGCGAAGTCATGGGAATTGATAGTGACTTTGCAACAGCCTTCGCAAAGTCTCAGCTAGGCGCCGGAACCAAACTCCCGCAATCAGGCACTGTCTTCATCAGCCTCAAAGATGGTGACAAAGAGCTAATTATCCCCGCAGCGCATGATCTCGCAGCGCTTGGTTTCACCCTTGTTGCCACCGAAGGCACAGCTCGGGTTCTTGAAGCCGCGGGAATTATCGTCACACAGGTCAACAAAGTCGCCGAAGGCCGGCCTCATATCGTGGACAAAATCAAGGATGGGGAGGTCGCCCTCATCTTCAATACCACCGAAGGCCTGCAGTCACTCAAGGATAGCCAGTCGATCCGCGCTTCGGCGCTTTATGGGCGGGTGCCATATTTCACCACAGCCGCAGCCAGTATCGCCTCCGTTGCAGCGATCGGCGCCATGCGACGTCTGCCGCTTGAAGTACGGCCTTTGCAGTCCTATCATCATCAATCTCGGGTTGATTAGTCCCGCATTGGCCATTCGGCGATATGCGGAGCTCTTTGCCCGAATTTTCTGGGATAGGCCATTTTGACCGCAAACCGCCGGTCTTGAAGCATTAGTTGAGGAAGGTTGAGTAAACGCCCATGGCAACGATTGAAAAGGTGCCGATGCTGGCCGCTGGCCATGCCATTCTTGTCGATACCCTTCGCCGCCTCAAGGATGAAGAGCGTCCCGAGGTTGTAGAGGCGATTGAAGTGGCGCGCGCGCATGGTGACCTCTCCGAAAACGCTGAATATCATGCAGCAAAGGAGCGCCAAGGCCATATCGAAGCACAAGTCATCGATCTTGAGGACAAGCTCGCCCGCGCCATTATCATCGATCCGACCACATTGTCTGGCGATAAGGTAGTGTTCGGCGCCACTGTTCATCTGATCTATGATGAGGACAAGGCAATCGTTTATCAGATCGTCGGTCAGATGGAGGCCGATGCCCGCATTGGCCGCATCAGCTTCAATTCGCCGCTCGGTCGGGCGCTCATCGGTCGCCGTGTCGGTGAAGAGGTTGAGGTCAACACGCCGTCGGGTGATCGTTATTATGAAATCGAGAGCGTCGAGTTCATTTAATGACCATCAAGGTGGCCGGTGGGGCATGAAACCCTTCAAGCCCCCGACCCCTGTTGCCACCAACACCATCATAGGTCTTTGCGTGGCGGTGCAGGGCGCTCTTTTGCTGAGCGGTCCAGCACTGGAGGCAGCCATCATAGCCAACTATGGTTTGGTCCCGGCGCAGGTCAGCGCGGCTCTCGCCGGCTCAGCCCCGATTGGCGCTGCTGCGGCATCTGCGTTCACGCACATGCTATTACATGGCGGTATCGTACATCTAGCCTTGAATATGGTGTTCCTCGCCTGGGTCGGCCGCTATGTAGAATGGGTTGCAGGCAGCATCGGTCTGATCTGCATTTTTCTCGTCGGCGGCATCATCGGCGGCGCCGCTCAGGTGCTTTCAGCGCCAGCAAGCGGCATCCCCATCATTGGCGCCTCGGGCGCAATCGCCTGTGTGTTCGGGGCCTATGCCGTGATGTTCGCGCAAAACAGCGCTCGCCCCCGCGCCGTCCTTGGCATCATTATCGCCGCAGAAACGCTAACAGCGCTATGGTTCGCAGGCACATGGATAGCCCTCCAGCTCCTGATCGGCCTTGCCTTCAATGGACCCGATGGTCCAGGTATTGCGATCTGGACGCATATTGGTGGCTTCCTTGCCGGTTTACTGCTCGGCCGGCTTTGGGGCAAAGGCCCTGACATACTGACCTGATGCGAGCGCTTGTCTGTCACAGCCTGTCTCCCGATCAATCCGGCTTCGTTGTTGAGAAAAATTGGCCCAAGCAGCGCCCCCCGGAAGCCTTTGAAGTCACGCTTGCCATCCATGCCACCGCTCTCAACTATCCCGATCTGCTCATGCTCCGGGGTGGCTATCAATTCCGCCCCAATCTGCCCTTCATACCAGGTACGGAAGCCTGCGGCACCGTCATCAGGACCGGCCCGGGCGCTGAGGCGCTCCTCGGCCAACGTGTTATCATCACTACCCGCCAAGGCCTGCTCGCCGAGCGCATCACTATATCCGCTGCAGCCGTCCGCCCTCTTCCCGCCGGTCTCAACACCGCCGAGGCCGCGGCCTTCACCGTCGGCGCCCTCACCGCCTGGGTAGGGCTGATCGTCCGGGGTCGTCTGAAGCCGTTCGAACGCGTTCTGGTCACAGGCGCTGGTGGCGGCATGGGCCTGGCCGCTGTCGCACTTGCCGTTCATGAGGGCGCGCATGTAACGGCTGTCGCATCCACGCCTGAACGTCTGGCTCTGGCCAGCTTAGCAGGCGCACACCAGAGCATCCTCATAGATCGAAATAATCCGATCATAGAAGTATCTGATATTAATCTCGTCTTCGATCCGGTCGGCGGCGGCCTTACCATGCCCTCCATACGCACTCTGGCGCGCGGAGGTCGCTATGCCATTATCGGCTTCACAGCCGGGCAGGCGCCGCCGTTCCCGCTCAATCGGGCTTTGCTCAAAGAGCTCGAGATCATCGGCGTCCGCGCCGGCGAACACGGCCGACAGGACCCCCGCGCAGGTGCCTATGCCATAAAATCTATCGATGACCGAGCCGCGGCACTCCGGCCGAACGTCACCCAATTCCCGCTTGAGGACGTCAAGCGAGCTTTCGCCGAGATGGCCAGCGGAAGCCTTAACGGTAAAGCCGTCATTATGATGGATGATGCCGTTTAGCTAAATGACCTCAGGCCTTCAAAAGCGCCGTATCGATTGGCAAGCTACGAAGCCGCACGCCTGTTGCAGCAAAGATCGCATTGGCAAGGGCAGGGGGCGTCGCAGGATAGGCCGGCTCCCCCAACCCAGTCGGTGGCTGGTCAGACAGCACAAACGCCACCTCGATCGGCGGCGTGTCAGGCATCCGCATCACAGGAAAACTATCATAATTACTCTGCTGGATAGCCCCACTCACCAAAGTGACTTGCTGTCCCATCGCCGAGCCGATCGCGTCAATGACCGAGCCCTGGACCTGGTTCATTGCGCCCGAAGGATTGACGATCTGGCGTCCAACATCGCCGGCCACCCAAACCTTCTTCACCGTCACGTCGCCAGCATCTGCCACCGCCACCTCCATCGCGGTCGCGAAATACCCAAGGTGGCTGAAGTGAAAAGCAATCCCCAGCCCCTCGCGCTTGGGCAGCTTGCGCCCCCAGCCAGACATCGCAGCAGCCTTGTCGAGGACAGCAAGCGCACGCCCAGCATCGTAGCTGTCGCGATTGTCTGCAGGTCCCACCAACCGCGCCTCGCCCAGCAGCGCCCGCCTGAATGCCACCGGATCCTGCCCCGCCAACATCGACAGTTCATCGATGAAGCTCTGCATCACAAAGCCAAAGCCATTATTGGCCGGCGCCCTGAGAAAGTTCGTCGGCGCCGCCAGGTCCAGAACTGTCGCATCGCAGCGGAAGTTTGGAACAAACCGCGCCGGAAACTGCGTCGCATCAATGCTGGCAGCGCGGCCAAACTTGCCGCCGCCCGCGCCGTCGCTCTTGCCGAAGCTGACAAAATGGTTGGTCCACGCCACCACCTTGCCATCGGCGTCAAGCCCGGCTTCCAGATGGTGCCAGCCTGCAGGCCGCAAATTGCCACGCGTGATATCATCCTCGCGCGTCCAGATCAGCTTCACGGGCACCTTGGCCTCGCGCGCAATCCAGGCCGCTTCGGTCATATATTCCGTCGTCAACCGCCGCCCGAAGCCGCCACCGCAGCGCATCATATGGATCGTCACATCCTCGGGCGTCACCCCGAGCAGCTTCACGATAGACGCCCTGCCAGGCTCCGGGTTCTGCGTCGGTGCCCAAAGTTCAACCCGCGTTCCATTCGGCCCGACGTCAACCCGCGCCGTGCAATTCATCGGCTCCATCGGCGCATGCACAATGAACGGATAATGATAGCTCGCTGCCAGCCGTTTTTTCGCTCCAGCCATGCCAGCGACATGATCGCCTTCGGCAAATATCTCGACCGGCCCGCGACTGCCCTTCAGCTTCGCAGCCGCTGCCGCGAAACCATTGGTCGATTGCGCCGCCCCGTCCCCAAGCACCCACTCAATCTTCAGCGCCTCACGCCCCTTCATCGCCGCCCATGTAGTATCGGCAATGATCGCAACCCCCGAAGCAAGCTCATAATCATCGCCGTTGCCCGGCACGATAAACGCATCGCGCACACCCTTTATGGCCTTCACAGCCGCCAGATTGGCTGATCCAACGGTGCCGCCAAACGTCGGGCACTTCACAAACATGGCGATTTTCATGCCCGGCACCGACGCATCAAGTCCAAACAACGGTGCGCCGGTCACAACTTTCTGGTTGTCAACACCCGGCATCGGCTTGCCCACGATCTTAAAGGTCTTGGGGTCCTTCAGAACGACAGCCGCAAGGTCTGGGATAGGCAGCTTGGCCGCATCGCCCGCCAGCGCGCCATAGCTCAAGCTCTTGCCCGACGCTGCGTGCCGCACCATGGCACCGCCCGTCGACAATTCACCGAGCGGCACAGCCATCCGCCCCGCCGCCGCCTGCATCAGCATCGCCCGTGCAGCACCACCAGTACGCCGCATCGAATCATACAGCAATGTCGTCGCCATCGAGCCACCGGCAACCTGACGCCCATATATCTTCTGGTTCGCCAGCGCCTGCTCGATCGAAACCTGCCGCCAGTCGACATCCAGTTCCTCAGCAATCAGCATCGGAATCGACGTCTTGATGCCTTGGCCGATCTCAGGATTCTGCGAGACAATCGTGATCGAATTATCGGGCGCGATCTTCACGAATACCCCAAGCATCGCCGGCCCTGCCGACTGCGCTTCCGCCGGCCCGACACCAAGCCATAGACCACCGCCCGCCAGTGCCCCGCCCAGCAACATTTGCCGCCGACTAACATTCACCGCGTTCATGCCGAAACCCCTGAAGCAGAATGGCCCGAAGCAGACTGGCCCGCAGCAGACTGGCCCGAAACCTGCTTGATAGCCGCCCGAATCCGCGTGTAAGTTCCGCAGCGACAGATATTGCCCGCCATCGCCGCGTCTATGTCATCGTCGCTGGGCTTGGGAGTATCCGTCAGCAGCGCCGCTGCCGCCATAAGCTGGCCACCCTGACAATAGCCGCATTGCGGCACATCAAGCTGAGCCCAGGCCGCCTGAAGCTTGCGGCCAAGGTCAGTCGCGGAAAGCCCTTCGATGGTGGTAATCTTTGCCGTCCCGATATCACCAACCGGCGTCTGACATGCCCGTACCGGCGCTCCATCCAGATGAACGGTGCAGGCGCCGCACAGCCCGGCACCACAGCCGAATTTCGTCCCCACCAGCCCGATCACATCGCGCAGCGCCCAAAGCAGAGGCATGTCGCCGTCAGCCGCAACCGTCACTGCCTTGCCATTGATGTTCATCTGGACCACGCGAAACTCCTCAAAAATACTGGTTCAGTCTAGCGCGCCCCAGGCAGGCCGTCATCCACCATTGCTACGGTTGAGTCTGACCGAACTCACCAATGAAAGCCCGATGAGTGCGGCACCGATCAGTCCGGTGATAGTCTCGGGAATATGCACCAGCACGTTCAGGAACATGATCACCGCCAGCGCAAGGATCGCCCAGAAGGCGCCATGCTCCAGAAAGCGGAATTGCCCAAGCGTGCCTTGTTTCACCAGCGCTACCGTCATCGAGCGGACAAACATAGCCCCAATCCCCAGCCCGAGCGCAATCACGATTAGATTATTGGTCAGCGCAAATGCTCCGACCACGCCATCGAAGGAAAACGACGCATCAAGCACTTCCAGATACAGAAACGCCCCGAGCCCAGCCCGCTGCGCGCCCTCCGCAGTCCCTTTCGGCGCCCCAAGCGAAGCGCTAACCCATTCAACCGCAAAAAAAGTGAAAATCCCGAACATGCCACTGAAGAAGAACACATTTGCCTTATCAACCTCCAATTGCCGCGAGACCAGATAGAGCGCCGCCAGCACCAGCATGATCTCGACCGCCTCCAGATCAGCGAGCCTGCGCAACGGCCGCTCGATAAAGCCGATCCAATCATGCTCCTTCTCGGAATCGAAAAAGAACTTCATGCCCACCAGCATCAAAAAGGCCCCGCCAAACCCCATAATGCTCTCATGGGCGTCGGTCACAATCGCTGCATAGCGCACTGGATCGCTAAGGCTGAGCTGCACCGCCTCAATCGGACCAAGCGATCCTGCCACAGCCACGATCAGCACCGGAAATACGATCCGCATGCCAAATACCGCAATCACAATGCCCCATGTCAGGAACCGCCGCTGCCAGATCGGATCCATGTCCTTCAGAACCGTCGCATTCACCACCGCATTATCGAACGACAATGAAACTTCGAGAACGCTCAGCACCACACAGATCCACAAAATCTGCAACATCGGCGCTATCCCACCCTGCACAAACCAGCCATAAGCCGCTGCAGCCACCAACGAGACAATTGTGAACAAGATCGAACCGGTAAAATGCTTAAGCATGGGTATGTATCGAACTCCAACGGCGAAGCCGGGCACTTAGCATTCGCCCGCACCAATGCGAACCGATTTGCCAGCCCCAAATTGAAAACAGCAGACTGCGCTTCCACAGATTGGAAGTTCACAGCAAAATATGGCGGAAGGGGTGTCGGTCGAACTCAGGTAACAATCTATTGGTTTTGAAGCAAAAAAATTTCCGATGCGATTTCAGAAAGTGGACGTTCGGGTGCAAGGTCGAGTTTTTTCAGGTTTCGCCAATCCTGTATCCTGAACCCTCGCTGATAGGCACACAGATTACACATACAGCAGGGTCGCGCGCTGAGGTGAAAGTGAACCGGCTGACGACTGCCGGTCCGACATTCGCATCGATCGTCCCTATGCCGTGCCAATAGCGGTGGATGCAGGACCGGGCATAGCGGTCAATGCCCTGCAAATAACTGGCGCCAGCGCCTTTGCGGCCGACGCGCTTGTTGCCGCTTCGGGATTCAAGCCCGGCAGCAGCATGAACCTTGGCGACTTGCGCACCCTCGCTGCGAGCATCACCGAATATTACACTAGGGTCAGGACCCATTGATCTGATCTGCGTAATCTGATTCAAGCGCCGTAAGGAGCCTGAGTGATGAGCGATCTTTTTTGGCTGACGGACGAGCAAATGGCTTGGCTTCAGCCGTTCTTTCCCAGGCGCCATGGTCGGCCACGGGTCGATGATCGCCGCGTGCTGAGCGGCATTATCTTTATCAATCGTAA
>JBBRCT010000009.1:0-85911 GCA_038204585.1 Sphingomonadales bacterium
CGCCCAAAGGCGTGGCGCTGGTATTTTCCTATGAAGCCGACTGGGTGTTGGCGACGCAGCCGCAAGGGGCTTCATTTCGCTATTTAGAGCTGGTTTTTGCGATGTATTCAGCGCTCCGCCGCCTTGGCCTTAATGTTGATATCGTCAGTCCTGATGCTGATCTGGCGGGTTATCACATGGTCATCGCCCCCAGCCTGCCGATAATGACCGATGCCATGGCGGCAAAATTTGCGGCCTTTGATGGCCCGGTGCTGTTTGGTCCGCGCACCGGCAGCAAGACGGGAAATTTCGCTATGCCTGCCGACCTGCCGCCGGGGGCTTTGCAGGCCTATCTGCCGCTCAGGGTCGTCCGGGTTGAAAGTTTGCGTCATGGCCTGACCCATGAGGGGCAGGGCTTCACCGTTTCGCGGTGGCTGGAGCATGTGGAATCGCCATTGCACGCTGAGCTGTGTCTCGACGATGGCCGGGGCATCGTCTTTGCGAACCGCAATCTACGCTATCTTGCGGCCTGGCCAGACGAGGCGCTTCTCGAACGATTGATGACCAACATGGCTGACGAGGCCAAGCTGCCGACAACGCCTCTACCGTGCGATGTGCGGCTGCGGCGCGCTGGAACGCTTCGCTTTGCGTTCAACTACGGCGCCAGTCAAGTTGAACTGCACGACCTCGCGGAGGGTGCGGACATGATGATAGGCAGCGCGGTACTGCCCCCGGCAGGGGTCGCGGTCTGGCGGGCATAAGCGCTGTCAGTGTTGCTAGGTCCTGACCCTAAGGGGCGAGGGCCGGCGCGGCTTCGGCATCCAGCAAGGCCTGAACCTGATCGTAAAAGGCTTCACGCGCGGCGGGCTCGGGGCCCTGGGAGGCGCGGGTCCAGTTGGCGTTGCTGGCGATGACAAGGCGGCGGTTGGGATCGATGAAGATGCCCTGACCGAAAATGCCCTGTGCTGCGACGGCACCATCGTCATAGGTCCACCATTGATAACCATAGCCCTTGCCGGGTTTGCCGATGTCTTTCTGCTTGGTTGTTGCCTGGGGGAACCAGTTCACGGGCACGATCTGCTGGTCGCCGACCTTGCCATTAGCGAGCACGAAAAGCCCGAGCCGGGCGAAATCGCGCGTTGTCGCCTGGATGCAGCAGCCGGCGATTTCATGGCCGGTGCTGCTTTGCAGCCATGTTGCCTTGGCCTCCATGCCGGCCGGCTGCCAAATTTTCTCCTGCAGATATTGCGCCAGCGGTTTTTTGGTGGCGGACGAAACCAGCACGCCGATCAGATTGGTCTCCCCGGTATTATAATGCCAGACTTCTCCGGGAGGATGCGCGCGAGGAAGCTTGCGCATATAGCTGACCGTTGCATCGACGCCCGGATCGGGTTTGGCTTTGTTGAACAGCGCGACATCGGCGCCCGGATCTTCATAATCCTCGTTCCAGCGGACGCCCGAGCTCATCATCAGCAGCTGCCGTATGGTGACATCATCATAGGCCGAGCCACGCAGATCGGGGATATATTGGCTGACCTTATCTCCAAGGCTGGTGATCGCGCCATCGGCAAGGGCTGCGGCGACGAGGGTAGATGTGAAGGATTTGGCCACCGAGAAGCTGGTCCAGCGGCCCTTTGCATCGAAACCAAGGCCATAATGTTCGAAGCGGACCTTGCCGTCCTGAAGAATGACGATCCCGGCCTCGCGCTGCCCGGCCAGATATTCGTCGATACCCGGTATCACCAGCGGCTTGCCGGCCGGGAGCGGCAGCGGCGTGGACGAAGGTGCGACCTCGGCGGCTTTGGCGAGCACTGGCAGCCGGTCCATGGCGCGGAAGGCGGCGTCGCGCTGATCTGTGGACCATGACAGCACATCGGCGTTGGTCGGCATGGCGGCGAGAATGCCGCGTGTCTCCTTGTCGAGGCTGGTATACCAGACACCACCCGCCAACAGGGCAGCGCCGACTATGGCCACCGCCATTGTCCGTTTGTGCAAGATAGCATGCTCCCTGACTTTAATTAGGTCCTGACCCTAGGATGCGCGGCGCTGGTGGCCAAGCGGTAGATTTGCTACTTTCAGACACCTTTGTGCTCGCACTGCCTTTTTGCTTTCGGTAAGAAGAGCCTCATGCTGCTCGAAGATCATAATTGCTGGCGAATTGAGCTCGCGACCAAAGCCAGCGTCGTGATCGATGCCGACGATTATTTCAGGGTCGCGAGACAGGCGATGATCAGCGCAAAGCACCGAATCATGCTGGTCGGCTGGGACTTTGATGCGCGTATCAAGCTCTCTGATAGCGCAGCGGATGATGGCCCTGAAAGTCTTGGTGAGTTTATCGGCTGGCTGGCCGATCGCAATCCTGAGTTAGAAATCTATCTTTTGCGGTGGGATGTGGGGGCGCTGAAATCATTGATGCGCGGATCCACGGCGCTGACGGTTCTGGGCTGGATGTGGCGCAAGAATATTCACACAAAGCTCGATGGCGTGCATCCGACGGGCTCATCGCATCACCAGAAGATCGTTGTGATTGACGACTGCTTCGCCTTTTGTGGCGGGATCGATATGACCGCCGACCGGTGGGACACGCGAGCGCATATCGATGGTGATCCCGGCCGGCGCTTGCCCGACGGGACGCATTATCAACCATGGCATGATGCAACGACGGCGCTGCAGGGCCCTGTGGCCGGGGCGCTCGCGGACCTGTGCCGCCGCCGGTGGCACCGCGCGGGGGGCGATGAGATTGCGCCGTTGGACGCGCAACAGGCTGATTGGCCGGATGGCTTGCCGGTTCAATTCACTAATGTTGATGTGGCGATTGCACGGAGCGAACCCGAAATGCCGGATTTTGAGCCTGTGCATGAAATCGAGCAACTTTATATTGACCAGATCGCGAGCGCCAAGCGACTGATCTATGCGGAGAGCCAATATTTCGCGTCGCGCCGGATTGCCGAGGCCATTTTGAAGCGGTTGGAAGAGCCTGATGGCCCCGAGATCGTGTTGATCAATCCCAAAATCTCGCAAGGGTGGCTGGAACCGGTCGCGATGGACTCGGCCCGCGCCCGGATTTTTGTGACGTTGAAACGGCGTGACACCAGTGACCGCTTTCGGATTTTCCATCCTTATACTGTTAAGGGCACGCCGATCTATGTGCATGCCAAGATCCTTATCGTCGATGACTGCATGCTTCGCGTTGGGTCTTCCAATATGAACAACCGTTCGATGCGGCTCGATACGGAATGTGATGTTGTGATTGATACAAGGCGTCCGGCAAATGCTGGTTGTGGTGGGGCGATCACTGCCGTGCGTGATAGTTTGATCGCGGAGCATCTTGGGGTGCGAGCGGAGGATGTGTCGGCCGCGATCGCCGCCTCTGGGTCGATTATCAAGACAATCGAGGTCTTGAGTGGTAGCGGGAAAACCCTCCGCCCGTATCAGACGCCGGACCTTGGCGATGTCGAAGCCTGGCTTGCCGACAATGAAGTGCTTGATCCGGAAGGGCCTGGAGAGGCTTTTGAACTCAGCAGCGACACCGGGCTTTTTCGGACGCTTTGATCAATCGGCTGGTAGGTCTGTGGCTTTGCGGTGCCACTGCGACCGCGAAGTTTTGCCATGTTAGATTTTTTTGGCGGGATTGCGGATCTGCCGCGTCTGTTGGGCTGAATGTCGGCATGGTGTCGGCACGTTTTAGGCACAGGGGCATGGAATGCGCGTCGGGGGTCGGTTGACTGGGCTTGGTTTGAGTTCTGTGGCGGTTGTGGCAATTGTGATGGCGGCGACGCCCGCAGCGGCTGCGGCACAGCAGGTTCGGAATTTTGATATCGCAGGCGGCGAACTGGCACGCGCGCTCAATAGTTTTGCGCGGCAATCCAACCGGGAAATCGTCTTTTCAAGCGCGTTGGTGGCCAGCAAGCGCACGGGTGGCGTGCGCGGCGACCTCGCACCGCAAGCGGCGCTCAACGCGCTTCTGCAGGGGACTGGCCTGCGGGCAGAGGGGGACGCTGTGATTACGCTGCGGCCGATCGCTGCCATGCCGATAACTGGCCAGCTGGTAAGCTATGAAGCCGAAGCGGCGCAGAATTCGATGGCGACAGCAAGCCAGCCGGCGGCCGCGGCTGTTGACGAAGCGATGTCTGAAATGGTTGTCACTGGATCGCGCATCGTCCGCAACGGCAATGATGCGCCGGTGCCGACCACGGTCGTGACCATGGAAGACATCCAGCTGCGCAACCCGGTCAACATCGCCGATTATGTGAACCAGCTGCCGGCGATCGGCCAGGGCCAGTCACCGCGCGCCACCACGCTGTTTGCCAACGCCAACGGTGGCGCCAACCAGATCAATGCGCGCGGCCTCGGCATCAACCGCACGCTGGTGCTTCTTGACGGCCGCCGCGTTGTCGGTTCGGGCCTGCAGCCTGCCGTGGACGTCAACATGCTGCCGCAGAACCTCGTCAAGCGCGTTGACGTGGTGACCGGCGGTGCGTCCGCAGCTTATGGTTCCGATGCCGTCGCCGGCGTTGTGAACTTCATCCTCGATACCGAGTTCAAGGGTCTGAAGGGCTCGATCAACTATAACCAGACCGACCGTAACGATGGCCGGCTGATCAGCGGCGATCTGGCCTATGGCTCTTCGTTCGCCGGTGGCCGCGGCCACATCTTGGTGAGCGGCAACTTCATCAAGGGCGAGCGGGTTTCGATGTTCGAAAACACCCGCGACTGGTTCCAGCCCGGGCTTCGCCTGGTTCAGAACCCGGACTGGACTCCCACCAATGGCCAGCCCGGCCAGATTGTGCGCACTGATGCCGGCTTGACCAGCACGCCCGGTGGCGTGATCGTCGGTGGACCGCTGTCTGGTACCAACTTCCTGCCCGGCGGCGCTGTCGGCCAGTTCATCTTCGGTATTCCGAATCTGACCGCGGGCAGCGTGCAGGCCGGCGGCACTGTGGAACCGATTTCAGGCCGCGGCGCCATCCTGCCTGACGTATCGAACTGGAGTGTCTACAGCCGCCTCAGCTATGAAGTCACCGACAACGTCAAGGCGATCTTCGAGGCCACTTATGCGGGCAACGACACGGTCAACTGGTCGGCTGTGTATAACCGCCAGGGCACCGGTGCTACTTCTGCGCTCACCATCCAGCGCGACAACCCGTTCATCCCGCTGGGCGTGCGCACGGCCATGGATGCCAATGGGCTTACCTCGTTCCGCATGAACCGGCTGTTCTATGATCTCGTCAATCGCCCGGGTGAGAATATCGGCGAGGCCGGTTACAACCGCCGCCAGAATCGACTGTTGTTCGCGCTGGAAGGGTCGTTCGCCGAAAGCGGCAAGTGGCGCGCCTATTTCCAGCGCGGCCGCAGCAACGTCTGGTACACGCGTGACAACAACGTGATCATCGATCGATTTAATCAGGCGGTGGACGTGACGGGGAACCCGGCCATCGGCGGTGTGCCTGGCATTGCAGCCGGTGCAGCCGTGTGCCGCTCCACGGTCGCCAACCCTGCCAACGGCTGTTTGCCGTTGAACGTGTTTGGCGAAGGCTCGCTGGGCGCCGCCGCCACAGCTTGGGTGACGGGTGAAAGCGACGGGCTGCGTACCCGGCAGGACCTCGACATCGCGCTCGACGTCTATGCTATCGACGCACAATACAGCCCCTTCTCCACCTGGGCTGGCCCGGTCTCGTTCGCCGCTGGCTTTGAATATCGTCAGGAATCCTTCGTTGCCACCACCGATGCCACCTCGCTGGCCCGCCGCTGGTTCGTCGGCAACCCGCAGCCCGGGGCTGCCGGCTACAATGTGAAGGAATTCTTCGGCGAAGCCCTGGTGCCGCTGCTGAAGGATTCGGCCGTCGGCGATTTCGATCTGAACGGCGCCATCCGCCGCACCGATTATTCGACCAGCGGTGCGGTGACGACGTGGAAGGTAGGCGGTGCCTATAGCTTTGGCGATCTGCGCCTGCGTGCCACCCGTTCACGGGACATCCGCGCGCCGAACCTGAACGATTTGTTCGCACCGCAGAGCCAGTTTGTGAACCAGTTCCTGGATCGTAGCCAGCCAACCAGCCCGTTGGTCCAGTTCGTCACGCTGAACGGCGGCAACCCCAATTTGACGCCGGAAATCGCTGACACCTGGACGGTGGGTGGTGTCTACCAGCCGAGCTGGGCGCCGGGGCTGACCGCCACGGTTGATTGGTACAAGATCGGTATCAAGGATGCGATCTTCGGTGTGGGCGGCCAGCTGCTGCTTGATCTGTGCTATGGCTTCAGCCGCCCGGTGACCTCGTCGGCCTGCCAGTCGATCATTCCAGTCGCGGGCAGCACCGGTCTCAGCGGTGCCACCTTGCTCACTGGCGCCATCAACGCCCAGAATGTTGACGTGGAAGGCATCGACTATGAAATCAGCTATCGCACCCAGCTCAGCAACATCTCGGACAAGCTGCCGGGCTCGCTGAACCTGCGCGTGCTGGCCTCGCAGCGCCTGGCTGACCGCACCGCCCTGCCGGGTGACAACACGCCGCCGGATCTGGGCACGCCGACCAGCCTGAAGTGGCGCGGGTTTGCTACGGGCACCTACTCTGTCGGCGCCAGCCGCACCACGGTCACGGCCCGTTACCTGGGGCCGGGCGTTATCAACAATTTCGCCCCCACGTCACGCAATGGTATTGATCCGGCGCTCAACCGCATCCCGTCCGTGTGGTATTGGGAATTGGCGCAGAACGTCGATGTGCAGATCGCTGGTCGCACGGTTACATTTTTCGCCGTGGTCGAAAATCTGTTCGACAAGGATCCGCCACCGGTTCCCGGCAACGGCACGTCGTTCGGCGTTTCGCCGGTCTACGACCTGCTCGGCCGGAGCTACCGCGCAGGCCTGCGGTTCAAGATGTGATCACTTGACCGGGGCGCGCGGGATTGAACCCGTGTCCCCCAGTCGTTTACTGACCACCACACGCAAAAAAGGCCCGTGCCGGGATGTCCGGCACGGGCCCTTTTTAATGCGGAGCGGCTATTAGGGACGGCGCACGGCACGGCCACCAAAAGTGACGATGCTTTCCGCTCCTTCGGCCGAAAGCGCTGACACGCCAACGAAGTTATCATCGACAATTGTGTCCTTGAGCACCGTCTCGGCAGCATTAGCCGGCACATCGCGGTGCTGCTGCCAATCCAGCGTATCGTTGCGGCGCCAATGTACGCGGTATCCAGCAGCGCCGGTCACCGGCGTCCAGCTCACCTTGATGTCGCTGCCCATCGCACCCTGCAGCGCCACAGCGTCGGGGGCAGCCGGGGCAGTGGCAAAGCGCTTGATCGCGGCCACATTGATGGCGGTCACCTTGGCAAGATAGTCGAAGTCCATCTTGTCGACAGTGTCTCCAAATTCGATGGCGTTTTCCGTGCGCAGATCCTGGTGCTGCTCATTGTAATTCTCGATGCCCACCGAAAAGCGCACCGCCGGGAAGCCAAGGCGCAGAAACGGCTCATGGTCACCACCGCGACCGAAACGATCGGGCCGCCGCACCACAAACACATCAATGCCCCCCGGAATGCCTTCGGCAACCTTGTCGATCGCCTTGGCCACGGCCCGGCTCGGGCCATCATCCTCGCCGCCATTGGCGCGGCGCAACAGCTGGTCCTGCGGCAGTTCCGAGGTCCGCAGGCCTTCCGAGAACACCCGCACGCGGTCGGTCACCTGCTGCCCGGCCATGCCGCGCGTTCCGCCGACAATGTCATTATTGAGCACCGCACTCACCACCCAGCCGCGTTCCTTGGCAGTTTCTGCGAGCAATGTGCCGCCCAATAAACCCTGCTCTTCACCCGAAAGAGCAGCATAGATGATCGTTGCATCGAACTTCTGTTTTGAGAGCAGGCGTGCAGCCTCGATCACCAGCGCAACGCCCGAGGCATCGTCATTGGCGCCCGGCGCGTCGCTTGTGGCGTTCATCACGTCTGAAACACGGCTGTCGATATGACCCTGCACGATCACCACGCGGTTTGGGTCACGACCCGGCTGCACAGCCAGAACATTGACCACAAGGCCGCCCTTTGGCGCCCGGTCATTGGTAAATACCCGTTCGATTGTCGACGTTGTGATGCACCCGCCACACCGTGCGCTGATCCCATCCAATTCAGTCGCGAACCAGCGGCGCGCTGCCCCGATACCGCGCTTTGGGTCTTCGGCATCCGACAAGGTGTGACGTGTTCCGAAGCTGACGAGTTTCTCGACATCGGCCTTCAACCTGGCGGGGTTAGGCGCTTCCTGCGCGGATACGGTAGCTGGCAGCATGCAGGCTGCGAGCATTAAGGGAGCAAGGTTATTTCGCATGGATTTTTCTCTTCAGTCTATCGGGATGAGCACGGCAGAGATTCGCCAGTTCTGTGACCTATACGGTGAATTACACGTCGGCCCCCTTGCCGCCAGCGCGCCGTGAAACGACGAGACGGCCTTTGGCATCGGGGTGGATTGCAACAGGCAGTGTCATCTTGAGCGCTTCGATAAAGCCTGCCTGATTGTTGACGCGAAACATGCCGCTGATCCGAAGATCGGCCACAGCCGGATCAACGACAATCTTGCGGTCGGCGTAACGGTTCATCTCGTCGACAGCGCTTGCAAGGGGCTCGTCTTCGAAGAAAAACTGCCTGTCTACCCATGCCAGAGCATTATCGATATCGACAGTGCGAAGGCTGGCATTGGGCGCACCGGTCACCACCACAAGCTGCTGCCTTGGTTTGAGGATCTGTGGACGCGCCTTTCGCCCGGCGGCTACGGGCTTCACCGACACAGACCCCTCGGCAAGCGTCACCCGCATTTCACGGGGCGTCACGCGAACATCGAACAAGGTTCCCAACGCTGTGATCGTGCGGCTGCCGGCCTTGACCACAAAAGGCCGGCTATTGTCTTTCGCGACTTTGAAAAGCGCTCGTCCGCTCAGCAGGCTGATATCGCGCCGCGCCGCGCTGAGCCGCACAGCCATCCGAGAATCCGAATCCAGCGTCACGACCGAACCATCAGCCAGTGTTACCTTTGAATGCTCGTCGTTGGCCGTAGTATAGGTGACTTCGGCGACAAGCGGTCGCAAGTTGATTGCGCTATTATCGGCCTGTGGCATCACGAAAAACAACAAGCCGGCAGCCGCCATGCCGATGCCGGCCGACACTCGGGTCATGATACGCCGCCGCTGGCTCTTTTGGACGAAGTTGCGCGCCTCATCGCGCAGCGCGCTTAATTCGGGCAAGTCAGCATGCGACCGCAACGTCCGCAGCGATGCCTGGAGCTGGTCGTGAGTGATCTGATGACGGGCATCTGACTGGAGCCACGCCTGAAAGGCACGCTGGTCTTGCGGCGTTGGCCTGCCGCTCCGCAGACGTGCGTCCCAACTTGCTGCTGCTGCATCGATATCGGGCGAAACGTCGCTCATCTTATGCCTCGCAAGCGATGCAGGAGCTGGGCGTTAGCCTTCGACATATGCTTTTCCACAGTGCTGAGTGACAGCCCCATGCGGCGTGCAATCTCGACCTGGGCGATACCATCGAAGTGATACTGGCTGAAAACAACGCGGATTGGCTCGGGCAGATCGTATAGGGCGGCGACCATGATCTGAAGGGCTTGCTTGCTTTGCAGGATACGTTCAGGCGAAAAACTGGCCTCATCCGGCGCGTCGAAATCTTCCGGTGTCTCGGTAATGATCCGGCGGACGCTGGCACGGCGGGCTTTGTCACGCACGACATTGGCGGCAACCTGGAAGATGTAGCCCTGGAGGTTTTCTATGGCTGCCAAATCCTGCCCCGCCAAGCGCGCGACGACATCATGGACCAGATCTTCGGCATCTTCACCAGGGCCGACCCTGCGTTGGAAGAAACGCAGAAGCGGTACGCGAAACTGCGCAACCACCTCCTCCAGCCTTGAATGCCTTTCGGCATTTGACATATGCGGTCCTTCCGAAACCTAAGACGCGACACCGCGATGAACCCGTAATAAAATTTGGCATCCTGCGGGGCCGGCGCCTTCCGGCGTCGGCGATTGGATCGCCGGATGTTATCCTGTCTTTCGGCTGTGGGTGAGGGCGACCATTGTTTCCTCTCCAGCGTTAATGTTTACCAGCAGGGTCTCGGTTTCGTCAGCGTTGGTGCCGGCGAGCATAACGCCTTCAGGCGTGGTGGCTTCTGTTTTGAACGTGATGCCGTGACGCTTGGCGGACTCGCGGTGGAACGCCACGACATCCGCGACTGGGGCTTTTACTGTGTAGGACAGCATCCCACCGGTCTGGCCATTATCACTGGCTTTCATGTTCATGGCCGGGGTGCCGCTTTCGTAAATCTCGACAAAGTCCGGCAGATCGGATGTGTCGACGAGGCCGGTTGCGGCGCCGGCCATGGCGCTGGCGACATTCTTGCCGTTGACGGTGACTTCTGTTTTGTCGGTATCAGCGTCTTTGCTGCCGCAACCGACGAGGACGAGCGTGGCGGCAATCATCAATGTGCGCATGTTTTGATTCTCCTTTACCTATTGTGCAGTCCAACCGCCATCGATGACAAGAGCGCTGCCGGTCATGTAGCGACTGTCCTCATTGGCGAGAAAAGCGATGGCGGCAGCGATGTCCTCAGGCGTGCCGGCGTGGCCGATGGGGGCCATCTGGCCGACGGCCTGACCAGTGATGCCATTGCCATCCGCACCGGCGCCAAGCTTGGGCCAAAAGGCAGAGTCGACGATGCCGGGGTGAACACTGTTGACGCGCACGCCATCACGCGCGGCGGCGCATTCGAGCGCTACAGATTTGGTCAACAGTGTGACCGCCCCTTTGGTGGCACTATAGGCGGCCATGGAGCCGGCACCGACGAGGCCGACGATTGAGGCGATATTGATGATGCTGCCGCCCGATGGTTGATTGGCCCGCAGCAGCGGCAGGGTGTGTTTGATGCCGAGGAAGACGCCGGTGACATTGATGGCAAGCTGGTGGTTCCAGTCTTTGAGGCTCATTTCGGTGACCGATCCGCGCAGACCGATGCCGGCATTGTTGACGAGGATATCGAGCCGGCCAAACAGCCTGATGACTTTTGTTGCGAGCTCGGCCCAGCGATCTTCCTCGGTGACATCCTGACCGCGGAACTGGGCGATACCGCCAGCCTTTTGGATAAGGTTGGCGGTGCCCCGGCCGCCGTTGGCATCGATATCGGTTACGAACAGGCTGGCCCCCTCGGCGGCGAGGCGGAGCGCTGTGGCCCGCCCGATGCCGCTGCCGGCACCAGTAACCCATGCGACTTTGCCGATCAGGCGTTGTTCCTGCATGGCCTCTCTTCCCTTACCAATATTCGCTGCCGGGGATGCCTTTAAAGGGACCGGCAACATGGCTTGTGACCCATCCTCCATAGAAGCCGCCAGGCTGAGGCACCACTGTTTCACCATCGACGGTACATTCGGTGAAGGGGCCGGCGTAAAAGGCGACGTGGCCGACGAGATTTGCAAAGGTCGGGGTTGGCCGGTCGTAGCACCAGCCGGAAAGTGCGAAGCGATCACCGGCGATGAGCACGTCGAAATACCGGGCCTGACCTTTCCATTCGCAGATCGAGCGGCGCTGGCTGGGGCGCAGCGCCGTGGCGGTGATGCTGTGAACCGGGAAATAATAGCTTGGGGGGTGGCTAGTTTCGAGGGTTTCAAGGCCTTCGTTAGTCTCGGCGAGCAGCTTGCCTTTGTGGATGATGCGCAGATGCCGCGCGCTGGGGCGCAATATGGCAGGACGGGGATAGTCCCACACGCTTTCCTGACCGGGCGCGATAGGATCGGGCAGAGGCCAGCCGCTCATCAGCCGGCCATCAGGACAGCAATAGCGCCATAGATGGCGGCGATGATCATGATCATTGTGGGGAGCAGCGTGAGGCCGAAGCCGGGGCCGCGCTTGGCAGGATCGGCATAATAGAGCCGGGCGTAGACGATGCGGCCGATGGACCAAGTGAGGCAAAGCGCTGCGGTGATGGGATCGCCGAGAACGGGGACGGCCATGAAGCTGGCGGGGATGAAGAGGAGCAGCTGCTCGATGGTGTTCATCTGGACGCGGTAGCGCTTGTCGAATTCTGGATGGCCGCTGCTGGCGGGGGCCGGCACATTCCAGGTGGCGCGGGCACGGCCGACGTTGGCGGCAAGGCCGAAGAACACAAGCAGGGCGATTGAAATGGCGATGGTTGTTAGTGGAAAGGCGATCATCTGTGGCTCCCGGGGCAGATTTGCGCGTGATATCGCCCTATTGCCCAGATGCAGGGTTTGCCTGCATCTGGGGGGCGGGGCAAGAACAGCGTTAACAGCCTGGCTAAGAGGCGGCTTTAAATGGTGCATGGGGTTTTTGAGCTGTTCAAGATCGGCGTGGGGCCAAGCTCCAGCCATACTATGGGTCCTATGACGGCCGCTGCGCGCTTTGTGAACGGGTTGGCGGCGGCGAACCGGCTGGATGATGTTGCTGGCGTCCGCGTTGAGCTCTATGGCTCGCTGGCGCTCACCGGCATGGGGCATGCGACTGACCGGGCGCTGATGCTGGGTCTGGAAGGCTGCGAGCCGGCGCTGATCGACCCCGACGCGGCCGAGAGGCGGTTGGTGCGGGTGGTTGAGACGGGAACGCTGGCTCTGGCGGACAAGAAGCGGGTGAATTTCGATGCCGCCCGTGATCTGATGTTTCTACAAAAAAAGCGGTTACCGTTTCATTCGAACGGCATGCGCTTTTCGGTGCTGGGTGCTGATGGCGCCGTGCTGGCATCGTCGGTGTTTTATTCGATTGGTGGGGGTGCGGTTGTTGCTGAGGATGAGGTGGCGGGGAATGCGCCGCCGGAAAGCCTTGGCGATGTGCCGTTTCCTTTCAAATCTGGCGACGATCTGCTGGCGCGAGGCGTGGCGAGCGGGCTTACTATTGCTGAAATGATGTGGGCCAACGAGGGGATCAGCCTGAATGCTGACGAATTGCGGCAGGGAATTGCGGCGATCAGGGCGGCAATGGCGTCGTGTATCGACCGGGGAATCGCGCAGGGCGGCATTCTTCCGGGCGGCTTGAAGGTGAAGCGGCGGGCCCCGGGCATTCATGCGCAGCTGGTGGCGCGGGCTGAGCGCGCCTTTGCCGATCCGCTGGGGGTGATCGACTGGGTGAATCTATGGGCTTTGGCTGTGAATGAGGAAAATGCCGCCGGCGGCAAGGTGGTGACGGCACCCACCAACGGGGCTGCCGGGATCGTTCCGGCGGTGCTTCGCTATTATGAGCGGTGTGTGCCGGGGGCGAATGAAGCGGGGGCGGAGGATTTTCTGCTGACGGCGGCCGCAATCGGCAGCCTGTTCAAGGCGAATGCATCGATCTCGGGGGCTGAAGTGGGCTGCCAGGGGGAGATCGGCGTTGCATGTTCGATGGCGGCGGCGGGGCTGACGGCGGCTCTGGGTGGCAGCAATATGCAGATTGAGAATGCGGCAGAAATCGGCATGGAGCATAATCTGGGGCTGACCTGTGATCCTGTGGGCGGGCTGGTGCAAGTGCCGTGCATCGAGCGCAACGCGGTGGGCGCGGTGAAGGCCATTGAGGCGGCGCGGCTGGCGCTGCTTGGCGATGGTGAGCATCGGGTGAGCCTTGATCAGGTGATCGAAACGATGCGTCGGACCGGGGCGGACATGAGCCACAAATATAAGGAAACCGCTTTGGGCGGACTTGCGGTGAATGTTGTGGCGTGCTGAATTCAGCATGCGATTCAAGGGGGCTGTTGATGTTTAAAGGGATTTTGCTGGCATCTGTTGTCTGGTCCGGGGTGGCGATGGCGCAGGAGACGCCGCTTCTGCCGGTCAAGGCCGATGTGGCGGGGGGAAAGATATTGGTGACGCTGCCTCTGGCGGGGCCGGACGGGACGATGGCGCGGTTTATCCACGCGACGATGCTGCGCTCGGGGCTTGGCACAGCCGATATCCGGGTCGATCGGGGGATGCAGGGGTCGGACGAGCTGATGGCCTTTCGGCGGGTCGGCCGGAAGATTGCTGTGGTGTATGAAAACCCGCGGTTTCGGGCTTCGGACGGAACGGCGGCCGAGCGGGCTGGGGTGAGCAACAGCTTTGCGGTGTCGACGCTGGCGCTGCTTGATCCGGTCGAGACGCTGGCCGATGGACGGGTTGTGGTTGATCTGGCCGGGCTGCTGGCGCGCGATACCGCCAATCTGGCGGCGCGGCTGAACGCCAGCACCGCGGCCGGGCGTGGCAACGGCGTTGCGACCTCTCGTCGGGGTTTCAAGCTGGTAGACGGGCTTTCGACCGCTGATCCTTCGTCGGTGAAGGTGTTCCCGACAAATATGGAGGTTGATAGCTGGCTGACATTTTCCCCGGAAAACGCTGGCGGCGAGGTGAATGCGACTGTACCTGACCCACGTGCGGTGACGGTTCAGGTGCACCACAGCTTCATAAAGCTGCCGGAATCGGGGTTTGTCGAGCGGCGCTTCGATATTCGGTCGGCAGCCAATGGCATGCAGATCTTCGACTTTAATCAGCCGCTGGGCAGTGATGTGGTGAAATCGCTGGCGGTGCGGTTCCGGCTGGAGAAGACCGACCCGACAGCGGCGCGATCGACCGTCAAGAAACCGATTATTTTTTACATCGATACAGCGGCCCCCGAGCCTGTGCGCAGCGCGCTTCGCGACGGGGTGCAATGGTGGGCCGATGCCTTTGATGCGGCGGGCTTCATCGGCGGGTTCAGGGCCGAATTTCTGCCTGCAGGCGTGGACCCGCTCGATGCGCGCTATAATATCGTGACCTGGGGCAGCCGGCTGACGCGCAGCTGGTCTTATGGCCAAACGATTTCGGACCCGCGCACTGGCGAGATCATCAAGGGTTCGGTGGTGCTGGGCGCGCTCCGGGTGCGGCAGGACATTAATATCTTCGAGAGCCTGGTGGGAACGGCGGAGACCGGCAAGGACGGGCCGAATGACCCAGCACAGGCGGCCCTTGCGCGAATTCGGCAGCTGGGTGCGCATGAAGTGGGCCATGCCATTGGCTTCATGCATAATTTCGCGGGCAGCACTCAGGGTGATACCTCAGTGATGGATTATCCGATGCCCAATATCCGGCTGGTGAATGGCGCTATCGATATCAGCCGACCCTATGGCGTGGGCATTGGGGATTGGGACAAATTCACGGTCGACTGGCTTTATGGTGATCCGGGCCCGGGCGTTAACCCTGATGCGCATGCGGCGGCGAAGATGGCAGCGAGCGTCAAGTCCGGGATGCGGTTTCTGACCGACATCGACGGCCGCGCGCCGGACTCGCCGACACCCTGGTCTAACATGTGGGACAATGGGGCCGACCCTGCTTCTGAGCTTTCGCGGTTGCTTGATGTGCGAAAGACCGGGTTGGCTAACTTCAGCGAGGCGGCGATTTTGCCCGGCGTTCCGATGGCCGAGCTGCGGCGGCGGTTTGTTCTGGTGTGGCTGCTGCACCGCTATCAGGTGGAGGCGGCGGCGAAGCTGGTTGGCGGTGTAGACTATAAATACACGGTGGCCGGCGACGGCGAGCCGCCGGCGGCGCCAGTGTCGTTGGCGATGCAGACTGCTGCCCTTGACGCACTTTTCGCCAGCCTTGATCCGGCCGCGCTGACCGTGCCGGACCGATTGGTGATGTTGCTTTCAGCGGGGGTTAACGGGCGGAACAATCCGCAGTTTAGCGGCGAGGTGTTCCAGAACGCCGGGGCGGCGGTGTTCGATCCGCTGGTGGCGGCGGACATTGCGGCACAAGCTGTACTGGAATCGTTGCTGGCGCCCACACGGCTGACTCGGCTGAACGAACAGAACCGCCGGGATCCAGCGATGCCCGGGGCGGGATCGGTGGTAGACCGGCTGATTGCCGGGCCGGTGGAAGCGGCGAAGGATGCGGTGGCGCGACGGATTGCCTATCGAACGATCATCACATTGGCGCGCACTGCCCGTGACCCCGAGACATCGCCGGATGTGGCGGCATTGATCGAGGACCGGCTTGAGAGGCTTGGCGGCCGGCTTGCCAAGGCGTCTGGCGTCGGCGACGGTGCGGCTTGGTCACGTTCGATGGCGCGGCTGCTGGGCGATGCCGAGAGGCTGGAGCGCGATGTGGCGAAGCTGCTGCGCGCGCCCGAGATTCCGCCGGGCATGCCGATTGGTGGGGCGTCCAGCGATGATGGGTTTTGGGCCGACCGCGATCTGATGGACGATCTTTGAGAGGATAGTGACCGAAGCGGGTTTTCTGCCTGAGGGCTGGCGATCAGCTGAGGCTTTGCTCCATGCGGGTGAACCCGGCATCTATGCCCGACGTGCTGGTTGAAGCGCTGGCGGGGCTGAGCTTGCTGACGGAGACGGCGGCGATGAAGCCGGCCAGCACGCCGGGTATGATCTCATAAAGAAAGGCTGACGGCGTCTGGCCGGCGATGGTGAACGGTAGATAGAGCCATGCGAGGACGGTGCCGGCCCCTGTGACCATGCCGGCGAGAGCGCCATTGCGGGTGAGGCCGCGCCAGTGCAGGCTGAGCAGGATGACCGGGCCAAAAGCGGCGCCGAAGCCGGCCCAGGCATTGCCGACGAGGCTGAGGATGGACGATGAACGATCAAGTGCCAGCAGCCCGGCGACGAGTGCGACGGCAAGGGTTGTCAGGCGACCTACGAGAACAAGCTCCGACTGGGAGGCTGATTTGCGTAGGAAGGTCTTGTACAGATCTTCGGTGAGCGAGCTTGAAGAGACAAGCAGCTGGCTTGAGATGGTGCTCATGATGGCGGCGAGAATGGCGGCGAGCAGCATGCCGGCGAGATAGGGATTGAACAGCGACTGTGAGAGGACGATGAAAATGGTTTCCGGGTCGCCGAGGGTTCGACCCAGTGTGGCCATCCAGCCAAGACCTGCGAGGCCGGTGAGGACCGCGCCGATGACGGTGACCAGCATCCAGCTCATGCCGATGCGGCGGACCGACGGCATATCGCGCACCGAGCGCACGGCCATGAAGCGGACGATGATATGCGGCTGGCCGAAATAACCGAGGCCCCATGCGAGGCTTGAGACGATCCCGAGCGTGGTCACGCCGGAAAACCAGCCAAGCGCTTGAGGATTGGCGCTGGTGATGGCAGCGGCGGTGGGTGTCCAGCCGCCGAGGCTGGCGATGGCAACGAGCGGCACGGCGATGAGCGCGGCGAACATGATGATGCCCTGCACGAAATCGGTGAGACTGACGGCGAGAAAGCCGCCGAACAGGGTGTAGGCCAGCACGACGCCGGCGGTCACGACGAGGCCGAAGGTATAATCATAACCGAACGAGGCTTCGAAAAGCTTGCCGCCGGCGACCATGCCGGCCGATGTGTAGAGGGTCAAGAACAGGATGATCACGATGGCGGCGATGATGCGCAGCGCGCGGGAGCGGTCATCGAAGCGTTTTTCGAGAAAATCGGGAATAGTCACAGCATCGTCCGCCTGCTCGGTGTAAATCCGCAGGCGTGGAGCGACGAGGCGATAATTGGCCCAGGCGCCGATTACGAGGCCAACGGCGATCCACGCACCGCTGATGCCGCCGACATAGACTGCGCCGGGCAGGCCCATGAGCATCCACCCCGACATGTCGGAGGCGCCGGCTGACAGCGCTGCGACGGCAGGGGTGAGCTGGCGGCCGCCAAGCATGAATTCTGAGACATTGCTGGTGGATTTGCGCCAAGCGTAAAGCCCGATGCCGAGCATCAACAGGAAATAGCCGGCGAGCGAGATAGCGGTTTCAAATGTCATAGGATGGCTTGAATGGTAGGGGTGGGTGGTCGTTATGTCAAAGTTCGGCTGCCCGGCTCTTGACCGCTGGGGTGAGCCACACTATCTGCCAAAATGCTCCCGCGCCCGTCCTGGTGTGCGGATGACGCTGGTTTCAGCCCTGTCCCTTCGCGCACTCAGCGCCCGGACTTTTTGTATAAAGACCCCCAAATGCACCTCCATGACCTGAAGAAAAAAACGCCAGCCGAACTGGTTGTTATGGCCGAGGCGCTTGATGTCGAGAATGCTTCGACGTTGCGCAAGCAGGACATTATCTTTGCCATTCTGAAAGCGACCGCCGAGGCCGGCAATGAGATTACTGGTGCCGGCACGATTGAGGTGATGCCAGATGGCTTCGGTTTTTTGCGTTCGGCCGAAAGCAATTATCTGGCAGGGCCGGACGACATTTATGTGACGATGCAGCTGGTGCGTCGCTACGGGCTGCGGACGGGCGATACGGTGGAAGGCGAGATCAAGGCACCGGCAAACGGAGAGCGGTATTTTGCGCTCAACCGTGTGATTTCGATCAACTTTGACCAACCTGAGGCGGTCAAGCACCGGGTCAATTTTGACAATTTGACGCCGCTTTATCCGGAATCGAAGCTCAATCTTGAGAACTATGACCCGACGATCAAGGACAAGACTGGCCGGATTATCGATATCGTCTCGCCGCTCGGCAAGGGGCAACGCTGCCTGATCGTGGCGCCGCCGCGGGTTGGTAAGACGATGATGATGCAGAACATTGCGCGGGCGATCAGCATCAATCATCCTGAATGCTATCTTATCGTGCTGCTTATCGACGAGCGGCCCGAGGAAGTGACCGACATGCAGCGGACGGTGAAGGGCGAGGTAATTTCCTCGACCTTTGACGAGCCGGCGACGCGGCATGTGCAAATTGCCGAGATGGTGATTGAAAAGGCCAAGCGACTTGTGGAGCACAAGCGCGATGTCGTGATTTTGCTCGATAATATCACGCGGCTGGGGCGCGCTTACAATACGGTGGTGCCAAGCTCGGGCAAGGTGCTGACCGGCGGCGTTGATGCCAATGCGTTGCAGCGGCCCAAGCGCTTCTTCGGTGCGGCGCGCAATATCGAGGAAGGCGGTTCGCTTACGATCATCTCGACGGCGCTGATCGATACCGGCAGCCGCATGGACGAAGTGATTTTCGAAGAGTTCAAGGGCACCGGCAACGCCGAAATCGTGCTCGACCGCAAGATCGCCGACAAGCGCGTGTTCCCGGCAATCGACATCGGCAAGAGCGGCACCCGCAAGGAAGAGTTGCTGGTCGACAAGACGACACTAAGCAAGATGTGGGTGCTCCGGCGGATTCTCATGCAGATGGGCACGGTCGATTCGATCGAGTTCCTGATGGACAAGATGAAGGATTCGGTGACGAACAAGGACTTCTTCGACGCTATGAACCATTAGCGATCGCAGCAAGCGATAGCGACGCTATCGTAAAACTCGCGCCGCGTTCGGACGGCGGGGCGGCCAGCCACCCTGGCCAAACCCGTCCGACGTCAGCCCCGGCTTTACCGGGGCCACTTCCCTACCTGCCAGCCACCAAAGCCTGCATGACTTCCGCCACCACAATCTCACGCCCGGCAGCATTGAAATGGCAGCCATCCCAGCGATATCGCGCGTCCAGCGTATCGGTATTCATCCCGCCGACAATGCGCGGGTTGGCGGCAGCAACATGGCGCTGCGCATTGCGGAATGCCGCCACGCCCGGGAGATTACGTGGGCGGGTGCAGAGCGTGGCTTCGAACATGTAGAGCCGGGCGTCGGGGGCGGCTGCCAGCAATCGGGTGGTAAGTTCGGTCAGCTGTGCTTCGAAGCGTGCGGGCTTGATGCTGGTGGCGGCATCGCCCTCGCCTTGGTGCCAGATAATCCACTTCGGCTCGAAGCCGAGGCGGCGCGCGCCGGCAATTCGGCTAGTTAGATTGTCCAGATAGCCTGACCTGGCATCGAGCCAGTCGCCGACTTGTGTGCTGCCGATACCGCCGTTGACGAACATCACCGGGCGGCCGGTCGCCTGATGGAGACGGCGACCCAGATCGGGCCAGAGGCTCCCGCGGTTGCCGCTGGCGCCGGGCATCGGATCGGCGGCGGTGAAGCACCGGCCGGCGTCAAAGCTGTAGACCTGCACTTCGGGCCTTGAGGCTGTGAGGGGTTTAAGGTGGTTGGCGGCATTGGATTGGCCGCCGGTGACGATAGTAAGGGTTTGCGCGGGATCTGGACAAGGGACTTCGGGGTCTTTAGCACTGGCGACGAGATTGATATCATACCAGAATTTTGGCAAACCGAAGGTCACGCGGAATGTGCGCCGCGCGTCTTCCAGAACCTGCTGGCTGCCGCCTGGCGTCTGGCTGGCGACGCCGGCGAAGATGAGGACTAAGAGCAGCAGTACGCTGGTGACAACCATGAATGCGCGCTTCATTGCGGCCTGCAGGCGGCTGTGCCGGCGATCTGGGTGGCAAGCCATGCTTGCACCGGGGCTTCGGCCTTTGCGCCGAGATGGGCGGTATCGAGATAATTCGCGGCATCGAGATTGACGCCCGGAAGCGACCAGATGGGGGCTATAGTGCGGAGCCAATCAGCATCGAGCGGGGCGTCGGGGCCGTTATAAAAAGGCAGGAACAGAAACGCGACGTCTGCGCCTGCGGCGCGAGCGCGGGCGGCGACGGTGCTGATGTAATAGCGCGAGACACCGAACTCATAGGGCTCGATACGGCCGCCGAAAAGCGGCGGGGTGAGGCTGGCGCGGCGGCGCTGCGAGTCTGCGCTGAGGGTGGCGGCATGCCGGTCCGGGTCAGGATCAGCGGTGAGACGCGTGCCATCGAGGATTTCGGTCGGCTTTAGGCGAATCGTGGTGCCGGCGTAGGTCTCGGGCTGGAAGCGGCGCGTATAACCAAAGGCTTCAGGCGCGATGGTGGCGGCCGCGAGCTGCACCTGACGGACCGGGAGCCGGATAAGATTGGCCGGCAGGTTGCGGTTGATCAACCATGGGCTTGTGAGGATCTCCGACGGGCGGGCGAGATCGGCAAAGGCCTGATGGCCATCGCGCGGCAGGCGCTCTGTGACATCGATGACGACAAGGCGCGGGCGCTTGGTCAGCAGCAACTCGTCGAGTAGCGTCAGGCGGATATCCATGCCGGCAGCGGGGAGGGCAAAATTGGCAACCCGGGGATGCGCCGGGCAACGGGCGGTGAGATCAGCCTCCAGCACGGGGGCGACGACGCCGGCGCCGGACCGCGACGAGCCGAGAAAAACAATGTCGATGGGTGCCGGATCGTGATGGATACGATCATAGATCCAGCCGAGCCGCGCGAAGATCGTGCCTTTGAAGGACTGGTAACGGATGTATGGGTCGTGCGGGAGCATGGCCAGCGCGGCATAGCCGGTGATGACACTGGCCAGCATGATGAGCGCGAAGGTGCGAAGGGAGAGCGGGCGGCGCATCAGAAATTGAAATAGATGAATTCGGACTGGCCGCGAAGCACGAACACCGTGCCGAGGAGCAGGATGATGCCGGTCGTGATCGCCCAGAGCAGCGTTGGCCGCCATGTGAGGCTGATGGCAGGCGGGGCAACGCGCTTCCAGGCCGACCATTCGAGGACCGGGCGGTAGCGGGTGAAAAGCTGTTGGGTATTGGGGAAGAAGGCGATCAGCGCGGTGCCGATAATGATCAGGACTAGCGGCTTGGAAAAGACTTCCGCGAGGCTGACGGGGAAAAGCGCAATAAGACTCGCCGCTTGATCGAGGCGCAGCATGCCGGCCCAGACGGCAAGTGCGGTGCCGACATTTTCAGCGCGGAACATGACGTTGGCGAAGAGGACGGCGAGCAATGTGAGGATGAAATAGCCCGTAACGGCGGCGCGGCCGGGGGCAGCTTTGCGGCGGGCTTTGCGGCGATACTGGCGCCAGAATTCGTTGGTGCTGATATAAAGTCCGTGCATCACGCCGAACAGCACGAACGTCCAGGCCGCACCATGCCAGAGGCCGATGATGATGAACGAAACCATGGTAGGCAGCACCGTGGTCACCGCAAAGCCGGGCCATTTTCCCAGGTCTTGCGACGCCGACCAGCGGGCGACGGGGAGGACGATAGGCTGATAGATATAGGCGACGATGAAGCGTTGCAGAGTCATGTGCCAGCGCCGCCAATATTCGATGATCGAGCTGGCGCGGAGCGGCGAATGGAAGTTCATCGGCAGTATGATGCCGAACATCCGGGCGAGGCCGATGGCCATGTCTGAATAGCCTGAGAAGTCGAAATAGAGCTGCAATGTGTAACAGCTGACGGCGGTCCAGCCATCGACAAGGTTGATGTCTGCGCCGAGCCGGGCGGCGGCGAAGATGGGCGAGGAGAAGCCGGCGGCGGTGTCGGCTATCACGGTTTTTTTGAACAGGCCGATTGCGAAAATGGCCATGCCGATGGTCAGATTGGCGCTGACGAAACGACCCGGGGAGCGGCCGAAGAACTGCGGCATCATCTCGCGGTAATGAACGATGGGGCCGGCTATCAGCTGGGGAAAGAAGATGACGAAGGTGGCATAGCGGGCGAGGCTGGGTGTTTTGACCTCACCGCGGGCGACATCGATCAGGAAAGCGATCTGTTGAAGTGTGTAGAATGAGATAGCCAGCGGCAGAATAATTTTGGTGAGCGTCCAGTCGGTATCAGCAATCTGATTGGTGATATCGAGGAAGAAATTGGCGTATTTATAATAGCCTAGCAGGGCGATATTGAGAATAGTGCCGATGGCCAGGGTGGGGCCGGCGAGCCCTTGGGGTTTCAGCTGCTCGATGCGGCGGGCCAAGCGGTGGTTACCGGCCATTGAGGCGATGAGCAGCGACACATAGGGGGGATTCCATGCCGCGTAGAAACCGAGGCTGGCAAGGATGAGCCAAGGATAGATCCATTCACGCTTGCCAAGGCGCAAAATGAGATAATAGCCTATGAGAGCTACAGGCAGGAAAACCAGCAGAAACTGGAGCGAATTGAACAGCATTTGCCGCTCGCCGGATCAGCTGACGGTGGTGTCTGGGCGGGCGATGACGCCCACAGAGACGGTGATGCGGTTCTTGAGAGCCTTGGTGAGATCGCGGTTCTGGGTCACAAATGGTGTAAGGGTTTCAATCTGAAACCCTGCCGCCTCGACCATGGCGCGGACTTCTTCGGGTGTTTCGAACAGATAAATATGATCGGGTGACGGGCTGTTCAAAGGCACATTGATGAAGATCCGGCCTTTTTCGGCGATGGCGCTACGCAGGAATCTGAGTGCGCGGGCGGGGTCTTCCAGATGTTCGAGTACTTCCGAGATGACGATGAGATCATAGGGGCGGGCAAGCTTTGGCGTGGGTCCGAGGATGTCCATCTCTGTGAGGATGACGGGCTGGGTGGCGCCCATGATGGCCAATGCGGACCGCGTCTCGGTGAGGCTGACGGCGCTGACATCCCAGGCTTCGAGATGGCGGGCCTGCGGATGATGCGCGGCGAACCAGACCATCAGACCATGGCCAGGGCCGACTTCGAGATAATCGAATGGCGCGGACTGGGTGCTGAGGACTTCGCTCACCAGCATGTCGAGGGTTGCTGCATGATTGAACCAGAGGATCTGGGTAAGCAGCAGGCCGTTGACGTACCGCTGCATATAGGCGTGGTCGGAATAGATGTCCGCCAGTGCTGCGGCAAACGTGCTGCGGCGGTATCGGCCTTCGCGGTGGAAGAACAGCTCTTCTTCGCGCAGTTGATCGCAGGTCCAACGATAGTCGGCCGCGACCTCGGCTTCGCGGCCGGTGATCAGGCGTTCGGTGGCTTCAGCGGCGCGCTCGACAGTCGCGGTGATGGCCGCCGAGCGTTCAGCAAAGCTGCGCTCCAGATAGGCGGCGTGCTCGGGCCAGGCGGCGATGACATGGGCTGCGATCCGCGCGGTGGCGGGCGGAAGCTGCGAGAGGGCGGGGGTTGTCATCGCTCAAGCCTTACAATGGTTGCACGAATTCGACCAATGGCCCGCGTGTTGCCATGGGATTGAGGAAATTGCAGATGAAATCACCGGCCCCCTTAATTGGCTGATCATGGAGCATGGTGAGACCGCGGGCAGCGAGGCTGGTGGTGATTGCGGCGAGATCGGGCGTCTCAAAGGCGTGATGATGAAGGCCGCCCGCACCTTTGTTGAAGCGAGCGAGGCTGCCGCCATCTGGGATCACAAGCTCGACGGTGGTCTGGCCGGGCTCGGCGTCGCAGAACAGACACCAGCAGGAAAAGACGTCGACATAGCCGCGAAAGGCCTCCGTATGACCGAATACCGCCATATAATCGGCAGCGGCCTGCCAGTCGGGCACTATGATGCCGACATGATGGAGGCGAGTGGTGCCGGGCATCAGGATGCTCATGCGGCTGCACCCGTGATGACCATGGGGAGGGTGGTCGGCGCATAATCTGCGAAGTCCAGCGCCCAGCGCGTGCCGCCGCCCGGCAGATCGGAATGGGGTTTGAAGCCCAGCTTTTCATAGTGGCGCGCTACCATGGCGTTTTTGGCGCTTGGTAGAAAGTCGCCGATCAGGCGGCTGGCGCCTGCAGCGATTGCGGCGCGAATGATGCTGGCCATAACGGCCTCTTCAACGCGGCGGCCGAGCACACGGCAGCTCATCAGCCAGCTGTCGATCGTCCATTCGTCGGGCGCCTTGCGGACGATTATGACCGAGATCATGCCATTGTCCCCGAACCGGTCCGCGAGACGGGCTTGCACATCGAATATCGCCGGATCAGCTTCAAAGGCGGCGACATCGGCTTCGGTATAGCGGCGCGTGGTGAGGTTGAACTGGTTCGATTTGTTGATCAGCTGGGCAATTCGGGCGCGGCCGACGGCATCGAACGGTGCGAGGTCGCACGTCATCTCCAGCGAAATCAGATAATCCTCATAGTCGCCGATCTGCTCAAGGGCGACGCTGCGCTCGGCATTGGCGCGATATTGCTCGGCGCGGCCAAGATCATCTGCCGAGAGCGCTATGGAATCGAACCAGCCGGAGCCGAGCACCATTGCGGGGAAGAGAGAAGGATCAGCGGGAACTTCGGGGACGGCGACCTCGGGCAGCATCTGACGGACACGGGCGCGCTCGGCGGGATTGTCATCGAGGAACAGCAGCGCATCGGTGCCGATGTTCAGCGTGGCGGCGACATGGCGGAGATTGGTGGCCTTGTCGTTCCAATTGGCGATGAAAACTGCAATGTCAGGCAGGCGGAGTAGCATCTCGGGATGTCGCTCGAAGGGCAGCCGGGCGGCGGCGTCCTCGTTCTTCGAGACCACGGCGAGCACGATGCCGCGGGCCTTGAGATCGAGCGCCATGGCCTGCACGGCAAGATGCGCCTCGCCATCGGAGGATCCCTGACCGAGCCTGATCCCCTCAAGCCCGTCATCGCCGATGATGCCGCCCCACAGCGTGTTGTCGAGATCGAGAACGAGGCATTTACGAGCCTTGCCGCGGGCGGCACCGAGCAGACGCGCGACATGATCGGCCCAGAGCGGCACGCAATCAAGGGCGAACGGAATCTTCGAGCGGTTCCACAGGCTGTCGTCGAACCAGCGGCCATGCCCGATGAGCGCTGCGCAGCGCGCGGCATCGAGGATGATAGCGCCATGGGTGCGGGCGAGATCGCCAAGGCCCTGATTGTAGCGAGTGACCTGAGATGATGGACTGCCGGCGGTTTGCACATCGAAACTGCCGAGCCAGGGGGCGGGCGGTAGGGGCACTGTCTGCACGATGGGCGTGATGCCGAGGCGGGCAAGGCCGGTGAGGATCGCGCTTGTGCGGGTGAGGGCTGCGGCAAGAGCGGTGTCGGCTGAGGCGGCATCGACCGAGGCGCGCGCCAGACCGAGGCTGCGATAATCGGAGGCGACCAAGGCCATCTGCGCGCCTGAGGCGGCGAGATCGGAGCCGGGCCTTGTAGCTTCGGCGAGGGCCTGGCCATAGGGTGCTGTCCAGGTTTGAACGAGGAGACCATGACGGAGCGCTGACGCTGCAATCGCCGGGGCGAGATGATCGGCTGTGCCATCACACAGCAGCGCCAGTGTGAGCGGGGTGAAGCTGCCCCGATCAAGACGGTCTGCCAATTTGCCAGCGGTTCGGGCGAGGCTGGTCAGCTGATCAAGATCAAGCGCGTGAGCGGCAAGCGCTGAAAGATCCGTCGCGGTGACATGGTTGGCTGACGATAAGGCTCTCAGCTGCGTGCGCCAATCGCCCGGAATCCCTTCGCCCGTATTGGGGAGCAGCCAGGGTAGAGCGATGGGATCGGTCAGCATCGCCGGCCTGGATCAGGCGCTGCGGGCGACGATGGCCCCGACAAGATCACCGACACAGCTGAAGCCTTCGATCTCGGCGTTGGAGAAGCGCGTGCTGAAAGCCCGCTCGACAGCAACAACGAGACGGATGTTGCTCAGACTGTCCCACTCTTCAAAGTCATGGGCAGTCGATGCCAGCGTGATGAAGGGTTCGTCGATGTCCATGACATCGGCGAAGATTTCCGTAAATCGCGTGAGAACTTGTGCGCTGTCCATCTTGTGCTCCGTATCACATCGCGCGGCCTAGCATGGAAGCCGCAGCCGATGGAAGGTGGATGCGGCGGCTGATGACGAAAAGCCTGAAAGTGCTACATCCGGGGTGGGCATGGTGCCACACCATCTGCTTTGGATGCGGATTCGATCTGGCATGCGGTATGAGGCGTCTGTGAACACGATCAACCTTGGCGCACAGGCGGTGGCGATGACGCCTGTGCTGGAGGCGCATGGGCTCTCCAAGACTGTCGGGGCAGGGCGGCGGCTGTTTGCCGGGCTGGATCTGGTGGTGCGGCCGGGCGAATCGGTGGCTATCATGGGTGAGTCCGGGGTTGGCAAATCGACGCTGCTCAATCTTCTGGCCGGGCTTGATGTGGCTGATGCTGGCGAAGTTCGAGTTGCGGGGCTGGCGCTGACTGGCCTTGATGACAGCCTACGGACGGCGCTGAGGCGCGATCGGATTGGCTTTGTGTTTCAGGCGTTTCATGTGCTGCCGCACCTTTCGCTCGGGCAGAATGTGGCGCTTCCGCTGCTGCTCAAGGGGCAAGCCCCCAAGCCGGCGCTGGCGCGGGCCGCAGCGCTGCTGGCGGCGGTGGGGCTTGGCGGGCGTGATGATGACTTTCCGGCAGTGCTTTCGGGCGGCGAGATGCAGCGCGTGGCGATTGCCCGCGCATTGGTTCATGCGCCGATGCTGCTGCTGGCCGATGAGCCAACGGGGAATTTGGACCCGGCGATAGCCGAGCGTGTGCTTGACCTGTTGCTTGAGCAGGCACGGGCGCAGGGGGCGGCATTGGTGATGGTGACTCATTCGGCGCGGGCGGCGGGTCTTCTCAATCGGGTGGTGCGGCTCGCGGCGGACGGTCTGCATCCGTTCGTGCTGGACAATGCCGGCGCTTGAGCAACGGGTCGTGATGAAATTAGGGCCGGCAGCGCCTTGGCTGATCGGAGGCGAGTGGCGCGCGCATCCGGGGCGGCTTGTGGTGGCTGTGCTGGCGATTGCCGTGGGTGTGGCGCTGGGTTTTGCTGTGCATATCGTCAATGGCGCAGCACTTGAGAGCTTTGCGCGGGCGGTGGGCACGGTGAGTGGCGCTGCCGATGTGCAGGTGCGCAGCGTGGCACCCATGGGCGTTGACGAGGGGCTTTATCCACGCCTCGCGCGGGTGTCGGGGGTGCGGGCGGTGAGCCCCGTATTGGAATTGAGCGGGCGATTTACGGCAGGCGGGGGCGATGCAGGCAAGCCGGGCGTGCGCCTGACCATATTGGGGCTGGACGGGCTGCGGGCGATGATGGTTACACCAGGGCTTGTTGGCATGCCGATGGGGGCCATGGGTGGCGGGCCGACGGGGATGGACGGTGTATATCTATCTCGTGCAGCTATGTCTGCTGCGGGGGCGCGGCCCGGCAGCATGATGCGGATCGTGGCGGCGGGACGCTCGCATGATTGGCGGGTGGCGGGTGTGCTGGCCGGGGCAGGTGATGATGCGATGCTGGCGGTTATCGATATTGGTGAAGCGCAGTGGCGCTATGGGCAATTGGGGCGGCTGCAGCGCTTTGATCTGGCGCTGGATGAGGCAGCGCCGCGTGGCCGTGTGCTTGAGGCGGTGGCGGCTATGCTGCCAGCGGGGGCGGAAATTGTGCGGGCCGAGGATGAGGCGAGCCGCAGCGACAGTCTTTCACGCGCTTACCGTGTTAATCTGGGGATGCTGGCGATGGTGGCGCTGCTGACCGGGGGGTTTTTGGTGTTTTCGGCGCAGTCGCTTTCGGTGGCGCGGCGTATTCCGCAATTTGCGCTGTTGCGCGTGTTGGGGATGTCGCGCGCTGCACTGCGGTCGCAGCTTATGGTTGAAGGCGCTGTGTTGGGGGCTTTTGGCGCCTTGATTGGCGTGGTGGCGGGCTTCGGGATTGCGGCGGCGGTACTGGTGGTACTGGGTGGTGATTTGGGCGGCGGCTATTTCAGGGCGGGCCGGGTGCCGCTGCACTTTGATGCCGGGGCGGCGGCCGGCTTTGCCGGGCTGGGTGTGCTTGTGGCGGTGCTGAGCAGCTGGTGGCCGGCGGAGGCGGCAGCGCGGGCGCAGCCGGCGGTGGCGCTCAAGGCCGGCAGCGAGGGTGGCGACCCGAGGCAGCGCTGGCCGCTTTGGCCGGGGCTGGTGTTGCTCGGCGGCGGCGGGCTGGCGGCGATGGCGCCGCCAGTGTTGGGCCTGCCGTTGTTCGGTTATCTGGCGATGGCGCTGCTGCTGGCCGGCGGCGTGGCGATCATGCCGTGGCTGGCGCGCACGCTGGTGGCGCCACTGAGGGGGTTGGGCTGGCCGGTGCCGGTGACACTGGCCTTGCAGCGGTTGTGGGGTGCGCCTTCTGCGGCTGCAGTGGCGTTGTCGGGCATTGTCGCGAGCACGAGCCTGATGGTGGCGATGGCTGTCATGGTGGATAGTTTCCGGGGTTCGGTGGATGAATGGCTGGGGCAGCTGTTGCCGGCTGATGTCTATTTACACGTCGAAGGGGCCGATGCGGGGGGGCTTTCGAGGGATGTGCAGACGCGGCTGGCGGCCATTCCGGGGGTGAAATCGGTGCGCTTCGTGCGGCAGATGCCGGTCAAATTGGCGCCGGAGAGGCCCGCAGTCGTGCTCTCCGGGCAGCCGGTAAAGGCCGATCCGGCGGCGGCGCTGCCGATGATCGGAGCCGGTCTGACAGTGCCTGAGGGGGTGGTTCCTGTCTGGATCAGCGAGCCGATGGCGTGGCTGGAAGGGCTGGAGCCGGGCGACAGGGTGGTTTTGCCGATTGTCGGCGAGGTGTTTGTGGCGGGGATCTGGCGGGATTATGCGCGGCAATTCGGGGCTGTGGCGATGGACGAGGCGGATTTCGAACGGTTGACTGGGGATGCCAGCAAGACCGAAGGCGCGTTCACGCTTTTGCCGGGGCAGGCGGCGGGGCCGGTGATGCGGGCGGTGCGAGATGCGCTGCCTGTGGGGGTGCGCGAGCAGACGATCATCGCCGAGCCGCGGGTCATGCGGGTGCTGGCGCTGGCGATCTTCGACCAGAGTTTTCTGGTGACATATGCGCTGGAGGTGATTGCGATCCTGATCGGGCTGGTAGGGGTGGCCACCGCGTTTTCAGCGCAGACACTGGCGCGGACGCGCGAGTTTGGCATGATGCGGCATCTGGGGGTGCAGCGCGGGCAGATCGGCTGGCAGCTGGCCAGCGAAGGCGCGGCATTGGGCGCGCTTGGCGGGCTGGCGGGGATCGCGCTGGGGCTGGTGATGGCTCAGGTGCTGATCCATGTCGTCAATCCTCAGAGCTTCCACTGGACGATGGAGACGCGGTTGCCCTGGGGGCTGCTGGCCGGGCTGCTGGTAGCGTTGATTGTCGCGGCCGCGGGAACGGCGGTTCTGGCCGGGCGACGGGCGATTTCCGGCGCTGCCGTGCTGGCTGTGAGGGATGATTGGTGAAGGTGCTGGCGCTGCTCTGGATGCTAGTTGCGGTACCGCTTTGGGCGGCGGACTTTGCAGCCGTGGTGCCGGGGCGGACGATGGTGTTTCCCGCCGATCATGGTGCGCACCCCGAGTTTCGCACCGAATGGTGGTATGCGACCGGCTGGCTGAACACGGCGAAGGGCGAACGGCTGGGATTTCAGGTGACATTCTTCCGCTCGAAAATGCCGGGTGATGGTGGCAATCCAAGCCGATTTGCGCTGGATCAGGTGTTGTTCGCGCATGCCGCAGTGTCTGACCCGAAGCACGGCAAGCTGATGCATGGCCAGCGGATTGCGCGGGCTGGCTTTGGTCTTGCGGCGGCGCGGGTGGGCGATATGGCGCTGGTGATCGACGATTGGTCGTTGAAGCGCGGCGCTGACGGCGTGATGCGCGCGGTGGTCAATGGCGATGGCTTTGAGCTCGACCTGAGGATGACGCCAACGCAGCCGGTGCTGTTGCAGGGCGATGCGGGCTATAGCCGCAAGGGTTCGGGGGCGGGGGAAGCGAGCTATTATTACACCATGCCTCAGCTCCGCGTGGCGGGGCGACTGGTGCGCGCAGGCAAGGCGGAGGCGGTAACCGGCAAGGCGTGGCTGGACCGGGAATGGTCATCAACACTGCTCAACAAGGCGGCAGTCGGGTGGGACTGGCTGGGGCTCAACATGGATGATGGCGGTGCGATGACGCTGTTTCGGGTGAGGCAGAAGGATGGCACTGGACTTTGGGCGGGTGGTTCATACCGCTCGGCAAGCGGCGCGCTGACCGCGCTGAAGCCGGCGGATGTGCGGTGGGTGGCGGCGCGGCGGTGGCGCAGCGGGCGTACGAAAGCCGTTTATCCGGTGGCCCCGGTGGTCGAGGTGCGGTTGGATGATGCCTGGCGGCGGATACCGGTCACGCCGCTGATGGACGATCAGGAACTGGACAGCCGGCGCAGTGGTGGGCCGGTTTATTGGGAGGGGGCGGTGACGGTGCCGGGCGGTCGTGGGTATCTTGAGATGACCGGCTATCTGACGCCGCTCAAGATGTGATGCCGGCTTGCGCCGGGGCGGGTGATGGCTAGGGTGTCGCCATGATCGAGCGGACGCACGGATGAAGGTTGTGGATGGGGTTGAGGCGCCGGTGCTGCGGGCAGCGGCGCCGCGCGGGCTGTGCACTGATTGCGGGGTTTCACGGCTGGAGGATCCGAGTGCGTGCGGGACAGCGTGTCAGTTCATCAAGCCGGATTATGCGGCATCGGAAACGCGGGTGCATGGCCGGGCGCGCGCACCTGAAACTAACCCTGATGAGCTGTTTTTCGGACCATTCAAGGCGATGTTGCGGGCTAAGCTGAAGGTGCCGCTGGAGGGCGCGCAATGGACGGGGATTACGTCGCGGCTGGCGCAGCGGCTGCTGGAGGAAGGGGCGGTTGATGCAGTTTTGACGATGGCGCCTGACCCTGAGGACCGGTGGAAGCCGATGCCGGTGATGGTGACCAAGGCGGAAGGCATGGCGGCTGTGCGCGGCATGCGGATGGGCTATGCGCCGCTGCTGGCCATGCTCGAACCGGCGCGGGACAAGGGCTTTAAGCGTATCGCGGTGATCGGCATTCCGTGCCAGGTGCATGCGCTGCGGGCAATTGAGGCGAGCTTTGGCTTTGAGCGGATTTATGTGATCGGCACGCCGTGTTCCGACAATACTACGACGGCAAATTTTCATGAGTTTCTGGCGCTGCTGTCGGACAAGCCGGAGACGATTTCGTATCTGGAATTTCGCGCTGATTATAAGGTGGAGCTGCGGTTTGATGATGGGCGGCGCAAGCTGGTGCCGTTTTTGATGCTGCCGCTTTCGGATTTGCGGACCGACTTTTGGCCGCTGACATGCCGGACGTGCGTGGATTATACCAATTCGCTGGCGGATATTACGGTGGGCTATATGGGCGGCGAGGGCGAGCAGTGGCTGCTTGTTAGGAACGACCGGGGGGCGGAGCTGCTGGCGCTGTTGGGCGACGAGGTGGATGTGAAGCCGGTGGGCTCGAAGGGGGACCGCACTGGCCCGGTGAAGGGTTTTCTAGCGAATACTGTGCTGGCCGCAGGGGGCCTGCCGCTGCGGCGGATGCCGAACTGGCTGCGGCCGATTGTGGGCCGGCTGATGCCTCTGGTCGGGCCGAAGGGGACGGAGTTTGGCCGGGCGCGGGTGGAGATGAAGGCGATCGAGACGGTGCTGTTCCTGCGGCGGCTGGAGGGTGCGAAGATGAAGAACATGATCCCGCCGCACGTTTGGCGGCTGGCGGCGCGCTATGGGATAGTGCCGGAGGCGGGCGAGCGGCGGGATTAGGCGGTGCTGATCCGCTTCAACAAGCCGTTCGGGGTGCTTTCGCAGTTTACCGATGCGGGCTCGGAAGCGGCGCGGGCGACGCTTTCGGACTTTGTGGATGTGCCCGGCGTTTATCCGGCGGGGCGGCTGGACCGGGACAGCGAGGGGCTGCTGCTGTTAACCGATGATGGGCGGCTGCAGGCGCGGATTGCCGACCCGCGGTTCAAGCTGCCGAAAACTTATCTTGTGCAGGTGGAAGGGGTGCCTGATGGGGCGGCGCTGGAGGCTTTGCGGCGCGGGGTGATGCTCAACGATGGGCCGACGCGGCCGGCGCTGGCCGAGGCGATCGAGACGCTGGCGCTCTGGCCGCGTGATCCGCCGGTGCGGTTTCGGAAATCGGTGCCGGATTGCTGGCTGCGGCTGACGATTTTTGAGGGGCGCAACCGGCAGGTGCGGCGGATGACGGCGGCGGTGGGACACCCGACACTGCGGCTGGTGCGCTGGGGGATTGGGGAATGGTCGCTGGATGGGCTGGCGCCGGGGGTCTGGGAGGCGGTTGGGTAGGGGTGGCCGCATGTTTGGGTTCATGCGGTTCGCTTTGGACATTAACCGTCTCCTTGGGGTCAATCCGACCATCCTCGGCGAGCGTAGCTGGAGCAGGCAACGCTGTGGCAGGCATAAAAACAAGCTTATGGGCGATGGGGTCCGACATGATCGACCCGTCAATATGTTACATTATGGGTTTAGACTTCTCACGGCCCCCAAACACAGGCCGCATAAACAAGGGGCGTGCACCACTGTCGCGGCGCACGCCCCTGTATGTTCAAAATTGAAGCAGTGAGATTACTTCGGCATCAGCACTGTATCGATCACGTGGATCAAGCCGTTGGACGCTGCCACATCGGTCGAAGTGACCTTGGACGTGTTGCCGGCTGCATCGGTCAACACCACGCCGCCATCGACGATCTTGGCGGTCAAGGTGCCACCACCGACGGTCTTGATGGCGTAACCGGCATCACCCGCTTGTGTGATTGCCGAGGTCAGGGTTGCTGCATCGACCGAGCCTGAGACCACGTGGTAGGTGAGGATTGCCTTCAGTGTTTCCTTGTCGGTTGTGGTAAGCTTTTCAACCGTGCCGGCGGGGAGCTTGGCAAAGGCATCATTTGTCGGTGCGAACACTGTGAATGGACCGGGGCCCGACAGGGTTTCGCCCAGCTCGGCCGCTGTTACGGCAGCTACCAGCGTGGAGAATGCTGGGTTGCCCTGTGCCACCACGACGATATTGCCAGCGGGGGTCGCGGCGGCTGCATCGGCGGTGGCATCGGCGGCGACGGCAGTGGTATCTACGGTGGTCGTTTCAGCCGGGGGTTCCTTGGAGCAGGCGACCAATGCAAGTGCAGCGACCGAGGCGAGTGCCAACTGGATGATCTTCATGGGGTATTCCTTATTTTAGCCGAAAGGCCAGGGGTGGCCCGGATGCGCTGGTGGATTTCAAGCGAGCGGCGCGACTATTTCGCTACTTGATCGACACGCCTACGGTCCAGCGTTTTAGAGGGTCTGCGATCCGGACAAATGGCCGCATCGCCCCAGGGCACCGTTTACGTGGGGCTTCGGGCGACGTGATTAAAGGCTCTGGTGACGTCTATTTCTGCCCGAGGCCTTCGGCGTTGGCTGGGCCCGGGATCCGCTGCCGGGAGCGCCTAGGCAGCTTTTTCCTCGGGCTCGGCTTCGAGCCCGACGAGTTTGGTGGTGAGGTCCCAGAGGCGGGCTGAGCGGGACGCGGAGGAGGCTTTGGCGCTCAGCGATTGGGCGAAGGCTTTGGCGCCGGGTTTTTGGCGGTTGCCCCAGCTCCAGTGGACGCCGGACTGGGCGAAGGCTGGGTCGGCGACGACTTGCGCCACGCGGTCCCCGGAGAGGGGCTGGCTGACATAGCCCTTGGTGATGTTCTTCTGGAACCAGGGGAAGATGCGCTGGAAGGCGGCCGGCGCGTGGCGGAACAGCGGCGTATCGGCGACGCAGCCGGGATAGAGCGTGCTGAAGATGATGCCGGTGCTGGTGTGGAAGCGGGTGTGGAGCTCGCGGCTCATCATCATGAGGGCGAGCTTGCTGTCCTTATAGGCTTTGCCGGGCTTGAAGGCCTGGCCGTTGATCATGGCGATGGGGGCTTTGAAGCCGGCTTCAAAGCCTTGCATGTCCCCCAGGTCGGCAGGGGCGGGGATGGGGACTTTGCCGCCGAATTCTTCGGAGTTGGCGGTGACGGTGCCCAAGGTGACGAGGCGGGGGCTGGCGGCTTTTTGCAGTGTGGGGATGAGCAGGTTTGCGAGGAGGAAGTGGCCGAAATAGTTGGTGGCGACGGCGATCTCATAGCCCTGGGGTGAGCGCATCGGGGCTTCGAGGCGGGGGAGATAGACGGCGGCGTTGAGGACGAGGGCATCGAGCGGGCGGCCGGTGGTGTGGAAGGCGGCGGCGAAGTTGTGGACGCTGGACAGATCGGCGAGATCGAGGTGGAGCAGTGTGTGCTTGTCTGCGGCGATGCCGACATCATGGGCGGCGGCATCGGCCTTGGGAAGATCGCGGCAGGCCATGACGACGTGCCACCCGCGATCCGCGAGCGCCTTGGCGGCCCAGAGGCCGACCCCGGACGAGGCGCCGGTGATGATGACGGTGGGAGATGAGTCGAGACTGGCCATAGGCGGGTTTTTGCAGCAGTTGGGGCTGGCAAGCAACTAGGTGGAGCGGGTTATGGCGGGTTGGCGGTTGGGGGTGATCGGTGGCTCGGGGCTATATGCGCTGGAGGGGCTTGAGGATGCGCGGTGGGAGGCTGTGGAAACCGCCTTTGGCGCGCCGTCGGATGCGATTTTGACGGGCCGGCTTGGCGATGTTGAGCTGGCATTCCTGCCGCGCCATGGGCGAGGGCATGTGGTGCCGCCGGGCGATTTGAACGCGCGGGCGAATATCATGGCGCTGAAAATGCTCGGGTGCACCGATCTGCTGTCGGTATCGGCGGTGGGATCTTTGCGGGAGGATTTGGCGCCGGGGGATTTTGTCGTGGTCGATCAGTTTATCGACCGCACAAAGGCGCGGCCGGGGAGTTTTTTCGCGCCGGGGCTGGTGGCGCATGTGCCGCTGGCGGACCCGGTGTGTGCGCGGCTGAGCGGGCTGGCGGCGGCGGCGGCACGTGATGCGGGTGCGCGTGTGCATGGTGGCGCGACGTATCTGGCCATGGAGGGGCCGCAATTTTCGACGCGGGCGGAGAGCCGGTTGTTCCGGACATGGGGGGCCGATGTGATTGGCATGACGGCGATGCCCGAGGCGCGGTTGGCGCGCGAGGCGGAGCTGCCCTATGCGCTGGTGGCGATGGTTACGGATTATGACTGCTGGAAAGAGGGTGGGGATGTCGATGTGGCCGACATTCTGCGGGTGATGGCGGGCAATGCGGCGACGGCGCGGGCGATGGTGCGCAGGCTGGCTGCGGCGTTGCCGCCGGTGCGCGAAGCGTCAGCCATCGATACTGTGCTCGATGTGGCGCTAATCACTGATCCTGCGATGCGTGATGCAACGCTAGTGGAAAAGCTGGCGCCGATCCTGCAGCGCGTGAATGGGGGCTGAGTGAGCATGCGGCGAGAGAGGATTGGTTTGGCGTCGGTGCTGATTTGGGATGCGGCGGGCGCTGATGCGCCGTGGCTGCACTTTGGCCATGCGACAGGGATGCATGCCTTGCTCTATGCGCGGCTGCTGGCGCCGCTGGCAGAGCGGTTCAATATTCTGGCGTCCGATGCGCGGGGGCATGGTGCGAGCCTCGCGCTGGCTGAGGGGCCGGCGTCGATGGCGTGGGACAGGCTGGCGGCAGAGACATTGGCCTTGATGGATCAAGTTCAGCCGGACCGGCCATGGTGGCTTGCCGGGCATAGTCTGGGGGCGACCTGCGCTTTGACAGCGGCGGTGATGGCGCCCGCAAAGGTGAAGGGGCTGGTGATGCTCGATCCGCCGTTCATTCCCTTTTCGTTGGCGCGGGCGATGAGGGCTAGGGGCGAGACGCCGGCCAATCCTTTGGCCGAGCAGGCGCTGCGGCGGCGGGCGGACTTTGTCAGCCGGGCCGAGGCGAAATCTCGCTATGCCGGGCGGGGGGTGTTTGCACAATTTTCGGATGCTGACCTTGAAGCCTATGTTGAGGGCGGCTTCCGCGATGAAGAGGATGGTGTGCGGCTGGCCTGTTCGCCTGAAGCGGAGGCGCTGTCGTTTCAAGGTGTGAGCCTTGATGTGGAAGGGCTGCTCGCAGCTCTGGACCGGCCGTTTGTGCTGCTGGCTGGCGAGATGGGGTCGACCGTGCCCGATAGTGAATTTGCAGCGTTTGCGGCGCATGCCTTTTGTCGGCAGGCGGCGCGGGTGCCGGGGACCGGGCATTTTTTGCCGCTGCAGGCGCCCGATATTGTGCGTGCGGCGATCCTGTCGCTTTGCGAGGGGTGACGGCGGGGCGGCCGGGCGGTATTCTGATGGCATTGGAGACAATCTATGAATGTGCATGCCCCGATTGATGCGGCTCAGACAGCGCCGGAGTGGCCGAGTTTTGACTGGCAGGACCCGATGCTGCTGGAGCAGTCGCTGACCGATGAAGAGCGGATGATCCGCGATGCGGCACGGGCGTTTGCCGACCAGCATCTGATGCCGGCGGTCAAGTTGGCGAACCGGCATGAGGACACCGATCCGGGGCTGATGCGCAAATTTGGCGAGGCCGGGCTGCTGGGACCGACGATAGAGGGCTATGGCTGTGCAGGGGCGAGCTATGTGGCCTATGGGTTGGTGGCGCGTGAGATCGAGCGGGCGGATAGTGCCTATCGCTCTGGAATGTCGGTGCAATCCAGCCTTGTGATGTATCCGATCTGGGCTTTTGGCAGCGAGGCGCAGCGGCAAAAGTGGTTGCCCGGGCTGGCGAGCGGTGAAGTGATTGGCTGCTTTGGCCTGACCGAGCCGGATGCCGGGTCGGACCCGGGCGGCATGATCACTCGGGCGCGTGCCGTGAAGGGCGGCTATACGCTGTCGGGCGCCAAGATGTGGATCACCAATTCGCCGATCGCCGATGTCGCGGTGATCTGGGCCAAGTGTGATGATGAGAAGATCAGGGGCTTTCTGGTCGAGCGCGGGGACATTGGCTTTTCGACCCCGAAGATCGACGGCAAATTTGCCCTGCGCGCCGGCATCACCGGGGAGATCGTACTGGCCGATGTTCATCTGCCGGCAGACCGGGTTCTGCCCGGCGTGCATGGGCTGAAGGGGCCGTTCGGCTGCCTCAACAATGCGCGCTATGGCATTGGCTGGGGGGCGATGGGCGCGGCGGAATTCTGCTGGCACGCAGCGCGGCAATATACGCTCGACCGCAAGCAGTTCGGTCGGCCGCTGGCGGCGACACAGCTGGTGCAGAAGAAGCTGGCGGACATGCAGACCGAGATCACGCTCGGCCTGACACTGGCGCTGCAGGCTGGGCGGCTGATGGACGCGCACAAGCTGGCGCCCGAGGCGATTTCGATCCTCAAGCGGAACAATTGTGGCAAGGCGCTGTCCATCGCGCGCGAGGCGCGGGACATGCACGGCGGCAATGGTATTTCAGACGAATATCATGTGATCCGGCACTGCATGAACCTTGAGGCCGTCAACACTTATGAGGGGACGCATGATGTGCATGCGTTGATCCTCGGGCGGGCGCAGACGGGGATTCAGGCGTTTTTCTGAGCTAGCTCTCCAGACTGGCCCAGTCACGCGTTATGAAACGCTCCTCGATGGCGGTGCGGGTTTCCAGCTTGCCGCCCCTGATCCAGTGCCATGTGCGGCAGCGGCTTTGGCCGTCATCGGCAATCTGGATCATCTCGTAGAGGTAAAGCTCCGGGTCCCCGGTGCGTTGCCAATAGAGCATGACGGTCCGGGCTTTTTCATCGAGACCGATTTCGGCGGCCCAGCCCTGGATGAGCTCATTGTCCCACCACACCCGCTTGTCGTGATAGCGCGCCGGAAACTCCCGGATTTCCGTGCGGCCATCGGCCCAGCTATAATGGTTGGTCTGTTGGTAGGGGAATTCGGGATCGTCTTTGAACCGGCAGAAAAGCCGGCTGGTGTGTTCATCGACGAGCTCGCCGGCGGCGTTGTAATAGCGATATGTGCCGTCCCACACGCCTTCGTGGCGGGCGAGCAGCGGCATGTCTTCTTTGATTCCCATGGTCAGATCTCCAAGGCTTGAGTGATGTGATTGGTGAGGCGGGTGATTATCATGATTCGATCAGCTCGATGAGTTCGCCCGATGGGCCGCGCACAGTGCCGCAGCGTCGGCTCTGATACAGATCATCGCCGATGCATGCCGGCGGCCCGAGGAGATGATCGGCATAGGGCGCCAGGCTGGCGGTAATGAAGCTGACCACGGCATTGCCGGGCGGAAGTTCACCGGGTGTGACGGCGCGCGGGATGGCGGCGGCGGGATATTGGTCGATCTCGCAGGCGGGCTGGCGGCCGGTTCTGGTCATGGTCATGGCGGTGGTGGTCTCGGGCGGGAAGCCGAAGCTCATGTTGATGACGCTATAGGGGATAACCCATGTCTCTCCGGCTTCGAAGCCGAGCAGACCGGTGTGGAAGGCGAGTGCTGCTTCACGGTCAGCCGCGGCGAGGACGGCGATGAACATCTGATCAACGCTGGCGCTGGTGTGCGGCAGATCGAGACCCGACATTCGCGATTGCAGGACCTGATTGAGATAAAGCACTTCACCGGCGCGGCCGCTGACCTGAAAAGGGATGAAATTATCGAAGCCGGGGACGAGCTTGGGCGCGCCGATGATTGTGAAGCCCGAGCCTGGCATCCGGGCGAACAGCGCATCGCAATCCACCACACTATGCTCAAAGGCCGCCCAGCCATGGCTTTTCAAAGGTTTGTAGCCTGAAACCCCGCTGCCCTCGATCAGCCGGGTGACATAGGGGGTGCCGCCCGGTGCGCGCATCAGGCGGGCGGGGCGACCCGCCATGGCCGGCGCGCCCCAGCTGGCAGCAAGGCTTTGGGAGACGGGTGTGTCGTCGAGGACGTCAAGACCGAGGGTCTGGGTATAATCGGCGAGCGAGGCGTCGAGGTCCGGGGTCAGGATCGTGCCGCATCGAATGCGGCCGGGACTGTCGAACGAGTCGCTCATTTGCGCAGTTTGTCCGGACAACTTCGTCCGCACAAGCTTAATTGGCTGGTTTGCGCTCGGGCACGATAAACCGGCCGCTGACCCGGCCACTGCTATTGGCGGCGCTGCGCGCATCGAAGCTGGTGGCGCCGCTGGCGAGATTAAGGACCAGCCGCTGGCCGTTGAGGTTGGAGCCCTGACGGGTCAGGATGACGTTACCGAGCATGGTGATAAGCTTGGCCGAGACATCATAGATGGCGCTGGTGCTGGTTGCGGTTTCGGATGGGCTGACGAGCTTCACCCGGCCCGCCGCATTGAGGCGCTGCATCTCGGGGTTCTGGCCCGTCCGCGTATAGAGCACGGTCACACGGTCTGCGTTGAGCGTCAGCCTGCCCTGACGGATAACGACGCTGCCGAGCAGGATAGCCTGGTTGACCTCATCGCGAATCTCGATGCGATCAGCGTCGAAGTCGATGGGTGCGCCGGTATCGAGGCCGCCAAGCGCTGTCGGCTTCGGATTTTGGGCGAGCGCCGATGTGGAAATTAACGCTGCAAGAAGGACGAACCGAAGCATCAACGGCTTCTGCCTTGGCGGCCCTTGATACGCAAGTGGGCCCGGCCTTGAAGGACCAGCACTCTGCCCTGCAGATCGGCTGACAGCTTGTCGGCGCGGAAGTCACCAATCGGGATCTGGCCGGTGACGGCTTCGCGCGATGCCAGGCTTCGGTCGTTGAGATCAATGTCCACCGAGCCGGTCTCGACTGTGTATCCGGCTTTCGAATCAAGATTGATCGGCCCGGCAACGCGGAGCTGGTCCTTGTCGATGAAATAGGTGCCCGATGGCGCTGTCACGGTGGTCAGCCCTTCGGTTGAATCGAGCCGGGCGGAGAGCGTGCTGAGCTCGACTTCAGGCACAGCGCTCGATTTTTGAACAGCTTTGTCGGCTTCGATCAGAAAGGCTTCCCCGCGCGCTGTCTCGCCGCGGTAGCTGGCACGGTCGACACGGAGGCGCTCGGCCGATCTGCCGACCCTGTCCTTGGCGAGCAGGAAGCTGAACTCCTGCACCGACAAGAGGGGCAGGATGATGATGGTGGCGAGCAACAACGTCGCCAACAACGGCAGCAGCCATTTGAGCAGGTTCATGATCCGCTCGTATTGACTGCCGGGCAGGGCGCGGCGCTGCCTCGGGGTCAACACATCGGGCGGAAAAACAATTGCCATGCTCACATGTGCGAGAAGATGTCGGCTTCCGCCCAGCCTGCGAGATCGAGCCGCGCGCGGGTGGGCAGGAAATCGAAGCAGGCCTGCGCCATAGCGGTGCGGCCCTCCCGCGCCAGCCGCTCGGTCAAAATCGCATAGGCGCGGTGCAGATAGCGAACGTCGGAGGCGGCATAGTCTTTCTGGGCGTCCGACAGCGTTGTGGCGCCCCAGTCCGAGGATTGTTGCTGCTTGCTGATCTCGACGCCAAGAAGCTCACGCAGCAGGTCTTTGAGACCATGGCGATCGGTGTAGGTGCGGGTGAGTTTGGAGGCGATCTTGGTGCAGAACACCGGGCCTGCTTCAACACCCAGATAATGTTCGAGCACAGCCAGATCGAATCTGGCGAAATGATAGAGCTTGATGCGCCCGGCGTCGGCCAGAACGGATTTGAGGTTAGGGGCGCTATAGTCTTTGGTAAAACGGACGAGATGCTCGTCGCCCTGACCGTCGGCAAGCTGAACGAGGCAGAGCCGGTCCCGATGCGGATGGAGGCCGAGGGTTTCGGTATCGACTGCAATGGGGCCGGGCGCAAAGACGTCGCCGGGCAGATCGCCTTCGTGGAGATATATGGTCATGCGCGGCTGCTAGCAGGCGCGGGCGGGAAAGTCACGGTCTGTCCCTGCCGTTACCCGGTTGGTCTCGCGGTTGTGTGAGGTTCAGGAAACCTTGGCCGAATCGGGATATCGAAATGCTGTGAAGCAGCGGTGAAAGGCTGTTTTACCATTGTGTGTAGCTTGGAGTAAAATCATGAAAATATTAGTGAATGGCTTGATCGCTGCAACAATCCTTGCGGCCCCGACGATAGCGCAGACCGTACCGCAGCCGCCAGCTGCGCCAGAAGCGCCTGCCAGCCCGTCCGAACCGGCGGCACCGGCAACAGGTGGCTGGTCGAGCACCACCGTGTCACCTGAACCGTCAGCTGCCGAACCGATGAGCACGCCGCCGACCAAGGACGATATGTCGACCGATGAGAAGGCAGAAAAAGATCGTCAGTCGGCAGATCGACCACGCTGATCCGGAAATAAGATGCGCTGGAGGGCCGGTGTGCGAGCACCGGCCCTTATTTTGTGTATTCTCCACCGATGGCGAAGATTTTTGATGTGGAGGACGTGGAGGCGCTGCTGCGTGGTGCGGCCCGGACAGGCGTCGCGCTAAGCTATTCAGAGGCGATGGCGGCGCTGGGCCATGCATTCAGCCGGCCCCGGATGCGGGCGCTGTGCGCGGTGCTTGATCTGATTGATGATCGTGCAGTGGCGGTGGGCGAGCCTGAGCTGGCGGTGCTGGTCGTGCGGGCGAGCGACGAGCTTCCGGGACAGGGCTGGTGGGTGGGGCGGCGCGATTGGGCAGGGGCGTGGGAAGGGCCTGATGCGCTGCGCTATGTGGAAGCGGTGCAGGGGCTGGCGTTCGCCTATTGGCAGCAGCGTCAGAGCAAACCCTGAGCGCGCATCGAGGTGTGGCCGCTGCGGCCGATGATGACATGATCATGGACGGCGAGGCCGAGATGGCGTCCGGCCTCGATAATCGCGCGGGTCATGCTGATATCATCGCGTGACGGGGTTGGATCGCCGCTCGGGTGATTGTGCACCAGGATGACCGCCGCCGCCTGAATCTCCAGCGCTCGCTTGATGACTTCGCGCGGATAGACCGGCGCTGCGTTGACCGTGCCCTGCCCCAACACCTCGTCGCGCATGATCTGGTTCTTGCTGTCGAGATAGATGACGCGAAAGGCCTCGGTGGCGTTGTGCGCCATGCTGGCATGGAGATAGTCGGTGAGCGCTTGCCAGCTTGAAAGCACCGGGCGGCCTTCAAGATTGCGGCGCTGGCTGCGGAGCATCACCGCCTCGACAAATTTGAGCGCGGCAGCGGCACTTTCACCCAGCCCGGGAACACGCGACAGCTCGGCAGGGCTGGCCGCTATCAACGCCGCCAAACTCCCGAACTCATCGAGCAGCGCCTTGGCGAGGGGCTTGGTGTCCCGACGCGGGATGGCGAGGGCGAGCAGATATTCCAGAAGCTCATAATCATGGAAGCCATCGCCGCCGCCCTCAAGCAGCCGCTGGCGAAGGCGTTCTCGATGGCCCGAAGAGTCCATGGCCTCAGACGATGAGCGAGCGGGTGAAGACCTCGCAGCCGGTTTCGGTGATCCCGATGGAATGTTCCCATTGCGCGGACAGCGAGCGGTCACGGGTGACGGCAGTCCAGCCATCGTCAAGGATCTTCACATCTGCGCGGCCAGCGTTGATCATCGGTTCGATGGTGAAAAACATCCCCGGCTTCAGCGCCAGGCCGCGGCCTGGCTTGCCGTAGTGAACGATATTGGGCGCATCGTGAAATATCTGGCCGAGCCCATGGCCGCAGAAATCGCGCACGACGCTGAAGCGATTGGCCTCGGCGTGTGATTGGATGGCATGGCCAATGTCGCCAAGCGTAGCACCGGGGCGCGCGATAGCGATGGCGCGTTCAAGGCACTCCTCGGTAATTTCGACCAGCCGCCGGGCTTTAAGGGGCACGTCACCGACAAGGAACATGCGGCTGGTGTCGCCATACCAGCCGTCGACAACGACCGTGACGTCGATATTGACGATATCGCCGTCCTTGAGCTTTTTGGCCTCGGACGGGATGCCGTGACACACGACATGATTGGGACTGATGCACAGGCTATGTGAAAAGCCGCGGTAGAAAACTGTTGCTGATGCCGCACCGGCGGCGCGGACATGCTCCCAAGCCATACGGTCGAGATCCAGCGTGACAACGCCGGGGACAACATTCGGCGTCAACATATCGAGCACTTGCGCTGCAAGTTGGCCGGCGCGGCGCATGCCCTCAAAGCCGGCGGGGCCATGGAGGGGGATGTGACCTTCGGATGGATCGTGAAGAGTGGCTGTCTGGTCCATGGCTTCCAGATAAGCCGGTTGAGCGGTGAGGGCAATGTTCTGGGGGCAATGATTGGTGCTTTGCGGGCGCGCTTCGGCTCGTCTAGAGGAACGGTATGGAGATTGCCGCAACCCCTGATGCGACGCCGGGCGAGCACCGCGTCTGGACTGCAGCGTTGCTGATTATCGGCGACGAGATTCTGTCGGGCCGGACGCAGGATGCCAATCTGGCGTATCTGGCGAAATGGCTTGGGGTGCAGGGCATAAGACTGCGTGAAGTCAGGGTGGTGTCGGACGAGATGGCGGCGATCGGTGATGCTGTGAAGGCGCTGGCTGGTAGCCATGATTATCTGTTCACCACAGGCGGCATCGGGCCGACGCACGATGACATCACGGTTGATGCTGTGGCGGCAGCGCTCGGGCGGCCGGTCATCGTGCATCCCGATGCCCGGTCGATACTGACTGAATATTATGGTGACAAGCTCACCGACTCGCGGCTGCGCATGGCGCGCACGCCGGAAGGTGCCACGCTGATCCAGAATCCGCGCACCAAGGCGCCGGGGATAAAGGTGGACAATATCTTCATCATGGCAGGGGTGCCGATCATCACGCAAGGCATGCTGGCGGCGCTTGACGGGCAACTTCAGGGCGGAAGGCTCGTGCTTAGCCGGAGCGTCGGCGCCTGGACGCAGGAAAGTGCGGCGGCGGCAACGCTGCTGGCTGTCGAGACGGCGCATCCCGGCGTGCAGATCGGCAGCTATCCGTTCTGGCGTGAAGGCCGGACAGGGGCCAATTTCGTTATGCGCTCGACGAGCGCCGCGCAGCTTGCTGTGGTGGCGGCAGCACTTGTGTCGGCGCTTGCAGACGCCGGGATCGCGGCTGAAGATGGTGAGATCGGATGAACTGGCTGCGCATCCTGCTGGTGGTGCTCGTTGGCATGGTGTTCCTGCTTCTGTCCGTGGCGAACTGGACGCTGGTAGCGTTTCTGCTGCCCGACGGTCGGTCGGTGCAGGTGCCATTGCCGCTGATCATCCTGGGTGCGTTTCTGGCGGGGTGGCTGCCGACATGGCTGGCGGGCGCTGCATCAAGGACAATGCTTCGCCACAAGCTGGAGCGCGCTGAGCGGCAGCTCCGTGATGTGCAGGGCCCGGTTACGCCGCCGCCGCTGCCGCCGCGTGACGCATTTCCGGGGCAGGCGCAGCCGACGATCGTGCCGCCGGCGGGCGCCTGACCATGGCCAATCCGATTTATCTTGCGGTGGATACGACCGATCTTGCAGCCGCACGGCGGCTTGTGAGTGCCTGTGCGCCGCATATCGGCGGCGTGAAGCTGGGGCTGGAGTTTTTCTGTTGCCACGGGCCGGCTGGGGTGGCGGTTTTTTCAGGCGCCGGCCTGCCGGTGTTTCTTGATCTCAAGCTGCACGACATTCCGAATACTGTGGCAGGGGCCGTGGCAGCGCTTGCCGGGCTGGCGCCGGCGATTCTGACCATCCACGCTGGCGGGGGTGTGGCGATGGCGGCGGCGGCGCGGGCGGCCGCACCATCGGCAATCAGGATTGTCGCGGTGACCGTGCTGACCAGCCTTGATGATGCCGATCTTGTGGCGGCGGGTGTGGCCGATGGGTCGGCGGCGCAGGTCGGCCGGCTGGCCCATGTGGCGCGGGCGGGGGGGCTTGATGGCGTTGTGTCATCGCCGCATGAAGCCGCGACCGTGCGCGCTATGTGGGAAGATGCGCTGATCGTGGTGCCCGGTGTGCGGCCCGCCGGCGCTGATCTGGGGGATCAGAAGCGGGTGATGACACCTGCACAGGCACTGACCGCAGGCGCCTCGGTTCTGGTCATCGGACGGCCGATCACGGCGGCGGCGGACCCGGCAGCCGCAGCGGCAGCGATTGCGGCGAGCCTGTGACCGCATTCAAGATCTGCGGGCTTAGCACGGCTGAAAGCGTGGATGCGGCGGTCGCCATAGGGGCGTTTGCGGTCGGCTTTGTGTTCTTTCCGCCGTCTCCGCGTCATCTGGAGCTGGCGCAGGCGCAGGCGTTGGTGTCACGCGTCCCGGCTGGTGTTCGGCGGGTCGCGGTGCTGGTCGATCCGGACGACGCTCTGGTCGATGCGGTGCTCGGCTGCGGCATCGATACGCTGCAACTGCATGGTGACGAGGGGCCGGCGCGGCTGGCGTCGGTGATGGCTCGCACCGGGAAAGCGGTCTGGAAGGCGGCTGGCGTTGCGACCCGGGCCGAGATCGAGGCCGCGCGCAAGGCCGCAGGCCCGGCTGAACGGTTGCTCCTCGATGCCAAAGCGCCTAGGGACGCGGCCTTGCCTGGCGGCAACGGACTGGCTTTCGACTGGCGGTTGCTGTCCGGCCTGCCGCTGGGTCGCGATTGGGGCCTTGGGGGCGGTCTGGATGCTGGCAATGTGGGCGAGGCCATTCGCGTGGCCCAGCCCGGTTTCGTCGATGTGTCCAGCGGTGTGGAAGAAGGTGCAGGCGTGAAGTCCATAGCGAAGATGATGGCTTTTGCAGAAGCGGTGCAGGCATGAACATAGCCACACCGTCGTTGCGCGCCGGCCCCGACGCCAATGGGCATTTCGGCGAATTTGGCGGCCGTTATGTCGCCGAGACGCTGATGCCGCTGATCCTCGATCTGGAAAAAGCCTATATTGCGGCCAAGGCTGACCCGGCGTTCAAAGCCGAATTCGATGATTTGATGACGCATTATGTCGGGCGACCAAGCCCGCTGTATTTTGCAGAGCGGCTGACCGAGCATCTGGGCGGCGCTAAAATCTATCTGAAGCGCGACGAACTGAACCACACCGGCGCACACAAGATCAACAATTGCATCGGCCAGATTTTGCTCGCCAGGCGGATGGGCAAGACCCGGATCATCGCCGAAACCGGCGCCGGGCAGCACGGTGTGGCGACCGCGACTGTGGCGGCGCGCTTCGGCCTGCCGTGCGTGATTTATATGGGGGCTCGTGATATCGAGCGGCAGGCGCCCAATGTCTTCCGCATGAAGCTGCTGGGTGCCGAGGTGCGCGCGGTGGAGTGCGGCTCGAAAACGCTCAAGGATGCGATGAACGAGGCGCTGCGCGACTGGGTGACCAATGTTCACGACACTTTCTACATTATCGGCACAGCGGCGGGGCCGCATCCTTATCCCGAGCTGGTGCGCGATTTTCAGTCGGTGATCGGCACCGAAGCGCGCGCACAGATCCTTGAGCGCGAAGGGCGGCTGCCTGATCTACTGGTGGCGGCCATCGGCGGCGGCTCGAATGCCATCGGGCTGTTCCATCCTTTTCTCGATGATGCCGATGTTCGCATGGTCGGCGTCGAGGCGTCCGGCCATGGGCTGGACTCTGGCGCGCATGCGGCTTCGCTCGCTGGCGGCCGACCCGGCGTCTTGCATGGCAACAAGACCATGTTGCTGCAGGATGAGGACGGGCAGATTACCGAGGCGCATTCGATTTCGGCTGGGCTGGACTATCCTGGCATCGGCCCCGAGCATGCCTGGTTGCACGCGATTGGTCGGGTGGAATATCAATCAGCTACCGATGTCGAGGCGCTGGCGGCGTTCAAGATGCTGTGCGTGGTCGAGGGGATTATTCCCGCGCTTGAGCCAGCGCATGCGCTGGCGGCAATCAGTCGGATGGCACCGGGGATGGCGGCCGATCAGCTGATCGTCGCGAACCTTTGCGGGCGCGGCGACAAGGATATTTTTACCGTGGCCGAAGCGCTGGGCGTGGCGCTGTGAGCGACCGGCTGTCAGCGCGCTTTGCCGCCTGTCGGGATGCCGGGAGGGCGGCGCTGGTGACCTTTGTTACCGCCGGTGATCCCGATCTTGAGACATCGGCTGCAATCCTTGCAGCCCTGCCGGGCGCCGGGGCTGACATCATCGAAATCGGCATGCCGTTCACCGATCCGATGGCTGATGGCCCGGCCATTCAGGCGGGCAATCTTCGCAGCCTGGAGGGCGGGACGCGGCTCCGCGATGTGTTAGCCATAGTCAAGGCGTTTCGCGCCTATGATGCCGATACGCCGCTGATCCTGATGGGCTATTTCAACCCGATCCTCGCCTATGGGCCGGAGCGGTTTGCCAGCGATGCGCGCGCCGCCGGGCTGGACGGGACGATCGTTGTCGACCTGCCGCCCGAGGAGGCCGGCGAGCTGGTGCCTCATCTGATGGCGCAGGGATTGCATCTGGTGCGGCTGGCAACACCTACGACCGATGCGACACGGCTGCCCAAGGTTTTGGAAGGGGCTTCGGGCTTCCTCTATTATGTCGCTGTGGCGGGTGTGACGGGGGCCAATGCCGCGGCCGCGAGTGACGTTGCGGCGGCGGTGGCGCGGCTCAAGGCGTCGACCGACCTGCCGATTGCGGTAGGTTTCGGGGTTCGCACGCCCGAGCAGGCAGCGGCGATTGCTCGCCATGCCGATGCTGTGGTGGTGGGATCGGCGATTGTGGATGCTATTGGTGCTGCTGCTGCAGCGCGCGCCAATGATATTCCAGCGCGGGTGAACGCACAGGTTGCGGCACTGGCCGCGGCAATCCGCACAGCGCGGACAGACAAGGAGCAGGCGGCATGAGCTGGTTGACCCGGACACGGCAGCGAATGACGAACTTCATTGGCCGGCGAGACACGCCGGACAATCTGTGGGCCAAGTGCAAGAATTGCGGTGCCATGCTCTACACCAAGGAATGGGAAGAGAATGACTCGGTGTGTCCGCGCTGTGATCATCATGAGCGGATCGGGCCGCAAGCGCGCTTCGCACAGCTGTTCGATAGTGATTGGACCGCGATTGCCAGCCCGAAAGTGCCCGAAGATCCGCTGCGATTCCGGGACCAGAAGCGCTATGTCGACCGGCTGAAGGCAGCGCGAACCGCGACGGGTGAAACTGAGGCCATGACGCTGGCTAAGGGCGATATTGGTGGCCATCTCGCAATTGTGGCGGTGCAGAATTTTGCCTTCATGGGCGGCTCGATGGGTCTTGGCGTCGGTGAGGCATTTCTGGCCGGGGTCAAGGCGGCGGTTATCGCCAAGGCGCCGTTCATTGTGTTCACCGCCGCAGGTGGTGCGCGGATGCAGGAGGGCATTTTGAGCCTGATGCAGATGCCGCGCACGACGGTGGGTATTGCCGAGCTGCATGAGGCCGGCTTGCCCTATATCGTGGTGCTGACCGACCCGACCACCGGCGGCGTTACGGCGAGCTATGCGATGCTGGGTGATGTGCAGATTGCTGAGCCGGGCGCGCTCATCGGGTTTGCCGGGCAGCGGGTCATTGAGCAGACGATCCGCGAAAAATTGCCGGAAGGCTTTCAGCGGGCGGAATATCTGCTGGCGCACGGGATGCTCGACATGGTGGTGCACAGGCGCGACCTCAAGGACACTCTCTCGCGGCTTATCGGCATGCTGACAGCGCGGCGGCGCGAAGCACTGCCAGGCTGATGACGGTAGCGGGGGCCGACGGCGGATCGCTGCAGGGTGGCGGCGCCATGATGCCGCGCGCACGCTCGGATGACGCCGTTCTCGATTCGCTGCTGGCGGCAGCCTATGCGCTGCATCCGCGCGAGATCGACCTCACGCTTGTAAGGCTTGAACGGCTGCTGGCGCGGCTTGGCAACCCTGAAGCCAGAATGCCGCCGGTTTTCCATGTGGCGGGCACCAACGGCAAGGGCTCGACCGTCGCCTTTATCCGCGCCGGGCTGGAGGCGGCAGGGCTGCGCGTGCACTGCTATACCTCGCCGCATCTGGTGCGCTTCAATGAGCGGATCCGGCTGGCGGGAACGCTGATTTCCGATGAGGCGCTGGCTGAGTTGCTGCGCGAAATTCTGGCGCGCAACGCCGGCCAGCCGATCACATTTTTCGAGCTGACAACCGCGCTGGCCTTTCTCGCTTTTTCGCGTGAGCCGGCGGATGCCTGCGTCATCGAAGTCGGGATGGGCGGGCGGATGGATGCCACCAATGTCATCGCGCATCCGCTGGTGACGGGCATCGCAGCACTGGGTCTCGATCATCAGCAGTTTCTGGGCAACACGATTCTCGCGATTGCTGGCGAGAAGGCCGGCATTGCTAAAAAGGGCGTGCCGCTGGTGACAGCGCGTTATCCCAAGACTGTTCAGGCGCGGATTGCCGAAGTGGCGGGGGTGGCGGGGGCCAGGGTGCAACTGCGCGGACATGATTGGGATGTAGCGAGCTATGAAGGACATCTCCATTATCGTGACGATGCGGGCCGGCTGACCTTGCCGCTGCCAAGGCTGGCGGGCGCGCATCAGATCGACAATGCCGGTCTGGCGATTGCGATGCTCCGGGCGCAGAGCGCGCTGGCGGTGCTGGACGCGGCGCTCAAGGCGGCGATGGGCTGGGCTGAATGGCCCGCGCGCTTGCAGCGCATTACGGCGGGGCCGCTGTTTGATTTGTTGCCCGAAGGCTCGGAGCTCTGGGTGGACGGGGCGCATAATCCATCCGCCGGGCGGGCGCTTTCAAGCTTTTTGGGGGAGCACAAACCCGGAATGCCGGTGCTGCTGGTGATGGGCATGCTGGCATCGAAGGACCATGACGGCTTTTTGAAATGCTTTCCGGCGGCGACGAAGATGATCGCGGTGCCGGTGGAAGGCCATGCCGGGGTGGCGCCGTTCGAGCTGGCCGCGATGGCGGCGCGCGCCGGGCTGGACGCTGTTACCGCCGATACGCTGCGCGAGGCCTTTGCGCGGCTGGGGCAGCCAGCGCGGGTGCTGGTGTGTGGCTCCCTGCATCTGGCGGGGACGTTTTTGAAGGAGAATGGGCCGCTGCCGACTTGAGGCGTGATGGCGGTTCGTGATCCAATTGCGGTCATAGCGGCTAGGGCTGAAGAGTGTCGGCTTCGCGTTCTCATTTCGGCCATTGCTGCTCGCCCGCCGATCGCCTGAAAGCGGACAAGGTGACCAATCGGCCTGGATGGCCGACTTTGGGACATTGCAGTCATTTTGAACCGGTATGTCGAATGACTGGTTTTGCCAGAAGCCGACACAACCCTGCTCGGGCCTTGAATGGCGGCTATCCTGAGTTCGTTTCCCGAAGCCCGCCATTCAGGAAGCGACCCCGTTACGCAAGTTTTGATCTCCGCGCCAAATTGCTATGAACTGTCATTCGTTCATCGGCATTCCAGACGAAGGATTTCTAAAAATGGAAGAATTGGTCGAAATCACATCAAAGTATCCGCCCGTATATATCGAGCGCTGCTTCAGTTCGATGGCAGGACTGCATGAATTTTCCTTGGCTTTCTATAAGGATGTCGGTGATCTCTATGATGCGCTAACGCGATTGAAGAACGTAGAACGGAATCTTACGGGATTTGCAATTGACGAAGCGCCAATCCTTGGCCTGCTGGTCCGCATTTCGAAGCTCCTTAAGGAAGTAGTTAACTACTACGAGCAGGATAATGCAGAGATTATCGGAGTTCTCGAACGACCTATGTTGGAGGCGTCAATCATCGCAAGCTATCTTTTGACCAACGGGGACGACGCAATCGCGGATTATCGGAAATGCTCTTACAAGGACCGTCTCCGTATCCTGCGTGATTTGGAGAGCGGGTCGCCGTTTTTTGATACAAAGGCGGGCAAGCGTCTGCTGGTGGCGGTGCGCGAAAAAATGGATTTTGAGCGTTTGACGAAGGACGATTTCGCCGTTCAAGAGAAAAACCGCTGGAAGCTACAGGGCAAAACATTCCGCACGATTTTCGCCGAAGTCGAGCACGATGATCTTTATCCCGCAACCTACGGCATAATGTCGGAATCAATTCACGGGTCATGGAATGAGTCAATGGACTGGGGCTTGGTCCGCAACGACGATGCAACGTTTTCGGCATTCACTGACTGCCATCCGGCGGATATTCGTTTTATGGCACCGATCCTCAGATTTACGATCCGTCCGTTTCGAATGTGGCTTGAGCGGATTGATTGCTATGATGAGAACATCAGTGGGACGATGGATTGGATCGAACGAGTAAATAATCACCTATTTCAGAGGTTCGACCAACTCTACGCCGGGGAATATGATCCTAAATGCGCTTGAGATAGCGCGCTTGCCCCGGTGCCGTGAATGTCCGGCGATACCGTATCTGCCACCAAAACCAGACAGTCAGCACTCCACCCATCAGCAATCATGAGCGGGGCCGACGCGGAATCATATATGCGGCATGTCGGCTTTTGGCGGAACCAGACGTTCAGTCGGGCGACCGTCAACGACCGGCTCTGGTCGCGAGCTGCCGTTGCTGAGTGGCGGACCGGACGGCAGCTTTCTGCCTCTCGCCGCCCGGAACCTGCTAGTCGGCAATCGGCCCAGAAACTGCCGCTCGGCTTGAGCATTTTTGAATTACAGTTTCCCACCCGAACCGAACACTTAAGAAATTGGGCCCGGGGCCCGGGCCCCCAACTGCCGGAGGCTGCCGTACTGTCTCTGATCGGCTGGCGGTGCTTGGGCCCCGGGGCGAGCCCGGGGGGACGGGGGGAGAGGGCCTGGCTCGTTGGAGACGGTTGGGGAGCGGGTGTGGGGTCAGGCGGCTTTGGCGGCGATTTTTCGGATTATGGTTTCGAAGGCTTCTGGGGGTTGGCCGCCGAGGATTAGGTATTGCCGGTTGAAGATGATGGCGGGGACGGCGTTGATGTCGGCGGCGCGCCACTGGGCTTGTGCGCTGCGGACTTCTTCGACGTAGCGGTCATCGGCGAGGACTTCGGCGGCGGCTGCGGGGTCTAGGCCGGCGGTTTTTGCGGCTTTGGTGAGGGTTTGGGGGTCGGCCATGGGTTCGCCGTGGGTGAAATGGGCTTCGAACAGCGCGAGTTTCAGGGCGCGTTGGTGGGCGGGGGAGATGAGACCGGCCCAATGGAGGAGTCGGTGGCAATCGAAGCTGTTCCAGATGCGGCTGTTTGGGTCGGAATTGATTTCGAAATTGTGCGCGGCGGCGGCTTGCTTGAGGGCGCTGCGGCTGGCGGCGCTGCGGGCGGGATCGGCGCCGTATTTTTTGGCGATGTGCTCGGCGGTGTTTTCCCCTTCTGGCGCCATGTCGGGGTTTAGCTCGAAGGGCTGGAAGTGGAGGGATGGGGTGACGATGTCAGCGGTTTTGGCGAGGGCGGCCTCGAGGGATTTGAGGCCGATGATGCACCAGGGGCACATGACATCCGAGACGAAATCGATGCGGAGGGGGATAGGCATGATTGGCGTTTAGCCGGGATCGTTGGCGCTCACAAATTTGCCTGCGTAGCGGCTGGTGATACGATCGACGGGCATGACGACGAAGACATCGACGGTGTTGAACTGATGATCGACGAAGCCGCCGTTGCCGACCATGGCGCCAACGCGGAGATACCCTTTGAGGAGCGGGGGCAGGGCGCGGGCGGCGGCACGGGGGTCGATGGCGGCGGCGGCGTGCTGATCCATGGGGACGTGGTTGGCGGGGTGGGCCTGCGCGCGCAGGTGCGGCAGGGCGAGGTGGTGGTGATAGAGATAGGAAAGCTCGGCCGTGTGCAGCTTTGGGTCGGCGCCATGAAGCGAGGCGCAGCCGAACATATGGCCGATATGGTGCTGCTGAAGATAGCTGGCGATGCCGCGCCAGAGCAGGGTTATGGTCGTGTTATTACGCCATGCCGGGGCCACACAGCTGCGGCCGAGTTCAAGCAGCTGGCGTGTTGGCGCGGCATTGGCGATCAGCGGGGCGAGATCATATTCGCCCGAGGCATAGAAACCGCGATGCGCCATCGCGATCGACTGGCGCAGCAGCCGGTAGGTGCCGACAATTTGCGGTGTGCCATCAAGGCCGTGATCGACAACAAGAAGATGGTCGCAGATCGCATCATAATCATCAATGTCGAGCCGATTGGCCGCCATCCGGGCTGTCGGGCGAGCGCCCATCTCCTCATAGAAAATCTGGTATCTTAGCGACTGTGCAGCGGCGACTTCGGCTTCGGAAACAGCCAGACGAACATCCAGCTGACCGATGCGGTGCATGGCTGGCGCCTGGGCGAGCACCGCCGGGGACACAAAGGTTGGACGGCTGAGGGAGAGACCCATGATATGCAAGCTCCGGCTGGTTGCCGTGTCCCTATCGGAGAAATGTTACAGCCTGTCAGGGCCTGATTGCGGTTCGATGACAAGGCCGGCGCGCATCAGCCACAGGAACAGCAGGATGCCGGGCAGCGCTGCAACCGTGGTGAGCAGGTAGAAATCGACATAGCCGAAAGTCTCGATGAGCGATCCTGCAGTCGTCCCGGTGACGAAGCGGCCGACGATCGACGTGGCCGCCGAGATCATGGCATATTGGCTGGCGGTGAAGCGCAGATCGCAGAGCGCGGAGAAATACGCGACGAGGCATACCCCGCCGATGCCACTGGCGATGTTTTCGAAGCCGATGGCGGCGGCCATTGCCCAATTATTGTGCCCGGCAGCCGCCAGACCGGCAAAGCTCAGATTGGAAACACCCATCAATACAAGGCTGAAAAGTACAGAACGCCTGAGGCCGAGGCGGGTGTAAAGAATGCCGCCAATGAATATGCCGATAAGATAGGCCCAGAAACCGAAACCGATATCGTAAATGGCAATCTCATCGTTGGTATAGCCGAGATCATCGAACAAGAGGCGGAACGTCAGGTTGGCCAGCGTATCCCCGATCTTGTGCAGAAGAATAAAGACGAGCACGAGACCGGCGCCGCTGCGCTGCAGAAACTCGGCAATAGGGCCGATGACCGATTGCCAGACTTCGGCCAGTCCGCGTTTCGTCTGAACAATCAGGCGGCGCGGCGGTTCCTTCATGATGAGGCCGGTGAGCATCGCGGGGAGTGCAAATGCAGCACAGGCGAGATAGGCAGCCTGCCATCCGATCCGAGAGGCGAGCACCAGCGCCAGCGCGCCGGCGGCGGTGCTGCCGATGCGCCAGCCATATTGGCTCATCCCCGATCCAACCCCGAGCTGGCGAGGCTCCAGCAGCTCGATGCGATAGGCATCGATAACGATATCGAACGTGGCGCCGGCAGCGCCGACGAGCACGGCGGCAACCGCTGTGTAGAGCAGGCTCGCGGCGGGGTCTGCCAGCGCCAGATTGATCACGGCAGCAATGACCAGCAGGCCCGACATTATCAGCCATGAGACACGCTGGCCGAGATGGCCGATCAGCGGGAGCTTCACGCCATCGACGACCCAGGCCCAGAGCCATTTGAAATTATACACGAGGAAGGCGAGGCTGAAGGCGGTGACGGCTTTTTTGTCGATCCCGTCCTGCGCCAGCCGCGTGGTGAGCGTGGCGCCGATCATGGCGAACGGAAAGCCTGAGGATATGCCCAGCGCCAGGGCGGCGAGGGGGGCTGATTCAGCATAAGGACGAATGGCTTGGGGAAGACTTTGACGCCAGCCGAAGGGGGTTTCGCTCATGGGCTGACTGTAGCGGCGGATTTCCGGTTCACCAGACGGGATTTGCGGCGCGCCGGGAAAGGTCTAGCATGCGGGCATGGACCTGCATGTGCCGATACCCCGCCCAACAGCGGGGCAGATGAAACTCGCGGCAGCCATGCCGGCGGCGGCGGGCGTGAGTGCGCCAGCGACGCTGAGCCGGGTGCCGGCCAGCAACTATACCTGCCCTGAGCGCTACAAGCGCGAGATGGACCGGCTTTTCCACGCGCATCCCGTTGTGCTCGGGCCATCCGCGCTTCTGCCGGCGCCTGGGATGGCGGTGCCGCACGATGGCTTTGGGCTGCCGCTGCTGCTGGCGCGGGACAGCGAGGGGATTCTACGGGTTTTCCTGAATGTGTGCCGGCATCGGGGCACGCGCCTGGTCGAGGGTTGCGAGGCGGTGCGGGGGCTGATGGTCTGTCCCTATCATGCATGGTCTTATGCGACCGACGGGATGCTGAAGGCGGTGCCGCGTGCTGAGGCTTTTGCCGGATTGGACAAGGCGGCGCATGGTCTGGTGCCGCTGCCGAGCCTTGAGGCGGGCGGGCTGATCTGGGCCGGGCTGGACCGCGCGCGGGATTATGACTTCGCTTTTGCCGCCGGTGAGCTTGCCGCCGATTTCGCCGCGCTCGATTTCGCCGGGCAGCATTTATATGCGCGCAGCATTCACAAGGTGGCGGCAAACTGGAAGCTGATCATGGATGCGTTTCTGGAGAGCTATCATGTGGCGCGGTTGCATTCGGCCTCGATCGGGCGGTTCTTTCAGGATGGGGTGACGACGGGGGACTTGATCGGGCCGCATGCGCGCTCGGCGGTCGGGCGGCTGGCGGCGCTTGAGGGGTGTGATTTCGGCGATATGCGGGAGGTTCGCCGCGCCGTGACGTTTGCGTATCAGCTGGTCCCGGCCTGCGTAATCATTGCCTCTCCGGATTATTTGAACATCATGGTGCTGATGCCGCAGGCGGTGAACGAGACGCTTGTGGAGGATTTCATGCTGATCCCCAAGGCACCAGCGACGCCTGAGGAAGAAGCGCATTGGGCAAAGAGCTGGGCGCTGCTCGATCAAAAAGTCTTTGCCGGTGAAGATTTTCGGGCAGCGGCTCTTGGGCAGCAGGGGCTGGCGTCGGGAGCGGTGAACCATATAACATTGGGCGGGCTGGAGCAGGGGATCGCGCGCTTTGCCGCCACTATTGAGGGATTGATGCGCTGATGGGTGAGCCGATTGCGGGTATAGCCCAGAACATCCAGCTGGCGGTGACGCCGGTGTTCCTCCTCACCGCCATCGGAGCGATCCTGAACGTGCTCATCACCCGATTGGGCCGGGTGGTGGACCGGGCACGCGCACTTGAGGATGATCTGATGGGCCCCGGAACAGGTCAGACCGACGAACGACGGCTGGTGGCGCTGGCGGATCTTTCGGTGCTGGACCGCCGAATGGGAGCGGTCAATCTGGCGATTGCGCTGTGCACGGCATCGGCATTTCTGGTGTGTATAGTAATTGCCATCCTGTTCGTTGGCGAACTGGTGGATCTTGCGTGGGCAACTGCGGTGGTGTGGGTCTTTCTGGCGGCGCTGACGCTGCTGGCCGGGGGGCTGGGGCTGTTTCTGGTCGAGATCAGGATTGCGCTCACGAGCGTGCGGGTGAGGGCGGTGCTGCTCGCACAGGCGAAGCCGCCAGCACGGCGAGGCGCGCGAGAGGCTTGAACCTCTGGCGACTTTCGGCGCGTTCAGGGGTTTGGAACCGGTCCGAGCCGGCGACGGCGAAGATTGTAGTTGAAGCGATATTCGCCGTCATCGAACTTCCACGTCAGCTTGGCATTTTTACGAATCAATTCGCCTTCGGTCATTTTTGGAACAACCTCGCGGCGAGATAGGTCGTTATCGGATGTGTCGTCGTCTTCATATATCCGCATGGCGACTTCATCGAGAAAAACGATTTCCTCGCCGCCAGCTCGATTTGCCCATTTCTCAGGATGGGAATGGTTGTCGCAATCGAACTCGACCGTGCCCGAACTTGGCGCGCGCCGACCGACCCCATCGACAATGATACGCGTGAAGATATCGTCCGATCCCCATTCAGGATCGGTTTCGTTGATGCAGGTCAGATTTCTGACCGTGAGGAAGCGGATGTCGCTTTCAAGCCGCCCGGTGACGACAGTGGTTTGCGTGGCAGCACTTGACTGTTTGATGACAAGATAGCCGTGGTCGCCCTCAGCGGCCGGGCCTTCGTATTTGCGAGAATTGGTGCTCGATGTCTGGGCGAGCGTTGTGCTGCCGGAGAAACCATCGATGAGCGAGGTAACGCGGGGTGTGGCAACGAGGCTGGCATTGAGGGTGATCGTCTGCAGCGTTCCGGAAGCCGCAGTGCCGACGACATCGAAGCGGAACCACGCTTCGTTCTGGGGCATTGGTTGTCCCTCTGCTGTTAGCTCGGCTGTCTGGGCTTGATTAGGCATGAGAATGCATGCCTTCTCGCGCGTAGCGCATGTGTGTCGCTCGACGTAGAGTGAATACTCGGCCGTGGTGGTGCGGGAGACGCCGCGTGTGCGGATGTAGAATTTGCTGGGTAGCACATATTGATCGGTGACATATCTAAACATGGCGCTTGGAGGCGGGATGAGCGGTGTCTCGTTATTGCGGGCGATAGGCGTGGTGAGGTCTTCCGGCGCGTAGATTTCGATGGCGACATTGCCGGGATTGTTGGTGCCGATCGAATAGGTGCCGACGGAGCCTGTATCGAGATAGAACCATTGCATGGCACCGGCGCTGTTGATGCGGGTGATATCAAGCGTGCTGTCGGGTTTTTTGTCGATTGTCGCGATCTTGCTGGTGGTTAGATCGACCTTGAAGGCCAGCGACGGGCTGCAATGATAAAAGCCGGTAGCCATATCGGCATGGACCATGGAATGATCGCTTTCCAGATCTTCGAAAACGACGGGCACGGTAAGGTGCTGGACGCATTGACGCCTGGTAACAGCACCATCGTTGCTGCCTTCATTGGCCGAGGCCAGGATGTAATCAAGCCGCTCTTCATCGGTGTCGTTGGTGGGGGTGAGATCAGCCCTTGAACTGGTGAAATGCCAGCTTTCGTACAAGGGGTTACGGAAGAAGCCGCCGTCGTTGAATAGGCCGTCCCACTCCGCGCGCCGTTTGAGATAGGGGACATTGAGATCGCCCAGAAAGATCAGCGATTCTATTCCTTGCCTGACTTTGCCTATAGCCGCTGGCCCGAGTGAGGTTTCAATGAGTTTTTGAACCTGTTCGAATTGCTTGCCCCGTTCATCACGGTAAAAATTGCCATCATCGGGATAGTCGGCCTGCATATGGGTGAAGACAATATTGTGAATGCGGCCGGAGGCTGTGTGGCGGAGGCGGACGAGGCCGGCGCCTTTGGCCGAATAGCAGTCAAAATCTGCGCAGGATTCGTAGAATGTGAAGGCGACATTCTTGCTTGAGGCATCGAGCGTCTCGCCGCTGTTCTGGCCCCATTTCATCGAAGCATCGGGCAGTAGTTGCACTTTGAAGTCTTTTTTGGCGAAGAGCATCAGCCCGCTGTCTTCCCCAAGGAATCGGACGCCGGCCTGGGCGTGAAACTCTTCGGGGATGTTGGCGAGAACATTGGCGCGGACGCTGACGAGGCTATTGTCGAGCTTGCGGATTTGTACTGGATAGGCTTTGCGGAGTCGTTTGGCGATGATCTTTTTGGCATCCTCATCCCAGACTTCGTTGATGGCAATGACATCGATGTTGGCCCGGTTTGCCAGGATTGTTGAGGCGAGCCGACGGGCCCAAATTTCGGTTTGGCCTTCAACTTGCACGAAGCAATCCACCGGCGCGGTGAAGGTGCTTTTCAGGCATTTGAAGGCGGGGGAAAGAAGATAGGCATTGTAAGTGGCGATGCGCAGTGACGACCCGGGAACGGATTGCGCTGAAGCTGCGGTAGTTCCGAACAGGAGCGCAAGGGCAATGGTGCTGGCAGGCTTTTGCATGATCACGATTCCCACGAACATCCAAGGTTTGATGTCTATATGACCAGCTCTTTGGCCGGTTGGGTGCGCGACTTATATGGCAACGCCTAACATATGCGGCTCATTCCCGCCAGCGGTGGCTACAGGCAGATTTAGGGGTTGGAAGCACAGGCTGTGGAGATCAGGCGATTGTTGGGCACCTCTCGCCTCATGGATGGAACAATGAGTGAATTCGCAGCTTCTATCTTTACACGGTGAAACAGATGGAGACTGAATATGGCTATCGCGCAGAATGCAGATGGCACGCTAGTCGTTGTGGCAACAGGCCTTGAAGCCCACACTTTTATGATGAAAGGCGAGCGGCTGGAGCCATCGGCGCGCTGGACCCAGCAGGACCTTGCCAATGAGGGCCCTTCAGGCAAAACGCCGCCGGACTCTGCGCCACGTGATCTCAATGAAGCGACATTCTCAAAACAAATTGCCGAAAAGCTTTATGCGCTCGCGCATGGTGATGCGTTTCGCCACCTGATCCTGATTGCCGATCCGACAACGCTCGGCGAAATTCGCCCTTTGCTGCACACATCCGTAACTGAACGGATCATTCTCGAGCAGGCCAAAACGCTGATCAATTCACCGATCGAAGACATTGAAGCATCGATTGCTGCTGATATGTCCCGCTGAGACGATTTAAGGGTCAGGACCTGTTAACCCCCACGCCCGACATGAAGCGAGGCTGCCGAAGATCACAAAGTCGGCGCGGGGCCTGTATCTTGACGTGTCGCGATGGGGCATGGTGAACATCGAAAGTGAGGCGCGCCTGTGGCTGATCTTGACCTGCCTTTGCTTGCCGCCATCGCGTGGATGGTATCGCTGTGTCTGATCGGCGGGCTGATGACGCCGCGCGCGGATTGGTATGCCGCCCTGCGAAAGCCATCATGGCAGCCGCCGGGCTGGGCCTTTGGGCCGGGCTGGACGATCATATTAGGGCTGGCGGCCTGGGCGGCGGTGCGGGCATGGGGTGCGGCTGACCCGGCGCAGCAGCGCGATGTGCTGATCCTGTTTGGCGTGAACGGAATTTTTCACCTGTTATGGAGCCCGTTGTTCTTCAAGCTGCAACGGCCTGACTGGGCGCCGATCGAGGTGCCGTTTCTCTGGGCCTCGGTGCTGGCGATGGTGATCGGGCTATGGCCGATTGATCAGCTCGCGGCGCTGCTCATCCTGCCCTATCTGGGCTGGGTGGCGTTTGCAGCGTCGCTCAACTGGAAGGTTGTGGACCTTAATCCGCGCTAAAGGGTTTTGCGGCCCGATTTCTGTGCCATTGAAATGTCCGCTGGCTGATACCAGCGGGATTTTTTCCGGACCAGTCTTGTCAGGCGGCTCGTGTTGATCAGGCCAGCAGCGTTCTGCGGCGGCGGGCAACAGCACCTATGAGGCCGAACCCGGCGATGAGCATCGCCCAGCTCTCCGGCTCGGGCACCACACCGCCTGTAACGATGGCACGGCTTTCGAACACAATGTTGTCGAGCGCACCATTGAACATGTTCGGTCCGATGGCGAGCGAAATGGCGCTGCTGCTCCATGCCGAATTGACCGAGATAACATCGGCCGTGGCACCGGTGGGCGCAGCTGTGCCGAAAATCGGCGTAAAGGCGACGCTGGAAACGCTAAACGGCAGCGAAAGACAATCTTGCCGACCGAGGAAACAGCCGGTGGTGAAGCCGAGCAGCCGGACTTCGAAGCCGCTTGTTGGTGCAAAGGCGACCGCGAGGGTGCTTGAAGCGATGTTCGCATAGATTACGTTGGAAACATCGCCGTAACCGGTTGTCCAGAAGCTGGCAAACGGCTGGCTGCCCGAATTGCCTGACGCCAGATAGCTGACTGCCACTTCGGCAGTGCTGCCATGCGATGCGCCAATCTGGCTGCCGTTGCCACACACGCCGGTGCCGCCGGCGCCGCAGATGTTGCCATCGAAGGTCAGCGTTGTGACCACGGCTGAGGCCGGAACGGCAGTCAGCGAAGTTGCTGCAACAGCGATCGGCAAAAGAAATTTCATTATGTGAGCCCCCTCAAAATTTACGGATTACAAATACTTATTCGAAATGTGAACGAGAGTCTAGCGCCAGCCTTGGGCGTCGGTGGACTTACGTGGCCCAGCGGCGGTTGGTTGCAGTGTGGAAGCGGCAATTCAGGACGATTTTCCCGAAGGCGCTCACAAGCCACGCCCTTCAATGACAGCCCATGCCCAGACCCCGGGGGCTAGCCCAGGGGCCTGGCGATCAACGGCGACGGCAAGTGGCCGTTCAGTTCCTGGCTTTATCCACCAGCGCATTCTTCCCGATCCACGGCATCATGGCGCGCAGCTTGGTGCCGACTTCCTCGATGGGGTGAGCCTTGGCGGCGATGCGGCTGGCCTTGAGTTCGGGCTGGCCGGCGCGGTTATCGAGGATGAAGTTTTTGACGAACCGCCCGCCCTGAATGTCGGCGAGGACGCGCTTCATCTCGGCCTTGGTTTCGGGCGTGATGATGCGCGGGCCGGTGGTGATGTCGCCATATTCGGCGGTGTTGCTGATCGAATAGCGCATGTTGGCGATGCCACCTTCATACATCAGATCGACGATGAGCTTCACTTCGTGGAGGCACTCGAAATAGGCCATCTCGGGCGCATAGCCGGCTTCGGTGAGCGTCTCGAACCCGGCCTGGATCAGGTGGGTCAGGCCGCCGCAGAGCACCGCCTGCTCGCCGAAGAGATCGGTTTCGCATTCCTCGCGGAACGTCGTCTCGATAACGCCCGAGCGCCCGCCGCCGACGGCAGATGCATAAGACAGCGCAACATCATGCGCGTTGCCCGATGCGTCCTGATGGATGGCGATGAGGCACGGGACGCCGCCGCCGCGCGCATATTCAGAGCGCACGGTATGGCCGGGGCCTTTGGGAGCGATCATGAACACATCGAGATCGGCGCGCGGCTCGATGAGCTGAAAATGCACGTTGAGGCCGTGCGCAAACGCCAGCGCTGCACCCTGCTTCATGTTGGGCGCGAGATCCTCAGCATAAATGCCGGCCTGATGCTCATCGGGGGCGAGCACCATCACGACATCGGCCCAGGCAGCGGCCTCGGCGTTGGTCAGAACCTTGAAGCCGGCGGCGCGCGCCTTTTCGGCAGTGGCCGAAGTGGGGCGGAGTGCCACGGCAACTTCATGGACGCCGGAATCGCGCAGATTGGCGGCATGGGCATGGCCCTGCGAGCCATAGCCGATGATGGCAACCTTCTTGCCCTTGATCAGCCCGACATCGGCATCGGCATCATAGTAAACGCGCATTGGATGGGTGTTCCCTGTTTATCGTGTGGTAATTTTGGAGCGGATTAGGCGGCTTCGGCGCCGCGGGCAATGGCCACAACACCGGTGCGTGCGACTTCGACAAGCCCGACTTCGCGCATCAGACCGATGAACTGATCGACCTTCTCGGTGCTCCCCGACACTTCGAAGACAAAGCTGGCGGTGCTGGTATCGACCGGGCGGGCGCGGAAGATATCGGCCAGGCGCAGAGCCTCGACACGCTTTTCGCCAACGCCTGCCACCTTGACGAGCGCCATCTCGCGCTCGACATGCGGGCCTAGCTCGGTCAGATCGAGAACGCGGTGGACCGGCACCAGCCGCTCAAGCTGGGCGATGATCTGATCGATGACCGGCGGCGGGCCGGAGGTGACGATGGTGATGCGGCTGACGGCGTGATCGGTGCTGACATCGGCGACGGTCAGGCTATCGATATTATACCCGCGCGCCGAGAACAGGCCGACAATGCGGGCGAGGACGCCGGACTCGTTGTCGACGATGATGCTGAGCGTGTGCTTTTCGGAGGGAGCGTGTTTCATAAAGATTTTGCCAACATTAAAGATTCACGTTTTCTGTGATCCAAATTCGAATTATTCAACAACTTTTGAACAAGTTCATATCTAGTACGAGTAGCAATCAGCACTTGGACTTCAGAAATAAAATAACGCTGTAAATTGTTATAAGAAGAGCTATCAAAAATATAATCGATAGACCCAGATTTTCTGTAGTCACCTTCGATTAATGTGAAAAGAGATTGCATGGTATCTAATATTGAAGGCCTTATGCCTCTAAACGCGGATTCTTTTTCGGAACAAAACTTACTATCAGTATAGTTAGGAAATATTAACCGACCGGAATCCCATAACACAGAAGCCCGAGTTTTGGCCACCCTGAAATCTTCCTTTCTTAATTCCGCGGTACTTTTTTCTGATGCTGCGTGGATAGCTTCGTAAACTGACAAAACTTGATCAGCCCACTTGTGGACATCTTGGGTAAATTGGATTAAAAACTGACGATCGGCATTTCGATTACTACGGAAAAAATTGTATATTGATAGACATAGGGCTGCCAACGAAATCGATAGAGTAAACCAATCTTTGATCTGCATCACACCAGCGCCTTTGCGTCTTCGTCCGGCTCGCCGTCGGCGCGGGTGTCGCCTTCCAGAATCATGTCGGTGTGCGCCGCGCCGCTCGGGATCATCGGGAAGCAGTTGGCGAGCTTGGTGACGCGGCAATCGACGACCACCGGGCCGTCGTGCGCCAGCATCGCGTCGATGCCGGCGTCGAGATCGTCCGGGCCTTCGATGGTGATGCCCTTCCACCCGTATGCCTCAGCCAGCTTGACGAAATCGGGCAGGCTGTCCGAATAGGATTCGGAATAGCGGCCGCCGTGGTTGAGTTCCTGCCACTGGCGGACCATGCCCATATATTCATTGTTGATGATGAAGACTTTGACCGGCAGCCGGTATTGGGTGGCGGTGCCAAGCTCCTGAATGTTCATCTGGATGCTGGCCTCGCCGGCAATGTCGATGACAAGCGCCTCCGGATTGGCCAGCTGCGCGCCGATGGCGGCGGGCAGGCCATAGCCCATGGTGCCGAGGCCACCCGAGGTGAGCCATTTGTTGGGCGCATCGAAGCCGAAGTGCTGGGCGGCCCACATCTGGTGCTGGCCGACCTCGGTGCTGATGATGGGGTTTTGATCGCGGGTCTTTTCCCACAGCCGTTGGATGGCTTTCTGGGGCAACAGCGCGGCGCCCTTCTGCGTGAAGCCGAAGCAATCGCGCGCCCGCCAGCCATCAATCTGCGCCCACCATGGCTCAAGATCCTGAGCGGAATAGCCGCGCGCCTTCCAGACGGCGATCATATCTTCCAGCACGCTGGCAACATCGCCGATGATGCCGAGATCGACGCGCACGGTCTTGTTGATCGACGAACGGTCGATATCGATATGTATCTTCTTCGAGTGCGGTGAAAACGCATCCAGCCGGCCAGTCACGCGGTCATCGAAGCGCGCACCGATGCACAGCATCAGGTCGCAGCGGTTCATTGCCATATTGGCTTCATAGGCGCCGTGCATCCCGAGCATGCCGAGGAACTGCTTATGAGTGTGTTCCATGGCGCCAAGGCCCATCAGCGTCGAGGTGACAGGTGCTCCGGTGAGGGCGGCAAGCGCGCGGACAAGAGCGGTGGCCTGCGGGCCGGAATTGATCACTCCGCCGCCAGTGTAAAGGATCGGGCGCTCGGCGGCAGCGAGCATCTCGACTGCGGTCTCAATGGCAGTCTGATCGCCTTTTGTTTGCGGCTTGTAGGTCTTGTGGCCGTGCGCAGCCGGCGGCGCATAGGCGGCACGCATGATCTGCACATCCTTGGGGATGTCGATGACCACAGGGCCGGGCCGGCCGGACCGGGCGATATAAAACGCCTCGTGCACAATGCCGCCGAGGCGCGCGGTCTCCTTGACGAGATAATTATGCTTGGAACAATGGCGGGTGATGCCGACCGTATCGCATTCCTGAAAGGCATCGGTGCCGATCAGATGGGTGGGAACCTGGCCGGTGAGCACCACCAGCGGGATCGAGTCCATCATCGCATCGGTGATGCCGGTCACAGCGTTTGTGGCGCCGGGGCCGGAGGTGACGAGCACAACGCCAACCTTGCCGGACGAGCGCGCATAACCCTCGGCAGCGTGAACGGCGGCCTGTTCATGGCGGACAAGGATGTGCCGGATTTTCGATTGCGCAAAGAGCGCGTCGTAGATCGGCAGCACGGCACCGCCCGGATAACCGAAAATGATCTCGACGCCCTGATCGATCAACGCCTTGACGACGATCTCGGCGCCAGTGATATCGGCGGCGCTGCTGGCGGGGTGGGGAGTCATGGAACGAACTCAAACTGCTGACGACGCAACCCTGCGCCTGTGAGCGGCGGCATTACGCACCACAAGTTGCGCTGTCAACCTATTTCAGCGCAATAATTGTTCGCGATTGGGGTTTATTCAGCAAATATTGAGCGTTCTACCAGGCCCGGCCAATCAGCCAGGCCCGGCCAATCAGCAGGTGACCACGGCTATGCGGCGGCGGCGGCGCGCAGTGGTGCCAACAAGGCCGAAGCCGGCGATAAGCATGGCCCATGTGCCGGGCTCTGGCACGAAGCTGCTGGTGGGGGGAGCGGTGAAGGTGGGCACTCCATCGGTGCGAAACGCGAACACCCGGTCAATGACAATGTCTTTCGACGGGGCGCGGTTTGAATTGAAGGTGAAGGCGACATCATAGGCGCGGCCCTGAAGCACCTCGACCACACCCGTGACCGGAATCCAGACCCGCGCCGGAGATGCAGCGTTGATGGCGGTGCTGGCGATCGGTACGCCGAAAATCCGGGCATCGAAGCTGGCGTTGCCAACATTGTTCAGGCCATTCTGCGTGAGGAAATACGAAAAGCCGACCTGATATTTCCCAGGGGCAAGGATGACGAGCTGCGAGATGGTTTCGTTGACTGAAAAATCGCCGGGGAAATACGCTGCCTTGACGCCAACAGCATCGGGGCTGAGCGAAGCCGCATTGTCGGCAAACACGTTTTCACCAAAGGCGCCGAACGGATAGCCGAGCGTGTTGCCATAGGAGATGATCGTAGCAGGCGCGTTGCCGGGAACATTGGTCTTGGTCCAGCCGGTGTATCCGCCGGTGCCGGAATTACCGGCCTCGAAGCTGCCATTGGTGATAAGATTGCTCACAGCCATCGCCGGGGTGGTGGCGAGCAGAGCAGCGATCAGAAGGGCAGAGCGCATTATCGGGTACCTGACATGGTGTGCACACGGGAGTGCTGATGTCGTGTCAATGGCATCCGACGGGCGTTAATCGCAAGTTAGCGATTGTATAATTTCTAAAGCATTGTCAGGACGCTGCGGGCAGACGCGACATCTACGCTGCTGAGCAGGGGCCAGCCCGTCAGACGGCCGCGCGCCCAGGTCGATTGCCGTTTCTGATATTGCCGCGTGGCGTGCAACGTCGCGGTGATGGCAGCGTCGAGACCGAGCGAGCCACCGAGATGCGCGAGCAGCGGCGGCACACCGAGCGCCTTCATGACCGGCAGATCGGGCGCAAGCCCGCGCGCCGCGAGCGCTGCGACTTCAGCCAGCGCGCCGCCGCCTATCATTGTGGCAAGCCGCGCCTCGGCCGCGGCATGAAGCTGCGCGCGCGGCGGAAGCAGCACCACGCCGCGCACATCATGGCTGGCGCCCAGTCCACCTTCGCGCCGGGTCTGCCAAAGGGCCAAAGACCGACCGGTGGCGCGGACGACTTCGAGTGCGCGGTGAAGGCGGGTGGTGTCGGTCGGGCGCAGCCGCGCTGCCAGCACCGGGTCTTCGGTGGCGAGCGCTGCGGCGGCCTCAGCGGCGGGCAGGGCGCGCACTGCCTCGCGGATAGCATCGGGAATGGCGGGCAGCGGGGCAAGGCCATGGAGCAGCGCCTCTATATATAACCCGGTGCCGCCGACGAGCAGCGGCAGACGGCCTTCGGCCAGGGTCTCGGCAATCGCGGCGGTGGCAAGGCTGGCGTAGCGCGCGGCGTTGGCGGCCTCAGCGCCGTCCAATATGCCGAACAGCCGGTGCGGGACTAGGGCTTCCTCCGCCGCTGTCGGGCGGGCGGTCAGCACTCCGAGATCGGCGTAGAGCTGGCTGGCATCGGCGTTGATGATCGTGGCACCCAACTGCTCGGCGAGCGCCAACGCAAGGCCGGACTTGCCGCTGGCTGTGGGGCCGCTAAGCACGGCAATGATGGGACGAGAATCGGACACGCTTGTGACCTTTGTGGCGGAGGGTCGTTTGTCGGCTGCGGCTGCGGCGGTGGCAAGCGATGTGGTGCGCGCCCACGGCGGTGAGCCGCTGGATTGGAACTGGATCGACACTGGCGATGCGCTGGATTTGCACGTGGCTGGTGGTGCAGACCTCAGGTCCGCGCTCGAGGCCGCCTTCAGCGATGTCGATATAATCGTGCAACCCGCCCGTTCGGCGCGCCGGCGGATGCTGCTCATCGCAGACATGGATTCGACCATGATCCAGTGCGAGTGCATCGATGAGCTGGCGGATTATGCCGGATTGAAGCCGCAGGTGGCGGCGATCACCGAAGCGGCGATGCGCGGCGAGCTGGACTTTGCCGAAGCACTTCGGGCGCGGGTGGCGCTGCTGGAGGGGATGCCGGTGGCGACGCTCGAAGAGTGCCGGCGCGAGCGGGTGCGGCTGATGCCGGGTGCGACATCGCTTGTGCGGACGATGGCCGGCTGGGGGGCAAAAACCTTGCTGGTATCAGGCGGATTCACGGCTTTCACAAGGCCAGTGGCGGCGGAGATCGGCTTTGCCGAGGCGCGGGCGAATGTCTTGCTGACCGCCGACGGGCGGCTGACCGGGCTTGTGGCCGAACCGATTGTCGATGCTTCAACCAAGCGCGCGGCGTTGCGGGGCGCAGGCGTTGCTGCTGACGCTTCACTCGCGGTGGGGGACGGCGCCAACGACATCCCGATGATCGAGGCAGCGGGGCTGGGGATCGCCTATCATGCCAAGCCCAAAGCAGCGGCGGCGGCGGACGCGGCGGTGCGCTTTGGTGATCTGACCGTGCTGCTCAGGGCGCAGGGGTTGCGGCGGGCGGACTGGCTTTCTGCATGATCGTCTTGAACAGCGCCGAGCTCTCGAATGCGGCGAGCCAGTGCTGTAGCTTCGGCAGCGGCTGGGCGGCGAACCAGAGTTTGTCGATGGCGGCGAACTGGCGGATGAAGGGCATCAGCGCTGCATCAGTGAAGCCGCGTGTGGCGCGGCTGAGATGCGCTGATGTGGCAAGGCGGGCTTCAAGCTCATGCAATATGGCCAGCGCCTGATCGCGGTCAGCAAGGCTGTTCTGGTATTTTGCGCGGTCGAGATGGTGTTTGAAGGCGCCGTCGTTTTGCGCAATCAGCGTGTGATCATTGGCAGCGAGCCACTGCTCAGGGTCTGACCGGTTGAGCGCCCAGCGCATGATGTCGAGGCTCTCATCGATCACTTGATCGTCCGGCAGCACAAGCACAGGCACGGTCGCCTTAGCCGAGGCATCGATCAAGCCTGGCGGTTTCGCCGCGAGACTGACTTCGTGAGTTTGCACCTTGATGCCGGCGATGTGGAGCGCCATGCGGGCGCGCATGGCATAAGGGCAGCGGCGGAAGCTGTAGAGCAGCGGCTGCTCAGCCGTCATCGGCTCGGCGCCCAATATGCGTCTCGCCGCGCGCGGCAGCCAGGCTGGTCTGGCGGTGACGCTCGGCATAGTTGGCGCGCTGGCTATCGCTCCGGCTGGCATGGCAGGCCGGGCAGGCGATGCCGGGCACGAATTGCGGTGAAGCCTGATCCGCCGGGCTGACCGGCATCCGGCAGGCGCGGCAGAGCTTATGCGTGCCTGGCTGAAGATTATGGCCCAGGCTCACCCGCTCATCAAAAACGAAGCATTCACCCTGCCAGCGGCTGGCCTCGGGCGGCACGGTTTCAATATAGCGCAGGATGCCGCCTTCGAGATGAAAGACGCTGTCCACGCCCTCGGCCTTGAGGAAGGCGGTCGCTTTTTCGCAGCGGATGCCGCCAGTGCAGAACATCGCAACCCGGGCATTGGCGCGGCCCTCGAACAGTGCGTCGCGGTTGCCTCGGAACCACGCCGGGAAATCCCGGAAGCTGGTGGTATGCGGATTGATTGCACCGGCAAAGCTGCCGATGGCGACCTCATAATCATTGCGAGTATCAATGATGATCGTGTCGGGATCGCTGATCAGCTCATTCCAGGCTTCCGCTTCGACATGAGTGCCGACATCGGCAGGGTTAAGCCCCGGCGCGCCCATGGTAACGATCTCGGGCTTGAGGCGAACTTTCAGGCGATGGAAGGGCATAGCGTCTGTCGTGGATAATTTGACATCCAACCGCGCGCCGCCGGCTAGCGTGCGGATATGGGCAAGAACTGTGTCGATAGCGGCGGCGGTGCCAGCGATAGTGCCGTTGATGCCTTCGGGCGCCAGCAGCAGCGTGCCGCGCAAGCCATGTTCGGCGCAGAGCGCTGCCAGCGGCACCCGGGCAGCAGCGGGGTCAGCCACGCTGGTGAACACATAAAAGGCGGCAACGCTCATCATGGCTGAACTGGATCAGCCGGGAAATCCTTGCCGCGCAGCGACCGGGCAAATAACAGCCGGTCAGCCCCCTTGAAGCCGAAGCGCCAGATGAGGCCGCAGAAAACAGCGAGAATGACCCATTGGCCAATGCCGAGCTGCGCCCATTCCGGTGTCTGCAGGAAGAGCATCCCGATGCCGAAAGCGGGCAAACCGGCGATCAGCATCGACCAGCGCCAGCCCGCAACCGGATGATCGAGCAGCCGTGCGAGCAACCGCGACTTGGCCACCGACAGCACCAGCGCCGAGGCGGCAAGGGCAGCAGCAGCGCCTTCCCCGCCGTAGCGCGGCACCAGCACCAGCGACAGCCCGGCCTGAATGGTGATACCGGCCAGCGACCAGGCGAAGTTCCGGCCGCGCGCGACATAAACCAGCGCCGATTCGGCGACGGCAGCCTGTGCTGCAAACAGCTCGGCCAGCAGCAGCAGCGCCAGCATGATTGCGCCGCTGGCGAAGATCGGGCCGAAAAGACCCATACCGGCGCGGCCTGTCATGCCCAGCGCCAGCACGACGCCGAGCTGTGCCGCACCCACCCAGAAGCCGACCTGCCTCACGTGCAGCGCTGCCTTGACTGTGCGCCCGGCAGCAAGGTTGGTAGCGAGCACCGGTGCCAGAATAGGATCGAATGAGGATTTGAGCCGCTGCGGCAGCGAGGCAATCTGCTGGGCAACATAATAGACGCCGACGATCTCTGCCGGCGCGAAGCGTCCGAGGATGAAGATATCGAGCCGCCGCGCGCCCCATTCGATAATATCGGCGCCGGCCAGCGTGCTGTTGCGCCGCGCCAGCGACCAGAGCGCTGACGGGCTGGGTCGCCAGACTTGCGGCAGGCCATAGGAACGCAGAGCCGGGATAAGACTGGCAACCGCGGCGGCGACCATCGAGAGCAGATAGGAGATGATCAGGCCATCGGGCTTCAGCGCCGTATAGGCCAGTGCCAGAGCGGCGATGCTCAGCACCCATGGCTCGATCAGGCTGCGGGCGCGGACGGTGGCGCCAACATCATGCCGGAAGGCCAGCGCCGCCAGCGGAATGTCGGAGGCGACGATGGCGAGGATGATCAGCGGGAACCAGCGATCAAGCGCAGACAGCGAGGTCGCCGGAAACACCAGCTGCGGCACCGCGATCAGCAGCAGGCTGCCGAGAAGCCCGGCTATAAGGCAGACAAGCAGGCTGTCATAAAGCGCGTTGGTCTCATCGCCGGTGCGGGCCGCCATCGCCTCGGCGAGCCCGCGCTTGAGACCGAGCGTTGCGAACATCGCCACAAGCTCGACAACCATGGTTGCATAGGCGAAGCGGCCCAGCGCTTCGGCGCCATAAAGACGGCCGGCGATGAATAGAAACGGGAAGCGTGCGGCAAGGCGCAGCACAAAGCCGATAAAGCTGGTCCGGCCGCCGCGGGCGAGAGCTGCGGTTTCCTGCGCTGAAGGTTCAGCTGCCGACATCGAGTCGCCGATACCGGCCATGAAGATACAGAAGTGATTCGCGCGCCGGATTGAGGCCGAAGCGGGTGATGCGGCCGACAATGATCCGATGATCGCCGCCATCATGATCGGCATGGAGCGTGCAGGCAAAGGCGGCCTTGGCATCGGCGAGGATCGGAACGCCGTCCCACTCCAGCCAGTCAGCCTCGGCAAAGCGATCGATGTTCTTGCGCGTGAAGCGATCAGCGACCGACTGGCTGGGTTCGGACAGAATATTGACAGCAAAGCGCCCGGCGTCCCGGATGCCGGGCAGCGCCGATGCGGCATTGGCCGGGCAGAACAGCAGTAGTGGCGGATCGAGGCTGACCGAGGTGAAGCTGTTGGCCGTAAGACCGATGCGGACACCGCCGGCATTCTGCGTGGTGATGACCGTGACACCGGTTGCAAAGCAGCCAAAAGCATCACGCAGCGTGCGGGAATCAAAGGGCGGGGCGGCAACATCCATGGCCGCCATGTCCTAGGGGTTGTTTCCCTGCGGTCAATGTTGGAGAGATTTTTGGTAGCGGCTGTGGCGTCGCAGTGACGGTGGAGTGGCTGACAATGCGGTGCGTGATGGTGGTGGCTGCAGGCTTTGCGCTTTGTGCCCCGGTTACAGCTCAGACGTCGGTGGAATGGCAGCTGGAAGGGGAAAAGCCGGTCTCGTTGGCTCTGGCGGGGATGGCGCGGCAGACGCTGGCCTGGACCGATCATGGCAAGCCACGGTCATGCGAAGGCGTGTGGCTGACAGATCTGCTGGCGCGCGCCGGGGCACCTGTGGGGGACAATGTTCGCGGCGCAGCGCTATCCACGCTGGTCGTGGCAGAAGCCGCCGATAGCTACCGCGTGGTCTACACCCTTGGCGAAACCGACACGAAGCTTGGTGCGGCGCGGTTGCTGGTGGCCGACCGCTGCGAAGGGCGAGCACTGCCGGACGATGAAGGCCCCCTCCGAATCATCGCGCCTGACGAATCGCGCGGTGCACGATCAGTCCGTCAACTGGAGCGAATCAGCCTTGTTACGCTGGTGCCGCCAGTGCCTGAGCCCTGATTCAAGCGCTTTTTAGCCAATATCACGCCGATTTTCGGTTCAATTGTAAAACGCTGCGACGAGCGGCATGTGTTTTGGCAACAATTGTAAACTTCGTAAGGATTATCTGTGGCGCCGTCCGATGGGGTGGTATTGCAAAGAAATGACAGGGCCTTAGGTCAAGGCTTTATTAATTTCTTCAGGAGCTTTCTATGCGCTTGGCAGTCTTGGATGATGACAAGGAATTGTGTGGACAGGTTGCCATGCTGATGCGTGGCGCCGGACATAATTGTTTTGAGTTCCACCAGGGGGAGGCACTGCGTCGGGCCCTTCGCCGCGAAAGCTTTGACTTGCTGGTCATGGACTGGGAGCTGCCCGATATTTCAGGTGTCGAACTGCTTGCCTGGGTGAAGACAAATCTCACGCCGCCACCGCCGGTGATCATGCTCACTGGCCGTACCGGCGAGGATGACATCGTCAAGGGCCTTGATGTGGGTGCTGATGATTATGTCACCAAGCCTTTGATCCCATCGGTTTTGCGCGCACGGGTCGAAGCGCTTCTGCGCCGCAGCTATGGCACCGGCGAGCAGCCCAAGATCGAGGAATTTGGCGATCACCGTTTTGATCCGCTGACCATGACAGTCACGTTCAAGGGCGATCCGATCACGCTGACGGCCAAAGAATTCGGTCTGGCGCTTGTTTTATTCCGGAATTTAAACCGTCCGCTCTCCCGTGCGTATATAATGGAGACGGTGTGGGGTCGGAACCCTGATATCCCGAGCCGCACGCTCGATGCTCACGTATCTCAGATACGCGGGCGGCTGGGCATGCGACCCGAGAATGGGTTGAGACTAGCATCGGTCTATAGTTTCGGCTATAGATTGGAGAGCTTAGAGGGAATTGTTGAATCACGGTAGCAAGTGTCAACAATTGTCTGAGAGCTTATTGGCCTTTGGAGGCTGGGGGCGAGAGACGGGTGGCGAAGGGAAGATCAATAGCTGCGATGATGCTGCTGACACTGCCAATGGCAGCGCCGGCGTTGATTCCATCAGCAACCGAAGTGCGCTGGGCTGATACGCCTAGCCTGCGCCTGACGATACGTGCCGGTGATTCTTTGCATCGCATCGCCGCGCGCGGGCTCTCAAATCCTGATGATCTGGCATTGCTGGCCGATGCCAATGGTCTGGCCTCTGGCGCTGCCTTGAGGCCTGGGCAGGTGATCGAAGTGCCGGGTGCTATTTTGAAGCGGGAGCTGCTGAGTGCCGAAGTTACTGGCTTTGCCGGGTCTGCCACTTTGCAGGGCGGGGAGCCGTTGTCTGTTGGCCTTCGCCTTGCCGAAGGTGATATTATCGAAACCGGACCAAACAGCTTTGTAACGCTGATCGCGGCTGGCGAGCGGCTTACGCTGCCGTCCTCATCGCGGGTCAAGATTGCTGCGCTTCACCGTGTTGTGCTCAGCGGTCAGGTGGTCCGGGAATTTTCGCTGCTGCCGGTGCGCGATGATTGGCTGGAGCAATTGGGCCTCCGCTCCGGTGAGACCGGCACAGCGCTGACCTTCGCCGTTGACCAGCCAGACAACGGCGCTGCGACCAGAAACAGTGTCGCCGTAACCAATATCGCCGGGACCAGTGCGGAACCCGATGTCGCTCTGACATATGAGTGAGGCCGGCTGACCGGCTTTTGCGTGTGCAGGCGACGATGCTTGAGGGGGCAATAACTTGACCGGGCCGGAGGCGAACGGACGCCCGCTGGCGCGGGTCAAACCGCTGCTGCGCGAGTGGCTTGTGGTGCTGACCCTGATGAGCGTAGCGCTGCTCGCGATCAACGTGAACAATGGTCTGGCACGGCTGGACCAGGCGATTTACGACGAGACACTGCGGTTGACCGCACCCCCGCCGCCCGACAACGTTTTGATTATTGGTATCGATGATGCCAGCCTCGCAGCGCTCGGACCCTGGCCTTGGCCGGCGTCGCGGCATAGCGCAGCCATCGAGGCGCTGCTGGACAGCGGGGCCCGCGCGATAGGCTATGATGTCTCGCTCGATCCGGCGTCCGCCCTGGCAATCCGTCCGGCGCTGCAGCGCGCTCGGGCGCGGAAAGTGGCGGTCGTGATGCCGGCGCGGTTCCGCGTGCCGGGTGCCAACGGTCGCGGTTATGATCTTGCCAAGGCGCCCGCCGGGTCGATCGCCAGCCATTCGATGGTGCGGATCGACGATGATGGCGTGGTGCGTCGGCTCGATCTGGCTGTCGACGGAGAGCGCCGCTGGCCGAACATGGCAGCGGCGCTGGCGACGGCTATGGGAGCAAATCCGCTAGCCGCCCTGCCGGCCTTTGAGAGGCAGAAGGCGGGCGGGCCGCTGCTGCCGCAGGGCGAGCGACTGGTCGGTTATCGCGGCCCGGCCGGCAGTTTTCGCGCGCTGCCGATGTCCGCCTTGCTGGCCGGCGAAGCCCCGCGTGAATTGATAAGAGGCCGTGTCGTGCTCGTCGGGCTGACTGCGACCGGCCTTGGCGCGCAATTTTCGACAGCAACCTCTGGCTCAGGCGGCGCGATGTCGGCGCTGGAAGTGCAGGCGAGCTTTCTGGCGGATCTGATGCAGAAGCGGGTGCTGGTTGCTGCGGGGCCGACACGATCGCTGGCGCTGGCGCTGCTCATGCTCTGGACCGTGATGGTGGCGATGCTGCTGCTCAGGCCTGGGATGGCCGGCGTGTTCGGGATAGCGCTGATCGTGCTTGTGTTGTTCAGCTCGGCGTCTCTGCTGCTCGCCGCCGGGGTTTGGCCGCAGCCTGCGGCGGCAGTCGTGGCGCTGCTCGCCGGGCCGCCGCTCTGGGCGTGGCGGCGGCTGGTGGTTGTTAATGACTGGATGACGCGCGAGCTCGATGCGCTGGGTGATCTGGGCTTGCCGCAGCGCAAGTCGCGGCTGGCGAGTGACGCGGTAACCCAGACCACCGAGCGGCTGGCGGCGACAATCGACCGGGTTCAGGAGTTGCGGCGGCTCGCCGATGCCGCCCTTCGGGGGTTGCCGGACGCCACGCTGCTGGTCAGCGGAAGCGGCGAGATCGTTGCGGCCAATGGCGCTGCCGAGGCGCTGTTTGGGGAGAAGCCAACACCGCGCTCGATTGAGCAGGCCTTTGTCGGCAACGAGCTGCCGCCGTTTCGAACTGATGCGCTGATACCGGGCGGGCGTTGGCACGGCGAGTTCGAGGCGGCGGACCATAGCGTTCGGGAAGTCCGCTATACGCCGTGGCGGGACGCTGAGGAGGTGCCGCTGGGCTGGATAGTGCGCTTTGCCGACATCTCGGCGCTGCGCAAGGCCGAAGCAGCGCGCGAGGAAGCGCTGCAATTGCTCACCCACGACATGCGCGCACCTCAGGCGTCGATCCTGGCGCTGGTTGATCGCAGCAGCGAAATTATTCCCGAAACGGCTGACCTGTTGCGTCAGCTGGCGCGGCGCACCATCAGCCTCGCCGATGGCTATCTTCATCTGGCCCGCGCCGATGCCGGCGGCTATTCGATGGAAGAAGTCGATCTCGGCGCCATCGCCACCGAAGCTGTCGACGAGCTCTGGCCGCAGGCGTCGGCGCGAAATATCCGGATCAAAGGTGAACGTATCGACCGGGAAGCGCTGTCTTTTGGCAATGCCAGCCTGTTGATGCGCGCTGTCGTCAATCTGCTGAGCAATGCAGTGAAACATTCAGCGACCGGCAGTGAGATCACCGTGCGGCTAAAGGCCGATGTGAAGGATTGGAGGCTCGATGTCATCGACCATGGGCCGGGCGTGTCAATCGATATTCAGGCCAATCTTTTCAACCGTTTTCGCACCAGTGGTGAGATGGGCGGAATCGGGCTGGGGCTGGCGTTTGTGAAATCGGTGGCAGATGGACATGGCGGGCTGGTGCGCTGCCACAGCGTGCCGGGCGAGGGTGCGATGTTCTCGCTCTATCTGCCGGGCTTGCGCAAAAAGAGCTGACCCTAGAGGCCCCGCGCGGCAAGCCAGCTGCGCACAGCCGGGCCGATATCGGGTCGCTCGAGCGCAAGCGCTATATTGGCGGTGATGTGGCCAGCCTTGTCCCCGCAATCGAAACGCTCGCCGGTAAATGTCAGCGCGTGGAACGGCTGGGTATCGATCAGCCGTGCCATGGCGTCTGTCAGCTGGACTTCGCCCCCGGCCCCGGTCACCCCTTCGGCCAGCAGCGCGATGACTTCGGGCTGCAGGATATAGCGGCCGATGGCGGCGAGTCGCGATGGTGCCGTGCCTTGCGCCGGCTTTTCGATCAGCGCCTTGACCTCGGTGACAAGCCCATCGGTCCGGCCCGGGCTGACGATACCATAGCGGTGGCTATGCTCAGCCGGAACTTCGAGCACGGAGATCAGATTGCCGCCGAGGCGGGACTGCACGGCGGCCATCTCGGCCAGTGCTGGATTGCCAGGGTTCCACAGCAGCTCATCGGGCAGCAAAATGGCGAAGGCTTCGCCGGCGATGACATGGCGGGCGCACCAGACAGCATGGCCAAGCCCCAGCGCCTGCGGTTGCCGGACGGTAAGGATCCGACCCGGCTCGATAACCATTTCGGCGGCCTGGGCAAGCTCTACCGTCTTACCCTTGGCGCGCAGCATCTCGTTCAATTCAAAGGCGATATCGAAATGCTCTTCCATCGCGGTCTTGCCGGATGCGGTAACGAACACCATCCGCTCAACCCCTGCGGCCAGCGCCTCTTCGACAGCATATTGCAGCAGCGGCTTGTCGACGACCGGCAGCATCTCCTTGGGGATCGCTTTGGTCGCAGGCAGGAAGCGCGTGCCCTTGCCGGCGACTGGAAAGACGGCGGTGCGAATGCTGCTCATGACCGCCCGGTTACAGCCACGGTGCGCGGGCGTCCAGCGCCAGCATGGCTTCGGGCTGGTTGCGCTGGCTGACAATGGCCCATTGGCTGCCCGACACCATGACCTCGGGGATCAGCGGCCGCGAGTTATAGGTGCTTGCCATGGTGGCGCCATAAGCACCTGCGGTCATGAAGGCGACCCGGTCCCCGGCGTCGACATCTTCCACCACGCGGTCTTCCGCAAAAGTATCGCCAGTTTCGCAAATCGGGCCGACGACGGTGGCGATGACAGTTTCCGCGCGGGGGCGCAGCGCGCGGATGTCGTGCCAGGCATTATAGAGCGAGGGCCGCAGCAAGTCGTTCATTGCGGCATCGACCACGACAAAATGCTTCGAAGCCCCGGCCTTGGTGAGGATGACAGAACTGACCAGCACACCGGCATTGCCGACGATCATGCGGCCCGGCTCGAACATCAGCCGCCAGCGCCAGCCTTCAGTGGCGCGGGCGACCATGGCGGCATAATGCGCCGGGCTTGGCGGCGCTGGCTGATCGGCCCGATACGGCACCCCCAGGCCGCCTCCGCAGTCGATGCGCTTGATGGTGTGACCGCTGGCTTCAAGCTCGCTGGCAAGCGCGCCGAGCTTGCGGATCGTGTCCTCCACAGGCGCAAGGTCGGTCAGCTGGCTGCCAATATGGGCTGCCAGACCCACGGCGCGCAGATGCGACTGGCTCGCGGCAAGCGCAAAAGCGGCAGCGACCCGGTCCCAGGGAATGCCGAACTTGGCATCGGCACCGCCGGTGCTGATCTTGCCATGCGTCTTGGGATCAACCGCCGGGTTGATGCGGATGGCAACTTCGACAATCTTGCCAAGGCTCGCCGCAACAGCACCGAGCATGCGGATTTCAGCTTCGGATTCGATGTTGAATTGAAGGATGCCAGCCTCAACTCCGGCGCGAAGCTCGGGCAGCTGCTTGCCAACGCCTGAAAAAACGATCCGCTCTGCCGGTATGCCAGCAGCCAGCGCGCGGGCGAGCTCCCCGCCAGAAACAACATCGGCCCCGGCACCAAGCCGGGCCAGCGTGGCGAGCACCGAGAGATTAGGGTTGGCCTTGACCGCAAAGGCAACGAGCGGATTGCCATCGGTCAGGCCGGCAACGGCGGCGGCAAACACATTATAATGCCGCTCGATCGTCGCCGAGCAATAAACATAAAGCGGCGTGCCAATTTCGTTGGCCAGCGCTTCAAGGCTGACATCCTCGGCGTACATGACGCCCTGCCTGATGGTGAAATGGTCCATACTCTGCTCTGCAAGCCTGTTTTAGCGGGGGCAATTCTAACGGGGAGGGGGCAAATTAAAGCGGTCGTCGGGCCGCACTTCCGAGCGTGATAGCGGGTCGTCAACCCGGCCGGGGATGGCCTGAGGCGGGAGCTTCAGCATATCCTCGGGCGTCATCGGGCGGGTGGCGTCGGCGGGCTGCTGCGGCGCTGTGCGGGGCGCCACAGGGCGCAGTTCACCTTGTTTTCCGCAAGCGGTGAGCGCCAGCAGACTCATAAAAAGCCCGAGCCGGATCATAGCCGCGCCTGCATTGCGGCAATCGCGGCGCGAACATTGGCCGGCGCTGTGCCGCCATGGCTGGTGCGGCTGGCGACCGACGCCTCGACGCTGAGCACGCTACGCACCGCCGGTGTCAGCCGCGCATCGGTGGCCAGCAGCGCGGCATCCGACAGCCCGTCAAGATCAGTACCCGCCGCTTCTGCGGCGCGGACCGCGCGGCCGGTAATGTCATGCGCTTCCCGAAACGGAACACCGGCCTCGCGGACCAGCCAGTCGGCAAGGTCGGTGGCAGTGCTGAAGCCCGACGCAGCAGCAGCCCGCATGCGCGATGCATTGAAGGTGATGGTTTCGATCATCCCGGTCATCGCAGTCAGGCACAGCCCCAGCGTGTCATGCGCCTCGAAAACCGGCGGCTTGTCATCCTGCATGTCTTTTGAATAGGCCAGCGGCAGGCCCTTCATGATCACCGCAAGGCGGGTGAAGTTCGCCAGAAACTGCCCGGACTTGGCGCGCACCAGCTCGGCTGCATCGGGATTGCGCTTCTGCGGCATGATCGAGCTTCCCGTAGACCAGGCGTCGGGCAGGGTGATGAAACCATAGGGCTGGCTGGCCCAGATGATCAGCTCTTCGGCCAGCCGCGAGAGATGCAGGCCGGTGAGCGTTGCCGCACTCAGATAGTCCAGCGCAAAATCTCTGTCCGACACCGAATCAAGGCTGTTGGCGGTGGGCCGGCCAAAGCCCAGTGACGATGCAGTGGCCGCCCTGTCGATGGGAAAGCCGGTGCCGGCCAGAGCGGCTGCCCCCAGCGGGCATTCGTTCATCCGCGCCGCAGCATCGGCAAAGCGCGATCGGTCGCGCATCGCCATCTCGGCATAGGCCATCAAGTGATGCCCCAGCGTCACCGGCTGGGCCACCTGCAAATGGGTGAAGCCGGGCAGGATGGTGTCGGCGTGCTGCTCTGCGCGGACCAGAAGTGCGGCGATAAAAGTGCGGAGTGCCGTGTCCACCTCCGCACAGGCCTCTCTTACCCACAGCCGGAAATCGGTTGCCACCTGATCGTTGCGCGAGCGGGCGGTATGCAGCCGCCCGGCGGCCGCACCAATCAGCGCGTGCAGCCGCGTTTCCACAGTCATGTGAATATCTTCGAGCGCCATATCTTCGGGCACACCATCGGCTTCATACTCGGCCTCGATGGTGGCAAGACCGCCCAGAATCGCCGTCACATCACCGGCGGCGATGATGCCCTGCTGCCCGAGCATCGCCACATGCGCGCGTGATCCGGCAAGGTCTTGGCGCCACAGGCGCTTGTCGGTGCCGATCGAGGCGTTTATCTCGGCCATGACAGCAGCGGGTCCGGCGCCGAAACGGCCGCCCCAAAGCGGATTGGACGAGGATTCCGGCATGGCTAAGATACAGCTCCTGATTATTGCATCACTGGCATTGGCCCTTGGGGCCTGTGATGCGGGCGATAAGGGAAAGACCGCAGCACCGCAAGCAACCGGCGCAGACGCCGCCCTACCAGCGGCTGCTGCCCCCACAGCACCGGCGCTTAACGTCATCGATCGAAGTCAGGCCGGGAGCATGGTCCCCGACATCAAGCTCGAGCTGCCGGGCAGCGGCGAGACCAGCCTCAAGGCGGTGGTTGCAGGCGCTGGCGGCAAGCGCGTGCTGGTCAATCTCTGGGCAACATGGTGCCCGCCGTGCCTCGCCGAGATGCCAGCTCTTGATGCGCTGGCAGGCGCGGAGGCCGCAAAACTGATGGTGGTCCCGGTGAGCCAGGACATGGAAGGCTGGCAGGCCGTGGACGGCTTTTTCGCCCCCGGCAAGTTCAAGGTGCTGACGCCAGTGCTCGACCAGCCGGGCAGCCTTGGCGAGGCGCTGAAGGCCAAGGGCCTGCCGATGAGCGTGCTCTACGGCCCGGACGGCAAAGAGATATGGCGGGTCGCCGGCACCCCCGATTGGGCGGGCGCTGCAGTCAGGGCAGAGGTCATCGGCTAAGGCTACCGCCCCGCATAAGCGCTGGCCCAAGGGGCTTTTGCAGCGCCAGCGAAAAATGGTGCCCGGGGGCGGATTTGAACCACCGACACGGGGATTTTCAATCCCCTGCTCTACCCCTGAGCTACCCGGGCGCTCCGTTAGGGAAGCGCGACTTAGACCGGGTCTTCCTCGCTGTCCAGTGGGCTATTGTCTGGCATCGCATAGCTTTCGCCAAGCCAGTGCAGCAGGTCACGGTCAGCACAGCCCTTTGAACAGAAGGGATCGAAGGCGGGCACGCGGGATTTGGTGCTGCAATAAGCGCAGCGCCGGGCGATTTCGGGGCGGGATTCAACTGACATAGGACGCTGATGTGGCGAGTGCAGGCTCGGCGCGCAAGGTAATCACCCCGCCGCGCTGACGGGCCGCCGATTCGCACAGCGCAGGGCGCGCCTCAATCCAGTCGATCAGCGCCGGCGGCGCGTAAAGCGTGGCGGGGCCATGGCCGTGGCGGGCCGCCTTGCGGAGCAATTCGAGCGCATGGAAGCCGGGGGTGCGCACCGCCTCCATCAGGCTCGGTCGGCTGCGCGGGCGGATCAGCTGGACCAGACCGAAGCCGTTGACAGCAGTGGCCTCAAAGGGGCCGTGCAGATTCGCCTTCAGCGCACCCGCCAGTGCGGCATCAAGCACTTTGCGCGCAGCACCCTGAAGGCTCGGGAAATCAATAACTGTGCTGCCCTGCAGGTCGAGCGCGCGAACCGCACGCGCCAACGGCACGAGGGCCGCATGGGCAAGAACCTCCGGCGGCAGATCACCATCAATATCAATGGTTGTCATCGCCGGGGTCGGCGTGATCGTCAGCATGCCGCCGCTGAAGGCGATATAGCCGGACACAGCCTGATCGATGATCTCGGACCAGCCGGCGGCCTCCAGCGTATCCGCCGTGCCGTTGACCAGCGTCACCCTATGTCCCGCCGCCCGCAGCCTTTCAGCAAGCGCAGGCCCCGGTATGAGAGATGGCATATCCGCCAGTGGCCGCGCGCGCGCCATGCGAGGTCGGCCAGCTTCGGGCAGGGCGCTACGGATAATCTCGATGCCCGACATGCTGCCTTCCGGGACGCCCGGAAGCGGCGCCAGCAGTATTTCGGTGCCGCAGGGCAGGGTGGCAATGCCACGTCCACCGCCTTGGCTCGCCGGGACAAGAATGCGCGTCAGCCGAGCCGGCGATCGATGGCCGGGCCGCAGTGGCGCATCGTTGCGCTCGATATGGGCCTCAAGGATGGTGTTTCCGGCCATCACCAGCGCGCGCACGGCGCCCGGCCCGGCCTCCAGAAACGCATCAGCCAAGCGGATAGCCAACGCGCAGCAGCAGCCGCCGTGTCTCGGCCAGCGGCAGGCCGACAATGCCCGACCAGCTCCCCGCCAGCCAGCGGATGTGCGCCTCGGCAGCACCTTGAAGCGCATAGCCGCCCGCCTTGCCCTGCCAGTCACCAGCGGCAATCAGCAGGTCAAGATCAGCGTCGGCCAACCGGTGAAAAATCACCTGACTTTCAGATGCCGCCGCGTGAACGCTGCCGTCGGGCGCAATCACTACAACCGCCGTATGAACCCGGTGGCGGCGGCCGGAAAGCAGCATCAGGCAGCGCCGCGCCGTCGTCTCATCCTCGGCCTTTGGCAAAATCCGGGCGCCAACAGCCACGACCGTATCAGCCGCAAGAACAAACTGCCCGGCATGGCGCAGGCCCGTCGCAGCGGCCTTTTCGCGCGCCATCCGAGCGGCATGGGCGCGTGGCGGCTTAGCCTTGAGCGGAGTCTCGTCAATGTCCGCCGGGTCGATGGCAGCCGGTACAATGCCGAGGCGTCCGAGCAGCGCCACACGGCGCGGGCTGGCCGAGGCAAGGACGAGTGGCATCAATCTTCCGGAGCGATTGTCACGCGCAGGCCGTCGAGAGCATCGGTAAAGGCGATCTGGCAGCTCAGCCGGGAGTTGCTTTCATAATGGTCCGAGCTATCGAGAAGATCGAGCTCATCGGCGGTGGCAGGCCCGGTGCGGGCCAGATCGGCTTCGGCCACAAAGACGTGGCAGGTCGCGCAGGAGCATGATCCGCCGCAAAGTGCCAGCAGCTCGTCGAGCCGGCCTTCGCGGATGATTTCCATGACCGAGAGACCAGCGCGGGCTTCAAGGCTGTGGTCGGTGCCGGTGCGGTCGGTGACAATGATCTGGGGCATGGTTTGTCCTGTTGCTGGGTTGCCTTGCCCTTAGCGGCGGCGATAGTGGCGGGCAACTGGATTGGAGATGCGGCATATGCGGGTGGTTCATCAATTTGCAGCGCCAATGTCCGGCCTGCTCGCAGGCTTGCCAGGGGTCACCGAGGCGGTAGCCATGGAGACGCTGGGGCGCGAGCGCTGGGACCTGCCAGCCGACGTCGATGTGCTTTTCGTCCTGCGCAGCGAGGAGAAGGGCAAGGCGGCGGCAAACGAGGCGCCGCGCCCGGCCGGCTGGCCGGGGCAGGTAAAACTGGTGCAGATCGCGTCCGCCGGCCTCGATGATTATCCGGCATGGCTGTTCGAGGCGCCGCTGGTGGCGAGCAGCTCGGGCACAACCGCTGTCCCGATATCCGAATTTGTGCTGACACTGATGTTGGCGCGCGCCAAGTCATTGGGCGAAGTGACGCTGGGCAGTGGACAATGGGGCGCGCGCTGGCCGTCGCGTGACGAGCTGCTGGGATCTCCGCTGGGCACGCTGCAGGGCCGCACGCTGGGGCTGCTCGGGCTGGGCCAGATCGGCCAGGCGGTAGCGCGGCTGGGGCTGGCGTTCGGGATGAAGGTCGTGGCAACGCGGGCGAGCGACGCGCCGTCACCGGTGCCGGGCGTGGCGCTTGTCGGGCTGGATGAGCTTGCCGGCAGTGCAGACCATCTCGTGCTCGTGGCACCGATCAGCGATGCCACGCGTGGCATCATCGGGGCTGAATTTCTGGGCCGGATGAAAACCGGCGCGCATCTGGTCAATGTCGCGCGCGGCCCGCTCATCAATGAGCCAGCGCTCAAATCAGCGCTGGACGCCGGGCGCCTTTGGGCCAGCCTCGATGTGACCGATCCCGAGCCATTGCCTGACGGTCATTGGCTGCTCAGCCACCCCCGCGCCCGGATCACCCCGCATCTGTCCTGGAGTTCGCCCGATACCACCCGGCGAATCGTCGAGCGGCTGGTCGGCAATCTGGCGCTATTGGCAGCGGGCAGGCCGCTGGTCGGGCAGCTCTGAAATCCGGCACTAAAAAGGTACAATTTTGCCCTTCTTGCTGAACTTCATATAGCCGGCATTGAGGCCAAGCCGCCAGCCGACGCCGATTTTCATCGGCACGATGATGACCTTGTCGCGCTGCATGTAATTAACCGCCAGCCCGCCGATCAGATAGGCCTTGCCTTCGGCGGCGGGGTAGCGACGAAAAAGGTCTTCGCTGTCAAAGAGGTTATAGACCAGCGCAAAGGTCTTGGAGCCATCGCCGCCGATATCAAAGCCCACCGACGGCCCGGTCCAATGAACTTTCCGCTCGCCTTCGACCGCATGATAGAGCGTGCCTGAGCCATAGCGTACGCCGAGAATAAAGGCAGCGCCCGCCTCGCGACCAACGATATAAGCATTGGGTTGCCCATATTGCGAAAAGCTGCGGCGCACCGCCTCGGCCAGACCCTCGGTTCCCTTGCCAAACACATCCTCCGCAGCACCCAGCACATCGTCCTCAGTATAGGTCGTCTTGTTCTGCGGCGGAAACGGCGCCGGCTCGGCCGGGGTCGCCGGCGCTGGTGTAGGCGCAGCATTGCCGGGAATCTCGACCGATTGAACCGGTGCGTCCTGAACCTGCGCATCGCGCGCCATGGCAATACGGGCCGGCGCAAGCCCGGCAAGTGTCAGTGCCAACATTATCAGCGGGGTTGCGGCGCGAGGCATGGTCATTCGGTTCTCCCGCCGGGGTGGCTCCGGCGCCAGGGCTTGTGTGGTCACCAAGATTAACCATTGCTGAGTCGGCAGCAAGGGTCGGCGCTGCATATCATGCCCCAAAATAAGGCCAACTGCTTGTGGCCGGGTTTGTTTGTGGCGTTGGCCATGCTAGTCGCGCGCCTTGAATGGCTGGCACTGGACGGCCTTGAAAGGGTGATCGATGCGCGTAGCGATGATTGGGTCCGGCTATGTGGGGCTGGTGTCGGGCGCCTGCTTTGCCGATTTTGGGCATGATGTGGTGTGTGTCGACAAGGATCCGGGCAAGATCGAGCGGCTCAAGGCCGGCGTCATGCCGATCTTCGAGCCGGGTCTCGACCTGCTGGTGGCCAGCAATGCCCGCGCCGGGCGGCTCAGCTTCACCACCGATCTTGCCGAGGGCATCGCCGGCGCAGAGGCGATCTTCATCGCGGTCGGCACCCCGAGCCGGCGCGGCGATGGCCATGCCGACCTAAGCTATGTCTATGCCGCCGCTGAAGAAATCGCTCGCGCACTGACAGGCTATGCGGTGGTTGTCACGAAATCGACCGTGCCTGTCGGCACCGGCGATGAGGTGGAACGGCTCATGGCCGAGGCCAATCCGCAGGCCCAGTTTTCGGTCGTCTCCAATCCGGAGTTTTTGCGGGAAGGGGCAGCCATCGGTGATTTCAAGCGGCCCGACCGGATTGTCGTCGGCATCGAGGATGAGCGCGCCCGCACGGTGATGACCGAGCTTTACCGCCCGCTCTTTCTCAACCAGTCGCCGCTGATGTTCGTCGGACGGCGCACGGCGGAGTTGATCAAATATGCCGCCAATGCCTTTCTCGCGACCAAGATCACCTTCATCAACGAAATTGCCGATCTCTGCGAGGTAGCCGGCGCCAATGTTCAGGATGTGGCGCGCGGCATAGGGCTCGATAACCGGATCGGATCGAAGTTCTTGCACGCCGGGCCGGGCTATGGCGGCTCCTGCTTTCCCAAAGACACGCTGGCGTTGGTCAAGACCGCGCAAGACCTTGGCGCCCCCATCCGCATCGTCGAGACGGTGGCCGCGGTGAACGATCAGCGCAAGCGGGCGATGGCCAAAAAGGTGATCACTGCCGCCGGCGGCAGCGTGCGCGGCAAGCGGGTCGCGGTGCTCGGCCTGACCTTCAAGCCCAACACCGATGACATGCGCGATTCGCCCGCCATCGACATCATCCAGGCCCTGCAGGACGCTGGCGCCGAGATCCGCGCCTTCGATCCCGAGGGCCATGAGCAGGCCGCGCTCGTCCTCAAAGACGTGCACTATGCGGTCGATCCCTATGATGCGCTGACCGATGCCGATGTCGCCGTGCTGGTCACCGAATGGGATGCCTTTCGCGCGCTCGATATGGACCGGTTGAAAACGCTTCTGAAGGCGCCCGTGCTGGTCGATCTGCGCAATGTCTATGATCCCGCTGAAATGGCCCGCCGTGGCATCACCTACACATCGATCGGGCGTTGATCGCTGTCTTGAGATTGATTGGTTGCCAATTGGGTCAACGGGTCGGTATAGGGCCGCTTCTTGCTCGGAGTCGTGGGTGAGTGGCTGAAACCAGTAGTTTGCTAAACTGCCGATCTGGGTAACTGGATCCGAGGGTTCGAATCCCTCCGACTCCGCCAATACCCCCTTTTGCAACCGGTTCCAACCGGTTCCAACGGGGACACAAACCACTGAAAAATAGCGATAAACGTTCGGAAACCTTGTTCCGCGTCGTCCACTCCTGTACCCTGCGGTTCTGCCCGATGTGTGGGTGAATTTGTGGGAAAGGATAAGGGGTGTGGGTAAGCTCTCATCAAAGGTCCTCGCAAAGCTCGATGCGCCCGGCCGCTATGCCGACGGCGATGGCCTGTATCTGTTCGTCGATTCGAAGCAACGGCGATACTGG
>JBBRCT010000010.1:0-65772 GCA_038204585.1 Sphingomonadales bacterium
TCGAAATCGGCTGGATGTCGGGCCCCTCGGCGGGTGGCAAAACCTCTGATTCCATGGGGATTATTCAGTCCGTTATGAGCAGTTTTGGTTGATTGCTAGTCTTAGTCCGAAGGTGGGTGAAAGGCTAGGGAAAAGGGGTGGGGTTGGGGGGTGGTGGGGATGGTGGGGGGACGTGCTGTTTGTTGGGGAGGGCGGTGATTTCCGACGGTGGGCCCCGGCCTTCGCCGGGGTGAAGATATTGAGGGGTGACGGTTAGAGGGGGTTGAAGCCCAGGCCTATGGCTAGATCGTACCAGTCTGGGTTAGTGCTTTCTATGAGCTTGATTTTCCAGTCGCGGCGCCATTCTTTCATGGCATTTTCCCGCGCGATCGCTGGCATGATCTCGCCAAATTTCTCGTATCACACCAGTAGCTTGACGTTGCAACGCATGGTGAAACCGTCGGCCAGACCGAGCCGATGCTGCAAGACGCGCTTTATCGAGTCAGATGTGACACCGATATATAAAATGCCGCGCGGTTGGCTGCTGAGGATGTCGACGAACCGCCCTTCTCCATAGGCCTTATTCGGCGGCGAGGGCCGGGACTGCGATGAAGCCTTTACGCTTTGCGATGCGCGCTTCGATCTCGGGGCGGAAATGGCGGATCAGGCCTTGCACGGGCCAGGCAGCGGCGTCACCCAGTGCGCAGATCGTGTGGCCTTCGATTTCGGTGGTGACGTCGAGCAGCATGTCGATTTCGTGCGGCTCGGCGTCGCCTGTTTGCAGACGGGTCATGACGCGCCACATCCAACCTGTGCCTTCGCGGCAGGGGGTGCACTGGCCGCAGCTTTCATGTTTGTAAAAATAACTCAGCCGGGCGATGGCGCGGACGATGTCGGTTGATTTGTCCATGACGATGACGGCGGCGGTGCCGAGGCCCGATTTGAGCTCGCGCAGGCCATCGAAATCCATCGGCGCATCGGCGATCTGCGCGGCCGGGACGAGCGGGACCGAGGAGCCGCCGGGGATGACGGCGAGGAGATTGTCGAAGCCGCCCCTGATACCGCCGCAATGTGTTTCGATCAGATCGCGGAACGAAATGCCCATCGCCTCTTCGACGACGCAGGGGCGGTTCACATGGCCCGAGATCTGGAAAAGCTTGGTGCCCTGATTATTGGGCCGGCCGATACCGGCGAACCAGTCGGCACCGCGCCGCAAGATGGTTGGCACCACAGAGATCGATTCGACGTTGTTGACCGTTGTCGGGTTACCATAAAGACCGGCACCGGCGGGAAACGGCGGCTTGAGGCGCGGCTGGCCTTTCTTGCCCTCCAGGCTTTCAAGCATTGCGGTTTCCTCGCCGCAGATATAGGCGCCGGCACCGCGGTGGACGATGACATCGAAATCATAGCCCGAGCCGCAGGCGTTTTTGCCGATCAGCCCGGCCTTATACGCCTCGGCGACGGCGGCAAACAGCGTCTCGGCCTCCCGGATATATTCGCCGCGAATGTAGATATAGGCCGCCGAAGCATGCATGGCGAAACCGGCGATGAGCGCGCCTTCGATGAGCTTGTGTGGCTCGTGGCGGATGATCTCACGGTCCTTGCAGCTGCCGGGCTCGCTCTCATCGGCGTTGATGACGAGATAGCTGGGGCGCTCGGGGCTTGGCGCTTTGGGCATAAAGCTCCACTTCATGCCGGTGGGGAAGCCGGCGCCGCCGCGCCCGCGCAAGCCGCTGGCCTTGATCGAATCGATGATTGCATCGGGGCCGGGCGCCAGCAACGCCCTGGTCTCCGCCCAATCGCCGCGCGCGCGGGCAGCGTCCAGCGCCCATGGCTTGAAGCCATAGATGTTGGTGAAGATACGATCCTTGTCTGCCAGCACGCTCAAACTCCTCATCCGGTGCTTTAGCCGGGGCTTTGCTCATCGAGCTTTGACGCCCGCCGATCGAAAACCAGCCCCAGGACCAGAAATACTGCGCTGCCGATCATAAGCAGCGGTGTCGAGCTTCGCCCGCTCACCATCAGCCACAGCGACACGCATCCCGAGACTATGGCCACAACCAGAGCCGCCAATGCCAGTCGCCGCAAGGTCGCAGCGCTGTTCATTCGGCGATTTCCAGCAGCGTGGTCGGGCCGCCTTCCGGGCAGCTTGCCTGTCGTCCGATCGCTGAGCCGGGCCTGGGGGTTTCACCGCGCAGCAGAGCTTCGAGGATGGCTGTGGTGGTCTCGTAGGTCAGATCCTCGTAATTATCGTCGTTGATCTGGACCATCGGGGCATTGGCGCATGTGCCGAGGCATTCGACCTCGGAGAGGGTGAACAGGCCTTCATGGGTGACAGCACCCTTTTGCAAGCCCTTGTCTGTGCAGGCTTTCATGACATCATCCGAGCCGCGCAGCATGCATGGGGTGGTGCCGCAGACCTGCACATGGAAGCGGCCGACGGGCTTGAGATTATATTGGGTGTAGAAGCTGGCGACTTCATAGGCGCGCATGTAGGGCATGCCGAGGCTGGCGGCGACGAACTCGATGACAGGGACGGGGAGCCAGGCGCTGCCGGTGGCCGCGGCGATCTGCGCCTGCGCCAGCCAGAGCAGCGGCATGACCGCACTTGCCTGCCGGCCCGCGGGATAGCGGGTGATGATTTCGGCGGCTTTAATGGCGTTTTCAGGGGTCCAGTCGAAGGCGTTCATCGGTCCACCTCGCCGAAGACAATATCGAGCGAGCCGAGGATGGCGGGGGCATCGGCGAGCATATGGCCCTTACTCAGGAAATCGATGGCCTGAAGATGTGCCATGCCGGTGGCGCGGATGTGGCAGCGCCAAGGCTTGTTGGTGCCATCGGCGACGAGATAAATGCCAAATTCGCCCTTGGGGCTTTCGGTGGCGACATAGGCATCGCCGGCGGGCACGCGCAGGCCCTCGGTATAGAGTTTAAAATGGTGGATGAGCGCCTCCATCGAGCGCTTCATTTCGGCGCGCGAGGGCGGTGCGACTTTGCGATCGAGGGTTGTGTGCGGGCCATCGGGCATATCGGCGACGCACTGGCGGATGATGCGGAGCGATTGGCGCATCTCTTCCATCCTCACCATGAAGCGCGAATAGCAATCACCGTCATTGCCGATGATCACGTCGAAATCGACGAGGTGATAAGCGTCGTATGGCTGGGATTTGCGCAGATCCCAGGGCACGCCGCTGGCGCGGATACAGGGGCCGGTGAAGCCCCAGGCGACGGCATCGGCGGCGGAAATCTTACCGATATCGACGTTGCGCTGCTTGAAGATGCGGTTATCGGCGACCAGCGACTGCATTTCACCAAGCACCTTTGGGAAGGCGTCGCACCAGGCCAGAATGTCGGGTAGGAGACCATCGGGCAGATCCTGATGGACGCCGCCGGGGCGGAAATAGGCGGCGTGGAAGCGCGCGCCCGAGACGCGCTCGTAGAATTCCATCAGCTTTTCACGTTCCTCGAAGAGCCAGAGGATCGGGGTCATGGCGCCGACGTCCATGGCGTGGGTGGTGACGTTGAGGATGTGATTGAGGATGCGGGTGATTTCGGCAAACATCGTGCGGATGTATTTGGCACGCAGCGGGACTTCGATGCCGGCAAGCTTCTCGATGGCGAGCACATAGCTGTGCTCCATGCACATCGGGCTGACATAATCGAGCCGGTCCATATAGGGCAGCGCTTGAAGGTAGGTCTTGTATTCGATGAGCTTTTCGGTGCCGCGATGGAGAAGGCCGATGTGGGGGTCGCAGCGCTCGATGATCTCGCCGTCAAGCTCCATGACCAGACGGAGCACGCCGTGCGCGGCCGGGTGCTGCGGGCCGAAGTTGATCATGTAGTTTTCGATGGCGTTACCGTCCTTGGCGGGGAGCAGGTCGGTTATGTCATCCTTGTTCCAGGCTACGCCGGCCCGCTCAAGCACGTTTGTGCTCCTTGGCTAGTTCGGCGGCTTTTTCGTCGCCGGGAAGGACGTAATCGGTGCCCTCCCAGGGGGAGAGGAAATCGAACGAGCGGAAATCCTGCGCCAGTTTTACGGGCTCATAGACCACGCGCTTGTGCTCCTCGGAATAGCGGAGTTCGACATGGCCGGTGAGCGGGAAATCCTTGCGGAAGGGATGGCCCTCGAAGCCATAATCGGTGAGGATTCGCCGTAGATCGGGGTTGCCGTCGAAGAGAACGCCGTAACAGTCCCAGGTTTCGCGCTCATACCAGCCGGCGACGGGCCAGAGGCTGGTGAGGCTTGGCACGGGGGTGCGTTCGTCGGTCGTCACCTTGACGCGCATCCGCAAGTTCTGGCGCATCGAGAGGAGGTGGTAGACGACTTCGAAGCGCTCGGGGCGATCGGGGAAATCGACGCCGCAGATGTCCATGAGCTGTTCCATCCGGAGCATCGGATCAGTGCGCAGACGCCCCATCACTTCGACGAGGCGATCTCGCGACACCAACGCTGATATTTCGCGGACATGGACTTCGGTGGCGAGCAGCGCATCACCGAGGACGGTGGCGAGATAGCCCTCTATGCCCTGCACGCTGGCGACGGCTGGCCAACTGCTGCGGCCGGGCTGGGGGGCCTTGATTTCGGGCTTCATCGCTCGAAGCTTCCGACGCGGCGAATCTTGCGCTGCAGGGCGAGGACGCCATAAAGCAGTGCTTCGGCAGTGGGCGGGCAGCCGGGGACATAGATATCGACGGGGACGATCCTGTCACAGCCACGGACGACCGAATAGCTGTAGTGATAATAGCCGCCGCCATTCGCACAGCTGCCCATCGAGATGACATAGCGCGGCTCGCTCATCTGATCGTAAACGCGGCGGAGTGCGGGGGCCATTTTGTTGCACAGTGTGCCTGCGACGATCATCACGTCAGACTGCCGCGGGGAGGCGCGCGGGGCGACGCCGAAGCGCTCAAGATCGTAACGCGGCATGTTGGTGTGCATCATCTCGACGGCACAACAGGCGAGACCGAAGGTCATCCACCACATCGAACCGGTGCGCGCCCAATGAAACAGATCTTCTGTGCTGGCGACGAGAAAGCCCTTGTCGGCCACTTCGGTCGAGAGATCGCCGAGGAATTGATCGCGGTTGTTCTCGCCAAGCGCCAGCGCGCCGCCCGGTTTGATGATTGCGCCGTCGTTCATTCCCATTCCAGCGCTCCCATCTTCCACGCATAGATAAGCCCCATGGTCAGCTCCCCCAGGAACTCCATCATTGCCCACCACGCCGGTTCGCCGCCCCAATGCAGGCTGATTGCCCAGGGGAACAGGAACGCCGCTTCGAGATCGAAGACGATGAACAGGATGGCGACGAGGTAAAAACGCACATCGAACTGCCCGCGACTGTCGGAAAAGGCCGGGAAGCCGCTTTCATATTCGCTGAGCTTGACTGAATCGGGCTTGGAGGTGCCGGTGAAGCCGCTGACAATGATCGGGGCGCCGACGAAAATCAGCGCGAACACGATTCCAACTGCCAGAAACAGCAGGATCGGCAGATATTCGAAAGCAATCTCGGACATGGCCAACCCGGCCTTTCACGCTCTTACATCAATTATCGGAGGCTCTAGCCCGCCCCTGCCAGCGGGGCAAGCGCGCTCAAGCCTTCATCGCGCCTGCCACCAGCTTGTGCAGCCGCGCCTGAACCTGACCATTGCCGGCGATGATCTCACGCCGGGCGACCATAGCCTCGCCCCCACGATAATCGCTGACGAAGCCTCCGGCCTCCTTGATCAGCAGAATCCCGGCAGCAACATCCCACTCCGACAGCCCGGCCTCCCAAAAGCCATCGAAGCGCCCGGCGGCGACCCAGGCGAGATCGAGCGAAGCTGCCCCAAATCGCCGCACCCCGGCCACTTCGGGCATTACCGCTGCCAACGACCTTGAAAATGCCGATGTGTCGCCGTGCCCGCGATAAGGAATCCCGGTGGCAATCACACAATCGGTCAACTCGCGCCGCGCTGACACGCGGAGCCGCCGGTCGGAGAGCCAAGCCCCCCTGCCCTTTTCGGCCCAATAACTTTCACCGGTCAGCGGCTGATGCACCAGCCCGGCGACGGTCTCACCATTGACTTCAGCGGCGATGGAGATTGCGAAATGCGGCATGCCATGGAGGAAATTGGTCGTGCCATCGAGCGGATCGACGATCCAGCGTGAATTGACGTCGGCGCCGGTTGAGCTGCCGCTCTCCTCCAGCGTCAGCCCCCAATCGGGCCGGGCGTGGCTGAGCACCTCGACAATCGTTTCCTCGGCAGCGCGATCGGCGTTCGAGACAAAGTCCGCCGGTCCCTTGCGGCTGACTTGCAGCGCATCGACCTCGCCAAAATCGCGGCGGAGCTTGGGCGAGGCCTTGCGCGCCGCCTTTTCCATGACGGTGATGAGAGACGAATGGATGGCCATGGGCTTAATCTGCGCGCCGCAGATACTCGCGCTCATAGGTATCGACGACGATCTTTGTGCCGGCATTGATGAACGGTGGCACCATGACGCGCACACCATTTTCGAGGATAGCCGGTTTGTAACTGCTGCTCGCGGTCTGGCCCTTCACCACGGCTTCGGTCTCGGCGATCACCGCCTCGATCTGATCGGGCAGCGCCACCGAGATCGGCTTTTCGTCATAGAGTTCCATGGCGACGTCCATACCATCCTGCAGAAAATCTGCGGCATCGCCGAGCAGGTTTTTCTGCATCGAAATCTGATCGTAGTTCAGCTTGTCCATGAAGGTGAGCGTATCACCATCGGCGAACAGGAACTGGAAATCGCGCGTGTCGAGCCGGACTTTTTCGACCGTTTCAGCCGAGCGGAACCGCTCATTGGTCTTTCGGCCATCCATGACGTTCTTCATCTCGACCTGCATATAAGCGCCGCCCTTGCCGGGCTGTGTATGCTGGATCTTGGCGACCTTCCACAGGCCCCCTTCCCATTCGAGGATGTTGCCGGGCCGGATTTCAGTCGCGTTGATCTTCACGGGGGGTCTCTTTGTCGATGAGTCGGGTTAAAGCCGCCCTTAGCCGCTTCGCTGGTTTATGCCAACCGGCGTCAGGCGCTATGATCGGGCACTCAAGCTGTTATCCAATCTGCCGCCTAGGTTCGAGCGTGCCGCGACGACCAGCGCCACTAGCATCAGCGCGGCGCCTGCCAGAAACGGTGCGGCGATGCCCGCACCCACATAGATGCTGCCCGACAACGCTGGGCCGATGATGCGGCCACCGGCGCTCGCGCCTTGAGTGAGCCCGTTGACCAGCCCGCGATCACGGTCATCGGTTGTGGCGGCGACCATCGTCTGGAACGCCGGATTGAAGATGCCGACGCCCAGCGCTGTGACGGCGAGGGCAGCGAGCACCATGGGTCCGTTTGCCCATGTGCCGATACCGGTCAGCCCGAGCGCGCCGAGGCCGATGGCATAACCGATGATGCCGATGAGGGCGACCTTGCGCGCGCCGAACCGCCGCGAGAGCGGTGCGGCCGCGACCGCCTGCATCACCGCCGAAATAGAGCCGATCAGCCCGAAGCTGAGCCCGACATCGCGCGGGCTCCAGCCCAGCCGATCATCGGCGAACATGGCAAAGGTGGTTTCCATCATGCCGGCCGAGCCGATGACCAGCATGGCGACGACCATCAGCCCGAGGACTGCCGGCTTGGCCTGCATGACCTCACGCGCGGTCGGCCCCTGCCCGGCATCCTTGACGGCTTGGCGCCGGGCTTTGTCGAGGCTCTCCGGAAGGCCGGTGATGACGAGCACGACGGCCACCGCGCAAATGGCAGCGGCGACATAAGCCACGCGGGCGAAATCTGCCATCGCCGGCGCATCGCCTGCGACCAGACCGCCGATGGCGGGGCCGAAGATAAAGCCCATGCCGAAGGCCGCACCGAGCAGGCCAAGGGCTTTGGGGCGCTGCGGGCCTTCCACGACATCACCGACATAAGCGAAGGCGACAGCGATGTTGCCCGACATCAGCCCGCCAACCAGCCGTGCTGCACCGAGCGTCCAGACATCGCGCGCTTCGGCCATGAGGAAATAGCTCAGCATGATTCCGATGAGCGAGCCGATGAGGGCCGGGCGGCGGCCGAAACGATCTGAAAACTTGCCCCACAAGGGTGCGGCGATGAACTGTCCGGCTGAATAGGCGCCGAGCGCCACGGTGATGACCTCAGGCCCGGCTCCGAGGGCCCGGCCCCAGAACGGGAAGACCGGCAGCACGACGCCAAAGCCCATCAGGCCGATGAAAACGCTCAAAAGCAGAGGCAAAAGCTGCACCATCGGCAGGGGTTGGCTGCCGGGCGTCTTGATTGATGTGATCATGCACGGGCTTTAGCAGGCGTGGGATGATGATGCCCAGAGCCAAGATGCCCAGAGACAAGATGCCCAGAGACAAGATGCCCAGCATGAAGATGATGTGTCGGGATATTGGGGTAGGCGATGATGATGATAGCGCATGGCAGCCCGTCATGCCCCGCATGGTTGAAGCCGATAATCCATGACGCTATAAGCGGCGCTGGGCGGTCGGCACAGGGCCGCCTTTTTGTATTGCGGGCAAGTTAGCCTGCCCTTTGTTTTGCGGGAACAAGCCCGCGCCGGAGCGAGACGATGACGATCACCGCCCTGATGCCCGTTTATGGCCGCTGCGATGTTGAGCCGGTGCGCGGTGACGGCTGCTATCTTTATGATGCTGAGGGGCGTGAATGGCTCGATTTTGCGTCGGGGATTGCGGTTAATATTCTGGGTCACAGCCATCCGCATCTTGTGGGCGCCATTCAGAAACAGGCGGCGACGCTCATGCACACCTCGAATCTTTACAAGGTGCCGGCGCAGGCGGCGCTGGCCGAGCGGCTGGTGAGCCTGACCTTTGCTGATACGGTGTTTTTTACCAATTCAGGGGCTGAGGCCATCGAGTGCGCGGTCAAGACCTGCCGCAGCTTTCATTATGCGCATGGGCAGCCCGAGAAGTTTCGTATTCTGACGTTTTCCAATGCCTTTCATGGGCGGACGCTGGCGACGATCTCGGCGACCAATCAGGAGAAGATGCGCAAGGGCTTTGAGCCGCTGCCGGACTGGTTTCATGTGCTCCCGTTCAATGATCTGGAGGCTGTGGCGGCGGCGATCGACCCTTCGATCGGTGGGATTCTGGTGGAGCCTGTTCAGGGTGAGGGCGGGATTCGGCCGGCGACGCAGGAATTTTTGCAGGGGCTGCGGGCGCTGTGTGACGAGCATGGCATTCTGCTTATTCTTGATGAGGTTCAATGCGGTGTGGCGCGGACGGGGACGCTTTTTGCGCATGAGCAATATGGCTTGATTCCGGATATCATGGCGATTGCCAAGGGCATTGGCGGTGGCTTTCCGGTCGGCGCTTGTCTGGCAACCGAACATGCGGCGGCGGGCATGGTGATCGGCACGCATGGCAGCACATATGGCGGCAATCCGCTGGCGATGGCGGCGTGTGAGGCTGTGCTCGATGTGGTGACCGAGCCGGCGTTTCTGGCGCAGGTGCGGGAAAGCAGCATGCGGCTTGTGGCAGCGCTTGAGCAGATGATCCCGAATCATGACACGATTTTTGAGAGCGTGCGCGGGATGGGGCTGATGCTGGGGCTGAAGCTCAAGACCGACAGCCGAGCCTTTGTGGCGCATGCCCGCAGCCATGGTATTTTGGCGGTGGCGGCCGGGGACAATGTGGTCCGGCTGCTGCCGCCGCTGATCATTGAGGAACATCATATTCGCGAAGCTGTGGACAAGCTCTCGGCTGCGGCTGCGGCTTATGTTCCTGCTGCTGCCGCATAAGGATTTATCATGCGTCATTTTCTTGATCTCGCCACCCCAAAGGCGGCGGGGCTCCGGGCCATTCTGGATGCGGCCCATGCTCGCAAAAAGGCGAGGACCGGCTGGCCGCGCGGGATGGCTGACGCTGATGCGCCGCTGGCCGGCCATACGCTGGCGCTGATCTTTGAAAAGCCGAGCACGCGGACGCGCTTCAGCTTTGTACAGGCGATCAAGCAGCTGGGCGGGGAGAGTATTACTGTATCGGCCTCCGAGATGCAGCTGGGGCGCGGCGAGCCGGTGGATGACACGGCGCGGGTGCTGAGCCGGATGGTTGATATCATCATGTTGCGCGCCAATGCTCACACGACGCTTGAGACGCTGGCCAATGCGGCGACTGTGCCGGTGATCAACGGGCTGACCGATATCAGCCATCCTTGCCAGGTGCTGGCCGATATTTTGACCTTTGAGGAGGTGAGCGGGCGGCCGGTGACGGGTAGCTGCTGGGCGTATCTGGGCGATGGCAATAATATGGCCAATTCGCTGATCGAGGCTGGCTCGGTGCTTGGCTTTGATGTGCGCCTGGGGGTGCCGCATGGCTATGATCCTGATGCTGCGGTGATGGCCACGGCCTGTGCGCGCGGCGGCGGGATTGGGCTTTACCGGTCTCCGAAAGAGGCTGTGGACGGGGCCGATGTAGTTGTGACCGATACCTGGGTGAGCATGGGGCAGGCTGACAGCAAGGCGAAGTTTGCGGCGATGCAGCCCTTCCGTGTTGATACCGAGGTGATGGCCAGCGCCAATCCGGGGGCTATCTTTTTGCATTGCCTGCCGGCGCATCGCGGCGAGGAGGTGACGGCGGACGTTATTGACGGGCCGGCGTCGCGGATTTGGGACGAGGCTGAGAACCGGCTGCATATCCAGAAAGCGATTTTGCTGTGGTGCCTTGGCAAGCTATGATGGTTGAGGGTCTGGCACCTACGCATGACGCCAATCTGGGGTTCACTGTGCCGGGGCGGGATGTGCGTGGCCGGATTGTTCGGCTTGATGCCAGCCTGAACGCCATATTGGCGGCGCATGACTATCCGGCACCTTTGGCGAGCACGCTGGCGGAGGCGCTGGTGACGACGGCGCTTGTTGGTGCCACGCTGCGGGACAGCATCGGCGGGCTGACGCTTCAGGCGCAGTCCAAGGGGCCGCTCGATCTGCTGGTTGCGGACTGGAATGCGGGGGCGCTGCGCGGCTATGTGAAGGGCGATGCTGCGACGCCGGCGGGCTCGCTTGAGGCGATGTTTGGCGATGGGCATCTGGCCGTGACGCTGGATCAGACTGAGACCAATGAGCGTTATCAGGGGATTGTGCCGCTGGAGGGGGCTGGCATTCCGGCGGCTATCGAACATTATTTTCGCGCTTCGGAGCAGATTCCGACGCTGATCCGCGCGAATTTTACGGGGTCGGCGGTGACAGGCTACAGCGCTGGCGGTATTTTGCTTCAGTATTTGCCCAAGGGCGAGGATGGCCAGTCGCGCCGGTTCGCCGAGGATGAGGGCCAACCTGAGCCGGCTGACTGGCAGCATATGCGCACGCTGGCGAGCACCATCACCGATGCGGAGCTAACTGACCCTGAGCTTTCGCCCGAATCGTTACTGTGGCGGTTGTTTCATGAGGAGGAAGTCCGGCTTTTTCCCGGGGCGACGCCGGTTCGTGGTTGCCGCTGCTCGCCTGAGCATATCACCGATGTGTTGCAGCGCTTTCCCGATGCCGAACGCGTCACGATGCGCGGGGATGATGGCTTTATTGGCGTTGATTGCCAGTTTTGCTCGAAGACATGGCGGATACATGCCTGAGACGGCTGTTGTTTTGTTGTCGGGCGGGCTTGATTCGACGACGGCGGCGGCTTTGATGAAGGCGCAGGGCTATCGGCTGCTGGCGCTGACGATCGACTATAACCAGCGCCACCGCATTGAATTGCTGCATGCTGCCAAGGTTGCCGACGCGCTTGGGGTCGAGCGGCATATAACACTGCCGCTTGATCTGCGTGGCTTCGGCGGTAGTGCGCTGACTGCCGATATCGATGTGCCGAAATCGGGTGTGGCGCCGGGGATTCCAGTGACCTATGTGCCGGCGCGGAACACCATCTTTCTTTCGGTGGCGCTTGGCTGGGCTGAGGCTGTGGGCGCGCGGCATCTTGTTATCGGGGTTAATGCGCTCGATTACAGCGGCTACCCTGATTGTCGGCCCGAGTTCATTGCCAGCTTTGAGGCCATGGCCAATACCGCGACAAAGGCGGGCAGCGAGGGCCACGCTTTTAAGGTGCATACGCCGCTGGCGACGATGACCAAGGCCGATATTGTCCGCGTCGCAGCAAGTGTTGGGGCACCGCTGCATCTGACATGGTCCTGCTACGATCCGACGCCGGACGGGCGGCCTTGCGGGGCGTGTGATAGCTGCAGGTTGCGTGCAAAGGGTTTTGCTGAAGCGGGTGTGGACGATCCGGCGCCATGACCTATGTGGTGAAGGAACTGTTCCTGACGTTGCAAGGCGAAGGGGCGCAGACGGGGCGGCGGGCGGTTTTTCTGCGATTCGCCGGGTGCAATCTGTGGAGCGGGCGCGAGGCTGACCGGGCCACAGCCGTGTGCAGCTTTTGCGATACTGACTTCGTTGGCACTGATGGTCCGGGCGGGGGCAAATTCTCTGATGCGGCTGCCCTTGCTCAGGCAGCCGCCGCTGCCTGGGGAGCGCCGCGCGCGAACCGGCTGGTGGTGTGTACTGGTGGCGAGCCGCTTTTACAGCTCGATCCGGCGCTGATTGAGGCGCTTCATGGCCGCGGCTTCGAGATTGCCATCGAGACCAATGGCACCCAGCCTGCCCCCCCGGGAATCGACTGGATATGCGTTAGCCCCAAGGCTGACGCGCCGCTGGCGCTGACGGCCGGACAGGAACTGAAGCTGGTATTCCCGCAAGCCAAGGCGATGCCTGAGCGTTTTGAGTTGCTCGAATTCGAGCATTTTTTTCTGCAGCCGATGGATGGTCCGACTCAGGCGGAAAATACGCAGGCAGCGATCCGATATTGCCTTGAAAATCCGCGCTGGCGGCTGAGCTTGCAGACTCACAAGCTGACCGGGCTGCCGTAAGGTTTCAGCCTCGGCCGCGATAGCCGGCGACGCCCTGATCAGGCACCCAGACGCCTGATGGCACCGGCCCCGACTGCCAGAATACATCGATCGGGATGCCGCCGCGCGGATACCAATAGCCGCCGATTCTCAACCATTTGGGCGCCATCTCGGCAACCAGCCGGGCGCCGATGCCGACGGTGACATCTTCATGAAAGCCGGCGTGATTGCGAAAGGCGCCGAGCCATAGTTTCAATGACTTGGATTCGACGATTCGCTGATCTGGCACAAAATCGATGACCAGATGCGCAAAGTCGGGTGCTGCTGTCACGGGGCAGAGCGAGGTGAACTCCGGTACGGCAAAGCGCACCAGATAATCCAGCCCCGGTCGCGGATTGGCAGGGAAATCCAGCACGGCAGTGTCGGGGCTGGTCGGCAGGCTCGACGGCTTGCCCAGATGCAAAGTCTCGGTCATCGTAATTTCCACACATGAAATCGTCACATGCCGGGTGACATGGCGGCTCCCCGCGCTTATGTCACCCCTCCAAAGTGTGCTCAATAAAACACCGGGCAATGGAGTATCCGTCATGAAACTTCTGGTCAGCACCGATTGGCTCAGCGCCGAGCTCGGCAAGTCCGATCTGCGGGTGATCGACGCGACGATGTTTCTGCCGCAGCATAAGCGCGATGCTCGTGCCGAATTTGAAGCGGCGCATATTCCCGGCGCTGTGTTTCTCGACATCGAAGAAGTGTCCGATCAGGCCTCGCCCTTGCCGCACATGCTGCCGACGGCGGAGAAATTCGCCAGCCGCATGCAGGCGCTGGGGCTTGGCGATGGCAGCCGCATTGTCGTCTATGACAATTCGCCGCTGCGCAGTGCTGCGCGGGTTTGGTGGATGTTAACGCTGTTTGGCGCGCATCAGGTTTCGATTCTCGATGGCGGCTTCCAAAAATGGCAGTCGGAAGGCCGGGCCAGCGAGAGCGGCAAGCCGGTGGTCCGGCATCGCCACTTCACGGTGTGGGCGGACAAGGCGCTTGTGCGTGATATCGGGCAGATTACTGACAATCTTCGCAGCAAGGCCGAGCAGATTGTCGATGCGCGGTCTGAAGGCCGTTTCCTCGGCACCGAGCCGGAGCCGCGTTCCACGCTGCGCTCGGGGCATATTCCGGGATCGAAGTCGCTGCCATTCGACCGGCTTTTCAACGAAGATGGCACCTATAAGTCATTGGAAGATTTGAAGGTGGCCTTTGATATGGCCGGGGTCGATCTGAGCCGGCCGGTCGTGGGAACCTGCGGGTCGGGCGTGACCTCGGCATGCCTCGCCTTTGCTGCAGCGCTGCTCGGGCAGTCTGGCATGGCGATTTATGATGGCAGCTGGACCGAATGGGGCGGCCTGCCCGAAACACCGGTTGTAACTGGTCGATAAACAGCGATGGCCGGCAGGCAGCCACCCCTTGACCTGTCAGGACTGGGCCTTGGCACGCGGCTGGCCAGCGCCGGGCGAGAGTCGCGCAGCTCCGCCCGCTTTGTTAACCCGCCGATATCGCGGGCATCGACCATATTGTTTCCAACGCTGGCAGACCTTGATGCGGCGATCAGGGCGCCCGACAACGGCCTGTATTATGGGCGGCGCGGCACACCGGGCATCTGGGCGCTCGAAGATGCGCTGACCAGTCTTGAACCCGGGGCGGCCGGGACCAAGCTCTACCCCTCCGGCGTTGCCGCTATCAGCACGGCGCTGCTATCCGTGCTGGGGCAAGGCGATGAACTGCTGGTCACTGACACGGCGTATGAGCCGACGCGGCTTTTTGCCGACCAGACGCTGACGGCCATAGGTGTGACGACGCGGTATTTCGAGCCGCGGACGGTGGATATTGCTTCGTATTTTACATCCAAAACACGCGCTATTCTTCTGGAAAGTCCAGGGTCTTTATCGTTTGAGCTGCACGATCTGCCGGCTATTACGGCGGCTGCCCGCGCCCGGGGCATCACCACGATTATAGACAATACCTGGGCGACGCCGCTTCGGTTGCAGCCGCTGGCACATGGGGTCGATATGAGCGTTCAGGCGCTGACCAAATATGTTGGCGGGCATTCGGACCTGATGATGGGCTCTGTCACCACGACCGCTACGCATTGGGCCGGACTGTCACATGCGCATTACCGGCTCGGGATGAGTGTTTCCCCCGATGATGCGGCGCTGGCCTTGCGCGGGCTGCGGACGCTGGCGCTGCGGCTGGACCGGCATGAGGCGAGCGCTTTGACCGTTGCGCGCTGGCTTGAGGCGCACCCTGCAGTGCACTGCGTGCTTCACCCCGGCCTGCCCTCTCACCCTGATCATGCGATTTTTAAGCGCGATTTCAGCGGCGGCACTGGCTTGTTTGGCATTGTGCTCAAGGCCGGGCGCCGCGCCGACCTGGCACCGTTTTTGGACGGTCTTCATCATTTTGGCATGGGGTTTAGCTGGGGCGGGTTTGAATCGTTGATCCTGCCGGTCGAGCTGACCGCCTGCCGCAGCGTCAGCCTGCCCGATTTTCCCGGACCTCTGCTGCGGCTGAGCATTGGCTTGGAGGATCCGGATGATCTGATTGCCGATCTTGACGCCGGGCTTGCGCGATACCACGCGGTTTGAGTCGGTTTTTTCTACTCGGGCTGGTGTCGCTGGCGCTGCTGCCTGTGGGGCTTTGGGGTGCGGGGGCGCTTTGGTATCGGCTGCCGTTGCCGGTGGTTGTGCGAATTGGCTTTATTGCCGCTTTTTTGATTCTGACGCTGGTAGCCGCGCGCTGGTTGTGGCTGCCTGATCAGCGGCGCGGCGTGCTGCTGCTGGGCTTGGTGTGGCTGGCGCTCGGGGGGTGGTGGCTGATGCTGCGCCCCTCGAACGACCGCGTGTGGCAGCGCGATATGGCGCATATTGCCACCGCCGAGATCGATGGCGACACGCTGACGGTCCATAATGTCCGCAATTTTATGTGGCGCAGCGATACGGATTTTGATGAGCGCTGGGAGACCCGCCGCTATCGGCTTAGCGCGCTGACCTCTGCCGATCTGTTCTTGAGCTACTGGGCCGGCGAATCGATTGCGCATGCGATTATCAGCTTCAACTTTACTGACAGTGCGCCGCTGGCTTTCTCGATCGAAATTCGCAAGGAGCGCGGCGAGGTTTACTCGGCTTATGCCGGGTTTTTCAAGCAATATGAGCTGGCGATTATTGCTGCTGATGAGCGCGATATCGTCAAGGTTCGCGCTACGACGCGGGGGGAGGATGTGCGGCTGTATCGGCTCGATATGCAGCAGGCGACAGTGCGGGCGCTGCTCGGCGAATATGTTGCTTTTGCCAATGATCTGGCGGCGCGGCCGCGCTGGTATCATACGCTTACGACGAATTGCACGACAGTGATCTATGGGATGGCGCACCGGCTTGATCCGCGCATCGGGCTCGACTGGCGGATTTTACTGCCCGGCAGGCTGCCTTCATATCTGCGGGAGCGTGAATTCGTCAGCCGCAGGATGCCGCTGGCGACGCTGGTTGAGCGCAGTCACATTGGCGCGCGGACGGCGGGAGCGGAGCCGGACACGGACTTTTCGGAACGGATACGGCAGGGCATTCCCAAGCCCTGACTGAGCTGGTCAGTCGACGTCTTCCACATCGACCTTGTCTCCGGTGACTTTCTGGGAAAGGGCGGCGGCCATGAACGGATCGAGATCGCCGTCGAGCACATCATCGGGGGCAGTTGAGGTGACGCCGGTGCGCATGTCCTTCACCAGCTGATAGGGCTGGAGGACGTAGGAGCGGATCTGGTGGCCCCAGCCGATATCGGTCTTTCCGGCCTCGACATCGGCGGCGGCGGCCTCGCGGATAGCCAGCTCGCGCTCGTAGAGCCGGGCTTTGAGCATCTTCATGGCGGTGGCTTTGTTTTTGTGTTGCGATCGTTCGTTCTGGCACGCCACGATCACGCCAGTGGGGACATGGGTGATGCGCACGGCTGAATCGGTGGTGTTGATGTGTTGCCCGCCGGCGCCCGAGGCGCGGTAGGTGTCGATCCTGAGGTCGGATTCCTTGATGTCGATCTCGATATCATCGTCGATCTGCGGGTAGACCCAGACGCTGGCGAAGCTGGTGTGGCGGCGCGCGGCTGAATCATAGGGGCTGATCCGCACGAGGCGGTGGACGCCGCTTTCGGTCTTGGCCCAGCCATAGGCTTGTGCGCCCTTGATGAGCATGGTGGCGTTTTTGATGCCGGCCTGTTCACCGTCGTTGAAGTCGATCAGCTCAACCTTGTAACCGCGCTGTTCGGCCCAGCGCTGGTACATCCGCTGGAGCATCGATGCCCAGTCCTGGCTCTCGGTGCCACCCGCACCGGAGTTGATTTCGATATAGGTGTCGTTGTTGTCAGCCTCGCCGGAGAGCAGGGCCGCGACCTTGTCGCGCTCGGCCTTGGCGGCGAGTGTCCGCAGGACTGATGTGCCTTCGGCGGCCATCTCTTCATCGCCTTCAGCCTCGGCCATCTCGATGAGCTCGGAGGTTTCAGACAGCTCACGTTCTATTGATCTGGTGGCTGAAATCGCCTCGTCGAGTCGGCGGCGTTCGAGCATGACGGCCTGGGCTGCTTTGGGATTATCCCAGAGCTTGGGGTCTTCGACGCGGTTGTTCAGCTCATCGAGCCGACGGAGGGCGCGATCCCAGTCAAAGAAACCTCCTCAGCAGGTCGAGCGCCTGCTTGATCTGGAGGGCATGGGCTTCCGCCTCGGCACGCATTACGAATCCTTCAAAACGCTTGGTCGTGGCTTCTAGTAAATCCCGCCGGTGTTGGAAAGAAACTCCGCATCAGAGCGCACCCGGCTGCCGGCGGCGCGCTGCCCTCCATCGGCATCACCGACGCGGCGCGGCTCGCTGTCGGGCTTGAAGGCTTCCCAGATGACGCTGGCTTTAGGATCGTTGCCGCTGGGCCAGCTGCCGAAGACGCGCTTGCCCGAGCGCCGCTCGACCCGCACCATCCGGATGCCCGGCGGCACCACGAATGGACGCTTCTCGGCGTCTTTGAGGGCGACTTTGGCAAAATCCAGCCAGATCGGACCGGCGGTGTTACCGCCCTGGACATAGCCACCGAGATCGCGTGGCTGATCATAGCCGAGATAAAGGCCGGCGACGAGATCCTGGGTACCGCCGATGAACCATGCATCCTTGGGGCCGCTGGTTGTGCCGGTCTTGCCGGCCAGCGGGCGATCGAGAACACGCAAGCGGACGGCGGTGCCGCGGGTGACGACGCCTTCCATGAGGTGCACGATCTGATAGGCGGTGCGCGGGTCCATGACCTGGACGACGCGGCCGCCGGGGCGGGGCATGCGCTCGCCGGTCCAGTCATCCGCCATGCAGCCGCTGCACGAGCGGGTGTCACGCCGGAAGATGACCTTGCCATCACGGTCTTGCACCATGTCTATCAGGCTTGGCTCGAGCTTGCGGCCGGCGTTGAAAATCTGGGCGTAGGCGTTGGTGAGCTTCATGACGGTTGTTTCGCCAGCGCCGAGCGCAAAGGCGAGCTGGGTTGGATATTCACCTATGCCGAGCGCCTTGGCCTGGGCTGACACCTTGTCCATGCCGACCGAATAACCGAGGCGGACGGTCATCAGGTTGCGGCTTTGCTCCAGGCCCCAGCGCAGGGTCTGTGGTCCGGCCGAGCTGCCGCCGAAATTGCGGAAGCATTTCTGCCCGAGGCGGCGGCCCTGATAAACGCAAAATGGGCCATCGACGATGATGCTCGACGGGGTGAAGCCATTGTCCATCGCCGTGGCATAAACGATTGGCTTGAAGGTTGATCCGGGCTGGCGCTTGGCTTGTGTGGCGCGGTTGAAGCTCTGGGCACGCGCATCGAAGCCACCTACCATAGCATATACCCGGCCTGTGTGCGGGTCTTCGGCGACGAAGCCGCCGGAAATTTCGGGGGCCTGACGAAGCTGCCAGTCATTGTCGACCTTGGTGACGACGATTACATCACCGCGTGCCAGCACTTCGGCGGCGCTTTGATTGGTGCCGCGCAGCTTGCGGCTGGCGGCAGTGGCTGGCAAACGGCCGGTGCTGCCATCGGTGAGGCCGATTCTCAGCCCGCCGTTATCCCGCCCCAGCACCACGGCTTTACGCCAATTGTCATAGCCTGTGGGCACGACGGCGCTGGACAACCGCGACGGCCAGCCTTCGGACGCATCGATTTTGACCGCCGGGCCGCGCCATGGCTTGCCGCGATCATAGCGCAGCAGGCCATCCCGCAGGGCTTTTTCGGCGGCATCCTGCATCACCGGATCAAGCGAGGTTCTGATCCAGAGACCGCCGCCATAGACGCTGTTTCGGCCATCGTCGGCATCTTCGCCGAAGCGGGCGATGAGATCGCGGCGGACATCTTCGATGAAATAATCACCGGCGCGGCTTGGCCCCGTGCCGCGATTGGCGACGGCCTCCAGCGGCGCGGCGGCGGCGGCGGCGCGCTGGGCGGCGGTGATGAAGCCATCTTCCTCCATCCGCCCCAGCACATAGGCCCGACGGGCGAGGGCTCGCGGCTTGCGTGAGACTGGTGAATAGGTGGAGGGCGCCTTGGGCAGGATGGCGAGATAGGCCATTTCGGCGAGCGACAGCCCGGACGCCGTCTTGCCGAAATAGGCCTGGGCCGCAGCCTCGACGCCATAGGCATTGCGGCCGAGAAATATCTGATTGAGATAGATTTCGATGATCTGCTGCTTGGAGAACACAGCCTCCAGCCGCCGCGCAACGACAGCCTCCCGCAGCTTGCGCGACAGCGTGACCTCATTGCCGATGATGCCCTTGGCGACCTGCTGGGTGATGGTTGAGGCGCCGACCGGCCGCTTGCCGGTGAACTGCCCCTGCACATTGGCGACGACAGCGCCGAGGATGCCGACATAATCCAGCCCGCCATGGCTGAAGAACGTCTTGTCCTCGGCAGACACATAGGCCTTCACCAGCAGGGGTGGAATCTCTTTATAGGACAAATAGATGCGCCGTTCCCGCATGAAGGTTGAGACGACCTCGCCGTTCACATCGCGGACGGTCGACGGCAGCGCCGGGGCATATTTTGCCAGCTCATCCTCGCTAGGAAGATCGCGCGTCATGGCGAAAAGCAGCCCGACGCCGAGCGCCACCAGCAGCACTGCTCCAAGGCCAGTAAAGATCATCCAACGCCGCATTACAGCGCATCCCTAGCTGCTAATTTGCCGCCCGTCACCCGCCCACAAGATGGCGCTCGATGGCGCGGGCGATCCCTTCAGCCACACGCTTTTGACCATCGCGCGAAAACAGGAAATCGGCGTCTTCGCCATTGGTGACATAGCCGGTTTCGAGCAGGACCGACGGCACATCGGGCGCCTTGAGGACGCGGAAGCCGGCGAAATGATGAAATGTCGAGCGGAAGCGGATGCGCGGCGAAAGCTCCTCCTGCAGCGCTTCGGCGAAAATAACCGACATATCGGTGGTGCCGCGCCGCGACAGTTCTATGAGGATATCGCCAACGTCGGGCGCCTCGACACCGAGATTGATGCCGCCGATGATGTCCGCCTTGTTTTCGCGCGCTGCGAGCCGCGCAGCGACTGCATCAGAGGCTGTGGACGACAATGTGTAGACGCTGGCACCACGCGCCTCCAGATTGAGCGCTGCATCTGCATGGACCGAGACAAAGAGATCGGCGCGCGCCTTTTGCGCGATTGCGACACGGCCGCCGAGCGGAATGAAGCGATCATCGGCCCGGGTCAGCCGCACCCGGACTTTGCCGCGACGCTCAAGTGCCTGCGCTGTGGCCAGCGCGATGGCCAACGTGACATCCTTTTCATAGCCGCCGCGCACCGATGTGGCCCCCACATCCTTGCCGCCATGACCGGCATCGATCACCACCAGCGGCTTGCCGCCGCTGCGCGAACGGATGACGCGTGAGGGCGCCGGGCGTGTTTCGACGGTGGCGGGCGGGCTTTGCGCTGGCTTTTCGGGCATTGGCGGGCGAGGCTGGATCGGGGTGCCTGCGGCTGGCAGGCCTGGTCCGGCTGGGGTGATCTGCGCTTGATCGGCTGGCGGCTGGATTGACGGCGTTGGGGTGGTGGCCATGTCCAGATCGAGACGGTGCGGGGCGCGGGCGACGGCGATTGGGCGCTTACCGGCCTTGACTGCGGCGGCGAACTCCGCCGCCGTTGCCCGGCGCAATGTGAGAGTGAGCGACCGGTCGGCCGCCTGCGTTGAGACCAGCAACACCGGCCCATCTAGATCCATGACCAGCCTCGCGATACCGGGGGCGAACGCTGCGAGTCGCAACTGGCGGACGCTGGCAGCGCCTGCTGCTGTCATGGGGATGACGATGACGGCCGGCACGTCCACGACCAGCCGGTCAGGCGACTGGAGCACCAGCACTGAAGCAGCGGCCACCGGTCCATCGGTTGTGATGGTGACCACCGCCGGGACCGCCGATACGCCTGTGAGGGTCGCCGCCAGCGATTGACCGGCCCACAGCAGCGCGAGAAGCGCCGCCAGATGCCGGATCACGGGGGTCATCGCGCCATCAACACCGATCGTCCGGCATAGCGCGCGCTCGACCCGAGTTCCTGCTCAATGCGGATGAGCTGATTATATTTGGCCAGCCGGTCGGAGCGCGCGAGGCTGCCGGTCTTGATCTGACCGCAGCCGCACGCCACCGCAAGATCGGCAATGGTGGAATCCTCGGTCTCCCCCGAGCGGTGGCTCATCACAGTGCGATAACGGGCGCGGTGCGCGATCTCGACAGCTTCCAGCGTCTCCGAAAGCGTACCGATCTGATTGACTTTGACGAGCAGAGCGTTGGCCAGGCCTTCGTTGATACCGTCGGTCAGGCGGCGGGGATTGGTGACGAAAAGATCGTCACCAACGAGTTGCACGCTTGATCCGAGCCGATCAGTGAGCAGTTTCCAGCCTTCACGGTCATCCTCAGCCATGCCGTCCTCTATCGAGAGGATCGGATAATCGCGGGCGAGGCCGGCGAGATAATCGGTCATGCCGGCACCATCGAGGCTGAGGCCTTCGCCGGCCAGCACATAGCGGCCATCATGATAGAATTCGGTGGCGGCGGCATCTAGCGCCAGCCAGACGTCTTCGCCCAATGTGAACCCGGCTTTTTCCACCGCCGCCGAGATGAAATCGAGCGCTGCTCGTGTGCCGCTCAGATTGGGCGCGAAGCCCCCTTCATCACCGACGCTGGTTGAATGGCCGGCCTGTTTGAGCGCCGCCTTCAGCCCATGGAAGATCTCGGCACCCCAGCGCACGGCCTCGGCGATCGACCCTGCGGCGACCGGCATGACCATGAATTCCTGAATGTCGATGGGGTTATCGGCATGGGCGCCACCATTAATGATATTCATCATCGGCACTGGCAGCAGGCTGGCCGAGACGCCGCCGATATAACGGTGCAGCGGCAGGCCGCGCGCATCGGCAGCGGCGCGTGCTACGGCGAGGCTGACGCCCAGAATGGCATTGGCGCCCAGCCGTGATTTGTTGGGCGTGCCATCAAGCTCAATGAGGGCGGCGTCGATTTCGCTCTGCTCCTCGCCGTCCATGCCGGCGAGCGCATCGAGAATCTCGCCGTTTACTGCTTCGACGGCATCCAGCACGCCCTTGCCGCCATAACGCGCCAAATCCCCATCGCGCTTCTCGGCGGCTTCATGCGCGCCGGTGGAGGCGCCGGAGGGGACAGCGGCGCGGCCGAGCGAGCCATCTTCGAGCACGACATCGACTTCAACCGTCGGATTGCCGCGGCTGTCGAGGATTTCACGTCCGATGATGTCGATAATGGCGGTCATTTTTTAGCTCCCAGGGAAACCTTTGCGGCGCTGGGCGGTTGCACCAGAGCCTCACCCGCGCCATTTATCGAGGCATAACCATTGTCGCAACTCGCAAGCTTGCACCGGAGACCGCCATGTCAGCCGAAGAAACGTCTGGAAAGATCACTGCCTCCAAGGTTGTTGGCGGCACAGAGAGCCGTCTGCTCGACTTTGCTGAGGACGCAAAGATCGAGATCATCAAGTCGATGAACGGAATTGTTGTGCAGGCGCACAGCTGGGCGGCAAACATCGACAGTGTGGCCGGTCGGCCGGTAGGTGATCTGGCGCATCAAGCCGCCGATCTGTTGGGCGCGATCCAGCGCGGGCTGGAGGACAAGCAGGTGAGCGAGCTGATTGCCGATGGCCAGGATCTGGTGCGACGCCAGCCGGCGATTGCGCTGGGTGTGGCTGTGGCGGGGGGGTTTTTGCTGGCGCGGCTGATCCGGCCGAGCCAGAAGCCTGAATGACCGGGGAACGCCAAGAGGCGCCCCCGGTGACGCCGCTGCCTGAGCCGGAGACGGCGAATCTGGCAGGCGAGCACGTTGATCCGTTGTGGGCGGTGGCGAGCCGTGTGCCGTCGGAGGTGCGTGCGCTGATTGTGGCGGAGGCCAATCTCGCCTCTGCTGAAGTGAGGTATAACATTGGCCGGCTGGCGCTGGCGTTTGCTATCATCATGGCCGGCGGCATCGTGTTCGGCGTTGCTGGCATTGCGTTGCTGGGCGCGGTCATTGCGGCGCTTGCACCTTACATTGGCCCGGTTTGGAGTTCGCTCGCCACCGCAGTTTTTGCGTTTGTGGTGGGCGGTGGGCTTGTAGCCGCTGGAATTGTAAGGATGCGTGATGGCCCTATTGCGCCGCATCGGGCGTTGAACAATCTTCGTAACCATGCCGAATCACTTAAACTTGTGATGCCCAGGGACCAACCTACCGAGGATATTTCCAATGAGCAGCGCTGACGCCATCAACCGCCTTGCCGCCGAAGCAAGCGGCCATCGCGACCGGCTCGGCGACGCTGTGTCGGAGCTCAAGACGCGGCTTGATCCTGATGCGTTGTTTGATGAGGCGTATGAAACGGCGTCGGTTGAGGGTCGGAAGCTGGTCAACAAATCAAAGGACATGGTGACGGCGCATCCGGTGGCCATTGGTGCTGCTGTGGCGGCGATCGGGCTGGCGCTACTGGCGCGCAATACGCTGTCGAATGCTACGGTTGATCTTGGTGATACTACTGCCGATTACACCGATTATGACGATGAGTATGACACGGATTCTGTTGCGCCGCCCTCTGGGCTGAGTGCCGCCGGGCTGCAGGACAGCATTGCCAAAAACCCGCTGCTGTCGATGATCATCGGGGTTGTTGCGGGGGCGGCGTTGAGCCTGTTTGGCGGCAGGAAGTAACCTCGCGTTCACTTGGGCGCTGCCATAAGCTGCTCATGTCTAATGCTTTGGAGATTAATATGCGTTCCCTGATTATTGCCGGTGCCATTGCTATTGGTGCCGTTGTCAGCCCGTTTGCCGCACCGCCGGCGATGGCGCAGGATGCGCCGGCCGGTGACCCTGCGGCCAAGGCTTTTGTCGAAACGCTGGCGAATGATGCTTTTGCGGTGTTGCGCGACAAATCGGTGAGCAAGGCCGAGGGCCGGGCCAAATTTCGGACAATGCTTGAGCGCAATGTGGCGCTGACTGAGATTGGCAACCGGCTTATTCGCCGACACCGTGCCGACATTACGCCGGCACAGCTGAAAGCCTATCAGGCGGCTTTTCCGGAATTCATTCTGAATGCCTATGCCGACCGGCTTTATGACTATCAGGATGCCAGCATCAAGACGATGCGCTTCAATGCGCGTGGGCCTTTTACCGAGGTTCACACGCGGGTTCAGCGGCCTGGCAGCTCACCGATTGATGCTATCTGGCAGGTGAGGAAGACGGCGGATAATCGCTATCAGGTTAATAATCTGACGGTTTCAAACATCAATTTGTCGATCACGCAGGAGGCGGATTTCAACCAACAAATCAAGTCCAAGGGGTTTGATTCGCTGATCGCTTTCTTGAAGAGCGCGAACACGAAATCGGCGGATTCGCGGGCATGAGGGCTGCTGCATGACCAGCCGTATCGAGCTGGCGGATAGCGCTTTTGTGCATCCGTCGGCTCAGATTTTTGGTCATGTTTCGATGGGTGCGAAATCTTCGCTGTGGTGCAATGCGGTGATCCGCTCCGAGGTTGCGCATGTCGAGATTGGCGAGGGCACCAATGTTCAGGATTTCGTGATGATCCATACCGATCCGGGAAAGCCCGTCCGGGTCGGGAAATTCTGTTCGATCACGCACCGGGCTACGTTGCATGGCTGCACTGTTGAAGATCATGTGCTCATCGGGATCAACGCAACCATCTATAATGGGGCGCATATTGGTGCTGGATCGATCATTGGCCAGCATGCTTATGTGAAGGACAATATGATAGTGCCGCCGAACAGCATTGTTGTTGGCAGCCCTGCGAGAGTCATCCGCATGCAGGACAACCGGTTGGCCAACCGGATCAATGCCGAATTTTATATCCGCAACGCTGCTGAGCATGCGCTGGGTAACCACCGGGCGTGGGACGGGCTGGCGTTTGATGATTGGTTCAAGGCGATGATGGATCGGCTGGCGCCCGAATACAGCTGACAAACCCTGCGCGGGCGGGTTAAAGCCGGGTATGAGCAAACTCCATCTTGTATTTGGCGGCCATGTTGCCGACCCGCAGGGCACCGATTTCAGCGATCCGGAGAAGCTGGATGTTATCGGGATTTTTCCTGATTACGCTTCGGCTGAGCGTGCCTGGCGCAGTGCGGCACAGCGGACTGTCGATGATGCGACGATGAAATATGTCGTGGTGCATCTCCATCGGCTGCTGCAACCGGAATAGTCGTTCGCTGGCTTGGCTGGTTGCGTGCCCTCCCCTAAGCTGGCTGGCGGGGAGAAATATATGAGCTTCAGCTTCGGTGCTATTTTTGAAGCCGGCAGCCATGCCGTGGACTCCCTGCGTCCGGCGCTGATCCACGGCGAGCGGACGGTGAGATGGGGGGCGTTTCACCGGCGGACGGACAATCTGGCGGCGCATATGCTGACGGTGGCAGCGCCCGGCGACCGGCTGGCACATCTGATGCGGAATTCGCCTGCTTATCTTGAAACCACGGTGGCCGGGTTCAAATCGCGGCTTGTTCATGTCAATATCAACTACCGTTATACCGGCGAGGAACTGTTCTACATCCTCGAAAATTCCGGCAGCAAAGTGCTGGTTTTCGACGCTGATTTTGCGACGCTTGTTGACAGTATTCGCCCAAGGCTTGGGCATATCGGGCTGTTTTTGCAAGTTGGCGGTGAAGCGCCGGATTGGGCTGAGGATTTTGAGGCGGTTGCTGAAACGGCGCGGGCCCTGCCCCCTCAGGCGCACCGACCTGACGACATGATTTTCATCTACACGGGCGGGACGACGGGCATGCCCAAGGGGGTGATGTGGAATCAGGCCGATATGTTTGTGCTGCTCGGCGGCGCGCTGAATGACAAGGCCAGCGGCGAGCCGACGACGCTTCAGGGCCATGCCGACACCATGATCAGCGGGCGGATCGGCCGCCGCAGCCTGATCATGCCGCCGCTTATGCATGGCACCGGCTTCATGATCAGCATCTTCACGCTTGTGACCGGCGGCACGGTTGTGACGCTGCCCGGCGCCAGCCTCAATGGCGCTGACGCTGCCATTGCCTGCCAGACGCATGGCTGCACCTTTGCCACGCTGGTTGGCGACGCTTTCGGGCGGCCGCTGCTGGACGCACTCGACGCGGGCCATGGCAGCATTGCGAGTCTGCGCAACATCCTGTCTTCGGGCACCATGTGGTCCCCCGAGATCAAGGCCGGGCTGCTGCGCCACGCGCCGAACGCGCTTCTTGTTGATGCGCTCAGCTCATCCGAGGGCCTTGGCATGGGCAGCAGTCTGCAATCCGCCAAAGACGCAGGCGGGCCGACGCAATTTATGCCTGCGGATGGCAATACGCTGATTCTGGGCGATGATATGAAGCCTGTGGTGCCCGGCGAGACTGGCCGGCTGGCCCGCGCCGGGCTGCTGCCGCGCGGCTATTGGCAGGATGAGGCCAAGACTGCCGCGACATTCCCGGTGATCAACGGAGTTCGATACAGCATTCCAGGCGACTTTGCGGTGAGCCATGCTGATGGCAGCTTCACGCTGATGGGGCGTGGCAGCCAGTGCATCAACACGGCGGGGGAGAAAGTCTTTCCCGAAGAGGTTGAGGAGATGCTCAAGACGCATGCGGCGGTGACCGATGCGTTGGTTTTTGGCACGCCCGATCCGCAATGGGGCCAGGCAGTCACAGCCGTGGTGGAAGCGCCGGCATGGACTGATATTGACGCGCTGCGGGCGCATGTGCGGCAGCATCTTGCGGGGTATAAGGTGCCCAAGCGCATTGTGATTGTGGACAAATGCCCGCGCGGGCCGAACGGGAAGGCGGATTATGCGGGGGCTAAGGCGTTTTTGGGGTGATGATGAGCCATGATTACCGAAGGCACCGGCAAAGCCGGGGCTGACGTCGGACGGGTTCGGCGGTTATGGGAACCGCCGCCCCGCCGGCCGGGCGTTCGCCGAGTCGGGGTTTAGCGTTGCTAAACCCGCGCCGGCTCACTTGTTATTCGCAGCCAGCCCGAAGCCCGAGAAGCGCTTGTTGAAGCGCGCCACCTGACCGCCGGCGTCGAGCATCTTGCCTGCCCCGCCAACCCAGGCCGGGTGCGAGGTGGGGTCGATTTCCAGCGTCATCAGATCGCCGGGCTTACCCCAGGTCGTGCGCGTCTGATACTCATGACCGTCGGTCATGCGGACGGTGATCATGTGGCTGGTGGGGTGGATGTCGGACTTCATGGCAAAATACCTTCTCGGGAACGGCCGGTTCCAACCGGCCTGAGCGAAGCGGGCGCATAGCGTAGCACTGCGTCGAAAGCAACCGGATCCTGTCCTTACGCCAACGGCACGATTGCCGCCGTCGCCACTGCGCATAGCACAGGCTTCATGGCCTCCGCGCCATCCCCGCTTTCGCTCCACACCTCGGCGCGCACTACCACCTGCCGGCGACCGGGCTTGATTACCTGCCCCTTCGCCCGCAGCATCATACCCTTCGCCGGTGCAACAAAATGAATGGTATAGCTGCCCGTCACGACATCCCCCGCCAGACTGGCCGCGGCCCAGGCGCAGGCATTGTCCGCCATAAGCCCCACTATCGCGCCATGTGCATACCCATGGTGCTGAGTCATCTCCGGCCGCACTGCCAGCACCAGTTCCGACTGACCCTGCCACACTTTCAGCGGCTGAACCCCGAGCCAGCGCGAAAACCCGGATTTTTCTACCGCTACAGTCTGCATATAAAACAGCGCATCGGCCTCGGTCGCAAATATCGCCATGGCTCATCTCCTATTAGTCTGTAAAGCAGACTTATGAGCACTTCGCAATCCTCCGGCAAGCGCTTATGCTGCCCCGTATGAAGGCCTATGTTCCCTCGCGCTCGCCATGCCCTATCGGCCGCGCCTCCCGGCTGCTGGGGGACCGCTGGATATTGCTGATTCTGCGCGAAGCCTTTCTTGGCGTTGATCGCTTCGAAGGCTTTGTCGAGCGGCTCAATATTTCACGCGCCGCCCTTACGTCGCGCCTCGGCTGGCTGGTGGACGCCGGGCTGATGGAACGAATTCCGGCGGATGCGCACCGCGCCAATTACCGGCTCACTGCTGCCGGACAGGCCCTCGCCCCGACCATGGACGCCATGCGCCATTGGGGAGACGCCTGGCTGCCGGGTGAGGCGTCCATGCAGACTGTCCAACCTGCCGCCCGCCCCGCAGCTTGAGCAACGCTCCGCAAACGGCCATAGCTAGGTCATGCCCCGCATCGGCCAGCCCCTTCCCCCCGCCAGTGCGGCCAACGCTGCTCATATGGCTGAGCTTGTGGATGATCTGAACCGGCTTGTGGCGCGGATTGCCCGAGGTGGCCCCGAGGCCAGCCGCGAGCGCCATGTGGCGCGCGGCAAGCTGCTGCCGCGTCACCGCGTTGAGGCGATTCTTGATCCCGGCACGGCATTTCTCGAAATCGGCCAGCTGGCGGCGCATGACGTTTATAATGAGGATGTGCCTGCTGCCGGGTTGATTGCCGGGATCGCGCAGGTTGAGGGGCGGCTATGTGTTATCGCTGCCAATGATGCGACTGTGAAGGGCGGCAGCTATTATCCGCTGACTGTGAAGAAGCATCTCCGGGCGCAGGAGATTGCCGCGCAGAACCATCTGCCCTGCCTTTATATGGTGGACAGCGGCGGCGCCAATTTGCCCCGGCAGGATCAGGTGTTTCCTGACCGCGATCATTTTGGCCGGATCTTCTATAATCAGGCTCATATGAGCGCGGCGGGCATCGCGCAGATTGCGCTTGTGATGGGGAGTTGCACCGCAGGCGGCGCGTATGTGCCGGCGATGGCGGACGAGTCGATCATCGTTCGCAATCAGGGGACAATTTTTCTAGGCGGGCCGCCGCTGGTCAAGGCCGCGACGGGCGAGGATGTGACGGCGGAAGAACTTGGCGGCGGCGATGTTCATACGCGACTTTCGGGCGTTGCCGATCATCTGGCCGAGAATGACGAGGATGCCATTGCCATTGCGCGGCGGATTATTGCCACCCTTCCCCGGCCGGCTGAACGTCTGGTCATGCCGGCACGGGCGCCGAAGTTCGACGCTTCGGACTTGCACGCGCTCGCCCCGATCGACTCGCGGCATCCCATCGATGTTCATGAGATTATCGCGCGGATTGTCGATGACAGCGAGTTTCAGCCGTTCAAGGCGCGCTTTGGTGAGACGCTGGTGTGCGGCTTTGCGCATATCGAGGGGCAGCCTGTGGCGATTTTGGCCAACAATGGCATCTTGTTTTCGGAAAGCGCGCAAAAAGGCGCGCACTTCATCGAGCTTGCTTGCGCCCGCAAGGTTCCGCTGCTTTTCCTCCAAAATATCAGCGGGTTCATGGTTGGCAAGCGCTATGAAAATGAAGGGATTGCCCGGCACGGCGCCAAGCTGGTGACGGCGGTGGCCTGTGCTGCGGTGCCGAAGATCACAGTGGTGATCGGCGGGAGCTATGGGGCGGGCAATTATGGGATGTGCGGGCGCGCTTATGGGCCGAATTTTCTGTGGATGTGGCCTAATGCGCGGATCAGTGTGATGGGCGGCGAGCAGGCGGCGAGCGTACTTGCGACGGTCAAGTCCGGCGGCTTCAAGAACCAGGCGGAGGAAGAGGCGTTCAAGGCGCCGATTCGGACGCAATATGAGCGCGAGGGCCACCCCTATTATGCCAGCGCCCGGCTCTGGGACGATGGGATCATCAATCCGGCCGATACCCGCAGGGTTATTGCGCTCAGCCTTGCTGCCAGCCTGCAGAAGCCGATAGCGGATACGCGCTTCGGCACATTCAGGATGTGACGCCATGAGCCTTGAAAGCCATATCGATGCGGCCGGAACGGCGCATGTCACCCTCGCCCGCCCCGAGCGTCACAATGCCTTTGATGAACCGCTTATCGCCGCGCTGACCGAGGCTTTTGCCAGCCTCGGCAGCAATCCGCACGTCCGAGCGATCGTGCTGACCGGGGAGGGCAAATCCTTCTGCGCCGGTGCCGACGTTGGCTGGATGCGCCGGGCCGCGGGCGTTTCGGACGCGCAGAACCTTGCTGATGCGATGACGCTTTCGACAATGCTTGCAACTATCAATGACTGCCCCAAGCCGGTGATTGCGCGGGTTCATGGGGCGGTTTCGGGTGGCGGCGTAGGGCTGGTAGCTTGTGCTGATATGGTTGTGGCCGAGGCGGGCTCGGCTTTTCGGCTGTCTGAAGTTCGCCTGGGTCTGACACCGGCGACGATATCGCCTTTTGTGCTGGCGAAAATCGGGGAAAGCCATGCTCGCCGGCTTTTTCTGACGGCTGAGGCTTTTGGGGCTGACGATGCGCTAGCCATCGGGCTGGCCCATGAAACGGCGATTGACCGTGATGCTGCCGATGCGCAAGTCGTCCACTGGCTGACACATCTGCACGCAGCCGCACCCGGCGCTGTTGCTGATGCCAAGGTGCTGATCAAGGCCGTTGCGGGCCGGCCAATCACCGATGCGTTGCGCGCCGACACTGCCGGCCGGATTGCCGCGCGCCGCACCAGCGCTGAGGGCCGCGAGGGGCTGAAGGCCTTTCTCGACAAGCGCGCGCCCGACTGGACACAAGCCCGCTGAACCGACCCCCGCTTTCGGAGATGACCATGCTGAAGCCATTGATTGCCGCCATTTTGATGTTCACTGCTGCTGCTGCCGGTGCGGCCCCGCGCGACGATATTCTGGCGGCTGTTGATGACGTGCTTCGGGCGATCAATACTGGCGATACGGCGCTGATCGAGCGCGTCATGCTGCCGGGTGCGCTCATTGTTGCGCAGAGTTATGACAAGGACAGCGACACGCTGCGCTCCCGGACGCTCACCGTAGCTGAGATGGCGGAATCCTGGCGGGCGCCCGGCCGGCGGCCGGTGGATGAGCGCATTCAGACGCCGACGGTGCATATACAGCGCGATCTGGCGCATGTCTGGGCGCCCTATTCGATTGATATTGAAGACAAGCGGCTGCATTGCGGGATCGATTCCTTCGGGCTGGCGCGGATTGAGGGTATGTGGCGGGTGACGAGCCTGACCTGGACTGCCGAGCCCAATGGTTGCCCGACATGAAGCGACTGCTGATCGCCAACCGCGGGGAGATTGCGCGGCGGATCATCCGCACTGCCCATACCATGGGTATAGAGACTGTGGCGGTTTATGCCGATGCCGATGCGGAGTCACCGCATATGCGCGAGGCCGGGCAGGCGATTTGTCTCGGGCCGGACAGCAACCGGCCCTATCTGCATGGCAATCGGATCATCGCCATTGCGCGCGAGACTGGCGCGGACGCGGTCCACCCGGGTTACGGATTTCTGAGCGAAAATGCTGATTTTGCGAGCGCTGTTGTGGCAGCCGGATTGATGTTTGTTGGGCCGCCTCCGGCTGCCATCCGCGCCATGGCGCTGAAGGATGCTGCGAAGGCCGTGATGAAAAAGGCCGGTGTGCCTGTGACACCGGGCTATCAGGGGGCTGACCAGAGCCTCGTTCGTCTGGCTGCTGCTGCCGAGGCTACGGGCTTTCCCTTGCTGATCAAGGCTGTTGCTGGCGGCGGCGGCAAAGGGATGCGAACTGTGCGGACGTCGGCGGCGTTTCAGGACGCGCTGCTGGCGGCCCAGCGCGAGGGGGAGGCGAGCTTTGGCAATCCTGCTGTGCTGCTCGAAAAGCTGGTGGCACGGGCGCGGCATGTCGAGGTTCAGGTGTTTGCCGACGCGCATGGCAATGTTGTTCATCTGCATGAGCGCGATTGCTCGCTTCAGCGCAGGCACCAGAAGGTGATTGAGGAGGCCCCTGCCCCCGGCCTGTCTGACCGGCTTCGGCATATGCTCGGCATTGCCGCTGTGACCGCGGCGACGGCGATTGACTATCAGAACGCTGGCACGATCGAATTTTTGCTCGATCTTGATGACATTGACGAGCATGACGACCCGGCGTTTTATTTCATGGAGATGAACACACGACTTCAGGTGGAGCATCCGATCACTGAGGCTATTACCGGGCTTGATCTGGTTGAATGGCAGCTTCGCATTGCACGTGGCGAGACTTTGCCGCTCGAACAGGCCGAGATCAGCGTTACCGGCCATGCTGTCGAGGCGCGACTCTATGCCGAGGATGCCGATGGCGGCTTTCTGCCGAGCACCGGCACGATTGAGGCGCTGCGCTTTGGCGACGGCCTGAGGGTCGATACCGGCGTCGAGCAGGGCAGCCGGATCGGGCTGGATTATGACCCGATGATTGCCAAGCTGATTGCCCATGCCCCGACGCGGGCCGAGGCGCTGGCGAGGCTTACGGCCGGGCTTGATGCCACGGTGGTGACGGGTCTTAAGTCCAATCGGGCTTTTCTCGCGCGGCTTGCCAGCCATCCGGACTTCGTGGGCGAGGACTTTGATACTGGCTTCATTGCCGGCCATGCTGACAGCCTTGCGCCGGCGGAGCACATGCCGGACAGCGCCATAGCGCTTGCGGCGAGCGCGCTGGCCACGCCGGCGCCGGGCGCTGTGACCACGGGCTTTAGCAGCGCATTTCGCCTCAACCTGCCGGTGGAAGCGCATATCCGGCTCTGGCAGGGTGAAACGCTTCATAGCCGCACGATCACGCAGGATAGCGCCCGGGCGCGGCTGTTGGCGGATGGTCGACAGGTTTTGAATGACTTCACAGCGTATCTTCATATTACGCCGCAGCATGTTGAAATACGGTCAAACGGCCAGATGTTCACCCTCGCGCGTCAGGCGCCGATTATGGCGGAGGCCGGTGCTACGTCGGGGCAGCTTCGAGCGCCGATGCCGGGTCGTGTGCTGGCGCTGGATGTGGCGCTCGGTGATACGGTCGAGGCCGGGCAGAGGCTGGCTGTTCTGGAAGCGATGAAGATGGAGCATCGCCTGGTCAGCCCGGCGGCGGGAACTATCACTGCACTTAACATTGCTGCTGGCGATCAGGTTGCTGATGGGACTGTTCTGCTGGAGATTGGCTGACGTCGATCGATGCAGCTTTACCTAGGGTGTCTGCTCATCGCCGGAAAGCCAGTATGATGGTGGGTAGCGCCATAGAGAGCAGGGTGTAAACGGTCAGACCTTCTACGAAATCGGGGAATTCCGGTGTCCAGCCACCGAGCCTCGGGACGATTTGCAGATAGATTATGGCAAGCAGGAGCACGCCGATCATGATCTGATGCGTTTGCGCACGGGCTCGTTCGCGTTCTTTGCGCAAGCTATCGTCAGCCTGTTGCTTGTCTCCATGATCTCGTAAAAACAACAGGATGGCGCCAAACAGTGCGGTAATCTTTGCCGCGCCGCTCATCAACTCTGCCCATCGTGGCAGATCGGGGGCAAGCATGGTGACGCCATAGCTGGCGACCAAGGCGATCATCACCGCGATGGACAATTGCCGTGCCGTGCGCGCTGACATGGAGAGTCGCATCTGCCTGCGGATCATGCGTCTTCTCCCGGCTCCGTGGCACCGAGTTGTTCCGCCAGCGGTGCGAAGGGCTTCAACGAAAACAGATAGTCGACCGGAACACCGAATACTGCGGCGAGTTTCAGTGCCAATTCGAGGCTGGGGCCATAATGGCCGCGTTCGAGAAAGCCTATTGTTTGCGGATTGACTGAAACCAGCGCCGCCAGATCGCGCCTCGACAGGCCTTTCTCGGCGCGAAATAGCGCCAGCCTGTTGTGCAGCTGCTCAGATATGTTTTCATTTTCCATAATTCGTTGTGTAAGTACAATGTTGCGTATAGGCAAGGTCTAGCTTTGCGACGGGCTCTTGGCTAACGAAATCCATGTCTCATGCTGCTCTCCGTTACGCCCATGGTGAAACCATCGACATGCTGCGCGATAGTGTTCGCGCTTTCGCCGCCGCTGAAATCGCGCCGCGCGCAGCCGAGATTGATGCGAGCAACAGCTTTCCGGCCGACTTGTGGAAAAAAATCGGTGATATGGGCTTGCATGGCATCACAGTTTCGGAGGCCGATGGTGGTGCTGGGCTGGGCTATCTCGCTCATGTTATCGCGATTGAAGAGATCAGCCGTGCGTCGGCGTCGGTCGGCCTGTCATGGGGCGCGCATAGCAATCTGTGCATCAACCAGATTGCGCGCTGGGGCACGGCAGAGCAGAAATCGCGGTATCTGCCCAAGCTGATCAGCGGTGAGCATGTAGGCAGCCTGGCGATGTCGGAGCCGGGCTCTGGGTCTGATGTAGTCTCGATGAAACTGCGTGCTGAAGCAAAGGGTAGTGACAGATATCTGCTAAATGGTAACAAGTTCTGGATCACTAATGGTCCGGTCGCCAACACGCTTGTTGTGTATGCCAAGACCGACCCTGAAGCCGGGGCGCGCGGCATCACTGCCTTTCTGATCGAGCGCGGCATGAAAGGTTTCAGCACCGCGCAGAAGCTCGACAAGCTCGGCATGCGCGGCTCGGATACGTGCGAACTGGTGTTCGAGGACTGCGAAGTCCCGGTGGCGAATATCCTTGGCGGGCTGGGTCAAGGCGTCAAGGTGCTGATGTCCGGTCTCGACTATGAGCGTGTCGTGCTGGCCGGCGGGCCGCTTGGCATTATGGCGGCATGCATGGATGTAGTCGTGCCTTATGTTCATGATCGCAAGCAGTTTGGCCAGTCGATCGGCACTTTTCAGCTAATGCAGGGTAAGCTGGCCGACATGTATGTGACGCAGTCCACCGCCTGCGCCTATACCTATGCTGTGGCGCAAGCTTGTGACCGCGGCGAGACAACGCGCAAGGATAGTGCGGGCTGCATTCTCTATGCTGCTGAAAAGGCGACGTGGATGGCGCTTGAAGCGATTCAATGTCTGGGCGGCAATGGCTATATCAACGATTATCCGACCGGCCGTCTGCTGCGCGATGCCAAGCTTTATGAAATTGGCGCGGGGACATCCGAGATCCGCCGTTACCTCATCGGGCGCGAATTGTTCGACGAAACCGCATGAGCTCACAGCCCGGCGCAGTGCTGCAGTGCGTGGTGGGTATCGCAGCACTGACCGCTATGGACGCGCTGGTCAAATTCCTGGCGCTGAGCCACCCTGTTGAGGTCGTGACGCTGGCGCGCTATGCCAGCGGTGCCGGGATCGCGCTTCTGGTCTGGGCCGCGCAGGGCTGGACTAGCGGGGGGCGCTCGCCGCTCCGGCCCGACATGTGGCGCGCCCATCTACTGCGCGGTGGCCTCATCAGTATCTCGGGGTTCAGCTTTTTCTGGGCGATCAGCAAGCTGCCGCTCGCAGAGGCGCTGACCATCGCCTTTGTGGCGCCACTGCTCGTGCCGCCATTGGCGCGGGTGTTTCTGGGCGAAGCCATCCGCCCTCGCGCTGCCATCGGCGGCTTTATCGGCTTTTGCGGAGTACTCGTGGCGGTTCAAGGTGGGGGCGGGACCGCTGAAGGCAGCGGCGATGCGCGGCTGATGGCTATCGGGGCTGCGCTATTGGCGGCCGCGGCCTATGCAGGGACTGCGGTTATCTTGCGCGCGCGCGCTGGACGGGATGGTGCAACTGTCATCACCCTGCTGGGTGCCGTCGTGCCTGCGCTCATTCTCAGCCCGGTCGCTATCGGCCAGCCCATCATCAACGGCGTGGATATGCTGTGGTTTGCAGGCCTTGGTCTGATCGGCAACATCGGCGTGCAGCTGCTGGCGCGGGCCTATGCCCATCTTGAAGCGCAGGTGGGCGCTGTGATGGAGTTCAGCGCCCTGCCCTGGGCGGCGCTGTTCGGCTGGTTTATTTTCGGCGAGCCGGTTCAGTTGATGACGATTGTCGGCGCCGCCGTCATCATGCTCGCTGTGCTGGTCGCCTCAACATCATCGCGAGCAAAATCACCCCGGGCAAAACTGGGCCAACCGGTAAGCGTCAAGCCGGCGGATCTGCCACCATCGCTGTGAAGCTGGCCTCGGCGGCGAGCTTGCCGTTGACCATGGCTCGGCCCTCGAACTTGCTGACGCGGCCGCGATTCTGGGTAAAGCGGACGTTGAGCTCGAGCAGGCACCCTGGCTCCACGGGCTGGCGAAACTTGGCCTGCTCGATGGCCATGAAATAGACGAGCTTGCCCTTGCCCTCCGGCCCAAGACTGCTCATCGCCAGCACGCCGGCGGCCTGCGCCAGCGCTTCGATGATCAGCACGCCGGGCATGATCGGCCGGCCGGGGAAATGCCCGGCGAAGAACGGCTCGTTGATGCTGACCGCCTTGATGCCGCGCGCCGAGACGCCGGGAATGATATCCTCGACACGATCGACCAGCAGCATGGGGTAGCGGTGCGGCAGCAGGTCCATCACCGCACGCACGTCTGCTGGCCCTAACGAGGCCGGTTTCGCTCCAGCATCGTCAGTCATCAGCGCGGCGGCGCGGCGGCTGCGGGGGCTGGTGTGGCGGGCGGCGTTGTGGAGACGCGGGGGAGCGCTTTATCGATCCGCGCCATGATATCGGTTGTCATGTCGAGCGCTGCCGAATTATCGAGCGTGGCACCCTTGGCAATCGCCACGCTGGCGCCGCGCTCTCGCATGACGGTGGTGATGATCGGCTGAAGCGCATCATTGATCTGCTTCAACACAAACTGCCGCGCGGCCTGAAGATCGGCCTGGCGCTTCTCAAGCTCCTGCCCGGCCTGCTGCTGACGAGTCTGGAAATCCCGCGCCCGCGTTTCCCAGGCGGTGATGGCCGCAGGCGCTGCACCCTGCGCGGGGCGCGCGGCGACCAGCTGCTGCTGCTCGGTGCCGAGCGACGTCTGCAACTGCGTGGCGCGGGCGCGGAGCTGATCGTCCTTGGCCTTGAGATCGACCGTTGCGGCCTTGGCTGCAGCCGAGGTGGAATAGATGGAATCGAGATCGACAACGATCACCACAGCCGCCGGAAGGGCTTGGGCGAAGGCTGGCGCTGCGACTGGCATCACCATGGCAGCACTGGCCAAAGCGGCCGAGATCAAGAGGTTCTTCATCAGAATTGAGTCCCTACGTTAAATTGGAATACCTGGGTATCGTCGCCGGGTTGCTTGCGGAGAATTTTGGCGACGTCGAAACGGAACGGGCCGAACGGTGAATTCCATGAGACGCCCGCACCTACCGAGATACGCGGCGACGGCGAATTGCCGAGGAAGACCTCTTCAAAACCGTTGGTCGGATTTGCAGCATCAAAGGCGATACACTCAGGCCGATTGGTTGTGGGGCCATTGGCGCAGGTCAGGTTTGGCGAGCGGATGTTCCAGACAGCCCCCACATCCATGAACACCGATGGCCGCAGCCCAAGCTCTGCACCGCCCGCGCCGAGCGGAATCTGGATCTCGGCCTTGCCATAATAATAGGCCTTGCCGCCAAGCGCATCATCGAGAACAAAATTGCGGTCAGTAATTGGCGTGCCGGTCTCATCAAATGGGCGCCGCAGCACGCGCGGGCCGACACCACGGATGCGGAAACCGCGCATCTGCGGCTCGCCGAGGAAGAAACGATCGGTCAGCAGCACATCCGAGCCGCCGAAGCCGGTGATATAGCCGCCTTCGCCGGCGATTTGCAGGATAAAGCCGGAGCCGAACAGCGCGTTATAGCGATTATAGTTAGCGCGGGTGCGGACGTATTTCACGCCCAGCGGGATCCCGGCGAGATCCTGGCTGAACGAGAAGCTCTGCCCACCTGTCGGCCGGAAGCTATTGTTCAGATTGTTGAAAATCACGCTGTACCCGATGGTCGAGACAGTTCGCTTGCCGAGCGCTTCGCAGAGGAAGCGGCCGGCCAGCAGCGGATCGCAGATACCGTTGGTGAAGAACAGATCGCGATCGAGATCGATATTTTCGAATGAGATGCCGTAGCGCGCCTGCATTGCCCAGAATTCGGTGACCGGGAAGCCGACACGCACGTTGAAGCCGGTGGAAACCTGCGTGTAGGTCGTGTCGCGGGAATTGTTGGCTGTGAAGCGGAACGACCGGAAATCACGGGTGAAAACATCGAAGCCCAGCGCCAGATTGCGACCGAAAAGATAAGGCTCGGTGAAGCCGGCCTCGACCGAGCGCGAGAAATTGGAGATATTTGCTGACAGGCGCAATTCCTGCCCGCGCCCGCGGAAGTTGCGCTGCCGCACCGACATCGACAGGATGAACCGCTCAAGGCTCGAAAAACCTGCCGACACTTGCAACTCGCCGGTTGGCCGCTCTTCGACATTGGCTTCAAGAATGATCCGGTCGGGTGCTGCACCCGGCTTCTGTTCAATCTCCAGTTTTTCCTGGAAGAAGCCGAGGCTCTTCAGACGGTCGCTCGAGCGCTTTACCTTGATTGAATTGAAAGCATCGCCTTCGCTCAAGCGGAACTCGCGGCGGATGACTTCGTCCGTCGTGATCGTATTACCATTCACCTGAACCCGCTCGACATAGACGCGCGGCGCCTCGCTGATACGGAAGGTGACGTTCATCTCGAGCGCCTCCTTGTCCCGGTCAAACTGAGGCCGCACATCGGCGAAAGCATAGCCCAGAAGGCCGGCTGTCTCTGTCAGCGTCTCGACGGTATTCTCAATGGCCTGGGCGTTATACCAATCGCCTTTTTCAACCGGGATCAGCGCCTTGAAATCATCGGCCTTGATGTCCCTGATCTCGGATTCGAGCTCGACCGTACCAAATTTGTAGCGCGCCCCCTCCTCCAGAACATAGGTTACGATGAAATCGCGATTGTCCGGAGTCAGCTCAGCGACCGACGAGATGACGCGGAAATCTGCATAGCCTTCGGTCAGATAATATTGGCGCAGTTTCTGCTGGTCATAGGCAAGCCGGTCGGGATCATAGGTGTCGCTTGAGCTGAAGAAGCGCCACGGACGCGCCTGCTTCGTGGCCATCTGGCCGCGAAGTTTCTTGTCCTTGAACTTCTCGTTACCCAGCAAGTTGATCTGCTTGACCTTGGACTTGGGCCCTTCAGTCATCTCGAAGATGACATCGACGCGGTTCTGCTCAAGCTGAATGATCTTCGGCTCGACAGCGGCGGAGAACCGCCCTGAGCGCCGATAAAGCTCAAGAATGCGGCCGACATCGGCGCGCGCTTTTGACCGGGTGAAAATCTGCCGGGGAGCCAGCCTGATTTCTTCGCGAATCTTGTCTTCCTTCACCCGCTTGGCGCCTTCGATGACGATGCGATTGATGACAGGATTTTCACGCACTTCGATGGTCAGCGCGCCATTTTCATCGCGGATCGTGGCGTCGGCAAAAAGCTCGGAGGCATAAAGCGCCTTCAGCGCCTGATCAGTGCGGTTACGATCATAGCTGTCGCCTATCGCGAGGTTGAGATAGCTGCGCACCGTCTCAGGCTCTAGCCGCTCGGTGCCGCGGACATTGATGGAGCGCACGACGCCGGCGCCGGCGCCGACGACCTGCACTGTTCCAGCGCTGGCGAGAGGCGGCGGGGGCGGGGCTGGAACCGGCGGACGCTGGGCAAAGGCAGGCGCGCTGAGCGCCGACGAGATCAGCAGCGCAGTCAGCGTGCTACGAAGCGGGATGAAGGCGCTCATGCTTCCCTCCCGCCGCTCAGCCAAGCCATCCGGCAAGCTGCTTGAAAACCCCAACCGAAGACAAGTCATTCCAGGTCAGCACCACCATCAGCGACATGATTGCCGCAAAGCCCGACATGAACGCCCATTGCTGGAATTGCTCTCCCAGCGGGCGCCGCCGCACGGCTTCGACCGCGTAAAGGAGAAGATGCCCGCCGTCCAGCGTGGGGATGGGCAGAAGATTGATGAAACCGAGATTAACCGAGAAGAACGCCATGAACGCGATGAACGATGCGACACCCATGGATGCCTGCTGGCCGGTCACCTGGCCCGACCGGATCGGCCCGCCGAGCTCATCGAGGCTGCGCTCACCCATCACAACCTGCCGCAAGGTGCGGCCGATGCTGACGATGATCGTGCCCGTGTCGGTAACGCCATAGGCCAGCGCTTCTATCGGCCCGACCGTATCGACAATCTGCTCGCCGCGCGCGATGCCGAGGCGCGGATGTTTCAGCACTGTGCCGAAACGATCTGTCGTCTCGACCATCGTCGGCCGAATCATGATGCGCATCGGCGTGCCTTCACCGCGCGCCACCTCAAGCATCAGCGGCTCGCCGGTGCCGCTCATCACGAGATTGATAATGTCCTCAAACCTCTCGACCGCTGTGCCATCGATGCTGACAATACGGTCCCCGACCTCAAGCCCTGCCGATGCTGCCGCACTTGCAGGCATCACACCTGCCACAACCGCCGGGGTCGTGGGGTGGCCGAGCGTCATGTAGAAACCCGCCAAAATGAGAATGGCGAAGATGAAATTGATCAGCGGCCCTGCCACCACGATGATCGCGCGCTGCCACAAAGGCTTGAATGCGAACAACAATGCCTGTTCGGATTTTGGCAGCTGCATGACTGCGGGATCGGTCTGGCTGGCTTCGTTCATGTCACCGGTGAACTTAACATAGCCGCCGAATGGCAGCAGGTTGATGCGCCAGCGCACGCCTAGCCTGTCTGTGAAGCCGATCAACTCCCGTCCGAAACCAACGGCAAAGGCATCAACCTTGGTGTTGAACATCCGGCCGGCGAGAAAATGTCCGCCCTCATGGACCACCACCAGGATTGCGATCATCAGGATGAATGTGCCCAAGCTGAAGAGTAGCCCGGGCTGCGGCAGAAATTCTGTCATCGCGCCCGATCCTTCACTAAATCTGCCGCCGTCCGCCGTGCTACCGCATCAGCGGCAAGCACGGCCTCAAGCCCTTCGAGCGGTCCGGAGCCGAGCCGATCGAGCGTGGCTGACACCACATCTGCGATATCTAGGAACCCAACTTGCCCGTTGATGAACGCCGCCACGGCAATTTCGTTTGCCGCGTTTAAAATACACGGGGCCGACCCGCCAGCTCGGAGCGCTGCCCATGCCAGTGCGAGCGCTGGAAATCGTTCCAGATCAGGGGCTTCGAATGTCAACTTAGCAATTTTTGCGAGGTCGAGACGTTCGCATGGGGTGGCGATGCGCTCCGGCCAGGCTAGCGCATAGGCGATGGGAATTCTCATATCGGGGGTGCCCATTTGCGCCAGCACCGAACCATCGACATATTCAACCATCGAATGCACGACCGACTGTGGGTGAACGATGACATCGAGCCGGTCAGCGCCGACGCCGAACAGCTGCTCGGCCTCGATCAGCTCAAGCCCCTTGTTCATAAGCGTTGCCGAATCGATCGAGATTTTGGCCCCCATTGACCATACCGGGTGATTGCAGGCGTCCTTGACGCTGACACGCCGCATGTCTTCGCGTGCCAGCGCGCGGAACGGGCCGCCGCTGGCTGTGAGGATGATCTTGCTGACCTGTGCTGGATCATCATGAGGGAAAACCTGAAAGATCGCATTGTGCTCGCTGTCGACGGGCAGGAGCACGGCGCCACTAGCCTTCGCAGCTGCCGTCACAACCGGCCCAGCGCACACCAGCGTCTCCTTGTTGGCAATGGCGATCCTGGCCCCGCGCGCGACCGCTGCCATGGTTGGCGGCAGACCGGCCGCGCCGACAATGGCCGTCAGCACAATATCGGCTGGCCTGGCACCTGCTTCGCGCACAGCATCGGCACCTGCTGCAACTTCGATGACGGTATCGGCAAGAAGTGCCTTCAGCGCGCCATAGGCCCGCTCGTCAGCGATTGCTACAAAGCATGCGCCGCTCGCACGTGCGGCCTTGGCCAGCCCCTCGGCATCGGAATTCGCTGTCAGCGCCTCGACCTGCCAGCGCCCCGGATTGCGCGCCACGAGATCGAGCGTCTGCGAGCCGACCGAGCCGGTGGCGCCCAATATCGTTAGCCGTGTCCCGCTCATCCCGCCCACCCGGTGATAGCGAACAAGGCTGCCCCGGCCACCGCCACAGGCACCAGCCCGTCGAGCCGGTCCATGACACCGCCGTGGCCGGGAAGGATGGCGCCCGAATCTTTGACACCCGCCAGGCGCTTCAGGCTGCTCTCGAGTAGATCCCCGAGCACCGACAGCACGGCGAGCCCGCCGCCAACGGTTGCGATATTGAGCGTCCAGCGTCCGATGCCGCTCGGCAGATAGGCAGACGCCAGCACCGCGGCGGCTATCATGGCGCCGATGATGCCCGAGAATGCCCCGGCCCAGGTCTTGTTGGGGCTGATGCTGGGCGCCAGCTTGGGGCCGCCGATGGCTCGGCCGCCAAAATAGGCGGCAATATCGGCTGTCCAGACGATGACGAGCAACAGCACGGTTGCCGCCAGCCCTTCTCGCAGGCTGCGAACCCAGAGCAGGCTGATGGCCGGCAAGCCGCAATAAAGCACGCCGGCCGCTGTCCAGACGCCGCGCCCCTTGGCGATGCCGCGCGCGAACAGTCCGAGCAGGCCGGCCCCGCCCGCCAGCATGACAAGCACTTCCCCGACGCTGACAAACGCCAGCAGGCCCATGGCCGCCGCCAGCAGCAGCAGCCCGGCGCGGCGGATGCCGAGACCAAGCCGCATCATCGAGGACCATTCCGCCCACATAAGCAGCGTGGCCGCCGCGACCAGCGCCAGAAACGGCATCTCGCCGAACCAGACCGCCACCAGCGCTACAGCGACAAGCACCAGCCCGGTGATGATCCGCAGTTGCAGTGTCCGGTCCATCGCTTCAGCGCCCGCCAAAGCGCCGTTCCCGCGTTGCAAATTCGGCGAGGACGGCTTCGAGGGCTGCGGCATCGAAATCAGGCCAAAGTGTTTCGGTAACTACAAATTCAGCATAGGCTGATTGCCAGAGCAGAAAATTCGACAGCCGCATTTCGCCCGATGTGCGCAGCACGACTTCGGGGGCCGGCCATTGCGCTGTGTCCAGCCGCGCCTCGATGGCGGCTGTGTCTATCGCCTCAATGGCGAGCGTGCCGGCCGCCACATCGACTGCGAGGGCCTGCGCGGCGCGCACCATTTCATCCTGCCCACCGTAGTTGAGCGCCATCACCAGCGTCAGTTTACGATTGTCTTTGGTCAATGTTCGCGCATCTTCGAGCAACTCGACGAGATCGGGCTTCAGCGCGCGCCAATTGCCGATGAAATCGAGCCGGACGCCGTTTCGGTGCAGATCCCTGATTTCGGAGCGCACATAATGCCTGAGCAGGCCCATGAGGTCGGACACTTCCTCAGCCGGACGCTTCCAGTTTTCGCTTGAAAACGCGTAAAGGGTCAGCACTTCGATGCCGAGACCTGGAGCGGCTTCAACGACGCGGCGCACCGATTCGACCCCTGCACGATGCCCGGCGATGCGCGGCAGCCGGCGTCGCTTGGCCCAGCGGCCATTGCCATCCATGATGATTGCCAGATGCCGCACACTGACACTAGCCGGCCCGCCTTCGATGGCGGCCTCGGAGGCTTGGCCGAGGCTCACCGCCCGAGGATTTCCTTTTCCTTGGCGGCCGCTGCCGCATCGATATCGACGACCGCCTTGTCAGTGATCTTCTGCAGTTCACCTTCGAAGCGCTTTTGCTCGTCCTGGCTGATCTTGCCCTTTTTCTCGGCGGCCTTCAGCGCGTCCATCCCGTCCCGGCGGACGTTGCGCGCGGCGATCTTGGCCTTTTCGGCATAGCTGGCGCCGAGCTTCGCCATCTCCTTTCGGCGCTCCTCGGTCATATCGGGGATCGGCAGACGCAGCGTCTGGCCATCGGTGATCGGGTTGAGGCCCAGCCCGGCCGAGCGGATGGCCTTTTCAACGGGCGTTACATTGCTCTTGTCCCAGACCTGCACCGAGATCATTCGCGGCTCGGGCACTGTCACGGTCGCGACCTGCGCCAGCGGCATCGCCGAGCCATAGACCTCGACCGTCACCGGATCGAGCAGGCTGGCATTGGCGCGCCCGGTGCGCAGCCCGGCGAGATCGGACCTCAAGGCGTCGACCGCCCCCGCCGTCCTTCGTTCCAGATCGGCCTTCCACGGCCCTACTTCAAATTCAGCCATTGGTTTGCTCCTCAGCTGTCACCATCGTCGAAGTCCCCTCACCCCGCAACACCGCAGCCAGCGTGCCGGCCTCGCGGATGTTGAAGACGATGATGGGGATCGAATTGTCTCTGCACATCGCAACAGCGCTTGCATCCATGACCTTGAGATCGTCTGCCAACACCTTGGAGTAGCTCAGCACATCATAACGTCTGGCGGTGGGGACGCGCTTTGGATCGGCATCATAGACTCCGTCTACCGAGGTGCCCTTGAGCAGCGCATCGCAGTTCATTTCGGCAGCGCGGAGTGCGGCACCTGTGTCGGTGGTGAAGAACGGATTGCCGGTGCCGGCGGCAAAAATGACCACCCTGCCCTTTTCAAGATGTCGCTCGGCGCGGCGCCGGATATAGGGCTCGCACACGCTCGGCATCGGGATGGCGGACTGCACGCGCGTTGAAATCCCGACGTTCTCCAGCGCATTCTGCATCGCCAGCGCGTTCATCACTGTGGCGAGCATGCCCATATAATCAGCCGAGCCACGATCAAAGCCCTTGGCGGCGGCTGCCAACCCACGAAAAATGTTGCCGCCGCCGACGACGAGGCAAAGCTCATAGCCGGCCTCGACCGCTGACTTCACTTCATCGGCGATCCGCGCTGTCTCAATCGGATCAATGCCATAGGGCTCACGGCCCATCAGCGCTTCGCCGGAAAGCTTGAGCAGGATACGTTTGAAACCCGTCTTCACACCAATACGCCCATCAATAGCCTGTGCCGAGCCTTAGACATCGGCGCCGCATAAGAAAAGGGGGCCGCCGGCATGCCGTGGCCCCCCTTGAACGTATTGCGACCTCAGATGCCGGCCGCGGCCGCCACTTCAGCCGCAAAGTCCTTCTCTTCCTTCTCGATGCCTTCACCGAGCTGGAGACGGACAAAGCTCTTGACGGTTATCGCTGTGCCAGCGGTCTTGGCCGCTGCGGCGACGATGTCAGAAACCTTGGTCTTGCCGTCGATGACGAAAACCTGCGTCATAAGCGAATTTTCCTGTGCATATTTGCGCACGCCGCCTTCGATCATCTTTTCGATGATCTCGGCCGGCTTGCCGCTGGTGGCGGCCTTTTCGCGCGCGATCGCCCGCTCGCGCTCGACCAGCGCCTGATCGAGGCCACTCTCATCGAGCGCCAGCGGATTGGCGGCGGCGATGTGCATGGCGATCTGCTTGCCCAACGGTTCGAGCACATCGGCAGGGGCTGCCGATTCCAGCCCGACGAGAACGCCGATTTTGCCGAGGCCGGATGCGGCAGCGTTGTGGACATAGGAGGTGACGACACCTTGTGAGACTTCGATGATCGCGGCGCGGCGGAGCGACTGATGCTCACCGATTTTCGCAATATTGTGCGTCAGCTGGTCGTGGACGCTGCCATCTGATTCGGGATAGCTGGCAGCAAGCAGCGCTTCGACATCACTGCCAAGCTCGGCTGCGATTTGCGTGACGGTGCGAACAAAGCCTTGAAAGGTTTCGTTCTTTGCTACGAAATCTGTTTCGGAATTGACCTCGACGATGGCGCCACGAGAGCCCACGACTGTTACGCCGATAAGCCCTTCAGCGGCGGTGCGACCGGCCTTCTTTGCTGCTGCTGCAAGGCCCTTGGTGCGCAGCCAGTCGACTGCAGCTTCCATGTCGCCATTATTTTCGTGCAGCGCCTTTTTGCAGTCCATCATGCCGGCGCCGGTGCGCTCGCGCAGATCTTTAACCATGGTTGCGGTTACGTCCGCCATGTCATTTCCTTCCGGGTGTTGGCCCGGGTCGTCAAGCAACCCGGGTTATAGTCTGATCACAATCGCAAAGGTCAGACGGCTGGTGCCTCGCCGGAAACGACTTCCGGAGTGGTTTCGCCACCGGCATCATCGGGGAGGACCTGAGGGGATGCGTCGGCCTTTTTATCAGCCATCTCTACAGCGCCGGCATTCACTTCGGCCGGCGCCTCAACAGGGGCCGGCGCTTCCACCAGCGCTGGCTCGGCCACTGGCTCGATCATGGCGCCCATGTCGTATCCGCTGTTGGCCATGCGGCCCTGCGAGGCGTTGATCACGGTGTCGGCGATGGCGTTGACATAGAGCAGGATGGCGCGGCTGGCGTCATCATTGCCCGGCACCGGGAAAGCGATGCCGCTTGGATCGGTGTTGGTGTCGAGGATCGCCACAACAGGTATGCCGAGCACATTGGCTTCCTTGACAGCAAGCTCTTCCTTGTTGACGTCGATCATAAAGATCACGTCGGGCAGGCCGCCCATGTCACGGATGCCGCCCAGGCTCAGCTCGAACTTGTCGCGCTCGCGGGTCAGCTTAAGAACTTCCTTCTTGGTGAGGCCCGTGGTGTCCCCCGACAGCTGCTCTTCGAGCTGCTTGAACTTCTTGATCGAACCTGAAATCGTCTTCCAGTTGGTGAGCATGCCGCCCAGCCAGCGATGGTTGACATAGTGCTGGCCCGAGCGACGCGCGGCCTCGGCAATCGGCTCCTGCGCCTGACGCTTGGTGCCGACAAACAGCACCTTTCCGCCTGCCTGAACCGTCGCCGACACAAAGTCGAGAGCGCGGGCGAACAGGGGCACGGTCTGCGAAAGATCGATAATGTGAACGCCGTTGCGATCACCAAAAATGTAAGGCTTCATCTTCGGGTTCCAGCGGTGGGTCTGGTGACCAAAGTGTGCGCCAGCTTCCAAGAGCTGTGCCATCGAGACGACGGAAGCCGCCATAATCATTCTCCTCGTTCCGGTTAATCCGCCGCGGAAGGTTGTTCGGGTTGCCCCGACACCGGATGGGTTGCCCCCGCGTGTGAGATTTGTGGTTGAACATCGACGTATGCCGATGCCCGGCCAAATACCGGCAGCCTGCTTAAAGGTCAAGCTGCGGGTTTGTGTTGGCCCTAACGGGTGAGGCGCAATCGCCCGATATAATCGGACTTGCCGAGCGGCACGCCGCCATGCCGCAAAATCGCATAGAGCATCGAGGCATGAAAGAAATAGTTCGGCTGGCTGAACGTCAGCAGAAAATCTTCGGCCACAAAGGACATCTTCCGCTCGCCCATGCTGAACATCATGGGCTTGCCGACAAATCCGCCCATTTCATCCGGTGTGACAGCGGCCAGTTGCGCATCGGCATCGACCAGAAATGCCTTCAGCCCGGCGAAGTCCAGCCCTGGCGCTGGACGTGCGGGTGAAAAAACGCCTGCGCGGACACCGGCGACCGCGCCGGCCGTATGGTGCGCCACGGAAAACACCTGAAAGGGCAAGGACGCCATGTCGGGTGCGAGTTGCAGGTCGATCAGGCTGGCGGGCGATATGGCTTTGTCAGCGCAATAGGCCTCGCCCTTGTCCAGCACGCCAAGGGACGATGCCAAGATCTGCCGCGCTGTCGGTACGAATGCTGCATGAAGATCCATTGTCATTTCCCTCAATGTTGTGTGGCCGGCATATCCACGCGCATACCATCGAGCAATGGCGAGGCGATGATCTGACACGCCAGCCGCGACGTTTCGGGCCGGTATTCATCGGCGAGTTCGAGCATCGAGACTTCCATCTCAGAGCGTTCACCAAGCTTTTCAAGCCACGTCGGCGCCACGAAGACATGGCATGTTGCGCATGCTGCATTGCCGCCGCAGTCACCATCGATGCCTGGCACGCCATTCGACAACGCGCCCTCCATCAGCGAGACGCCGTCCGCCACTTCGACGACATGCGATGTGCCATCATGTTCGACATAGGTAATGTGAGCCATCAATCCCTCTTTCACGCCGGAATTCGTACCATCATTGATTTATAGCCCTTCACAAAGGCGCTCGGCACCCGCTCAGGCTCCTCGACCAGCTCGATCCGCTCGAAACGCTTCAGGATTTCTTCCCAGAGGATCTTGAGTTGCAGTTCGGCGAGACGGTTGCCGACGCAGCGATGGATGCCAAAGCCGAACGACATGTGCTGCCGGGCTCGCGGCCGGTCGATGATGAAAGCATCTGGGTTTTCGATCGCCCGCTCGTCGTGGTTCCCCGAGATATACCACATCACCACCTTGTCACCCTTGTGGATGCGCTTGCCGCCGAGGATTGTGTCCTCAAGAGCGGTGCGGCGCATATGGGCGAGCGGAGTCTGGTACCGGATGATCTCGCTGACCATCGGCTCGATCAGCGCCGGGTTGGCGCGCAGCTTGTCATATTCCGCCGGGTTCTGGTTGAGGAAATAGACGCCGCCCGAGATCGAATTGCGGGTCGTATCATTGCCGCCCACGATGAGCAGCACGAGATTGCCCATGAACTCCATAGGCGGCATGTTCCGCGTGGCGGGATTGTGCGCCAGCATCGAGACGAGATCGGTCTTTGGCTCGGCGTTGACGCGGTCGTTCCACAGCGCCATGAATTCCTGGAGCATCCCCATCAAGATGACCTGCCGTTCCTCCTTGCTGGGATTGCCGGGCAGCTCTGGATCGGAGGTTGAAATGTCTGACCAATAGGTCAGTTTGCGGCGCTCTTCCTGCGGCCAATCGAACAATGTGGCGAGCATCCGGCTGGTCAGCTCGATAGACACACGGTCCACCCAATCGAACACTTCACCGCGCGGCAGGCAATCGAGCACTTCGGCGGTGCGCTCGCGGATCAGCGTTTCGAAGCCGGCGAGGTTAGGGCCAGACACAATCGGATTGACGGCCTTGCGCTGAACATCATGCTTGGGTTGATCCATCGCGATGAACATCGGCATGATGAAATCTGGGTCCATATCGAACAGCGTGATGCCACCCATGGACGCTTCCGAAGAATAGACCTGATGGTTGGTATCGACCGCCATAATGTCTTCCCACCGCGTGACCGACCAATAGCCGCGATGCCGATCGGCATTGACGTCGGTGAAATGCACCGGCGCCTCATCACGAAGCCGCTTGAGGAACACCTGCTCGACATCGGCCTCCCACCACATCGGGTCGGCGATATCGACGGCATCGAGCGGTGCTGTTGTGAGATAGGCGGCGAGGGTTTCTGGCTTGAGGTCCGGCAGATCGGGCCGCTCTCTGGGCGGGAAAGGCCATGTCATGTTCGGCCGCGTCCGATGTTCGCCGGTTAGATCGTCCGGATTTGTGTCGGGCTGTGTTGCCATCATTGCTCTCCCAAATCGTTGGCGGCCCATGTGGGTCGCTCTCAATTCTCTTTGCGGACATACACTCCGCGCGATTCAAGCACCACTCATATTGTCACGAGTCTTGCGACTTCATCAACGAAGAAGCACAGTCCGTCGCATGCCTGAGATTGCCGCTGTTCTTGATGACATTGCCGCGCGGATGGCTGCTGAGCCTGTGCGAGGGCGTGTTGCGGACTATATTCCCGAGCTTGCCAAGGTCTCGCCCGCTCACTTCGGCATCACGGTGATCGCTGCTGATGGACGGGAATATTCCGCAGGCGATGCTGATGTGCCGTTTTCGATCCAGTCGGTCAGCAAGGTCTTTGCGCTGGTCGAGGCGCTGCAGGTTTATGGCGAGAAGGTTTGGGCGCGAGTCGGCCGCGAGCCCTCGGGCAGCGCCTTCAACAGCATCGTCCAGCTTGAGGCGGAGGGCGGGCGGCCGCGCAATCCGTTCATCAATGCCGGCGCCATTGCTGTGACAGATCTGATTGCTGCCGGTCATGAACCGCGCGAGGGCATTGGCGCTATCTTGCGCCTTGTTCGCCGACTTGCCAGGGATGACAGCATTTCGGTCGATGGTGCTGTAGCATATTCAGAGGCTGCGACAGGGTTTCGCAACGCCGGTCTTGCCAATTTCATGAAGTCTTTTGGCGTCATTGATGGCCCGGTGGCGAACACGCTTGATGTGTATTTTCACCAATGCGCCATCGCCATGAGCACCCGGCAACTGGCGCGCGCCGGGCGCTTTCTGGCGCATGCCGGCCGCTGCCTGGAATCGGGAGACATTATTGTGACGCCCGAACGCGCCCGCCGCATTGCAGCGCTGATGCTCACCTGCGGCCATTATGACGCCTCGGGTGAGTTTGCCTTTGAGGTCGGGCTGCCGGCAAAATCAGGGGTCGGCGGCGGCATTCTGGCGATTTCTCCTGGCCAGGCGAGCATTGCTGTCTGGTCGCCCGGTCTGAGCCCGCAAGGCAACAGCCTGCTCGGCACCCGGGCGCTGGAAGACCTCAGCCGATCGATGGGCTGGAATATCTTTCAGCCCTGAATCAGCCCTGAATTTTCAGCCGACCACTGTCAGCTTGACGTCGCCATCGGCCGGCAGCGCCTGCATGCGGAGAACGGCCGCCTGAAGCTCATGGTCGATCAGAAAATCCGACCCCAGCTTGACCCGCGCCAAGCCTGCCGGTGTCTCAACTTCGGCGATCACAACGCCTCGCCCCTGCCCTGCCGCCGGGGCCAGAAGTGTGGATATGCGATCAACATCGAACCAGGCATCGCGAACCTTGACGACGAGCTCACCCGGTGCGCGCCGCGCCATTTCGGCGAGCGAGGATGCGCCATGGATGCGCATGCGAACGACATCCTCCCCCTCCTTCCAGACCAGCTCGGCCTGAAGCAGCACCAGCGGATCTTCGGACGCCAGCCGTTCGAGCCGTTCCTGCGTTTCGGGGCTGGAGCAGGTGGCGCGGTACTGGCCTGACCGATCAGACAGTGTGATCGCCATATAGCGGTTGGCGACAGCGCTCAGATGGCCACGGCGCGGGGTGGCGTTGGTCGAGGTCCGCCACAAAACTTCCTCAAGCAGCCCGGCAAGGGTTACGCCCAGCTTGCCGCCACCCGGCGGGGCCGGCATCTCGGCACATTGTGCCCAGGTCATGGCACCCTTGGCCTCGATGAGCGCGCGCCAGCCATCGACCGGATGGCCCGAGAAATAAAAACCGAAAGCATCTTTTTCAGCCGCCATGCGCTCTGCCAGCGTCCATTCCTCGCTGGGCACGACCATGCCGAGCGGCGGCCCGGCATCAAGGCCGAACAGCGCCACCTGCGCGCTCTCGCGCTCGGCGGTCAGCGTCTGCGCTGTGCCCAGGATCGCCGCCGCCAGCGCGTGCGCGCCCGACCGGTTGGGCTCGATGCCATCAAAGGCGCCGGCTGCGATCAGCGCTTCCAGCTGCCGCTTGTTAAGGAGCTTGGGGTCCACCCGTGCGGCAAAATCCGACAGCGATTTGAACGGCGCATCGCCGCGCGCCGCCACCACGGCCTCCATCGCCTTGACGCCGACGCTCTTCAGCCCGCCCAGCCCGTAGCGGACATTCCCGTCCTGAACGGCAAAATAGGCCATCGACGCGTTAATGCACGGCGGCAGGACCTTGACGCTGGAGCGCCGGGCATCTTCGACAAACGCCGACAGCCGATCGGTGTTGTCGATGTCATAATCCATCGAGGCCACATAGAATTCCGCCCGGTGATGCGTCTTGACCCATGCGGTTTGATAGCTGACGACGGCATAGGCGGCGGCGTGGCTCTTGTTGAAACCATAGTTGGCGAATTTCAGCACCAGCTCGAAGATCGCCTCGGCGGTCCGGGCGTCGATCCCGTTGGTGGCGGCCCCTTCGGCAAAGCGCGCCTTTTGTGCGACCATTTCGGCGTGGATCTTCTTGCCCATGGCGCGGCGCAGCAGATCGGCCTCGCCAAGGCTATAGCCGGCCAGCTCGCGGGCGATCTGCATCACCTGCTCCTGATAGACGATGATGCCATTAGTCTCGCGCAGGATCGGTTCCATCAACGGGTGCAGCAACTCAACCTTTTCGCGCCCCGCCTTGCGCAGCGCATAGCTCGGGATATTGTCCATCGGCCCCGGCCGGTAGAGCGCGCCCAGCGCCACGATATCGGCAAAGCAATCGGGCTTCACCTGGCTCAGGGCGCGGCGCATCCCTTCGGATTCGAACTGGAAGACGCCCACTGTGTCACCGTCCGCGATCAGCCGGTAAACGCTCTCGTCTCCGCCAGGCAGCTGCTCCCAATCGATGATGACATCCTGTGTTGCCAGCAGCGCCGCCGCCCGCGCCAGCACCGAGAGCGTTTTGAGGCCGAGAAAATCGAACTTCACCAACCCGGCCTTTTCCACCGCCTTCATCTCGAACTGTGTGACCGGCATATCCGACCGCGGATCGCGGTACATCGGGACCAGCTCTGACAGCGGGCGATCACCGATCACCACGCCGGCGGCATGGGTTGAGCTGTGCCGCGGCAGCCCTTCGAGTTGCAGCGCTACCTCGACCAGGCGCTTGACCTTGGGATCACGGTCGCGCTCCGCCATCAACTCGGGCACCCCTTCATAGGGCCTGCCATCCTTGTCTCGCCCCTGCCCGAGGGCGCGGGCCAACGTCCAGGGGTCGGTCGGGTGATTGGGGATCATCTTGGAAATCCGGTCCATCTGCCCATAGGGCATCTGGAGCACGCGGCCGACATCCTTGACGACGGCGCGCGCCTTCATCTTGCCGAAGGTGATGATCTGCGCCACCTGCTCGCGGCCATAGAGTGTCTGGACATGGCGGATGACTTCATCGCGGCGGGTTTCACAGAAATCGATGTCGAAATCCGGCATCGAGACGCGGTCAGGGTTGAGGAAGCGCTCGAACAACAGGCCATTGGCGAGGGGATCAAGATCAGTGATCTTCAGCGCCCAGGCGACGACCGAGCCTGCGCCGGAGCCACGCCCTGGCCCTACCGGCACGCCCTCGGCCTTGGCCCAGCCGATGAACTCGGCAACGATCAGAAAATAGCCGGCAAAGCCCATCGAGCGGATGACGCCCAGCTCATAGGCCAGCCGCTCGGCATAGGGCACCGCCGCATCGCCCTCCACGCCGAGCATCGACAGCCGCATCTGCAGCCCGGCTCCGGCATCGTCAACCAGCCGGGCCTCCTCGGCTTCGGAATCGTCCCCCAGCCGCGGCAGGATCGGCTTGCGCGCCGGAGCCATGACGGCGCAGCGCTGCGCCACGACCAGCGTGTTCGCCACCGCGTCAGGAAGATCGGCAAAAATGCTGCGCATCTCGTCAGCGCCCTTGAGCCATTGCTCGGGATTCGAGCGCGGCCGATCCTCGGCATCGACATAGGTTGAGCCGGCGATGCACATCAGCACGTCATGCGCCTTGTGGCCGTCGGCTTTCAGGAATTTGACCGGATTGGTCGCGACCAGCGGCCAGCCGCGCGCCTCGGCCAGCGCCAGCAAACCAGACTCACCGCGACTTTCGACGGGATCACCCGAGCGGCTGATCTCGACATAGAGCCGCCCCTCGAACAGCCGGGCCAGCGTGTCGGCTGCGGCGTCCATCGGCTGGCCGTCGGCGGCAAGCCGGGTGAGCCAGCCTTCAGCACCGCCGCTCAGCGCAATAAGGCCCTCGGTGCGCCCCTCAAGCTGCGCCAGTGTGAGCAACGGGGCTTCATGGCCATCGGCATCGAGATGCGCTGCACTCACCAGCCGGATCAGATTGTGATAGCCGCCCATGTCCTGCGCCAGCACAGGCAGCCAGTCGATCATCGGCTTGGCCAGCGCTGTTCTTGTGTCGGGGCGTTCAATGGGTAGCAGCGCCGCCATGATCGGCTGGACGCCTGCGTCCTTGGCGGCGGCTGACCAGTCCATGGCGGCGAACATGTTGCCCCGGTCCATCAGTGCGGCCGCTGGAAAGCCCGCTGCGCGGCAGGCCTTGGCCAGCGTTTCGGGCTGCACAGCACCTTCGAGCATCGAATAGGCGCTCTGCAAGCGAAGGGGCACGAATCCGGAATGGGCCATGAAGATACTATGCCGCGTGCCCGCTCGCGCCGCCACCGCTGCGCTTCAAAATCTTGGGGATAAACTGCGGCGGCGCTATGCGGCGAGGCGGCCCTGGTGGAGGCGGACGACCCGATCCATTTTTGCCGCAAGCGCCTCATTATGCGTGGCGACCAGCGCTGAACTGCCCTGCCCGCGCACCAGCGAGAGAAACTCCGCGAGCACTATGCGCGCCGTCGCCTCGTCGAGATTGCCCGTTGGCTCATCGGCGAGCACGAGGAGCGGTTTGTTGGCCAGCGCCCGGCCCACGGCGACGCGCTGCTGCTCGCCGCCTGAAAGCTGGGCGGGCCGGTGGGTCAGCCGCGCGCCCAGCCCCATGGCGGTGAGCAGTTCATCGGCTCTGGCACCGGCTTCGGCATCATCCTTGCCCGCGACAAGCCCGGCCAGAATCACATTCTCCCGCGCCGAAAAATCAGGCAGCAGATGGTGAAACTGATAGACAAAGCCGAGCCGCTCACGCCGCACACGGGTTCGTCCCTGATTGTCGAGCTTTTCGACGCGCTCACCGCCGATTGAAATCTCGCCTTGAAAGCCGCCCTCAAGCAGGCCTACGGCCTGAAGCAGCGTCGATTTTCCCGAGCCCGATGGCCCCAGAAGGGCGACGATCTCGCCCGGCGCGATCGTCAGATCGACGCCGTTCAGCACCTCGATGATTGTCCCGCCCTGCTCGAAGCTGCGCTTTAAGCCGCGAACGTCTAGCACTGCATCACTCATAGCGGAGCACCTGCACGGGATCGGTGTTCGCGGCCTTCCAGGCTGGATAAAGCGTGGCGAGGAACGACAACACGACCGACAGGATAACGATTCCGGCGACCTCGACGGGATCGATCCGGCTTGGCAATTCAGTGAGATAACGCACCGAAGGGTCCCATAGATTGGCCCCGGTGACTGCACTGATACCTGCCACAATCCCTTCGCGGAATTGCAGGATGGTCATGCCGATGATCAGCCCCAGCCCTGTGCCCAGAGCGCCGATGATCGTGCCGACGGTCATGAACACGCGCATCAGGGCCGCACGCCCGGCCCCCATGGTGCGCAGAATCGCGATATCCCGGGTCTTGGCGCGCACGAGCATGATGAGCGAGCTCAGGATGTTGAACACCGCCACCAGAATGATGATCGAGAGCACGAAGAACATTACCGTCTGCTCGACCACCAGCGCTGAAAACAGCGCCGCATTGGTGCTTTTCCAATCAGCAATCACGCCGTCCCGCGCCACTACGGCCTGCAGCGGCTGCAAAATCTGGCCGACACGGTCAGGATCGGTGGTCGTGAGTTCGACCATCCCCACCGCATCACCGAGCCGCAGCAGAAGCTGGGCGTCCTCGACCGGCATGATGACGAACGCCTTGTCATATTCGAAGATGCCGACCTCGAACACCGCACCGATCCGATAGGCGACTATGCGCGGGACGGTGCCGAAGGGCGTTGCTTCGCCTGCCGGGTTGATGAGTGAAATCTCGTCCCCCACTCTTGCCCCCAGGCTCTCCGCCAACCGCGCGCCGATGGCCACGGTGCCGGAGCCGGGAACCAGCGTGTCCAGCGTGCCAGCGCGCACATTGCCGGCGAGTACTGGATTGCCCTTGATGTCGGAGAGCCGCTGGCCGCGCACGAGCACGGCATCGACTCGGCCCTGAAAGCTGCCCATCAGCGGCTGTTCAATGAGCGGTGTGGCGCGGGTGACGCCGGGAAGCTTGCGCGCTGCGGCTGAAATCGCCTGCCAATTCTCCAGCTTGCCACCATAGCCCTGCACAACGGCATGGCCGTTGAGGCCCAGAATGCGGTCGAAAAGCTCGGCGCGGAAGCCGTTCATGACGCTCATCACCGCGATGAGGGCGGCCACGCCCAATGCTACCGCGACCAGCGAGATCGAGGCCACCAGAAAGATGAAGCCCTCGCCCTTGCCCGGCAGCAGGTATCGCCGGGCGATCATCCGCTCATATCGCGTTATCATGCCATCAGCCGCGCCATTGCCTCGGCCACGGTCACTTCGGTTTTCACGCCCGTGGCGCGCCGCTTCAGTTCGACGACGCCATTGGCGATGCCCTTTGGCCCGACGACCAGCTGCCATGGCAGGCCGATCAGATCAGCCGTAGCGAACTTTGCGCCGCCACGCTCATCCCGGTCATCATAGAGCACTGCCACACCGGCCGCGGTAAGCTCGGCATAAAGGCCCTCGCACGCTGCGGCGCAGGCGGCGTCATCGACGCGGAGATTGATCAGCGCCACAGCAAATGGCGCCACGGCATCGGGCCAGACGATCCCGGCGCTATCATGGCATGCCTCGATGATCGCGCCGAGAAGCCGGGACACGCCGATGCCATAGCTGCCCATCAGCGGCACGATGGGTTGCCCGTCCGGACCCTGGACGCTTACGCCCATGGCCTTGGTATATTTATCGCCGAAGTAGAAGACCTGACCGACCTCGATGCCTTTGGAGGTCTTGAGTCGGTCGCCGCAGGCGGCTTCTGCTGCGGGATCGCGCTTCTCGTCGGTGGCGGCATAATCGGTGTTCAGGCCTGTGATGTACGTCTCAAGCGCTGCCGCATCATCGGCATCGACCGCATTGGTATCGCGCGCCGCGAGCCACGCCTCGTCATAGAAAACATCGCTCTCACCGGTGGGGGCGAGCACGATGAACTCATGGCTGAGATCACCGCCGATTGGCCCGGTATCGGCCTGCATCGGGATGGCATCGAGCCCCATTCGCGCGAAGGTGCGCATGTAGGCTATGAACATCCGGTTGTAGCTGTGCTTGGCGCCGGCGAAATCCAAGTCGAAGCTATAGGCGTCCTTCATCAGGAACTCGCGGCCGCGCATCAGGCCGAAGCGCGGGCGCACTTCATCGCGGAACTTCCACTGGATCTGATAAAGGTTGCGCGGCAGCTCACGGTAGCTTTTGACGCCATTTTGGAAGATGACCGTGAAAAGCTCCTCTGCAGTCGGGGAGAACAGCATCTCGCGGTCATGCCGGTCCTTGATCCGCAGCATCTCCGGCCCGTAAGCCTCATAACGCCCCGATTGACGCCAAAGCTCGGCGGACTGAATGGTGGGCATCAGCACTTCGATGGCGCCGGCGCGGTTCATCTCCTCACGGACGATGCTCTCGATCCGGGCGAGCACCCGAAGCCCGAGCGGCAGAAAGGCATAAATGCCCGCCGCGGTCTGCCGGATCATGCCGGCGCGCAGCATCAACTGGTGGCTCACCACCTGCGCCTCTCCCGGCGTCTCCTTCAGCACCGGAAGAAAATAACGAGACAGGCGCACAAAGACCTCACAGCAGATGGATTAAGTTCCCGCCTCTTGCATGGCCCGGGCGCGCAAGCAACGCCCGCAAGCAACCTCCGCAGGCGATGGTCAATTGTTGCAGATCGGCCACAGGAAGCGGGAACCTCGCGGTCGAACGTTTCAAACACATGACAAACTGCCGCAGCCCGATTAACTTGCTCAAACGAACCGGGTGTCAGCCAGGGTTCGGGGAAAGCCATCCGCCAGATGCGACACAGCGTCGGCGGCCGGCAAAACGGGGTGCGGCGCTCATGGGGGCATGACAGCGCCGCCCCCGCGGTCCGATCGCACTATCAGGTGCAGTCTGTCTAAACGCTCGTTATTCTGAAGCGCCCGGTGTGAAGCCGGGCGCTTCACGATGTGATTTTTGTATAGCCCTTTCGTTATCGGCTCATAAAGCAGAAGGGCCACCGGTTTCCCGGCGGCCCTTCCCATTGTTTCTCCGTCCACAAAGGGCGGTGTCTATCTCAAGCAGTCACGACTCCGACCGTGATCACCAGCGCCTTTGTTTCCCGTGCGATACAATGAGACATTCGATCACCTCCTTCCGTGTTGTTGAACTCGAAAATGAGTGTCAGACACTCGCGCCATGATTGCAAGCGGCACAATAGCGCAGGTCCTGATCGGCCAACCTGAACTCGTCGGCGGCAGCCGGACGGCTTTTTGCAAACGGCCTGCCACAGGGGCTGTGAGCGTACATGTGCTCGGGCTTGTCGGCGACGCTCAGGCCAATCGTCGGGTGCATGGGGGGCTTGAAAAGGCTGTCTATGCCTATCCTGTTTCGGGCTATGCTGGCTGGCAAGCCGATTTGCCTGAGCTTGCTGCACGCTTCGCACCCGGGAGCATGGGCGAAAATCTCTGCATCGTCGGGCAGGACGAGGGCAGCATCTGTATTGGCGACGTTATTCGCGCCGGAACAGCGACGCTGCAAGTGGCGCAGATTCGTGAACCCTGCAACACTTTGGCCCGGGTGCTTGGGACGCCGAAGGTTGTTCGAATCATGAGCCAGTCTGGCCGCAGCGGCTGGTATTTACGGGTGCTTGATGAGGGCTTGCTGGCTGCGGGCGATGACCATCAGATCATCGAGCGCCCGAATCCCGGCTGGACGATGCTGCGCTTCAGCGGCTTCGCGCGCGGTGAAAAACTTGACGCCGACACGCTTGCCGAACTCGCGGTGCTGCCCGGCCTTACGGCGGCGTGGCAGCGGCGGGCCGCGCGCGCGTTTGCTTCCGCTCGCGCCTGAGCCGGCGCACAGCCAGCCATTCGAGCCACGCGATCACCATCGCCCCCAGAATGAAAGGGATGAAGGTATAGATGATACGGAACAGCGCCACGGCACCCAGGACGCCCGCCTTGTCGGCATCGTGCATCAACCCGACGATGACCAGCTCGAACACGCCGAGACCACCCGGCGCATGGCTTAGCGCACCGACCACCATGGCCACGGCATAAATGGTCAGAAAGGTCAGCAGATCGGGCGTTCCGGCAACCGGGATCAGCAGAAGATAAAGTGCGCCGCCGGCAAATGCGAGGTCAACGGTACCGATGAGAATTTGCAGCAGCGTCTCGCGCCCATCGGGGATAGTGAAGGCATAGCGCAGGATCCGGAACTCCCGCCGCCAAAGCCAGGACAGCAGGACATAGGCCGCAGTCCCGGCCAGCAGTGCCACGCCGGTCCAACGCTCAAGTCCCTCGGGCGCAAATTGACGAAATGGCTCCGAAAGGTCAGGTGCAACGAGCAGGCCGATGCCCGCCACAAAGATAATCCCGAGCCAGAAGGTCCAGCCGCACAGCAGGATAATCATTGCGATATCAGCCGGTTTCACCCCCTCGCGGGTGTAAATCCGGTATCGCACGGTGCCGCCGGTAAGCACTGTGACACCAAGCGTGTGGCTCATGGTGAAGCTGGCAAAGCTCGCGGCAGCAAGAGTAGACAGCTTGATCCGATAACCGAGATGACGTGTCGCCAGCCAGTCATAGCCCACGAGGACCACGTAGGAGATGGCCGCACTGAGCGCTGCTGCCACAACGAGATGCGACGGCGTGGCCCTGACATTGGCGATCACCTCTTCGATGGTCACCTGCCCGGCGATCTTGTTCAGCCCCCAGGCCGCCAGCCCCAGAACGACAAGGCCGAGCAGCACGCCGATCCACTGCCCAAGGCCCATGCGCGCCTTGCGTGCCGCTGTGCCCGACGCTGTCCCCAGCGCCGACCTTTCAATCATCTCGGGCAACGCAGGCTTGGACAGACGCTTCATCCTTAAACCACCGGTGGGCCCGGAGGGATTCGAACCCCCAACCAAGCCGTTATGAGCGGCCGGCTCTACCGTTGAGCTACAGGCCCTGCCCGGTTCGTCAATCGCCTAGCGCATCCATGCCCGGCCCTGCAACCACCCCAAAAAATAAGGGCCGGCCCTGCTGATGCAGAACCGGCCCAAATCTATGGCCTGACACAAGGGGCTCCAAGGGGGGGAGGAGCGGCAAGTGTCAGACCGGGAGCAGATCGCTAAAGGGGGGGTGCGATCATGCTCCACGTCAGGGAACCAAGGGGGGGGAAGGTCAACCCTGACGCAGCACTGTCTTGCGACAGCCACAAACGCCATATGCCCCCTGACAGCTCATCTGTGCAGCACTCAAATCAACAACCCAGCCATGCATCCAGTGCATAGCGCGCCTCAGGCGACGAGCGACCGGCGGTCGATATCGAGATTGGCCGCTATCATCCGCTGAGTGAGAAAATCGCGCAGGGCAACGACGCGGAGCGACCGGCGAAGCTCCACGGGATAGGTGAAATAGGTCCGGAAGATCGGCCCCTCAATCTCGGGCAGCACAATGCGCACCCGCCCGGAAAAACGGATAAGATAGGTCGGAAGTGCGGCAATTCCTGCACCGGCCTCGACCGCCTGCAAAACGCCAAGGCTGTTGTTGATCGACAATGCCGGCACGCGCGGGGCGCCCTCATGGCCCAGCGCCAGCGCCCAGTTGATGCCCTTGAGCACATCGGGGGCGGCCTCCCCATAAGCGATCAGCCGGTGCGCATCGAGGTCGGCGATCGTTCGGGGCTCGCCCTTTTTCTCAAGATATTCAGGCGATGCGCAGAGATAATGCCGCACGGCATAGAGCGGCTTTTGCACCAGCTCGCTCTGCAGCGGCGGATGGAAGCGCACCGCGACATCGGCCTCCCGCTTGGCCAGATCGAGATCGGCATCGGTCAGGATCAGCCGCACCGATATATCGGGATAGATATCGAGAAAATCGCCGAGCTGCCGGGCCAGCCATGTCGAGCCGAAGCTCACGGTGGTGGTGATACGGATTTCCCCCGTCGGCCGGTCCCGCGAGGCGTCGATGGCGAGGCGGGCGCGCTCAAGCCGGTCCTGCATGTCATGGGTGGCTGAGCGCAGTTGCTCGCCCTCATGCGTTGTCGCCAGCCCGCGCGCATGGCGGTGGAACAACTTGGCGCCCATATCGGCCTCAAGCGCTGCAATCTGACGTGAAAGTGCTGGTTGGCTCATGTGCAGCCGCCGCGCCGCCTCGGTGAAGCTGCCAGCCTCCGCCACAGTTTCAAACAGCCGCAGCTTCTCCCAATCAAGGTTCATTCCAGCCCCCCAAGGCTATTCTGGTCGGCCTCAAGCGGCCGCCGAGATATCCTCATGCACAACCCCATGCGCCAGGAATCGCTCCGCCTCGAGCGCCGCCATACAACCCATGCCCGCCGCCGTAACTGCCTGACGATATTGCTTGTCGGTGACGTCGCCGGCGGCAAACACGCCCTTGACGGTTGTAGCGGTCGAATCAGGCGCTTTGAGCAGATAACCTTCGTCGTCCATCGCCAGCTGGCCTTTGAACAAGCCGGTCGCCGGCAGATGGCCAATTGCCACGAACAGGCCATCGACCTTGAGCTCGCGCTGGCTGCCATCGCGCGTGTCGGCCAGCATCACGCCATCGACACCGCCCTCGCCGATCACATCGGTCACTTCGGTGTGCCAGTGCATTTCGATCTTGGGGTTGGCCATTAGCCGCGCCTGATTGGTCTTGTCTGCCCGAAGCTCGCCGCGGCGATGCACGAGATGTACTTTCGTGGCGAAATTGGTCAGGAACATCGCCTCTTCAACAGCGGTGTTGCCGCCGCCGACCACTGCCACGGTCTTGCCGCGAAAGAAGAAGCCATCGCATGTGGCGCAGGCCGAAACGCCAAAGCCGCGCAGCCGTGTTTCGTTGGGCAACCCGAGCCAGCGCGCGCTCGCGCCAGTGCAGATGATCAGCGTCTCGGCCAGATAGCGCGCGCCCGAATCGCACTCGACCGCAAAGGGCCGCTTCGAAAGATCGACGCTGGTCACCATATCGGCCACCAGCTCGGCGCCGACGTGCCGCGCCTGATCGGCCATGCGGATCATCAGGTCCGGCCCCTGCACGCTTGTGTCACCGGGCCAGTTTTCAACCTCGGTGGTGATCGTCAGCTGCCCGCCAGGCTGCAACCCTTCGATCATCACAGGCGCCAATGCGGCCCGCGCCGCGTAGATCGCCGCCGTATAGCCTGCCGGGCCAGACCCGATGATCAACACCTTCACCGCGCGCACATCACTCACGAAATCACTCCTGAACCTGCTTTACAGGGCACAGTTAACGCGGCGCGCCCGAATATCCAGCCCCCCAGTTCCGCGCACATGTCTCAGCGCACACGTCAACTCTGCTTTCACTTGCGCTTTGGCGCAATAATCTTATGTGTAGGCGTCAGATTCAATCACGGAATTGCTGATAAACGGTAATGTCCAACCCGGGAGTTCGCCATCTTGCATCGTTCCCGCCTGCCTATCGATGATATTGATCGTGTCATTTTGCGCCATCTTCAGACCGAGGGCCGCATCACCAACGTCGATCTGGCCGAACGTGCCGGCCTCACCGCCCCGCCTTGCCTGCGCCGTGTGCGCGCGCTGGAGGAGAATGGGACGATTCTTGGCTATCATGCCGATCTTGATGCCGGTGCGCTTGGCTATGGCATCACAGTGTTTGCCATGGTCAGCCTGAAGTCCCAGGCCGAAGCCGATTTAAAGGTCTTTGAGGATCATATGGCGGCCCTGCCCCAGATCCGTGAATGTCATATGCTGAACGGCGAGATCGACTTCATGCTGAAGGTCGTCGCGCATGATTTACAGGAATTTCAACGCTTTCTGACCAGAGAATTGACGTCCGCGCCGAATGTCGAGAGCGTCAAGACCAGCTTTGTCATCCGCACATCGCTGAGCCGCCCCGGCGTGCCTGTCGACTGAACCCGGATACCAGCCCAACGCGTTGAAGGACAATGGTGGGCGGTGACGGGCTCGAACCGCCGACCCTCTCGGTGTAAACGAGATGCTCTACCAACTGAGCTAACCGCCCGACACCACCCCTCTAGCCATACCGACATTGCCCCGCAACCGACCAGCGGCTATCCCTGTGAAAATCGTGTCCAGCCGGAGGTATCAATGCTCGACCGCCTTTTCCTCGCACACCCCCGAGCCGTCGGGGAATCCTACCCCGAGCATATGGGTGCAGCCCTCACCGTCGCCGCCCGCCTGTTCGTGGCGTCGCTCAAATGCGTTGTCCATGCCGTCGTTCCCGCCTGGTGCAAAACCAGCGGCTCCGATGCGATAATCAAGATGCACGGTGAGATTGCGCCGCGCCGCTACGACCAGCCGACTTTTTAACGCATGACATTCCATCCAGCCCGCCTCGCGCGCCTCGAAGCGCATCTGGCGGAAAAATATGTGCAGCCCGGCCGCCTTGCTGGCACGCTGACAATGATCGCCCGCCACAGTGAGGTCGAGCATCTCGGGGTTCAGGGCCATGCTGATCTGGAGCGCGGCACCAAAATCGCCGAGGACACGATCTTCCGCATCTATTCGATGACCAAACCGATCACCTCAGTGGCGCTGATGATGCTTGTCGAGGAAGGTCGCATCGCGCTTGATGAGCCGGTTCATAAATATATTCCGGCCTGGAAAAATCTCGGCGTCTTTGTGGCCGGTACCAATGGCACCGGCTTCATGACCCGCCCGCCGGCCCGACCCATGCAGATCGTCGATCTGCTGCGCCACACCGCCGGCCTCACCTATGGCTTCCAGCTCCGCACCAATGTCGATGCCGCCTATCGCGCCCACAAGATCGGGGAGATCGAAAAGGCTGGCAGCCTCGAAGACATGATCAACGCGCTGGCCAAAATGCCGCTCGAATTTTCGCCCGGTGAAGCGTGGAACTATTCGGTGGCCACCGATGTCGTCGGCTGGCTCGTGCAGGTCGTCAGCGGCCAGCCTTTCGAGCAGTTCCTGTCGGAGCGCATCTTCCAGCCGCTCGGCATGGTCGATACCGGCTTTCATGTGCGCGAGGGTCAGGCGCACCGCTTCGCCAGCTGTTACCAGCCGAGCCGCACCGGCGGCGTCGAGCTGCAGGACGATGCCCAGACCAGCAGCTTCCTGACAGCCCCGGCGTTCATCTCCGGCGGCGGCGGGCTTGTGTCCACAGCACAGGATTATCTCCAGTTCTGCCGCATGATCCTGCATGGCGGCAGCCTTGGCGGCCACCGCTACCTCAGCCGCAAGACCATCGATCTCATGATTGCCAATCATCTCCCCGGCGGCGTCGATCTGCCCGCACTGTCGCGCTCGCTGTTCTCCGAGGCCGCTTATGAAGGCGTGGGCTTCGGCCTCGGCTTCGCGGTCAGCACCAATGCCTCGCGCACGCTGATGCCCGGCTCGGACGGCGATCATTTCTGGGGCGGCGCTGCCAGCACCTTCTTCTGGATCGACCCGGAGGAAGACCTCATCGGCATCTTCATGACTCAGCTCATCCCATCAAGCACCTATCCGGTCCGCCGCGAAATCCGCACACTGACTTATGCAGCGCTGGACGACTGACATGGCCGACTATACTCCCCCCAAAATCTGGACGTGGAACAAGGCCAATGGCGGAAATTTCGCCAACATTAACCGCCCTATCGCGGGTGCTACCCATGACAAAGCCCTGCCCATCGGCACGCATCCGCTGCAGCTCTATTCGCTCGGCACGCCCAACGGCCAAAAAGTCACCATCATGCTCGAAGAGCTGCTCGCCCTGGGACATAGCGGCGCTGAATATGATGCCTGGCTGATCAACATCGGCAAGGGCGATCAGTTCAGCTCGGGCTTTGTCGGTGCCAATCCGAACAGCAAAATCCCGGCCCTCATCGATCACAGCACCAGCCCCGCCACCCGCGTGTTCGAAAGCGGCAGCATGCTGATGTATCTTGCTGAAAAATTTGGCTCCGCCTTCCTGCCAACCAGCGGAACCGCGCGCACCGAAACTTTGAGCTGGCTGTTCTGGCAAATGGGCAGCGCGCCGTTCCTGGGCGGTGGCTTCGGGCATTTCTATGCCTATGCGCCGATCAAGATCGAATATGCGATTGATCGCTACGCCATGGAGGTGAAGCGCCAGCTCGATGTTCTCAACCGGCATCTCGCCGACACCGAATATCTGGCCGGCGACCAGTACACCATCGCCGACATGGCCACCTGGCCCTGGTATGGCCTTGTCGTCACCTCAGGCGCCTATGAGTCCAAGGAATTTCTGCAGGTGCATGAATACGCTCACGTCATCCGCTGGGCTGAAAACATTGCCGCCCGCCCCGCTGTCCAACGCGGCCGCATCGTCAACCGCACTTTCGGCGAGCTTTCATCGCAGCTTCACGAACGCCATGATGCATCGGACTTCGAAACGAAAACGCAGGATAAGCTTCAGAAGGAATAGGCCTCCGGCCCGGTGCCCATGAGTCGAAAAGCCCCCCTGGCGCCGGGCTAGTCCCCGGGGCCAACTAGGTCATCAAGGTGAAAGAGGCGGTGGGCACGTCGGAAGTGATCGATGCGGCGACTATGACCTATACCCAGAACGGGCGGTTAGCGACGGTTGCCGGTCCTAACAACAGCCTAACCAGCTATGTGTATGATGGCTGATCGGGCGGTGTGGGCTAACGATCCATCGCCCACTACGCGAGGCTCACCCTCGACCACCGATTATGAGACATCGACCTATGATGCCAAAGGCGATGTCTCCCAGACGCGTCTGCGTGATGGCCAGCTGATCAACCAGACCTTTGATAATCTGAACCGTGTGACGTTTAAGGACCTTCCCGGCTCTGAGCCGGATGTGCCTACACCTACAACAACCTCGGCCAGCCTTTGCAGGTGAGCCAGCCCGGGGCACTCTGACGTTCGGCTATGATGCACTCGGCCGGCCAACCACCCAGGGTAAGGGCGCGGGCACGATGACGTTTACCTATGACATCGCGGGCCGGCGGAAGCGGCAAGACCGTCCTGTCATTCGAGAGCGTCCTCAACCTCGCGGCTGCCCGACTATGGTTGAAGTCCTTTGTCAACACGACCTCGACTTTCGAAGGGTCAATCCAGATTTTGCCAGTTCGTCAAAATAAGATATTTTGTTAACCGCGTTGACACAATAA
>JBBRCT010000011.1:0-64487 GCA_038204585.1 Sphingomonadales bacterium
TTGTTGCAACGATGGTCGAAAACAGGTGGCGGCGCCGGCATGCCAGCGCCGCCGATCCGTTAGACGCTGAACTTCATCAGCTTGATCGCCCGGCTGTCGATCACCGTGCCGCCAACCCGCCGCGTCGCATAAAAATGAACAAACGGCTTGCGGGTATAAGGATCACGCAGAACCACCGTTTCGGGTCGCTGGGCAATCAGATAGCCCGCCCGGAAGTTGCCAAAAGCAATCGACAGGCTGTCGGCCGCCACATCCGGCATCGCATCAGCCTCGATCACCGGATAGCCAAGCAGCGTCGCCGGTTGATCGGCGGCCAGTGCCGGCTGCCAGATGAACCCGCCCGAGCTGTCCTTCATCTTGCGCACCCGGCCCATCGTGGCACTGTTCATCACCCAGCTCGCCCCCTGACGATAAGGTGTCGCCAGCGACTGCACGAGGTCGATCAGCCGGTCCTGCGGGTTCGCCGCCGCAAAGCCACCAGCCGCCCCGGCTGCAACATATTGCAGCGTACCAAAGGCCCGTACCGCATCGCCCGTCACAGCGTTGGGAACGCCCAAAAAGCCGCGCGGCTTGTTCACCCCGTCGCCCGACACAAAGGCAACGCCCTCCGCCCGGGCAAACTCCCGGCCGATTTCCTCGCCCAGCCAGCGCTCGACATCGAACATCGCATCATCGAGCATCGCCTGGCTCGCCGCCGGATTGGCGTAAAGCTCGCCCATCGGCGGCGCGATTTCAGCAAAGTCCGGCGTCTCCGTCTCGGGGCGCAGGGCAGCCTCGCTTACCCAGCCCGAAACCACACCCGTCGTCGTGATCAGCTTGCGGTAATTCGCTGATCCGATGTCCACAACTTGCGCAATCGCCCGTATCGGCGAGCTTGCCGCCAGCACCCGGGCAATCACCGCATCGATCTCCACCGGCACCGCAACACCGCCCTTGGATGGCGGCGAGATCGTCGCGGCCTTCACCTCATCCGGCCCCGCAGCCCCCTTGCGCAGCCAGTCCGATCCGGAAACAGATTTGGCCCCCGTCAGCGCTGGGCGGTCGACTGCGCGCGCCGAAACAAGCCCGCTCAGCCGGCCAACTTCAGCCCGCAGCGCATCAACCCCGTCATCAACAGCCGGCACCACCGGCTCAAACACCGCCTCAAGCGAAACCGCCTTCGTCTCATAGTTCATTCATCGTCTCCTCTGCCACCATCGAAACACCCAAAACCCGTGCCAGTGGCTGCATCGGGAAAGTCACAATCGAAACTTCGATCAGTTCCAGCCGCTCCAGCGCCCGCACACCGCGCACCCGGTCCCGCCGCGAAGCCTTGACCGATATCCAAAAGACAGGCCGTCGATAGCGCCGGCCTCAAGCAGCCGCGCCGCCTGCGCACCCCGACCGCTCGCCACAACCCGCGCCACAACGCGCAGCCCGCGCGCATCCTCGGCAATCCGCTCCACAAACCCGATAGGTTCCTTGGCATCATGCTGCCAAAGCAGCGGCACCGGCCCCTGCACCGCGCCAAAGGCGCCCGGCAGCACCACATCGCCGCCTGCATCGGCGACATCGAAAATGCTGGCATAGCCTGCCAGCCAAACATCGCTTGCCCTATCTCTCGTCCTGTCCGCCATGCCTTTAGCCTTTCGCCTGCGGGATCAACCCGAGCTTGAACGCAATCCCCAGCAGCAGCGCTGCCACCAGCGTCCTCACCACCCATGAAATCGCCGCCGACACCGCGGATTTCTTGGCATCCCGCCAGCCCTGGATCAGCTGGCGCAGCTGCACCATGTCCGACCCGGCGTGCACATCGAGCCCCACCAGGGCCAGCGCCCGCTGCGCGCCACGCTCGCTCGCCTCCTCCACAATGGCGCGCAGCGTCACGCGCCGCGCCCCCTCGGTCTCGGCCTGAGCCACAAGCCCCTCAAGCATCGCTGTCATCGGCCGCCCCCCGGCTCGGCGGTGCCGACAGCCTCGGCGACAAGACCCAATGCTGCCCGCTTTTCGGCATCGCTCAGAAAGCCGGCCGCCGATACCTGCGCCCAAAGTCGCTCCCGGTCCTCCGAAAGCGCCGGCACCGCATCGCGGTCCACCCGCAGCACAAGATCGGGCCACCAATGCCGCAAATGCGCCGAAAGCGCGTCCAGAATCCGCGTCGTTAGCGGCAGCAACGTCAGTCGCCACAGCGCCACATTCGCCTCGCGGTAATTGGCATAGGTCGCATCCCCCGGCAGACCGAGCAGCAGCGGCGGCACCCCAAAAGCCAGCGCAATCTCGCGTGCCGCCGTGTCGCGAACCCGCGCAAAATCCATCTCCGCCGGCGTCATCGACAGCGATTGCCAGCTCAGCCCGCCCTCCAGCAACATCGGCCGGCCGGCATTGGCAGCGCCGGCAAAACCCGCTTCCATCTCCACCTTCAGCCGCTCATATTGCGCCGGGCTGAGCGTCGATCCATCACCGGGCTGGTAAATTAACGCCCCCGATGGCCGCGCTGCATTATCGAGCAAAGCCTGGTTCCACCGCGCCGCCGCATTATGCGCCGACACAGCATCCGCCGCCGCACCCAAACAACCCAGTCCATAATGATCATCGAGCGGATTATAGCTGCGGATGTGCAGCAAGCCCGTCTCATTCCCCGCCGTCTCGGCAGCATAGCGCGTCATCATCTCACCAGCGCGGTACAAATACGCACTCGGCCAGCCCTGTGCATCGACTTCGACGCTCACCCTCTCGGGCCGCAACGCATAAAGGGCTGCCGGCAGACCATCAGCGCCGCACGCCACTTCGACATAGGCATTGCCATGCAGCAAAAGCTGTGCGGCGAGCGTCTCAAGCACCGACGGCCCCGAGGCCCCGCAGCCACATGAGCCAAGCAGCCCCAGTGCCGGATGGTCCCTGCCATCCGTACCCGCCGGTGCTGCTACAATCGGCGCCCCCCCGGCCCCTTCGCTCACCAGCCGCACAGCCCGCGCCGCCACCGGATTGCCCATATAAGCCGCCCGCACCTGCGCCTCATAGCTGCGCGGCGCCCCCCCCGCCCCGGCCCCACTCACAAACGGCGTCGCCCAAAACGGTATCCCGCCAGAACGCACCCCTTGCGGGCGCACCTCCTCCGCGCGGCCCTTGGTCCGCCAAAACGCCAAATTCATGTCGCTCTCCCCGAAAACAGATCAATTCAGCAAACGATCAGGCGTCTGCCTTAAAAGCCCCGTACCGTCGGCTCACTGCGCAGTTGACCCAGCAGCAGCGCCGACACCGCCCAGACCAGCGCATCCGCCCGGTCAGGGGATCCCCCAGGCCCGTCATAATTGCCATTGAGCATCAGCCCGCAAAGCTGGTCCTCGAGTGCTGCAAACGAACCATTATGGAACACACGCCCCTCGCCATATAGGCTTGCGACCGGCTCCGCCCTTGCCACCTTGCCCTTGGAAGCCCTGACCGGCAGCACCGGCAACGCCGCATCAACCGATTTCAGCAACGCCGTCACCATATCGCCACCATTGTTGATCTCGGCCACAACGCGGTCTGCCATATGCCGCTCAAACGCCGCCACCACAGCCCGCGCCCAAATCTCGGGCCGCGGCCCTTCCACGCTCGCATCTTCAATCACCCAGGCGAAGCCTTCCGCATCAATCCCCGCGACAATAATCCCGCAGACCGCCGCCTTGCCGCCCGCCGGCGGGTCCACCCCCACCACAGTCCGGACCATCGGCGGCAAGTCCCCCCGCCTTTGCTGTTCCAACAAAGTTCGAGACCACAAAGCGCCTTCCAGAGACTCGATGATCTCACCATCAATCTCCTGCCGGCCTAGCGCAGTCCCGCCAAAACGCGCCTGAAGCGTCGCCAAAAAGCTGCCTGGCAAATTCCGGTCATTGTCCGCCATCCGCCCCCGCGTCACCACCACACCGGGCTCTGCCAGCAACGCCTTGAGCCATGGCAGCGGCAGCGGCGTCGTCGTCAGCATCATCCGTGGATGCGCCCCCAGCCGCGTCGCCAATCGCAAATTGAGCAATGTCGCCTCGGCGCGTGGCCAATGCGCAAATTCATCGCCCCAAGCATAATCAAACTGCCCGCCTCTTAATCCATCAGGTTCTCCACCCGAATAGAGCCGGGCAATCGACCCATTGCCCCATTCAAGCTGATGCAGGCTCGGGCGAAACGCCAGGCCGGCTTCAGGTGCAGCCCGTGCCAGCAGGCCGGATTCGCCCTCCACCATGACCGCTCGCGCCGCCTCAAGGCTCGGCGCCACCAACGCAATCCGCATCCGCCCGGTCTGCGCCAGCTCCAGCACCCATTCAGCCCCTGCCCTGGTCTTGCCAAAGCCGCGGCCCGCCAAAATAGCCCAGATCGTCCAGTCGCCCTTCGGCGGTGTCTGCGCCGGCCGCAGCCGCCCAAGCCCTGTCAAAGCCGCTGCAATCGCCGCCGCGCCATGGCTCCGAACCAACCGCTGGCGCCCGCCCTCATCCGCCGCCGCCCAGGCCTCCACAATCGAGGCCTCCACAATCGAGGCCGCCCTCATATCGTCGTTCAGGCGGTCCATCATCCGCGTCGCCTCCGTCTCGAAAAGTCATTCCCCCGGCGCCACAAGCGCCCGTATCTCATTGCGAACCCGTTCGATTTTTATCGCATCAATGCTCACAAGTGCCGGCCGTGTAGCCCGCGCTACCGCGACCGGCCGCCGCTTCAACATCTCCAGCGCCACCTTTGGATCAATATCCCCGGCATCGCCCTTTAGCAGCGTCGAGAGCATCCGCATCTCGACCTGCTCCCACACAATCCCCAGCGCCTCGCGCCACTCATCAGCCAGCAACGGCCAGCGCTCGCGCATCGCATAGGCCGCGGTCAGCGTTTGTCCGATCGCCGCCGCAGCCGCAGCCGGGTCGCCCGTCTCGGTCAGCGTCGCTATAAACAACTGGCGGTCCTTTGCTCGCCATTGCCAATTTCGATATTGCATCTGCACCCCACACAGGTGCCAAAAGAAAAGGCGCCCCGGCCCTCCATCCCGAGAGGTCCAAAGCGCCTTCCTGTTGGCGGATTTCTGAAGCGTGCCGAATCTCTATCCTAAAGCGTTACGGTTGTCAAGTATAAATAACCATATCGGTTATCTATATTGTTCCTCGTCCCACCATGGGTAAAAGTCCGGCATGGCCTCGCTCACCCGGTCGGCAAACACCGCCGGTCGCTTCTCCAGAAACGAAACCACCCCTTCCTTGGCATCGGCCGCCCGCCCCCGGGACCATATCGCCCGGCTGTCGATGCGGTGCGCGTCCCAAGGGCTCGCCGCTCCCAGCATCCGCCAAAGCATCTGACGCGTCATCGCCACCGATACAGGTGCAGCATTCTCGGCAATCTCCAGCGCTAGCGCCCGCGCCGCCGGCAGCAGGTCGTCCGGCGCATGCACCGATCGCACCAGCCCGCCGCGCAGTGCCTCATCGGCCCCGAAAACCCGACCCGAAAAACACCATTCCAAAGCCTGTGAAATGCCCACCAACCGCGGCAAAAACCAGCTCGAAGCCGCCTCGGGCACAATCCCGCGCCGCGCAAACACAAAGCCAAATCGCGCCGTCTCGCTCGCCAGCCGCATATCCATCGCCAGTTGCATCATCACCCCGATGCCCACCGCCGGGCCATTCACCGCCGCAATCACCGGCTTCAGAGACTGAAAAATCCTTAATGTCAGCCGCCCGCCCGAATCGCGCACCGCGTCATGCCCATAGTCTACCGATCCATCCGCCCGCACTGGTGATTCCCCGCCACGCGGCGCATCCGACCGGTTGTCATAATCAAAAGTAGCGGCCCCCGCCGCCAGATCAGCCCCTGCACAAAAGGCCCGCCCCCGTCCGGTCACAATCACAGCGCGAACAGCATCATCGGCATCGGTCATATCAAACGCCGCCACCAGTTCGGCCATCATCGTAGCCGTAAAGGCATTAAGCTTCGCCTCGCGGTCGAGCGTGATCGTCGCCACCGGCCCATCAACATCGACTGAAATCTGCATAAACCCGGTCATCAATCTCTCCCAATCACGCGCCATGCCACTTTACGCGCAACCTCTCACCCTTCACTAACACCAGCAAGTGAAAGGGAACCAAATCCCTCCCGGAAGGACAAAAAGTGATTCGCCAAATTCTGACCGCCTTGACCGCGGCCTTCATCCTCTCCGCCATCCCGCTCGCTGCCCAACCAACAGCCCCTCCCCAAACCACGCCCGAAACCGAAGAGGCCGCCGCCTTGCGCCAGGCTTTCCAATTCGCCTTCCCGCTCTACACCATGGCCCGCACGCGCAATCTCGCGGTCCAAAATCCAGCTACACCTGTCAACACCATGGCCTATCGGGACACGCTCGCCGATGACACCAGCCGCGATGTCACCACCCCCAATAACGATACGCTCTATGGCAGCGCCTGGCTCGATCTAGCCGCCGGCCCGGTCATCCTCACCCTGCCCGCCATCGCCGGTCGCTATCATTCAGTCGCCATAATGAACATGGCGACCGACAATCTCGCCATCATCGGCACCCGCACCGGCGGTCAGGGCGGTCGCTTCGCTCTCATCCCGACCGATTATGCCGGCGCCATTCCAGAAGGCACCACCCCGCTGCGCCTGGCCTGCCGTGATTGCTGGCTGCTCGCCCGCGTCATTGTCAACGGCGAGCAGGATCGCGCCGCCGCCGCCGAGGCGCTCAAGGGAATCACGATTGAAGCCCCCGCCGCCGAACTGACCGCGTTTGAAGCCAAAACACCCGCCCGCCCCGATGGCCCAGCCTTCCTCGCCGCCGTCCGCGAAGTCATCGCCCGCGCCGGCCCCGCCTCGCTGCTCGCCCAGCAAGCCGCCAGCTTCCCGTCGCTTGAGGCCGAGGCGCAGCCTTGGTCGGCAGCCCTGCCGCCCCTCACCGCCGAGCTTCGTGACAGCCTGCCCGGCGCCGGCGATCTCGTCAGCGGCTGGTCATACCCCAAGTTTGGCATCGGCAACGCCGAGACCGATCATGAGCTGCGCGCCCAGATCGCACTTGGCGGCCTCGGCGCCCTGCCCCGCGTCGAAGCCATGTATCTCAGTGCCCGCTCCGACGCCGCGGGAGCGCCGCTATCCGGCGCCAAAGCCTACAGCCTGCGCATTCCTTACAACATGCCCATCGGCGGCTTCTGGTCATTGTCGATGTATCAACCGACAGCCGATGGCCGCCTCTTCTATGTCGCCAATTCGCTCAAGCGTTTCGCCGTCGGTGATCGCTCGGAGCATCTCCGTGCCGACCGAGACGGCAGCACCGAAATCTTCATCCAGAATAATCGCCCCGAAGGCGAGCGCGCCGTCAATTGGCTCCCCGCCCCCGATGGCCCGTTCATACTGATCTTCCGGGCATATCTGCCCAAGGCCGAAATGCTCGACGGCAGCTTCCGTCTCCCCCCCGTCACCGAATCCGAACGAATCCCCTGATGAGAAAGGGCAAGCACCTTCTCCTCGATATCCTCCGCTCCGAAGGCGTCGAGCACATCTTCGGCAATCCCGGCACCACCGAACTGCCGCTCCTCGATGCGCTCGCCGATGAAGCCAAAATCCAATACGTCCTCGGCCTCAATGAGGTCGTCGTCATGGGCATGGCCGATGGCTATGCGCAAAGCTCACAGCGTCTCGCCGTCTGCAATCTTCACGCCGCCCCCGGCCTCGGCAACGCCATGGGCATGCTCTACAATGCCGCCCGCGCCGGCGCCCCCGTCCTCGTCACCGCCGGTCAGCAAGACACGACAATCCGCCTCACCGAGCCGCTACTCTGGGATGATCTCGCCACCATCGCCCGCCCGCTCGTCAAATGGTCGTTCGAAATCGCCAGCATTCACGAGCTCCCCCGCGCCGTCCGCCGCGCCATCAAAATCGCCCTTACCCCGCCGACAGGCCCGGTCTTCCTCTCCATCCCCGGAGACATTCTCGAAGCCAATGTCCCCAAGGGTCTCGATGAAGGCGCCCCCACCCGCATCGGCCCGCGCATGACCGGCGATCTGGCGTCCATCGCGTACGCCGCCGCCCTCATCGCCGCCGCAAAAAACCCCATCATCCTCGCCGGGGACGCCGCCCGCGATGCCCATGCCGAAGCCGCTGCTCTCGCCGATCATCTCGGCGCGCCGGTGTACCTTGAAGGCATGGCCAACACCGCCGCCTTCGCGTCCGATCACCCGCTCTTCGCGGGCAGCCTACCGCGCATGACCCAAGCTTATCGCAAGGCGCTCGCCGCCCATGATCTGGTCATTTCGCTGGGCGCCGACCTTCTCACCCAAAGCCAGGCCGCCGGCATCGAAGCCCTGCCCCCCGGCCTGCCGCTCATTCACTTTGACGACAATCCCCACGAAATCGGCAAGAATTTCCCCGCCGCCGCCGCCATCCTCGGCGATCTCAAAACCACACTTCCCCACCTCATCAGCAAGCTCGGCCAACCCAGAACCGAACCCCGCACCGCGATCATCGCAAGGATCGCCGCAGCCAGATCCGATCTTCAAGCAAAAGCCCGCTCGCTACAGTCCGCCAGCCCCCTCCATCCGTTGGCTGTCCTCGAAACACTGCGGCCCCTCATTCCCGAAAACGCCATCGTCATCGAAGAGCTTCTGTCATCGGGCATGAACACCGTCCGCCACCTGCTCCCCGCTACCCGGCCCGACAGCTGGTTCGGTATGCGCGGCGGCGGCATCGGCGTCGCCCTGCCCTGGGCCGCCGGCATGGCGCTGGCCAGGCCCGGTCGGCCGCTGGTCGTCCTGTCCGGAGACGGCAGCCTGCTCTATTCCGCCGCCGCCCTATGGACGCTGGCGCACTACAAGTTGCCCGTCGCCATTGTCGTCTTCAACAATAGCAGCTACCGGATTCTCAAGCAGCGCACACAGGCTATCGGCGGCCACAGCGCCGCCAGCGGCCGCTTCATCGGCATGGACCTGAGCCATCCACCGATAGACTTCATGGCCCTCGCCAGCGCCCACGGCGTCCTCGCATCACGCGCCTGCACCCACCAGGCCATCGCCGACCAATTCCGCCAAGCGCTCACAGCGACCGGCCCGACGCTTATCGAAATTCCGGTCGAACCATCAATCTGAGCGCCCCATCAGCCAAGCCTCTCGGCATGCCATTTGATATGGTCGTCGATAAAGCTCTGGATAAACCAATAGCCGTGGTCATGCCCCGGCCGGCGGCGCAGCCGCAGATCAATTCCTGCCCGCGCGCAAGCCGCCTCAAGCCGCTCAGGCTGTAACTGCTGCTCCAAAAACTGGTCCGCAAGCCCCTGATCGATAAGGATTTCATCCACCCGCCGCCCGGCAGCGATCAGCGCACACGCATCATGCGCCGCCCAGGCGTCAGGGTTGTCGCCAAGATAGGCCGGCAGCACTTTCTGTCCCCATGGCACAGCACTCGGCGCCACAATCGGTGCAAACGCCGAGACGCTCTTGAATCGCCCCGGGTGCTTCAAAGCCAGCGTGAGCGCGCCATGCCCGCCCATCGAATGCCCCATGATCGATTGGCGGGAGAGGTCCACAGGCACCAGCTCAGAAACCACCCCCGGCAATTCGTTCAACAACCAGCTCGCCATCCGAAATTCCGGTGCCCAGGGCGCCTGCGTGGCATCAAGCCAGAAGCCAGCCCCCTGACCAAGGTCATAAGCGGTGTCATCAGCCACCATCGGCCCGCGCGGCGATGTATCCGGCGTCACAAGCACAATGCCAAAGTCCGCTGCCCAGCGCTGCGCCCCAGCCTTGATCGCAAATGTCTCCTCGTTGCACGTCAGCCCGGCCAGACACCACAGCACCGGTCGTGGCCCCGGCTGCGGCGGCACAAACAGCCCGAAGCGCATCATTGTCCCCGTCGTCCGGGAATGATGCGCATGAAAGCTCTGCCGCCCGCCATGGCAGCCCGAGGAAGCAAGCGTCTCCATGCTCAAAACACCACAACCGAACGAATGCTCTCGCCCGAATGCATCAGATCAAACGCCTTGTTGATGTCTTCAAGGCCCATCACATGAGTAATCAGCGGATCGATCTCGATCTTACCGTCCATATACCAGTCAACCAGCTTCGGCACATCGGTCCGCCCACGCGCACCGCCGAAAGCCGAGCCCTTCCAAACCCGCCCGGTAACCAGCTGAAACGGCCGTGTCGCAATTTCACGCCCGGCTTCGGCCACACCGATAATCACGCTCTCCCCCCAACCGCGATGGCAGCACTCCAGCGCCTGACGCATTACATCGGTATTGCCGGTGCAATCAAAGCTGTAGTCGGCCCCGCCATCAGTAGCCTCAACAACCGCAGCCACCACCTTGTCATTGCCGATCTCAAGCGGGTTGATGAACTGCGTCATCCCAAAGCGCGTCGCCATATCTCGCTTCACCGGATTGATATCAATCCCGATAATCTTGTCAGCCCCGGCCAGCCGTGCACCCTGAATGACATTGAGGCCGATGCCCCCCAGCCCGAACACCGCAACAGTCGCCCCCGGCTCAATCCCCGCCGTCCAGATCGCCGCTCCCACACCCGTCGTCACACCGCAGCCGATGTAGCATATCTTCTCGAACGGCGCGTCGGCCCGTACTTTGGCGAGTGCAATCTCAGGCAGCACTGTGAAGTTCGAAAATGTCGAACAGCCCATATAGTGAAAGATCGTCTCGCCCTTGTAGCTGAACCGGCTCGTGCCATCGGGCATCAGCCCCTTGCCCTGCGTCGCCCGGATCAAGGTGCAAAGGTTGGTCTTGCGGCTCAGGCAGCTTTTGCATTGCCGGCATTCAGGCGTGTAGAGCGGAATCACATGGTCGCCGACCTTGAGCGACGTCACCCCCGGCCCCACATCGCGCACAATTCCCGCCCCCTCATGGCCGAGGATCGAGGGAAAGATACCCTCGGAATCCTTGCCCTCCAGCGTGTAAGCATCGGTATGGCAAATCCCCGTGGCGATGATCTCGACCAGCACCTCGCCAGCACGCGGCCCGTCAAGGTCGACTTCGACAATTTCGAGCAGCGAATTAGGCGCAAAGGCAACGGCAGCACGAGTTTTCATAAATCAGCCTTTCCAGCGGACATCGCCCGATTGCAACAATTGTCAGAAATCGGGAAGCGCCAAAAGTGTGAATTCAGCTTTCATGATCGCAAATCCAATCATAGCTTCAAATTCACCAACCCTTGATTTTTTGCCCCGTTCGGCGCAAGGCGCACCATCCATCGCGGCAAAAGCCCGAGCGGACGTTTCAACAACAAGGCGCTCACCAATGACCGTTCGGGGCTTTTAACCTGCATGCCTAAAGAAGAGACAATCAAGATCGAAGGCGAGATCACCGAAATCCTGCCCGATGGCCGCTTCCGCGTCCGCCTTGAAAATGACCATGAGATCATCGCCTATACCGCGGGCAAGATGCGCAAGAACCGCATCCGCTCGATTGTCGGCGACCGGGTCCATGTCGAAATGACACCCTATGATCTCGACAAGGGCCGCATTGTCTTCCGCGAGAAGACCGCCCCCATGCCGATGAACCAGCGGCGCTTCTTCCGTCGTTGATGCGCGGCAACACCAGAAAATCCTGAATCAGGCCGTCGCCCCGGGCTCGACACGGGGCCTAAGCGCGCCCCGTCAGGCTGACTCTATCCCCGCAGCAGCGGTTGCGTCAGGCAATGCGGCCCGCCATGCCAGGCCCAAAGCTCACGCGCCGGAAACGTATCGACCAAAATCCCGTCCGCCTCCAGCGCCGCCCTGGTCACCGGATTATTGTCATAAGCGATCACCCGCCCCGGCTTCGCCTGCACAACATTGGCCGCCTGCCGCCGCAGTTCGGGATAGACCACCCGCATGAAGTGCTCAAAGCCCGCCTGATCACCATTCGGACGCGCGCCGCCCACAAACGTAAACCGATATCCTTGCGTCCGCAGATAATCGACAAGCTTGGCGCCGCCCAAATCCTCCTTGGCCCCGGTGCCGCGCTTCCACAGCGTCACGACGCCAAAATTCTTGATCATCTCCAGCGCCGCCTCGGCCTCCTCGGGGTCGACCATGCCCTGCGACCGCGCGCCGCGCACAAATCGGCTGAGCGGGTTCGTCTCGGCAAAATCCTTCTCCAAAAGCCATGGCACGCAGAGCGCATGCTTGGGTGCAACATGGGTGAAGTAAGTATCCAGATGCAGCAACAGCGCCCGCAATTCGCCAATCGGCGTCTCGATCCCGGGCCGCGATGGCCGGATAAAATCCTGTTTGAACGTCTGCACGCTCAACACATCGCAGTTGAGCCGCCGCGCCAGAACCGGCGCAATCCGAGGGTCGGTGCGATTGCCGGTGCCAAGATACAGCAGATCCGGCGCCACAAACATCGCATCCCCGCCCTCGATCGCCATGCCCTCGCCCAGCGCATCATAAGCAATCGGAATATCCTTCAGCTGCGGCGCGTGCGCATAACAGAAGCGCAGCAGCATATTCTCTCGCCGCCGCCGCCCGGAGGCTGAACGACACATCACCAGCCCGCCAGGCGCCATAAAGGCGCTATCGCGGGTCCACATCGTGCTCTGCGTGCTGTCAGCAAAATGCCGGTAATCGCCGTCCTCGCCCAGCCGATATCGAACCGCCGGGTCACGGCCCAGAATCGTCGCTGCCGAAATTTTAGAAATCTCAAGGTTCAGCCCCGGAAACGCCGTGCCGACCCATGTTTCAAAAATACCGCTTCTCCGGGTCGCGGCAATCGCACCTGCCAACGCATCCGCCACCTCGATCACCTCAGTACCCTGCGCCTTCAAAAGCGCCATCAAGCCCTGCTGCTGAGCGGCCGCCACAACCATGTCCGATTCAACTCCGGGGATCACGCTTTCAGAAAGCCGGTCAAAGCCATTGTCCAGCGACGTGATCGAATGAACCAGAACCTTCTTCAGCGCCCCGATATCAGAGGCCACAAAGCCCCCTTTGCCCCCCATCTGCGCCAAAGCCGGCGCCGCAGCCAGCGCGGTGCCCGCGGCCAATCCCCCCAATAGCCCGCGCCGCGAAACATCCATGGTCATCCCCTGAAAACCGTCAGCGTTTTGCCTTCACAGCACTTTCAGCAAAGCTATCGCCAAAATAGTCGCCAGCATACCACATCGGCCGCGCCTTCGCGTTCGCTACCCGCCGCACAATGTCTGTGTTCAGCCGCGCAAATTTCGCAGCAGCCGCCCAGTCAAACGCCTGAGTCATATCATCCCCGACCTCATGGTAGCGGTTCAGCCGGAAAACACGCTCGACATCACGGCAGCGCATGCCCCCTTTGGTATCCTTGAACCCGGTCTTTAGAAACAATGACGGTATGCCCGCCCGAACCATCGGATAATGGTCGGACCGGGTGAACACCGCCTCTTCCGGCTGCGGATCGGGAGACACCGTCAAGCCTCTCGCCTGCGCCGCTGCCGTCACCGGCACAATCAGCGTTGATCGCTCAGCGCCAAACGCCACAATATCTCCAAAATCACAGCTCAAAATCGGCATGTCGATGTTTACCACACCGACCACCCGACTGATCGGCAGCGTCGGATTGCGGCTCCAATAGTCCGCCCCGAGCAGCCCGCTCTCCTCACCGGTGGTCGCCAGAAAAAGCACCGTCCGCTTCGCCCGCTTGCCTTCAACCATCATGCGCGCCGTCTCCAGCAGCGTTGCCGTGCCGCTGGCATTGTCCATGGCACCATTATAAATCGCATCGTCGCCCGGCTTGGCGTCGGCCTTCATCCCGATATGGTCGCTATGCGCCTGCACAAGCACGATCTGCGCCGCCAGCGTAGAGTCCGCCCCGGGCAAAACGCCGAGCACGTTCGGGCTGCTGATCCGCTTGATCGCCTGCGCTCGCTTGACCGTCAGCGTGCCTGTAAGGTCAAAGCCCTTCACAGGGCCTTTGGTGGCTGCATCCAGCAGTTGCGCAAAGCTCTGCGGCGCGCCATCAAACAGCGCCACAGCAGCGCCTTCGCTCAAGGTGGCGCGCACCTTCAGCGCCGCGCCATCGCCGATCGGCAGACCGTCAGACCCCAGCATTGAGCGCGCCGAGTTCCGACCCCGGCTCGCCACCTTGTCGAATGGCAGCCGCGCCTGCTCCTGAAATGTGCGCACCTGAATCAGCCCCACAGCCCCTTCTGTCAGCGCCGTCACAGCCTTGCTCGTCCGCGCCAGATGCGCCGCCGTTTCACTGTTCAGCCCCGGATGCGCTCCGCTCAGCGCCACCACAATCTTGCCCTTCACATCAAGCCCGGCAAAATCATCGATCCCAAGGCTCCGATCCCGCAGCCCGTAGCCCACAAACACCAGCAGCGCCGTAATCGTCTCAGCCCCTTCAACATTGCCGGGTGAAAGAACAATATCCTTGCCATTCACCCATTCAGTCACAGCCTCACCGCGCGTCAGCGCCATGGTCTCGCGCTCGCTCGAAAAGCTCCGTTCAATAAAATTGATCCTCTGAAACCACCCATCCGTGCCTGCCGGCTGCAAACCCAACCCGGCAAATTGCGCCGCGATATAGCGCGCAGCAATTTCGTGCCCCGGCTGCCCCAGCCCGCGGCCCTCCAGCAAGTCGTCGGACAAAAAGCGGATATGCCCCTCGATAGCCTGTGAAAGCCGGTCAGGCCCCGCCGCACCCGCCGGTACTGCGACCATAAGCATTGAAAGCACAGCCGTAGTTGCAGACCCGAGGTGAGATGTTTTGCGCATTGGCGAATGCTAGCAAGCACGATAGGCCTTTGGCAAACGGCTTGTTCACCGGAGTGTTTGATGCGTCATATTTTCAAGATCGTGGTTTGCAGCCTTATGCTCGGCACCACGCTGCCCCTGCTTGACCAAGCGACTCTGGCCCAAACAACAGCGCCAGTCGCCGATCTCGTCAAGTCAGTCGACATTCCCTATGAAGAATTTACGCTCGCTAACGGCTTGCGCGTCATCGTTCACACAGATCGCAAAGCTCCCATCGTCGCCGTCAGCATCTGGTATCACATCGGCTCCAAAGACGAGCCAGCCGGCAAGTCAGGCTTTGCCCATCTCTTCGAACATCTGATGTTCTACGGCTCCGAAAATGCCGATACCCCCTGGTTCAAGTCGCTCGATGCGCTGGGTGCCACACAGCTCAACGGCACTACATGGTTTGATCGCACCAACTATTTCCAGAATGTCCCCACCCCGGCGCTCGACCGCACGCTGTTCCTCGAATCCGACCGCATGGGATATCTTCTCGGCGCCGTCACCCAGGCCAAGCTCGACGCCCAGCGCGGCGTCGTCCAGAATGAAAAGCGGCAGGGGGACAATGCCCCGCTCGGCCTCACTCAATATGCCACGCTGAAGGCGCTGTTCCCCGCCGGCCACCCTTATGCCCATAGCACCATCGGCAGCATGGCCGATCTTGATGCCGCCAGCCTCTCCGATGTGCGCGGCTGGTTCCGGGCAAACTATGGTCCAAACAACGCCGTCCTCGTCCTTGCCGGAGATATTGACGTCAAGACCGCCCGCCCCATGGTCGAGCGGCATTTCGGCGCCATCCCGCGCGGCCCAGAGGTCAAGCGGCTGCCCGCCCCCGTGCCAATCTGGACCGAGACCCGGCGGGAAACTCTCACTGACCAGATCCCCACCCCGCGCATCAGCCGTACCTGGACTCTACCCGGCCAGCTCGATCCCCAGGCCTCACTTGTCGATATCGCACTAACAGTCCTCGCAGGCGGCCCCTCATCGCGGCTTTACAATGATCTGGTGCGTGACAGAAAGCTGGTCGTCGGCGTCTCAGGCGGCGTCGCCGCCTATGAGCGCGTCGGCTATGGCAGCATTACCGCCACCCTCGCCCCCAATGTCGATCCCGCCGTCGTCGAGGCTCGCATCGATGCCATCATGGCGGATTTTCTCGCCAATGGCCCGACGCCGGACGAGCTCAGCCGAATCGCCACCCGCGCCGTCTCCGGCACCATCCGTGGGCTGGAAGCGGTGGGCGGCATGGGCGGCAAGGCTGTCACCCTCGCCGAAAGTGCGCTCTATTCCGGCGATCCCGCCGCCTATAAAAAAGATCTCGCCACCTACGCCAATGCAACACCGCAAAGCGTTCTGGCCGCCGCCCGGCAATGGCTGATAAAAGGCGATTATCGCCAAACCGTTCTGCCCGGTCAGCGCCCCGCCAGCGAAACCGCCAGCCCCCGCCCAGCCCCAATAGCAATCCCCGCAGCAGCTCCCTTGGCCATAACCAAACGCCCGCCACCTCCGCCCGTCGAAGGCCTGCCTGTCCTCGCCGCCCCCGTCATCGAGCGCGGCGTGCTTTCCAACGGCGTCAAGGTTGCGCTCGCCAGGCGCGATGCCGTTCCGGTCGTCCGTATTCTCGCCAGTTTCGCCGCCGGCAGGGCCGCCGAAAATCCCGCCACGCCCGGTCTCGCCGGCATGTCCCTCAGCCTGCTCGATGAGGGGGCAGCAGGCCTCAGCGGTCCCGCCATCGCCGAAATGCAGGAGCGTCTCGGCGCCGACATCGGGGCCGGCACAGGGATCGATCGCACCACGCTCAGCCTCGATGCCCTGAAGCCCAACCTCGCCGCCTCACTCGATCTTTTCGCCAAGATCGCCCAGCAGCCCGATTTTCCCGAGGCCGAATTCCAGCGCATCCGCGCTCAGGCGCTCACCGGTATCGAGAGGGAACTCGTTAACCCCGCTAGCATCGCCAGCCGCATCCTGCCCGGTCTGCTCTACGGACCAACCCATCCCTATGGCCTCCCCGGCAGCGGCACCCCGGCCGGCCTCAAGGCGCTCACCCGAGATGCCCTCAAAGACTGGCACAGCCGCTGGATTCGCCCCGATAATCTCGAGATTTTCGCCGTGGGTGATATCACTATGGCCGAGCTGAAACCGCTGCTCGAAACCAGCTTCGGCGGCTGGCAACCGCCCGCCGCCTCTCGCGGCAAGGCCGAACTGCCCATAGCGCCGCTGCCGACGGGAACGCGGATCATCCTCATTGACCGCCCCGACAGTCCGCAAAGCTATATCCGCGGCGGAACCCTGCTGCCGCGGACCGGCAAGGATGACAATCTGGCCCTTGGTGTCGCCAACGACATTCTCGGCGGCATGGCCAGCTCGCGCCTCAATACCAACATCCGTGAAACCAAAAACTGGGCCTATGGCGTCGGCTCAGGCGTGTCGGACGGCCTCGGCCAGCTAGCTTTCCAGATCGTAGCCCCCGTTCAGGCTGATCGCACCGGCGATGCGCTAAAAGCCATGATCGACGATGTCACAGCCCTCAGCAGCGGCACCCGCCCCCTCACCGACGAGGAGCGTACCGAAGCCGTTAGCGGCACCATCCGCTCGCTCCCCGGCAGCTTTGAAAGCGGCGCCGCCCTGCTTGGTACTCTGGCCAAGAACGCCGTCCTCGACCGACCGGACGATTATCAGGCCAATCTCACCCCCCGCCTCGATGCCTTGAGCCTGAACGCGGTCAACAAAGCCGCGAGCGAGCTGTCAGCCAATAATTTCACATGGATAGTCGTCGGCGATGCCAAAATCGTCGAGCCACAGCTCAAGGGGCTCGGTCTGCCGCTAGAAAATCAGAAAGCCCGCTGAAGCTCAGGCAGACGCCGGCCGCCCGGCACCAAGCGTTACCGCCCGTGCAAAGATCACCAGCGCAATCGCGCTAAACCCGGCCGCTAGCAGATACGGCGCGCCGGGAAAATACACAGGTGCATCCGCCCGCGAGAACGCGGCAAAGCTCTGCGTCATCAGCGGCGGCCCTACAATGGCGGCGAGGCTCTGCAAACTCGATACCGCACCCTGTAATTCACCTTGCTCGGACGGCGAGGTCCCGGCGGACATAAGCTGCTGCAAACACGGAAACACCAGCCCCTGCAACGCCGCCACTGCAATTCCCACATACATCAGCCATGGCACCACGGCAAAAGCATAGACCAGATAGCCGGCAATCCCCGAAAATACGCCCGCCACCACGATATTGCGCGGGCCGAAGCGCGGGATTAGCCGGCGCGAAAGCACCCCCTGCACAAGCGCACCCACCAAACCCACAGCCGCAAGACTCCACCCCACTTCGCCAGGGCTCCAGCCAAAGCGCTCGATCGTGTAATAATTCCACGTCGCGTAGAGAGATTGATAGCCGATCGTCCAAACCAGCACCGTCAGCCCCAGCATCAGCACCACAGGGCTTTGCGCCCTGAACCTGATAAGCGCCCCCACCGGGTTCGCCCGGCGCCAGTTGAACGGCCGCCGGTTTTCAGGCGCCAGGCTCTCCGGCAGCACGAACCAGCCATAAACGACATTGGTCAGCGCCAGCCCGGCCGCGAGCAGAAACGGCACCCGCTCGCCCCACTGCGCCGCAATCCCGCCAAGGGCTGGCCCGATAATAAAGCCAAAGCCGAACGCCATGCCGATCACACCAAAGTTTGCCCCCCGCTTCTCCGGCGGCGAGATATCGGCAATATAAGCATAGGCCGTGGGAAAGCTCGCTCCCGTCACCCCCGCCACAAAGCGCGCCGCCACCAGCCAGGCCAGCGTCGGCGCAAAGGCCATCACCAGATAATCCAGACCGAATGCAAGCAGGCTTGCCAGCAATACAGGCCGCCGGCCAAAGCGGTCGGAAAGCCCGCCGATCACAGGTCCGCAGATGAACTGCGTCACCGCATACATCAGCATGATCAAGCCGCTCACTTCGGCAGCACCGGCAAAGCTCCGCCCGGTAAGGCTCACGATCAGCCCGGGCATCACCGGCACAATCACGCCAAAGCCGATCGCATCGATCAGCACGGTCACAAAGATGAAGGCCAGCGCCCTGTTCATTCTGCCGCCATCAGCGCAAGATCATCAAAGCGCAAGCGACAACCATGTCACATGCCCCATCTTCCGGCCCGGCTGCACCGCCGCCTTGCCATAGAGATGAAGATGCGCCGCCGGGTCCGCCAGAAGCTTGGCCCAGTCATGCACATCATCCCCCAACAAATTCTGCATCCGTATGGCCGACGCCGTCAGCTCGGTCGATCCCAGCGGCAACCCGCACACGGCCCGAATATGATTCTCGAACTGCGATGCCCGTGCGCCCTCGATCGTCCAATGGCCAGAATTGTGTACACGCGGCGCCATTTCATTAAACCGCGGACCATCTGCACACGCAAAAAACTCCAGCGCCAGCACGCCCACATAGTCCAGCGCTTCCGCCACCCGCTCCGCCAGCTCCCGCGCCGCAGCCACTTGCGCCAAAACCGCCGCCGGCGCCGGCACATGGCTTGTCGCCAACACGCCCTTCACATGCCGGTTCTCAGCCACCGGCCAATGGCACACGCTGCCATCGATGCCCCGCGCCAGAATGACGCTGAATTCATGCTCATACTCAAGCCACGCTTCAAGCACTGCAGGCTGCCCGCGCATCACCTCAAACGCTGTATCGGCATCATCAAGATGCCGGATCATCGCCTGCCCCTTGCCGTCATAGCCCATCCGCCGCGTCTTCAGCACCGCTGGCACCCCGAGCTGCGCCAGCGCAGCGCCCAGTTCTTCGCGGCTGTGCACAGCCGCATAGGCCGCCGGCCGTCCGCCAAAGCCTTCCACAAAACGCTTCTCGGTCAATCGGTCCTGCGCCACTTCAAGCGCCGCCGCCCCTGGACGCACCGGCACCCGCTGGCTCAGATGCCGCACAGCCGCCGTGTCAACATTCTCGAATTCGAAGGTCACCACATCGACCTGCCCGGCAAATGTCTCAAGGGCTGCCAGATCGAGATATTCCGCCCTTGTCACCCGCGCCGCCACATCAGCCGCCGGCAGTTCGGCCTCAGGCGCATAGATATGGCAGCGATAGCCCATATTGGCCGCCGCCAGCGCCAGCATCCGCCCAAGCTGCCCACCACCCAGAATGCCGATGGTCGATCCCGGAACGATAACGCCGTCCATGCTCACGCCTGCATGTCGCCCGGCACATCGGCAACGGCTTCAGTTAGGGCATTGCGCCAGGCCTCCAGCCTTTCGGCCAACTCCGGATCAGTCGTCGCCATAAATGCCGCTGCCAGCAGAGCTGCATTCACAGCCCCTGCCTTGCCAATCGCTAATGTCCCCACCGGAATCCCCGCCGGCATCTGCACAATCGAATACAAGCTGTCGACGCCCGACAGCGCCTTGGATTCCACCGGCACCCCCAGAACGGGAAGCCGGGTCAGCGCCGCCGCCATCCCCGGAAGATGCGCCGCACCACCGGCGCCAGCGATAATACAGCAAAGTCCGCGCGCCACAGCACTACCAGCATACTCATACAGCCGCTGCGGTGTACGGTGCGCACTCACCACCTTCACCTCATGCGCAATACCAAGCGCCTCAAGCGTGTCTGCGGCATGGCTCATGGTTGGCCAGTCCGAGGTCGATCCCATGATGATGCCCACCAGCGGCTGCGCCACAAACCCCTCCCCATCGAGAAGCGCGGGACCTTAGCCAGCACGCGTCAAAACGCAATCAAAACCCAACGCCTACACTGAATATCAGCCCTGTCCCGGCAATCCGCCCGCTGCGCGGCGTGCGCAACAGAGCATCCGCCCGGTCCCCAAGGTCAGTGCCCGCCAGTGCCGCCCCGAACGTCATCGGTCCCGCAGCATAATCCACGCCCAGCCGCCAATCCCATGCGCGCGCCGAAGCAAGCAATGCCCCAGCACCCCCAAGCCCGGGGCTCCCTCGCGAATGGCCGATCCGCCCGTTAACCGAGAGCGGCGTGCCGATCAGATCACCCCGCACACTACCCCAAAGGTGCAGATTGTCGCCGTTGCGATCAAATGCTGTCGCCAAGCTGCGCTGCGGCGGCGCCCAGGCCACCCCCGCCACCAGCTGCACCGGCCCCAAACCACCCGAAAGTCGCCCCTGCCCCTCAACTACCGTCGCCGGCCCCGCAGCACCTGCAAAATTATACACCGTCATCCCGACATCGAGCATCCCCAACCCCAATGGCTTGCGAACACCCGTACTTACATCAAGCTCGACATCGGCCCCGCCAAACTGCCCCCAACCCTTCAGCGATGATGCAAACCCCTCGACATAGACATCGCCAAACTCGAACCCCAGCCGCCCCTGAACAGCGGGTTTGGCATCAGACCGCGATATACCCCTGAAGCGATAATCAGAAACAATCCGCCCATCACCGCTCACAATCGGCGCCGCAACAGCCGGCAAAGCCAGAAAAACACTCAAAAGCAGAAGTCGTTTCATGCCTCTCGCCTGCCCCAGCAGATCCCAAGGGTCAACCAGCCAGTGCCGCCCTGGCGGTCACCGCCTCCTGCTCGCCCTTCAACCGCAAACTCGCCCGCCAGAAGAAAAACGCCGGTAGCAGCCCCAGCCACGCCGCCCCCCACAACACCCAGCGCACGCTCTCGGCCCCCGCCATCGGTTTGAAGGCGTCAGACATCATTCCAAAAAAAAGCGGCCCCAGCCCCAAACCAATCAAATTCTGCGCAAAAACCAGCGTCGCCGTCGCAACAGCCCGCACCTCGGGCCGCACCAATCCCTGCACCGCCGCATAGGCTGGCCCATAATACATCGAGTTAAATACCGTCGGAACGATCAGCAGCAGCAGCGCCACCTGCCAGCTCGTCGCATTATAAGCCGCAAACAATATCGGCGCCGCCACCACCATGCCCACCGCCGGGCCGGTCAGCATATGTCGCTTGTTAACCCGGGCAAATCGGTCCGACACCCAGCCGCCAAGCCATGTTCCAAAAAGGCTCGCCAATCCCGCTGCAATCCCCAACGTCAATCCCGTCTCACCCGGGCTCAAGCCGAAGCTGCGAATGAAGAAAATCGCCGACCACGCGGTCTTCCCATAGCCCAGAAATGCCACCAGCCCCGATGCCACCGCCAGCAAAACGAAAGCCCGGCTTGAAAACACTTCACGAAGTGCCGCCCCTGCGGAAATTTCGGGTCGAACCACTCGGCTTACAACACCGGCTTTTCGCGGGTCTCGCAACGCAAACCAAACAAATCCCGCCAGCAATATGCCGGGCATTCCCACCACGAAAAATGCCGATCGCCATCCCACAGCATCCGACAATAACCCGCCAATCACCATACCCAGCAACGATCCAATGGGAATCCCCATCCCATAAAAAGCGATTGCGCCGGCCCGGCGTTCAGCCGGCACAGCATCGGCAATCAGGCTATGTGCAGCCGGTGTGCACCCGGCTTCGCCTACACCAACCCCAACCCGCGCCATCAGCAATTGCCCGAATGTCTGCGCCAGCCCACACACCGCTGTCATGCCTGACCACAGCAGCAGCGAGACGCTGATCAGGCCCACGCGGTTCGCCTGCGGCCGGTCAGCATAGCGCGCAATCGGTATGCCCAGCACCGCATAAAACAGCGCAAAGGCCAGCCCGGTCATCAATCCCATCTGGGTGTCGCTCAGCCCAAGGTCACGACTGATCGGCTCCGCCAAAATTGTCACAATCTGCCGGTCGAGAAAATTCAGCACATAGACCGCAAGCAGCGTCCAAAGCAGTAGCCGCTCGGATGTCGCTGCCCGCTCACCCGCCGCCAACGTGCCTGTCGCCATCCGCAGCCCTCCCAGCAAGCACCTCTGACGGGCGCATGGGGGCAGACTGCCGGGGTAGCGCGGCGCTGGCAAGCGCCGTATTGAATCCCCATGTCGCTTGCCCCTCCCTCGCACTCTGCGCCTGTCCTCAGCCTGCGCCCTGTCATCCTCGCCGGCGGCTCCGGCACTAGGCTTTGGCCGCTGTCCCGCACACGCCTGCCCAAGCAGTTGCTCGCTATCGCCGAGCCACGCTCGATGCTTCAGGCCACTGTCGCCCGAACCGAAGCCCTTGCCGATGCCGGACTGCAGGCACTCCCCCCGCTGATCGTCGCGGGTGAATCGCTGCGCCGCATGGTCACTGCCCAGATGCAGGAAGCCGGTCAGGCTCTTGCAGCAATGATCCTCGAACCCGCTGGCCGCAATACAGCTGCTGCCATCGCCCTTGCTGCATTATGGGCCAATGCCGATCCTGACACGCCAATGCTGATCATGCCGTCCGACCATGTCATCGGGCTGCCCCACGCCTTCGCAAGCGCGGTTGCAAAAGCCTGGCCGGCCGCCGTCGCAGGTCACCTCGTCACCTTCGGCATAACACCTGATCACCCCGAAACTGGCTATGGCTATATCGAGTCCGGTTCCAAAACCGCCTATCCTGGTGTCCAGACCGTCAGCCGCTTTGTCGAAAAGCCCGATCTCGAAACCGCGCGCACATATATCGCCGGCGGCCTGCACCTATGGAATGGCGGCATATTTCTGCTCACCCCGCGCGCCATCCTCGCCGAGCTTGCAGCTCACGCCCCCGCCATTTTGGCTGCTGCGAGTGCAGCCATGGCCAGAGCTGATTGCAGTGGCATTGAGGTGCGTCCCGATGCCCCTGCATTCGCTGCAGCCCCGGCGCTGTCCATCGATCACGCCGTTATGGAACACACCACCAAGGCCGTCGTCGTCCCCGTCGCCATGGACTGGTCAGACGTCGGCAGCTGGGATGCGCTTTGGCAGATCAGCGCCCGCGACGCTCAGGGCAACGCCCAGATCGGCGATGCTATCCTCCACGATGTCCATGGCAGTCTCATCCGCGTCGAGCCTGGCGCACCCGCCGTCGCTGCGCTCGGCCTGTCGGACATGGTCATCGTCTCGATGGCCGATGCCGTGCTCGTCGCCCCCCGAGGCCGCGTGCAGGAAGTCAAGACACTTGCCGACGCAGCGCAAGCGCTCGGCCGGTCGCCCAGCCGCCACGCAGACCTTCATAATTGGGGCCTTTCAGAAACACTCGACACCGGCCCCGGACACCATGAACAACGCCTCCGCCTGCACGCCCATGCCAGCACCAGCCTCGAAGGCCCGGCACAGCTGATAGCCGTCGTCGGGTGCGGCGCGGTCGGTGCCAAGCCGCTTGCCGCGGGTCAGAGCCATCATCTCCCGGCCGGTGAGTGCATCACGCTCACCAACACTGGAAACACGCCCTGGCAATTGATCGCCGTCCATTTCAGCCCCAGCCAGACATGAGCCTCGAAGACGATTCCGCTTTCGCCCGCGCCCTCGCCGTTGAGGCCGGCAATCTCCTTCTTGTCCTTCGCAAGGACCAGCGGCTGCAAGGCGATGCCCTTGGCAAAGCTGGCGATGCCGATGCCAATGCCCTTATCCTGGCCCGGCTTCGATCAGCCCGCCCCGAAGACGCAATCCTCACCGAAGAGGCAGCCTGCGACGGCACAAGGCTTGGTGCGCGCCGGGTCTGGATTATCGATCCGCTCGATGGCACGCGCGAATATTCCGAGCGCCGCGATGATTGGGCAGTTCATATCGGCTTGGCCATTGATGGCAGTCCTGTTGTCGGCGCCGTCGCACTCCCTGCCCTTGGCCGCTGCCATTCAACTCTCGCCCCGCCACCAATGCATCCTGCCCAACGCCCCCCGCGCCTGCTCGTCAGCCGTACCCGCCCACCTGCGATTGCCATCGCCGTCGCGCGCCATTTCGGGGCAACGCTCGTGCCTATGGGAAGTGCGGGCGCCAAGGCCATGGCCGTCGTAGAAGGCCGCGCCGAAATCTACCTTCACGCTGGCGGACAATCCGAATGGGACAATTGCGCGCCATTCGCCGTAGCCCTTGCCGCCGGCCTGCACTGCTCGCGCCTTGATGGCACACCAATCACCTATAATCAGCCCGATCCGCTGGTCCCCGATCTTCTGATTTGCCACCCCGATCTTGCGGCCAGCATTCTGACCACCGGCCCGCTCGCGTCATATCCTTGAGCCGACTCATGACCCAGCGTCCGCTCCGCGTCATGACGTTTCTGCACAGCTTTTCGGCTGGCGGCGTCGAGCGTATAGCGCTTCGCCTATGTCGGGTCTGGCAGCAGGATCCAGCGCTCGACGTCGCATTGATCATCGGCCACGACGCCGGTCCCCTGCACGACGAATTCTCGCCGGGCCTTCGCTATCAGGCGATCACATCCGGCCATCAACCGGCCCCGCAGTTTGGCACAGTGAAGATGATCATGGCGCTCCGCCGCAAGATCATCGCCACCAGACCCGATGTAATTTTCTGCGCTGGCAACACATATTCCTTCATCGCCGTAGTCCTGAAGCTGGTGCTCGGCGATCGCTGCCCGCCGATAATCCTCAAGATCTCCAATGATCTCGAACGACCAGACATGCCATGGCCCATCCGCCAGCTTTACTGGCTTTTCCTGAGGCTGCAGGGCCGCTTGCTGCAAGCCTACATCGGTCTCGCCAAACCCATGCAGGCCGAACTCGCACACCGCCTCGCCGTTCCGAATTCGCAAATTACCATCATCGAGGATCCGGCCCTGAGCGTCGCTGATCTCTACGCCCTCCAAGCCTTGGGCGCCAGCCGCACACCGCCGCCAGCCGGCCGACGATATCTCGCCATCGGCAGACTCGAACGCCAAAAAAACTTCGCGCTGCTCATTGTCGCCTTCGCGCGGATTGCCCGGCCCGATGATCGGTTGACCATCCTGGGTGACGGCAGCGAACGACAGCGTCTCGAAGCGCAGGTCGCAGCCGCCGGCCTTGAGGGCCAAATTGCCCTGCCCGGCTATGGTCCCGTTCCCCCCGCCCTCGCCGCTGCCGATGTCCTTGTCCTGTCCTCGCTTTTTGAGGCCGTGCCGGCCGTCGTCATCGAGGCGCTTGCCACAGGCCTTCCCGTGGTCAGCACCCATTGCAGCATCTCGATGCCAAGTCTGATCGGACTCTTCGGCACCATCGTGCCGCTCGGCGACAGCGCAGCCCTAAGCCGCGCCATGCAACACCAGCCAGCATTATGTGCAGACCAGCGCAAAGCCGCAGCCAAGGCAATGCAGGCCTTCACATTGGAGCAAGCTTCGGCCAGCTACAGCCGTGTCTTCCAAAGCTACAGTCCCGAAAATGCCATATTACCTCACTAATACCTCCCAAATCTCTTTAGTTCAGGCCCCCTGAAGCGTGCTTTCACCACCGATCATGACCAGCGCCCCCGAAAGTGCGGCGCCTGTAGAGCCAGTAGCCCTTGCCGTAACCCGGCGCGATTGGGCCTGGTGGCTCGGCGCCGCGATATCGCTCGCAATCCTTATCGCCGTTCTGTTCCAGCTCCGGCAAGTCGATGTCTCAGAGGTGCTGGCATTGGTCCCCGCCTCACCTCTGTTTTGGGCAGCCTTCGCGGGTGCCTATTTTGTCGGCCCCGCCGGCGACTGGCTAATTTTTCGCCGACTGTGGAATATTCCTGCCGCAGGCTTTGTCGCGCTCGTCCGCAAGATGATCGGCAATGAATTGCTCCTCGGCTATATCGGCGAGGTCTATTTCTACACTTGGGCCCGCCGCCGCACACAAATGACGTCAGCGCCCTTCGGCGCGATCAAGGACGTCGCCATTCTCTCGGCGTTGACCGGAAATGCCACCACCATGGTCATGCTGGTCCTTGCTTTCCCGCTCCTCGGCACGCTCCGCTTCGGCATCGAGCCGTCTACACTCATCGCGTCGGTGGCCATCGTCCTCGGCACCTCAAGTTTACTGCTGCTGTACCGCAAGAAAATCTTCAGCCTCCCCCGCGCCGAACTGATCTATGCGTCCGCCATCCATATGCTACGTATCCTGTTATATGCTGGCCTCAGCGCCTGGGCATGGCACCTTGTCTTGCCCCAAGTATCTTTCAGCTGGTGGCTGCTGCTCTCCGCCTGCCGTCAGCTTCTGTCGCGCCTGCCGCTTATGCCCAATAAGGATGTGGTTTTCGCCGGGCTCGCCGTCTTCATGATCGGCCATGATGCCGAGATCGGTGAATTGATGACGATGATGGCAACGCTCACCCTCGCCACTCACATAGTTGTTGGCCTGTTTCTGGCGATCGCCGAGCCGCTGGGGAACCGGCGTTGAAGCGCATTGCCCTCCTGCCCCTGTTACTGCTTTTGACCGCCGCCGCCCTCCCCCGCGAGGGCGAACCCGCGTATATTCGCAGCACGCCCGATCTCGGCAAAAGAGAAGCCCAATGTGGCAATCCTGAAAATGGCCCGGCTGTGCTCGTCACCGTCGATGGTCTGAAGGACCGGGAGGGCAACCTCAAGTCAGAGCTCTATCCTTCAAATGACGAAGACTTTTTGGCCGATGACAATCAGCTCATCATGGCGAAAAAAACCTTCCGCCGTATTGAAGTGCCGGTTCCAAAAGCAGGACCGGTGCAATTGTGCATCCGCATCCCCGGTCCAGGCAGCTATTCGTTGATTCTGCTCCACGACAGAGACAGCAATCGCAAATTCGGCCTCAGCACTGACGGTGTGGCCTTTCCCGGAAACCCGAAGCTCGGCCTGTCCAAGCCTAAAGCGGAAGCAACGCGCGTTGAGGCCGGCAACGGCATCACTCGCATCACCGTTCGCATGAACTACCGGCGCGGCCTGTTCAGCTTCGGCCCGATCAAGCCCTAGCCCTATGCACATCGTCGATATCTCGGCCCTTTATTCGCCCACCGGCGGCGGCATCCGCACCTACACCCGCCGCAAGCTCCAGACAGCGCATCGTTTTGGGCACAGCATGACCGTCGTCGCCCCCGGCAATGCCGACGCGGCCGACGATATCGCCCCCGGCGCGCGACTGCTGACCATCAAATCCCCGCACTTCCCGCTCGACAAAAACTACAGCTATTTCGAGTCCGACGCGGCGATTCATCGATTGCTCGAAGATTTGCGCCCCGATTTCGTCGAAGCCTCAAGCCCCTGGGGCAGTTCATCATCGGTCGCCGAATGGCCTGGAAGCCCCCCTCGCGCCCTCATCATGCATGCCGATCCGCTGACAGCATGGGCCTATCGGTGGTTCGAGCGCGTCGCCCGACGTGAAACCATCGATCGTGGTTTCGATTGGTTCTGGCGCCATCTTCGCCGCATGGACCAAAGCTATGACGCGGTCATTTCGGCAAGCAACAACCTCTCAGATCGGCTTGTCGCGGGCGGACTCAAGCGGGTTCACACCATACCGATGGGCGTCGAGCCGGGCTATTTCACGCCTGCGCTGCGCGATCCGGCCCTTCGTGCGCGCCTCCTGGCCCGCTGCAATCTACCCGAAACCGCAAAACTGATCGTCGGATGTGGCCGGTTCAGCCCCGAAAAACGCTGGCCCATGGTGATCGAAGGCGCCACTGCAGCCGGATACCGGCGCCAGCTCGGCCTTGTCATCATCGGGGATGGCCATGCGCGCCGACGCGTCGTCCGGGCCGCCGACAACAACCCTCATGTATTGCTGTTGGCCCCGCTCAACGGCCGCGAAGAAATGGCGCGTGTCCTCGCCAGTGCCGATCTTCTGCTCCACGGATCATCGGCAGAAACCTATGGTATGACCCCGGCAGAGGCGCGAGCGTCCGGCCTGCCGATCATAGTTCCCGACGATGGTGCGGCCATCGATCAGCTCACGCCGGGCGCCGGCCTTGCCTATACCGCAGGTGATCCAGCCAGTATTGCCGATCGTGTCATACAAGCCATAGACAATCTCCCAGCCCTACGCGCCGGCGCTTTGGCCGATGCAGGAAATGTCCGCGAGATGGACCGCCATTTCGAAGAACTATTCGCTCTTTACGAAACGCTCGCCGCCAACCCAGCCACCGCTCGCGCCGCTTGATCCATCAATAGCCTGCCTCCCGGATAAGCTTCACTACATCCGGCTTGCCAGAATAGCGCCCGAGCATACGCTGCGCGTCGATCTCAAGCCGATCGCAGCGCAACTTGCGCATAGCGTCATCGATCTCCTGCCGGCGCGCAGCATTGGCGCCATCCTCTCCGGCAAAATGCTCACAGCCCTCGCGCCGCTCGACAAACATTCGCACGTCCTGAGGCGCCTCAGCGAGCGTCATCGCCAACATTATCCACTGCAACATGTAAAGCCCTCACCAAAAATGGCAGCAAACGCCGATAATAGCTCAATCTGGACAATAGGAGAACATCTTCAAACCAACACAGCCACGATCATGAAAGGCGGCCTGTGCTATCAGAGTCACGTTGCCAATCCAGATAACCGAGAGTGCGTGCTTTCATCATAATATTTCAATCCTGCAATCACTCTCGCATTGAAACTTGCACCAACGGGGTTCATCCCAATGAATAATTATGAAAATTCACCACATTTTCGCATCTTTCGCCGGCATGACGTTCATGGCAATGCCGGCCGTTGCTCAACGCGCGAGCGAAAACATACTTACGTCCGCCTCTGACGCCTTCGGTACATCGCTCGGCCGAGACAATTTCGGCCTTTACAGCACCACAAGCGTGCGCGGTTTCTCCCCAACCCAAGCCGGCAACAACCGCATTCTCGGCATGTATTTTGATCAGCTCGGCGGAATCACGCGCGGCATTCGTCAGGGCGCCAGCGTCAAGGTGGGGCTCAGCACCCTTACAACGCCTTTTCCAGCCCCCACAGGCATCGTCGATACAAGGGTGCGCATTCCATCCGACAATGGGCTGGGCAGCACCACAATTGGGCTGCAGGAGGGCTGGAAGGCTAATCATGAGTTTGAGAAGGAAATTCTATTCTCGCCCGCCGCTGCCGTCACAATCGGCACACTTCTGGAATACAAGAATATCCTCAATGGTGACCGCGGCTATACGCAAGGCCTTGGCGCCACCGGCAGGCTCCGCCCAGCTGCCGGTGTCGAGATCATCCCCTTCATCGGCAGCTTCACGCGTGCCAACGAATTCAGTGCGGTGCGCTGGTTCACCCGCAACCGCGAGGCGCCGCTTCAGCAAGTCGACAGGCTACGTGCCATTGGACCGCTCTTTGCCGATCTTGGTGAAACCGTCACAACTGCAGGCATCGTGACACGGCTGCGCCTCGACCCGAATTGGGACGTGGATATAGGGATGTTCAGAACAGCGCAGATCAAACAATATACATCGTCAACGCTCGTGCGTGACATCGATGAGGCCGGCTTTGGCCAACGCATCTTCATTTCAGATCCCCGGCAGCTCCGCACCTCCTGGTCCGGCGAGCTCCGCGTCAGCCGCCGGTTCAAAACCGGCGATTTTCGCCACACACTCATAGCCTCGGTGCGCGGCCGCGAAGTCAATGCCCGCATCGGCGGTTCTGCGCGAACCGATCTCGGGCGCTTCGGCCTCGATGAACGTATCGACGTTGCGCGTCCCACCCTCAATTACGGCCCGCTCACCAGCGATCAGGTCTCGCAGCGCAATTACGGTCTCGGCTATCAGGGAAACTGGGGCGGCATCGCCGAGGTCGCCGGCGGCGTTCAATATATCGATTACAACAAGCGCATCCAGGCGCCGGGGCAGCCACTTGTCCTGCTGGCCGACAGCCCAATCCAATTCAATGGCATCGCCGCTATCAATGTAAGCCCAAAGTTCGCGGTCTATGCAGCATTCGCTCAGGGTCTTGAAGAAACTGACGCTGCCCCGCCCGAGGCCGTCAACCGAAATGCCCTGCTGCCGGCTCAACGCACCAAGCAAGTGGAGGCCGGCATCCGGCTCCGTTTACCCGCCAATCTCGCCCTCAATGCCGCCGCCTTCAGCATCAAGAAGCCTCTGATCGCGCTCGATGACGCGCTGTTCTTTCGCCCGCGCGGCCAAGTTGAACATCGCGGCCTCGAAGCCTCGCTCGCCGGCGCCCCGATCAAGGGGCTCACGATCCTCGCTGGCGGCCTGTTTCTCGATGCGCGCAATAGTGGCGAAGAAGTCGACAGCGGCGCTCTGGGAGCCCGCCCGGTCGGTCGCTCGCGCCTATCGGGCCGCCTCGCAGTCAATTGGCGGCTCAATGCCGGAAGCAGTCCATGGTCGTTCGATCTGGTCGTTGACGGCAATGGCCCACAAGAAGCCACCCGCGATAATCTCATTCGCGGCGTCGCTGGTGTCGATGTCAATATCGGCACACGCTACCGGTTCAAGCTCCGCCAGAACGCCGCAGTCTTCCGCCTGCAGATTACCGATCTCACAAACAACTTTCGGTGGCAGGTCGCCGGTGATGGCGCCTGGAGCCCGAACAACCCGCGCTCGGTTGTCGCCTTTCTGACTGTCGATATCTAAACCGTCTATCGAGTAGCCCGGAAACCGTCTGCGAGCTCGCTAAAACGGTTTGGTGATCCCTACGGGAATCGAACCCGTGTTTTCGCCGTGAAAGGGCGACGTCCTAGACCGCTAGACGAAGGGACCATCTGCGGAAGCGGCTGGCTAGAGGTCACAGGGGGCCACGTCAAGAGGCGTTTGCCATTGGCGCTTGAATCACACAGGAAATCAGGCCACTCGCCCAACTTAATCGCCGGAAAAACCCTCAACAAAATGCCAAATCATCGATCTCGATCTGCGCCTGAGGTTGGCTGCCCCAGTCATCGCGGGTCACCTTTCCGGCGATATAAAACGCCCGCGATCCTGCCCCCATTAGCGCAGCCCCCAATTCGGTTTCAGACTGACGAAAGGCAATTGCTTTCAGTCGCCCGCCATCAGCGCCAGACAAAATGACACGTACATGATTTTCGCCAACGATTCGTGTATCCACCGCCCGCCACGGCCCCGACGCAAGCCGAGGTGCGGCCCATCCTTGCCCATAAGGCCCGGCCACCTCCAGCGCTTCATGCAGGCTCAAATCAACAGCACGCGGGCTCAGTGCGGCATCGATTGAAAGCCGCCGGACACTCGTCGCCGCCCCTACCTCACCGGCAAGTTGGTCGGCCAAAAATGCCGTCAGCGCCGGAATGCTCTCAGCGCGCAACGTCACGCCAGCCGCCATCGCATGCCCGCCACCCGCCAGCAGCAGCCCCTGATCTTTTGCCGCAAGGATTGCAGCGCCAAGGTCAACGCCCGCGAGGCTTCGACCCGAGCCCTTGGCAATCCCGTCGTCGCCGATCGCAATCACCAGCGCCGGCCTGTGCAACCGCTCCTTAACCCGCGCCGCTACAATGCCGATCACACCCTGATGCCAGCCATGCCCGGCCACCACCGCCACCGGTCCATCCGGCAAGCTGCGGGCGATGGTCATAGCCTCATCGGTTACCGCCTGCTCAATGGCCTTGCGCTCCTGATTCAACCTATCTAGCTCGGAAGCCAGCGCCTGCGACTCATGCAAGTCCTCGGTTGTCAGCAGCCTGACGCCCAGATCAGCCGCCCCCACACGCCCCCCGGCGTTCACTCTTGGCCCGAGCGCAAATCCAAGGTCTCGCGCCACCGGCGGCCGCGTAACCCCACCCACATCGAGCAGTGCTGCCAGACCTCGGTTATGCCGCTGGCGCATCACCTTTAGCCCCTGCGCCACAAATGCCCGGTTCAGCCCCAGGAGCGGCGCCACATCAGCCACCGTGCCCAGCGCCACCAGATCAAGCAACTGTGTCAGCTTCGGCTCCTCGCGGCTGTCAAACCAGCCTTTCTGGCGCAACGTCCGGTTTGTCGCCACCGCAAGCAAAAAAGCCAGCCCGACCGCTGCCAGATGCCCATGTGCCGCAGCATCAGGCGTTTCATCGAGCCGGTTGGGATTTACCAACGCCAGTGCTCGCGGCAGCGCGGTCGCCGCCTTGTGATGATCAACAACAATTACGTCCAACCCGGCCGCTTCCGCCGCCGCCAGCGCCTCAAACCCCTGAGTGCCGCAATCGACCGTAATCACCAGCGCCGCCCCGGCGGTCTTCAACGCCACCAGAGCTTCGGCAGAAGGCCCATAGCCTTCAAGCAGGCGGTCAGGAATATAATGGCCGGCATCAGCCCCTATGAGCCGCAAAAAGCGAATGAGCACCGCCGCCGAGGTCGCCCCATCCACATCATAATCTCCAAAGATGACGATCCGCTCGCCCTGCATCACCGCCTGCGTCAGCCGCACAGCTGCAACGTCCATGTCCTTGAAGCCACTCGGATCGGGCAACCATTCGCGCAGCGTCGGAGTCTTAAGCCGCGCAAAATCCGCCGGATCCGCTCCTCGCGCGCGGAACAGATGGTGCAACAAATCGTCGGTATTGCGCCCGTCCAGACCGTCGCCCGGCATCCAGCCGCCCCGCCACACCCAGCGGTTACCAAGAACTGAGGCCTCAACACCCAGAACTGGCGGTCTCTGGGTCGCAGTAGACGCCATTAAGACTGCGACTCACCACGCCGCTGGGTGGATACCCGGCGCACCGTTCCCGAATACGCGCGCATAACCACGCTTTCAGTCGTGATGCTGCCATCGCGCAGACGCTTTACGCCCCGCAACAACGAACCATCGGTCACACCCGTCGCCGCAAAAATCACATCGCCCTGCGCGAGGTCGGACAGCGTATAAATACGCGCAAGATCGGTAATACCCCAGCGGTGCGCGCGGCTGCGTTCGTCATCATTGCGAAACAAAAGCCGACCTTGAAGCTGCCCACCAACGCAGCGCAGCGCCGCAGCGGCCAGCACACCCTCAGGCGCCCCGCCCGACCCCATATAAAGATCAATCCCGGTATCAGGATCGGCCGTCGCAATCACGCCAGCTACATCGCCATCGGGGATGAGCTGGATGCCGCAACCCAGCGACCGCAGTTCGGCGATCAGCGCCTGATGACGCGGCCGGTCGAGCACACACACGATAAGATCGGCAGGCTGCACCCCTTTGGCGGCCGCGACCGCGCGAACATTTTCGGTCGGGCTCCGCGTCAGGTCGATAATACCCTCCGGATAGCCCGGCCCAATCGCAATCTTGTCCATATAGACATCGGGCGCATTCAGCAGCCCGCCTTCCTCGGCAATCGCCAGCACCGCCAGCGCATTAGGGCCGGCTTTTGCGGTTATGGTCGTGCCTTCCAGCGGATCAAGGGCGATATCGATCTTTGGCCCATTCCCCCGCCCGACCTTTTCACCGATGTAAAGCATCGGCGCTTCATCGCGCTCGCCTTCACCAATCACCACAGTGCCTTCGAAATCGAGCTCATTAAGCGCCGCGCGCATCGCCTCAACAGCGGCGGCATCAGCCGCCTTCTCATCGCCCCGGCCGATCAGCTTGGAGCAGGCGATCGCAGCAGCTTCAGTTACCCGGACCATCTCCAGCACAAGGACTCGGTCAAGGATCGAGGAACGGGGAGTAGCCATGCAGTTATCGCTTCCGATGATGTCAGTTGGAAGCGCTCTATGCCGAATGCGTCAGTGTTGGAAGGCCCAAAGGCAGGCCTAAAGGTCGAGGATGTGCATCATCACCGGCTTGCCGGTCACCGATGGACTGGCGGCCATCGCATCAAGGCTTGCCAAAAGCTGCGCTTCCGCCGTCATATGGGTCACCATCACCACCGTCGCTGCCTTTGCATCGCCGTTGGGCCGCTGGATCAGGCTTTCGATAGAAACACCATGATCGCGCAAGGCAGCCGTCAACTCAGCCAAAACCCCGGGCCGGTCAGCCACGGTCAGCCGCAGATAATAGCGGCCCTGCCGCTCGGCGCTGTTGGCCCGCGGCAAGCTAGCCAGGTCAGCAACCGGCATCCCGAACGCCAGGCCCGAACGGCCCCGCGTAATATCGATCAGATCGGCCACAACAGCACTAGCCGTCGGCCCCTCGCCCGCACCCCGTCCCTGCAGAAACAACCGCCCCACCGGCACGCCTTCGATCACCACGGCATTGAGCGCGCCGTTGGTGGCTGCCAGCGGATGGTCGAGCGCCACAAGCGCTGGGTGTACGCGCTGAAAAAGCAGGCCGTCCGAAGCCTCGGCCATCCCGACCAGCTTGATCCGGAAGCCAAGTGCCGCTGCCTGTTCAATATCAGCCTTGTCGATGGCGCGAATACCCACAGTCGCCACAGCGCCAAAATCCGGCGCCGTGCCAAACGCCAAAGCCGCCAGAATTGCGAGCTTATGGGCAGTGTCTATACCGTCGATATCGAAGCTGGGGTCCGCCTCAGCAAAGCCGGCGGCCTGTGCATCGGCGAGCACAGTCGCAAAATCCAGACCCTCGGTCTCCATCCGGCTGAGGATGTAATTGCAGGTGCCATTGAGCAACCCATAGATCGAATCAATACGGTTCGCCGCCGCCCCCTCGCCCAGCGCCTTGAGCACCGGAATCCCACCCGCCACTGCGGCCTCAAACGCCAATGGCTGGCCATGCGCCTCGGCCAATGCCGCCAATTCACGACCATGATGGGCTATCAGCGCTTTGTTGGCCGTCACAAAAGGCTTGCCCGCCGCCAGCGTCCGCCTCGCCAGCGTCAGCGCTGGCCCATCGGACCCACCAATTAGTTCGACGACGACGTCAACATCTTCGCGCGCCGCCAGCTCAGTTGCATCATCAAGCCAGGCAAAAGGTGCCACGTCGAGCCCTCGATCGCGCGACCGGTCGCGCGCCGAAATCGCACTCACCACTATCGGCCGCCCGGCCCTTCGGCCGATCAGCGCAGCATTCGCCGCCAGCAGCCGGATAACGCCGGCGCCAACCGTCCCAAGGCCGGCAAGGCCAATTCGCAACGCATCCGCCATGGTTTAGCCCGTTACCTTGGCAGGCGTGTTAACACCCATCGACTGCAAATATTTACGCACATTGCGCGCCGCCTGCCGCAACCTCTGTTCGTTTTCCACCATGGCAATGCGCACAAAGCCCTCCCCATCCTCGCCATAGCCAACCCCCGGCGCTACCGCGACCCCGGCATGCATCAGTAATTGCTTGGAAAACTCAAGGCTGCCCAGATGCTTGAGCGCGGGCGGCAGCGGCGCCCAGCAAAACATCGAGGCGCGCGGCGCTGGAATTTCCCATCCAGCCCGGCCAAAACTCTCAACAAGCACATCGCGGCGGCGATGATAGAGCTGCCGGTTTGCCTCGACAATATCCTGAGGGCCATTCAGCGCGGCGACAGCCGCAGCCTGAATCGGCGTAAAGGCCCCATAATCGAGATAGGATTTCACCCGGGTCAGCGCCTGAATCAGCGTCTGGTTGCCAACCGCAAAGCCAATTCGCCAGCCCGCCATAGAGTAAGTTTTGCTCATCGAGGTGAACTCAATGGCGACATCCTTCGCACCGGGCACCTGCAGGATCGACGGCGTCGGGCAGCCATCGAAATAGATTTCCGAATAGGCCAGATCTGAAAGCACCCATATCTGATGCTTTTTCGCAAAGGCCACCACCCGCTCGTAAAAGGCGAGATCAACTGTTTCCGCAGTCGGATTACTCGGATATCCCATCACCAGAACCGATGGCCGAGGCACGGTGAACCGCATCGCGCGCTCAAGCGATTCAAAATACGCCTCATCGGGCGTCGTCGGCACGCTGCGAATGGTGGCGCCAGCAATAATAAAACCAAAAGTATGAATGGGATAGCTCGGGTTCGGCGCCATCACGACATCGCCGGGTGCTGTGATGGCCTGCGCCAGATTAGCAAGACCCTCCTTGGAGCCCAGCGTCACCACCACTTCACTTTCCGGGTCCACATCAACTGCGAAGCGCCGCGCATAATAAGCGGCCTGCGCCTTCCTCAGGCCAGGAATCCCCTTTGAAGCCGAATATCCATGAGCATCGGGGTTTGCCGCAACCTCGGCCAGCTTGGCAATCACATGCGGCGGCGGCGGCAAATCGGGATTTCCCATGCCAAGATCGATAATATCGTCGCCTCGCGCCCGCGCAGCCGCCCTCATCGCGTTTACTTCTGCGATGACATAGGGGGGCAGGCGTTTGATGCGGTAGAATTCTTCGGTCATCACGACCTCTTGATCGGGGTTGCGTAGCCTCGCTGATAACGGCCTTGCGCCAGTCATGCAAAGGAAACGGGCAGCAACAACAAACGCACCGCATCAGGTTGGAAACGCGTCCACAAGCGCCTACACCACGCCAAAGCTCGCCTGCGGGCGCATGTATAAGGGAAGCGCATCATGGCAGAAGTGCCCGGGACCGCTGAAGGGCTGAACACCCAAGCCGTCGAAAGTCTCCAGAAATGGACCGAGCTCATGGGCCGCGGTCAGCAGTTGATGCTAGAATTCTGGACGCGTGAGGCCGAAGCCGTGCCAACCACCGATCCCCTTGGCCTCGCCGCCACGTGGCAACGCGCGATGGGCGCGTGGATGAACGATCCTGCCAAGCTCATGGAGCTCCAGGGCAGGTATATCTCGGACGCCATGGCACTTTGGCAGAGCTTCGTTGTCCCCGATGCTGCCAAGAGCCCGGTTGCCGACCAAAAGGACAAGCGCTTTGCCGGCGACGCCTGGCGCGAGGCGCCAGCCTTTGATTTCCTCCGCCAAAGCTATCTCCTCACCTCCAACTATTGGCTGGAGGCCACCCATGGCCTCGACGATCTCGATGATCGGGAGCAGGCGCGCACCAAATTTCTCGTTAAACAGTTCGTCGACGCGATGAGCCCTTCCAACTTCGCACTGACAAATCCCGAAGTTCTCAATGCCACCGTAGAAACCGGGGGCGCCAATCTGATGAAAGGCCTCGAACATCTGCTCCAGGATCTGGAGGCCGGCCGGATGCGCATGACCGATGAGAATGCCTTTGAAGTCGGTCGCAACGTCGCAGTAACACCGGGCAAGGTCGTCTTCGAAAACCGCTTGATGCAACTGATCCAATACACGCCGACAACCAAAACAGTTTTTGAAACGCCGCTGGTCATCTTCCCCCCGTGGATAAACAAATTCTACATTCTGGACCTCACGGCCGAGAAGAGCTTCATCCGATGGGCTGTCGGCCAAGGCATGACCGTCTTCGTGACCAGCTGGAAGAACGCTGATGAAAGCCTCGCCGATGTAACCATGGACAGTTACGTCGCAGAAGGCATGATCACCGCAATCGACGCCGTGCTCGATATCTGCGGTACCGAGGCCGTGCACACCATCGGCTATTGCGTCGCCGGAACCACGCTGGCCGCCGCCCTCGCCGTTCTCGAAGCCCGTGGTGAAAAGACCAAGGTCAAATCGGCCACTTTCTTCACCGCACAGGTCGATATGAGTGAGTGCGGTGAGCTCGGCGTCTTCATCGACGATGCCGTGCTTGACACCATCAGCCGCCTCACCGCCGAAAAGCCCTGGCTCGATGGCCGCAGCATGGCGCTCACCTTCAATATGCTGCGATCAAACGATCTGATCTGGAGCTATGTCGTCAATAATTATCTCATGGGAAAGGAGTATTTCCCTTTCGATCTGCTCTACTGGAATTCCGACGCCACCAACGTGCCCGCACTCTGGCACCAGCGTTATCTCGAAGATATCTATCGCGACAATCTGCTGGTCCAGCCCGGCGGGATCACCTGCCTCGACGTGCCGGTCGATCTCAGGACAGTGTCCACGCCGTCCTATATCCAGGGTGGCAAGGAGGATCATATTGCGCCAGCGCGTTCAGCCTATAAGCTCACCCAATATTTTACGGGAGACAAGCGCTATGTGCTGGCCGGGTCCGGCCACATCGCCGGCGTCGTAAACCCGCCAGCCGCCAACAAATATCAATATTGGTCCAGCGACACACTGCCCAAACATTTTGATGATTTTGTTGCCATGGCCAAAGAAACCAAGGGCAGTTGGTGGCCCGACTGGATGGCATGGCTCGGCCCACGCTCAGGCCGTCAACTCAAGCCACGCGTGCCTGGCGCCAATAAAGCCTATAAAGCCATCGAGGAAGCGCCCGGTCGCTATGTGAAAGAGCGTATCGAATAAGCGACTTCGGCGAGACTATGCGAGAAATAGCTATGGACGGCGATCCTGTCATGCACGTCCAATTAGAGATTGGGAAAGTCCAGTAACGGCCCCGCTACAGTCGCGCTATTCAGCGGCCTCGCTAAGTGCAGACGCAGCAGGCTCAGCGTAACCAAACAGCATTTCTTCGGTCACTGCGCCATCGCGAAGTTCGATCCTGTCGAGCTTGTAATTGGCAGTCACCTGCCAGGGCCGGCGATTGCCCGAGCGGGGCATGGCATCAGCACCGCGCTGCACATATCCAGAACTTAGGTCCATAGCGAGACGCTCTGCAACAACATCAGCCGCTGGTGTCGGGGTCGCGATCTCAGCGCCGGTGGCTGCCATGTGATTGAGCAAACGACAGACATATTCTGCAATAAGATCAGAGCGTAACGTCCAACTGGCATTGATATAACCAAAGCTGACCGCAAGGTTTGGGACATGGCTGAACATCATCCCCTTATACGCCAGCGCATCGGCTGCTCGCAGCGCTTTGCCATCAACCGCGATCTCGACACCGCCAAGCGCCAGCAGCTTTAGGCCCGTAGCGGCCACAACAATGTCGGCCTCAAGCTGCTGCCCGGAGGCGAGCTCAAGACCCGTCTCGATGAAGCGCTCGATCGTATCGGTGGCTACGCTCGCCTTGCCGCCACGGATAGCGACAAAAAGATCCTCATCAGGCACAAGGCACAGTCGCTGATCCCAGGGATTGTAACGCGGCGTGAAATGCGTCGCGACATCATAATCTTGACCCAGCGCCTTTTGGACACGCCCAAGGAGTTGAGCCTTGATCCGCTCAGGGCGCTTGCGCGTCTGGCCATAGAAGAACTGGCCCAGCGTCACATTCTTCCACCGGGTGATATTATAAGCCCATTGAGCAGGCAGGAACTTGCGCAGCGTATTCGCGATAAAGTCTTCGCCGGGACGGCTGACAACATAGGTCGGTGAGCGCTGGAGCATCGTTACATGAGCAGCCTTTTTGGCCATTTCAGGCACAAGCGTCACAGCCGTTGCGCCGCTGCCGATGATGACGATGCGCTTGCCAGAATAATCAAGATCGTCCGGCCAGAATTGCGGCTCAATGATATGACCATTGAATGTCGCCTCGCCGGGCCACACGGGTCTATGGCCCTCGGCATAACTGTAATATCCGCTGCACATATACAGGAAGCGACATGTTATGCTGGCGATGCTGCCATCGGCGAGGGTAGCGCTCACCGTCCAGAGCGCGGTTTGCGAAGACCAGCTGGCCGCTGTTACCGAATGCCCGAACCGGATGTGCCGTTCAATATCATGCTCGGTCGCGGTTTCAACGATGTAGTTCCGAATGCTCGGGCCGTCAGCAATGGCCTTGGCCGCAGTCCAGGGCTTGAAGCGATACCCCAAAGTGTACATGTCGGAATCGGACCGAATGCCCGGGTACCGAAAAAGGTCCCAGGTGCCGCCAATGGCCGCCCGTCCTTCCAGGATTATATAGCTCCGGTCAGGGCAGTCCCGCTGAAGATGAACGGCCGCCCCAATGCCGGAAAGACCAGCGCCGACAATGATGACGTCATGATCCGCGACGATCGTCGGCATGCAATATCCCTTCAGGATCACGCAAACGTAAACCCACAGTTCACGCTAAGCAAGCCTCCGGAGGTCGCACCCCCGGCAGCCCACACTCCCCTCAGCATGCTCAGCGACGCGGCATGCCCGGCATCTGCGGTGGCGGGCGACGATCGCGATCCCGGCGCGGCAACTGCGCCTGATAGGCCTGAGCGCAATGTTCCGTACAATAAGGAAAGCTCACCTGCACCGGCTTTCCACAAAAGTGAAAATCCGGCTCGCCAGGATGGCCGATCGGCCATTTGCAAATCTTCTCATTGAGATCGAGAAGGGTCACTTTCGCTGCTTTGCCGGACCGGCGTGCCGGCTTGGCCGCGGGCTTGGCAACCATTGGCGAGAGTGCTGACAGTTCAGCCGTAGGCGCAGCCTTGACCTGCACAGGCGCTGCGGGCGCTGGCGGTGCTGCAGATGAAGGCACTGCTACAGGAGCAGCCGCTGTCGCAGCCGCTTCGTCGCCCGCCTTGACCGGTGACGGTCGAGACTCGAGCCCAAGCCTGTGCGCCTTGCCGATCACGGCATTTCGGGTCACCCCTTCGCCTAACTTCTCGGCAATCTGACTCGCGGTCATACCGCCTTCCCAGCCAGCCTTCAACATGGCGATGCGATCTTCGGTCCAGGCCATGAAAAAGGAATTCCTTATCTATTAGAGGTAAATTCGGGGCAACCACAGACCAAACCTTGCTGAAACACCCGCGAAACCGTTATGGCCATTCATGGCTACAACTGATCCCGGCTCTTCGCGTCCGGCGCTGCAGCGCCACCCCGAACCCGGTGTGGTGCTAATCCCGTCGGTCAACTGGCAAGGTCTGCAAACACTATATCTGAAGGAGGTGCGCCGATTTTTCAAGGTGCAGCTTCAAACGATATGGGCGCCGGCGATCACAACATTGCTATTTCTGGTGATTTTCTCCTTCGCGCTCGGCAGTAAACGCGCTGAAGTGCTCGGCGTTCCCTATTCAGATTTCCTCGGCCCGGGCCTCATCGTCATGGGCATGATCCAGAACAGCTTTGCCAATTCTTCCTCATCCTTGCTGGTTGCCAAGGTGCAGGGCACGATCGTCGATGTTCTGATGCCGCCAATCACGGCGGGTGAATTGCTGGTGGCCTTTGTCGGCGGCGCGCTGACCCGTGCATGGCTGGTGGGTCTGGCGGTATGGCTCGCGATGGTACTGGCACCGGGTGTCAATGTGCCGATCCATAATATCGTTCCAATCCTGTATTTCGGCACAATGGGAGCTGTCATGCTCGCACTGCTGGGGGTTCTGACCGGAATCTGGGCGGACAAATTCGATCATGCCGCTGCTGTCACCAATTTTATCATCCAGCCGCTCACCCTTTTGTCGGGAACATTTTATGCTATCGACAAGGTCAGCCCATTGATGGCCGGCATCAGCACCGCCAATCCCTTCTTTCATGTCATTGATGGCTTCCGCGCCGGTTTCATAGGCACCGCCAATGGTGACGTGGCGACAGGCGCAGCAATGTTGCTGCTCTGCAATATTATCCTTTGGCTGATCTGCTATCGAGTTCTAAAATCTGGCTGGCGCCTTCGAGCCTGATACACTGCGGCAGAGCGACCCGGCAAACAGTAATCTTGACCGGCAAGGTTGTATACAGTCGGACGGAACGGTATCAGCCATCATGCAAACGAACCCTTTTTAGACCAATAAAATCCGAGAAAGTTATTGGCGGGGGATGTGGGCACTTCACTACGTATGGGATACAGGTTGTTAATGTACGTTCGCCCTATCCTATCCATAGGCCTTCTGGCCATGACGCTCGCCGCTTGTGGCGACGATAAGGCTGCCGGTGGCGCAGGCGGCAACCGTCCGCCTGCCCTTGTTACAGCTTTGTCTGCCAAGACCGCAGAGTTCGCTCCTCAGCTTGTCGCACTTGGTACCGTAGCACCCCTTCAGACCGTCGACATTCGCGCCAGAGCCGAGGGTGAAATCACCGCAATCCTGTTCAACGAGGGCGATAATGTCCGCGCCGGCCAATTGCTGTTCCGCCTTGATGACCGTCAGGCACAGGCCCAGCTAGCAACCGCCCGCGCCCAGCTCGCAACGGCACGCGCTAACACAGCCCAGGCAACCAGCGAGCTTGACCGCGCACAATCCCTCGTCGGCAAGGGGTTCGTTACAGGCTCGGTGCTCGATCAGCGCAAGGCGCTGGCGGCGGGTGCCCAGGCATCGATCAGCGTTGCTCAGGCCGCGGTCCGCACAGCACAGACAGGCCTGACCTTCCTCAACATCCGCGCACCAGTCAGCGGCCGCACCGGAGAGTTGAACTTCCGCCTCGGCGCGAATGTCCGCCCTGCGGATGCGTTGCCGCTGGTTACCATCAATCAGCTTTCACCCATCTCGGTGCGCTTCCTCGTCCCCCCCGACAACATCCAGCAGGTTCGCAATGCCATGCGGGTTGGCCCCATAACTGTCGATGCGCGGACGCAGGGAGGCGATGGTCTCCAGCCACCGATCGCCAGCGGCCGGTTGGCGTTCCTTGATAATAATGTGAATCCCGGTAACGGGTCGGTCATTGCCAAGGCCGAGTTCCTCAATCCCGATGACAAGCTTTGGCCCGGCGCCATCGTCAACGTAAACATGCCCATGGGCGCTCCAAGCCCGCAGATCGCCCTTCCCGAATCTGCGATTCAGACCGGTCAGGAAAAGCCGTTTGTCTGGCTGATCGGCGCCGATGGCAAGGTCGCGATGCGAGATGTCACTGTGATGGGCCGCGCGAATGGCACCGCCTATCTCGCCACAGGCGTGGCACCAGGTGAGCGCATTGTCACTGATGCGCTGGCCCGTATCAAGGCTGGCGACATGGTGAGGACAAAACAGGATGGTCCAGGGCCGAATAGCAAGGTACAAGGCGGGCTGCCGCGCACTGCAGATGCAGGCAAGCCGCAAAGGGCAGGTGACTAATGGGCTGGGCGCGTTTCTTCGTTGAACGGCCGGTCGCGACCGTCCTGCTCACTATGGCAATCCTGTTCGCAGGCTTTTTCGGGTATCGGCAATTGCCGGTATCTGCCCTGCCCGAAGTCGATCTACCAACGATCGAAATTCGTGCCAATTTGCCCGGTGCCAACCCGGCTACCATGGCAACTGCAGTCGCAACGCCCATCGAACGCCGACTTTCCACCATCGCCGGCATCAGCCAGATCACCTCGACCTCATCGACGGGCGGGACAAACATAACGGTCCAATTCGCGCTCGACCGGGACATCGATAGTGCTGCTCTCGATGTTCAATCTGCGCTTTCCGCAGTCACACGTCAGCTGCCCCCCGAAATGCCGTCGCCCCCGACGTTCCAGAAGATCAACCCTGCAGACCAGCCGGTGCTGCTCTTCTCGTTCCGGGATCCGACACGCCCGCTCAATGAACTTCAGACACTGGTCGACACGCTCGCCATCCCGCGCATGTCGACCTTGGACGGAGCTGGCAATGTGCAGACCTATGGCAGCCGCCGTTTCGCCATACGCATCCAGTTCAATCCTGAAGCTTTGACCGCACGCGGCCTCACGCCCGACGATGTGCGACAGGCAGTAGCCGCCGCCAACAGCAATATCGCCGTCGGCGTGATCAATGGCGGCGATCGTAATTATATCCTGAATGCCACCGGCAATATCGAAAAGCCGGAGGAGTTCTCACGGATCATAATCGCCTCGCGCGGTGGGTTGCCGGTGCGCGTCGGTGATGTTGCCTCCGTCATCAGCAGCTTTGAGCAGCGTCGCGGTGGCGCTAAATTAAACGGCGAGCCATCGCTGACAGTTGCCGTCTCGCGCCAGCCGGGCGGCAACGTCGTCAAGCTCGTAGATGAGGTAAACGCAGTGTTGCCGGTCATCAAGGCCGCCATGCCGCCGACGGTCGAGATCACTAATATTCTCGATCGTTCGGACTCGGTTCGCCACTCGGTTGCCGATGCGCAATATACGCTGATCGGCACCGCTTTACTGGTCATTCTCGTCATCTATCTGGTGCTGGGTGACGCGCGAGCCACTGCAATTCCCGCCGTAGTCCTTCCTGTTGCCGCCATCGGCACCTTTGCCGGCATGTACATGTTCGGCTTCAACCTCGACAATCTGTCGCTTCTTGCGCTCACCCTGGCCACCGGCTTTGTGGTCGATGATGCCATCGTTGTGCTTGAAAACATTGTCCGGCACATCGAGGATGGTGAGGCCCCGCGCGAAGCTGCCGTCACCGGCGCCAACCAGATCACCTTCACCGTGCTGTCCATTTCCATCTCGCTGGTCGCCGTTTTCATCCCGCTGCTGTTCATGGGCGGCGTCATCGGGCGATTGTTCTTCGAATTTGCTGTCACAATGACGATCGCCATCGCCGTCTCGGCGCTGCTGTCGCTCACCCTCATCCCGATGATCGCTGCCCGCGTTCTCAAGCCCGGCCATCAGGAACCGAACAGCCGCATCGCGCGCGCCTCTACTGGCGCTTTTCAGCGCCTGACCAATGGCTATATGCGCGCCTTCGACAGCACGATGCGTCACCGAAAGCTGGTCGGCATCTTTACCGTGGTGTCCATCGGTGTCGCCGTCTGGGGTTTCACCGTCGTTCCCAAGGGCTTCTTCCCAACCGAAGACACGGGCAGCATCTTCATCGGGACAGAGTCAGCGCCCGACACATCGTATGACCAAATGCTGGCCAAACAGGACAAGGTAGCCGCCATTCTTGCCAAAGATCCTGCCGTCGCCCGCGTCAATTCCATCGTCGGCGGTGATAATAGCTATCGTGGCCGGGTCTTCGCCCCGCTGGTGCCGCGCAGCGAGCGTGATTCCGCCGAGGACGTTCAGGCCCGCCTGCGCCGTTCGCTTAACAGCCAGCCAGGGTTCGGCGCCTTCCCCAATATCCCACAAAATCTGCAACTCGGCGGCCGGGGTTCATCGTCAAACTATCAGTACACGCTGTCGGCAGTCGATAAAGACGAGTTGTACAGTTTCGCGCCGAAGCTGGAGCAGTCGCTTCGCGGCCAGTCCGCGTTTGTCGATCTGTCATCCGATTATCAGACTGGCGGTCGCGAAGTTATGGTCGATATCGACCGGGATGCCGCCAACCGTCTCGGGGTTTCCGTTGCCGCTATACGGCAAACGCTCGCTTCGGCCTATGGCGGCCAGCAGATCTCGACGGTCTATACCGATGTCGATAGCTATCAGGTCATCATGGAGGTCGCTGACGGCGAACAGTTGACCCCTGATGGGCTTGGCCGGCTGATGGTTCGCGCCCAGTCGCTTGATGGGCAGCCTGCGGTTCTCGTGCCGCTTTCTGCCGTCGTCAGTGTCCAGATCAAGGGCGCGCCCCTCGTCGTCGCTCATCAGGGCCAGCTGCCCTCCGTAACGCTCAGCTTCAACCTCTCCAAAGGCGTTGCCCTTTCGCAAGCCAAGCCGATCATCGAACAGGCTATGGCCGATCTAAGCATGCCAGCCACCATCTCAGGCTCGTTCGGCGGCAACGCGCAGCAGTTCGAAAGCTCGACTGATTCGATGCCGATCCTGTTCCTGGCTGCGATCATCGTGATCTACATCGTGCTAGGTGTGCTCTATGAGAGCTTCGTCCACCCGGTCACCATCCTGTCCGGTCTCCCTGCTGCCGGCATCGGCGCCGTTGCCTTTTTGTGGCTGCTGGGCATGCCACTCGATGTGATTGGCATCATCGGGGTCGTGCTGCTGATCGGCATTGTCAAGAAAAACGCGATCATGATGATCGACTTTGCACTTGAAGGACAACGCAAGAACGGCTGGACCCCGACCCACGCGATCAGAGAGGCCGCAAGCAAGCGGTTTCGCCCGATCATGATGACGACCTTTGCTGCCATGGCCGGGGCCCTGCCGCTGGCACTCGGCATTGGCGCAGGTGCCGAACTAAGGCAGCCGCTGGGCGTCGCCGTGTTGGGCGGCCTGATGGTCAGTCAGGTTCTCACCCTTTTCATCACGCCAGTCGTCTATCTTGGTATCGAAGGCTTGATGGCGCGGTGGCGCGCTTGGCGCGGCGCCGCCGATGTCCGGGAGCTCCCGCGCGACCTCCCGCTCGATCCGCCCAACCGCGTCGCGGCCGAATAGGACGTCCCAGCTCACGCCTTGATCTTAGCCAAAGTCCGTTCGACTTCGATCCATAGTCTGGCCATAGCTTTGGCGGCAGGCGCATTGGGCTTGCTGGCCAGCAGCGGCAGCCGCGTAGACGCCATCGCTTCCACAGCTGCGGCATAGGGTATGGCCAGACGCTCCGGGTGCGCTGTCAGCGTATCACGATGCAAGGCTTTGCGACGATCGACCATCGAGAACACCGGCAGAATTGGTAGCCCGTTCTTGTGTTCACGTCCGAGATGCTCGCTCAGTTGATCAAAAGCGCGTTCTGATAGCGGAGAGGGAATCAACGGCACCACAAGCAGATCGACAGCGCGAAACAGCTGGTCGGCCAGCTCGGTTAACCCCGGTGGACAGTCAAGGATGATGCGATCATACCGCTTCTCAAGCGACTTCAAGAGCTTGCGCAGCCGCTTAGCCTTGTCATCGAGCAATTGAGCTTCAAGATGACGCAAAGACTTGTCGGCAGCCAGTACATCAAGCCCCGGATAGTCCGAAGACTGAATCAAAGGTGCGAGGTCGCCATCGGCGATGCCTTTGCGAGCCGATGTGTCTCCCCGTGGTTTCAGCCGCATAGTGAAGGAAGCCGCCCCCTGAGCATCGAGGTCCCAAAGCAAGGTGCGACGCGAGGACAGGGTGGCGCTGGCATGCGCAAGATTTACTGCCAGTGCTGATTTGCCGACTCCGCCTTTAACGCTGAAAACGGCTATGCTTCGCATGGTCAGGCCGCTAGCGCTGCAGCCAGTCTGGACCTTATAGCGAGCAGAGCCTCGCGGCTGGACGATGACAGCGCCAGCGGAGCAGACGCAAGCGCTGCGGCACCCGCATGCGGCGGTGCAAGCGCTTCGGACTGATCCTCGACCCGCTCAACAAGCGCAACTCGCGCGCCCTTGCCGCTGGCAATAAGCTGCTGTGCGCCGCGAATCGTCATGCCCTGATCGTGCAGCAATGATCGGATCGTCTCGAGAAGTGTCATGTCAGCAGGACGATAATAGCGACGCCCGCCGCCCCGTTTCATGGGTTGCAGATCCGAGAAGCGCGTCTCCCAGAAGCGCAGAACATGCTGCGGCACCCCGATCACGTCGGCTGCCTCGCCAATTGTTCGAAAGGCGCTCGCAGATTTGTCTCCCGGCTTCAGCATCAGGCGTTTATGGCCTGACGCAGCAATTGGCTGGGACGGAACGTCAACACAGTGCGCGGCTCAATCGGCACTTCAACGCCCGTTTTCGGGTTGCGACCGATACGCAGCCCCTTGGAACGCAGAACAAAGCTTCCAAACGAGGAAATCTTCACATTATCGCCCGCGAGTAGCGAATCCGCGATCGAATCAAGAACATTTTCCACAAGTGTCGCAGATTCCGCCCGCGACAGGCCGATTTCACGATGTACAGCGTCCGCCAGTTCGGCACGTGTCAAGCTACCTGGTGCAATTGCGTCTGCCATTGTTGCCACTCCCCGAGCGTTAAGTTCCCAGCTTATCGTCTCTGAATCGATTTTACCAGCGGACCGCAGCAGCCCCCCACGTAAATCCGCCGCCCATCGCTTCGAGCAAAAGCAGATCGCCTGGCTGAACCCTGCCATCCGACACGGCCGCGTCCAGCGCCAGCGGCACAGATGCAGCCGAAGTATTGGCGTGCTGCTGCACCGTCACGATAACCTGCTCGCTCGCCAGACCCAGTTTCTTGGCCGTCGCTTCAAGGATTCTAAGGTTGGCTTGATGCGGCACAACCCATTTAACATCCGCCGGCGTCAGCCCGGCCGTCTTCAGCGTCTCGGCCATAACCGACGTGAGGTTGGTAACCGCATGACGAAAAACTTCTTTGCCCTTCATCCTGAGCTTGCCCACATGCCCTGTGCTGCCCGGCCCGCCATCGACGTAGAGCAACTGGTTGTGCCGCCCGTCGGAATGCAGCGCCGTCGCCAATATGCCGCGGTCGGCCGACGTGCCGTCTCCAGTCCCCGCCTCTAGCACCACCGCACCCGCACCATCACCAAACAACACGCAGGTCGCGCGATCTTCCCAGTCAAGCAACCGCGAAAACGTCTCTGCGCCAATAACCAAAGCCCGCCGGTATGCACCGGTTCGCAGCAGCGCATCGGCCACCGTCAGCGCATAAATAAAGCCGGAGCAAACTGCCGCCACATCAAAGGCAACACCGCCTTCCATACCTAATTTGTACTGAATCACCGTCGCCACCGCCGGAAAAGTCTGGTCCGGCGTCGCGGTCGCCACCACGATCAGGTCAATATCACTGGCGGCAAGCCCGGCATTCGCAAGCGCCCGCCGCGCCGCCGCCGTGCCAAGATCAGAGGTAAACTCGTCGGCGGCCGCAATGTGACGCTGGCGGATACCGGTACGCTCGACAATCCACTCGTCCGAGGTGTCAACCTGCACCGCCAGGTCTACATTTAAAAGCACGCGGTCCGGCAGATAGCTTCCCGTCGAAATGATGCGCGAACGGATCACAAGCTCGGTGTTTCGGCGGTCACCACAGCATCGGTCTGCGGTCGGTGTGTCCGGAAATAATCAAGATCATGTGCAATCCGGTCCCCAACTTTATCAACGACCAGATCATGCGCCACGCCGATAGCATTGGCGAAACCGAGGATATTGGCCGAGCCGTGGCTCTTCACGACAAGCCCGTTAAGCCCGAGCAAAACTGCCCCATTATGAGCATTGGGATCAAGATGTGCCCGCAATGCCCGCAGTGCCCCACGTGACAGCATATAGCCCAATTGCGTCAACCATGATGATCGAAACGCCTGCGCCAGCAACCCGGTGACGAGCTTGGCAGTGCCCTCTGCAGTCTTCAAAGCAATATTGCCCGAGAAGCCGTCGGTCACAATCACATCGACATTGCCCTGCCCGATTTTATCGCCCTCGACAAAGCCCGTAAACGCCATCGGCAAATCCGCTCCCCGCAACAACGCCGCCGCTTCCTTGATTTCTTCAGTACCCTTGAGCTCTTCCTCGCCGATATTGAGCAAAGCCACACGCGGCCGCTCCAGCCCCAGCACAGTCCGGGCAAAAGCAGCGCCCATGATCGCAAACTGCACAAGATTTTCAGTGTCACACTCGGTATTGGCACCCAGATCGAGCACCACCGAGTCGTTCTTCAACGTCGGCAAAAGGGCTGCCAGCGCCGGCCGGTCAATGCCCTTCATGGTCCGCAGCGCAAACAGAGACAGCGCCATCAGCGCGCCGGTGTTGCCTGCCGAAACAGCGGCATGCGCGTGCCCGTCCTTAACCGACTGGATCGCCATCCCCATTGACGATGTCCGCGATCGACGCAGGGCCTGACTCGGCTTGTCGGTGCCCAAAACAACGTCTTCCGTATGAACGACCTCAGATCGCCCTGCCAGACGTGGCAGCTTGCTCAGCGCCTCATCGATCCGCCCCTGCGGCCCATGCAGACGAAACCGCAATTTGGGGTAACGCTCGGCGGCTACATCGGCAGCCGCCAGAATATCAGAAAGTCCGGCATCGCCACCCATCACATCAATGGCAATAACCGGCGATGTAATCGGGCTGGTGGTAGACAGGACGTTCATGCGGCGGGCAGACGCCGTCCGCAGCTCAAGCCTGAACTTCGGTGACTTCGCGGCCGTTGTAGAAGCCGCAAGCGCCGCAAAGATTGTGCGGCAGCTTCAGTTCGCCACAATTAGGGCATTCCTGAAAAGACGCTGGCGTCAGCGCATGGTGGCTTCGACGCATGTTGCGACGGGAAGGCGAGGTCTTGCGCTTTGGAACGGCCATGAGGCACCTGTAATAACGGGACGAACAAGAGCTTGCCGGTGACACAAGGCGACAACAGAGTTACCGCCGGACAAGCCGGTGAGCGAAGCGGTGCGGTATAGGGATTTTTCAGTCGCACGCAAGGGGAAAGGACGGCTACAGGGATTCCCGTGCTCACTCTGCTCGACATCCGGAACGTCGTCCTCATCGAGACGCTGCGTCTTGAACCTGGCCCGGGCCTTGCGGTCCTGACCGGTGAGACCGGTGCGGGCAAGTCGATCCTGCTCGATGCGCTCGGGCTCGCCATGGGCGTGCGGGGCGACGCCGGCTTGGTCCGCGCCGGGAGCGATTCGGCGCGTGTCACCGCCGAGTTCGCCGTCTCGGCCAGCCATCCGGTCCACACTCTTCTCGCCACCCACGAGATCGATGTCGAAGGCACGATCATGCTCAAGCGCATGATCAAGGCAGATGGCGGCGGCCGCGCTTGGGTCAACGATCAGCCTGTCGGTGTCGCTCTGCTCCGCGATGTTGCCGCCCTGCTCGTCGAAGTTCATGGCCAAAATGACGAACGTGGTCTTCTCGCCGCCGCTGGCCATCGCGCCCTGCTCGACAGTTTTGGCAGCCATGGCGCGTCGCTCGCGACCGTGCGCGAGGCATGGGCCGGCTGGCGCTCAGCCGCAGCCGCAAAAGCCGATGCAATCGCAGCGCTTGAGGCGGACCGCAAAGACCGCGAATGGCTTGATCATGCCATTGCCGAGCTTTCAGCCCTCGCCGCGCAGCCCGGCGAGGAGGCAGAACTGGCCGAGGCCCGCACCACCATGCAGAAGGGTGCGAGGCTCGCTGATGATCTCGGTACCGTCACATCGCTGATCAGCGAGGGTACCGACAAGCTCAGTCAGGCCGGACGCCGGCTTGATCGCATGGCCAGCGAGCATCCATTGCTCGGAACCGCGCTGGAAGCGGTCGATCGGGCGCTTGTCGAGGCCGGTGAAGCTGAAGCCAGTCTCGCGGCCGCCGTTGTGGCGCTGGAGGCCGATCCAGCCCGACTGGACGCCACCGAGACACGGTTGTTCGAAATACGCGGAATGGCCCGCAAGCATCGCACTGAGGCCGATGCCCTGCCAGAACTGCTGGACACCCTCCATGTGCGCGCCGCCGCCCTTAGCGCCGGTGAAGACAGTCTCGCCCGGCTTGAAGCGGCCCTGAAGACTGCTGCAAACGCCTATGCTGCGGCAGCAGTCTCGCTTGGCGCCAGTCGCAACGCCGCCGCAAAAAGGCTCGATGCAGCGGTCGCCGCCGAGCTTGCCCCGCTCAAGCTCGGCGCTGCTCGCTTCCGCACCATCGTCGCCCCGCTCGATTCCACCGCCGCCGGACCCGAGGGCACCGAGCGCGTCGCCTTCGAAATCGCCACAAACCCCGGCGCGGACTTTGCCCCCCTCATCAAAATCGCCAGCGGTGGTGAGCTGTCACGCTTCATCCTGGCCCTCAAAGTAGCGCTCGCTGCCGAGGGCGCCGCCGGCACGCTGATCTTCGACGAGATTGATCGCGGCGTCGGCGGTGCTGTCGCCAGTGCAATCGGAGAACGCCTCGCCCGGCTCGCCGAAACCAATCAGGTTTTGGTCGTCACCCATAGCCCGCAGGTCGCAGCGCGCGGCCAGCAGCAGCTGATGATCAGCAAAGCCACTGAAAGCGGCGTCACCCGCACCGATGTCGTGATGCTGGGTGCTGATGGCAGGCTTGAGGAAATCGCCCGGATGCTGTCTGGTGCCGATGTCACCGACGAGGCGCGCGCCCAAGCCGCCCGGCTGTTGAGCGAGGGATCAGGGGAATGAGCAGCATGACCGGACTAATACTCAATCGGCGAATGATGCTCGCCAGCGCCGGAGCCCTCGCCGTAGCCCCCGCCCTTTCTCCCGCCCTTGCGAAGTCCAGCGGCGGAGACCGCTGGCCAGCGATCCGGGCGCTGGTCAGCCGCTATATCGCCGAGAAGAAGGTGCCCGGCGCCGCCGTTGCCATCGTCCGGCCCGGCCGCTTCCGCCCGGACTGGATCATCGAAGGCAATGACGCTTTCACCGGCGGCCACCCGGTCACCCAAGACACGCTATGGCGCATCTATTCCATGACCAAACCACTTACCGGCATGATGGCCATGCAGATGGTCGCCGACGGCCGGCTGCGGCTTGACCAGCCGATCAGCGAAATTCTACCCGAATTTGCCCAGATACGCGTGCAGACCGATCCGCAAAACAGCCTCGCTTCGAGACCAGCGCAGCGCCCCATCTTGCTCCGTCATCTACTCACCCACACCGCCGGCCTCGCCTACACCATCAACGGCAACGGCCCGCTCGAAAAGGAATATAAGCGCCTCGGCCTTCAACCCGGATCGAGCAACCGCTTTCTTGCCCCCGGTGAAACCGCGATCCCCGACCTTCAAACCTTCGTTCAGCGCCTCGCTACCTTGCCACTGCGCAGCGAGCCCGGCACAGAATGGCATTATTCAGTCGCCAATGATCTGCTCGGTGGCATGCTCGAAAAAGTCGGTGGCGTCCCGCTGGATGAACTGATGGCGCGGATGTTCCTGAAGCCGCTGGGCATGGACTCAACCGGGTTCCAGATCAAAGCGTCCGATGCGCGCCGCCTCTCGACCAACTATGCATGGCTCGACGCAGCAGGCAAACCGCTCGACACCCCCCAGCCCATCGATGGCCCAACCAATTCCGATTGGCTGCGAACACCCGCCATGTTCGCCGGCGGCGCCGGCCTTGTCGCATCGGCAAGCGACTATGCGCGCTTCGCCCAGATGCTCCTCAACAACGGCGGCTTCGAGCGCGGATTAGTAATGCGTGAGCCCACCGTCCGTCACGCCATGAGCAACATCATGCCAACCGGAGTCTTCTTCGAAAAGATCAATGGTTTCGGCGCTTCTGGACGCCTCACGCTGTTCGACACGCTCAAGACCGCCCCGGAAGGCTCGCCCGCCGGCAATTATGGCTGGGGTGGTGCAGCCGGCACGCTGTTTCAGGTCGATCCAGTGCGTGGCATCGGTGTTGTCCTCATGCTGCAATATCTACCGCAGCAACGCTTCCCGCTGCCACGCGAGCTGCAGATCGCCATCAATCAGGATCTGGCTTGATCCGAACCATCGCCCGGCTGCTGCTCGCAGCCATCTATGTCGGCGTCGGAATCATCCACTTGCGTTCACCGACCAGCTTCCTCCCGATCATGCCCGGCTGGGTGCCCTTCCCTCGCGAAGTCGTTCTGGCTACCGGCATTTGGGAGCTGGTTGGCGCCGCCCTGCTACTATGGCCCCGGCCCCGCGCTCAGTGGTGGGGTGGCGCGCTGATGGCGGCCTATGCCGTGGCGGTCTATCCCGCCAATATCAAACACGCGATGGATATGGTGACGCTCGGAACCACCACCCTCGGCTGGGGCTATCACGGCCCGCGGCTGGCCTTCCAGCCGGTCTTCGTCTGGTGGGCGCTCTGGGCCGGCCGAGTGATCGACTGGCCCTTTCGGCAAACTGTCAGCGAGCGCGCAATCCCTCGCTGATCAGCTCGGCCGCAGCCGCCGCAACCGCTTCCGGGTCGGCATCATCGTCCCACACCCCGAAACGCAGGCCGAGAAAAACGTTCATCCCCATGATCGCCCAGGCGCGAACCTGCATAGCGCCCTCACTGATCTCGCCGGCTCCAAAAGCCTGTACCAGCGACGCCGCATAGCCCTCTGCAATGCTCTCATAATGATGGCGATAGGCATCCGGCGCCACAAAGGCGCTCTCGTCGATAATGCGGTAGAGCGCCTTGTGCTGCCGAACAAACCGCAAAAACGCCGCAATGCCAGCCTGTTCGCCCGAAAGCCGGTCGGGTGCGGCCAGAATCACCGGCGCCACAGTCTCGCGCACCTGTCGGCTCATATCCGCCACCAGCGCCCGAAAGATTGCCTCCTTGGAATCGAAATAAGTATAAAAACTACCGATAGCCGCTCCGGCCCGCGTCGCAATCCGCGCTATCCCGGCGTCATGATATCCGCTCTCGCCAAATTCCTCAGCCGCAGCGTCAAGCAACGCCCGCAGCGTCCGCCGTCCCCGCTCGGTGCGCGGCGCCTTTACGGCCATAGTGTCAGCCGCCCTGCCGGCCGTTTCATCGGCCGCCTTATGTCCTTTGGATGACAGGCGTGAAGCAGATCGCATGATACTAGTTGAATACTGGTTCATGTTTCAGTATGGCAAGCGATAAGTGGTGCAAGCCACATAGTCTCATCTGGGGAGTCCACATCATGGCCACCGCGCGTATCCTCCGTCCTGTCCTCATTTCCAGCGTCGCATTGGCGGCCTTGCTGCCTGCCACACTTCTCACCGCAGCACCCGGCTTCGCCCAGACAGCAGCCGCGATGAGCAGCGAGGAAGAGGAGATCATCGTCTCCGCCCGCCGCCGCGATGAGCGCCTGATCGATGTCCCGGTTGCCGTGTCCGCCTATGGTCAGGCTGATCTCGAAAAGCTGCAGGCCATCGATCTCGCCGGTATTCAGGGCACAGCCCCCAATCTCAACATCGTTCAGGGCCGTGGTTCGGCTGCCAGCGCCAACATCTTCATCCGCGGCATCGGTCAGCCCGATGCATTGCAGACCTTCGATCCCGCCGTCGGCGTTTATGTGGATGGTGTCTATCTCAGCCGCATTCAGGGCGCGTTGCTCAGCCTCGGCGATGTCGAGCGCATCGAAGTCCTGCGCGGCCCGCAGGGCACGCTTTACGGCAAGAACACCATCGGCGGCGCCATCAGCATCATCAGCCGCAAGCCCAGCCTCGACACCCTCAAAGTCCAAGGCTCAGCGCTTTATGGCAGCTACAACCAGATCCTGCTCAATGGCTATGTCTCGGCACCATTGGTGGCCGACAAGCTCGCCTTGTCCGTAGCCGCGCAATGGGACAAGCGCGACGGTCTGGTCACCGATCCGCGCACGGGTCGCAAATATAATGATCGGGATAGCCTGACCGGCCGCGCCATCCTGCGCGCCCAGCCCAGCGAGCGTCTCGAACTCATTCTCTCGGGCGATTATACCCGCCAGCGCAATGCGCTTACGCTCGGATATGCCACTGCACCGCTCGGGGGCATTCGCCCAATCGCGGCCAATCCCTATGGCACTTATGATTTCCGCGCGTCGACCAGCTTCACCGGCGATGAAGGCCAGCGGCTCGATCATTGGGGAGTTAGCCTGACTGCAAATCTTGATCTTTCGGATGCCGTCACCCTCACTTCGATCACAGCCTATCGCAAACTGCGGCCCGATCTGTTCATCGATATCGATGCCACCGAAGCTGAGCTAGGCGATGTCTTCGTCGGTATCAATCAGGAGCAGTTCAGTCAGGAAATGCAACTGAAGTGGAACACCGAGCGCTTCAGCGGCGTCTTCGGCCTCTATTATCTCGATGAAACCATCCGCTCTAACCAGCAAGCCTTTGCCGATGATCTGTTCGGTATCCCCTTTACAAGGTTCATCGATGACCGGCAGAAGACCCGCAGCTACGCCGCTTTCGGTCAGGCGACCTATGACCTCACAGACAAGTTCGCCGTCACAGCCGGCCTGCGCTACACCCATGAGGACCGGGATTATGGTCGCCTGACCACCGTGGCCACCAGCCCGGGCTTTCAGGGCCTGTTCCCGCCGTTCAGCTTCCCGGGCAGCCTGCCCGCGCCGTTTAACGCTGATGGCCGCGCCAGCTTCGGTGCATGGACCCCCACACTCACCCTGTCCTACAAGCCCACCGCCGACACGCTGGTCTATGCCAGCGGCAGCCGTGGCTTCAAGTCAGGCGGCTTCAACGGCCGTGCCAATGGCATCGCAGACCTGACCCAGGTCATCAATGGCGTGCCACAGATCATCACCCAGTTCCGCCCCGAAACCGTCTGGACCTACGAAGCCGGCGCCAAGGGCAGCTTCATGGGGGGCCGCGTCCGCCTCAGCGCCAACGCCTTTTATTCAGACTATAACGACTTCCAGGCTCGCGTCGGCGGCGGCGCTGTGGGTGTTTTCCCGGTGCTCAATGCCGGCAAGCTGCGTATCTGGGGGCTTGAAACCGAAGCCGCCGTCCGGCCGACCGACAATTGGAATGTTCGCGTCTCGGCCGGCTATCTCGATGCAAAATATCGGGAGTTCAACGACAGCCGCCGTCCACCGACCTTCTCCTGCAACCCCACAGGCAACGCGGTCACCTGCGAGCCAGCCTTCGCGCCGCCGCTGACCCTCACGGTTGGCAGCGACTATACCATCCCGCTCGGCAGCACCGGCAGCCTGACCTTCGGCGGTGATGGCCGATTCGTCGATGCGCACTTCCTCAGTGTCGACAATCGCCAGAACCTGCGCGAATCCGGTTATTGGGTCGCCAACGCCTTTATCCAGTTCGATGCCACGGCTGGCTGGTATCTGCGTGGCGGCGTCAAGAACCTTACAGACACGCTCTATCGCACCGACGGTCAGGAGTTCAGCGCCGTCGGTAACATCCAGACCGTCTACTTCGGCGATCCACGCACCTGGAACGCAACGGTCGGCTTCCGCTTCTAAGCCGGAGCCCAGCCTATGATCGGCCGGCAGGGACAACAGCCTTGCTGGCCGATCCGCTCCATCACATCAAGCCGGCACGCGCCCCCGCCAGCCGCAAAACAGCTTCATCGAGCACAGTATCGGCCTTGGCAAAGCACAGCCGCAAGGTCGAAGTGACCGCATTTTCAGCATAGAATACCGACACTGGAATCGTCGCCACACCAACATCGACAAGCCTGTCAGCAACACTGACATCATCCAGACCGATGCCAGATGCCGCAAGATCGATCGACACGAAATAAGTGCCAGCACTCGGCAGCATCCGATAGCCCGCCGCCTCAAGCCCGGCCACAAGCCGGTTGCGTGATCGCTGGAATCCGGCCCGCATCGCTTCGAACCATGCCATCTCCTTGCCCAGCCCATGGGCAATCCCCGCCTGCAGCGCCGGTGGAGTCGTGAACGTCAGGAACTGATGCGATTTCGCCAGAATGGCCGTCAGCGCCGGTGCTGCACAGATCCAGCCGACCTTCCAACCCGTCAGCGCAAAGATCTTGCCGCCAGATCCAATCTTCACCGCCCGTTCGCGCAAGCCAGGCACCGCCAATACCGAGACATGCGGAGCGCCATCGAAGCGCACATGTTCCCAGACCTCATCGGCCAGCACCACCGCTCCCGATCGCTCAGCAAACCCGGCCAAGAGATCCAGTGCCGCGCGGCCAAAGGTCGATGCACTCGGATTGAGCGGATTGTTGATGATGACCAACCGCGTCCGCGCCGAAAATGCCGCCGCCAGATCCGCTGCACAGAACTGCCATTCCGGCGGCCGCAGCCGCACAAACCGTGGCACGCCGCCCGCCCGCAAAACCAGCGGCAGATAAGCGTCATAAAGCGGCTGGAACAGCACAACCTCGTCGCCCGGCGTCACCAGCGCAAAGATCGCAGCCGCCAGCGCCTCGGTCGCTCCCGAAGTCACCGTCACCTCGCGCTCCCAATCCAGCTCAACGCCGTCATGCGCCTGGTAATGCGCAGCGACCGCCCGACGCAGTTCAGGCGTGCCCGGCATCGGAGGATATTGATTATATCCTCCCAAAATCTCGCCCGCCGCCGCGTCGAGAACATCCTTCGGCCACCCCGAATCCGGAAAACCCTGGCCCAGATTGATCGCCCCCGTCGCCCGCGCCCGCGCCGACATCGTCTCGAAAATCGTGGTCGGCATATTGGCGTAAAGCGGGTTCATGCCGCAGGATTGGGCGCGGCGACGCATCCAAGTCAATGCCCCCTCCCAAGCAACTCAGGCTGATGATAGGAGCCTGTCATGGCCACAGACATTTCAGACATCGAAGCCGCCGCCGAGCTTGCCGCGCTAGCCTCCGCCATCGCCGAGCACGACCGGCGCTATCACACCGACGACGCACCCAACATTTCGGACGCAGACTATGATGCGCTGGTCCGCCGCAACCGCGCGCTGGAAGCCGCCTTTCCGCACCTGATCCGCACAGACAGCCCGAACAAACGTGTCGGCGCAGCCGTCGCCAGCGGCTTCCGCAAGATCACCCACGCCCGGCCCATGCTCAGCCTGGACAATGTCTTCTCTGCCGAGGAAGCGCATGAGTTCATCACCCGCGTCCGCCGCTTTCTGGGTCTGTCACCGGACGAGCCAGTCCTTGTCGCCGCCGAAGCCAAGATCGATGGCCTGTCCTGCTCCCTGCGCTTCGAAAACCGCCGGCTTGTCCATGCAGCCACCCGCGGTGACGGGTCGGTGGGCGAGGATGTCACCGCCAACATCGCCCATGTCCGCGGCCTGGTCCACACATTGCCCGAAGATGCGCCGGAGGTCGTCGAGGTCCGCGGTGAAGTCTATATGGCCCATGCCGATTTCGCGGCCATCAATGCGCGCGCACTCCAGACCGGGGGCAAGGTCTTCGCCAATCCCCGCAATGCCGCCGCCGGATCGCTGCGCCAGCTCGATGCTACCATCACCGCCAGCCGCCCGCTCGCATTCATCGCCCATGGCTGGGGGGAGCTTAGCCATGGCCCGGACAATAGCCAAAGCGGCGTCATGGCGGTCTTCGCCCGCTGGGGGTTCGATATCGGCAGCGATCGTCTTGCAAATGCCAGCATCGAAGCAGCCATCGCCTTTGCCGCAGACCTTGAGCGCCGCCGGGCCGATCTCCCCCATGATATTGACGGCGCCGTCTACAAGCTTGAACGTCTCGACTGGCAGGCACGGCTCGGTCAGGTCGCCCGCAGCCCGCGCTGGGCTGTGGCGCACAAATTCGCCGCCGAGCAAGCCGAAACGCTGCTGGAGGCCATCACCATCCAGGTCGGCCGCACCGGCGCTCTCACCCCCGTCGCCCGGCTTCAGCCCGTCACCGTCGGCGGCGTCGTCGTCACCAACGCCACCCTGCACAATGAGGATGAGATCGTGCGGCTGAGCGTCAAGCCCGGCGACCGGGTGCGCGTCCAGCGCGCCGGTGATGTCATCCCGCAGATTCTCGGCATCGTCACCGATGGCGGTGGTCCGGCCTTCGTCTTTCCACAGATCTGCCCCGCCTGCGGCAGCCACGCCGTGCGTGAAGATGGAGAGGTCGTTCGACGCTGCACCGGCGGCCTCACCTGTCCCGCGCAGGTCAGCGAGCGCCTCCGCCATTTCGTCAGCCGTGGCGCCTTCGATATCGAGGGCTTCGGTGTCGAACGCATCGAACGCTTCGCCGCCGAAAAACTCATCGCTCGCCCCGGCGACATCTTCCGCCTCAAGGACCATCGTGACACCATCCTCAGCTGGAAAGGCTTCAAGCCAACATCGGTGGACAAGCTGCTCGCTGCCATCGAGGCGCGGCGCTCGGTCGGACTCGATCGCTTCATCTTCGCACTCGGCATCCGCCATGTCGGCGACGTCACAGCACGCGATCTCGCGCGCAGTCTCGGCTCGGCAGAAGCTCTATCCGAAGTCGCCAGCACAGCCCGAACCGATCCCGAAGCGCGCGCCCGCCTCACCGATATCAGCGGGATCGGCGTGATTGTGACTCAGGCGCTCATCGATTTCTTCGACGAGCCGCACAATCTCGATACAGTCAACGATCTCCTGCGCGAAGTCGTTCCCGAGCCGCTCGCCGCCACCCGCCAGACCAGCCTCTCCGGCAAGACTCTGGTATTCACCGGCACCCTCACCAGCCTCTCCCGCGATGAAGCCCGCGTCCAGGCCGAAGCGCTGGGCGCCCGCGTCGCCGGAAGCGTCTCGGCCCGCACCGATCTGGTCATCGCCGGCGCCGATGCCGGCTCAAAACGCGCCAAGGCAGAAGCGCTTGGTGTCGAGGTCATCGACGAGGCCGCGTGGCACAGCATGGTCGGCGCAGCCGGATGACGAAATTATTTCGTTATGCATAAAATGCATAGCTGACGCACTTGCACAATGGCTGGTCGATCGCGCGATAATCCCTATCTCCACTTGTCCGGTAGGAATAAGTCCGACGGCAATATGGAGAGACCAGATGAAGGTCATTTTTGACAGCGAAATGCCCCAACAGGCAAGCCAGCCACAGGTCAGCGTGGCAACATCCCGCCCAACCCCGCGCAAGTCGCGCGTCCAGCTGCAGCCGATTGCAGCCTCCACGCGCCTGTTTCACGCCTTTTACGCGTGATCGTTCAGCGTCTCCGCGTCAGCACCAGCGTCGGCCATTCGGCCCGCTGAGGCTGGCGCGGACCTTGCAAAAAATCAAAGGGCACAAGCCCATTTGCGCGATAGGCGCGCAGTACCGCACCCCGCTGCTCATGCAGCAGCCCAGCCAGCACGAGCACGCCGCCGGGCGCCAGCGCGTCTGAAACCGCTGCAGCCATCATGATCAGCGGTCCCGCCAGAATATTGGCGCAGATCAGGTCATAAGGTGCCCGCGCCCAAAGGCGCGCATGGTCCATCCCGGCGCCTGTCACCAGTTCGATCTGCCCGGCCATCCTGCCGTGGCAAAGCCGATTGACCCCCAGATTTTCCCGCGCGACGCGCACGGCAACAGCATCGATATCACTGGCAATCACCCGCGCCCGCGGCCAGGCACGCGCCCCCGCAATCGCGAGGATCCCGGTCCCGGTCCCGAGGTCGGCAATATTCACAAAATCATGGTTCCGCCGCAGCGCATCGAGCGCAGCGAGGCACCCAAGCGTCGTCATGTGCTGCCCGGTGCCAAACGCCAGCCCCGCTTCGATCTTGATGGCAATATCGCCGGGCCGGACCGACTCTTCATGCTCGCGCGTCAACGCAATGAAGCGCCCTGCCCGCACCGGCTCCAGCCCGCGCTGGCTCATCGTCACCCAATCATCATCGGGCAGCGCCTCAACGCTGAACGTCTCGCTCGATGGCGCCAGCGCCCGCACCCTTGCCAGAAGATCATCATCGGGACGCTCGTTGAAATAGGCCAGCATCACCCAATCATCAGGCAAATGAGGGTCGGGTTCATCAACCATGATTGTCGGCGGATCACCAAGGTCCGCAAAAATCTCGCCAGTCTCAGGCAGCGCTTCCGCCTCGGCGCGGTTGCACTTCATCCGCAACACCCAACCGCTCATCGCCGCCTCCCCGTCCCGCGCCCCATCCGTATCCGGTCAGCGAACATAGCTCGCCCCGTTCACATCGAGCGTCGCCCCGGTCAGCGATGCCGGCGCCTCGCTGGCCAGCCAGCGGATGGTCTCCGCCACTTCCTCAGCACTCGCCACACGCCCCAGCGGAATGTCCGCCAGCAGTCTGTCACCGCCCCGGCTGGCCAGATAGTCGTCGGCGTTCCCGGTCATGGTGAAGCCCGGCGTCACGCCAAAGGCCAGAATATTGTCGCGCGCATAGCCCCGCGCGATCGTCTTGGTCATCGCCAGCATCCCGCCTTTCGCCGCCGCATAATGCCAGTGGCGCGGGCTATCCCCCCGGTGCCCCGCCCGGCTCGCAACATTGATGATCCGCCCGCCGCCCTGCGCCTGAAAATGCAGCACCGCCAGCCGGCAGAGATCGGCCGATGCTTGCAGATTGATCGCCAGGCTTCGCGTCCAGGCCGTCTCGAAAGCCGTTTCATCCTCGATAGCCGCCGGCTCGAAAACCCCGGCATTGTTGACCAGCACATCGATCCGCCCCGCCAGCGCCAGTGCCGCATCCCATAGTGCTGCCCCAGCCCCGGCCCGCGCAAAATCCGCCGCGATCAGCCCGTCGCCGCCCGCTGTTGATTGTCCGATCACCCGGTGCCCCGCTGCCTCGAACAAGGTTCGCGCCGCAGCGCCGATGCCGCGCGAAGCGCCGGTCAGAAGAATGATCGCCATCGCTTGCGCTTACCCAGCCCGAGGCCGCCCACGCAACAACCACTTTTCAATCGCCGCCACTGCCGCCGTCTCGCGCGCCGCAAAATCGCCCTCTATCCGCACCGGCGTCATCCGCCGCTCTCGAAATTCCGCCTCCAGCATGAACTGAAACTGCCGCCGCTGCGCCCCGTCGAACATCCGCGTTCCGTCCGCCACAAACGGCACATCCGCCTCAAAAAACAGATACAGCCCGGCATTGGCCGGCAATCGGCGCAATACCCCATTCGCACCATGGAGCATTCGCGCCCATGCCGCCGTCGTCACAATGTCGGTGTCCTCGATAATCAGCGCCGGCTTATCAGCCTCGATCGCCGCCAGCCCCGCTCGGTGCCCGATCGCAATCGCCAAAAGGTCGTCGGCTGAAAATCCCGTGCCGAACATTTCAGCATAGTCCCTGCCGAATTCCGGCATCACCACGCCTCCAAAGCGCGCCGCCAGCTTCGGCGCCAGCGTCGATTTTCCGGTGCTCTCCGCCCCCGTCAGACAGACCCGAGGGATCCTCATGCCGCCCGCCGCCAAAGCCACCAACTCCAGACCGAAATCAGCAGAAACACTCCATAAAGTGCCGTCGTGATCCACAGCGCCTGGCTCGCATAAAGCCCTATCGAGAGCAGATTGACGATCACCCAAAGCGGCCATGCCTCCACCCGCCGCCCCATCGTCAGCAATTGAGCGGTGGCCGACAGGCTGGTGTTGGCGGCATCGAGCCAGGGTACGGCGGCATCGGTGTGCCGGCTGGTGAGGAGGCCGAGCAGCAGTGCCGATGCGGCCGTGGCGGCGGCGATACGAACTTTACAAAGTGTGGAAAGTGTTGCCACCGCAACCTTGTCATCATCGTCGGCGATGCGCCGCCACTGCCACCAACCCCATGCCTGGGTGAGGATGAAAAAGCCCTGAAGCAGAGCAGCGCTTAGCAGTTTTGTGTCAATAAAAACAATTAGATATATTGAAACTGCTGCTAACCCGAACGGAAAGTTCCAGACCGAGCGGCGGGCCAGAAGGATGATATTGGCGATCGCGAACACCGCCGCAAGGGCCTCAAGCGGCGGCATGGTTCAGACCTTCAAAGAAGAGGCCCCGGGGGTGCCGGGGCCTCTGTCTTCAAGAGTCTGTGCGACGTTCCTGACCGGATCAGAAGCGATACCGGACGAGGCCGCCATAGGTGCGCGGCCCGCTTGGATAGCCCGACAGACTGCCAGCCTGTGCCACAGACGGGAACAGCGTCGAGAGGAACACAGGCTGCGTCAAGTTCCGGCCCCATGCGGTTACTTCGAGGCCATTGCTCAACGCCAGCGTCAGCGAGGCGTTCAGGGTCTCGAAGTTGCGCCGGAAGCCGGGGAGCCCTTCGATGATCTGCACTGGGCTTTCCTGCGAATAATCAACATGCCAGATCAGCCTAGTGTCACCCCCCAGACGCTGGGTGTAAGTGGAACCTACAGCAATAGAGAATTCGGGAATGCCGGCTGGCCGCTGACCACTAAGATCGGTCGGACAAAGCTGGAAAGACCTTGGCAAGCCATTGGTTGCGCAGGTGCCGCTTTGCTGCAAGACGTTACCCGCAGTGAAGCTGTCGTATTTAGGATTCAGGTAAGTGAAATTGGCAGTGATGTTCAAATCACGAATTGGTGAAAAACTAGTATCAAGCTCCACACCGAACGTAGATTGTTTTTCAGCGTTGATAAGCACGAAACCAGTGCCGGTGAAAACATTGCTCTGGAACCCGCGCAGAGACTGCTGGAAAACAGCTAGATTGAAGCCAAAGCCTTCAAACTGGCCCTTCAACCCGGCTTCATAAACTTCTGCATCTTCTGGACCCGCGAAGCGCGTGCCCGTGGTCAGGTTCGGCACTGCCAATCCGGCAGCACGAATTCGCGATGTTGGCGGATTGCTAACCGGCGACCCCGGAATGAAATCCGCTGCGAATGGACGGCTATCACGCGAAAGGTTCCAGGATGAAGCCTTGAAACCCGTTGCATAAGTCACGTAACCGCTGATGTTGTCGCTGAACTTATAAGCCGCCCGCGCGGTGTAAGACAGGTCATTGTCCCGGGTCTTGCCGTCTTCAACCGAATTCGGAAACGCCAAGAAAGGTGGCAGAAACTGCAACGGCTGAAGTGCCAGCAGCGGGTTGACCGCTGGATTCGCGGCAAATGCCGGTGGAATATTGAATGCTGCTGCTCCAATCGCGACAAAATCCAGTGTCGAGAAGACATCAGTGACATTAGCAGAACCACTGACGTCCTTGCGGTCACGCGTGTAGTTGAAGCCCGCCGTCAACGTAAGCCTTTCGGTCAGGTCGAGGTCAAACTGACCGAACACCGAAATCGCACGGTTGCGATAGTCGAATTGCTCAGCAACCCCAAGTCCTTGGCGCCCAAAGGTTCCGGCAGGAATGCCGAGCAACGGCCCGAGTGCAGCCTCTGTGTCCAGAAAGCCAGACCGGCCAGTCAGCGGATTTGTTGTCAATACCGACGCATAGTTGCGGAAATCCCGGCCGTATTGGAAATCGTTGGTCGTTTTGATATTTTCGTGGAAATAGAACGCACCGAGCAGGAAGTTGAAGGCGCCATCAAAGTTCGATGCAATCCGCGCTTCTGAAGTGTAGGTATCGATTTCGTTGGTGCCGCGATTGCGGCCAATGAGATCGGCGCTGGTGAAATCGGAGTCG
>JBBRCT010000012.1:0-59333 GCA_038204585.1 Sphingomonadales bacterium
TTCGTCAGCGGCTTGTGCTGAGTCCTGCGCCATGGCGGGCAGGCTGATGAAGAGGGCGGCGGTGGCCAATAGGGTTGTGCGGAACATTGTAATCTCCCCGGAACTTTGTGCCCATTGGAGGGCGTTTGATGCGCGCCGACAACTGCGGCTGTTGATGCAGTCGCAAGATAGGTTTTAGGCGGAAGCGTCAACGGGGATTCGTTGCGTTCTTGTGACTGTGTTGCATGGATGCAACGGGTTTTAGCGACTTTGGTTGGCTAGAGGCCAAATTCGGACATGTGGACAACGCGGTGTTCCTTTGCGCTGGTTTCAGCGGCGAGGCCCATGGCGACGGCGCGCAGGCCATCATCGGCGGAAACGGCGACGTTGCCCTGACCGCGGACAGCCGCGGCGAAGGCGGCGTGCTGATGGAAGCTGGCGCCGTGGTGATCGCCGGCGGCCAGCGCTGCGGCGTCGGTTTCGATCGCGCGGCGGGTGATGCGCTTGGGATTGCGGAAGCCGGTGCGGGGGCTGTGAATGAGGACACCTTCGGGGATGTGGACATCGAGCCGAGCCTGATCGCCAGTGGCGGTGAGCTCCTCCTGCTGTTCGGCACCATCGGCGAACATGCACAGATCGAGCAGGGCGCGAACACCATTGGCGAAGTCTATCGTGGTGAAGCTGTTGTCGATGATGTCGGGCGTCTGGCCGTTGTAGCGTTCATCGCGGTGATTGACGTCCATGGCGCCCGAGCAATGGATGCGGACCGGCTCGGACTGAACGATCAAGCGCATCAGATCGAAGAAATGGCAGCATTTCTCGACCATGGTGCCGCCGGTGTTGGCGGCGAAGCGGTTCCAGTCCCCGACTTTGACGAGGAAGGGGAAGCGGTGTTCGCGGATGGCCAGCATCTTGAGGGCGCCGACGCTGCCGGCGTGGATCTCCCGGACGAACTCGGTGACGGGCGGCATGAAGCGGTATTCCATGCCGGTCCAGAAGACGGGGGCATAGCTGCTGGCGGCTTTGGCGACGGCGCGTGCGTCTTCGAGTGTGGTGGCAAGCGGCTTTTCGCACAGGATGTGCAGGCCGGCGGCCATGAGCGGCTGGAGAGTCTCGTGGTGGGTGAAATTGGGGCTGGCGACAACCACGGCATCGCAGAGGCCGGCGGCGGCGAGGGCGGTGGCATTGGCAAAGGTTGGCACGTCATGGCCGACCGCCTGCACGCTGCGATCGAGCGAGGCCTGAACGGGATCTGCCAGAGCGGTGATGCTGGCACCGGGCTGGAGCTTGATGTTGGCGATGTGCTCAAGGCCCATCATGCCGGCACCGACGATGCCCCATCTGATGTGATCAGTACTTTTCATTCGGGCGGTCTCCGGGCATTGCTGGTATATGACTGATATCTCGCTTTCACCCGAACGCCGGCCACTCGGCAAGTCCTCCTTGATGGTTTCGCCGCTGGCGTGGGGGATGTGGCGCTTTGCTGGCGATGATGTGGGAGCGGCGCGGCGGCTGGTCGAGGCAGCCCTTGCGGCGGGGATCAACTTTCTGGATACGGCCGATATTTATGGGCCGGACAATGATGAGCCGTTTGGCGCGTCCGAGCTTTTGCTGGGGCGGGTGCTGGCCGAGGCGCCGCAGCTTCGTGACCAGATGGTGTTGGCGAGCAAGGGCGGGATCAGTATGGGGGTGCCGTATGATTCGTCGCCGGCCTATCTGCGCGCGGCTGTCGAAGCCTCGCTGAGCAGGCTTGGGGTGGAGCGGATCGATTTGTGGCAGATCCACCGGCCCGACATGCTGGCGCATCCTGCCGAGACGGCGGCGACGCTCGATGCGCTGGTGGGCGAGGGCAAGATCGGGGCGGTAGGGGTTTCCAACCACAGCGTGGCGCAGACGCGGGCGCTGGCTGCGCATCTGAAATGCGGCATCGTCAGCACGCAGCCGGAATTTTCCGCACTGGCGCTGGCGCCGCTGAGCGATGGCACGATGGATATGGCGCTGGAGACCGGAATGGCGGTGATGGCATGGTCCCCGCTGGGGCAGGGGCGGCTGGGTAGCGGCGACCCGAGGCCCGGACGGATGCAGGCAGAGGACGCGCGGCGATTGAAGGTGGTGGCGGCACTTGCGGCGCAGGCGGAGGCTTGTGGTGTGAGCGTGCAGGCGGCGGCTTATGCCTGGATTATGGCGCATCCGGCGCGGCCTATTCCGATTGTGGGGAGCCAGAATGCGGCGCGGATTGCCGAGGCGGCCGACGCCTTCAAGGTGCGCTGGACACGGGCTGAATGGTATGGGGTGCTGGTCGCCTCGATGGGGGAGGATTTGCCATGAGCGGAGGTCTGAAGCCTGTCGAAGTGAGCTGGTTTTCAGCGCTGTGTGACGATGATTATGAGTTTCTCGGGGTGCCTGATGCAGCGCTGAAATCCAGCTTTGAGCATTGCCGCAATATCGTGTTGACCGCCGAGAAGGGCGGGTTTGACAATGTGTTGCTGCCTTCGGGCTATGCCCTGGGGATCGATACGACGGTTTTTGCCGCGGCGATTGCGACGCTGACACGGCGGATCAAGCTTCTGATGGCGGTGCGGGTGGGGGAGACCTGGCCGCCGCAGCTGGCGCGGCAGATTGCGACGCTCGATCGGCTGCTGGAGGGGCGGCTGACGGTGAACATCATTTCGTCCGACATGCCCGGCGAGACCATGGCGTCGGCCCCACGATATGGGCGGACGGTGGAAGTGATGCAGATATTGAAGGGGCTGCTCAATGGCGGCGCGCTGGATCATCAGGGCGAGCATTACAAGCTCAAGCTCGATCCGCCGGGGGTGACGACGGTGAGCGGCAAATGCCCGCCGCTGTATTTTGGCGGCCTGTCTCCCGACGCGCGCGATGCGGCGGCGCGCGCGGCGGATGTGTATCTGATGTGGCCTGACACGATGCCGGCTGTGAAGGCGATTGTCGACGATATGACGGCCCGGGCGGCGGGCTATGGGCGGACGCTGAAATTCGGATACCGGGTGCATGTTGTGGTTCGTGAGACCGAGGCTGAGGCACGGGAGGCGGCGGACCGGCTGCTGAGCAAGCTCGATGCGGCAACGGGGGATGCGATCCGGGCGAAATCGCTTGATTCGCTGTCGGTCGGGGTCAAGCGGCAGGCGGAGCTGCGTGAAGGCACGTCGGACGGCTATGTCGAGGATAATTTGTGGACCGGGATTGGCCGGGCGCGCTCGGGATGCGGAGCGGCGATTGTGGGCGATCCGGACCAGGTTCTGGCGAAGCTGATGGCGTATCGTGAGCTGGGGATGGAGGCGTTTATTCTGTCGGGATATCCGCATGCGGCGGAGGCGGATTTGTTTGCACGGCATGTGTTGGGCAAGCTTCGCGCGGCTTGATTTAGCGGCGCTATATACAGACTCGCGCCAAGCTCGGTCGGGCGGGCGGTGCGAGCGAAGCGCGCCGAACCGCTTCGACGTGGGCCGTGGCTTTGCCGCGGCGCTTTCTCGCTTTTTGTTGTTCAGGAAGGAAGAGGCCGCGGCAAAGCCGCGGCTGACGTCAGACGAGTTCGCCGGGAGAAGGACCCGGCGCCTCGCTGGCCGAGCTTGCGCGAGTCGACAACTAGCTTCGCTATTTGATCGCCGCGCTGCGCTGGAGCGGGCAGCGGGAATCGAACCCGCACGAGCAGCATGGGAAGCTGCCAGGCTACCACTACATCATGCCCGCGGCGCCGTGGATCCATAGGGCGGGGCAGCATGGTCCGTCAACATAGCGAGCGGCGCAACAGTGCGGCTTGATCTTTTGAGGCCGGCCATGCCATGGCTGGGCGTATTGAAAACAATGACCAAGGGGCGTGACGCGTGCGGTTTGGGGTGATGGTGACTGCTGGACTGGCGCTTGTGGTGAGTGCTGCTTTGCCGGGGGCTGCCGGGGCGCAGCCGATCCGGCAGACCAAGGGGACATTTGAGGACAAGTTCCGCCAGCTTGAGGGCGAGGACTGGCCGACGCCGACCGACTATCGAATTGCCTCTGGCGCACCGGGGCATCGCTATTGGCAGCAGAAGGTCGATTACAAGATCGATGCAGTGCTTGACGAGCCGGGCAAGTCGATCTCGGCGCGCGAGAGCGTGACCTACAAGAATAATTCGCCCGACGCGCTGAAATATCTCTGGCTGCAGATGGACCAGAACATCTTCCGGCGGGATTCGCTGGCTGAGCGCAGCGAGACGGTGAGCGACACCGGCAGCATATCGGTGACCGGCGTGACGCGCGCCAAGCGCTTCCAGCAATGGGAGGGCGGCTATAATGATGTGAAGGTGCTGGACGCCAATGGCCAGCCGCTGAAATACACGCTTGTCGATACGCTGATCCGGATTGATCTGCCAACGCCGCTGCAATCGGGCGGCGAAGTGAGCTTTTCGATCAGCTGGTCGAACCCGATCATCGAGACGCGGGTGATTGGCGGGCGCTCGGGCTATGAGTGTTTCACCAAGCCCGGCGAGGATGGCAATTGCATTTTTCTGGGTGCGCAATGGTTCCCGCGGCTCGCGGTTTATTCGGACTATGAGGGCTGGCACAACAAGGCGTTTTTGGGCGACGGCGAATTTACGCTCGAGTTTGGCGACTATGAGGTGAATTTGACGGTGCCGGCGGACCATGTCGTGTCGGCGACAGGCGAGCTGCAGAACCCCGAGATTTTGAGCGCGGCGCAGCGGGCGCGGCTGGCCGAAGCCATGGACGCCAAGGAGCCGGTCTATATCGTGACAGCGGCGGAAGCTGCGGCGGCGGAAGCTGCGGCGGCGGAACGTGGCAAGGCGAGCGGCACGCGGACGTGGCGCTTCAAGGCGAGCAATGTGCGTGACTTTGCCTTTGGATCGTCTCGCAAATTTGTGTGGGACGCGATGGGCGTGAAGCAGGCATCGGCCGAGCAGCCGCTGGTGATGGCGATGAGCTTTTACCCCAAGGAGGCACGGCCGCTTTGGGATGTCTATTCGACCAAGTCGATAGCACATACCATCAAGGTCTACTCCGAGTTCAGCTTTCCCTATCCTTATCCGACGGCCAACTCGGTCAATGGTCCGGTGGGGGGCATGGAATATCCGATGATTACCTTCAACGGGCCACGCCCTGTGAAGGACAAGAAGACCGGGCAACTTACCTATACCGACCGGGCGAAATATGGGCTGATCGGCGTGGTGATCCACGAGATCGGGCATATCTACTTCCCGATGTCGGTGAACTCGGACGAGCGGCAGTGGACCTGGATGGATGAGGGTATCAACACCTTCCTGCAGTTCGAGGCCGAGAAGCAGTGGGACAAGGATTTCCCGGCGCGGCGGGGCGAGCCGAAGGACATTGTCGATTACATGGTGAGCCGGGACCAGGTGCCGCTGATGACGCATTCGGACTCGCTTCTGCAGTTTGGCGCCAATGGCTATGCCAAGCCGGCAACGGCCATGGTCGTCCTGCGCGAAACGGTGCTGGGCCGTGAGCTGTTTGACGCGGCTTTCAAGGAATATGCCGCGCGCTGGCGGTTCAAGCGGCCGACGCCCTATGACTTCTTCCGGACGATGGAAGAGGTTTCGGGGGTCGATCTCGACTGGTTCTGGCGCGGCTGGTTCTATTCCACCGAGCATGTCGATATTTCCCTCGACAAGGTGGTGAAGGCACGGCTCGACACACGCGATCCGGTGGTGGAGCAGGGCTGGAAGAAGGCGGAGGCCGGGCGCGAGCCGGCATCGCTCACGACGAGCCGTAACACCGGCAAGACGGTGGTGGAAACCGACCCGGCAGCGCGGGATTTTTATGATGAGACTGACCGCTTTACGCCGACGGTCAAGGCCAGGAAGGACTATGCCAAGGCGCTGGCTGACATGGACGCTGACGAAAAGGCAGCACTTGCGGTTAAAGATAATTTCTACCACTTCACCTTCCGCAATATCGGCGGGGTGGTGATGCCGGTGCCGCTGAAGCTGGACTATGTCGATGGGACTTCCGAGACGATCCGCATTCCGGCCGAGATATGGCGGCGTAATTCGCGGCGCGTGACCTGGCAGCATGTGACGCCCAAGGTGCTCAAGGCGGCCGAGGTGGACCCGATGTGGGAGATTGCCGATGCTGACCGTAGCAACAACAGCTTCCCACAGCTGATCGAGCCGGCGACACTCAAGGTGACGGGTGCGCAGCCGGGCGAAAACCGCATGAAGGATATGGAGCTGCAGGTTGGAACGGATGGGCTGGCGACGCGGCCTGCGCCTGCGCCGCAGGCGAAATGAGGAGGGGCGCCGCAGGCGAAATGAGGAGTCGCACGTCGGGGCTGATGGCGCTGCTGGCGCTGGTGCTCGCGGCTCCGGCGGGCGCGCATCGGGGGGCTGCTTCGCTCTCGGTGGTGGCGATCGATGACAAGGGCGGGGTGACAGTGACGCACCGTTTTACGGCGCATGATGTTGAGCCGGTGCTGGTGAAGATCGCGCCTGATGCGCAACCGAGCCTTGATGACCGGGCGGCACTTGAGCTGTTCACCGCGTATGTCGGGCGGCGGTTTATGGTGCAGGGGGCAACGCTGACGCTGAAATCCCGGGTGCTGGCCGGGGATGATGTGACGATGGTGTTTACCGGGCGGATGACGCGCAAGCCTGTTGTGACGGTGCGGGCGAATTTTTTTGGCGAGACGTATCCGGGATATTCGGCACAGGTGAATGTGCGGCAGGGAGGGGTGACGCGCTCGGTCTGGTTCAAGCCGGGGGATGGGCCGCAGGCTCTGGAATTCGGTCGCTAGAACCAGAGGTTTTGGGCCGGGTTGGGGAGGGGCTTTGTGTCTTTCGGCAGAGCAGGTTAGACAAGGGCATGTCGATTTCATTGACCCGTGCGAGCAAGGTGACGGCCTGGCAATCGCTGGCGTTCCGCGTTGTGCTGGTGGTGGCGCTTTTGATCGTGGTGGTGGCCGGGCACTGGTTTGGCCGCGAGGGCTTGAAGGACACGCTGGACGGCGAAGTGACCTTTGCCGATGCGCTGTATTTTACGATGACGACCGTGGCGACGGTGGGCTTTGGCGATATTGTGCCGGTGTCGGACGAGCAGCGATTGTTTGCGACATTTGTGGTGACGCCGATCAGGCTGTTTGTGTGGCTGATCTTTGTCGGATCGGCGTATGATTTTCTGCTCAAGGGTGCGTTGGAGAAGATCCGGATGACGAGGATTCAGGAGGGGCTTCACGGCCATATTATCGTGGCGGGCTTTGGCGAGAGCGGATCACAGGCTGTGGCGGAGCTTTTACGGCGCGGGGCTTCGGTGGATAGCATCGTGGTGATCGAGCCGAATTCTGTGGCGCGGGATGCAGCCGGGGCGCTGGGGGTGAATGTTATCGACGCCGATGCGACGCGCAATGCAACTTTGGATGCGGCGCGGTTGAGTCGCGCGCAGGCGCTGATTGTATCGACAGGGCGGGACGATACGTCGATCCTGGTGACGCTGACGGCGCGGGGGCTGGCGGACCATGTGCCGATCCGCACGGTGATCAAGAATGTTGACAATGAGGCGCTGGCGCGGACAGCGGGGGCGGACACGGTGATCAACCCGGCGAGCTTTGCCGGGCTGCTGCTGGCTGGCTCCTGCTATGGGGCGCATACGGCGGACTATCTGGCTGATCTCGCGGCGACCCATGGACAGGTGCAGTTGCGCGAGCGGCGAGTGACGGCGGGGGAGCTGGGCTTGCCGCTATCGGCAGTGAAGACGGGGCTGGGGGTGCGAATCTACCGCGAAGGCAGGCCTTTGGGCTTTTGGGAGCCGGGGGTTGAGGTTTTGCTGGCCGGGGACATGATTGTGGAAATTGTACCCGGCGAGGCCTGAATATGAACAAGTCTACTCGAAGTCTATAGGCTAGACGATGTTTTTCAGGATTTCATTCCTCAATTTAACTTACTGATAATGCTCAGATAAAATCCTACAAGTCAAGAGGGCGACGGATGACCGCCGCCCTCTCGTCAATAGGTTTATTTTGCGGCGACGATGGTCAGCTCGACAAGGAAGTTCGGGCCGGCGAGCGCTGCGACCTGCATGGTGGTGCGGGTGGTTGTGGTGGGGTTTGCGGCATTGCCGAAGAACTCCGCGAAGCCGGCGTTGAAGCCGGCGAAATCCATCTTGCCGTCCATGCCGGGAGCGGCGGTGAGGAAGGCATCCAGGCGGATGATGTCCTTCATGGTGTAACCCTGAGCTTCGAGCAGGCCCTTGATCTTGTTGAGCGTGCTGATTGTCTGGGTCTTGGTGTCACCGAATTCGGTTGGCTTGGAAGCATCGACCGGGGAGGCGAGATTGCCCGAGAGGAAGAGGATTTCGGAGGATGCCTTGACCTTGGCACCGGTGAGGATGCGGCCACCCGGGGTGCCGATCTTCTCGACATTCTGGGCGCTGGCAGCGACGGGCATTGCGGCGAGGCCGAGGGCGGCGAGGCCTGTGATGAGCTTGATCATGTCGTAAATTTCCCTTGTGGTGGTTGTGAAACAATTCGGGCGGCAGGATAACCCTGCCGCCCGGTTGTGCAATAGTTACTGTGCAAGTCGTGATGGGTGAAGAGGTTTAGAACTTCACCTGAACACGGGCATAGTAGAAGCCGCCGGCCTGGCCGATCGGGGCCGATCCCGGATAGAGCGAGCCGTTACCGGCACCGCCGGTGGACGGGAAGACGTTGCGGGTTTCCCGCTCGGGCAAGGTGCCGAAGACGTTCTCTGCACCGATGGCGAAGCGATAGTTTTCGGCAAATGTCAGGCCGAGTTCGAGATCGGCAGTAACCTGTGCGCCAAACTCCTTGCCCCACTCCCCGACGTTTCCGGCCGGATTGGCGGCTGGATACAGCTGGCGGAAAGCGGTGATCTGAGCAGGCGTGCTGCCGGCCGGTGGGTTAACCGGCGTGAAGTAGGTCGTGTACTTGCCGAAATAGTTCACACGGACGGTGGCATCGAAAATGCCCTTGGTGAAGTTTTCCGACAGGACTGCACGCCAACGGGGCTGGGAATCCTCGATGTTGCCGAGCCGGGTGTTGTCGATAAGTGCCAACGTCGAGCCCGGGCGCGAAGGGATAGCGATATTCGTGCGCCCGGTGACCTTGGTGTCATTCCAGTTGACTGCCAGGCTGGTATTGAAATTACCGAGATCGGAGTTAGCGCGATGCGTCAGAACGACATCGATACCCTGGGTCCGGGTGCGGAAGCCATTGGTGAAGTAATTTACTTCACCAATATCGAACGCGTTCGGCACGCCGGCGGCAGCCAGCGAGGCTGTTTCAGCTGCCGTGATGTTGCGGATGTTGCTGGTGATGCCGATCCGGTCCCGAACGCGGATGTTATAGTAATCCGCAGTCAAGTTGAAACCATTACCCGGGGTGATAACGAAACCGCCCGAGAAGCTGGTCGACTTTTCCGGAGACAGCGGCACCGCGCCGAAGAAGCCGGCCAGTGCCGAATCGGGGCGGGCGGTGGCGACGGCCACCGGCACCGGGCTGCCCTGTGGGAAGGCGGTCTGCACGTTCTGGGTGAACTGCTGACCCGGGGTCGGTGCGCGGAAGCCGGTCGAAGCGGCCGCGCGGACTGCGATGGTATCGTTGAAGGCATAGCGCAAGCTGATCTTGCCGTTCACTGTGCTGCCGAAATCGTTGAAATAATCGTAACGACCGGCGATGCCGATGGTCAGATTTTCAACGGGATCGGTTTCGAGATCGAGGTAGATCGAGTAGCTGTTACGACCACCTTCGACGACCGAATCCGGACCGAAGCCAGGGAAGCCGTTGGCGCCGACGGCCTTGGTGGTGTTGAAGCGAGAGCCATCGTTGCGTTCGACAAGCTGCGAGCCGAAAATTCCGGGCTGGTAAGACGCATTGTCACCGAGACCGACTTCATAGGTTTCGCGGCGGAACTCGACCCCGGCTGCGATGAAAAGCGGTTTGTCGAAGCCGATGTCGGTTGAGTAGGTGAAATCGGCGTTACCGTTATACTCGGTCTGGACGAGCTTGCCGAGATAGAAGTCGGTCGGTGAATCCGGCCCGAGCGAAGGGTTGATCGTGTTGCTCATGTAGTAGCGGATCTGGTTGCGACCATAGCTGCCGGAGATATCAAATTTGATGCCGGAGCCGGTCTCGCCTTTGTAACCACCGGTGAGTGACATGTCTTCATTAACCCCTTCAAAGAAGGGAACGAAACCATTGGGGAAGATCACCCTTTCATCGTAGGTGCGGCCTTCAAAGTCCCAGAGGACGCGGCCCGAAGTGGGATCGGTGCCGATACGATCGAGATAGACAGGATTCCCAGTTGACCGGCCGAAGACGCCGGTGCCGGTGCGCAGGGGGATATCGGGTGCGGTGACGGCGATCGGGCGGCGATAGTTGAAATCATTGCCCTGACGCTGCCAGCCATAGTTACCGAAGAGATAGACTTCGCTATCGCCAACCGGGATGGCCGAGTTGAAGACCATGCGATAGGCACGGTTTTCTGGCTGGCCGAGACGGTTGCCCTTGGCGATCGGCGGGGTGATGCCGGCGGCAACGAGCGGGGCGATTTCAGGGCGCGCGACCGAGCGATCGAAGATGCGCTGATCGATGAACTCACCGGTGATGTTGAAGAAGCCGCCATCACCGAGCTTGAAACCGGCGTTGGCCGAAACCTGAAGATCTTCGCCATCGCCTGCATAGGTCTGACCATAGCGGGCGGCGACGGTATAGCCATTGTCGGCGCGGTTGAGACCGATGTTGATGACGCCGGCGATGGCATCCGACCCATATTGGGCGGCGGCACCATCACGCAACACTTCGATGCGCGAAACGGCGGGCGACGAGATCTGCGACAGATCGGGACCCTGCGAGCCGACGTTGAGCGCATCGCCGGCGACGTTGACGAGGGCCGAACGGTGCATGCGCTTGCCGTTGATGAGGACGAGAATCTGATCGCCTGGCAAGCCGCGCAGCGTTGGCGTGCGGACGAAGGCCGAGGCATCGCCGAGCAGGTTACGGTTCTGGTTGAACGACGGCACCAGCGTCTTGAGGATGCTGGCGAGCTGCGGCGAAGGCTGAGCCTTGAAATCATCAGCCGAGAAGACGTCGATTGGCACCGAGGATTCAGCGACGGTGCGATCGGTACGGCGGGTGCCGGTGACGATGATGGTGTTGTCTGCGCCATCGGGCGCTGCCTGTGCTGTCTGGGTCTGGGCTGCAACGGCGGTCGGCACAGCGATGAGGCTGGCGATGGCGAGCGTTGCCAGCGAGGCGCCGCGCAGGATTGCGGCGGCGTCGAAGTTTCGGTTGGTTTTGGATGTCATATTCAGCCCCTTAGTTGAAGTCCGAAAACATGGCTGCATGGAACTGGCCCATGACAGTGTTGAACACCGCCGAAGCGCCAGAAACGGCACTTCAGCGAGCGATTTGCCTTCCCCAAGGCTACCAAAGCAGATGATGTCTGACAGTCTAACGCTGCCATGATGCACCGGTTACAGACGTCAATACGCGCTTATGCGGTGGATTATTGCAAGCCAAACCCGTCTTCATGTTCGATTAAGTCTTGGGATGTGGCAATCTGGCAACAGATGTTAGCCGAGCGATTTTTCCATTGGGACGAAGCGGACGGGGGTGCTGCCGAGATCGAGGACCACCGGGGCGGAGGCGATATACCCTCGGGCGGCGTAGAAGGGCTGGCCGGGAAGGGTGGCCATGAGGGCGGTGCGGGTGAAACCGGCAGCGGCGGCAGCGGCTTCGCAGGCGGCGAGCAGCGCATCGCCGACGCCCTGACGGGCGAAGGCGGGGGCGACGAAGAAGGCGCGGATGCGGGCGGCATCGCGGGCGGGATCGAGCAGGCCGGATTGCCTTGCGGCATAGCGATCCCCGCCGAACAGCGTGGTGCGCTGGCTCCAGCCGCCGCAGCCTGCGAACTGATTGGCGATCAGGCCATCTTTTGTGGCGACGAGATAGCTGCCGTCGGCGACCAGCTCGGAATCGACGCCGAAGACATGGGCAATGGCGGCTTCGGTCTCGGCCGTTGTGTAGAAGGGCGGGCCGAGGGCGCGGGCGGAGGCGGCGATGAGCGCTTCGAGGGCGGGGACTTCGGCGGCAGTTGCGGGGCGGATGGTGATCATGGTCTTGACGCCTCTGTTGCTGCCGCTGACAAACCGGGGATGCCCGGACTGTGTTTCTATTATGCTTCGATGAACGCTGGCAAACCGGCAATATTGTTGCAGGCGAGATTGGCGGGAACGCGCGGTATGTGGCATTGTGCCGGGGATATTTCGGGGCTGCCCTGAACGCTATGGAGAGTGATTGATGATTGACCTTGCTGGGCATGCGCTGAAGACCATTGATGGCCGTGAGACGACGCTGGCTGAATGGGGCGGGCAAGTTTTGCTGATCGTCAATACGGCGTCGAAATGCGGGTTTACGCCGCAATATGCCGGGCTGGAGGCGCTGCACGCCAAATATAAGGACCGGGGTTTTGCGGTGCTGGGGTTTCCGTGCAACCAGTTTGGCGCGCAGGAGCCGGGGGATGAGGCGGAGATTGCCACTTTCTGTTCGACGAAATTCGATGTGGATTTTCCGATGTTTGCCAAGGTGGATGTGAATGGTGAGGCGGCGCATCCGCTGTGGAAGGACCTGAAGAAGGCGGCCCCGGGCTTGCTGGGATCGGAGGCGGTGAAGTGGAATTTTACCAAATTTCTGATCGGGCGTGACGGGCAGGTGATCGAGCGGTTTGCGCCGACGACGACGCCGGAATCGCTGGATGCGCGGATTGCAGCGCTGGTCTGATGCGGACCAACGATCTCGACAGCTTCTGGATGCCGTTTACCGACAACCGGTATTTCAAGGCGAACCCCCGGCTTTTGGCGCGGGCGGAGGGCATGCATTATTGGACGCCTGAGGGGCGGGAGGTGCTCGACGGGACGGCGGGGCTTTGGTGTGTGAACGCCGGGCATGGTCGGCCGGGGATTGTGGCGGCGATCCAGCGTCAGGCCGCCGAGCTGGATTTTGCGCCGACATTTCAGCTGGGGCATCCGCTGGCTTTTGCAGCCGCGGCGCGGGTTGGCGGGCTGATGCCGGCGGGGATGGACCGGATTTTCTTTGCCAATTCCGGTTCGGAGGCGGTGGATACGGCGCTGAAGATTGCGCTGGCGTGGCAGCGGGCGTGTGCGCAGGGCAGCCGCACAAGGTTGATCGGGCGCGAGCGGGGCTATCATGGCACTGGCTTTGGCGGGCTATCGGTGGGGGGGATCATGCCCAACCGCCGGGCGTTTGGGACCGGGCTGCCCGGTGTCGACCATCTGCCGCATACGCATGACATGGCGCGCAACGCTTTTTCAAGGGGTCAGCCGCCGCATGGGGCGGAGCGGGCGGATGCGCTGGAGGCGCTGGTGGCGCTGCACGGGGCGGACACGATTGCGGCGGTGATTGTTGAGCCGCTGGCGGGATCGACGGGGGTGCTGGTGGCGCCGGTTGGCTATTTGCAGCGGCTGCGCGAGATTTGCACGCGGCACGGGATTTTGCTGATTTTTGATGAGGTGATTACGGGATTTGGGCGGCTGGGGGCGGCGACCGCGGCGGAAGCGCTGGGGGTGATGCCGGACATGATCTGCCTGGCCAAGGGGATTACCAACGGGGCTGTGCCGATGGGCGCTGTGGCGTGTTCGCGGGCGATATATGACGGGCTTGTGGATGCGGCGGGGGACGCGACCCTGAACGGGGGGGGCATAGAGCTTTTTCATGGCTATACATATTCGGCACATCCGCTGGCGTGTGCGGCGGCGCTGGCGACGATGGATGTGTATCGCGACGAGGCGCTTTTCGAGCGAGCGGCGGGGCTTTCGGGATATTGGGAGACGGCGGTGCATGGGCTGGCGGGGGCGCGCCATGTGATCGATGTGCGCAATCTTGGGCTGGTGGCGGGGATTGAGCTGGCGCCGCGCGACGGCAAGCCGGGTGTGCGGGGTCAGGCGCTGTTCAGGGCGTTGTTTGACACCGGGCTGCTGGTGCGGGCGACTGGCGATATTATCGCATTGTCCCCGCCGCTGATCGTGGAGGCGGGCCAGATCGACGCTATGATGGCGTCGATTGCAGATGCGCTTGCTATACTCGACTGATGGTTTTGCGACGTGTCTTGATTCGTGTGACGCGGTTTTCACGGCTTTTGGCGCCCGTTATGGTGCTTGGACTCTTGTTGCTGGCGTGTGACAGTGCTGCGAGTGGTGCGGGGCCGGTTGGGGAGGGTGCGCAGACTGTAGCGCCGGTGCTGACGACGGGTGAGTTTGCGGTTTTGAACCGGCTGACCTGGGGGGCTTCGCCGGCTGATGTGGCGGCGTTCAAGCGGCTGGGGCGTCAGGGATGGATTGATGATCAGCTGCGGCGGGATGACAATCTGCGGATGCCGGATTTTGCGCGGCGGATGTATGATGATCTGAGCGGCGACGGGCGACCTATCGAGCAGCAGCTGGTCGAGCTGAACCGGGTGCGATTGATGATCTCGAAGAGCAAGCGCGACCCTTCGATCAAGGTCGCTTATGATGAATTTCGCGATCCGATCATAAAGATCCGCGATGCGACTGTGGGCCGGTCATTGCTGCGTGACCTCTATTCGCAGGACCAGCTGCGCGAGCAGATGACATGGTTCTGGATGAACCATTTCAACATCTTCATATCGGGCGGGATCGCGGCGGCGGGGGGCGGCGACTATGTTGAGACGGTGATCAGGCCGCGGGTGTTCGGGCGGTTTTGCGATATGGTGGGGGCGACGCTGCGCCATCCATCGATGCTTACGTATCTGAACAATGCCCGCAACACGGTGCGGCGCGGCAACGAGAATTATGCGCGCGAATTGATGGAATTGCATACGATGGGGGTGGGCTCGGGCTATTCGCAGAGGGATGTACAGGCGCTGGCGCGCATTCTCTCGGGTGCGGGGCTTGATCTCGACACCTGGCCGTTGCCGAAGGCGCCCAAGGGTGGCGAGCGGCGTGGGGTCTATGTTTTTGATCCCGCACAGCATGATTTTGGTTCCAAGACATTGCTGGGCGCGCCGATCAAGGCACGCGGGCCGGGTGAGATTGACGAGGCGACGCTGCGGCTTTGCCGGCACCCGGCGACGGCGCAGCGGGTTGCGACGCGGCTGGCGCAATTTTTTGTGGGCGAAGCGCCGCCCGAGCCGCTGGTGACGCGGATGGCGCAGACGTTTACGCGGACCGATGGTGATATTGAGGCTGTGATGCGGACGATGCTGGGGTCGCCCGAGTTCGAGGCGTCTTTGGGCGGGCTGTTCAAGGATCCGAGCCATTTCATGCTGTCGGCGCTGCGGATGAGTTTTTCGGACCGGCCGATGACCAATATGGGGGCGCTCAGAGGCGAGCTTGCACGGCTGGGTCATGGCCGGTTTTATCGACCGACACCCGACGGCTATCCGCTTGAGGCGGCCGCGTGGAATGCCTCGGGCCAGATGACGCAACGATTTGATCATGCCGCGATGATCGGGGTTGGCTGGCGGCGGTTGTTTACGCCAACTCTGCCGGGGACGATTACTGCTCAGGGCGATGTGCCACCCAATGTGGCGCCCGATTTGCAGGGCTTACGGAAGACTTATGGTTTTTATGCGGAGTTGAGCCCGGAAACATCGTCGGTTCTGGCGGAGGCACGCAACCCCGGCGAGTGGAACGGTTATTTTCTGGCGTCGCCTGAGTTCATGCGCCGATGAGCGAGGGGCTTTTCTCGCGCCGCGACTGGCTGGCCGCAGCCGCACTGGCCAGCATGACGCCGCGTGTGAAGCTGTTTGCCGCTCCCGCTGGCCTGCCCAAGCTGCTGGTGGTGTTTTTGCGCGGGGCCTATGACAGTTCGGCGGTGCTCGTGCCGCGCGGCAACAGCTTTTACATGGAATCCCGGCCGTCGCTGGCAATCCCTTCCACCGGGCCGCAGGCGGCCGAAATGCTTGATGGCGATTGGGGGCTGGCGCCGGTGATGGTGCCATCATTGATGCCGCTTTGGCGGGCGGGCGAGCTGGCGTTTTTGCCGTTTGCGGGCAACAGCAATATGTCACGCAGCCATTTTGAGACGCAGGATTTTGTTGAGCTGGGCCTGGCGTCGCTGAATGCCGGTGGCGGCAATCCGAGTGGCTTTATGAACCGGCTGGCGCGCGAGCTTGCCGGGGTTCGGCCGATGGCGTTCACGGCACAGCTGCCGCTGACGTTTCGCGGGCCGGCGGCTGTGCCCAATACGTTGCCCAAGCCCGGCCGGCCGGCGACCGCTGCGAGCAGCAAGCGTGATGCGATGCTGGCGCGCATGTATGCCGGGGATCGGGAATTGGGATCGCGGGTGACGAGTGGCTTCGAGGCCAAACAGCAAGTGTCAGCGGCGCTGGCGGAAGAGATGATACGCTCGGGCCGGGGGGCGCTGGGGGCGGCGGACTTTGAGGGAATAGCGCTGCGGATTGCGACGGTGATGCGCAGCGGGGTCAATCTTGGGTTCGTCGATGTTGGGGGGTGGGATACGCATGCGGCGCAGAAGGGCAATCTGAATTTTCGGCTGGGCGGGCTCGGCCGTGCGCTGGCGGGTTTTGGCAAGGCGATGGGGCCGGACTGGGGCAATACGCTGGTGGTTGTGGTATCGGAATTTGGCCGCACGTTTCGGGAGAATGGCTCGGCGGGGACCGACCATGGCCATGGCACGGCATTCTGGCTGCTGGGCGGGGCGGTGAGGGCGGCGCAGATTGGCGGTGCGCAGGTGAAGGTGAGCCGGGCGACCTTGCATCAGGACCGGGATTTTCCGGTGCTCAACGATTTCAGGGTGGTGCTGGGGGGTGTTTTCCAGCGGTTGTATGGGCTGGACAAGGCGCAATTGGGCCGGGTTTTTCCAGGCGCTGCACCGCGTGATCTGGGACTGATCTGACGCCAACTCATGAAATAATATGACAGGACCCCTTGCGAAGCCGGGGTGACATACCCAAAAGGGGTTTGAAATAATACTAATTCAATCGGGAATGGAATGGCTGGACCCAATGCTCCTTTGATGTCGCTGCGCGACGTTTGGTCGTGGGTGGGGCCGATTCTGGGGCCAGAGAAGAGTTTTTTCTGGCTGGCGATTGTCTATGGCCTTGGGATAAGCGTTTTGTCGCTGGCGCTTCCGGTGTCTGTTCAGGTGCTGATCAACTCGGTGGCCAACACGGCTCTCCCGGTGCCGCTTTTCACTGTGGCGCTGGTGCTTTTTGTGTTGCTCGGCCTTTCAGCGTTGCTGGCAATTCTGCGCAACCATCTGATGGAGCTTTACCGCCGGCGATTTGGCGCGCGGCTGGTGGCGGATATCACGCTGCGGGCGATCAATGCTGCCAACCCGGATTTTGCCGACAGCCAGCGGATTTCGTTGTTCAACCGGTTTTTTGAGCTGGTATCGGTGCAAAAGGCGATTCCGACGCTGTTGATCGGGGCATTCGGGCTGATCTTACAGGCGCTGGTCGGCTTTGTGGTGACGAGTTTTTACCATCCGGTGTTTCTGGCGTTCAACGCGGTGGTGGTGTTGGCAGTGTTCCTGACCTTTTTTATCTGGGGTCGTGGGGCGATGATCTCGTCGATGGAGCTGAGCCACAAGAAATATGCGGCGTCGGAATGGTTGGAGAGCGTGGGGGCCTCCGATGGCTTTTACAAATCGGCGGACCATCGGTCATACGCCATCGCGCGCTCCGAGGCGGCGGCTGCAAGCTATGTAAAGGCGCACAAGAACCATTATTCCTACACACTGCCGCAGACAGTGGCGCTGTATTTCATTTATGCGGCGGCGTCTTCCGGAGTGCTGGCACTGGGCGGCTGGCTGGTGATCCAGCAGCAGCTTTCGATCGGCCAGCTGGTTGCGGCCGAGCTGATCCTGTCGGGCGTATTTCTGGGGATTGCGACGCTCTCGACCTATATCGATGATTTTTACAAGCTGGTGGCGAGTGTTGAAGAATTGGCGCTGCTCTACAGCGTGCCGCAGGAAACGCGAACGGGGCGGGGGGCATTTGACGGCAAACCGAGCCGCCGGCTGGCTACGCCTGTGCGGGCGGGCGATCTGGTGTTTTCCAATGTTTCGACCGACCTGCCGGTCGGGCCTTGTCTGCTCGATTTTCGTGTTCCGTGCGGGACACGGCTTGTGGCGCAGGGCGTGCCGGGGATGGAGCGCCGGGTCGCCAATCTGCTCAAGAGGCAGGTCAAGCCCGGGACCGGGATAATCACGATTGGCGATGTCGATATTGGCGGTCTTGATGTGATGCTGCTGCGCAGTGATATCACCGTGCTCGACCGGCCCAACATCGTTGAGGCCACGATCGAGGATTATCTGCAGCTTGCCGACCCGCAGGCTGACCCGGCCGAGATGCTGGCAGCCCTTCGGCTTGTGGGCCTTGAGGACAGGATCGCGATGCTCGAAGACGGTTTGCAGACGCAGATGAGCTTTACGGGCTATCCGCTGTCTGTCGCCAAGACCATGCAGGTAAAACTCGCCGCCGCTATTTTGGGGCGGCCCAGGGTTCTGGTGCTGTCACCGCTGTATGACACGGTGCCGGTGAAGTGGATTCAGCAGGTGTTCGAGCATTTCGAGGGCCAGGAAACAACGGTATTATATTTCAGCAACCGGCCGGAAGCTGTGACGATGGATGGCTATTTGTGGATCGGGCGGCAGGAACAACAGGTGACGGCGGACTGGACGAACTTTGAAGCCATTCGCAGCGGAGACACGCAATGAAGGCGACGGCGCCGAGCGAGGCGCTGAGACCTGATCCTGCGGCGTTTCCGACGCTGGCGGCGATCAACCCGCCGCGCGTGCTGCGGGCGACGGGATGGATGGTCGGGCTGGGCATCCTGTTTGTGGTGCTGTTTGCGGTGTTGACGCCCTGGGTGCAGACGGCACCGGGGACCGGACGGGTGATTGCGCGCGACCCGGGCGACCGGCAGACCAACATCACGGCGATGGTGGGCGGGCGGCTCGATCAGTGGTTTGTGACCGACGGCGACCTTGTGAAATCTGGCGATCCGATTGCGCGGGTTGTCGATATGGACCCGATGCTGATCGACCGGTTGCAGGCCGAGCGGCAGCAGAAGCTGGCTGAGATTGAGGCGACACGATCGGCGATGCGCACTGCCGAGCTGGATGTCGGGCGCACCCGGCAATTGTTCAACGAGGGGCTTGCGGCGCGGCGCGACTATGAATTTGCGCAGATCAAGGTGGCGGACTACCGGGCCAAGCTGGCAGCGGGCGAGGCCGAGATCAACAAGATCGACACCGGCATCCGGCGGCAATCGCAACAGCTGGTGACTGCGCCGCGGGCCGGGCGGATCATGCGGGTATCGGCGCTTGATACGGCGACGGTGGTGAGCACCGGCGATGTGCTGGCGACCTTTGTGCCCGAGCAGACCGAGCGGGTGGTGGAGATTTATGTGAATGGCCGCGATGTGCCGCTGATCCGGCCGGGGCGGCGAGTGCGACTGGAATTCGAGGGCTGGCCCGCCATCCAGTTTTCGGGCTGGCCATCGGTGGCGCAGGGGCTTTTTGACGGGGTGGTGAAGGCGGTCGATGTCTCGGCTTCATCGAACGGGCTGTTCAGGATTCTGGTGGTGGAGGCGGCGGATCGTGCGCCATGGCCGGGTGAGCCGCAGGTGCGGCTGGGGGCTTCGGTGCGCGGCTGGGTTTTGATGGACACGGTGAAAATCTGGTTTGAATGGTGGCGGCTGCTCAATGACTTTCCGCTGCAATTCACGCCTGGCAGTGCGGTGGATGGCAGCGTCGAGTGGCAGGCGCCTGGCAGCGTCGGGGCGGCGGCGGCGGGTGATAATGCCCGTTAAACTGGCGTTGATGGTGGCAGTGTTGGGTTTGGCTGGCCCGGTAGTTGGCCAGCCAGCTGTTGCGCCGCCCGTTCCGGGCGTGGCGAAGACGGCGCCGCTGACGCTGGCGGAGGTGCTGGCATCCTCGCGGTTTCATGCGCCGCAGGTGTTGGAGGCGCTGGCGCGGGTGCGCGGCGCTGAAGGGCGGGTGCTGAGCGCGCAGGCGGCGTTTGATACGGTGTTTGCGGCGGAGGCGACGTCGCGCGTGGCGGGCTTTTATGATGGGCAGATTGCCAGTGCGACGGTGACGCGACCGCTGCCTGACAATGGCGGCTATGCCTATGGCGGCTACCGTGTCTCGTCGGGGAATTTTCCGATTTATGAGGATGAGTATTTTACCAACCGGCTTGGCGAGGTGAAGGCGGGGGCGGTGTTTGCGCTTATGCGCGACCGGGCGATTGATGAGCGGCGGTTCAGTCGCAGCCTGGCGGAGGCTGATGTGGCGATTGCCGAGGCTGACCGGCTGATGATTGCCATCGGGGTTCAGCGGCAGGCGATGGCGGCGTATAATAACTGGACCGCGGCGGGGCTGCGGTTGCAGGTTTATCGTGAACTGCTGCTGCTGGCCGAGGCACGGCAGGCGGGCTTTCGGCGGCAGGTGGAGGAGGGCGCACGGCCACGGATTCTACTGACCGAGAATGAGCAGAATATTCTGCGGCGGCAGACGCTGGTGGTGCAATCGGAGCAGGCGCTGGCGCAGGCTGCAGCGACATTATCGTTATTTGTGCGCGATGCGGAGGGGCGGCCGGTGCTTGTCGGGCCCGAGCGGCTGCCGGAGGGATTGCCACCGCTGGTGCGGCCGGCGCTGTCCGGGATGGACCCGGCGGCGATTGCAGCGGCGCGGCCGGACCTCAGGACGATTGATATTCGCATTCGCCAATCGAGCGCTCGATTGGCGCTTGATCGGAATAACTTTCTGCCGAAGTTCGATTTCAGGGTGGAGGCCAGCCGCGATTTTGGGTCGGAGGGGCGCGGCGGCGGCTCGCGGACGCCGACCGAGGGGAAGCTTGGCTTCACGTTTACGCTGCCGCTGCAGCAGAGTGCGGCGCGCGGACGGCTGGCGCAGACCAATGCCGAGATTGAAGCGCAGCGACAGCGCAAACGGCTGCTGGAGGACCAGATCAATGCCGAGGTGACACAGCTGGCGGTGGCGGTGGCGGCGACGGCGCGGCTGCGCGGGCTGGCGCAGGATGAGCAGGACCGGGCTGTGACGATGGCGGCGGCGGAGCGGCGGCGCTTTTCGGCTGGCGCATCCGACTTTTTTCTTGTGAACGTGCGCGAGGAAACGGCGGCGGACGCTCAGGTGCGAGCACTTGATGCGGCGATACGACAGGTGAGTGCCAATGCTGAACTTGCGGCCGTTACGGCCGATCTCGATGCGCTCGGGCTTTAGGCTCTCCCGGCGCGGGCTGCTCGTGGCGGCGGCGGCGCTGCCGCTGGCGGGATGCACGCGGCTGGATGCGCTGAACGGGCTGAATGCAGTGACACCTGGTGACGGCGAGACCGAGCAGCTGGCGCACGATGTGTTTTTTGGCCGCGATCCGCGACAGGCGCTTGATGTTTATGGGCCTGAGGGTGCTGGGTCGGAGGGTGCTGGGTCGGGCGGGAGCTTGCCGGTGGTGGTGTTCTTTTATGGTGGCAGCTGGGCGTCGGGGCGGCGTCAGGATTATGGCTTTGCTGCCCGGGCACTGGCGTCACGCGGATTTGTGGTTGTGGTGCCGGATTATCGGCTGGTGCCGGCCTTTGCCTATCCGGCATTTGTGGAAGACGGGGCGGCGGCGGTGCGCTGGACGGCGACGAATATTGCCGGGCTTGGCGGCGACCCGGGGCGGATTGCTGTGATGGGGCATAGTGCGGGCGCTTATATTGCGATGATGCTCGCGATGGACCGGCGGTGGCTGGGCGCAGATGCCGGGCTGATCAAGGCTGCGGTGGGGATGGCCGGGCCGTATGACTTTTTGCCATTTGAGCCCAATGGTGCGGCGGACCAGGCGTTTGGCCATGTGAAGGACGCGAAATCGACGCAGCCGATCAGTTATGCAGGGCCTGGTAGAGCGCCGGTGCTGCTGCTTCAGGGGCTGGCGGACGATACGGTCTATCCGCACAATGCGCGCAACCTTGCAGCGGCGCTGACGGCTGCGGGATCGACGGCCCAGATCAAGCTGTATGACGGGCTGGGGCATATCGGGATTGTGCTGGCGCTCTCCAAGCCGTTTCGGGGCAAGGCCCCGGTGCTGGCGGACGCCACGGCGTTTTTACAGGCGCGGCTGCGCGCTTGACCATGGGGGCTGTCCCGTCCAGAAACGCCGCGATGGATGATGATAAACTGTCTGGATTGAGTTTCGAGGATGCCCTGAAGCGGCTGGAGGCGATTGTCCACAGCCTTGAGAGCGGGGCGGCGAGCCTTGAGGATTCGATTGCGCTCTACAGCGAGGGGCAGGCGCTGAAGGCGCATTGCGAGGCCAAGCTGGCGCAGGCGACAGCGCGGATTGAGGCGATCCAGTCTGGCGATGGTGCGAGCGGGGATGCGGTGGGGACGCGGGCCTTTGATGCGCTGGCTTCGACCATAGCGGATCAATCGGGGGCATGACGACAACGGCTATGGTGGCGCCTTCCCTCAGCTTGAAGCCGGCCCTTGATGCTATTGGCAAAGCCGTTGATCAGCGTTTCGACCGGCTGCTGCCGGTGCCGGATGACAGCCGGGCGCGGCTGTTTCAGGCGATGCGGCATGCAGCGATTGGCGGCGGCAAGCGGATGCGGCCGCTGCTGGTGGTGGCGGCGTGCGACCTGTTTAATGTTGACCGAGAGCGGGCGCTACGGGTGGCTGTGGCGATTGAGTGCATCCATGTTTACAGCCTGATCCACGATGATCTGCCGTGCATGGACGATGACGACTTGCGGCGGGGCAAGCCAACCGTGCACAAGGCGTTTGATGAGGCGACAGCGGTGCTGGCGGGCGATTCGCTGCACGATCTGGCCTATGATGTTCTGGCCGATGACGCGACGCATGAGGACCCTTTTGTGCGGCTGGCGCTGATTCAGGCGCTGTCGGCAGCATCGGGTGCCATGGGCATGGCGGGGGGCCAGATGATGGATCTGGTGGCCGGCGAGGCGCTCTATGATCTGGGCGGTGTTACGCGGCTTCAGCAGCTCAAGACCGGCGCGTTGATTGGTTTTTGCCTGGAGGCTGGCGGGATCATGGGGGGCATTGCCGAGGGGCAGCGCACGCCGCTCAGGGGCTATGCGCGTGACTTGGGGCTGGCGTTTCAGATTGCCGATGATCTGCTCGATATTGAGGGCTCGGAAGACAAGGCGGGCAAGGCGCTGCGCAAGGACGAGGACGCTGGCAAGGCGACGTTTGTTTCCCTGCTCGGGGTGGAGCGCGCCCGGACACAGGCGAAAATGCTGATCGATCAGGCGATCCTGCATCTGGCGAGCTTTGGGCCGGAGGCTGATCTGCTGCGGGCGATTGCGCGCTTTGCCATTGACCGGGACCGCTGAGGCGATGCGGATCGGGGTTTATCCTGGCACATTCGATCCGGTGACGCTGGGGCATATGGATATCATCCGCCGTGGTGCCAAACTGGTCGATCGGCTGGTGATTGGCGTGGCAACCAACCCCGCCAAATCGCCGATGTTTACGCTGACGGAGCGCAAGGCGCAGATTACTCGCGAGACGAGGGATATCGCCAATGTCGAGGTGGTGGAATTTGATGCTCTGCTGATGACTTTTGCCGAGCGGCAGGGGGCGAGTGTGATTATCCGGGGTCTTCGGGCGGTGGCTGACTTCGAGTATGAATTCCAGATGGCCGGGATGAACCAGCAGCTCAACAACGCGATTGAGACGGTGTTCCTGATGGCGGATGTGGCGTTGCAGCCAATTGCTTCACGTCTGGTCAAGGAGATTGCCGTCTATGGTGGCGATATTGGCAAATTTGTCAGCCCGCAGATGGCCGCAGACGTGGTGGCGCGGGTGAATGAAACCGGGCGCAAGGGCAGTTAATGATGCGTAAGACGTTGATAATGATGGCCTGTCTGTCGCTGGCCGTGCCGGCTATGGCGCAAAAGCCGAGCGCGAACGATCTGAAGGCACCGCGAAAGCTGCCGAAAATGTCTGCACCCGCCAATGTGCCGGGGATGCTGGCCACGGTGGATGAGGAAAATGTGCTGGTGCTTGACCTGTCCACCGGCGGGCGGGTGCGCATTGCGATGCGGGCCGATGTGGCGCCCAAGCATGTGGAGCGGATCAAGACGCTTGCGCGCAAAGGCTTTTATGATGGCACGATCTTTCACCGGGTGATCGAGGGCTTTATGGCGCAGGGCGGCGATCCTACGGGCACAGGCACCGGCGGCTCCGAGCTTCCCGACATGGAAGAGGAATTTAATGACCTGCCGCATGTGCGCGGCGCTGTCGCGATGGCGCGGGCACAGGACAAAAACAGTGCAAATAGCCAGTTTTATATTGTTTTTCAGCCAGTTATGAAGCTCGACCGAGGCTATACGATCTGGGGCCGGGTGATCGATGGCATGAAATGGGTTGATGCGATCGAGAAGGGCGAGCCGCCGGAAGCCCCGACGCGGATCGTCAAGGCTTCGATTGGTGCTGACAAGGTGCCGGCGCCCGCACCTTCAACGCCGATTCCGGCGGCGGCTCTGACGGCGGCCCCCCCAGCGGACCCTTTTGCGGCGATTGTGGCACCTCAGGGGGCATAAGCAGCATAAGCTACTGGGCGGCGCGTTTTTATGTTGGTGAGTGATTTCGATTTTGAGCTGCCGGCCGAGCGGATTGCGCTGCGGCCGGCTGTGCCGCGGGATTCGGCGCGGATGCTGGTCGTCTGCGGCGCGGCAATGGCTGATCTGGTGATGCGGGACCTGCCCGGACAGCTTCGGGCGGGCGATGTGCTGGTGGTGAATGATACGCGGGTGATTCCGGCGCAATTCATTGGCGTGCGGGGGCAGGCGCTGATCGGGGTGACGCTGCACAAGCGCGTGGATGAGGCGCGCTGGTGGGCTTTTGTCAAGAATGTCCGGAGGTTGAAGCTTGGCGACCGGGTGGACTTTCGTTCCGGACTTTTTGGTATTGTCGACGAGATTGGGACCGAAGGGGCCGTGCTTTGGCAGTTTGAGTCGGATGGGCCGGTCGAGGTCGCGATGATGGCGGCGGGGGTGATGCCGCTGCCGCCCTATATTGCCTCGAAACGCGCGGTGGATGCGCGCGATGCCGAGGATTATCAGACGCTGCATGCGGCGCGCGATGGCGCTGTGGCGGCGCCAACGGCGGGCCTGCACTTTACGCCCGAGCTATGGGCGGCGCTGGCGGCGCGTGGGGTGGGGCGCGAGGTGGTGACGCTGCATGTGGGAGCGGGGACGTTTTTGCCGATGAAGGTGGAGCGCACAGAGGACCATAAGATGCACAGCGAATGGGGCGAGGTGCCGGCGGATGTGGCCGCACGGCTGAATGCGGCGCGGGCAGCGGGCGGACGGTTGGTGGCGGTGGGGACGACCTCGCTCCGGGTGCTGGAATCGGCGGTTTGTGCGGACGGGCGGATTACGGCGTTTTCGGGGGATACCGATATTTTCATCACGCCGGGATATCGCTTTGGCGCGATTGATGGGCTGGTGACGAATTTTCATTTGCCGAAATCGACGCTGTTCATGCTGGTCAGTGCGCTGATGGGGACGGACGTGATGCGCGAGGCTTATGCGCATGCGATTGCGGGGGGGTATCGGTTTTATTCTTATGGGGATGGGTCGCTGCTGCTGCCGCGTCCCTAGGCTCTGATCAGCCAGATCAGCAGGGCGCCGATGCCGATGGTGGCAGCGCTGGCGTGGGCGATGATGGCGGGGGTGGTGGCACCCGGTTTGGGCTTGGCGATGAGCGGTATGAACAGGCCGAGCATGAACGTGAAGGCGAGGCCGAGGGCGGCATAGGGGCCGAGATCGCCTGCCGGGGCTTTTGTGCCATCGGGCGCACCGCGCAGCAGCAGCGCCAGCCCTTCGAGGCCGGCGGCACCGAGGATGAGATGCAGGGCACTTGCGCCCTTGAAGGTCTTGCCGCCGGTCCAGAACTGGAATGCCAGCCAGCCGCCGAACATGGCGGTGATGGCGAACAGGATGGCGACGATGGTGATGGCTGTCATGGAGACTCCCGTGGGGTACAGTCTAGCGATTGGTGTGGGGGCGGGGAAGTGTGGCGGGGTGGTTTTGATGGGTGGGTCGGGCTATGGGGCGGGAATGGCCGATCCTGTTACCCTGAACGACGGCGAGGTGCTGCGCGATGCCCTTGAGGAGGGTCGGCTGAGCCGTGCCTTTGTGGGATCGGTGGTGGCGGCGCTTGAGGCCGAGGATTTTGAGGGTGCGCGCGGGTTGGTCTCGCCGCTGCATCATGCCGATATTGCCGATCTGTTCGCGCTGGTGCCGGAGGGAGCGCGGGGGCCGCTTGTTTTGGCGATTGGCGAGTTGCTCGATGCCGATGTGATTGCCGAGCTGGACGATTATGTTCGCGATGATGTTTTGGCGGCGATGTCACCGGGCGAAGTTGCTGATGTGATGACGCGGCTCGATACCGATGATGCGGTGGCGATTATCGAGGACATGGAGGCCGACGAGCAGCGCGAAATGCTCGATGCGCTGGCGCCGGCTGATCGGGCAGATATTGAGGCGGCGCTGACCTATCCGGAGGAGTCTGCCGGGCGGCTGATGCAACGCGAGCTTGTGGCGGTGCCGGCGACGATGAGCATTGCCGAAGTTGTGGCACATGTGCGCGCTGTGACCGACCCGGCGACGGATTTTTGGGAGATTTTTGTTATTGATGGCGAGCGGCGGCCGGTGGGGACGATGCGGCTGAGCTGGCTTTTGACGACGCCGCCCGATGTGGCGGTGAGCGACATGATGCAGCGTGAGCAGACGCTGATTCCGGTCGATATGGACCAGGAAGAAGTGGCGCTGCAATTTCAGAAATATGCGCTGATTTCGGCGGCGGTGGTCGATGGTGCGGGGCGGCTGGTCGGGGTGATTACGGTCGATGATATCGTTCACATCATCCAGCAGGAGGCCGGAGAGGATGTGCTGAAGCTTTCGGGCGCAGGCGACGGCGACATTAATGAGCCGGTGCTGACGACGTATCGGACGCGGGCGCGCTGGCTGGTGACGAACCTTGGCACCGGGCTGCTTTCGGCGAGCATTATCGGGGCGTTTTCGGGGTCGATCGAGGCATTGGTAGCACTGGCCGCACTCTCTCCGATTGTGGCGAGCGTGGGCGGCAATGCGGGCAACCAGACAATGGCTGTGACGGTGAGGGCGCTGGCGACCAATCAGCTGACTGAAACGAATACGCGCCGCACGGTGTGGCGCGAGATCAGGGTGGCGATGCTCAACGGGCTGACGCTGGCCGGGCTGATGGGGGTGGGGACTGGGCTGGTGTTTGGCAATGCGCTGCTGGGGGCGGTGATTGCTTGTGCGATGCTGTTCAACATTGTGATTGCCGGGCTGGCAGGGGTGATGGTGCCTGTGACGCTGGAGCGGGCGGGGGCGGACCCGGCTGTGGCATCGAGCGTATTTGTGACGATGATCACCGATTCGATGGGTTTCTTCTTGTTTCTGGGGCTGGCGACGCTGGTGGGCGTCGAGTTTTTGGGCTGATGTTGCATTTGACCAAGGTGGCAGTGGGGTGTGCCGATGTGGAGATGCTGGCGCGGCTGCAGGCGGAGCGGTTTGGCGATGAGGCGGCGAGCCTGACGCGGTTTATGCCCAAGCGGGCAGATGAACTGCTGGGCGGCTCGCTGTTCTGGATCATCAAGCACCGGATGGTGGCGCGGCAGACGATCATGTCGCTGGCGATGGTGGAGACGCCCTGGGGGGTGAAGTGCCGGATCGGGCTCAAGCCGGGGCCGGTGCTGGTGCAGCCGGTGCCCAAGAAGGCGCATCAGGGCTGGCGGTATCTGGACGCCGGGGATGCGCCGCCTGATCTTGGTGAAGCGGGAGATGCGGATGCGCTGCCGCTGGGGATGGTAAGGGAGTTGCAGGCGCTTTGGATTTTGTAAGGCGGGTAGGCAGGCGGTAAAGGCCGCGGCCAAGCCGCGGCTGACGTCAAACGAGCGCTGTTAGCGAATCTGTCCGTCTCGCTGGCGCTAAACGCTAGCCGCACTTCGCTATTGGAAACGATAGAGTGCCTCGATGCCGAACAGGCGAGGCAGGCCGCGGATGAAGGTGGGGATGCCGAAGCCGCCGCCGGTGTTGCCGCCATCGAGGATATATTTGTTGTTGAGGAGATTGGTGGCGAAACCGGTGACCTGCCAGCGGCCTTCGGGATGCTGGAAGCCGGCGCGCAGATTGACCAAGGTTACCGGCCCTTCGCTGGTGACAGGGTTGTTGGGAAGCTCGAAGAACACGCTGGAGCGGTGGGTGACGGTGGGGGTGGCGAACAGCTCGATATTGTCGGCCACGGGCAGGGTGAGGGTACCGCCGGCGGAAAACTGGACCTTCGACTGGAGGCGGAAACGATCACCCGAGAAGGCGACAAAGCGTGGATCATTGTCGACCTTGGCATCGATGTAGGCACCGTTGGCGAAGAGGCTGAGATTGTCCGAGACGGCGGCGGTGAACTCGGCCTCGATGCCCTTGTTGGTGGCGCTGCCGGCGCTCTGGGTGGTGGTGATCGGGCTGCCTTCCTCCCGGATGCTGACCTGGAAATTCCTGTATTTCAGGAGATAGGCCCCGAGATTGAAGTTGATGCGGCCGAAATTGCCCTTGAAGCCGATTTCATAGTTGGTGACGTTTTCGGCTGCGATGTTGGTGTTGTTGGGCACAACCTGGCCGGCCTCGCGGCGGGCGCCGAGATTGACCACCGGGGAGCGGCGGCCCTTGGACCATGTGGCATAGAGATTGAGATTATCGGTGGCGCGGAACAGGATGTTGGCCCGCGGCAGGAACGCATTGTTGCTGCCGGAGCTGCGCAGGACAACGCCAGCGGTGTTGATGCCGCCGGGGATGAGCGGGGCGCCTGTGATGACCGAATTGGGGATGCGGTTGGAGAAGCCGCTCTCCCGGCCTTCGATGATGTAGCGGCCCCCGACGCTGATCTCGAGCTGATCGACTGGGATGAAAGTGGCATCGCCGAAGAACGACAGGGCGTCGATTTCAGCCGAATTGCGGAACAGCAGGGCGCTGTAGGGCAGGACCGTGGCGGCACCGCTGGTCAGGATGGCCGTGGCCTGCGCTGCTGTGACGACGCCGGCGCCGTTGATGCAGCCCAGCGGCTGAGGCAGAAACCGGTCTGCCAGTCGTGCGGCGCATTGGAGATAAATGCCTTCTTCGGTCGAGAAGGGAACGGCCTGCGAGCCTTTCTCCCAGAAATAGTTCATGCCGCCGAAGGCGCGGAAATTGTCCGAAGTGTAGTTGATGCGACCTTCGGCGCTGATCTGCTCGCCGCGCGCGTCTTCAGCAAATTCGAGATACCAGGCCTGGGTGCCATCGGCATCGAACACTTCGTTGGAGTCGAAATTGCGGTAGCCGCCGACAAAGGTGTAGCTAAACGCGCCATCCCCTTTGTAGGTGGCGGTGAGATTGGCATCATAGACGTTGCGGACGAGGCCGAGCTCATCACCGAGCGCCTGGACGCTGAACGGCGAGCCGGCGAGCTCCTTGAAGGTGAAGGGCGAGGTGGTGCCGCCGGTGGGGGCGAAGGTGCCCGACGAGAAGGCGGTGCCGGGCGCGCGCTGGCCATCATAGGTGCCCACGAGATCGAGGGTGAAGGCGTCGGTCGGGGTGTAGCGCAGCGAGACGCGGGCACCATATTGATCCTGACCGTTCAGATCCCGCTGGCGGGGGCCGCCGGGCGTTTGTGAGGCGGCGCTGCCGGCGATGTTGGGGACCACGCCATCGCGCAGCTTGACCGCACCGGCGATACGCAATGCAATGGTATCATTGCCGATATTGATGAAACCATCGAGGCGGCGCTGGTTGAAATTGCCATAGGCGGCGCGCAGCTCGGCCGAGACGCCGGGCCGGGCCTTGTTGGTGATGACCGAGACGACGCCGACGGCGGCGGCGGTGCCGAACAGCGTCGACTGCGGGCCCTTGACGACTTCGACGCGCTCCAGATCATAAAGATCGAAATAGCTGCCGCGCGAGCGGCTGACATCGACGCCGTTCAGATAAACGGTGACGGCGGGGGAGCCTTGTGAGGAGCCGCTGTCCGATGTGATGCCGCGGATGACGAAACCTGGATTGTTGGGGGACTGTTCCTGCACATTGAGGCCGGGGACATAGGCGGCGAGCTGATCGAACTGGGTAACGCCGAGCTCGCGCAGGGTGCGGCCGGAATAGGCGGTGACGGTGACGGGGACATCGACGAGCTTCTGCTCGATCTTCTGGGCGGTGATGATGATCTCATCGGCCATGCCGTCCTGCGGGGCCTGTGCGAGCTCGGGAGCAGCCTCTTGCGCGAGGACGGGTGTTGCCAGAAGCATGGCGGAAGCGAGCAGCATTGAGCGCATGGTGAAAACCCCTGTTGGACTGAAGCTGGGGGACCGATGCACGATGCGGATTACAGTGGCGTGGCGGTTTTGTTTCCGGTTTATGTCGATTGTGCAGTGCGACATTTTTGGCGCAGGTGACTTGGCTGCCGGGGCTTGCTAGGGGAAGGTATGGAACTGATACCGCCGCCCGAGACGATTGTGACGAGCACTGCGCGCTTGTTTTGTGATGGGGACGAGAGAGACGGCGGGGCGGCTGGCGATGGCCATCCGCGCGTCTGGCTGCAGATGGATGCGCGGGGCTTTGTGGACTGCCCCTATTGCGACCGGCGCTTTGTGCTGGCGGCGGGCGCTTCGAGTGGCGATGGCCATTAGAGCGCTGCTGCTGGCGGCGGCATTGGCGGGGCCGCTTCAGGCAGCTGAGATTTTGGTGCCGGCGGGGCGGCAGCCTTACATCGGCATTACGGTGAAGGATGCGCCGATGCGGGCGCGGCTGGCGCTGGGCTTTGATGAGGCGCTGCTGCTCAATCTTGCGCCGGCACAGCGGGTGGGGCTGAAGATCTTTCCACTGATCGGCAAGATGAAATTCAAGAATGCGCTGATTCCGGGCGGGGAAGCGACCTTCCGGTTCAACATCGTGCGCGTGGCGCCGCAGGGCTTTGAGTCGGCCCGGATGCCGACGGTGTGGGTGGACAAGAAGATTGCGGACGATGCCGATGGCATTCTCTCGGCGCTGGCGCTTTCGGGGGACCGGGTGACCTTCCGGCTGGCACCGGCGGCGGCGGGTGAGCGGCTCTACAAGCTGCCGCGCCAGGGCCGGAACGATGCCGACATGCAGACGCGGATTGCGGACGAGAAAGTACGGGTGACGCTGGAATTGAACGCGGCCGAGACGATTTTGAACGCGCGGGCGGCGGATGCGATGATCGCGGCGGGGCTGGTGCGCCGGGTGAATGCGGTGGGTCTGTGGCGGCCGTTTCCGGGCGTGGCGCTGCCGATCCAGCGGCTGGAAACGCGGGCAGGGGCGACGCTGCTGGGGATGCCGATCATCAATGCGGCGGTGCGGGTGACGGAAGCCGAGGCCAAGCGGATCGATGCCGAAGCCAAGGCGGGGACCTCGACGGCAGAGGACGATGAGGACGCGATCACGGTGACGGCGAGCCGCCAGAAGCGCGGTCGGGCGCCGTGGGTGCTGGTGGGGCGTGATACGCTGGACCGGTGTTCGACGGTGACGCTGGACCGGCCGGCGAAGGTCTGGGAACTGGCTTGCCGGTTTTAAGGGGGGTGGTGCCTCCGATGGCTGGGGCAGTGGCCCCAGACCCCGTGAGTATTAGTGATTGGAATTGGTGAGAAGCGCTCATCGGAAATGCTCAAGCCGAGATTCAGCTTCTGGGCCGGTTGTTGAATGGCCGGATTCGGAGGCAGGCTGCGGGATAGCTGCCGTTCGCAAACAGGCGAGCCGCCCGACAACTCCCGACCCAGTTATCACCGGGTCGATACGCCTCAAGCGCTGTCCGGAAACGGACTTCGATCCGGTCCATGGTTTCGGCAAAATATGGGCTGATACCAAACCGGTTGATTGCGGGCGAGGCTTTGTGTCCGTCAGAACCCAGCCACGCCGATCCAGCTTTGGCTGACGCGGACCGGCATCCGATTGGTCGCACATGAACAGATGGGCCTCACGGTCGATCGTCCTGGCTGGCAACGAGTGATAATGACGGGTTTTCGCCATCATGCCAGGGACCGTGGCGATGCGCCTTGAACCCGGCAATCAATATCCTTGTTTTCAGGGAAGATCGGCCAGAGCAGTTGCTGGCCTAGCGTGGCGTCGGGAAGGTTCTCCACGCCATAGCTTTGCGGATAGGTGCGCGTGATCTTTGCAGTTCCAAACAGCATGTCCCAAATGAACATCAGGTTGCCGTAATTACCCTTGTAATGGACTGCCGGGTCGCTGGCGTGGCGGCCATGATGGGCATGATGGGTCGCCGGCGTCGATATCGTGCGTTCCACCACCCACATGACCGGCGAAAGCCACGGGACCCTGTACAATGGCGCATCCCATTTCAGATCACTGTGCGCACCGATAATCACCAACAGCTTGACGACAAGATAGCCGGCGTAAAACCAGCCCAGCCCTAAATAGATCAGCACCGCGGCAAACCAGATGCTCGGCATCAATGCATAATAGATGATGTTGTTCCGATAGACGAGGCGCACGCTCATATAGCGGGCGTTATGATGCGCGCGGTGGAGGTTATAAAGGAACGAGACGCTGTGCGAGGCACGATGCCACCAATATTGCACCATGTCTTCGAAAACGAGGAACAACGGGATGGCAAGGAAGATGCTGATGCCGCCCAGAGCGCCCTGATATTGCGGAAAGTACCGTAAACCAAGCCAGTTGACCGAAGCAATGATCAGCGGCTGCGTGACAATCAGCAGCAAACTCGTCGAGATGACTTCGACAATGCCGTCATTCCGGCATTGCTCCTTCTTTGAAAACAGGTCGGAACGAAAAAACTCGAGCAGGCCAAACGCCAGATATATCGCAATCACGACCCATGTTTGGATTGGCATGAAAACTCTCCCCTCCTGGAGTGGCTTGATCGGTCCACTCACCGCTTGCGAATAAAGGTATAGGGGCGCAAGCTGAACAAGAATGCAAAGAACCTATCAATTGGCTGAAATTGCCCCCACACGCGCCGATGGCGAAATGGCCGCCATGCTCTTCCGCGAAGGGCGGCGCTGCCGTTTTGCCGCCGGCTCCGTCATCCAGCAACAAGGTGATGAGATTGATGGCTTCTGGCTGGTTGAAGCTGGTGCCGTGTCCATCTGTCGATATGGGCCAGACGGGACCGTTACGGTCTATGCGGTCCTTGGCCCTGGAGACTTGTTCGGTGAGCTGGCCCATTTCACGAGCGTGTCACGCCAGGTTGATGCCTTAGCCGAAACTGACGCCGCGCTAATACGGATCGACGCCGCCATGATCGACCGACTGTTGCAGCAACAGCCTGACTTCGCCCGCTGGCTGCTCAAATCGCTCGGTCATCAGCTCCGCATCGCACTCGACCGGATCGAAGGTGATCGCTTACTGTCGGCCGAAGCGCGGGTTGCGCGCGTGCTTGCGGACATGGTCAGGCGTGACGGACCGGCGCTGCAAACGACCCAGGAAGCGCTGGCCAACCACGTGGGCGTCTCACGCGTCACCGTCGGGCAAATTCTGGGCAGGCTGGCTCAATCATCTGTCATCGAGCTTGGCTATCGCAGGATCGTCGTGATCGATCTGGCCGGATTGAACGAGCGGGCAGCCTCGGCCAACTCTTGAGAAGTGCTGCGGCTCGAAAGGCCGGCCCGCCAGCCACCATCTCCAGCCATCCTCCAGCCGCCGCCACGCGGAAAGCAGTCTGTCCGCTGTCAGAAATGCACTGTGTCCTGGGCAATGACCGAAATTAAGGCGCGAAGCCGACACTCTTCAGCCCTAGCCGCTATGATCGCAATTCGGGCGATAGCAGCCGTCGTGGGATTGTGGCGCGGGTGGTGTTTAGGCCCCGGGACTAGCCCGGGGCGACGGGGGGATTTGGGTTCGTCAGGGGATGCGCAAGAAATGGGGTCTGGGGGCTGAGGCCCCAGCTGCCGGAGGCGTTTTTTCTCCACTGGTGAAAGCGTCGCGTTTGCGATTGGGGCGTGGGGGCTTATATCGGGGGGATGGCTAGTTTTATCACTGATCCGGGTTTGCACTTTTATGGGGAGGGGTTGTTGGACCCGGGCCGCACCGAGCGGCTGGTGGCTGATGCGCTTTCGGGGTGTGATGATGGCGAGCTTTATCTGCAATATGCGGTGAGCGAGAGCTTCAGCTTTGATGATGGGCGGCTGAAGGCGGCGACGTATGACAGCAGCAAGGGCTTCGGGCTGCGCGGTGTGGCGGGCGAGATGACCGGCTTTGCGCATGCCAATGAGCTTTCGGATGCGGCGATCCGCCGGGCGGCGGAGACTGTCGGGCTGGTGAAGGGCGGGCGGCAGGCTGTGATGGCGGCGGCGCCGGTGCGGACCAATGCGCGGCGATACATTGATGCCAATCCACTGGACGGGGTGTCTTTCGAGCGCAAGGTGGAGCTGATGCAGGCGATCGATGCGGCGGCGCGGGCGCGGGACCCTCGGGTGGTGCAGGTTTCGGCGAGTTTGATCGGCAGCTGGACTGTGGTGGAGATTGTGCGGGCCGATGGGCAGCGGCTGCGCGATATCCGGCCGCTGGTGCGGCTGAATGTGCAGATTGTGGCGGAGCAGGGCGGCCGGCGCGAGACGGGCTTTCATGGGCTGGGCGGGCGCTATCTGTATGACGGGCTGTTTGAGCCGGGCAAATGGAACGAGGCGATTGATATCGCTTTGGCGAATGCGCTGGTGAATCTGGAGAGTGTGGCCGCACCGGCGGGCGAGATGACCGTGGTGCTGGGGCCGGGCTGGCCGGGGATCCTGCTGCACGAGGCTGTTGGGCATGGGCTTGAGGGGGACTTCAACCGCAAGGGCACGAGCGCTTTTTCGGGGCGCTTGGGCGAGCGGGTGGCAGCCCCCGGCGTGACCGTGGTGGACGATGGCAGCATCGACAACCGGCGCGGCAGCCTGACGATTGACGATGAGGGCACGCCGACCGAGCGGACGGTGCTGATCGAGGACGGCATTTTGAAGGGCTATATGCAGGACCGGCTGAATGCGCGGCTGATGGGTGTGGCGCCGACGGGCAACGGGCGGCGCGAAAGCTATGCGCATGCGCCGATGCCGCGGATGACGAACACCTTCATGATGGGCGGCAATGAGGACCCCGGCGAGATTCTGCGCGGCGTGAAAAGCGGGATTTATGCCAAGAGCTTTGGCGGCGGGCAGGTGGATATTACCAGCGGCAAGTTCGTCTTTTCGTGCACCGAGGCTTACAAGATCGAGAATGGCCGGCTGGCGGCACCTGTGAAGGGAGCGACGCTGATCGGCAACGGGCCGGACGTGCTGACGCGGGTGAAGGCGATTGGCAACGACCTGGCGCTGGATGAGGGCGTGGGGGTGTGTGGCAAGGGCGGACAGAGCGTGCCGGCCGGTGTGGGGCAGCCGACGCTGCTGATCGAGGGGCTGACCGTGGGCGGCACGGCTGCCTGATGCATGTCTGAATTTCTGGACCATGTGACTGATGCGCGGGCCGAGTGGGTGCGGGCGCAGCCGGTGTTTTTTGTGGCCACGGCAGCGGCGGGGGCGCGGATTAATTTGAGCCCCAAGGGGATGGACACGCTGCGGGTGTTGGGGCCGAAGCGTGTGGCTTATGTGGACTATGGCGGCTCGGGCAATGAGACCCATGCTCATCTGCTGGCGGACGGACGGATCTGCATCATGTTGTGTGCGTTTGACCGGCCGGCGCTGATTTATAGGATTTATGGTGCCGGGGCGCCGGTGCTGCCGCAGGACGCGGGTTGGGACGAGCTGGCTGCGCATTTTGTGATTGAGCGCGGGGTGCGGCAGATTTTTGATGTGACGGTGGACAGCACGCAGGAAAGCTGCGGCTGGGGGGTGCCGAAAATGGCGCTGGAGAGCGAGCGGCAGACGCTCCGCAAATATCATGCGCAGGATGACCCGGTGGCTCGGCTGGTTAAATATGGGACAAGGGACCGGAGCATCGACGGGCTGGCGGTGCGGCCCCCGACCGTGCTGCCATACGATTGATGGCGTACGACTGATGCCGCTTGCTGTGCTGATGACATTGTTTGACCGACAGGAGGCGGAGATTGTGCGCTGTCGGCTGGAGGCGGGCGGGATTGAGTCGGTGTTGTTTGATGCCGGGATTGCGTCGTTGATCGGGCCGGGACTTTCGGGGGTGCGGGTGATGGTGCTGGATGAGGATGAGGCCGCGGCGCGGGCGATGCTGCGGGATAGCTTGTGAGGCTGGCGACTGGCAGGCCGCTCGCGATGTGAGGACTGCTCAAAAAATCATCATGTTAACAAGCGTGCAAACGAATCGGGCAGTTGGCTTGTGGAAAATTTGAGTAAAACCTTGGCGGCTATGCGCTGTGGCACTTGGCACGATTTGTGCATTGCATGGTAGGAAGCGCTGGGCCTGGCTCGGCGCACCGATATTGATGGCCCCGGGAACGGTCGGGCGCCATCTCAAGAGGTTCCTCCCCAAGGAAACCGACTGGCCCGGGAGGTGACTTCCGGGCCATTTTTTGTGTTCCGGGCTTAACAGTGCGGAAAGCCAAGGCTGCCGAAAAGCCCCACAATATGGCCGACGGGCAAGCGCTTTACGTTATGGTCACAGTGACCGGTGCTCGGCGCTGGCGGATAGATTACAGCTTCAACGAAAAGCGCCGAACGATTACTTTTGGCCTTTATCCGGATGTGTCACTGGTGGATGCGCGGAAAAAGCGTGAATCGGCGCGTAAGCAACGCAGCGATGGGATCAACCCAGGCGCGGTAGCGCTGACAGCATAACGACCGCTGTTCTGATTGAGTTTGGACCCTGGCCATTAAAGTAAAGGACTCTGCTTCTAAATGGTAAAAATTAGGGGCGCACATCAAAGTATATAATTGCCCATATCAGCTTGAGTAAAAATCTAATCGATTCTTTAATATCAATATTAGTAAATATAGTGGATATCGTAAAAATGTGTTTTTTTCATAAAAAAGTGAAAATCTACAATCTCTATTCAACTTTATAAAAATATAATTTATAATTTAAGATAGATATAATTTAGCGGAACATGAATTTTCTGGTTTTTTCCTTTTCCGCTTTCGATTGTGTTAAACAGCTGAATTAAAAATCTGGAGATAATTTTCATGAATTATCAGGTAACGTCTAGCATATTGGCTGATAATCAGTTTCGTACCAGGGTGCGTGACAGATATCTTGCCGATGAGCGCGATGTTATTGAGGCGCTTGCAGCGCAGATCAATCTGTCTGATGATGACCGGGCCAGAATTGCTGCAGTTGGTGCGCGCTATATTGATCGGGTGCGGGCCGAGTCATCGCCGTCGATGATGGAGGCGTTTCTGGCGCAATATAGCCTGTCGACCAAGGAAGGCGTTGGGCTGATGTGTCTTGCCGAAGCGCTGCTGCGGGTGCCGGATGCCGAGACGATTGACGATCTGATCGAAGACAAGATTGCAACCTCTAACTGGGGAGCGCATGCGGGGAATTCGCCGTCGTCATTGGTCAATGCGTCGACTTGGGCGTTGATGCTGACGGGTCATGTGCTGAGCGATGCCACAACAAGTTCGGTTCGCATGGTGCGGGGGCTGGTCAAGCGCATGGGCGAGCCCGTGGTGCGCCAGGCGATCAAGCAATCGATGCGCATTCTGGGTCAACAATTTGTACTGGGCCAGACGATCGCCGAAGCGATTAAAAATGCCCGGGATGCGGAGGTCGAAGGTTTCACCTATTCCTATGATATGCTGGGGGAAGCCGCGCGCACCGATGTTGACGCAAAACGCTATCATCAGGCCTATACCGACGCGATTACAGCGATTGCCAGCCGAGCGCAGGGCGATGTGCGGTCAAGCCCCGGTATTTCGGTCAAACTTTCGGCCTTGCACCCTCGCTATGAATTTTCGCACAAAGCGACCGTGATGCGCGAGCTACTGCCGCGTGCGCTGGCGCTGGCCAGGCAGGCCGCAAAAGCCAATATCGGTTTCAATATCGATGCCGAAGAGCAGGACAGGCTCGACGTGTCGCTCGATGTGATTGAAGCGATGCTCAGTGACCCCGAGCTTGCCGGTTGGGATGGTTTTGGCGTTGTGGTTCAGGCCTACGGGCGACGGGCGGCGCCTGTCATAGAAACGCTCTATGATATGGCGGCGCGACTGGATCGCAAGATCATGGTTCGCCTTGTGAAAGGCGCCTATTGGGATACTGAAATCAAGCTCGCGCAGGAGCTGGGGGTCGAACGGTTCCCGGTATTCACCCGCAAGATCAATACCGACCTTAGCTATATGGCCTGTGCGCAGATGTTGCTGGACCGTCGCGATCGGATTTACCCGCAGTTTGCAACGCATAACGCCCACAGCTGTGCGGCCGTGATCGCCATGGCGGGAAACGACAAGGACAGCTTCGAGTTCCAGCGGTTGCACGGCATGGGAGAAGCGCTGCACGGCATTTTGAAGTCTAGTGAAGGCACTCGCTGCCGGATTTATGCGCCGGTCGGCGCCCATCGTGATCTGCTGGCCTATCTGGTGCGGCGCTTGCTGGAAAATGGCGCGAATTCGTCGATCGTGAACCAGATCGTTGACCCGATGATTTCGTCAACCTCGATCTCGAAGGATCCTGTCGATGAGGTGAAACTTTTGGGTGGGCAGATCGCCAATCCCACCATCGCCCAGCCGCATGATCTGTTCATGCCTTCGCGTAAGAACTCCAAAGGGTTCCGCGTCAACGAGCCGGCCTCGATCCTGCCGTTGTTGGCAGCGCGCGAGCAATTTGCGAACCAGCGGTGGACGGCGGGGCCGATGATCGCAGGCTCCCCGGCACCCAAGGGGCCGGCCCGCGATGCGGTGTCGCCGGCCGATGGCACGCGGATCATCGGCACGGTTCACGATGCGACTGCCGATGAGGTTGCTGCAGCACTTGATGCAGCGCAAGCGGGCTTTGCTGGCTGGTCGGCCGTGCCGGTTGCCGAGCGTGCCGATATCTTGCGAGAAGCTGCTGACCTTTTTGAGGCGCACACAGCCGAATTGACAGCGATTACCACGTTGGAAGCTGGCAAGACGCTGCTGGATAGCGTTGCCGAGGTGCGAGAGGCGGTCGATTTCCTGCGCTATTACGCCAATGAAGCTGAACGGCTCGACCAGGAGGAGCCGGGCACGGCGTGCGGCATTTTCGTGTGCATCAGCCCCTGGAATTTCCCGCTGGCAATCTTTGCGGGGCAAATTGCTGCGGCTTTGTCGATGGGCAATACGGTGCTGGCCAAGCCGGCCGAGCAGACGCCGCTGATTGCGGCGCGCGCGGTCGAACTGTTTCGCGAGGCGGGCCTGCCTGGCGACGCGCTGCAACTGTTGCCTGGCGATGGCCCGACAGTCGGTGGTCCACTAACCAGCGACCCGCGGATCGCCGGCGTATGCTTTACCGGCTCGATCGAAGTGGCGATGATCATCCACAAGGCACTGGCAAAATATGCTGCCGTTGATGCCGTGCTGATCGCCGAGACCGGCGGCCTGAACGCGATGATCGTCGATTCAACGGCACTGACCGAACAGGCTGTGCGCGACATTGTCATGTCTTCTTTCCAATCTGCGGGACAACGCTGTTCGGCGTTGCGGATCGTTTATGTGCAGGAAGAGGCGAAGGAGCGGCTGACCGAAATGCTCTATGGTGCGATGGATGCGCTGGTAATTGGCGATCCCTGGTCGATGGATGTCGATGTGTCGCCGGTGATCGACGCCGATGCCCGGGACGGGATTATGGATTATGTTGCGAGCCATGAAAAAGCCGGCACGCTGCTGAAGAAACTCGATGTGCCGGAGCGCACCGATGCCAAGGGCACATATGCAACGCCTGCGGTTGTCAGCGTGAGTGGCATCGCTGACATGGAGCGCGAAATTTTTGGCCCGGTTTTGCACATTGCGGTGTTTAAGGCGCGCAACATTGGCAAGGTCGTCGATGCGATCAATGACCGTGGTTATGGGCTGACCTTTGGCCTTCACACCCGCATCGATGAACGGGTCGACACGATTGTCGAACGGATTCAGGCCGGAAATATCTATGTTAATCGCAATCAGATCGGCGCCATCGTCGGCAGCCAGCCTTTTGGTGGCGAAGGGCTGTCAGGCACCGGGCCAAAAGCCGGCGGGCCGCATTATCTTGCGCGCTTTCGCCGGGTTGGCAAGCCGGACGCTGCCGCTGCACCACGCGGGGAGCATGTTGCGCAGGAAGCTCTTGCGACTGCGCTTGAGCAGATTGATGCCCGAAACTGGGCAGCGCGAATCGACCGGGTGTCCGTGCTGCGTGCAGCGCTTACCGGGCGTACCGGCATTGTGCGCAAGGCCCTTGCCGAGGCCGCCGCCTTCGACACCACGCCGCAGACGATGCCGGGGCCGACCGGCGAGAGCAACCGGCTGAGAATGTTTCCTCGTGGCACAGTCCTGTGCCTTGGCCCAACGCCGGAGATTGCTGTTGCGCAAGCCGTGCAGGCACTAGGTGCCGGGTGTGGCGTCCTCATTGTGGTGCCGGGGGCCTCATCCTCCATGGCTGGCGCGCTGAAGGCCGCAGGGGCGCCTGTCGTCGCACTTGATGGTACGCTTGACCCTGCCATGCTCACCGACATTATCGGCATTGCCGTGGTGGCCGCCGCTGGCGCATCGGACTGGTCGCGCGACTTGCGGATTGCGCTGTCGCTACGATCAGGTGCGATCCTGCCGCTGGTCACCGAATCGATTGCGCCAGCGCGATATATTCTGGAACGTCATTTGTGCATCGACACGACAGCGGTTGGTGGCAATGCAAGCCTGCTGGCAACCGCAACTTAAGGTGAAGGCACAGCGCCCATCCACTGGCGCCCTGGCCGGCACGTCCTCTCACGCAGCCGAGAGGACATAGTTTTAACACCCCGAATTCCACGCCCGCCCCCGCTTTGGGACGGTCATTTCAATCACGGCATATTTCCATGATCGCCATCAGCGGCATTATCGGTGCCGCGCTTTCGCCGGCAGTGGCGCGGCTATTGCCGAAATCGGCCCGGCTGTCGTGATAAGCTATGCCTTGGCCGGCCTTGTCATCCTGATGGCGATGCGGATGCTGAGCGAGATGGCTACCGAGCATCCTGATATCGGCTCCTTCACCGAATTTCCGCGACTGGCGTTGGGCAATTGAGCAGGCTCTATGGCCGGCTGGCTCTATTGGTATTTCTGGGTGGTCGTCGTTGCCATCGAGGTGATTGCAGGCGCTGTGATCATCGACGGCTGGATACCATTGCCGGTGTGGCAGTTCGGACTTGGTCTGCTGGTTAATGTCGGTCATTACCCTGATGTCGACGCGCTCTTGTGGTGAATTCGAATTCTGCTTTTCAACGGGGAAGGTCGGCGTATTTGCGCACAATCGCACTGGAAACTTCCTCGGCGGGGGGCCGCGTTGGATCGATATGATATTTATCGCGGCGATTTGGACCAGCTGCTTGAAACGATCTTCAAATTACAGCCACGCATTGCGCTTGATGAGTTTATTTTGAACAGTGCCGGCGTCAGTGATGAGCGTGATTTTGATTTTGACCTGAGATGGTCAGAGCCCATGTTGGCAATCGATGCTGAACTGATCATTGCCTGGGCTGATGAAGATCCCGTTCCTCATTACCCAGCTCTTGGTCGCGCCGTCCCATTGTTCATCACAGAGAATAACGGCGCAGTGACAAGTAGTTCAGAAACATTCAGCCGCTTGCTCGACCGAGCACCGGACAAGCTGGCGTTTCTCGGAGAATTTGACCAACATATGGTGCCGACTGGATGGAGCGGATCATTGGCAACCGTTCCTCGCAGCCGGCGTGCTTCGCTCAATTCGCTGGCGGCATATACGGATACGATGCCCCGGAATTGGGCACTCGATGCACAGCGTCGCCATGAGCTAGGGGCAGAAGCTGAGCGTCAACGTGACAGCATGTGGGAGGAAAGTTTTGAATGCCCCCGCCGTGGACAGGGTAGGCAGATCATATGCAGTTAACTGTATTTTTTAGCGAATTGAAAAGTAAAAATATTACAAAACAATAGGATAAAGCGCCATCTATCCTCCTCGCTAAAAACCGACTGGCCCAGAAGGCGATTTCCTGGCCATTTTTTCATGGTTCAATTTGTGCCAAATATGTCTTTAACCTATTGATAAAAATTAACTCGTTCGGAGAGCTGAGTTATTGCCTGTGGCCTGCCAGAATGGCGGCAAAACAGGTGGCGAGTTGACGCGACGGATCCGCTGGAAAGGCAGCCCTGCGCCCAGGGCGCAAATGGCATTGGCTGCTGTTCAAGCCGGGCAGGCGCCGTGCTAGTTGGCACAGCCGTTCAGAAGGCCGGCTTGCCGGGTGGCGGCAGCTTCACTTGAAGGGCTTCGCGCATGTAGCGGACGCTGGCTGCGATATTGTCGTCAACGCTGCCGGTTCCGTCACCGTTGCGCGGCGCGTCGATGTCGAACACTACCCAGCCCTTGAATTTGCCCTCACGCAGCACCTTGAATACGCCTTGAAAATCGACGCCGCCGCCTTGCCCGACCGAGGCGTAGACGCCTTTTTGAAGGTGCTGCTCGCGCGATGGCGTGGCGGTGTTACCTTTGTACATCGGGAACGTATCTTTGAGATGCACTTCGGTCATGCGCGGTAGAAATTCCTTCGCTATGGCCGGCGTATCCATGCCACCGAGCACATTGTGGCCGGTGTCGAGGATCAGGAAGACATAGCGCGGGTCGGTCAGTTCCATGATGCGGCGGAACTCGTGCTCGCGCTCCATCGGCCCCCAGATATGCGGGTGGAGCGACAGCTTCACGCCGTGCGCCAGTGTCCGCCGGCCGATTTCGTTGACGGTGTCGGCCAGCCGCTTGAGCTGATCGTCGCTGGGGCCGCCATTGGGCCGCGCGCCCATGTTGTTTTTCCAGTGCGTGACGCCGAGAGGCTGCAGAAAATCACGCGCGCAACGCTCCATATTCGCGATCAGCCGGTCGCGGCCTTCGCCGCCCAGCCATGGGAAGACGTTTTCCGGCACCGGCACTCGATCGGCGGGGCGCAGCGGCAGGTCGCCGACGCTGGCGAGTGCCACGCCCGCCGCATCGAGCATCTTTTTGAAGGCCATCGGATTGTCGAGGAATTGCACCACTTGTCCCGAATATGGTTCAATGCCTTCGAGCCCATAGGCTCGGCACGCGGCGAGCATCCTGGGCATGTCGGTGGACATTTGCAGCGTCAGTTCGTTCTTGGGGCCGGCCTGCGACCAAGTGCCGAAGATCGAGCCCGTTGTGCCGAACAGGATATCAGGATTGACGGGATCGAGGCCCCTGGCGATGGCGGCCACGCCCGCCAGCCCGGCGGTTGCTGCTGCAGCCGCGATGAAGGTTCGACGGTCAAGTACAGGTTTCATGGGATGTCCAATCTTGCCGAGGGAGAAACGTGAAGCCAGCTCATTGGTTCGGCTTGCTGGCGCCGCGGGACAGAAACGCCGAACCGATGAGCATTGCGATGAACAACCAGAAGGCTGGCCGATATTCGAGCGCAGTGGCCAGTGGTGCGCCGAACCCCTGGACGATGAGCACCATCGGGCTCATCAACCCCATTACCTTGGGCAGCGCTTCGCGACCGAAACGGAATGCGATCATACCCGGCCAGAGCGGTAGCACGCCGCCCGCCGAGGCACCGACCAGCGCACTGGCGATGAACAGCATCTGATAGGCTGGCGCAGTGACGAGCAGCACGCAGCCGATGAGGTTGAGCGCGATGGCGATCCAGAAGGTGTTTCTCAACCCCATTCGATCGGTGAAGGTCGCGAAGAAGATTTTGCCGATAATCGCGAAAACGCCCATGCAAACGACGAGGTTGCTCGCCTCAAGCGCGCTCACCCCATAGGTGCGAGCATAAGGCACCATGACGCCGACAAGAGCCAGATAGACGGTGACGGTCAGCGCATAGCTGGCGCCGATGGTCCAGAACGACCCGTGGCGGAGGATTTCGCCAGTGTTCAGCGCATCGCCAGTCGGCGTCGCAGCCGCTTCTGCATAGCCACCATAGGGCAACAGGTCGCGGTCTTCGGGCCGGTCGACCACCAGGGCGTATATGACCGGCATGGCCAGCAAGATCGCCAGCGCGAATACCTGATACGCGCTCTGCCAGCCGTGATCGTCGATCACCATTGCGGCGAGTCGGGGCAGCAACAGCTGGCCGAACGATGTGCCGAGCGTTGCCAGCGTGAGCGCACGGCCGCGCGAGGCTGTGAACCAGTTGGTGACCAGCGCAGAGGCGCCGAGCGGTGCCACGACCACCGCGCCGAACGCCAGCACCAGGCCGTAAAGAAGATAAATCTGCCAGAGCGATGTCGCGAAGGAAAGGCCCAGGAAGCCAGCCGCCATAGCTGCCAGCCCGATCATCATCCCCATGCGGATCCGGTAGCGCATCAGAACGCGGCCGGCATAGACGCCGAGCACGCCGGTGCCGATGTTGGTGAGCGTGAAGGCCAAAAGCACCGCGGTCGGCGTGGTATTGAAGGCGGTGGCAATCGGATTGACGAAAATCGTGAAGGAGTAAGTGACGGTTCCGAATACGATGCCGAATGCCAGGAAGGCAGCGAAGACGATGATCCATCCGTAATAGATGCCCTTTGCCTCTACCGCTTCTGTCCTGCCATCTGCCATACCAATGTCCCCACGTCGCTGATCAGGCGCGACTGCGGATCAGACTATGGAGCCGCGGCTCGCGCAACAAGCATCGGCGCCCTCGGTGGCGCATATAGCCTTCACCTGTTGAGAGATGCCCTCCGCTGCCGGTCTATTTGGGTGGCAGCGAATCCTTGCGCACATAGCGGACGAGCTGGGCCGGCACGACCTTCGAGACATAGATTGTCCCGTCTCGCGCGACGGCCACACCTTCGGCGCCGTTGGTGGCGCCTGCGGGCATCCATGGCGCCGGGTTGCCCTGCGGATCGGGCAGGAAGGCGGTTACAGCACCTGTCCGTGCGTTGCCGATGTGGATGCCGCGAACATAGGCGTTGAGCTGCATCACGTCGCTTTCCGAATCTGCGGCATAGAGAATGTCGTTGTCGTCGATGAACAGTCCGCTCACGCGGCCAAAGGTATAGAGTTCGTCGAGGAGCTTACCTTCCTGGTCGAAGATTTCGATACGGTTGTTGCCGCGGTTTGCCACGAACAATCGGTCCTGGCTGTCGAAAGCCAGTGCATGCTGACAGTCGAGCGTGTCCTGCGGAAGAGTGCCGCAGGCGAACCATTCCTTGATATAGGCCCCATTGCGGTCGAACTTGATGATGCGATGGTTCGAGGGCTGTGTGTCATGGCCGTCGGCGACAAAGATGTCGCCGTTGCGGTTCACCACGACGTCGGACGGCTGGCTGAAATGGGCTTTGTCGGAGCCCATGACGCCGGGGGTGCCGAGGGTCATGAGCAGCTTGCCGTCCGGGCTGAACTTGCGCACCGTCGCGCCGTTGGGCGGCGTTCCGGGGGGCGCTGCGGGCGGTTTTTCGCCGGTCAGTCCGGCCGCGCGGTCAATGTTCGACTGCAGGTCGGTCACCCAGATATTATTCTCGTAATCGACGAATATGCCATGCGGATAGACGAACAGCCCGGCACCGAACTCCTTGACCAGATTGCCCTTGTCGTCGAATTTCATGATCGGGTTGACGGTGGAGCCGATGCAGCTGTTGATCGTCCCGCAGCGCTCGAAGACCCAGATCGACTTGCCGTCACGGTCCATGTCGATGGCGCTGATTGCGCCGATCGGACGCCCCTTTGGCCATTTGAAGAATGTCTCGTCGAGCAGATAGGGGTTGGGCAGTGCGATGTCGGCCGCTGACCGCGCGGAGATGTTGTAATTGCCCTTGCGGATTGACGGTGACAACGACGATTGATTCATCGATTGGCCGGAGGCGCTAGAGGCGACGGCAGCGCCGACCAGTGCGGCAAGCATTGTCAGCAGGGCTTTTTGCATCGGTAGTCCTCAATGGTCGCGGGGGCGCGGCGGCGCTGGCCGCCGCGCACCGGCATTATCAGAATTCGACTGCGCCGAGCGGCTTGCCGTTTTTATCGACCTTCACATTGGGCGAAGGGCCATCGCCCATCAGCATCAACACCACCGGCTCGTCTCTGGCGCCGTCCCAGTGCACGGTGCCGATAACATCGGTCACGACGGTGCCGGGGCCGAGCGGATAGGTCTTTTTCAAATCCTGCTCGTTGCTGGTGCTTGTCCACCACGTGCCGGAGATGACCACCGCATAGCGCGCGTTGGGATGATAATGCGGGGTCGAATAATGGCCCGGCAGCCACTGGAGCAAAACCGCATAGGGGCCAGGCTCTCGCGGATTGCCGAAGAGATTATATTCCAGCAGCCCCTCTCCATTTGTTTTCCATGGAATCTGGTCAGGGCGGAAAAAGGGCGTGTTCTTGGGGCTTGGGAAGAAGGCGGCATAAGGATCGCCCGGCGCGGGCCCCTGAGCAGTGTTTGTGGGTGAAGGCGCATCGGGCGCGTTGGTGGGCGGCCCGGCAATTGGCACCGACGGTGGTGCGCCGGCCGCGCCGGCAGGCTGCGCCAGCGACGCGCTGCCGTATGCAAGCGCTGTTCCCGCCAGCGCTGTCATTGCTGTTATCATTCTCAGCCGCATGTCGTACTCCCGTAAGCCCCGTGCAGGTATAACTTATGATACAAAAGACCGCTGCTTCAAACCTAAACTGCAACAATGGCGCCCCCGGCTCTCACCAGTTGAGACTATGCAGGCGCGCGATTTTTGAGTTTCCCGTGCCATTAGGCATCATGAGAGTTGATCAACGGAGTTTGGAATATGGGGGACCGGATGCCGCCAAAGGTTAAGGCGGCGATCATCGGGTCGGGCAATATCGGCACCGATCTGATGATCAAGATACTGCGAATGTCGGACGTCCTTGAGATGGCGGCCTTTGTTGGCATAGATCCGGAAAGCGACGGCCTTCATCGCGCCGCGCGAATGGGTGTCGCGATCACACACCAGGGGGTCGACGGGCTGATGGCGATGCCGGTCTGGCCCGAGATCGGGATCGTGTTTGACGCGACCAGCGCCGGCGCACACGCACGCAACAACGAGGTCTGCCGCGCGGCGGGCAAGACTATCATCGATCTCACGCCCGCAGCAATCGGCCCTTATGTCGTGCCGGTTGTAAACGGCGCTGCACATTTGGATGCGCCCAATGTGAACATGGTTACCTGCGGCGGTCAGGCCACCATCCCGATCGTCGCCGCCGTCAGCCGGGTCGCCAGGGTTCACTATGCCGAGATCGTCGCGTCGATTGCATCGGCGTCGGCCGGCCCCGGCACACGGGCCAATATCGATGAGTTCACCGAAACCACGTCGCGCGGTATCGAAGGCGTGGGCGGCGCCGCAAAGGGCAAGGCGATAATCATCCTCAACCCGGCCGAGCCGCCGATGATCATGCGCGATACGGTGTTCACCTTGTCGGCCGGCGCCACCGAGGCGGAGATTGAGGCGTCGATCCTTGCGATGGTCGAGGCGGTCCGCGCCTATGTTCCGGGTTACCGGCTGAAGCAGGCGGTGCAGTTCGAACGTTTTGGCGCCAACAATCCGGTCATGATTCCCGGCCTGGGCACCTTCGAAGGTGTGAAGACCAGCGTATTCCTCGAGGTCGAGGGCGCAGCGCATTATCTTCCGGCCTATGCCGGCAATTTGGACATTATGACCTCTGCAGCGCTCGCCACAGCAGAGCGGATGGTCCGCCACAAATTCCTTCGAAATGCGGCCTGAGCCATGTTCGACCCGGTAACCCAGCCTCTCTACATTCAGGATGTAACGCTGCGCGACGGCATGCACGCCATCAGGCATCGCTACAGCATCGATCAGGTCATCGACATCGCCCGCGCGCTCGACGAAGCAGGTGTTGATGCGATCGAGGTTGCGCATGGCGACGGATTGAACGGTTCGTCGTTCAACTATGGCTTTGGCGCCCACACCGATTGGGACTGGATTGCAGCGGTGGGCAAAACGATCAGCCATGCCAAGCTGACCACGCTGCTGCTGCCCGGTATCGGCACTATCGAGGATCTGCACCGTGCGCATGATCTTGGCGTCGTGTCGGTGCGGGTCGCCACCCACTGCACCGAAGCGGATATCGCGCGCCAGCATATCGGCTTTGCCAAGAAGATTGGCATGGATGTCGCCGGGTTTTTGATGATGAGCCATATGGCCCGGCCCGAAGTGCTCGCTGCAAGCGCCAAAATGATGGAAGATTACGGCGCCGACTGCATTTATGTGACCGATAGCGGCGGCGCGCTCGACATGGACGGGTACCGCGACCGGCTGGCGGCCTATGACGCCGTGCTGCGCCCCGAAACCCAGCGGGGCATCCATGCTCATCATAACCTGTCGCTCGGCGTCGCCAATTCCATCGTCGGCGCGCAGTGCGGCGCTGTCAGGATCGATGCCTCGCTCGCCGGCATGGGAGCCGGCGCCGGCAATGCGCCGCTGGAGGTGTTCATCGCCGCTGCTGACCGCAAGGGCTGGCGGCACGGGTGCGACCTGTTCAAGCTGATGGACGCGGCTGAGGATCTGGTGCGCCCGCTGCAGGACCGGCCGGTGCGGGTCGACCGCGAGACGCTCAGCCTCGGCTATGCAGGGGTATATTCCTCGTTCCTGAGGCACGCTGAAAAGGCCAGCCTTGAATATGGTGTCGACACGCGCACAATATTGGTAGAACTTGGTCGGCGCGGCATGGTCGGCGGGCAGGAGGATATGATCGTCGATGTGGCGCTTGATCTCGCCGGCGAAAAGGCGGCGGCGCAACAGGTATCAAGATCCCGGAACGGGGCGAAAGATGCCTATGGGGAGGAGAACCAGCGGCCATGACGACGCCCAGAAATCATTCGGTGTTCAAGGCTTTTGCCATGCTCAAATCATTTTCGTCGCCCGACGAATGGGTGACGAGCTCTGAACTCAGCCGTCGTGCTAATCTGCCTGAGGCATCTGGCTACCGCATAATCCAGACACTCCAGGAACTCGGCGCGGTAACCCGCGGGCCGCGTGGCGGTTACCGGCCGGGCATGTTGCTCGTCTCGCTCTCGGAAAAGGTCATCATCGGCGATCTGCTGCACGAAGCCGGCCACCTGATTGTCGAAGAACTGGCCGGGCGCTTCGACGTGACGGTTCATGTCGGCATATTAGAAGGCGGCATGGTCACCTATGTCAGCAAGGCATCGACCCCTTCATCGTACGTCATCAACACCCGCCGCGGCGCGCAACTCGAGGCATATTGTTCGGGGCTCGGCAAGGTGCTGCTTGCGGCGCTTCCAGACGATGAACTCGACAATTTCATCATGGAAGGCGAGCTGGTGGCGCTGACCTCTGCCACCATCGTTGAACATTGCACTTTGCGCGCAGAACTCCAGGCCGCGCGCGAAGCCGGTCATGCTGTCGACAATTGCGAGATCCGGCCCGACATGAGCTGCATCGCAGTGCCGGTCCTGCACCCTCAGGGGCGCACGGTCGCTGCCATTTCAGTGACTGAACACGCCGAGAAGATGTCCGCCGAGCGGTTTCAGCAACTGCTCGCGGCCTTGCACGCTGCCGCCGCCGATATCGCCGTACGCATCTTTCCCGCCGATCCACGGCCGGCACTGGCCGTGCTCGAAGCGGCCAAGCGGTGCAAACGCGCGTCGCTGGCGGCGTGACCAACGCACAAGGAGTGACGATGGGCGTATCCGGAGCCGAAGCCATTGCCACGCGGCTCGATAACGCGTGGCGCTCACGCGCGCCGATTGCGCCGATCACCGAAGCCGATGGCGTGGCCGATGTGGCGACAGCCTATGCTGTCCAGACGGCGTGGACGCAGCTTCGGCAACGTCGCGGCGATATCGTTGTCGGCCGAAAGATCGGCCTCACTAACAAGGCTATTCAAGCTCAGCTTGGCGTGAACGAGCCCGATTACGGCGCGCTCTGGCAATCGAGCCATTATTCGGTCAAAGACGGGCTGGTCACGATCCCCGTCAGCGATTTCCTGCAACCCCGCATCGAGGGCGAGATCGCCTTCCGCATCGGCAGGCGGCTTGCGGGCGGTGGTATCACTGCAGCACAGGTCATCGAGGCGACCGATGCCTGCGCGCTCGCGGTCGAGATTGTCGACAGCCGCATAGCCGACTGGCGGATCAAGCTCTCCGACACCATCGCCGACAACGCTTCCTACGGCGGTTTCGCGCTCGGCCCCTGGGACACGTCGATGCCGCATGCCGACCTGCCAGCGCTTGCGATGACCATCCATCACAACGGTGTTCTCGCCGGTGAAGGCCTGGGTGCTGCAGCACTCGGTTCGCCGGCGTTGTCCACGGCATGGCTCGCCAACAAACTGGCCGAATTCGGCGAGAGCCTCGAGCCTGGCGACATCGTAATTTCGGGCGCTCTCACAAAGATGCTGCCAGTCGCTGCCGGGGACGAGTTCATTTTCAGCCTTACAGGTCAGCCCGATCTCACGGTCCGGTTCAGGTGAGCTGCCGTGTTCAACCATAAAGGCATTTCGCGGAGCGCTTCATGAAGATTGTCACGACTGTTCTGCTCGCCCTTGTCTGCACCTCCGCAGCTGCGGCGCAATCTGTTCCTGCGGTGCGGGGGCCGGCGGAGCGCGGCCAGCCCGGCTGGTTCATGCAGGGCAGTTTTCCCGATCCAGGTGGCTACACGTCAACCGCGCCGGGCGGGACCGTTACAGTGCTGCCGCGCCCGGCTACGCCGCCGTTTCTGGCGCTGCCCAATCCACCGGCGTGCCGCGGCGCCCCGCATTGTGGCAACCGGCTGGCGGGGGCACCAAAACGCAGCGAAATGCAGCGCGTGCAATGGGAGCAGGGGCTTGGCTATGATTTCACATATCCCGTCGATCTGCCGGCCGGCACCGGCGGGGTGCCGGCGGTGGGACTCGATTCCAAGAGCAACCTCTGGGTGTTCCAGCGCAAGCCCACCGGCATGGCGCAGCTCTTCAAATATGATCGCGGCAACCGTCTGCTGCTAACCGTCGGCGAGGATGTCATCGGCCATCACAACAAGGCGCACGGGATGGCGGTAGATGCCCAGGATAATGTCTGGATCCTCGACACCGCGCTCGCGACTGCCACCAAATTGAGCCCCGACGGCAAGGTATTGATGCAACTGGGAACCCGTGGCCGGCGCGGTGACTGGCTTGAGGAGCGCGGCCAGCGCCTGCTTTGGGAGCCGGTGATGATAGCCTTCGGCCGGAACGGCGATCTATACATTGCCGAAGGGCACGGCAATGAAAGTCCCAACGATACCGAAAGCGCCGATCCGACCAATCAGTCGGGTGCTGCGCGAATTGTCCAGCTGGACAAGGACGGCAAGTTTATCCGCCAATGGTTCGGAAACGAGGTTAACGAGGGCAAGTTCGCCAATGCCCATGCCATAGCCATCGACCCGACCAACGGCGATGTCTGGATCGGTGACCGCGAAGATTACCGCATCCTCGTCTATTCAGCCGATGGCAAGTTTCTCCGGCAGATCCCCACTCGCAATCTGGTCTGCGCCATCCAGTTCGATCCGGCCGGCAACCCCTGGATGGCGAGCGGGCAGGACGGCCAGTTCCTCAAGCTTGACCGCTCCGGCCGGGTGCTCGGCGCCATCGGCAATGGAATGGGAATCGGGCGCGGCCAGTTTATCGAGGCGAGCTATTTTGTTTTCGGTCAGGATCAAGCGATCTACGCCGGCGATACCAGTGTCAGCCGGGTCACGGTCATGCGCCCACGCCCTTGAACGCGACTGTTTTACGAGGATTGATGATGAGAATTTTTCTGCTGGCCGCCGCGTTTGTTGGTACAGTTGCCCAGGCGCAAACGCAGCCTGCTTCTGCAGATTGGCCAACCTGGGGCTATGACAGCGAGCGCACGGCATGGAACCGCGGCGAAACCGGCCTGTCCACAGCCAATGTCGGCAAGCTCAAGGTCAAATGGCAGGTGCAACTGCCGGTGCCTGTCATCGATGTCGTCCTGTCCACCCTGACCGCGCCGGTCGTGATCGCCGATGTGGATACCGCGGGCGGCAAGCGCGACATGCTGCTTATCCTAGGTTCGAACGACGTGCTCTATGCGATCGATGCCGCCAGCGGTGCGACGCTTTGGACGCGCAGCTACCCCAATCCGGTCAAGCCGACCAAAATTGCGACCTGGCTTTGCCCCAATACCAATAATGCCACGCCTACCATCGACAAGGCGCGGGGCATCGTCTTTTTCTTGGCCAGCGATGGGAAACTGCGCGGTGTATCGCTCGCCGATGGCAGCGACCGGCTGGCGCCTACCGAGATGGTCGCGCCATTTGCGCGCGCCTGGAGCCTCAATCTCATTGGCGACATAGTCTACACTACAAGCGGCCGGGCATGTGGCGAGATCACCGACTCCAAATCGCCGATGCTGGCGGCGCGGTTTCTCGACGAGCCTTATAACCCCGATGCCCGCCCGACTGACCCGTCGGCAGTAACCGCCATCGACGTCGCTGATCTCGCGAAGCCCCAGGTCACGCGCTTTTATTTGAGTAACGGTCGCCCGGCGTCTCCCTGGGGGCGCGGCGGGGTGATCAAGGGGCCGGTTGACAGCGTTTTGTTCTCAACATCGGATGGGCTCTTCGATCCGGCGAGCGGCAATTGGGGTGATACGCTGCTTCAGCTTTCCGCCCGGGCGGCGCGCGTGGTGGATAGTTTTACGCCCGAGAACCACAAATACATTTTGTCGAAGGACCTTGGCGGATCGGGCAGCCCGGTGATTTTCCCGCTCGGCGAGCGCAAGATCGTCGCCTATGCGCAGAAGGAAGGTGTTTTGCGGTTGCTCGATGCCAGCAATCTTGGCGGCAAATTGGCCAATCTTCACCAGAAGCCGTTGTGGGAATCGTCGCTTCTCGCCAACGATCTCGCTTCCGGGACCGATCCCAGCCAGGGCGTCTGGGGAGCACTCACCACCTGGCAGTCGCCGGCTGGTAAGCGCTTCATCTATCTGCCGGTATGGGGCCCGCCGTCGGTCAAGGCGCCCGCCTTTCCGGCTAACGGCGGGCCTGCGCCTAATGGCTCGATCATGGCGTTTGAGGTCATGGAGAGAGACGGCGCTGTTACCGCCGAGCCGCGCTGGACAAGCCGCGACATGATCATGCCCGATCCGGTTTCGGTGGCGAACGGGGTCGTTTACGCGACGTCGACGGGCGGTCAGACCATGCAGAACCCGCGCACGCCCGCTGGCGAGCGGCTGTTCAATACCACGCCTGAATCAATCAAGAACCGCTCCACCCCGGTTGGCAATCTGATCCTTTATGCCTTTGATGCAGAATCAGGAAAACCGCTGTATTCGAGCGGCAAGACCATCACTGACTGGGTGCATTTCGGCCAGCCTGTGGTTGCAATGGGCAAGGTGTTTCTCGTTACCCACGACGCGCACGTCTACGCCTTCGGCCTCTGACCCCGTCCACAAGGAGCGATATCAGAGGCCGGTTAGCGGCCGGAAACTATTCGGTTTCGAAATTGTGCAGGATACCCGGCCGCGGGTTGAGCGGGATGCGAGTTGAAACCGGTGCGTTAGGACTGTTCGACGCGCGGTGCCAGCGGCCTGTGGCTGCGGTCACGATATCGCCCTGCTCGGTCTCGAAATAGGGATAACCTTCAATAAGATAGCCGATCTTTCCCTCCATGATGAACCAGAACTCGGTGAAATCGATATGGAAATGGCCGCGGTTGGTATCTGGGGCGACTGGCTGAGCCTTTCCGCGCAGGATGTTCGACGTGAAGTGATCGTCCCAGACGAATTTGCCATTATAGGGCTTATCGTCGATTGCCACTTGTTTCAGAAAGTCGACATAGATCGGATTGTCGGTGGCGAGTGCCGCCGCGCCAGGCGTTCCGCGAACAACCTTCACATAGGTCTTGCCGGCAACGGGATCGGGGGTTTCGCCGAGCGGATAGAGCGGCTTCGATCCCGAACGCCGCACCTCGAATCTGAGCGACGGTTTGTCGCCTATCGTCTCGATGGTGTAGATGTTGCGGTAGGGCACGGTGACCATGAACCCCTTGGTGGCAATGAACGGTTCTTGGCCTTCGATCGAAACCCGCATCGCCCCATCCTGGACGATCCACATCACCCGGTCATCGGCATACATCTGCGGCTTGGTCTTCTTGCCGGCCCCGAGCGAAATATAATCGGACTCCTGCTCGGGGTTGCGAACAAGTGGCTGCAACCAGTCGCTTTGTCCGCGGTGTGTTGCAAGGATCTCCGAGAGCTTCCAATGGACCTTGTTGGGCGCCACATAGGGCGTAGGCGCGCTGGGCTTCGGCGCCCAGTATTGCTGTGCTACGCGCGCTGCTGACCTCGGCGGCGATTCGGGCTTGCCCAGAAACTGCGCGGAAACTGGCATAGCCACCGCCGCTGCTGCAACAACGCCTATATAAAGCAGATACCGCATGATCATCCCCCCGCCGTCTCAACCAATGAGCGCCACCAGCCGACCGCGAACCGACCGAAGTTGACACCCTAATCCTTCCATGAGACCAAAGGTTAGTCAACAAAGAAATAATTTGGTTTACTTGCGCTTGATGAAATAAAAGATGGCAATGACTGTTGGTCACGGCCCAGTTAACTTATATGTAATATTATAATTGGTTCAGATCGAGCGAAGCTGAATATAAATGCTTACTGAGTGCGCATTTCAACATTGATGATTTTTGGGATTAAAATTTTTCTGAGCACAGCGCTGCACACCAGCGCAATTACCGAGCAGCGGTCGCTTATTCAGCGCTGCTGTGCGCGACCGGCTGCGTCCAGACCGGCGCAGGCGGCATTGCGCGTGAAGCGGCGGGCCGGGGTGCTGGCGCGAAGAATTTGCCAAGATATTTTACGATCAACGGATAATCGTCGTCGGACACCGGGGCGCCCCGAGCGATCATCTGTTCGACCGTGTCCGCCCATTGCGCAAGCGAGCGTACCTGCGATGTAACCTGGGTGAGCGCGTGGCACGATGAACAGGACTCGATCACCTGTGCCTTGCCCGGAGCATCGGGCAGCGCGGGCTCATCAGCCACCGCCGCGCCGGCAAGGGTAACGCCCGCCAGAACAGCCAATTTCAGTCGAAAAACCGCTCGCAACTCCATTTACATCACCTTCAATCATCAGATCTGTTTCTATCTTTAGCAATAATTGCCGTGTAGAGCGAGAGACGCTGAGGCCGCGCGTGCGCCATAGCGGCCGTTCAATCGAGTCTGCCCGCCGGCAGTCGATAGGCGATGAGATCGGCACCAGCGCCAGTGCTTACTGCGTTCACGATATACTGTCGGCCCTCGAACATATAGGTCATCGCAGCACCCGTCTGAGGCTTGGGCGAGAACACCGCCCCCACCTCGCGGCCGGTCATCTTGTCATAGGCTCTGAGCCGCGCACCCTTGAGCCCGTTCTCGTCGGTGAACAGCCCGGCATCGCCGCAGATCACCAGGGTCTTGGTGGTCAGGGTGCCGAGGATTCCGGCCTGGCCGGTGCGCGGGATGTTGACGCCTTTCAGCAGTCGATGGTTCTTGATGACGTCGGGCGTGTCGCCGTGGACACTCTGCCAGAGCAGGGTTCCGGTCTTCAGATCGAGCGCTGATATCCGGCCATAGGGTGGCTTGTGGAGCGGCAGCCCCTCGATCGAGAACAGCTCAGGCACAATCGGCGCATCAATCGATTCGTCGACGCCGAGGCCCAGTGCTTGCCTGCGGGCGCCGTAAAAGCCGCCGCCGCCGGCATCGAAGGTGTTCTTGGCCTGGTTGTTGGAGATCATCACTACCGTTTTGCCATCGGCGGCATAGCCGATCAGCGGGGCCTCCAGAACGGTCTTGGAGTAGACATAGACGATATGGCTTTCGGGATCGTAGGACGCGCCGCCCCAATTGGCGCCGCCCTGCGTGCCGGGCATGATCATCGTGCCCCATGGTCCACCCGGTTTCGACCATACAGGCGCTGTCCATAGCGGCCCCATCTTGTAATGCTTGGCGATCGCGAGCGCGCGGGCCTTGATCTCGGGCGTCCAGTCGGCGAGATCGGCTTCGGTGACGCCCTGCTTGTCGAACGCCGGCGGCTTGGACGGCTTGGGCTGGGTGGGCGAATACCATTCGCCGGGCACATCGCCCGGCTCGGCCTTGACTTCGGGGATCGGCCAGACGGGCTTGCCGTTGGTCCGGTCGAGAACATAGAGCCAGGCCTGTTTGGTGGGCTGGGCCAGCGCCTTGATGATCTTTCCGTTATGAGGAATATCGCACAGGATCGCGGCACAGGGAATGTCCCGGTCCCATAGCCCGTGGTGCTGAAGCTGATAATGCCAGCGGCGCACGCCGGTTTCGATCTCGACTGCGACGATGGTTTCGCTGAACAGCGCGGTGCCGCGCCGAGTGACGCCGACCTGATCGGCGGCCGGAAGCTCCACCGGGATGTAGACGAGGCCAAGCTCGGGATCGGCCGACATCTGCGCCCAGGCGCCGGTGTTCTTGGCGTTTTCGCGCTCGGTCTGATCGACCCAGGTGTCGGCGCCGAACTCGCCGGCGAGCGGAATGGTGTGGAATATCCATTTGCGCCGGCCGGAGCGAACATCAAAGGCGCGGACATATCCCTTGACCGCAGCGGTTGGCGCATTGCCGATGACGACCGTGGTGCCGACTATCATCGGTGCGGAATGAATGCCGATGACCGGCCTGACCTTATCCACCTCCTGGTCGAAATCATCGCGCAGGTCGACGATGCCATTTTTGCCGAAGGCAGGATCGGGAAGCCCGGTCTTCGCGTCCAGCGATACCATCTGATAGCCGGTGGTGGTGAAGATGACGCGCTCATTGGTGCCGTCGGTCCAATAGCTGCAGCCGAAACCGGGGCCGCCGCGCGAGCCGGTGCGCTTGCCCTCGTCAAGGCGGTAGAACCAGAGCAATTCGCCGGTGCCTGGGTGGAGCGCTATTATATCGCGCCGGGCGCCCGCAGTGGTGAACAGCCGGCCATTGGCGATGATCGGCGTCGATTGCCAGTTGACATCGACGCGCGGCCCAAGCGCGTTCGTGTTGAACGACCAGGCAACCTGCAGCAGGTTGAAATTGGCGGCGTCGATCTGGTCGAGTGCGGCATAGCGTGTGCTTGCGAGATCATTGGCGTAACCTGGCCATTGGCTATTCGCGAGGGCGCCGGGTGCTGCCGCAGCACCCGGCGCCTGCGTCAGCCCGACACCCTCGAACATCGCGAGCGAAGCAGCGGCAGCCGTGCTCTTGAGAATTGCGCGCCGGCTGATGTCTGGTGGGTTTGTCATTCGCCTGTCTCGCAAGTTTGCCGTGCAGAGCGCGACCCGATACGCCGCCCCCGCGCAGGATGAACCGACCCCGCCCCAGCCAATTTCATGCCATAGTCAGCGTCAGTCGATGACAAGGCTAGAGGCGCCCGGCGGCGCCAACAAGCGGCACGATGCCGCTGCTCGCGACGGGCTTTCACCAGATGAGAGGCGAGACTGATTTGCCACCAACGCATACGACGCCGTTGTCCGGTCAATCAGGCTTCGGCAGATAGCGAACCATTCCCGGCGGCGTAACCTGCGAGGTATAGACGGTTCCGTCCTGGCCGACCGTAACCCCTTCCGACCCGGTAGTGCCGCGAAGCGGAAACCATGGTGCCGGGTTGCCGAGAGGATCGGGGGTGAACGACGTGACCGCGCCGGTGCGGGCGCTGCCCACATGCATCCCGCGCACAAACGCGTTGCTCTCGCGGACACCTGACTGGGTATCGACAGCATAAAGTCGGTCGTCCGCATCGATCGCCAGCCCGCTCGGCTTGCCGAATTGATACCATTCATCGAGAAGATTGCCTTCTTGATCGAAGATTTCGATGCGGTTGCTTCCGCGGTTAGCCACGAAGAGCCGCCCCTGGCTGTCCATAGCCAGAGCGTGCGCACAATCGATCTTGTTGGCGCCCGGCGCCGGCGCGCTGCCACAGGCGTCCCAGCTTTTGATGAATTTACCGGTGCGGTCATATTTGACGATCCGGTGGTTCGACGGTTCGCTGTCGTGCGCGTCGGCCACGAAGATCGTGCCGGCCCTGGTCACCAGCACAGCCGACGGCTGGCTCAGATGCGTGGTGTCATTGCCATAGACCCCCGGCGTGCCGAGCGTGAGCAGCAGTTTGCCCTCGGGGCTGAACTTCAGCACCTGCGCGCCGTTGGGCTTGAGACCCGCCACAGCTGCAGCGGGTTGTCCGGGCCGCGGCGCCGGGCGGTCGACATTCGACTGGAGATCGGCCACCCAGACATTGTTTTCATGGTCGATAAAGATGCCGTGCGGATAAACGATCATATCGGCACCGAACTGCCGCACAACTTTGCCATCGGCATCGAACTTCACCACTGGATCGACGTGGTTGCCGATGCAATGGCTCTGGCCGCCGCAGCGTTCGGCAACCCAGACGGACCGGCCGTCGCGGTCCATAGCGATTGCACTTATCGAGCCGAGGGTGCGCCCGGCCGGCCAACGGAAGAACAGCTCGTCGCGCTGGTATTGGTCGGGCAGTGCCAGATCGGCAGCGCTTCGCATCGATACGCCGTAATCGCCGCCCGGAATATTAGGCGCACCGGGGAAGCCGGGTCCGGCGGGCTGCGCTGCGGCCGAGCCGGCGCCCAGCACTGGCGAAAGCAGCGCAAGCGACAGCAACACTGCTGCGCGAATATCCCTCAACATGATCGATCATTCCTCCCCGAACGTCGCTGCGCCGCTGCCTGGATCAAGCGCGCGCTTTAACAATGCGTCGCCAAACCACGAACGACTGTCAATGGATCAAGCGTCTTAAACCCGGGTGCGACAGGCAGCGGCAGGGGCTTAGTGAAGCGGCTCTCTCAACAGATGAGAGAAAATGACTGTCCGGCACTTGATCAAGGGCCGCGGGCACGGAAAGGTAGAGGTTAAGAATAACAAACCGCGCCAATGCGGCGATTTTCCACGGGGGAGTTTGAATAATGACAACAGGTTATATCGATACAAAGACTCTGCGCGGCGCTTTGCGGCATTGGTCGGCGCTGGTTGCACCGGTTACCGGCCTGGCGCTGATGCTCGCCGCCGCACCGGCTGCCGCGCAGATCGCCTCGCAGCCCGCCATGACCGGGCAGGCCCCGGCCGACGATGGTGACATCATCGTCTCGGCATCGCGCATCACCGCCTCAGGCTTCGACGCGCCGACCCCGACCACGGTTTTCGGCCAGGAGATGATCGAGAAGCAGGCGCAGCCGAACCTGTTCGACGCCATTTCCCAGCTGCCGGCCCTGCAGGGCAACAGCGGCACCGCGGTCAACAACTTCAACACCAGCACCGGCGCCACCGGCCTGTCGGCGCTCAACCTG
>JBBRCT010000013.1:0-54263 GCA_038204585.1 Sphingomonadales bacterium
GTCGAGCCGGATTCGAGGAACAGCTTGTACTGATCGGCATCGGAATAGGGGACGCGGCCGCCGCCTTTTTTGGCCGTCTGACCGACGATATAATCGAAGGCGAAGGTGCGGAAGGCGCCGTTGTGGAACCAGTCATCGCCCATCCAGCCATCGACCATCGGGCTTTGCGGCACACTGGCCTTGAGCGCGGGGTGGGGATCGATGAGCGCCATGAGCGCTGTGAAGCCCGGATATGAGCTACCGGTGATGGCGACGCGGCCGTTGGACTCGGGGGTATTTTTGACCAGCCAGTCGATGGTGTCATAAGCGTCGGTCGAATGGTCGGTGCGGGTTTTGTTGAGGGGCCCGCGCAGCGGGCGGTTCATGACATAATCGCCCTCGGATTTATCGAGGCCGCGGACGTCCTGATAAACCCGGATATAGCCGTGGTTGACGAACTCGGCGTCCATGACGGGGAGGATTTCCTCGATTTTCTGGCTGCGGTTGCGGCTGGTGGCGCCGTTAGCATTATAGGGGGTGCGGGTGAGCAGCATGGGGCCATCCTTGGTGCCCTTGCGCATGACGACGACGGTGAACAGCTTAACGCCGTCCCGCATCGGGATCATGATTTCGCGGCGGATGAAATCGGCCTCCGGGCGGACGGCATCATAGACTGCGACGGTGTCGGGCGTCATCGGATCGGTCAGGGTCTGGGCGATTGCCGGTGTGGAGGCGAGAAGGCTGGCGATAAGAAGTGTGCGGATCATGACGGCCCCTGTCTGGTGTATTTGCACCAGACCAGTGTGGGGGGAATTGGGCAAGGGGGATTGCGTTGCGGGCCAGATATGGGTCGTCGTTTGATTGTCATATACAAGATGTAGAGGGCAATCAGGCGGGGCTCAAGAAAAGGCCAGAGCATGGCAAGTCTTCCGGTGCAGGCGTTGTTGCTGGGTGAAGTGTTGGCGCGCGGTGAGGCGCCTGCAGTCGAATTGCCGCCGGCGATGCTGTGGCAGAACAGCTTCAGGACCCATTGGCAGGCTGAAGATGAACTGACGCCGCGGGGCAAGATCAGGCTGCGGACGGTGTGGATTTCGGACACGCATTTGGGGACGGCGGGGTGCAATGCCGAGCTGCTTCATGATTTTCTGTGCTCGATCAAGCCGGATACCCTCTATCTTGTTGGCGATATCATCGACGGCTGGCGGCTGAAGCGCGGCTGGTATTGGCCGCAGCGGCATAATGATGTGGTGCGGCGCGTGCTGAAGCTGGCGAACAAGGGCACCCGGGTCGTTTATATTCCCGGCAACCATGATGAGGGCCTGCGGGACTTTACGCAGCTGGCTTTCGGCGGGGTGGAGGTTATGCCGGAAGCGATCCACGAGACGCTGGATGGCCGCAGGTTTCTGGTATTGCACGGCGATGAATTCGATGGCGTGGTGCTTTATGCGCGTTGGCTCGCGTTTTTGGGGGACATTGGCTATTCGGCGCTGCTGCGCGCCAATGTGTGGGTGAACCGGGTGCGGCGGCAGTTTGGCCTGCCTTATTGGTCGATGTCTGCGCATGTGAAGAAGCGGGTGAAGAACGCTGTGTCGTTCATCAGCCGCTTTGAAGAGACAGTGGCGCGGGCGGCGCGGGCGCGGGGCGTCGATGGAGTGGTGTGCGGGCACATTCATTCGGCTGAAATCAGGGAATTCGAAGGCATCGTTTATATGAACGATGGCGACTGGGTGGAGAGCTGCACCGCACTTGTGGAGCATCCGGACGGAAGGATCGAGATTTTGGACTGGGCGAAGCGGACCGCAGCGCTACATCATCGGGCTGGGCAAGATGGGGCTGGGCAAGATGGGGCTGGGCAGGAAGTGGTTGGGCAGGAAGGGGTTGGATGATGCGGATAACGCTGGTCACGGATGCCTGGTCGCCGCAGGTGAATGGTGTGGTGCGGACGCTGAGCACGGTGATGGATATCGTGACGGCGCGCGGCCATGTGGTGCAGGTGATCAGTCCCGAGCGGTTCTGGTCTGTGGCAATGCCGGGCTATGCGGAGATCAGGCTGGCGCTGACGACGAGCGGGCAGGTGGCGCGGGCTATTTCAGGCTTTGGGCCCGACGCTGTCCATATTGCAACGGAAGGCCCGCTGGGATGGCTGGCGCGGCGCTGGTGCCTGACCAATGGCGTGCGGTTTACGACGAGCTTCCACACGCGGTTTCCGGACTATGTGGCGGCGCGGACGCGTTTGGGCGGGTTTCCGGGGCTGCCGGTGCGGCCGGTCTGGGCGGTTTTGCGGCGCTTTCATGCGCAGGCGGCGCATGTGCTGGTGGCAACGCCGCGACTGGCGGACGAACTGGCGGGGCATGGCTTGACGCGGACGGCACCGTGGACACGGGGGGTGGATCTGAAGCTGTTCCGGCCCGACGCCGGACGACACCCGGCTTTTGACGGGCTTTTGGGGCCGGTGGCGCTCCATGTCGGGCGGGTGGCGGTGGAAAAGAACATCGAGGCGTTTCTGGACGCCGACTGGGCCGGGACAAAAGTGGTGGTGGGGGATGGCCCGCAGCTTGCCGATCTGCGCGCGCGCTATCCCGACGTGATATTTCTGGGGGCGCTGCATGGCGAGATGCTGGCGGCGGCCTATGCGAGTGCCGATGTGCTGGCGTTTCCAAGCCGGACGGACACATTCGGGCTGGTGATCATCGAGGCGCTGGCGTGCGGCACGCCGGTTGCAGGCTATCCGGTGCCGGGGCCGCTGGATATTCTGGGCGAGGACGGGTTAGGGCGGCTGGGCTATCTGGGGCGGCTGGGCTATCTGGGGCAGCTGGGCTATCTGGGGCTGGCGGGCGACGGCGGGCCGGCGGGGCTGTCCGGACGACCAGTGGGGGCTGTGGATGGCGATCTGGGGCGGGCCATGCGGCGGGCACTTCAGGCGGACCGGGCAGACTGTGCGGGCTTTGGCGCTCGGTTTAGCTGGGACCATGCGTGCGACCAGTTTCTGGCGGCGCTGACCGAGACGCAACAGCTGATCGGGGTAGCGGCTTAAGCCATTCGTGCGACGGACTTGAAACGGCCATGGTGCTGCGGCTCGGTGCTGCCCGGCGCGAACAAATGCTTATTTTGCCATGCCGGCTATTGCGGGGGCAGACCGTAGCGGCCGCGCTCCTGGTTGATGATGTCCCGGCAATATTCGCCCATTTTGGTTATGTAGACGATCATGGGCGAGCGATTGGCGAAAAGCGCTGCCTCGTTGGTGTAGGCGGTGGTGATGCGGTCGGCCAGGACGGCTGCTGTTGTGCCCTGATCTGACAGGCAGCGGGTTCGGCTCAGCTTGACGATGGCGGTGGCGAGATCATCGTTGATGAAGATGAAATTGGCGCCGTCGTTGAGGCCCTGAACATAGGCCATGCGCGCTTCGGGCGGCAGGCGGAGCCATGCTTCCCCGGTATTGACGAAGCCGGCGGCATTTGCGGCGGTGGCGCTCCCGATCAATGCAAACAATTGCAATGCTCTGATCATGCCCTTTAGTCGGCCAGTCATTAATGTCCCTCGGCTCTTACAATGTTGGCGCAACATTACTGCGCGCGACCGGTCATCGCCAGCGAATATGACGGGAGGCATGCGGGCGGTTGCGGCCTGACCTTAGTGTTTACAGTGGCGTCGGGGGCTTTTGGGGACTGTGTTTTAAAGTGTTTCGCTTTGTGGGGGGTGAGCCCTGCAGGGCCGGCTGGCGCGCGGCGCGGGCTGGGCAGGGTGATTGATACTCCGAAATTGATTGAGTTTTCGGTCTGATTCTGTGGATGTTTTTCTTTCCGTCGCGCATCTGCAACGTCTTGACACATAACTCAGACTTGGCCAGAGAGCGGCGACTGACCTATCGCGTGCGAGAGGATCAGCCGTCTTGATTGCTCAATTTCGATTAACAGTTTTGAAAATCGGATCGCATCTTTCGCATCATCAACAGGGGATTTTAATTATGTCGATCAAACTTAGCGCTTTTCCAGGCGCCTCGCTCGTTGCACTCGCTGCCTTTGCGGCACCAGCTTCTGCTCAGGTTTTCAACGGCATGACGGGTGCTGCGCCAACGTCCACCACAACGGCTGGCACTTCGACGACGTCCACCACTGGTGACTCGACAGTCGCGCCGTTCCAGAACACCACAACGACTGTCCTGAATCAGTCCGTTAACTCGGTCACTGCGCCGACGACGACGGGTGTGACGACGACTGTTGATGGCGTAGTTTACACCGGCACCAAGACTGTCAGCGGCACGGGCTCGCAGGGTCAGACCGTTACGGGTGTTCGCGTTGATACTTTCACGCCAGGTAACCCGCCGGTTCTGGCAAACTCTGTGTTGACCCCAGGCACACCCGTCAACGTCGGCGCCGCCACTGTCACTGCTGTTTCGGCTTCAGGCACGGTTGGCAACGTCAGCGCCTATGGTTCGACGCTGTCGACTTCGGGGCCTGTGACAAACGGTTCGGTTGTTGCCACTGAAAACTCGACGACCATCAGCTCATCGGGCGTTGTGTTCGCACAGCGCGTCGGTACGGCGACCTATGCGCCGTCGACTGGCCTTGTGACGGTTGCTCTGCCGACGGCTGCTACCAGCAGCACGTCGATTGGCCTTAGCGGGATCGCTACGACCGGCACTGTGTCTGCTGGTTCATTCGTTGCAGCACCGCCTGCTGGCGGTGTGGCTCTGAACGCTGGTGGCGGTCGTATCACGAACGTTGCCAACGGTATTGCTGCGACTGACGCTGTTAACCTCGGCCAGTTCAATGCATTCACCACGGCGACCAACGCTTCGATCGCTGCTTTCGGCTCAACGCTGAACAACGGTCTTGCCAACAACCGCCTCTCGGCTGATGCCGGCACGGCTGTTGCAGTGGCGATGAGTGGTGGCTTCTTCCTGCCTAACAAGAAGTTCAACATCACAGCCAACATCGGTCACTATCGTGACCAGACCGCGATCTCCGGTCAGATCGGCGCGCTGGTTACCGAGAATGTTGCGCTTAACGCTGGTGTGGCAACGTCGATCGGCGGCTTCGGCAGCGGCACTGCCGTTCGCGGTGGCGTGACCTTCGGCTTCTGATGAACTGAAGTCTTTTGGCCGGGTTTGATCCTGGCTGACATGAAAACCCCGCTGGTCTCAGGATCGGCGGGGTTTTTCTGTTTTTGCGTCTGTGACACATAGGGGTGGTGACGCTTCAGGTCTTCGCACCGCGATGATGTTCGGCTAGCGTGACTTGAATTGGTCCCGGGGGTTTTTGATGCCGAAGTGGTTGCGTGCGGCGCTGTCTGTGTTGGCGGTGTTGGCTGTAGTGTTTGTGGGGCTGGCGAGCTGGGACAATCTGTCGGCGGAGGCATCGGTGCCGGATGTTGTGGTTGTGCACGATATGAAGATTGTGCGCGATCGCTTTGGGGTGCCGCATGTGTTTGGCAAGACTGATGCCGATGTGGCCTATGGCATAGCGTTTGCGCATGCCGAGGATGATTTTGCCAATATCGAGGAAGTGGTGGCGGCGGTGCGCGGGCGGGCCGGGTCGATTACTGGCGAGGATGGGGCGAAGATCGATTTTGCGCGGGGGCTTTTGCAGCCTAATGCGGCGGCGGCGCGGACCTATGGTCAGCTTTCTCCGGGCACGCGCGCGGTTGTGGAGGGTTATGCGCGGGGGCTAAATGACTGGGTGAAGCAGAATCCGTCATCACAGCGGGTGCGCGGGCTGTTTCCGGTCAATGGGCGGGACATATTGGCGGGCTTCATGCTGCGATCACCGTTTTTCATTGGGCTGGACAAGCCGCTGGGGGCGCTGGTGGAGGGCAGGCCGGTGCCGCGCGACTCTGGGCCGGTGCGTGATCCGCAGGAGGCGCGGGGATCGAATGCGTTTGCGGTGAGTGCGGCGCGCTCGGACGATGGGGTGACGCGGTTGATCGTGAATTCGCACCAGCCCTGGGAGGGCGGGGTGAGCTGGTGGGAGCTGGTGGTGCATTCCGACGAGGGCTGGGATTTTGCCGGCGCGCTTTTTCCGGGCAGTCCGTTTCCGCTGGTGGGGCACAACAAGACGCTGGGCTGGGCGAACACGGTCAACCGGCCTGATCTGGTGGATGTCTATAAGCTGGTGGTGGATGAGGCGGGCGAGAATTACCGCTATGACGGCGCCTGGAAGCCGCTGGAGAGCCGGCGGGTGTGGCTGCGGGTGAAGCTGGGGCCGGTTGTGCTGCCGGTGCCGCGCACGGTCTATGCCTCGGTCCATGGGCCGGTGGTCAAGAATGATCAGGGGTATTTTGCCATTCGTTATGCGGGTTTTGGCGAGCCGGGGCAGATGGAGCAATATTATCGGCTGAACAAGGCCAAGACCTTTGCCGAATGGAGCGCTGCGATGGCGATGCAGGGGGTGGCGGGGACGAACTTTGTCTATGCCGATGCGGCCGGGCATGTGGCGATGATTTATAATGCGAAATTTCCCAAGCGGGCCAAAGGCTTCGATTGGAAGGGTGTGTTGCCGGGCGATACGTCCAAGGCGCTCTGGACGGGCTATGAGCCTTATGCGGCTTATCCCAAGGTAGTGGACCCGGCGAGTGGCTGGGTGGGCAATTCCAACAACACGCCGTTCATGTCCACGGCGGCGGCAGATGAACTCGACCCCCAGGCATTTCCCGATGAGATGGGGATCGAGACCTATGTGACGAACCGGGCGTGGCGCTATTATGATCTGTTTGCGGCGGTGAATGGTCCGATCAGCCGGGAGGCGCTGCTGCGCATCAAGTTTGACAAGGGCTATGACAAGCGGAGCTGGGCGGGGACGTGGATGACCAAGGTGCTGGCGGTGAAAGATCCGGCGTTGGCAGAGGCGCAGACGCTGCTGCGCGGCTGGGACTGGAGCCTTGACGGGAAGGGCGAGGGCGATGCGCTGGCGGCCAATGTGCTTGGGAAGGGGGTGAGGGCCGGCTATGGCGGGGCTGCGTTGCCCGATGCCGGGCCGGAGTTGCGCGCTGCGGTGGATGAACTGATGGCGACCTTCGGGACGCTGACACCGACGCTGGGGGACTATCAGCGGTTGCGGCGGGGCAATGTTGATTTGCCGGTGTTTGGCGGACCGGATGCGCTGCGGGCGATCTATGCGCCGGTGGCGGCGGATGGGCGGCGCGTGGGCAACAATGGCGACGGCTTCATGATGGTGGTTGAATGGCCCAGAGATGGGGCGGTGCGGTCCGAGAGCATTCACCAATATGGGGCGGCGACGATCAGGACACGCAGCCCGCATTATAATGATCAAGCAGCGATGTTTGTGGCGGAGAAATGGAAGCCGGTCGTTTTGAATGGCGCGCCGTGAACGGGGCGGGGTGCCTTTATCAAGATTGCTTTCGTCCGCCATTAAGGCGTGTTAGCTGACCGGCATGTGTGCACAGGCGCGAGACCGGCTTCAGGCCGACTATGAGACATTTACGATAGCCGAGCGCATGATTGCCGGCTGGATGATCGATAATCTCGACCGGGTGCCTTTTGAGACGGCAGCTTCGATCGGGGCGCGGGTGGGCGTTTCGGCGATGACGGTCGGGCGGTTTTTGAAGGCGCGGGGATGGAGCGGCCTTTCGGCGCTGAAGGATGAATTGCGCGGTGACCGCGATGCACCCTGGCTGCTGGCGCGGCCGCAGAGCCGGGATGCGCGGCTACAGGCCGAACTGGCGGCGATTGCTGATGTTTATGCGCTGGCGGCGACACCGGGCTGGGCGGCTGTGGTGGCGCTTTTGACGAGTGCGGCGACGGTTCATGTCGCGGGATTTCAGACCGAGCGGGGGCTGGCGGCTGCCTTTGCCGACCATCTTGGCCATGTGCGGGCTGGTGTACGCAGCTATGAAGCCGGGGCTGGGCGCTTTGCGGCGTTGCTGGCCGAGGCCGGGCCGGGCGATGTTTTGGTGCTGATCGATATCCGGCGCTATTCACGCCATTTCCGCTTGCTGGGCGAGCGCGCTGTGGCGGCCGGGGTGCCGCTGATTGTGGTGACGGACCCTTATTGCCCCTGGGCGCGGGATCTGACGCCACATATTCTGGCAGCGGAGGTGAGCCTTGGGCATTTCTGGGACGTCAATACAGCGCTTGCCAGTCTGCTCAACCTGCTGGTCGACGATGTTGTACGCGCCATCGGGTCGACGCTGGTGCATGATCGGCTGGCGCGGGTTTCGGCGACCTATGCCGAATTTATTGGCTTCCAGCCCGGTGGGATTTCCGGTGGGACGGGCGGGGTTTAGCGATAAATCTGCGAGACTGGACGCAGAAGCGGGTTTCCGCTTGCTTCGGGGGCCGGGGTGACGCCGACTTCGGCGCCGCGCCAGCGGTGGATGGTGCGATCGAGCGAACCGGCATCATTGGGGCGGTTTTTCCAGACGCTGGTGAACGACGGGTCGCTTGAGGCGGGACGCTGATCTTCGGCTTGCAGATCAAGCCGGACGCGCATGGGCATGGCGACACCCTCTCCGCAGATGACGGCCTCACCCATCCGCAGCGCTGGCAGCGCCTGAAGGAAGCCGCGGCCGCCTTCGGGCAGGGCATTGCGGACGCAGGTCTGATCGGCCTCGTTGTTGAGCCGCATGGTGATGATGGTGCCGCACTGCGACAAAGCACCTTCGGCGAGATCGGACGGACGCTGGGTGACGAGGCCGAGAGAGACGCCGTATTTACGGCCTTCCTTGGCGATACGCTCAAGGCTGCGGCGGGCGGCGACGCCGGTGCGGAAACGCTCGGAGGGGACATATCTATGCGCTTCCTCACAGACGATGAGCACCGGGCGGGATTCTTCCTCACGCGACCAGATGGCATGATCCATAATGATGCGCGAAATGAGGGCGACGACGACCGAGACGATATCTGAAGGGACGCCGGAAAGATCGAAAACCGAGACCGGGCGGCCATCATTTTCCATGCGCAGGATGCGGGCCAGGAAAGGCTTCATAGTATCGGCGACAAGGTTGTTGTTGAACATGAAGCTGTAACGCGTATCGCGGAGCACTTCCTCGATGCGGACCTTGAGGCGCAGATAGCGGCCGACTTCGCTGCTCTTTTCAAGCTTGCCCATCTCGGCATCAAGGGCGCTCAGTATATCGGGGAGCAGATAGGGGATGGGGGCATCGACCGTATGATCGGTGTAGGTGCGGGCGAGATGGCTCTTGGCGCGTGCGGCGCCGAGGCATTTGGCGAGGATGGTACGGTCGAGCTCACCTTCAACGCCTTCGCTGGTGATGAAGACTTCGCAATGCTCTTCGAAGTTCATCAGCCAATAGGGAAGGGCGAGATTATCGACATTGAAGATGACGCCGCGCGCCTTGAAGGCATGGGCGTATTCACCATGCGGATCGATGAGAACGACATGTCCATGGGGCGCGACATCGATGATGCGATTGAGGATCAACGCTGTGGCTGTGGACTTGCCGGAGCCGGTCGAGCCGAGGATGGCGAAATGCCGGGCCAGCGTCGGATCGACATCAAGAGCAGCGCGGACCGAACTGGTGGGATAGACCATGCCGATCTCGACCGCGACGCTGCCGCGGCTGCGGAAGAGATTGCCCAGATCTTCTTTGCTCATCGGGGCTACGGCATCGCCGGGGCTTGGATAACGGGTGACGCCGCGACGGAAATTCTGCAGCGTGCCATTGGGGCCGATGTCCCCCTCGCCGATGAACTCAACCTCAACCCGGAACTGATCAGCGGCGGTGCGATCAGCGATCATCTGGCGGACGCTGGCAACGAGCCAGACACCTGATGTGCTGATCTTGACCTGGCCACCGATGGTGCCGGACAGAGCTACGGATTGATCGGGATGATCGCGAAGGGCGGTAAGGGCGGCGCGCTCGAACCGGACGACGGCGCCGGAAAAGCTGACATCCTCAACGGTGCCGATGGCAAACAACGGGCCGGATATGGCGACCGGATTGACGGGTGACACCGCGAGCGGTGCCACTGAGTCCGCGAAGGGAGGGAAGCTTGAGATATTCAAAGTCTGCACCCTTTTAACTGTTCGCCGACCCATGACGAGCTTTACAACCTAAATCGTTTATAAAGCATTAGGTGAGGTAAGTAAGTTAACGGGCTTTCAATTTGGCCTAATTTAACAATCCGGCCAATTTTCGGGTGTTGGTGCGGTGATGCTGAGACGCGTCTGATCGGGCTGAGGCAGGCTGAGATCGCGCGCATGTAGGCGCATCGGCTCGGTGGCCACGCCATATATGGGGTCTCCGCGGATGGCGCTGCCGATGAGTGTGGCGTGGACGCGGATTTGATGCGTGCGGCCGGTTTCGGGACAAAAGGAGATCAAACCTGTTTTGCGATCGATGATTTTCCAGCGGGTAACGGCCGGTTTACCATTGTTTACGTTAACAACCATGCGCCATCCGGCGTTTTTGCTGCTGATCTTGGCCAGCGGTGCTGTGATGACGCCCTCGTTAGTTTCGGGCAATTGGTCGAGGAGCGCCCAATAGGTTTTGTGGAGCTGCCGCTGCTCGATGATATGAGCCAGGCGCTTGGTGGCGGGGCTTGTGCGGGCGAGCAGCAGGCAGCCCGATGTATCCCGATCGAGGCGGTGCATGAGGGTGGGGAGGCGACGCTGGCCCAGCATTCGGGCGAGGGCGGGGAGATGATCTTCAAGGCTTTGGGGGGTGCGCGGCCCGGGGTGAACGGCGAGGCCGGCGGGCTTGTTGATGATCACAAGCTCAGAATCTGCATGAAGCAGGGGAAAAGGAAAGTTTGTTTGTTCAGAAGGTTGCACGGCGATTCTGGTCCTGATCGGGAGACTGGATGATGAAGAATTTAAGCATTTTGCGCTGCCGCCCGTTTCTTGGAGCACGGCGCCCCGTGGCTTTTCACGGTGCCCGGGGAACCGATAGCGGGAGTTCATAACATGACAGTGATCAATACCAATGTCTCTGCCCTCACTGCCCAGTCGGGCCAGCGGGTGGCCCAGAAGGGGCTGATGACGGCGATGGAGCGCCTTTCATCCGGCCTGCGCATCAACTCGGCCAAGGATGATGCTGCCGGGCTGGCGATTTCGCAGCGTATGACGGCGGATCTGCGCGGCCTCAAAGTGGCATCGCGCAATGCGCAGGACGGCATCAGCCTGGCTCAGACGGCAGAAAGTGCGATGTCTTCGGTGAGCAATTCGTTGCAGCGCATGCGCGAACTGGCCGTGCAGTCGGCCAACGGCATTTACAGTGCTGAAGACCGCCAGGCACTTCAGGCTGAAGTCACCCAGCTTATCAGCGAGATCGACACGGTGGCCAGCCGCACCAACTTCAACGGCATCAAGCTGCTCGATGGCTCTGCCAAGAGTCTTTTGCTGCAGACGGGCAGCCGGGCCGGCGAGACGGTGACGCTGAATATCAACTCGGCGCGGGCCGGTGAGCTGGGCACCGGGCGGACGGCTGCGCTGACCGGAACGGGTGCCTTTGAGGCGACGGCGGCGAACCTGACCGCCAACCAGTCTTTGCAGGCCGGTGATCTGGTGATCAATGGCGTCACCATCGGATCGAGCACGGCGGCAAGCGATACGCTGTCTTCGGGAGAGAAGGCTGGATCGGCGATCGCCCGCGCGGCTGCGATCAATGTGGCATCATCCCAGACCGGTGTTCGCGCCGAAGTGGGCAAGACGGTGATGACCGGATCGGCGATGACGGCTGGTGCGGCGACCGGGACGGTCACGATCAACGGCGTTACCACGGCGTCGATCAGCAGCACCGCCAATGCTGCTGAAAGCCGCGAACGCGTTGTGGCGGCGATCAATGCCATTGCCGGGCAGACCGGGGTGACGGCGATTGACACATCGGACAACAACGGCGGAATCAGGCTTGAAGCTGCCGATGGTCGCAACGTCATTGTGAGCCTTGGCACGCTGACGGAGGCGCAGACCGGCTTGAAGGTTGGCGCACAATCGGGGACGGTATCGCTGGTTGCGGAGAACGGTTCGGCGATCCAGATCGGCACGTCGGATGCCAGCACGGCGCGGCTGAGCCGGTCGGGCTTCGGCGCCGGCACGTTTGAGCGCGGTGTCTCGACTGTGAGTAGCGATGCACGGGCTGTGGCGGTGAATGCTGCCGGGGCGCGGGCGCTGAACAACGGCGATCTTTCGATCAACGGTGTTTCGATCCGGGCTGCGGTGGAGGCCGATGACACGGTATCATCGACGCTGGCCGGCGGCTCGTTGAAAGCGGCCAGTGCGATTTCGATTGCGGCAGCGATCAATGCATCGTCCGATACCACCGGGGTGACAGCGACGGCCAATGCGCTGCAGCTGACCTCGACCACAACGGCGACAACGCTAGGCGGTGCAGCCACGCTGAGCATCAATGGTGTGTCGGTGGACGTTACTGGTCTTGTGGCTGGTGAAAGTGCTCAGGCGCGGCGTGACAAGGTGGCAACGGCGATCAACGGTTTTGCCGGGATGACCGGCGTGTCGGCGCGCGACAACGGGCTTGGCGGGCTGGAACTGACGGCCGCTGATGGTCGCAATGTCAGCATTGCCAACACCGGCACGGCAACGACGGCAGAACTGGGCCTTGGCGGGATGACCATCAAGGACACATCGACTGCCTATACTGTGGGCGCCACGGCGGCCGCGGCTGAAACAGCCTATGCCACTGTGAGTCTGAAATCGGCCAAGGCCATCGAGGTCAGTGCCGGAAGCCTTGGCTTTGGCGGCACTTCCAACTTCCAGGCTCTGGGCTTTGAGGAGAACAGCTATGGCACCGACCGTGGCGGGCTGAAGATTCAGGATCTGAACATTGCGACCCAGGCTGGCGCTTCGGCAGCACTGGAGGCGATCGATGAGGCGCTGAAGGTGGTGAACCTTGACCGCGCCAACATCGGTGCCACCCAGAACCGGCTGGAGGCGACGTTGCTGAACATCGACTCGAATGCCAACAATCTGGTGGCGTCACGGTCGCGCATTACCGATGCCGACTTTGCTGCCGAGACGACCGAGCTTTCACGGTCGCAGGTGTTGGGGCAGGCGGCGCAAGCCATGCTGGCGCAGGCCAATCAGGCCGGGCAGCAGGTGCTGCAGCTGCTGAGGTAAGCCTCGCGCCAGGCTAAATGAGGGCGGTGCCGGGCGACCGGCACCGCCCTTTTGCTTGCACTCCGGCTTTGCTGTGTTTATCGCGCAGCCTTCGCGGCGACGCGGACGGATCGGTGGCCGAGTGGTCGAAGGCGCACGCCTGGAAAGTGTGTAGGGGTCTAAAGCTCCTCCAGGGTTCGAATCCCTGCCGATCCGCCAATTATTTCAACGTCTGAATTTGAATGATGCTGGTCGGCCTTTTGCGCGCGTATGTGACGGGGTTTGCGCTGCGCGGCGGGTGAGAGACTCGTCTCATGCCGGGGGAGAGCGCATGGACGACGCCAAAGGCTCCGCCGGTTGGTCTTGCGGCGAGGACCGGCTTCCGGTTGGACGCAGGGGCGCGATTGCTGCTTGCGCTACGGGTGTAGCGTCAGCTTCTGCAGTCGCCAGTTGAGCAGTTCTGCGACGTACAGCTCATTCTCGGCGGGGCAGGCGAGCTCGTGGACCCAGCCGAATTGCTTCAGCTGTTTGCCGGACCCTCCAAGCCAGCCCAGGACTTTTCCATCGAGCGAAAGCTTGTAGATTCGGCCGGGCCAGGCATCGGCGACGTATAGAAATTGGTTGCCGTCGCTGCCGCGCGGGGTGATGCAGAGCGCCCATGGCGCACCGGGCATCATCGTCTTGGTCGCCGCGGCATTGGGACCTTCAGGCGGCACGACCGGGCGGTTGCCGATTGCCACTGGCGCGTCGGCGGGTGAGGGGACATTGATCTCGATGATACGCAGCAGTTTACCGGCGGTGTCGAACACCTGAATTCGGCGGTTGCCGCGATCGGCGACATAGACTTGATCCCGGGCATCGACCTGAATCGAATGAAGCGTGTTGAACTGCCCGGGCGCGCTGCCGAAGCTGCCCCATGAGCCCAGCCATGTGCCGCCAGGCGCTACTTTGGCGACGCGTGAATTAATATAGCCGTCGCTGATATATGTGTTGCCCTTGCTGTCCCATGCCATGTCGGTCACTTCACGAAACTGCCCGTCCACTGCGGGGAGCGGCGGCTTGACATGTTCGAGCGGGCGGGCGTTTTCGTCGCTCGCTTCGGGCTTGCGGCCGAAGACCATGGCGACGCGCCCGGCTGGGTTGAATTTCACAACCATGTTCGAGCCTTTGTCAGCGACCCAGATGTTGCCGGAGGGATCGACGCGGGTGGCATGGGCATAAGACCAGGCGTAGAGATTATGCCCGATCTCGCGGACGTAGCGACCGTTTGCATCGAATTCGAGCAGCTGGGCGGCGGCGGCGGCATAGGCCGGACCCTGGGTGCTACCGCGCTGAAAGATATAGACCTGCCCCGCTTTGCCCACCGCAACGCCGGCCACTTCGCCGAGATGGAGGTCGGTCGGCGGCTTCAGGAAATCGACGGCGTCGAAGCGGATTTGTGGCGCCTCCTGCGCTGAGCTTGCCGATGCCAGAAGTGCTGCGCCCAGCAACATGGCGCAATAACCAATTCCTTGCAGCATGATATGTACTCCTTGATGTCAGGCTTGATACACAGCCTCGATACACTGCGCGGTGCGCGCGCTATTGGCCGGCACTCGCAGGCTTGGCGGCCATGCCGATGAGCTCGGGCACGGTGAAGGCCTTGCCGTTGGTGATGACGGTGCGGACGTTGAAGGTGTTGGCGATATTGGCGCGGGGATCGCCCTCAACCAGAACGATATCGGCGAGCTTGCCGGGCTCAAGGGTGCCGGCATCTAGATTGAGATCCTGTGCTGATGTGACTGTGGCGGCCTGAAGCGCCTGGAAGGGGGTGAAGCCGGCTTCGACATAGGAGGCGATTTCGGCGTGGAGATTGATGGCGATGGTGGTGTCGGTGCCGGCGGTTACCTTGGTGCCGGCGTCCCGCATCGCCTTGAGCGACTGTAGGCTGCCGTTGTAGGTTGAGGCGCGCAGGCCGGCGAGCATTGGATTTTGCTCCTTGACCGATTTTTGCGCCCAGCCGGGATAAAGGCTGAGGCGGGGATCATCGCGGAATGACGGGTTTTTTTCGAACAAGCCGATGAGGGCGCCGAAATTGGTGGGGGTGAGGACGCGCTGGCTCTGGCCGAACAGCTGGATCACATCTTCATAGGCGCGGCCTTGCGGGCCTTGCTTGGGCGAATAACCGCGACGGCTGGTGGCGCCGAGATGCTCGGTGGCGTCGACGCCGGTGTAGGCGGCCGGGTAGATTTCATGGCCGGTGACGGGGATGCCCATCTCGTGGGCAGCTTCGACGATGCGGCGCTGATAGATGTCCGGCATGCGGACATAGCTCTTCATCATGTCGTATTTGAGCAGCCGGGCCCGTTCGAGCTCGCGTTCGAGGTGGGCCGGACCGGCGACGGCGACGCCCATTTTGTAGTAAACGCGCTGCCATTCCAGCAAGGGGCCATTGGTGTAGATGCGCGGGCCGATGCGGACGCCGGCTTCCGCGGCTTCACGGTCTTCTATGCCATCATAGGGCTGGTTGCCGGGATCGCGGACGGTGGTGATGCCATAGGCAAGCCAGGCGCGGTGAGCATTGGCGCCGAAATCCTTTTGGACATGCGCGTGATGCTCGATGAGGCCGGGGATGGCGGTGAGATTTGAGGCATCGATGAAGGTGCCGCCGCCATGGCCTGCAGGGTTGTGATCGACGATCGCGGTGATGCGGTTGCCGTCAATAATGATGTCTTTGTTTTTTTGAGTGATGTCGGTGATGGAATCAACAAGGGCGCCGACGTGGATGACGGTGCGGCCGGTTGGCTTGGCGAGCGTGTAGCTGAGATCGATGGGGATTTCGGTGATCTGGCCAGTCTCGATATCGATCTTCTTGACCTTGTCGGCCGATTGATAGGTGAGGGTGCGAGAATCGGCTGCCCAGGACGGGAAGTAAGAGATTTCGTTGGTGTAGGTGCGTGGCGGGCCTTCGGGTGAGCCACCGGGGCCGACCGGCCATATTTTGAGCACGCCATCATAGATAGCTGCCATCTTCGTGCCATCGGGCGACCATGCCGGGCCGCCGCCGCCGCGTGTATCGATGGAGACATTGGCTTGCGGGATTTGCCAGAACGGCTCGGACTTGCCGTCGGTCGGGATGACGAGGATCTGGTTTGTGCCCTCGCGGAAGCTGGAGGAGAATTTGTAGGACAGGCCGATGGCGATATAGCGGCCATCGGCTGACCATGTCGGCGAGCCGGGCTGGCCGAGCGAGCCTTGCAGGCGGGTAACCTTTCCGGTGGCGACATCGATGAAGCACACACCTGCGACGCCCCACATGCCATCGACATCGATATAGGCGATGCGCGAGCCATCGGGCGACCATGTGGCGCCGAGCGGCTGGGTGTCGATGTTGGTGAGCTGCCGGTCCTTGCCGGACTTCAGGTCTCGGATCCACAGCTGGGGAAGGCCGCCGCCTTTGTCCGAGGTGTAGACCAGGCTGTTGCCATCGGGCGACCAGGCGACATCGGCGTCCATGGCGTGATCTTTGGTGAGATTTTCGGGCTTGCCGCCTTTGGTCGACAGGCGCCAAACATCGCCGAGCGCTACAAAGGCGATCTGGCTGCCATCGGGCGAGAGGGCGGGTTTGACGATGCCGAGGGCGCGGCGCGGGGCTGTGTTGTCATAATCATGTTTGGCGCGGACATATTGCGGGCGCGTGACTTCGAGGCGGACATCGAAGGGGATGGTGGTGAGCTTTGCGCCGCTGCGGCTGCGGATCTTGCCATCGGAGATATAAAAGAAATTGTTGGTGCCCGGCTGCCACGAGACGCGGAAGGGGAAGACATTTTCAGTGCCGGACACGGACTTTCCGTCGATCTCGAGCCTGCTGCCTGTGGCGTCTGCCACGACATAGGCGAGCTGACCCGATGGTCCCCATGACGGCGCGTCGAGGCGTCCTTGCATGGCTTTTAGCGAGCGTTCGGCGCCGGTGGCGAGCGTTGTTGCGAAGATCGCTGACTGGGCGCCACGGGTGCTCGAATAGGCGATTTCGCGGCCATCGGGCGACCATGTGGGCATCCGGTCTTCACCGGGATCGGAGGTGATCTGTGTGATGGCGCCGCTTTCGAGGCTGAGGGTCCAGATATTGTAGCTGGGCGGACCCTTGCCGACGCGGTCCGACGAAAAGGCGATGGCCTTGCCGTCGGGCGACCACATGGGTTCACGATCATCATAGGCGCCTTCAGTAAGGCGGCGGGCGCCTGTGCCATCGGCGGCGACAGTCCAGAGATCATACCCGCCTTCGCGGTAGCCGAAATACAGCAGCGTGTTGCCATCGGGCGACCAGACGGGCTGGCGCGCATCGTTGAAATAATCGGTGATCAGGGTGGCGCGGCCGCCACCGATCGGGACGATCCAAAGGCTTCCCTGAAGATCGATGGCCAGCGACTTGCCATCAGGCGAGACGGCGACCGCCATCGATGTGCCCTCATGCACGTCGAAGGCCAGCGACGTCCCGGCACCGGGGGGCTTTAGCTGGACCGGCGCTGCCTGGGCGGACATTGCCACACTGGCAACGGCGGTGGCTACCGAGATGAACAATGTGGCTTTGAAAGCTGATAGCATGTGGAAACCCCCCTTTAAACCTGCTGAGTGCAAAGCTCCCGCAAGCCGTGCAGCCAATAAAATCAACGCAGCAACACCACTCAGAACACCCTTTGATCAGGGAAGCACTCTAACTGCGGCAAAGCAGGAGTCCATGGGGCTTTGGGAGAGGCACTGAAAAACGTATCGCTGACAATATACAGTTTTTGCTTTGCGGGACGCCGTGGCTTGGTCTAGTCTCACCGGATATAAATCGGGGAGGTTCATGTGCGCCAATTGACTGTTACAGCGCTTGCAACGCTTTTGGCCGCTTCGGCGCTTTCGACCGGGGCTTCGGTGCTTGCTGCGCCGGCTGACTGGCCCTCTACCAATGAGGGGCCGGCGGGGCAGCGTTATTCAGCGCTGAAAGAAATTTCTGCCAGCAATGTCGGGCAGCTTGGCGAAGCCTGGGTCTATCATATGAAGCCGGCCGATGGGTCGGCAGGAACACGGTTGGTAACGGCGGAGACGGTGCCGCTGGTGATCGGCGGGACGATGTATATTTCCACGCCCTATGGCCGCGTTGTAGCGCTGGATGGCGCCACCGGGGCTGAGAAATGGTCGTTTACGCTGCCGGACAATGACCGGCCGGTGCCGCGCGGTATTGCATATTGGGCGGGCGGTTCGGGCCGCGGCGGCCGGGGGACGGCGCCGGCGGTGATCGTGGGTACGCGGTCGGGGAAGATCTATTCGGTCGATCCGGCCACAGGGCGGCCGGCTGCAGACTTCGGGACGGGCGGGTTTGTTAATTTGCGGACGGCGGATGTGATGCCGACGGGGATGGACAAGCCGTATGTGCTGGCGGCGACGCCGTTTATTTACAAGGATTTGATTATCACGGGCGGCGGTAGCCCGGATCAGGCTGCCGCGCTTGGACCGCTTGGCGATGTACGGGCATGGGATGTTCGCACGGGAAAGCTGGTCTGGCAGTTCCACACTGTACCGCGACCGGGCGAAGTGGGCCATGAGACATGGGGCGGCGAAAGCTGGAAGAACCGGGCGGGGGCCAATGTCTGGGGGTATTTTTCCGCCGATCTGGCGCGGGGCATTCTTTATATGCCGGTCGGGGCGCCTAATAATGATCGGTCGGGGGTTGATCGTCCCGGCGACAATCTCTTTGGCAGTTCGATTGTGGCGGTGAACGCTGATACCGGAAAGTACCGGTGGCACTTTCAAGTGACGCACCACGACATTTGGGACTGGGATTCGGCGCCGGCCCCGATGCTTTTTGATGTGCGCAAAGGCGGGAGGATAATCCCGGCGTTGGCGACGGTGAACAAGAACTCGCTGATGTTCATTCTTGACCGGCGCAATGGAAAGCCGGTGTTTGGCGTGGAAGAGCGGCCGGCGCTGCAGAGTGATGTGCCGGGCGAGCGGACATCACCGACGCAGCCATGGCCGGTGAGGCCGCAACCGCTGGCGCAAACGAGTTTGTCACGGGATAATCTTTACAAGGATACGCCCGAGCACAAGGCGTGGTGCGAAGCGCTGGTTGACGACAATAATATGCTGCTGGGGGCCACGCCGTATCAGCCGATTGCGCTTGATCGTTATACGGTCAACCTGCCGGGCACTCAGGGCGGGGTGAACTATTATGGCGGGGCTTTTGATCCCAGGCTCGGGCTGTTTGTGGTCAATGTGAGCAACCTTGCACAGCCGATGCGGATGGTGAAGATGGCCGATGGGAGTTATGCGAACTCTGGTCCGCTGGCTGGAACACGGCGCTTCTGGAACCCGGAAAACCATTTGCCGTGCGGGCCGACGCCCTGGGGGCAATTGGTGGCGGTGAATGTCAATACTGGCGAGATTGCGTGGCGATCGACGCTTGGGGTGACCGACAGTTTGCCGGAGGGCAAGCAGGCTACCGGACGCCCCGGGCTTGGTGGGGCGATTACCACAGCGAGCGGCCTGACCTTTGTCGGGGCGACCGATGATGCGCGGTTCAGGGCGTTTGAGACGGCGACGGGCAAGGAGATCTGGACATACAAGCTCCGTGGCTCCGCCAGTGCGACGCCTGTAACCTATAGTGGCGGTGACGGCCGGCAGTATATTGCTGTGATGGCGACTGGCGGCGGGCAGGTGGGTGCAGAACTGACGACCGATGAACTGGTTGTTTTTGGTTTGCCGCGCTAGAGGGTTAGTCATGCGATTTGTTTTGCCTCTGTTTTTCGGCCTGTTTGCTGTCGTTGCCAGTGTTAGTGTTGGTGCGCAGGCGCCTGTGCAGTTGTCTGCGGAGCAGCTTGCGGCGTTTCCTGACGGTGAGGGGCGTGAGGCGACGGTGCGCGTATGCTCAGGCTGTCATGCGTCCGAGGTGATCTCCCAGCAGCGGATGGCGCCGGAGGACTGGAAGCGGGTTGTCGATATGATGGCGGGCAATGGCGCACAGGGTACCGATGCCGACTTCGATGTGATCACGGCATATCTGACGAAGTCGTTTCCCGCCGGTTAAGTCGTGAACGACTAAATACAATGCTCCGGCACGGCCCGGAAAGGCTTGTCACGCTTGAAATAATCGAAGCTCGCTTCGAGGTCCAGGAAGTTGTGCATGAAGAGCCTGCTTTCCAAGCTGCATACTGTCTGTAATCTGGAGTAACGGGTCAGTCATTTTTTCTGATGTCTGACATTTCATATAGACGTTAGGCGCGTTTGATCTTTCTGTTTGACCTCAGAGCCACGAATGTCGGGGAGAGATGGCCTGGCTGTGACACGGTTTGAGGATGATGGAGCGCTATTGACAGCGGTGCACATGTATTTAGCGTACAGTTGGGACGAGTGGATTGTTTAGTCGCAGGGTCTAGGTTGTTCAAGTCTGGGTTGTTCAAGCCTGGGTTGGGCAACTGGATAGCTGGTTTTTTGGAGGATCATGTCGATGCGCGCATTGATGGTAGCTGCGGTACTTTGTGGTGCGTTGCCGGTTTTGGCACAGGCTCAGGGGGCACAGGGTGGGGTGGCGAATGCCAGGGTTGATAGCCCGCGAATCCCCGGTCAGAATTTGTCGGGGATGAGGGTGTATCTGCGTGCCGGGCTTAAGACGCATTCGCCCGGTGAGCATGATTATCCGCAGTTTCTGGCTGACTGGTCTAAGTTGTTGACCGAGCGCGGCGCGGTGGTTGATGGATCATTGCATGCGCCGACGGCTGCGGAACTGGCCGAAACCGATGTCATTGTGATGTACAAGGGCGATGCCGGCTATATGAACGATGCGGAACGTGCGGCCTTGCGCGCCTTTATCAAGCGCGGCGGTGGGCTGGTGACGATCCATGATCCGCTGTGTGGCCCGGACCCTGAGGAGTTTGCGAGCTATGTGGGCGGCGCCAAGAAACATGGCGAGGTCAATTATACGCTTGGCACGAATTTGACGCTCAATGTGGTCGACAAGGCTTCGCCGATCATGAAGGGCGTCAGCGATATGACAATGTTCGACGAGGCCTTTTACAAAATGACCTGGGCTAAGGGGCCGGGGCTCAAGGTGCTGGCAACCATGGTCATTCCCGAGACGCCTTCATCGCAGCGCGGCGGCGGGGTGGGGCAGACGGTTCCGCAGGTCTGGACGTATGAACACAGCCTTGAGGGCGGCGCGCCGGCACGGGCCTTTGTGTGGATGCAGGGCCACAGCTATTCGAATTTCTCCAAGCCGGAACTTCGTGACATGTTGCTGCGCGGGATTGCCTGGGCGGGCAAGAAACCAGTCGATTCACTGGTGGATTATGTGGCGCCCGCACGAGCCCAACTTCAATTGAACCGTAGCGGATCGGTGACGGGACAATGATGCGCGGACTGCTTCTGGCCGCACTTTGCGCGGGGTCGGCGCTGAGCGTGGGGCCGGCGATGGCGACCGATTATGTGACCGTTCACAACGAGATCATGGTGGCTGCTCCGGCTGATGCTGTTTGGGCGCGGATTGGCGGTTATTGCGCCATTGCGGAATGGCTGCCGACAAGCTGTGTTCTGGAGGGCAGCGGCGAACCCGGGGTCGTTCGCCGGCTGTCCAATGGCACTGTGTTGGAGCCGATGGTGGGCAAGACCGAGCGATCATACACATATTGGCAAACTGCGGGCGCGCTGGCGATGGCGGGATATCATGGCACGCTGGCGGCCGAGGCTGTTGGTGCCACGCAAACCCGGCTGATTTACACTCTGTTTTATGATCAGGCAGCGCTGGCTTCGGACGAGCTGCGGGCATCGGAACGAGCGCGACTGCAGGGGCGCTTTGCTCAGGCGCTGGCGAGGATGAAGGCGCTGGCGGAGGCCCGCTGAAGTAGAGAGCTGAACCAAAGAGCCGGCCGAGCAGTGCTCCGATAGATTGCAAGCCTGACACGCCATTGACCTTGACAGGTCGCTGATGGCGCATGAGCATCGGATGATGATGCAGACCGATCTTCCTGCTACGCTTGTGGTCGTTGATGATGATCCGCAATTGCGGGCGCTGATTGCAGGTTTTCTGAGTGATAACGGCTTGTCTGTGCAAACCGCCGAGGATGCTGTGGCGCTGGGGGCAGTGTTGGAGGCCGGGACGGTTGATCTGATCATCATCGATGTGATGATGCCCGGCGAGGATGGGCTTTCGGTCGTCAGGCGGTTGCAGCGGCCGGACAGGCCGGGAATCATCATCCTTTCGGCGATGGGTGATGACTGGGACAGGATTGCGGGGCTTGAACTGGGGGCCGATGATTATCTGGCCAAGCCGTGCAATCCGCGCGAATTGCTGGCGCGGGTGAGGGCTGTGCTGCGGCGGCGGGAGACCTCGGTGCTGACCCGGCCCAATACGGTTCGGCGGTTCGGGGAGTGGACGCTGAACATGATCACGCGGCGGCTTGGCCATATTGATGGACACGAGACGGCGTTGACGGATGCCGAGTTCAGGGTGCTGACGGCGCTGCTCGACCGGCCGCAGACAGTGCTTTCCCGCGACAAGCTTCTTGATGTGGCGCGCGGTGAGGGCGTGGAGATTTTTGATCGTGCGATCGATGTGACGGTGAGCCGGTTGCGGCGGAAGCTCGGGTCTGCGGACCCTATCAGAACGGTGCGCAACGAAGGCTATATGGTGACGCTGGTGCCGGAGACGGCATGAACACTTTGTTGCGCCGGCTGCCTATCTTGTCCCAGACCTTGCTGCTGGTAATGTCGACTCTGGTGGCGAGTCTGGTGGTCAATTTTCTGTTGATCTCAGCGCTGCCGATGCCGCGGCTCGACTTTTATTCGATGCGCGATGTTGCCGAGGCTCTGAGCGAGCAAGATCCAGCACAGCGTTCGAAACGGATTGATCCTCTGCTGGCGATCAATGTGGTCGATGCGCCGCCGGGGCCGCAGTCGAATATGGTCAGCAATGAGGGGCTTTCGGCGCGGCTCGCCGAGCTGCTGGGGGTTTCTGTGACTCGGGTGGCGCTGATATACGAGCGGGACCAATCGAACTGGCCGTTCCGATACGGACAAAATGATGCCGGGGTGCCAATGCGGCTTGGCGAGGCGCAATTCTACAATACTGTTGTGGCAGCGGTACAGCTTGACGATGGCCGCTGGCGGGTGATGCGATCACCTCACCGGCCGCTGATTACGCGGTTTCAGCAACGGACGCTGACAGCGTTTGGACTGTCTGCGCTGGCGGTCTTGCCCTTTGCGTTTTTGTTTGCACGGCAGCTGACCAAGCCGATCCGGCGGTTTGCCGAAGCGGCGGAAGCTGTGGGCGCCGATTATGCGGCACCGTCCGTTCCGATCGAGGGCTCGACCGAGCTGCGTCAGGCGGCCGAGGCGTTGAGCAAAATGCAGACGAGACTTTCTGAAACCATGGCAGAACGGACCGCGATGATCGGTGCGATTGCCCATGACTTGCGCACCCCGCTGGCGCGCATTGCCTTCAGGATCGAAGCGGCGCCTGATCCGGTGCGCGATGCGGTGATGAGCGATATCGACCAGATGCGGGCGATGGTGGAGGCCAGCATCGCGTTCATTCGCCATGGTCATGAGATGGGCGAGCGCGCGCCACTCGATCTTCATGGGCTTGCCGGCCGGGTTGTGGCCGATGCGTTGAGCATGGGCCACCATGTCACGCTTTCAGGCGATGTGGGTTGGGTGGACGGCGACGCTGTTGCGATGGAGCGGGCATTGCAGAATATTATCGACAATGCAGTGACATACGCTGGCTCGGCTGAGGTTTTGGTGGCTAGTGGCGACGAAACGGTGCTGACCGTCGCGGATCGGGGGCCAGGCTTGGACGAGCATCAGCTTGATGATATTTTCAAGCCATTCAACCGGGGCGAGCCTTCGCGAAGTCGCCAGACAGGTGGGGTAGGGCTAGGCCTGGCGATTGCGCGGCTGATAGTGACGGCGCACGGCGGGTCGATTTCGGCGCGGAACCGGCCCGGCGGCGGCCTTTTGCTGGAGGCGCGCTTTCCCAAGGGTGCGCCCTCTCAGCGCCCGACTCGCCGTCTGGGGTCCGGGTCCGTCTTCGCCAGCAAAATCTTGCCGGCAGAATGACCGTATGCATAGTTTTATTTCAACTCTGTAATCCTCTCGCCGTCGGCCTGTCATACGGATGTACGGTCATACTTGATTCGGCCCCTTGAGAAGCTGAACAATTGACGATCTGACTTACTGGCGCAAGAGACGCTGGCAGTTTAAATAAAGGCCTGATTGTGGGGGGTGAATAATGCGTAACTTGACTGTTAATGGCGCGGTATCGCGCGTTGCGATTGCGATGGCACTGGTTTTTCCGGCGGCGGCGCATGCGCAACCGGCAACGACTGCTGCAGTTCAACAGGCGGATGACGACGCGGCCATTGTTGTTACGGGCTCACGCATCAGCGCGTCGGGATATACGGCTCCGACGCCGGTGACGGTGGTCGGCGAGGAGATCATCCAGCGTGACGCCAAGGTGTCGATCGGGGACACCATTCGCGAACTGCCGGCTGTTGGCGCCTCGTCCTCACCCAATAATGGACAGGGTGCCGGCAACATCGTTGGCGGGATTACCGGGCTTGATACGATCAACCTGCGGCAGCTGGGTGTGACGCGCACGTTGGTGTTGTTTGACGGTCAGAGGGTTACGAATTCGAATGTCACTGGTCAGGTCGATATCGGGACGATGCCGACGATGCTGGTGCAGCGGATTGATGTTGTGACGGGCGGTGCATCCGCTGCTTATGGGTCGGATGCTGTGGCGGGGGTGGTCAACCTTGTGCTCAATCGCAAGTTCGACGGCCTGAGGGTCAGTGCTGAAGCCGGCAATACCTATGCGTTCGACCAGAGCAATTACCGGCTCCAGATGGCGGCAGGAACCGGCTTTGACGGCGATCGCGGCCGCTTGATCTTCGCCGCCAACCATCAGGACAGCCCTGAGACGATCTTCAATAACCAGCGCAGCTGGAATACGTCGAGGCAGCTGGTCAATAACCCCAATTTTGTTGCGGGTAATGGCCAGCCCCGGCTGATCCATGCGGACAATGTGTCGCTTTCGAACGCCACAACCGGCGGCATCATCACGAACGTGGCGTCCAATCCGGCGGCACTTCGCAATATCCAGTTTGGTGAAGGCGGTGCCATATCGACGTTTGCGCCGAACAATGTTTCGGGCGGGGTGGCATCGGGGGGCAATATCGATCTGCTGCACCCTTCGATCAGCAATTTGACGACTGAATTCCGCTCGACGACGCTATTTGGCTATGCATCCTATGAGGTGACGGACTGGCTGCGCATCTCGCTGATGGGCAACTTCGGCAAGACCCGGTCGCGCAACAATTCGGTGCCGTATTCGCGTCTGGGCAATATTGTGGTCCGCTCGGACAATGCTTTTCTGCCGCAGCCGATCCGTGATGCGCTGGCAACGGCTGGTGCCAGCCAGTTCAACTTCGGCACGACCAACATAAACAATATCGAGCCGGGCCAGTTCGATCTTGACGATTTCGAGCAGTCGTTGGGCATTCCGGTGGCGGTGACCGAGCGTGTGCTGAAGCGCGGGGTGATGTCGTTTGACGGCGATCTCGGTGCCGGCTGGACGTATAATGCCTATGCTCAAATCGGCAAGGTTATCGTCAACCAGCAAACGACGAACAATACGATCGTGGCCAATTACAACCGCGCTATCGATGCGGTACGTAATACCGCCGGGCAGATTGTCTGCCGGGTGAATGCCGATGCTGTGACGACCAACGACGATCCTGCGTGCCGGCCGCTCAATATATTCGGTACGGGCGTCGCCAGCCGGGAGGCTATTGATTATACTAATGTCGGCCCCGGCGAAAACTTTCAGCGCCAGGACCTTGAGCAGCAGGTTTATGCCGTATCACTTCAAGGGCAGCTGCCTTTCGGGCTTCCTGCTGGTAACATCGCGATGGCTTTCGGCGGTGAGTATCGCACGGAAGATGGCGTGATCACCACCGATGCCGGGGCTGCTGCGCGCATTTATCCTGTTGCTAACTTTGTGCCGTTCAGCGGCCGTTACAATGTGAAAGAAGGCTTTGCCGAATTTGGCGTGCCGTTCATCAGGGATGGCTTTGTTCAGTCGCTTGACTTGAATGCTGCGGCGCGTGTGACAAATTACAGCACGAGCGGCACCGTGACGACATGGAAGATTGGCGCGACGTCGGATCTTAACGATCAGATCAGGGTTCGGGCGACATATTCGCGCGATATTCGGGCGCCTAACCTCAATGAATTGTTCAGTGCTGGTATCAGCACCCAATCTCAGCAGCGCGATCCGCGTGCCGGCGCGAGCAGCCCGCTGGTTACGGTCTTCTCGGTGGTATCGGGCAACCCGGACCTCAATCCGGAAGTGGCCAAGACGTTTTCCGCCGGTGTCGTGCTTCGGCCGAGTTTCATCAATCGGTTCAATCTCTCTATAGACTATTATAATATTGCCCTCTCGGGCGCGATCGAGACGGTGGGTGCTACCCAGATCGAGGCGCGTTGCATTGCTGGCGAGCAGCTTTTCTGCGCTTCCTATGTCTATAACGGCCCCGGTGGCACATTTTCAGAATTCCGCCGGGTTCCGCTCAACCTTTCGTCCCGCAAGACAAGCGGCCTTGATTTCCAGGCTGATTGGTCAGCGCCATTGTTCACCGGTACGCTGCAAATGCGGTTGCTCGGCAACTATGTTCTTACAGGCACTCAGGAATTGCTTGGCCAGGTCAACAGCTTTGTGGGGTCGTTGGGTCCCGACTCGGCTGTTACTGGCTTTCCAAGGGCACGCGCCTCACTGTTCGCGACCTACAGCAGCGGGCCATTTTCGGGTACTATTCAGACCCGCTTTATTGGCGCCGCCAAGCTGAATGTCGATTGGGGTCCGACCGACGTCGATGACAATGACATTCCGGCGATTGCCTATGTCGATCTGCGGTCCAGCTATCAGATGACGGACAACATCCAGATTTTTGGTACGGTCGATAATCTGCTGAACAGGGCGCCGCCCAATGTTGCCGCCGGCCCGACGCGTGGATTTTCGGCGACCTATTTCGCGCCGATCCGTAACGATATTCATGACGCCATCGGGCGGGCCTATAGGGTTGGGGTGCGGGCGAAGTTTTAGGATGACTTGCACGCTTCCATGGCATGTGGGGATGTGCAACAATGATTGATGAAAGCGTTGCAATCAATGCAACGATAATAATGATGTGACTGGGGAGAGTATGATGGAAACGACACGTAGGGAAGCGTTGGGCATGGCTGCGGGCCTCGCGGCTGTGGCGATGGCTGGTGGCGCTGCGAACGCCCAGACTGTGAAGCTGGGGAGTCCGCGCAAGACCATGTATTGGGCGGCTACGGTGACACCTTGTGACCGGAATGGCATGTTTGATCCCGGTGCGATGGCGGCGGTCATGCAGTGGCACAAGTCGCAGGGTGCGGACGGTGTGGTTGTTCTGGGCACCTCGGGTGAGTTCGCCTCTTTCTCGACCGCCGAGCGGAGGACGATCACAGAATCGGCGATCAAGAACCGCAATGGTCTCAACATTATTGTCGGGCCGGGGACCGCGAACATTGTCGAGACGATTGAACTGGCGACGCATGCCGAGAAGAATGGCGCCGATGGCCTTCTGGTTATTCCGCCCTATTATTTCAACCAGCCGCCGGTGGAAGGGTTGACCGACTATTTCAAGCGGTTGATGGACAAGTGCGGACTGCCGACCAATCTCTATCATATTCCCGGGACGTCCGAAGTTGGTATCACTGTGGAACTCTTGAAGAATCTGTCCGGCTATTCGCATCTGGCGGGGATCAAGGATTCCAGTGGCTCGGCCGAGGGCTATGCTCAGTTTGTGGCAGCGATGCCGGCGCTTAATATGCGCTGCGGGACCAATAACAATCTTGAAGTGGCGCTTGATAATGGCATGGGTACGATCCTTGCCGATGGTAACCAGTTCAGCGGCAAATGTGCCGCGATCTTCAAGGCTTACCACGCCAAGGGCGACTGGAAAGCCGAGCTGGCCAAGTTGCGCGCTGCACAGCGCACGATCCGCGACGCGAACATGGGTGCCAACACATATGCTTCGATGAAGTATATCCTCGGGCTCGAAATGGGTGGGCCTGAAATGTACGCTCGCACGCCTTATCCGCAGTTGACGGACGCGCAGCGCGTGTCGCTCAAGGCCGGCCTGGCTAAGGTTAAAGAGATGGGCTGAGATGCGTTGCATCTCGTCCATGGCATTGATGACAAGGGTTTGAATAAATGATCTCATCACGCACGCTACCTGTTGTGTCCATTGCGGCTTTGTTGTTGGCGAGTGCGCCGGCGGCATTGGCGCAGACTTTTGCGCCGGCGCTGCAGCCGACTAATTCCTTTGTACAGGGGGCCGCTGCGGCGCGGCAGGCTGGTCCCAATGTCAACTGGACCAGCTATAACTCTGATGTCTCGGGCAGCCGTTATGCGCCGCTCGATCAGATTAACGCTGCCAATTTCAATGATATGGAAGTGGCGTGGCGGTTCAAGACTGACATGTTCGGATCCCGGCCGGAATACAAGCTGGAGGGCACGCCGCTGGCGGTCGATGGCGTGATCTTCACCACGGCCGGTACGCGCCGCGCGGTAGTCGCTATCAATGGTACGACTGGCGAATTGCTGTGGTCGTTTGCCGTACATGAAGGCAAGCGTTCGGCAGTGAGCCCGCGTGCGCTTTCAGGGCGTGGCTTGTCCTATTGGACAGACGGCACGAAGCGCCGGATCATCTATGTAACGATCGGCTATCGCATGGTCAGCCTTGATGCCGACACCGGCAAGGTGGACACCGAATTTGGCGACAACGGCTTTGTCGATCTGAAGACCGATTGGGATCAGCCGATCAACGACCTTGAAGAGGGCGAGGCCGGGGTGCACTCGGCGCCGGCAGTTTCGGGCAATACGGTGATCATCGGTTCGGCGTTCAAGGAAGGCTTCACGCCGAAAACCATGAACAATACCAAGGGCTATACCCGCGCATTTGATGTGCGCACCGGCAAGCGGCTCTGGACATTCCATACGATCCCGAAAAAGGGAGAAGCTGGTTATGAGACTTGGCTTAAAGGCTCGGCCGAGACAACCGGTAATGCCGGGGTTTGGACTCAGGTTTCGGTCGATGCTGATCTCAACACGGCTTATTTGAATGTGGAATCGCCAACGTCCGATTTTTACGGCGGTCAGCGGCCTGGTGTAGGTCTCTATGGGAACTCACTGGTGGCGGTCGATCTGACGACCGGCGAGCGGAAATGGCATTTCCAGCTCATCCATCATGAGATTTGGGATCTTGATAATTCTTCGGCGCCGCTGCTGATGAACGTGATGGTCGATGGCCAGGCCCGCAAGGTTGTGGGTGTGCCTTCGAAGCAGGGCTTCTTCTATGTGTTCGACAGGGTAACCGGGAAGCCGGTCTGGCCGATCAATGAGACGAAGGTGCCAAAGGGCAATGTGCCGGGGGAATGGTATTCACCGACACAGCCGATCCCGTCCAAGCCGGTGGCCTATGCCCGCAATGGCATTGTGGAGAGCGATCTGATCGACTTCACGCCCGAGCTTCGCAAAAAGGCGCTGGACGTGACCAATCGCTTCGTACTGGGGCCGGTCTATACACCGCCCATCGTTTCGACGAAGGATAAGCTTGGCGTCATCAATAACTGGGCGCAGGGTGGCACCAATTGGCCGGGTGGATCGTTCGACCCTGAGACCGGCATTGCCTATGTCTATGCTTGCGGCGCCTGCATCTCGGCGACTGGCCTGCAGCCAGGTCCCGATACGATGACCGATATCGATTGGGTTGTTGGGGTGGACGGGCAGCCGGTGGTTATGATCAAGGGGCCTGGCGAAGGCGCTGGCGCCGACAGCCCTGCACCTGCGCCTTCAGCAGGTGGCGGAGGGGCCGGCATTCCGCGCCTCAATGTCGACGGCCTGCCGTTGGTCAAGCCGCCTTATGGCACGATCTCGGCGATCGATGTGAACAAGGGCGAGATCAAATGGCAGGTTGCTCATGGTGAAACTCCTGACTTTGTTCGCAACCATCCGGCGCTGAAGGGATTGACAATTCCGCGCACCGGGCAGTCAACCTATCAAATCGGTACGCTGGTGACGAAATCGCTGGTGATTGCTGGCGAGAATCAGGTGACCAGCCCCGGTGACCGGCCGCGCGGCGCCATGTTGCGCGCCTATGACAAGGATAGTGGCAAAGAAGTCGGCGCCGTGTTCATGGCTGGGCCACAATCAGGGTCACCGATGAGCTATATGGTGAACGGTAAGCAGTACATCATTGTCGCAGTCAGCGGGGGGACATATTCAGGCGAGTATATTGCCTATACCCTACCATTGAAGAACTGACGGGCAGTTTCAGGAGAGAGCCAGTGCGTATGCGTAACCCCATCCTTGCATTAAGCTTTGCTATCGCAGGCTTGACTATTGCAGGCGCTGCAGTCGCCCAGCAGGAGTTTAGCAAGACTGTGTGGGATGGGGTGTACACTAATGAACAGGCGTTGCGCGGTGAGGCTGCTTATGCGGTCAAATGCGGGCAATGCCACGGCGGGCAGATGAACGGCACCGGCGAGGCGCCGGCGCTGGTTGGTGGCGAGTTTATCTCCCATTACAACGAGCTTCCGTTGGGTGATTTGTTCGACCGGGTGCGTACGACGATGCCGATGGACAACCCGCAGTCGCTGGGCCGCGACGAATACGCTGATATTCTGGCGTTTCTTTTGAAGGCCAACAGCTTTCCTGCGGGTGACAAGGCGCTGGATCGGCGGTCTGAAGTGCTGGCCATGATTTCGTTCATTGCACAAAAGCCAAAGACAGCGGCTAATAACGAGTCGGCTCAACCGACGCCGTGATGTAATTTAATCCCTGGGGGAGGGTTTATGAGGATTGCAGCTTTTATGGCGCTGGCGCTGACTGCGTCGGCCATGCCTGCCAGCGCGCAGCGCGTACCTTACACGCTGGCGCAATTGCCGCCGCCGGGGCCGCTTGCCGGGAATCCAAACTTGCATCCTAATCCGTACAAGACTGATCTTGGCTTCTTCAAGATGCCGGCTGGGCGGACGATGGGATCGACAAGTGCGGTGGCCGTGGACAGCAAGGGGCATGTCTGGGTGGCTGAGCGCTGTGGTGCCAACAGTTGCGCCGGTTCCTCGGTAAATCCGATTATGGAATTTGATGCCAATGGCAACTTCATCAAGGATTTTGGTGGAGGGCTCACGCTTTTTCCGCACGGTTTTTATATTGATGCCGAGGATAATGTCTGGTTGACCGACGCGCGTGTGGCCAATGGTGGCGGTGGGCAGGTGTTCAAGTTTTCATCCGATGGCAAGCTTTTGCTGATGCTGGGCACAAAGGGTGTAGCAGGAACCGGGCCGACAACATTCACCGAGCCCAATGCTGTAACCGTGGCCAAGGACGGAACGATCTTCGTGGGCGACGGTCATGAAGCCTATAAAAACATAGCCCGGATCGTTAAGTTTGCGCCGGATGGTCGCTATTTGGGCGAGTTTGGCACGCCGGGGAAGGCTCGCGGTGAACTTGAGGTGCCGCATTCGCTGGCGATTGACAGCCAGGGACGGCTTTTTGTGGCGGATCGCTGGAACAACCGGGTTTCGATCTTTACGCAGGACGGGAAATTTATCGATGCCTGGACGCAATTTGGCCGGCCGTCAGGGATTTATATCGACAAGAATGATGTGCTCTATTCAGCGGACAGCGAGAGCCGGAACCCTGTTGGCTATGGCTTCAACCCGGGATGGAAGCGCGGAATCCGTATTGGCTCCGCCAAGACCGGCAAGGTAACGTCATTCATCCCCGATCCCGAGCCGAACCCGGATGGGGGTGCGACGAGCAGTGCTGAGGGCATCTGGGTCGACACCAAGGGCGTGATTTACGGCGCTCAGGTGAAGGAGCGGTCGGTGGCGCGCTACGCCAAAGCCAAGTGATGACAACAACGCTCAAGGATCACGGACCTTTTGCACTTCTGGGCCTGATCGGGGCGGGTGCGCTCGGTGTGATTGCCACTGCCAACGGCGAGCAGGTTAGCGCGCTTTGGATGGTGCTGGCGGCCGTGTCGGTCCATCTCATTGCTTATCGCTATTACAGCCGATTTCTGGCGGGCCGGGTGTTTGGCCTTGATGGTGGCCGGCAGACGCCGGCGCATCTGAAGAACGACGGGTTGGATTATGTGCCAACCAACCGATACGTGTTGTTTGGCCATCACTTCGCTGCGATTGCGGGAGCCGGGCCGCTTGTGGGGCCTGTGCTGGCAGCGCAAATGGGCTATCTGCCTGGGATGCTCTGGATTCTGGCTGGCGTTGTGCTGGCCGGGGCTGTTCAGGACTTTATCATTCTCTTCATCTCGATGCGGCGTGACGGCCGATCTTTGGGTGAGTTGATTCGGATGGAGATGGGCAATGCGGCCGGCACGGTGGCGTTATTCGGGGCGTTCATGATCATGGTGATTATCCTGGCTGTGCTGGCGCTCATCGTTGTGCGCGCTCTGGCGGAGAGCCCCTGGGGGCTGTTTACGGTGGCAGCGACGGTGCCTCTGGCGCTGTTTATGGGTGTTTATGGGCGGTATTTGCGGCCGGGCAAGATCGCGGAAGTATCTATAATTGGCTTGATCGGGCTGGTGCTCGCGATTGTCTATGGGCAGGCGATCGCCGAGAGCGCTGTTTGGGGGCCGATGTTTACGCTGACGCCTATCCAGCTTTGCTGGGTGCTGATCGGCTATGGTGCGGTGGCGTCGGTGATGCCGGTCTGGCTGTTGCTGGCACCGCGGGACTATCTCTCGACATTTCTTAAGATTGGTGCCGTGCTGGCGTTGGCGATCGGATTGATCATTCTGGCACCGCCGCTGAAGATGCCGGCGCTGACGAAATTTGCCGATGGCTCCGGGCCGGTATGGTCGGGAACGTTGTTTCCGTTTCTTTTCATTACCATAGCCTGCGGCGCTGTGTCGGGGTTTCATGCGCTGATCTCGAGCGGGACGACGCCTAAGCTGATTGATACCGAGACCGACGCACGGTTCATCGGCTATGGTGCTATGCTCATGGAGAGCTTTGTCGCGATTATGGCGCTGGCGGGGGCTTCGATTCTTGATCCGGGCATTTATTTCACGATGAACGCGCCGGCCGCAGTGGTGGGGACGACGGCGGAATCTGCAGCGGCAGCGGTGACGGCGATGGGCTTTCCCATTGATGCTGCGACCATAACTCGGACTGCCGGGGAAATGGGAGAGAAGACGATCATCTCGCGGACCGGGGGTGCGCCGACACTAGCAGTGGCGATGGCGGAGATTTTCTCAGGGCTGTTCGGCGGGTTGGCGATGAAGGCATTCTGGTATCATTTTGCGATCCTTTTCGAGGCGCTGTTCATTCTGACGGCGGTGGATGCGGGGACGCGGGCCGGGCGGTTCATGCTGCAGGATCTGCTTAGTCTGGCGGTCCCGTCGTTCAAGGATTCGACGGCGCTGTGGCCAGGATTTGTGGCGACAGGACTGTGTGTGAGTGCATGGGGCTTCTTTCTGTATCAGGGCGTTACCGATCCTCTTGGCGGCATCAACACGCTTTGGCCGTTGTTCGGGATTTCTAACCAGATGCTGGCTGCGGTGGCGCTGATGCTTGGCGTGGCGGTGCTATTCAAGATGAAAAAGCAACGCTTTGCCTGGGTGGCGATTGTGCCGGCGGCGTGGCTGGTATTGTGCACTGTGACGGCTGGCGGTCTCAAGCTGTTCTCTGCTGATCCCAAGGTTGGGTTTCTGTCACATGCTACCAAATTTGGTGACGCGCTCGCGCGTGGCGAGGTTCTGGCGCCGGCCAAGTCTTTGTCTGATATGGAGAGGATCGTCTTCAACGATCATGTTGACGCGGCTCTTTGCGTGCTGTTTCTCTCGGTGGTGCTGGCGATGATCTTTTTTACGGTGCGCACGTGCATGGCGGCTTTGCGTGATGGCAAGGTGACCACCGCGGAGACCTTAGCGGTGCCGGCGTGAGGCTCTGGACGGTCTTGCGCGATTCTGCCCGGCTGATGGTCGGGGTGCCGCGCTATGATGTTTATGTGGCGCACATGGCTGAGCGTCATCCGGGCGAAGTGGTGATGAGCTATCCGGAGTTTTTCCGGAACAGGCAGGACGCGCGCTATGGCGGCGGCGCGTCGAAGGGGATCTCGCGCTGTTGTTGAGTGCGCTTGTGTTGGCTGGTTTTCTTTGTCTCCCGATCTCGCTGGCGCTGGGAGAGACGCTTTTCACGTCTGGTTAGGGTGGTTCCGCGAGCCAAGGCCATGACGCCCTCTATTCTGGCAAAGGCTTGAGGCTGACGAGATAACAAGTCTGCACGGCTTGCTGGCCCGAATTGAGACGGGACTGCTGGGCGATTGAGCGCATCGCAGTGGCCAAGCGGCCGCGCACAAAAAATGACCTTTGCGCAGGTTAAAAAATGATTCGATAACGCGTAATGAAACTATTATGTTTCTCCTACGTAGTTTATTAAAGATTTAAGCGAGATAGCGTAATTAACTAATGGTAAATCTGTGGTCTTGTCTTTCTTTGGCGTCGCCACATGGCCTGGCTTGGCTGCCGCTTGCAACCATGGCGGGCGTTGTCTTGCTAGGTCTGGCAAATGCGCGCCAGCGGCACTTCTGCGGCAAGGAGTTTTTTCTTTATTGCCACGTCGCGATGTTCCTTTGGCTGGCCTCCACGACGATTGAGCTGCTCGTACCCAGCGGGCAATGCCGGATAGCCGCCAATGGTTTGTCCTGGCTTGGTTCAGCATCGTTACCGCTGGCTTGGGCTCTATTCATTTATCACTTCGCTTTCAGCATTGATTCCAGACCGCGGTCACCGTTTCGAATCGTGCTTCTGGTTTGGCCGCTGCTCGTCAGCGTTCTGGCGATCAGCAATCCATGGCATGGGCAGTTTTATACCAGCATCTCTCTCGTAAAGGGTGCCGACTCCGGGTTGGCACCCGAAATAACGTATGGGCCGATTCGCAATCTTGTGGTTGGTATCAACTATGCGCTCGTGGCGGCCACTTTTGGTGTCTTGCTTTTAGGTTTTCGCAAGGCGGCACCGCAATTCCGGCTGTATTTCACGTCTCTCGCGGTTTTGATGAGCTTTGTGATCGTTCCCAATCTCGCTTTTGTACTTTTCAAATTCAATTTTAACGGTTTTGATCCGACGCCTTTCTCGTTTGTGCTGGTGGTGGCGCTGTGCTCGGTCATGGTGATATCGCACCGTGTGTTCGACGTCTCTTCCGTTGCGCCCGACCTCATATTCGCCAATCTGCGCAGTCCGGTTCTTGTCGTGGATAAAAAGGGACTGGTGCTGGCCAATAATCCTATGGCGCTATCTGTTTTCCCCGAGCTTTGCGAACCGGGTCGTTCGATTGCGAATCTAGCCGGACTGTCCAATACACTCAGCCGTGTCGACGGCGGTCTGCGATTGGTGCCGGGTCGGCGGATCACTATCGGCGAGCGCTTTTACGATCTTGATGCAGTGCCGGTGCCAGCGCCGCTTTCGTGGAACGATTTATCTGTTGGAACCGTGTTTGTTTTCAACGATGTGACCGCTGAGGAGTTGCGTTATCGTGATCTTGAGGCGGAGCTTGCGACCAATATGCGGCAGCTGGAATCGCAGGCGCTTTTGCAGGCGGCGCTGCGTGAGGCGGCTGAATTCGACCCGTTGACGCGCGTGCGTAACCGTTTGAGCCTGCCAGGGCTGTTTGTCCATTGTATCGATCAGGCGGCCATGGAGCAGCGCCGTGTTGTGGTGGCGCTGTTTGATATCGATCATTTCAAACAATGGAATGATCACAATGGCCACGCGGCTGGAGACCGGGTGCTGCGCGATTTCGCGCGTTTTCTTGAGGTGATGACCAAGCGTGGCGAGACGGTCTTCCGGATCGGCGGCGAAGAATTTTTGCTGTTGTTCCCCGATGCGACGGTAGAGGCGGTGGCGGCGCGGGTCTCGGCCATGCAGGAATCGCTCGCAGGGGAAGCGTTTCAGCGGGCGGATGATGGCACGCAGGTGACTTTTTCCGCCGGGGTGGCGCAATGGCCCGAGGACGGCACTACGCTTGATGCTTTGCTGGAGACTGCGGACCGGCGGCTCTATGCAGCGAAATCCGCCGGACGTAACTGCGTTATTGCTGCTTGAGGCGGGCGACTGTGAGGACGCCGCATTGCGGATGCGTCTCGAAACGGTCGATGCAGCTGTGCTGGCCTTATTATCCTGAGTTCAACTGCCAGCTGACACGGCCGCCAGTTTATTGTCGGCTTTCCTTGGGCGTAGTTGCGGGTTAGACGAATGGGTAATGGCCGAAACACATTCTTCAGCACATTCTCCTGCCCATCCCGCGCTGGCTGGTGGCGCCCATCCCTTTCCGCATCGTCATCTCCTCGCACTTTCGGCGTTGAAGCCATGGGAGGTGCGTTATCTGTTGAGCGAGGCGGAAGCGTGGGTGGATTATAATCGAGCGGTGAGCCGGGGGGACCATCGACTAGCAGGAATGACGCAGATCAACGCGTTTTTTGAGCCAAGCACGCGCACGGCGTTGAGCTTCGAGATTGCGGGAAAGCGGCTGGGGGCTGACGTCGTGAACCTTGGCGTATCGGGATCCAGCGTCAAAAAGGGCGAGACGCTGCTGGATACTGCGCTGACGCTGGATGCGATGCGGCCCGATGTGATCGTGATCAGGCACGGCTCATCGGGTGCTGTGCAGCTGATTGCCGAGAAGCTGGGGTGTCCTGTGCTGAATGCCGGGGACGGGCGACATGAGCATCCGACACAGGCGCTGCTCGATGCGCTGACCATCCGCCGGCGCAAAGGGCGGATCGAGGGGCTTACGGTGGCGATCTGTGGCGATATTTTGCATAGCCGGGTGGCGCGGTCCAACTTTCAGCTGCTGGCATCGCTGGGCGCCAAGGTAAGGGCGGTGGCGCCGCCGACGCTGATGCCGCCGTTCATCGAGGGGCTTGGTGTGGACCCTTATACCGACATGGCGGCGGGGCTGGATGGTGTGGATGTGGTGATGATGCTGCGCTTGCAGACCGAACGGATGGTCGGGGCTTTTCTGCCTTCAACGCGCGAATATTTCCGGTTTTTTGGTCTGACCGAAGCGCGGCTGGCGCGGGCCAAGCCCGATGTGCTGGTGATGCATCCCGGTCCGATGAACCGGGGGGTGGAGATTGAGAGTGCTATTGCCGATGACATCGTGCGATCGGCGGTGACCGAGCAGGTCGAGATGGGTGTGGCGGTTCGGATGGCTTGCCTTGACGTGTTGACGCGGGCGCGGCGCGGGATTTCGGGCTGGACGGCATGACGCTTGCACCAAGACCTTTGTGCTTGCGCGGCGGGCGGGTGATCTGTCCGGCGTCCGGGCATGACGCGGTTAGCAATGTGATGGTGGCCGGGCGGGTGATTGTCGGGATGGGCGATGCGCCGCCGCCGTCTGACGCCGATGTGGTGGATTGTTCAGGGTTGGTGGTCGCACCTGGGCTGGTTGATGCCGGTGTGTTCAGGGCGGATGCAAGGGCATGTCAGCTTGGTGGCATAACGCGCGCTGTGCTGATGCCCGACCAGACGCCGCCGCTCGATGATCCGGCGCTGGTGAGCTTTGCGCGCGGGCAGGGCAAGCCCGATGTATGGGTGCATCCGCTGGTGGCGGGCACGCGCGGGCTGGCAGGAAGCGAACTGGCTGAACTGGGACTGGCGCGAGAGGCGGGGGCTGTTGGTGTGGCGACCGGGCGGGCGGGGATTGCTTCTGCTCAGGTGATGCACAGATTGCTGGCTTATGCGGCTAATTTTGACATGGTGGTGGTGGTGCATGCCGAAGACCCGGCGCTGACCGAGGATGCGGTGGCGACCGAGGGCGAATATGCGACGCGGCTGGGACTAGCGGCGGCACCGGCCTTTGCCGAGGCTATGGCGATTGCGCGTGATGTGCGGCTGGCGGAAGCTTGTGGGGCGAGGCTGCATATCCGGCAGGTGACGACGGCTGAGGGACTGGATGAGGTGCGCGCTGCACGGGCGCGGGGTGTGCGGGTGACGGCGGGCGTGACGCCGGGGCACTGGATGCTGAACGAGACTGCCCTTGCAGGTTTCAGGAGTTTTTGCCGATTATCCCCGCCGCTTCGCTGCGAGGAGGACCGGCTTGCGGTGGTGGAGGGACTGCGCGACGGGACGATCTCGGTGGTTGCCTCGGGTCATGATCCGAAGAGCATGGAGGCGAAGCGCCAGCCCTTTGCAGATGCGGCACCCGGCATGGCTGGGGCGGAGACGCTGCTGGCGCTGAGCCTGAGCCTTGTGCGCGACGGTGTTTTGACGCTCCCAAGGTTGCTGGGAGCGCTGAGCACTGTGCCTGCGGGCCTGTTTGGGCTGGCGGGGGGGAGCCTTGCTATGGGGCAGCCGGCGGATCTGGTGGTGTTTGATGAAGGGGCGCCCTGGCGTATTGGCCCGGAGCGGTTTGCGGGTGCTTCGAACACGCCGTTTGATGGCTTGCCGGTTGCGGGCCTTGTTCGACGTACAATCAAGGGTGGTGACATACTGTGGTCGGGATGAGGGCGTTGGTCATTGCAATGGCTCTGGCAGGGCCGGCTTTGGGACAGACACAGCAGGCTGCCGCTGCTGCTGTGGTGGCTCCCGTAGCATTGCCGGCGAGCGTCAAGAACGGAGTTGACCTTTGGCGCAAGGGGAAATGGGCTGACGCAGTTGTGATGTGGCGGCCATTTGCCGATGGCGGAAACCTCGATGCGATGTTCAATATGGGGCAAGCGAGCAAATTGGGGCGGGGAACGCCGAAGGATGAGGCGCGCGCCCGGGACTGGTATGCCAAGGCAGCAGAGCGCGGGCATCGGCCGGCGCAGGCAAATTTCGGGATATTGTTGTTTCAGGCGGGGCAAAAGGCAGAGGCGCTGCGCTGGCTGAAGATGGCGGCTGACGCAGGCGAGCCACGGGCGCAATATGTTTATGGTGTTGCGCACTGGAATGGTGATGGCGTTCGGAAGAGCCTGACCACTGCTTATGCTTATCTGGCGCGCGCGGCAGACCAGGGGCTGGCTGAGGCGCGGACGGCGATTGACCTTTTGACGCCGAAGATGAGTGTGACCGAGCGGACGAGCGGATGGCAGCTGGCGACGGCGCTGGCCAAGGCGGACGGGAGCCGGGGGACGCTGACGAGCATTCCGAAACCGGCTTCGCTGGAAGTGGCGGTGGCGCCGGTGCCGCAGACGCCAAGTGTTAGTCCTGGTGCCTTGGGGGCGGCGCCTGGCGGCCGGACTTCAGGGGATGGCGAGGTGCCGCTGGCAAGCCTTTCAAAGCCGGCAAAGGCTTTCCGCGTTCAGATCGGGGCATATAGCCGGCGCGAACTGGCTGACGCGGCGCTTGCGGCTATCAAATCCCGCAGTCCGGCGCTGCTGGCCGATGTCACGCCGGTTTTTCAATATGACGGCGCGCTGACGCGGCTGCAATTCGGGGCATATGCTGGCCCGGAGGAATCGAAGGCGGCTTGTGCGCGGTTTGTGGCGGCGGGGTACAGTTGCATCACGGTTGATGCATCCTGAGATTTGCAATCGGGCGCTATATTCTCAGTGTGGCACGGCGCCGGTTTCAAAGCCTGTTTTGTCGTGACGCGCGAACTTGTCGATAATATCGGCGCTGGCGCGGTTAAACCCGATTATTGATACTTCGCAGCCATCGCGGCGCAGGCGATCCACGATTTTATCGAGAGCGGCGACGCCCGAAATGTCCCAGAAATGGGCGCCTGTCATGTTGATCACAACGTTTTTAGCGCCTTGCTCATCATTGAATGAGCGAGTGAAGCGATCCACCGAGGCGAAGAAAATTTGTCCGGATACGCTGTAGTTTATCGTTGAGCCATTATCGGCGACGCTCCGTTCGACTGCGAACATGCGCTGCACTTTGCCGGCGAAGAAGATGCCCGACAGAAGCACGCCTGCGAGCACGCCGAGTGAAAGATCGGCTGTGGACACGACGACGACGACTGTGGTGAGCATCACGACCGACGATGTCCAGGGATGGTGCCGAAGGTTTGAAATCGAATTCCAGCTGAATGTGCCAATGGAGACCATGATCATCACTGCGACCAGCGCTGGCATGGGAACACGGCCGACATATGGCCCCAGCACAGCGAGAAGGAAGAGCAGGAACGCACCGGCGGTGAAGGTCGACAGTCGGCCGCGGCCGCCCGATGTTACGTTGATGACCGATTGGCCGATCATGGCGCAACCGCCCATGCCGCCGACCAATGCTGACGCCATGTTGGCGATGCCTTGTCCGCCGCATTCACGCCGTTTGTTGCTGTCAGTGTCGGTCATATCATCGACGATCTGGGCGGTGAGCAGGGATTCCAGCAGGCCGACCGCTGCCATGGTCACGGCATAGGGCAGGATGATTTGCAGTGTTTCCAGCGTCAGCGGCACAATCGGGAGCGCCAGCGACGGCAGCCCCTCGGGCAGCTTGCCCATGTCCTGAACGCTATTTACCGGGAGGCCCAGCGCGATGCTGGCGGCTGTCAGCGCGAGAATGGCGATGAGGGGCGAGGGGACAGCTTTGGTGAGCCTTGGAAAGCCATAGATGATGGCGAGGCCTGCAGCGACCATGACGTAGGTTTGCCAGTTTACGCCGAGCAATTGCGGCAACTGCGCCATGAAGATTAGGATAGCGAGTGCGTTGACAAAGCCGGTGATGACCGAGCGGGATACGAACTGCATCAGCAGGTCCAGCCGCAGCAGACCGGCGATGATCTGCACTATGCCCATGAGGATTGTTGCGGCGAACAGATATTCAACACCATGATCGCGGACGAGGGGGACGACGAGCACGGCTACTGCGGCTGTGGCAGCCGAGATCATGCCGCTGCGGCCGCCGGTGAATGAAATCACTATAGCGATGGCGACAGATGCATAGAGGCCGACGCGGGGATCGACGCCGGCTATGATCGAGAAACCAATGGCTTCCGGAATGAGCGCCAAAGCGACGACGATGCCGGCGAGTATATCGGCACGGGGATTTGCCAGCCAGTCACGGCGGATCATTTCGGTGTTGAGCATGGACTGCGTAACCCAGGAAGTGGCGGTGCGATGTTTCAGCGCCTGGTGGCGCACCGCCAATGATTGTCCGAGGGATAGGCGCCCGGCCGAGCCACCCGGTCAGCCGAGTCCGTCTTCTACACTCCTTAAAGCCTCCCGATGCATCATGGCAATTGCCATTGCAGGCGGCGGATGCGCCGAATTCTCTATGCGACCTGCAGAATTTCGGGTGTATCCCAAGCGGACCAGAGTTTGGCGCGCTCAGCCGCGATGCGCGCTCGGGCTGCAGCTTTGACGGGCCCGAAGCCGCGGACATCCTGCGGGAGTGCAGCGATGGCGAGGGCTGTTGGCAGGCGGTCTGGTGTGAGGCCGGTGAGGATGCGGCTGATGTCAGCCTCGTAGAGCGCGATATCGCCGCGTTCCTGGGCTCGCTCTTCGGTGCGGGCGAAGGGATCAAGGCGCGTACCCCGTAGGAATTTGAAACGGGCGAGAATTTTAAAGGCAGTGAAAATCCATGGCCCGAACTTGCGCTTTTCAGGGCGGCCGGTGGCGGGATCGGTTTTGCTGAGGAATGGTGGTGCGAGCCAGACGTGGGGCGTTCCGGAGTGGAACTGCGCTTTGAGCGTGGCGGCAAAGCGGCCGTCTGAATATAGGCGAGCTATTTCATATTCATCCTTATAGGTCAAGAGCTTGTGATAGCTTCTTGCTACGACTTCTGCGAAGAAGTCGCCTGCTTTGAATCGGGCTTGCGCTACGAAGTCGCGATAGCGGGCGGCCAAATTCTCGTTCTGATAAGCGGCGAGATCGGCAGCGCGCATGTCGATCAATTCATCGAGACTGCGGCTGATAACAGGCGGCGAAGTTGGGTTGGTGGCGGCGACCATGGCCTCGACCTTTTGAGGATCGTGGGATAGCAGGCGGCCGAGTGCGAATGCGCGGAGGTTGAAATCGACGGCGACGTTGTTGAGGCGAATGGCGGCTTCCAGCGATTGCTGGGTGAGCGGTATATGGCCTTGCTGCCAGGCAGCACCGAGGAGGAGGAGGTTGGCGCCGATGCTGTCACCTAGCAGCGCCGTGGCAATGCGGTCTGCGTCAAAAAACTGGGTGGCATCTTCGCGGGCTGAGTTGCGCACTGTATTTTCAATGGCTTTTGACTGAAAGTTAAAATCGCGGTTGCGGACAAAATCGGCTGTGGGGGCGATGTTGGCGTTGGCGATGACGGCGGTGCGTCCGGCGAGCATGAGCGCTTGTGTTGGCTTGTCGGCGGCGACAACGGCGTCGCAGGCGAGCACGAGATCGGCGCAGCCGGCCGTGATGCGGGGGCTGAGCAGATCGGAATTATGCTGACCGATGCGGACGTGCGCATAAACAGCGCCGCCCTTTTGGGCGAGGCCTGCCATATCAGCCGTGGTGCTGGCAAGGCCCTGGAGATGGGCGGCGGTACCGAGGAGCGCGGAAACCGTCAGCACGCCGGTGCCGCCGATACCGGTGACCATGATATTATAGCTACGGCTTGGGCTGGGCAGCGCCGGGTAGGGGAGAGTGCTGGCGTCGATAGTGATTTTTTCGGCCTTGGTGAGTTCTGCGCCCTCGATCGTGATGAAACTGGGGCAGAAGCCGTTCACGCAGCTATAGTCCTTGTTGCAGCTGGACTGGTTGATGCGGCGCTTACGGCCGAATTCGGTTTCAAGTGGCTCGATACTGACGCAATTGGACTGGACGCTGCAATCACCACAGCCTTCGCAGGCGGCGGCGTTGATGAGGACGCGGGTGCTGGGGTCCGGCATCAGGCCGCGCTTGCGGCGGCGGCGCTTTTCAGCAGCACAGGTCTGATCAAAGATGATGATAGTGCAGCCATCGGTGGCGGCGAATTCCTTTTCGGTTTCGAGAAGGAACTTGCGGTCGAGCAGCCGGACGGAGGGTGGGAGGGTTATACCTTTGTAACGGCTGAGGTCTTCGGTCAATATGATGACTTTTTTGGCGGCTTCGGCGACCATCTGGGCGGCGATCTGCGGCACGGTGAGTTCGCCATCGACATTTTGGCCGCCGGTCATTGCGACAGCATCATTATAGAGGATCTTGTAGGTGATGTTCACCTTGGCGGCGATGCTTTGACGGATGGCGAGCAGGCCGGAGTGGAAATAAGTGCCATCGCCCAGATTGGCGAATACGTGGTTTTCCGATGTGAAAGGGGCTTCGCCGACCCATGTGACGCCTTCGCCGCCCATCTGGGTGAAAGTATCGGCGCGGTCCATCCAGAGCGCCATGATGTGGCAACCGATGCCGGCCAGCGCCCGGCTGCCTTCGGGGACTTTGGTGCTGCTGTTGTGCGGGCAACCGGAGCAGAAATAGGGGGTGCGCTTGATCGGGGTGATATGTGCATCCGAACGGCGCTTTTGTTCGGCGAAAAAGGCCATGGCGTTTCTCACACGGTCGGTGTCGTGGAAGCGCTGGAGGCGGGCGGCGAGAACTTGCGCGATTATGCCTGGAGTCAGTTCATTGTCGGGAGAGAGCAGCCATGCGCCATGTTCGTCATGTTTGCCGACGACTTGCGGGCGGACAGACGGGTTCCAGTTGTAGAGCTGCCATTTCAGCTGATGCTCGATGAATTCGCGCTTTTCCTCTATCACGAGGACCTCTTGCAGGCCCTCGGCAAAGGCGCGGATACCGTCGGGCTCCAGCGGCCAGGGCATGCCGACCTTATAGACGCGCAGGCCGATGGCGGCGGCGACGGTTTCGGTGATGCCGAGCTCGTCGAGAGCCTCCATGGTATCTGCATGGGCCTTGCCGGTGGTGATGATACCGATGCGTGGGGTGGGTGTATCCCAGATGACGCGGTCGATCTTGTTGGCCTTGGCGAAAGCCATGGCGGCGAAGCCTTTGAAGCGCTGGAGGCGGGTGTCTTCCTCGCGCCAGATATCACCACCGCGGATGTGGACGCCGCCTGGCGGAAAATCGAACGGCGGGATGATAATGGCGCGCTGTTCGCTGGCGAGATCGACGGTGGCCGATGTTTCGACGGTATCGGCAGTGGCCTTGAAGCCGACCCATGTGCCGGCAAATCGGCTCATGGCGAGGCCGAGCAGGCCGTATTCGACGAATTCATGAACCGAGGCGGGGGCGAGGAAGGGGATGAAGGCAGCCTGGAAATTATGGTCGGACTGGTGGGGAAGGGTGCTCGACTTGGCGCCGTGATCATCGCCGACGATGGCAAGGACGCCGCCGAGCGGGGCTGTGCCGGCGGCATTGGCGTGCTTCATGACGTCCATGGCGCGATCGAGACCGGGGCCTTTGCCATACCAGATGCCAAACACGCCATCGAACATGTTGCCGGGACGCATGCCGACGTGCTGGCTGCCCCAGACGGCGGTGGCGCCAAGCTCCTCATTGACGCCGGGCCGGAACACGATGTTGCGGGCTGCCAGCATTTTTTTGGCGCGCCAGAGTTCTTGGTCATAGGTGCCGAGCGGGGAGCCGCGATAACCGGAGATAAAACCGGCGGTGTTCAAACCTGCGTCAGCATCGCGCGCCTGTTGGACAAGGGGAAGGCGGACGAGCGCTTGCACGCCGGACAGGAACACACGGCCCTGAGTCAGTGTGTATTTATCGTCCAGCGAAACGGGAGGCAGGCCGGCAATCATAGATATACCCTGTCATCACTCGGAATTGGTCAATAATACTGTCCTTTCTTGTCGAGCACAAGATGTCAGGATTTGTCTTGCAGAGGAACTGGTTGCATATCGGTGGGCATGGTTGGTCCCCGGCTTTTCGTTGGCAAGTCGAAGATAGTGTCTTTTGCGGAGCGGTGCGGGTGAGCGCGTTCGTTACCGTGGCGAGCTACAATATTCATAAGGCGGTAGGGGTCGATGGGCGGCGGGTGCCGCAACGAATCCTCGATGTGCTCGGCGAGATGGACGCAGATGTGGCGGTGTTGCAGGAGGCGGATACGCGTTTTGGCGTGCGGACCTCGGTATTTCCCGGCGGCATGCTGGCCGAGGCTGGGTGGCGGGTGGCGCCGGTGGCTGAGCATTCGCAGGCGATCGGCTGGCACGGCAATGCGGTTTTGGTGCGAGGCGGGCTTGAGGTGGTGCGGGCGGCCCGGCTACCGCTGCCCGCACTTGAGCCTCGCGGGGCGGTGATGGCGGATGTTGCTGCGGGCGGCAAGCTGCTGCGGCTGGTGGGGATGCATCTTGATCTCTCGGGGCTGTGGCGGGCGCGGCAGGTGCGTGCGGTGCGCGAAGGGGTGGCCAGGCAGCCGGGGAATACGCCTGAGCTGTTGATGGGAGATTTCAACGAATGGCGCGCAGGTGGCGCGGCAATGGCGTTGCTTGGCGATGGGCTAAGAGGCGTGCCTTTGGGTGCGAGTTTCCCCTCGCGTCTGCCAATAGGGCGGCTTGACCGGATTTTTGCGCATCCAGCGCTGAACGTGGCGGCGGCCGGGGTGCATATTAGTCCATTATCCCGCATTGCATCCGATCATCTGCCGGTTTGGGTAAGGGTGTCGCATGGCTGATTCTGCTGCCGGACTGCCCGCGCAATTTGCGCCGATGGTCGCCGCCAATGCGGGGCTGACCGGGGTGCAGCTGCTCGCAGATGCGCCGATGGCGCTGGCAGTGCGTCTTCTTCTGGTGCACCGCGCCCAAAGCAGCATCGATGTGCAATATTACATCTGGGAAGATGATGCTTCGGGGCTGTTGTTGCTGGAAGCGCTGGTGGCGGCGGCGAACCGCGGAGTGCGGGTGCGACTACTCCTCGACGATCTTGGGTGCGGGCTTGGCGATGCCCGGTTGGCTTTGCTCCATTCGCATCCCAGCCTGGATGTGCGGTTGTTCAACCCCTTCAAGCTGCGCTGGCCGCGCTGGATAAACCTTGTTTTCGATTTTTCGCGGCTCAACCGGCGGATGCACAACAAGAGCATTACCGTCGATGCCTGTGCAACGGTGATTGGCGGCCGGAATATCGGCGACAATTACTTTGTTGACGAGCATCCGGCGCTGGCTGCCGATCTCGATGTGCTTGCGGTGGGTGAGATTGTGGGCAAGGTCTGCACGGATTTCGAGCGCTACTGGTGCGCCGATGCTGCGGTGCCGGTGGACAGTGTCATCACCCGGCCTCGCGCATCTCGTGCTGATGCCGATTCAGAGACATTGCGGCGCAGATACCAGCAGAAGGCCGTCAGCCCTGAAACGGCGGCAATGATCGATGAGATTGATGATTTCGTCTGGGCCCCGGTTTTGATGATGAGTGATGATCCGGACAAGGTGCTAGGCCGCGCAGGCGTAGAGGACCTCATTTTGCCGATGGTGCTCAGAGTTCTGGCACCGGTGAAGCGGCTGCTGCTGGTTTCGGCGTATTTTGTGCCGATGGAAGAGGGGGCTGCGGGGCTGGAAGCGCTGGCGGCCAAGGGTGTGGTGACCACCGTGCTCACCAACTCCTTTCGATCGACCGATGTGGCATTGGTGCACGCTGGCTATGCTCCAGCGCGCGCCAGGCTGCTGCGCGCCGGTGTGGCGCTTTGGGAGATGCGCGGCCGCGCGGACGACAAGGTGCGGCTGGGGCTGGTGCCCAAGAGACTGCGGCGGCCCGGCGACCTTTCTGGTGGCACCAGTTTTTTTCGCAAGAGCGCGTCGGGGCTTCACGCCAAAACTTTTTGTGCCGACGGTTTGCGTCTGTTTGTAGGATCGATTAATTTTGACCCGCGTTCGTGGCGGCTCAATACTGAAATCGGCTTTCTGATTGAATCTGCCGTACTTGCCGGTCGGGTAGAACGCCAATTGATGGGTGAACTGCCCGATTTTGCCTGGGGGGTGGATCTGGAAGATGGGCATTTGGTCTGGCGCGAGGGCGATGTCGTGCTTCGTGCTGAGCCCGGGACCCGCTGGTGGCAGCGGGCTGTAGTGTGGCTGATAGGCAAGCTGCCGATTGCCGGGCTGCTTTAGCTCAGGCCTGTGATCGCGCCATGCTCATCAAGGCCGATGTGATTTGCTGACGGCTGACGGGGCAGGCCCGGCATTGTGTTGACACTGCCGGCAAGCGCCACAACGAAACCAGCACCGGCGGCGAGGCGGACGCTGGTGATAGGCAGGGTATGGCCTGTCGCGGCGCCACGGACATGCTCATCGGCGGTGAAACTATAGGGCGTCTTTGCGATGCACACTGGCAGGTGGCCGAAGCCTTGCTCGGTGAACTGGGCGAGCATTTTGGCAGCGCCGGGCGTGAGACTGATGCCTTCGGCGCGGTAGATCTCTCTCGCGATGGTGCTGATCTTGTCGGTAAGCGTCAGGCTGTCAGGATAAAGCAGCCGGAAGGTTTTGTGGGGATCCTTATTGGCATCAGCAAGGCTGACAACTGTATGGGCGAGCGCTTCGGCGCCGGCGGCACCATCGGCCCAATGTGTACATAGATGTGCCGGGACTGCCAGGGTATTGGCGCAGTAGCCCAGAATTTGCTGGTGTTCGACCTCGGTGTCTGATGCGAAGGCGTTGATTGCCACGACCACGGGCAGCCCGAGCTTGGCTAGATTCTCGACGTGGCGCGCCAGAACTTCGAGACCCGCGTCGAGAGCTTTTGGGTTGGGGTTTGCAAGATCCGGCAGGGCCATGCCGCCATGATATTTGAGGGCGCGAACTGTGGCGACCACGATGGCTGCTGCAGGTGCTAAGCCGGCGCTGCGACATTTGATATTGCAGAACTTCTCGGCCCCGAGATCGGCACCAAATCCAGCTTCGGTGATGGCGAAATCGGCAAGGGATAGAGCGGCGCGCGTGGCGATTACCGAATTGCAGCCATGGGCGATGTTGGCGAAGGGGCCGCCGTGAATAAGCGCTGGCGAGCCGCCGAGAGATTGGACCAGATTGGGCAAGGCGGCATCGGCGAGGAGTGCTGCCATGCTGCCGGCGGCGCCGATATCCCCTGCTGTCACCGGCGCGCCGGCGAGGTCTTTACCGATGCGGATGCGCGCCAATCGGGACTGGAGATCTTGCAGGTCATCGGCCAGGCACAAGGCGGCCATGACTTCGCTGGCGACGGTGATGTCGAAACCGGTTTCGCGAACCGGGCCATTACTTTGACCCATGCCGGTTGCGATCTGGCGGAGCGAGCGATCATTCATATCGAGCACGCGGCGCCAGCTGATGGTGCGAGCGTCGAGCGGGTGACCGGTTGCGGTGGGAAGGCGGAAGTGCAGCGAATTGTCGATCAGGGCGGCGAGGAGATTATGCGCTGAGGTGATGGCGTGAAAATCCCCGGTGAAATGCAGATTGATGCGTTCCATGGGCCCGACTTGGGCATGGCCGCCGCCTGTAGCGCCGCCCTTTCGGCCGAACACTGGCCCGAGAGACGGCTCGCGCAGCACAATGGCCGCTTTGCGGTTTCCGATGCTTTTGCCGATGCGATTCAGAGCATCGCCAAGGCCGATGGTGGTGGTGGTCTTGCCCTCGCCGGCCGGGGTTGGATTGACGGCGGTGACGAGGATCAGCTTGCCTTGGGGGTGATGGCGGATCCGGGCGAGCGTGGCAGTTGCCAGTTTGGCGATGTGGCGACCCTGAGGCTCAAGATCGTCCGCGTCGAGACCGAGTTTTTCGCCGATGCTTTGGATAGGAAGCAGGGTGTAACGCTGGGCGATTTCGATGTCGGTGTGCATGCGCAGATGGGCCTTATGTTGGCTGAGCGGCAGTCTTGCCATGATGTTTGCGCGGCGTCACGCTTGCGGTGAGGCTTTGACTTGATATAGAGCCGCCGTTCACGCTTAAGCGGGCGTGGCGGAATTGGTAGACGCGCTGGATTTAGGTTCCAGTGTCGAGAGACGTGGGGGTTCGAGTCCCTTCGCCCGCACCAGCGCCACGAATCGCCGTGGCGACGGTTTGCGAATTGTTATTGAAAGACGAGACACACGATGCAGATTGCCGAAACGCTGAATCAGGGGCTTCGCCGCGAATTTTCGCTGGTGATACCGGCTGCCGACCTCGCCAAGCGGGTGGACGCGCGGCTTGCTGAGGTTTCCAAGCAGATTCGCATGCCGGGTTTCCGGCCGGGCAAGGTTCCGGCAAATCTGGTGCGCAAGATGCACGGGCCGGCGCTGCATGGCGAGGCTGTGCAGGCAGCTGTCAATGACGGTGTTCAGCAGCTTTTGAGCGAAAAGCAGCTGCGCCCGGCCATTCAGCCGCAAGTGGATTTTGATGTCGATCCGGCTGAAGGCCAGGATATCGCTTTCAAGGTCATGCTTGAAGTGCTGCCGACGATCGAGACTATCAACATTGATGGGATTGCGCTCGAAAAGCTGGTGGTGCCGGCTGATGATGCGGCGATTGCCGAAATGCTCGACCGGCTGGCGACGCAGCAGCAGAAGACAGATGCCGCCGCAGCCAAGTATAAGGCCAAGGACGGTGACACGGTGGTGATCGACTTTGAAGGCTCCGTTGACGGGGTTGTATTTGAGGGCGGCAAGGGCGAGGCGATGCGGGTGCGCATTGGCTCCGGCATGCTGATTCCCGGGTTTGAGGACCAGCTGGTGGGCGTGAAGGCTAACCAGGCACTTACCATCAAGGTGACGTTCCCGGCCGATTATGGTTCGGAAGCGCTGGCTGGGAAGCCGGCAGAATTCAAAATTGTGGTGCAGGGTGTGGAGACACCGGTTGAGACTGCGATCGATGATGAGTTTGCCAAATCTTTGGGTATCGATTCGCTTGACGCGCTGAAAGAGATTTTGAAGGATCAGATTGAGGCTGAGACTGTTCAGCTGACGCGCACGCACATTAAGCGCAAGTTGCTGGATACGCTGGCATCGCGTCATGACTTCGACGTGCCTGAGACCATGGTGGCCGGCGAATTCGATCAAATCTGGGCGCAGCTTGAGCAGGAAGCGGCCAAGGCGGCGGAGCCTGAAGCGGCGAAAGCCGAGATCGAGGCCGAGCGTATGGACTATCAGAGGATCGCCGAGCGGCGGGTGCGTCTGGGATTGCTGCTCTCCGAAATTGGCAATCGCAACGGGATTACCGTGAGCAATGCCGAGATGAATCGGCTGATCGGGCAGGAAGCCTCGCGCTATGCGCCGACTGAACAGCAGAAGGTGGTCAAGTTTTTTCAGGAAAACGCGATGGCTGCCGCACAGCTGCGCGCGCCGCTTTATGAGGACAAGGTCGTCGACTTCCTGGTGGGCATGGCCGAGATCAATGAGCGCGCAGTGAGCCGTGCCGAGCTTGAGGCAGCGATTGAGGACGAGGACGAATCACCTGCGCATGTGCATGGCCCCGACTGCGACCATGGCCACGATCACGACCAAAAGCCGGTGAAAAAAGCTGCTGCCAAAAAGCCTGTAGCGAAGAAGGCCGCGCCTGTTGCTGAAGTTGTGGAGGCTGAAAAGCCGGTGAAGAAGGCTGTGAAACCCAAGGCTGAGAAGCCCAAGGTTGCGAAGGCGGACGAGGCACCGGTAACCAAATCGGCGCCTGCGAAAAAGGCGCCTGCCAAGAAGGCTGCTGCCAAGAAGGCTTGATCCTTTAGAGGTGGGGATTGCCGCAGCTGTGGATGGTTGTGGCATCCCCTCTTGAAAAGGGGGTGGAAACGTCCGACGTTGAGTATTCAATCGGAGATTCAGATGTACGACTATCTTCCCCCCGCGCATGCCGGCCTTATCCCGATGGTCATCGAGACCTCGACCAGGGGGGAGCGTTCGTTTGATATCTATTCGAGGCTGCTTCGCGAGCGGATCGTTTTCGTGACTGGCCAGGTCGAGGATCATATGGCCTCGGTCATCGTCGCGCAGTTGCTTTTCCTCGAATCGGAAAATCCGAAAAAGGACATCTTCATGTACATCAACTCGCCGGGCGGAGTGGTAACGGCCGGCATGGCGATTTATGACACGATGCAATACATCCGCCCCAAGGTGGCAACCGTTTGCGTGGGGCAGGCGGCTTCGATGGGTAGCTTTTTGTTGGCGGCCGGCGAGCCGGGTATGCGTGTGGCACTGAAGCATGCCCGGATCATGGTTCACCAGCCTTCGGGTGGGGCGCAGGGTCAGGCGACCGATATCGAAATCCAGGCGCGTGAGATTTTGCGGATCCGGGCGACGCTCAACGAACTTTATGTGAAGCACACCGGCCAGGACATCGACACCATCGAACGGGCGATGGAGCGCGATAAGTTCCTGTCTGCTGATGAAGCGAAGGTTTTCGGGCTGGTCGACGAAGTGGTGGACAAACGCCCGCTGCCGACCGAGGAAGAGGCGCGGGCGGCGGCTTGATCCGATTTCCGGACTATTCTTTGCATCATTGTGACAATCGACAGGTTTGCTGCACTTGCAGCGAACAGCGAACCAACGCTACACTCGCACCACGCGAGAGAGGAAAGCCATGACCAAATTAAGTGGCGGCGATTCGAAGAGCACGCTCTACTGCAGCTTCTGCGGGAAGAGTCAGCATGAGGTGCGTAAGCTCATCGCAGGCCCGACTGTGTTCATTTGTGATGAGTGCGTCGAGCTTTGCAACGACATCATCCGCGAGGAGACTAAAACAGCTCTGGTCAAAAAGTCTGGTGATGTTCCGACTCCGCGCGAGATCTGCAATGTGCTGGACGATTATGTGATCGGCCAGATGCACGCCAAGCGCGTGCTCTCTGTAGCGGTACATAACCACTACAAGCGGCTGAACCATGGCGGAAAGGGCGCTGAGGTGGAGTTGGCAAAGTCCAACATCCTGCTCGTTGGTCCGACGGGCTGTGGCAAGACGCTGCTGGCACAGACGCTTGCGAGAATCCTCGATGTTCCGTTCACTATGGCTGATGCCACAACGCTGACCGAGGCCGGCTATGTGGGTGAGGATGTCGAGAATATAATCCTGAAGCTGCTCCAGGCGAGTGATTATAATGTTGAGCGGGCGCAGCGCGGTATTGTTTATATTGATGAAATCGACAAGATTTCACGCAAGGCAGACAATCCTTCGATCACCCGTGACGTGTCCGGTGAAGGGGTACAGCAGGCGCTGTTGAAGATCATGGAAGGTACGACGGCGAGCGTGCCACCGCAGGGCGGGCGCAAGCATCCTCAGCAGGAGTTTTTGCAAGTCGATACGACAAACATCCTGTTCATTTGTGGCGGGGCCTTTTCGGGGCTGGACCGGATTATCGGGGACCGGCTGCAGGGCAAATCGATTGGCTTTGGTGCCCATGTGGCGGCGCCCGACGAGCGTCGGGTTGGCAAGCTTCTGCGCCAGTGCGAGCCGGAAGATCTACTGCGCTTCGGCCTGATTCCTGAATTTATCGGTCGCTTGCCGGTCATCGCGACCCTTGAGGATCTGGATGAGGACGCGCTGATCAAGATTCTGACCGAGCCGAAGAACGCGCTCAGCAAGCAATATGCTCGTCTGTTCGAGATGGAGGGCGTCAAGCTCACCTTCACGGTGGACGCGCTGTCGGCGATTGCCAAGCGGGCGATTGAACGCAGGACAGGGGCTCGCGGCTTGCGGTCAATTATGGAATCGATTTTGCTTGAATCGATGTTTGAGCTTCCCGGGATGGAGGGGCTTGAGGAGGTTCAGGTCGATAAGGATGTCGTGGCTGGCCTCAAAGAGCCGGTTCGGCTCATGACGCAGGAAAAGGCGGCCTGAGGGCAGCTTTCGCCCTGATTGATCAGCGGTGTGACGCTAATGATGGCCCCGGGCACGAAATACGTGTCTGGGGTCTCTTTTTCAGTAGCACACGTTCATGGTTTTACAGGCGATCGACCACCCTTAAAAATTGCCGTTGAGATTAAAGTTGCAAGGTGGCCAGGGTGCGCGACCATGCGAGGTTGGCGGCGGCTTCGTTGTACCGTGCTTCCGATGTGTCATTGTTGAACGCGTGGTTGACCGCTTCGTAGGTGAAGCTCTCGAAGGGCACACCGGCTGCTTTCAGGGCTGCTTCATAGGGCGGTGCCATAGTGTTTATGCGCGTATCTAGGCCGGCATAGTGGAAGACCAGCTTTGCTTTTATGGCTGAGACCGCTGCGAGATCGGCGGGGGCGGCGCCATAATAGGCGATACCGGCGCGCAGACGCGGACCGGCGGCGAGTGCGAGGCTGTTGACCATCCCGCCACCCCAGCAGAAGCCAACGGCACCCGGGATGCCTTTGCCCGGTGCCTTGCTGCCCAGCCATTCCAGGCTGGCGACGCCATCAGCAACGGTGGGGCCTTTATCAAGCTTTCCGATGAGATCCCGAGCGGCATCCTCATCGGGCGGGGTGCCTCCGGCGGCGGAGAGGAAATCGACTGCCAGTGCGACAACGCCGGCGGCGGCGAAGCGCCGGGCAACATCGCAGATATGCTCCGTAAGGCCGCGGTTTTCGTGGATGACGAGGACGCGCGGGGAATCGGCGCTGCCACTTGCAGGCTCGGCAAGATAGCCTTGCATCATCCTGCCACCGCCAACCACCCAGCGGGCGGGGCCTGCCTTGATTCGAGGATCATCGGCGGAGACACGCGGTACGGCAGTGGCGCTGGCTTCGATGAGTGCGAGCGCTGCGACCCCGCCAAGGCGCGCGATCAGTTCACGTCGGCTGAGACCGCCAACATGGGTATAATAATCGTACAGGTCGATCATGTTCTGGCTGATGTGCATGAGCCGACTCCTCGCTTGGCAGCGGTCAGGCTAGCAACTCTATGAGCGGTAGCAACGCGATAGTGATCTATCATGGTCCCGACTTTCATCGCGTTCGCGCAGGACGAATTTCAGGGCTGTAGCCATGGTCAAACGCGCGCTCCCCGGGCACGACTATAACCCATGCTCGTGATTGGTCGCAGTTAAGCGTCAACACATTGAAAATAATTATTTAAATGAATTGCGTTGTTCGTCACTGTCTGTTGGCGTTCTCAAATAATCGCCTCATTATGTGGGAACAAATGAGGGAACATTTTCGTGCTGATCAAGACCGTTCTAGGGTCAGGACCCATTGATCTGATGGGCGCAATCTGATTCAAGCGCCGTAAGGAGCCTGATTGATGAGCGATCTTTTTTGGCTGACGGACGAGCAAATGGCTCGGCTTCAGCCGTTCTTTCCCAAGAGTCATGGTAAGCCCCGGGTCGATGATCGCCGCGTGCTGAGCGGCATTATCTTCATCAATCGCAATGGGTTGAGGTGGCGGGATGCGCCCCGGGAATATGGTCCGGCAAAGACGCTCTATAACCGCTGGAAGCGATGGAGCGACAAGGGTGTCTTC
>JBBRCT010000014.1:0-49782 GCA_038204585.1 Sphingomonadales bacterium
GCCGCGATATGGGCCCAGTCCTCGCGGGTGCCTTCAACCATGGTCGTAAACATGGGTCGTCTCCTCAGCCTTTATGCACATCGCGGTAATGCTTGCGCAGCGTCACCTTGTCGGTCTTCCCCGAGCCAAGCTTGGGCAGCGGTGTGGCCGAAAACCACAGCCGCGCCGGCACCTTGAACGCCGCCAGATCGCGCTTGACGAATTCGGTCAGCGCCTCCCCCTCAAGCTCGGCCCCCGGCGTCACATATACCACAGCCCCGACGATCTCGCCCAGCCGCTCGTCCGGCAGCCCGAAAACACACGCCTCGGCCACCGCCGGGTGCGCATAAAGAGCAGCTTCCACTTCCTGGCACGAGATATTCTCGCCGCCGCGAATAATGATGTCCTTCTTGCGGTCGACAATGAACAGATAGTCCTCTTCGTCGAGATAGCCGAGGTCGCCCGAGCGGAACCACCCATCGCCCGGAAAAGCCTCCGCCGTCGCCTCCGGCTTCATCCAATAGCCGCGCACATTCGCAGCCGATCGCAGGCAAACTTCGCCCACAGCCCCCGCCGGCAGCGCAACCGAGCAATCCGGCGCATCCGCTCCCACAACCCTGATCTCGACCAGCGGCGGCGATGCCCGCCCTGTCGAGTTCGGCTTGGCCCGGTAATTGTCGCGCAGATTGCCGGCCCCCACGCCATTGGTCTCGGTCAGCCCATAGCCCTGCAGCGGGTTCTTGCCCGGCAAATCCCTGGCCAGCCGTTCGACATGCTCGGGCGGCCTTGGTGCACCCCCCGATGCAATATCGACCAGCGACGAGGTGTCATATTTCGCCCGGTCGGGGTGCATCATCATCTCAAGGCTCATCGTCGGCACCCCGATGAAATAGGTGCAGCGCTCCTTCTCGATCAGCCGCAGCGCCTCGCCGGCATCCCATTTGTGCATGATCACCAGCTTGCGCCCGCTCGCCACCGAAACCATCATCACCGGCACCGATCCGGTGATATGAAACAACGGCACATTCAGCAGCATGACCTGCTGGTCCGGCGGGGCGATGCCCTGCTGCTGGCTCAGGCTCTGCAGCGCCAGACCCATCACCAGATAATTCATCGTCCCGGAAACAATCCCGCGATGCGTCGAAACCGCCCCCTTGGGTGCGCCAGTCGATCCCGAGGTGTACATGATCGTCGCATCGTCTTCGGGCGCAATTTCCGAAAGATACCAGCACGCAGCCGGGCTCGCCGCCACTTCGTCCTCAAGCCGCAGCACACCCAGCCCCGCCGCCACAGCGGCACTGGTCCTCACCGTCAGCACCTTGGCCGCACAGCTGATTGTGGCGATCCGCCGCGCCCGCTCCTCATCGGCAATCACCAGCCGTGTACCCGAATCCTTAAGGCCATAATCGAGCTCATCCGCCGTCCACCAGGCGTTCATCGGCACCGCAATGGCCCCCAGATGCGTAATCCCGATAAAGGCGGTGATCCATTCAGGATAATTGCGCATGGCAATCGCCACCCGGTCGCCCTTGGCAATGCCGTGGCGGTGCTGAAGTGCTGCCGCAACCTTCAGGCCCGCTGCATGAACCTCGGCAAAGCTCAGCCGCTCCTCGCCATAGACCAGAAACTCCTTGGCCCCGTGCGCCATAGCGAAAAACGCGAAAAAATCCCTGATCGATCCGGGTGCCGCCGAAAACACCGGGAGCGTGGCGCCGCGCACCAAAGCCTCGCCCACAGCCAGCGCGCCGCCCGGTGCAATAATCGCGGCTACAGTCGCGTCAATCGCAGTATCAAGTGCACTCTTCATGACTATCCCCAAGGAAATACACGGCCAGTGTCAAACCCCGGCCTTCACCAAGGTCATTTGAGCCAATGTCATGCCATTAGGCAACTAATAACCGATCATACCCGCCAGCCTGTCGCCATGAAACGCCGAATCCCCAAATGTCTCCGCCGCCGCCCGCGCGCGCTTCATATAAAAGCCGATGTCAAAGTCATCAGTCATCCCGATCCCACCGTGCATCTGCACAGCTTCATTGGTCGCCAGCTTCGCCACATCGCCTGCCTTGGCCTTTGCAAGGCTGACAAAAAGCGGCGCCCGCACATCGCCCTCATCCAGCGCCATCATCGCCTTCAGCGTCGCCGATCGTGCCAGCTCAAGCTCGCAAAACAGATGCGCCGCGCGGTGCTGCAAGGCCTGAAACGTCCCGATCTTCTGCCCGAATTGCTCGCGGTTCTTCAGATAATCGACCGTCATGGCAAAGCTCTGCCCCGCCACCCCGAGCATCTCGGCCGCCAGCCCGGCCCGCCCGATATCGAGCACAGCATCGAGCAGCCGCCCGCCCTTTCCGCGCTCGCCCAGCATATCGGCACCGTCCACCTCGACACCCTCCAGTATCACCCGTGCAGCGCCGCGGCTGTCGACCATGGATCGCCGCTGAATGCTCACCCCGGCGGCGCCCGCAGGCACCAGAAACAGCGTAATCCCTTGGGGTGAATCGGCCTCGCCCTCGGTGCGCGCCGCCACGATCAGCCAGTCCGCAACCGCCCCGTCGAGCACAAATGGCTTCACCCCGGTCAGCCGGAAGCCATTGCCCGAAGGCTCGGCCCGCGTCTCAACCCTGAACGGTGAATGCCGCGCCGCTTCGTCCGCCGCCAACGCGAAAAGCTTGGTCCCCGCCGCCATCAGCGGCAGATGCGCAGCCTGCTGGTCCGGCGTCCCGCCCTTCACCAGCGCCGCCGCCCCCAGAAGCGCTGTCGAGAGCATCGGGGCTGCGGACAAGTTGCGCCCCATCGCCTCCATCACCAGCCCGGCCTCAACAACGCCCAGCCCGGCGCCGCCATGCGCCTCGGGCACCAGCACCCCGGCAAAGCCCATCGCCGCCATTGCCGTCCAGGTATCTCGCGAAAAACCCACCGCATCCTTCGCATCGCGCAGCCGCCGATGCTCGCCCACCGGGGCCGCGTCAGCAAAAAAACCGTCCGCTGCCTGCGCGATCATCCGTTGGTCGTCATTCAAAACAAGCGCCATCTCAAATACCTTTTTAAGCGGCCAGATTAAGCGCCGGGAAGCTGCAAAACACGCTTGGCAATAATGTTCAGCTGCACCTCGCTGGTGCCGCCCTCGATCGAATTGGCGCGGCTCCTCAGCCATGAGCGAGCCAGATCACCGTCCCCATCTTCGCCCGCCCCCTCATCGCTCCGCTCCCAAACCAGCCCATCCGAGCCATTGACGCTCATCAGCAATTCCATTCGCTGCTTGTTGATCTCGGTGCCATAATATTTGATCATCGAGCTCAGCGCCCCCACGCCAACCCCCGCCTTGGCCTCATCCTTCACCCGCTCCATCGTCAGCAAAAACGCCCAGGCGTCGATCTCATGCCGCACAATCTCGGCGCGCAGCAGCGGATCAATAGTCTCGCCGAGCACCTTCTTCGCAATCTGGGACACGCTGGAGCGCATGTCCGCCCCGTCCATCCCGCCGATCATCTCGCGCTCGTGCGTCAGCAGATATTTGGCAATGTCCCAGCCCTTGCCCGCCTCGCCCATCAGGTTCGCCGCCGGCACCCGCACATCGTCGAAAAACGTCTGGCAAAACGGCGAGGCCCCCGAAATCAGCCTGATCGGAGATGTGCTCACCCCCGGCGATTCCATGTCGAACAGCAGGAACGAAATCCCCAGATGCTTCGCCGCCGCCGGATCGGTGCGCACCAGACAGAATATCCAGTCCGCCTTGTCGGCATAGCTCGTCCAGACCTTCTGGCCATTGACGACGAACTCATCCCCATCCAGCAGCGCAGATGTCCTGAGCGAAGCAAGATCGCTGCCCGCGCCTGGCTCGGAATAGCCCTGGCACCAGCGGATCTCGCCGCGCGCGATCCTCGGCAGATGCTCCAGCTTCTGCGCCTCGCTGCCATATTTGAGTAGCGCCGGTCCGAGCATCCAGATGCCGAAGCTGGAGAGCGGCGACCGCGCCTTCAGCGCCCGCATCTCGGCCGCCAGCACCTTTACCTCCTCGCGGCTCAGCCCGCCGCCGCCATAAGCCTTGGGCCATTCGGGTACCGTCCAGCCCTTGTCGGCCATCCGGTCGAGCCACAGCTTCTGCTCCGGACAGGAAAACACGAATTTCCGCCCGCCCCAGCACACATCGTCCTCATGCTTTACAGGCTTGCGCATGGCCGCCGGGCAGTGTGCCTCAAGCCAGACGCGGGTCTCAGCCCTAAATGTATCAATATCCGTCGTCATGGCCCGCTCCCTGCTGGCAAAATTGTTATGACTTGTTATGCTGCGTCACACCAAGGGGGGCAAGCATCACAGTCCTTGGTAATATGAGAGGGTGCGGTGCTCGAGCATCTAAGAATAGCCGTTGATTTCACCAGCCTCGGGCTCAGCCCGGAGCTGTTCACAGTCCAGCCGTTCAGCCTGTTCGGTCTCGATCTCGGGCCGTTCGCGCTGCGATGGTATAGCCTTGCCTATATCGCCGCCATAGGCGTCGGCTGGTGGCAGATCGCCCGCATGCTCAAGCTCCCCGAGCCAGTCATGACGGCTGAGCAACTCGATGATTTCATCACCTGGGTGGCGCTCGGCGTCATCCTCGGCGGCCGCCTCGGCTATGTCATTTTCTACAATCCCGGCAAATATCTCGCCGAGCCGCTCGCAACCTTGCGCCTCTGGGATGGCGGCATGAGCTTCCACGGCGGCTGTGCGGGCGTCATCATCGCCTGCTTCGCCTACGCCGCCAGCCAGAAAAAGCCGGACAAGCAAGCCTCGGACCAGCCAGTCTCCGGACTGCGCATCCTCGATTCCGTCGCCACCGTCACCCCCTTCGGCCTGCTCTGCGGCCGCATCGCCAATTTCATCAACGGCGAGCTTTATGGCCGCGTCACCGGCACCGATTGGGGCATCGTCTTTCCCGGCGGCGGTCCGCTGCCGCGCCATCCCTCGCAGCTCTATGAAGCGGTGCTGGAGGGCGTCGTGGCGCTGATCATCCTGCAATGGCTGCACTGGAAGACCGGCGCCCGTCTCCGCCCCGGCCTGCTGTCAGGCGTTTTCGCCGTCGATTATGGCCTCTCACGGGTCATCGTCGAAAACTTCCGGGAGCCCGATGTCCAGCTCGGCATTCTCTCCACCGGCCTCACCATGGGCCAGTCGCTCACCCTGCCGCTCATTCTCGCCGGCCTCTATCTCATCTGGCGTGCGCAAAGCCGGCCCGCCCTCGGGGCCGCTGCTTGATCCTGCGCGACAATGATCTGCCAGCCGCCCTCGCCGCCCGCATAAGAGCCGCCGGCCCGCTTCGGCTCGATCATTGGATGGCGGCCTGCAACGCGCATTTCTATGCCACCCGCGATCCGCTCGGCCATGATTTCACCACAGCGCCCGAGGTCAGCCAGCTTTTCGGCGAGATGATCGGCGGCTGGATCGGCGATCTCTGGCAGCGTGCCGGCCAGCCGCCCGTGACCCTCGTCGAGCTCGGTCCCGGTCGCGGCACACTGATGGCCGATGCCATGCGCCTGCTCGCCCGCCTGCCCGGCTTCACGCCAAATCTCGCCCTTGTCGAAACCTCCCCCACACTCCGCGCCGTTCAGCAAATGACGCTCGCTGCCTGCCATCCGGTCTGGCACGACAGCATCGAGACCTTGCCCACCGATACCGCCCTGATCGTCATCGCCAACGAGTTCTTCGACGCACTCCCCATCCGCCAATATCTCGGCGGCGGTCTGGAGCGCGCCGTCAGGCTCAGCCCGGATGGCTTCGCACCGGCTACAATTCCGGCCACCGAGCAAAACCCGCATGAATGTAGCCATACCGGTGAAGCCCTGATGGCCCAACTCGCCCGCCGCATCAGCGCGCAGGGCGGTGCGGCGCTGGTCATCGATTATGGCCAGTCCGAGCGCGCCAAAGACACGCTGCAAGCCCTGCAAAAAGGCGCCGCCGTCAGCCCTTTCAGTAGCCCCGGCGAGGCCGATCTCACCGCCCATGTCAATTTCGCCAGCCTGGCCGCCGCCTCCGGCTTGCCGTCCCATGGCCCTGTCCCTCAGGCCCGCTTCCTCGCAGCACTCGGCATCCACAGCCGCGCCGCCGCCCTCGCCCGCCATAAATCCACCGCCGACGCTGCCCGAATCGCCGCCGGCCTCGCCCGGCTCACATCGCCGGCCTTGATGGGCGCGCTGTTCAAGGCCATGGCCATCGCCGCACCTCATTGGCCCATGCCTGCAGGATTCGATTCGTGATCAGCTACCGTGATGCCACCCCCGACGATGGCCCGATGCTCGGCGGCCTCGCCCGCGCCACTTTCCTTGAGACCTTTGGCCATCTTTATAAGCTGCCCGATCTCGAAGCCTTTCTCGCCCAGGGTAATGACCCAGCCTATGCCGCCGAGCTGACCCAGCCCGATCTGGACGTGCGCTTCGCCATGGCCGGCCCCATTCCTATCGGCTTTTGCAAGCTCAGCGCCATCACGCTGCCCGTCGAACCAACCGGCCCCGCCATCGAGCTTCGCCAGCTTTATCTCTTCAAACCGTGGCATGGGCAGGGCATCGCCGAAGCGCTGATGGACTGGGCGCATAGACGCGCCGTCGCTCGCGGCGCCACCGAGATGTGGCTCTCAGTTTTCACCGATAATCACCGCGCCCGCCGCTTCTATGCCCGCCACGGCTTCACCGAAATCCGCCCCTACGCCTTCATGGTCGGCACCCAGTCCGATGAAGACATCCTCTGCCGGAAATGGCTGCCATGATTGAAGTCCCTTATGTCTCCGTTCCCCAACTCGCCGTCCCGCATGGCTTTCTCACCCGGCAGGGCGGGGTCAGCAGCGGTCTGTTCGAAAGTCTCAACGTCGGCCTTGGCTCCACCGACGATCTAGGCAGTATTCACGAAAACCGCCGCCGCGCTGTCGAAGCCGCCACCCCCGGCTGCCGGCTCGTCACCCTGCATCAGGTGCACAGCTGCACCGTCGTCCCGATCAACGCTCCCTATCCAGATCAGGCGAGACCGCAGGCCGATGCGATGGTCACAGCTACGCCGGGTCTGGCGCTCGGCATCCTGACCGCCGATTGCGCCCCCATCCTGTTCGCCGATCCCCAGGCCGGCGTCATCGGCGCCGCCCATAGCGGCTGGAAGGGTACGCTCGGCAACATCGCGGGCGCCACAATCGCCGCCATGGCCGCCCTCGGCGCCCGCCCCGAGGCCATCACTGCCGTCATCGGTCCCTGCATCCAGCGCGCCGCCTATGAAGTCGATGATGGCTTTCGCGGCCGCTTCCTCGCCGCCAATTCCGATTACGAGCAATTCTTTACCGATGGCCGCCCCGGCCACCCACATTTCGACATGCCCGGTCTCATCGCCCTCAGCCTTGCCGAGGCCGGTGTCCGGACGATCATCACCACCGGCCACGACACCTATTCAGATCCTGCGCTATGGTTCAGCTATCGCCGCACCACCCATGCCGGCGAGCCCGATTATGGCCGCCAGCTCTCCGTAATCGCCCTGCCCTGATCGTAAGGCTGTTCAGGCTACAGGCTATTCACCAAAACCCCGCGCCGCCGGCGATACGACATTGAACCTTCCATCGCCAATCTGCTCCACTTCCAGCGCCCGCTGCGCCACATTGCTGCCCGCAAAGCGAAACGCCCCGTCGATGCCTGAAAAGCCTTGCCGGCTGCCCAGCGCCTCCGCCGGAAACGGCTGGTTCAGTGCCCATCGCCCGGCAATCGAATTGACCAGCAGCACCGCGTCATAGCCAAGGCTTGCCAGCCTCGACGGCGAGACGCCGTAGCGGGTCCGGTAGCGTGTCGCCAAAGTCCGGAAATTGCCATCCGGCACCGTCGCAAACAACGCGCCCTTCATCGCTGCAGCGCCCGCCAGCCCCGGCTCATTGTTCCAAAGTTCGGTGCCCAGCAGCGTCGCCTGCCCCGGTCCCGCGCCAAATCGCGTCAGCGCCGGCAAAAATTGCGCAGCATTGCTGCCGGAATCCGCCACCAGCAGCGCCTGAAACGGCACCGCTGCCAGCTGCGAAGTGTTGGCGCGGCTGCGCGCGTCAAACGCCGTCACCGTCCGAACCGCCGCCCCCAGCTTCGCCGGCTCGCGCGTATAGGTTGCCACCGCTGTCGTCCGCCCGCCTACCGAATCGACCGCGCGCACAAACGCCGTCTGCGCGCGCTGCCCATAGACGCCGGCCGGCACAAGCGCTGCAAATCGCTCGACCCCGCGGCTGCGGGCATAGGCCACCACCCGGGCAATGGCCTGCTCGGGCTGGAAGCCCAGAATCCACACATTGCCACCAGCCACCGAAACATCGTTGGAAAATGAAATCACCGGCACCCGCTTCGCCGTCGCCTGCGCCGACACAGCCCTCACATCGGTCGCCAGCAAAGGCCCCAGAATCAGCCCGGCACCTTCAGCCAGCGCCCGCGACGCCGCAGCCCCCGCCCCAGGTGCGGTATCATAGACCCGCAAGTTGATCTTGGCATTGCCCAGATCAACCAACGCAAGGCTCGCGGCATTGGCAATCGATTGCCCCACCGGCGCATTCGAGCCGGTCAGCGGCACCAGCAGTGCCACCCGGTTCTGCTCGGCCACAGGCAGCGGTGCGGGCTTGTCGGGCTCAGGTGCCACCACAACCGGCGGTGGCGGCGCACTGATCGCAGGTCGCCGCTGCTGCGGGGCGCAGGCCGCCACCAACAGGATTAGGGCGGCGGCAGCCCAGCGCAAGGCTTGCGGCCGGGCATCAGAAAGCGTCAGGATACGCATATGCAGAATTCCACTCAGTCCGAGGCTCAGTCAGCCTCACTCGATCCGGGCCTTTATATTGTCGCCACCCCCATAGGCAACCTTGGAGACCTTACCCCGCGCGCTGCCGCCGTGCTCGCCGCTGCGGGCGTCATCGCTGCCGAAGATACAAGGGTCACCGCCAAGCTCCTCGCCCATCTCGGCATCAAGGTGCCGATGCAGCCCTATCATGATCATTCGGCCGATCATGTCCGCCCCGCGCTCATCGCCCGCGCCGCGCGCGAAGTCGTCGCCCTTGTGTCGGATGCCGGCACCCCGCTCATTTCCGATCCGGGTTACAAGCTGGTCCGCGATGCCCGCGCCGCCGGGATCATGGTTACCACATTGCCTGGCCCATGCGCTGCCGTCGCTGCCCTCACCCTTGCCGGCCTGCCAACCGATCGCTTCATGTTCGCCGGCTTTCTGCCGCCCAAAGCGCAGGCGCGCGCTGAAACGATCACCGAGCTCTCCGCCATCCGCGCTACACTGATCCTCTATGAATCCGGTCCCAGGCTCGCCGATTCGCTCACCAGCCTTGCCGCAATTCTCGGCCCGCGGCCCGCCGCCATCGCCCGCGAGATCACCAAGCGCTTCGAAGAGACGCTCACCGGAACCCTGCCCGAGCTGGCCGCCGCCATCGCCGAGCGACCCCGCAAGGGCGAGATCGTCATCATCATCGGGCCGCCCCTGCCGGCTGCCGCTGCCGATGAAGCCACGCTCGATGCCGCCTTGCGCGCCGCTCTCGCCAACACAACGCTCAAATCCGCCGTGGCCGAGGTCAGCGCCGCCCTCGCCCTGCCCCGCGCCCAGGTCTATGCGCGCGCCCTGATCCTGAAGGCGCCCGAGACGCTGAAAATACCATGAGCCGGCAGCACGCGGAGCGGAACGGCCGCCGCGCCGAATCAGCCGCCGCCCTTTATCTGCGACTCAAAGGCTATCGGATCCTCGCCCGCCGCGCCCGAACACGCGCCGGTGAGGTGGACATCGTCGCCCGGCATGGCGACACGCTGGTGTTTGTCGAAGTGAAATTGCGGGCTACTCTCGACTCTGGCCATCAAGCGCTGCATCTTGCTTCTCGGCAACGCATCATCGCGGCGTCGCGCGTGCTCACGCCCCGATATCTGGGCGCCTGCACCACGACCCGTATTGATGCCATTTTGATCAGACCCTGGGGGTGGCCGCAGCATCTGATCGCCGTTTGGCGGGAGACGGGACAATGGAACTGAATGCGATTGGCCTTCTGGACGATGTCGACATCGATCTGGTCGACGCCGCCATCGCCCTCGCCACTGCCGATCGACCTCAGGCCGATGCAGCCCGGCTCCGCCGCCTCGTCACCGGCTGGGCCATCGCCCTGCAGCGCGATAATGCCCCCAGTTCAGCGCAGGGCCGCGCCCGCCGCCTCAGCGCGCTGATCGCCGGAGAGGCCGGCGTCACGGGCGCCACCGAGGATTATGACAATCCGCTTAACTGCGATCTCGTTGCTGTCATCGAGCGGCAACGCGGCCTGCCCGTGGCGCTTGCGCTGCTCTATGTCGCCCTCGCCCGCCGGGTCGGCTGGAAGGCCGATGCGCTCGGCCTTCCCGGACATGTCATCGTCGAGGTCCGCACCGGCGTTGATTCCGCCCTCATCGATGCCTTTGACCATGGCACCCTCATCGATCACGACCGCGCTCTCGAAATCGCCCGCCATGCCGGCGGCGAGCCGCAATCGCCCTTCGAGCCGATGTCCAACCGGCATATCCTCATCCGGCTGGTCACCAATCAGGCCAGCCGCGCCCGCGCCTCGGGCAATATCCGGCGCGCCCTGACGCTGTATGAGCGCATGACCATGGTCTCGCCGCGCATGGCCAGCCTGTGGTGGGAGCGCGCGCGCCTTGAACAGCTGCTCGGCCTCAACAACGCGGCACGCGGCAGCTTGACCGCGATGCTCGAAACCACGCATGACGCCGGGCTTACCCGCCGCATCAAGGCCGCTCTCGCCGCCCTCGCCCGTTCCGACAGTTAGGCAAACCTCCCATGTCACTCTCCGTCGCGGTCCAGATGGACCCGATCGAATCGATCAATGTTGCCGGTGATTCGACCTTTGCGCTGATGCTGGAAGCCGAGGCGCGCGGCCATCGGCTGCACCATTATCTCGCGACCTCCCTGTCTGCCGAATCAGGCCACATCCGCGCCGCCGCCCGCCCTCTCAGCGTCACTCGGGAAGGAGAGCGCCACTTCACCTGGCTGTCCGGCGCCGAAACGATCGATCTCGCGCAGGATGTCGATGTCGTTCTGATGCGGCAGGATCCGCCGTTCGACATGGGCTATATCACCGCCACTCATCTCCTTGAGATGGTCTCCGACAAGACCCTCATCGTCAACGATCCCGCTGAAGTCCGCAACGCGCCTGAAAAGCTCTTCGTGCTGCGCTATCCCGATCTCATGCCCCCCACTTTGGTCACCCGCAGCCTCGATGAAGCCATGGCCTTCCGCGCCCGCCATGGCGCCGTTGTTGTCAAGCCGCTCTATGGCAATGCCGGCACTGCCGTCTTCCTTATCGACAAGACCGACGGCAATTTGTCGGCCCTGGTCGAGCTGTTCGGCACCGTCTGGAACGAGCCCTTCATGGTGCAAGCCTTTATCCCCGACGTTGCCAAGGGGGACAAGCGCATTGTCCTCGTCGATGGCGTCCCCACCGGCGCCATCAACCGTCTGCCCAAATCGGGCGAAATCCGCTCAAACCTCGCTGCCGGCGGCAGCGCCCAGCCCACCGACCTCACCCCACGTGAGGCTGAAATCTGCGGCCGGATCGGGCCGGATCTTGCCGCCCGCGGCCTGATCTTCGTCGGCATCGACGTCATCGCCGGCAACCTGACCGAGATCAACGTCACTTCGCCAACCGGGATCGTCGCCATCGATCGCTTCAACGGCACCAACACCCCGGGCCTGATCTGGGATGCCATCGAGCGCCGCACCGCCGCGCGCGGCAGCCAATAGCGGTTATCGGCTGCCCGGCTCCGGTCGGTTCTTCGGCTCGGGAACAGCCGTATCAGCTACAGGCTCCCACTGCTCCAGCACACACACGCCAAATTCGATCTGCGAGAAATTATCGAAGACCACAAGCTGGTCGCCGCTACACTGGCGGTTGATCGTGCTGAGAGTCTTGATGGCGCGGTTTGGCGCCAGCAAATTGCACCCGCGCATCTTGTTCTGCCACCAGCCGGGGCCGTTCTTCGCAAAATAACCCTCGTCCCTCGAAAAACGCGATTCGTTGATCGTCCGGTTATCGAGGCAAAGCTGCGGCTTGCGATCATCAGCCAAAGCCGGCTGGACAATCCCGGCGACCAAAAACAACGACATTAAAACACGCATGGTCTTCTCCCATCATTCGAGGCAGTTTAGCATCTTGCTCCCCAAAGCACCTAGCCCCGGAACACATCCTTCGCCGCCCGGCGCGCGCCAAGCTCGGCAACGCTTCCGGCGCGAACAAAAGGATTGGTAGCGCGTTCCTCGCCAAGGCTGAACGGCACCGTCGGCAGGCCCAGCGCGCGCCGCGCATCAATCGCCAGAACCCGCGCCGCCAGCGCTGCATTGTCAGGCTCGGCCGTCACCGCAAATCGCGCGTTGCTTTGTGTATATTCATGCGCACAAAAAACCTGCGTCGCATCAGGCAGCGCCATCAGCTTGCCCAGCGCCTTGAACATATCCGCCGGCGTGCCCTCAAACAGCCGGCCGCAGCCCAGCGCAAACAGCGTGTCGCCGGGAAACAACACCCCATCATCGTCAAAAGCATAGGCAATATGGCCCGCCGTATGCGCACCAACATCCAGAACGCGCGCCACCGACCCGCCAACACGCACGCTATCGCCCTCTCTCACGGCGCGGGCGATGCAAGGAATACGCGCCGCCTCACCGCTCGGCCCGCTCACCTTCGCCCCCGTGGCCGCCACAATCGCCGCATTACCGCCAACATGATCGGGGTGCCAATGCGTGTTCAATATCTGGGTAATTGTCCAGCCGCGCGCAGCCGCCGCCGCCAGCACCGGCTCGGCCACTGCCGGATCGATCACCGCCGTCTCATCGCCTGAGTGCGCCAGATAGACATAATTGTCGTTCAGCACCGGCACCTGCACCACTTCGAGCATCACCAAACGCCCGTGTTCGGCATCGAGGTCCAGGGCTCGGCGGGCGCCAGCGACGCCCCGGCCTGCAAAAGCTCCACCGAAATCTCGTCCGGCGAGCGCACAAACGCCATCCGGCCATCACGTGGCGGCCGGTTGATCGTCACCCCGCCGTCCATCAGCCGCTGGCAGCTCGCATAGATATCATCAACAGCATAGGCCACATGGCCAAAGTTCCGCCCGCCATCATAGCCCGCCTCGCCCCAATTGTGCGTCAACTCAATCTGCGCCGCCTCATCACCAGGTGCCGCCAAAAAAACCAGCGTGAACCGCCCTGTCTCATGGTCGGATCGCCCAACTTCCTTCAACCCGAGCAAACCGAAAAACCGGATCGTCGCCTCCAGATCGGACACCCGAATCATCGTGTGCAAATACTTCATCGCAAACTCCGTCCCTCAAACCGCTCAAACAATGCCACAATCTCTGCCGGCAACGGCGCCGGCCGCCCGCGCACCTTGGCAACATGCACATGAACCTCTTCACCGGTCGCACGCAAATCCTCACCCCGCGATTCGTCGCTACCGTGCAGTTCAAACATGAAAGTCATCGAGCTTGTCCCGATCCGCGCGCAGCGCACACAGATATCAACCATCTCATCAACAAGCATCGGCTGCCTGAACTCGACCAGCGCCCGCGCCACATGAAAATCCGGGCCATCGATCATCCCGGCCGCCGCATACATCCCCACGGCCCGCCAATATTCCACCAGCCCGATATCGAAATATTCCAGATAGCGACTGTTGAACACCACAGCCTGCGCATCGACCTCGGCAAAACGTACCCGCTTGGCAAAGCTGAACCTGAAATCCGCACGCGCCATCAATCGCCTCCCATGTCATTCAGCCTGCCGTAAGCCGAATGATCGTGATATGGCGGTCTTTCGTCACGCAATCCACATACAAGGGCCAGTAATGTCCGATAGCCGCCCGCAACTTCTGATCCCTGCCCTGATTCTCGCCGCCGGGCTCTCCGCCGGCGGGTGGCTGCTCGGTGATGGCCTCAAGCGCGCCCGCCTCGCTGATCGTGCCGTCACCGTGCGCGGCTTGGCCGAACAGGATGTCACCGCCGATCTCGCCACCTGGACGATCAGCACCTCGTCGGTCGGCAGCGATCTTACCAGCCTGCAAGCAAGTGCCGACAGCGACGGCACCCGCGTCATCACTTTCCTCAAGGCTCAAGGCTTCCCCGAGGCTGAAATCGAGAGCGGCGGTATCAGCGTCAATCAATATGTCGATGGCAATGGCCGCCCCAACATCACCATCCGCCGCCGCATCCAGCTGCGCACGACAGATATCACCAAGGCCCGCGCCGCCTATGCCAGGCAAGTCGAGCTTCTCCGTCAGGGCGTCATCTTCGATTCAGAGAGCGGCGGCATGATCTACAGCTTCACCGGCCTCAACAAGGTGAAGCCCCCTATGATCGCTGCGGCCACCAAAAATGCCCGCGAAGGTGCTGAACAATTCGCCAAGGATTCAGGTGCTGAGGTCGGCGAAATCAAAGCGGCCACCCAAGGCTATTTCTCGATCATTCCACGCGATGGCGATTCGTCCGGCAGTGCCGCCAGCAGTTCGCCCTTCCAGAAAGTCCGGGTCGTCACCACCATCGATTTCTACCTGAAATAGCAGCGCATCAAGGCTGCTGCAGCGCCGCCGCCGCCGCCTTTACCGCGGGCCATTCGGGGTCGCCGCTCGCCGCCGCCGTCCATGCAGCCCGCGCCAGATCGGCCTTGCCCTGCGACCAGGCAATCACTCCAGCCTCGAATTGCACCTCAGTCGCCTCCACGCTCTCTGCAGGCGCCCGCCGCGCCGCCTCCAATATTGCCGCTTCTGCCACATCATATTGCGCCAGCCGCCGCGCCAACGTCGCCTTCAGCAGCCAGCCGCTCTCCACCGCCGGGTCCGCCGCCAGCCCCGCCTCGATCGCGGTCAGCGCTTCGGCTTCGCGCTTCAGATCGGTCAGCGCCTCGCCGCGCAGCAGCTGCAAGGCAGCCGCCTCAGCCGCGATCGGCTTCAATGCCAGCGCCGCGTCCGCAAAGCGCAGCGCCGGCTCGGGCTTGTCTGCCAGCAGCGCCGCATTGGCGCCCGCCGTCCAGAGTGCCCGCGCCGTATCAGCGCCATCGCTTCCCGATTGCGCCAACGTCGCCGCCGATTCAAAGCTCACCAGTGCGGCGTCCACATCGCCCTTTTGAAATTGCGCCAGCGCCAGACAGTGCCGCGCCGCACTGGCGCCGCCCTCGATCCGCCAGCCATTGGCCACAGCAATGCCGCGCTCCGGGTTGGTCCGCGCCACCGTCGAGCACGCCCTGAACCGCGAAAGATCCGATGCCAGCGGCACCGCCACCGCCGGCCCAGCCAGAAACACGCTCAACAAAAACAGCGACCGCATCACATTAATCCCGCCACCATCGACAGCAGCACGGCGATATCCGCCCCGCGTGAGAGCCGATGATCACCATCCTTGATGAGCAAAACCTGAATATCCGGCGACACCACAGCCTCAGCCACCTCAAGGCTCAATGCCCAGGGCACAGCATCATCGCGCTGGCCGTGCAGCAGCCGCACCGGTGCTGTGATAGCGATCGGCCGCCCCAGCATCCGGCACACCGCAGCATCATCGATCAAAGCGTACGAATAAACATAGTCCCCGCCGTAGCCACTAGCCCGGCTGAACCACCCGTCACGCGCCAGCGCCGCCGCCTCGGCAGCCGTCATGTCCAGCCCCCAATCGACAAAATCCGGCGCCACCGCTACCCCAACAAAGCCCGCCAGCCGCGCGCCAAGCAATTCAGCCGCTCGCAGCCCAATCCAGCCGCCCATCGAAGATCCCACCAGCACAATCCGCGCATCTGCCGCCACATGCCCCACAACGGCCAACGCATCCTCGGTCCAGCGCGTAATCGATCCCGCCAGAAAGTCCCCGTCGCTCGCACCGCATCCCGAATAATCCATCAGCAGACACGCCCGGCCCGCCGCCTCCGCCCAATCGAACAGCGCACTCGCCTTGCTGCCGCTCATATCCGACATATAGCCCGGCAAGAAGACGACCAATGGCTCAGCACCAGCCACAAACCGATAGCTCAGCCCTGCCGGGGTTTTCATGATAACGGTCATCGCGCAGACGTGGCCCGGCAGCCGCCAGCCGTCAACGCCTCAGCGTGGGACAGCGCGCGTATAAAGATGCCATGTCGCATAACCGAGCACCGGCAGCGCCACCATCAGCCCGACAAACAGCGGCACCGATGCGAGCAGCAGGATTGCCGCAACCCGCAGTCCCCATCCCAACATTACCGCTGGGTTACGCCGGAACACCGCCACTGATGCCGCCACCGCGTCGCCCGGAGACACAAGGTCACCCGCTGCGCCACCGTTCGCCCGGTCGATCACCATCGGAAAGCTGAACGCCGCCACTGCCAGCGTGACCACAGCAAACAGCGCGCCCACAGCATTGCCGATCACGATCAGCGTCAGGCCCTCGCGCGTCCCAAACAGATCACGCATGAAATCATCCGGTGTTACTGGACCCAGTGTCCCCAAAGTCGCCGAATAAAGCCCCTGCGCCACCGCCAGCCACGCCATAAACAGCAGCAGCAGCATCCCGGTCAGCATCAGCAGCGGCCCGCGTGGCCTGCCCTTCAGCGGGTCAAGAAAATGCGACCAGCCCGAGGCCAGCCCAGCCTCATGCCGCCGTGCCAGCTCATAAAACCCCGCCGCTGCAATCGGCCCAATCAGCGCAAACCCCGCTGCCAGCGGAAACAGAATCGGAAATAACGCCGCATTAAACGCCAGTGCAGACGCAACAATCCCAACGACAATATAGATCACCGGCAGCATCAAAACATCACCACGCCGCAGCTTGAAGTCTTCCCAGCCTTTGCTCAGCGCCCACTCAAGGTCAGCACCCGAAAGCGCCCGCACCTCCGGCCCCGATTCCCCAACCGTGTCACCATCAATGCGCATGTCGAACTCCGTCGCCAGCTAGACAATAATGATACGCTTTTGTCCCCGAATCACAACCGCTCCCATCGCACCAACCGCATCAGCGCTTCACCACTGCACAACTGCCCCGTAAAGATTGCCACATCCCAGCGTTCAGCGCCGGCGACGTCGCCTTCTCGTCTCCCGCATCACGAAATAGCTTCGCCCGCTCTGCATCCGCCGGGTGGGACCGGGCATAGCCTTCAAGTGTCTGTATAATCTCGCCGCGTTTCGCACCGTCCTTTGCCTGCCGCTCGAAAAAAGCTGCCGTCGGCGCGGGGGAAATGCCGGCACGCTGCAGAATCCGCACAGCACCAGCATCCGCCTCAGCCTCGGCGGCACGGGAGCTGCCCAGCAACAGCATCTCATCGGCCATCCCCGCTGCCCCGCCACCAAACGCCCGCACAATCAAAGAGAGCCCAAACAACCGAACCATGAGTTTGGCTGGATGCTTCGCTTCGATGTGCGCCAGCTCATGCGCCAAAACACCCGCAAGCTCATCGGCCGATTCCGCCTCTTCAACGAGCTTGCGGAACAACACCACCTGCCCCCCCGGCAGCGCCACCGCATTAACCACCGGCCGGTCGACAATGCGCAGCGACACAGGCTCAGGAAATGCGCCTGTCGGCGTCAGCCGCGCGAGCAACGCCGCCGCCGCCGCCTTGCCTGCGGCATCATCACAAACCGGTCCCATGTCGTCCGCAATCGCCTGCCCCATCGGTGCCAGCACCGACTGCGGGATCAGCGGCGCCAGCCCCGCCAACAATGGACCTCCGAAAAACCACAGTCCAACGCCGGCCAGTACGGTAAGCATACTTGCTGCGCCCATCTGCATCAGGTCGCGGCGGTCCGCCGCGTCAACCGATACCATTCGCGACGCCCATTCAGCAGACATCGCAACGTCAAGCTGCACAGACCAGTCCGGCCGCACCACATCCTTGATCACACGGGCATCCGGCACCGGCCCACCCCGCCTGAGCCGGCTCCAGATCAGCCTTTCGGTCTCGCCCGCCAGCCTGACGATCAAAGCATCTTCACTGGCCTCCAGTTCCACCGGTTGCGCCCGCGCCGACAGCCCATCAAAAAGCTGGCCCCGGATCATGCTTATACAGCACCAATATCGAGGGCATCGGCCAGCCCCTCGCCATGGCCTGGCTGCGCCAGCGTTGTCTGCATCAACCTGTCCGCATCAAGGCTACCCATCGCATCCAGATGCCGAACGTGGAAGCTCCAGAAACGATATGGCAGCAATAACCCGCCAATGCCCAACGTCAGCACCACCAGTACAAGATTGCCAATGTAATAGCGCAACCAATCCCCGGTCCCGGCTCCAAAGCGAAACTCAAGCGTATCAAGGCTCGTCCCGGCGACCACCGCCTGCATCAGCGCCGCACCGTAGCGCAAAAGGATAAACACCAAACCGACCGCGATCACCACCAAGCCCAGAAATGCCACTTTGGTCAGCGCCAGCACATTCGCCGGGTCCTGTGGCTGTCCCGGCACCGGCCACGAAAACCCCGACGGCAATTGCCAGAATGCCCAAAATCCCACCACCCCGATCAACACCAACGCCATCGCCCAACTGCCGATGAAAACCCGCATCAGCGGTCGCCATTCCGCTGCCGCATGCACCGCCGCCGATCCAAAACGCGCGTCGTTCCAAAGCGCATTCCAACGTCGCACTGTGGTGTAAGGCTGCGCAAACCCCAGTGTCACCAAATTCAGCAAGGTCATCTTGATCGACAGCCAAGCGTATCGTTTCGCATCGCCTTCCATGCCGCCCCTGATGCCACGCCACCGCGTCCGGCTCAGCCGATAGCGTTGCGCCCGCCACACTGCAAAGCCGAACAGCCAGAACGCCGCTGCATAAAATACGAGGTTGAGCGCCATCGATACCGGGCCCAAGCCCATGCCCTGCAAAACCGACGCCGCGACCGACAGCAATGTGAATGGCAGGATCAGCAGCAAGAACACCAGCATAGCGCCAATCAAAAGCTCGATGCCTCGGCCGGTATATTCCAGCGGCTGGTCAACAAAAACCGTTTTGCTCCAAAGATAGCGCCGCACCCGGGTCTTCGCCCAAAACCGATAGATACCAATCGTCACAATCGTCAGGATAATATTGAGAAATGCCAACCTGAAAAACCCCGACCAGCTCCCGTCAAACCGCAAAGCCGGACGCTCGGAGCCCCCCATGTCATCGTTCATAATCAGCGGGCCCCCACAAACCTTCAACCCCTTCCATCACAAACTTCGGCCGCACCGGCAACCACACGCTATGTTGACATCACGCGTCCCATCGCCACAGGAGGCAACGCTAAATCACGCACAGAAAGTCCCATGGCCGATCTTATCACCCTTACCCTCCCCGATGGCTCCACGCGGCAAGTCCCGCGCGGCACCACTGGTGCGGATGTGGCGCTGAGCATCGGTCCCGGTCTCGCCAAGGCCGCCCTTGCCGCGCGTCTTAATGGCGAAATCGTCGATCTGTCGCTGCCTATCGGGTCCAGCGCCAGCCTCGCTCTCATCACCGCCAAGGACGAGGCCGACGCACTCGAACTCGCCCGCCATGATTACGCGCACCTCCTCGCCGAGGCCGTCCAGTCGCTGTTCCCCGGCACCCAGATCACCTTCGGCCCGTCCACCGATGATGGCTTCTACTATGATTTCGCCCCTGCCCCCGGCCGTGGCCCCTTCACCGAGGATGATCTCCCCGCCATCGAAGCCCGGATGCGCACCCTCATCGCCGCCGACAAACCATTGCGCCGCGAAGTCTGGAGCCGCGAGCAACTCATCAGCCGCTGGAAGCAGCAGGGTGAGAGCTTCAAGGCCGAATGGGCCGCCGAGCTGCCCGGCACCGAGCCGCTGACCGTCTATTGGTCCGGCGATGACTGGCTCGACATGTGCCGTGGCCCGCATCTGCCTTCCACCGGCAAGCTCGATCCGCAAGCTTTCAAGCTCACCCGCGTTTCAGGCGCCTATTGGCGCGGCGATCAGGCCAATGCCATGCTCAGCCGCATCTATGGTACCGGCTGGCTCAACAAAAAGCAGCTCGACGCGCACATGACGCGCCTCGAAGAAGCCGCCAAGCGCGATCACCGCAAGCTGGGTGCCGAGATGGATCTGTTTCACCTTCAGGCCGAAGCGCATGGCAGCGTCTTCTGGCACCCACGCGGCTTCGTCATCTACCGGGCGCTTGAAGCCTATATGCGCCGCCGCCTCGATGCCGCCGGCTATCTCGAAGTCAAAACCCCGCAGATCATGGACGCTCGGCAATGGGAGCAGTCCGGCCATTGGGGCAAATACCGTGAAAACATGTTCGTCATCCCCGATGAAGTGCCAAACACCGAGGATGAAGGCCCCGTCGTCAGCCACAAGGCCGAATGGATGGCCCTGAAGCCGATGAATTGCCCGGCCCACGTGCTCATCTTCCGGCAGGGCATTAAATCCTACCGCGATCTGCCGCTCCGCCTCGCCGAAATGGGCTGCTGCCACCGCAACGAGCCGCACGGCGCCCTCCACGGCCTGATGCGTGTCCGCCAGTTCACCCAGGATGATGCGCACATCTTCTGCCGCGAAGATCAGATCGTCGAGGAAATCGCCAAATTCTGCGACCTGCTCGATGTCGTTTACAAAGATCTCGGCGGCTTCAGCTATTCTATCAAACTCGCACTCCGCCCAGAAAAACGCTTCGGCAGCGATGCGATGTGGGACTGGTCGGAGCAGTCGATGCGCGACGCCGTCGCCGCCACCGGCCGCGACACCCCCGAATGGGGCTGGGAAGAGCTGCCGGGCGAAGGGGCTTTTTATGCCCCCAAGCTCGAATTCCACCTCACCGACGCCATCGGCCGCACTTGGCAGGTCGGCACGATCCAGACCGACACCGTCCAGCCCGAGCGCCTTGACGCCTCTTATGTCGCCGAAGATGGCCAGCGCCACCGCCCGGTCATGCTACACCGCGCCATTCTGGGTAGCTACGAACGCTTTATAGGCATCCTCATCGAGCATTACGCCGGCCGCTTCCCGACCTGGCTCGCTCCGGTGCAAGCCGTCGTCGCCACCATCGTGTCTGACGCCGATGACTATGCCCATACCGTGACGGCGGCACTCCAAAAAGCCGGCATCCGCACCGATACCGATCTCCGCAACGAAAAGATAAACCTCAAAGTCCGCGAGCACAGCCTGACCAAGGCCGCCTGGATGCTCGTGCTGGGCCGCCGCGAAGCCGAGGAAGGCACCGTGGCGCTGCGCAATCTCGCCGGCGGGGACCAAAAGGTCATGCCACTGGCCGAAGCCGTCGCCTTTCTGCATGCCGAAGCCACGCCCCCTGATTTGCGCTAAGCTACACCCTCTTCCGGAAATCACGCCTCTGCGCTATTAGTCCGCCATCATATCAACAGGAGAGTTTCCCATACCAACCCCCCCACGCCGCATGATGAATACGCCCGCCCCAATGAATGGCCCGCGCTATGATGAGTTCATCACCGTCCCCAAAGTCCGCGTCATCGATCAGGATGGGGAAAATCTGGGCGTCCTTTATACCAAGGAAGCCATTGCCACAGCGCATGAAGCGGGGTTGAACCTCGTCGAAGTCTCGCCCGGCGCCGATCCGCCGGTGTGCAAGATCCTCGATGTCGGCAAGTTCAAATACGAGGCCCAGAAAAAGGCTGCTGCCGCCCGCAAGAACCAGAAGACGCAGGAGATCAAGGAGATCAAGATGCGTCCCAATATCGATGACCATGATTACCAGACCAAGATGAAAGCCGTGCAGCGCTTCATCGAGGAAGGCGACAAGGTCAAACTCACCCTGCGCTTCCGCGGCCGGGAACTCAGCCACGGCGAACTCGGCCTGCGCCTCCTCGAACGTGTCCGCGACGACGCTATCGACTATGCAAAGGTCGAGCAGACACCAAAGATGGAAGGCCGTCAGATGTTGATGGTGATTGCACCGCGGTAAGCTTTCCCGCGCGAGCCTGGCTTCAGCCAACGGGCTCGCGCGCTGTCTTCAGCCGCTCGATCAGCGCCCCCACGCTGCTCCCCTGCACTATCACTGCAAAAAGCACGATCATATAGGTCGCAGCCAGAATTACCGTGCGTTCGGGCCCCTCCTTCAGGGAAAGTGCTAGCGCAATCGAAATGCCGCCGCGCAATCCTCCCCAAACGAGCGTCGGCAGCGCCAGCCGCCCCAATGATAGCCAAGGCTTCATTGCAGCCAACGGCAAGCCCACCGCCACCACCCGCGCGCCGATGGCCAGCGGGATCGCCAGCGCTCCCAGCACCAGAAGCATGGGCTGCGGCGCAATCACAATCACTTCCAGCCCGATCAGCAAGAATAACACCGCATTCAAGATCTCGTCGATCAGTGCCCAGAATTTCGTCAGATAATCACGCGTCGTGTCGCTCATGGCATGCGCCACGGCCGCGTTGCCGATCAAAAGCCCCGCCACAGCCATCGCCACCGGGCCGCTCACATGAATATAATGCGCCAGACTATATCCACCCATCACAACGGCAAGGCTGATCAGCACCTCGACATTATAGTCATCGATGCTCTTCATCGCCTTGAACGCAATCCAGCCCACCGCCAGCCCCAAAACCACACCGCCACCGGCCTCTTGCAAAAAATCCAGCCCGGCATGGCCGAGCGAAAACGGCTCGTTGCCGCTCGCGACGCCTAGCAGAATAGCAAACACCACAACCCCCACCCCGTCATTGAACAGGCTCTCGCCTGCCACGGTGGCTTGCAGCGTCGGCGGCACCGATGCGCGCTTCAAAACCCCCATCACCGCCACCGGATCGGTCGGGCTGATCAGTGCGCCAAACACAAAGCACCAGATGAGCGGCACCGTGATCCCCAGCGCCCCCGCCAGCAACCAGAAGCCACCCCCCACAATCGCCGTGGACATGCAGACCCCAACCGTGCTCAGCACCAGAATCGGCCACCGCCCGCGCCGCATCTCGCTCCAGTCAACATGCAGCGCGCCGGCAAAGAGCAGGAACGAAAGCATCCCGTCCATCAAGGTCGTATGAAAATCGATGCCGGTCAAAAAGCCTTCGACATCGCGGGAAAGATCGCTGCCCGGCAAAACTGCATCCAGCCCGATCACCAGCAAAGATGCCACAGCCCCCATCACCGTCAGCCCCACCGATGAAGGCAGGCTGGTGAACCGATGGTTCAAATAGCCAAGCACTGCTGCCAACACGATCAGGATTGAAGCGGCATCAAAAGCCGAAAGCGATGACATTCCCTGTCCTAGACCGCGCCGTCGCCGGCGGCAACACGCCCCTTTCCGCCAGCCTTGCGCTCGCCTATATCGACTTGGTGCACCGCTACGCCAACCCGACGCGATTCCTCAAGATCGCCCGCATCGCCACCCCGCTGACGCTGGCGCTCGGCCTGATGCTGACTGTCGCCGGGCTCTACATCGGCCTCTTCGCCTCCCCGCCCGACTATCAGCAAGGTGAGAGCGTGCGCATCATGTATGTCCATGTCCCCGCCGCCTGGCTCGGCTCGGGCGGCTATCTCGGCCTCGCCATCGCATCGGCCACAGCGCTCATCTGGCGGCATCCGCTGGCCATCATCGCCGCGCGCGCCATCGCCCCTGCGGGGGCCGCGTTCAGCGCCATCTGCCTGATGTCCGGCGCACTCTGGGGCAAACCCACCTGGGGCACCTATTGGGTCTGGGATGCGCGCCTTACCTCGATGCTCGTCCTGCTGTTCCTCTATCTCGGCTATCTCGCCCTTGCCGCCGCAGAGCAGGAGCGCGGCGGCGAGCGCAAGGGTGCCGCCATTCTCGCCCTTGTCGGCGCTATCAACCTTCCCATCATCAAATACAGTGTCGAATGGTGGAACACGCTCCATCAGGGCAGCAGCATCAGTATCATCCAAGGCAAGTCCGCCATGGCGCCTGAAATTCTCACCCCGCTCCTCGTCTCGGTCGCAGGCTTCACCTTCCTGTTCGCCGCAATTGTGTTGATGCGCATGCGCGCCCTGCTGGCGGAACAACGCGTCGATGCCCGCAGCCGCCGCCTCGCCGAGGCGGTAGCGTGATCGCCCGCCCCGACCTCTGGGCCAGCTACATCTGGCCAAGTTACATTCTCACCATTGGCGGCCTTATAGCCCTGCTCGTCTGGAGCTACACCGCCATGCGCCGCGCCGAGCGGAAGTCAGATGCGCTCAAGAGGAAGCCATGAAACTCAAAGCCAAACATCAACGCCTCACCCTTGTCGTCGGCGCGCTCGTCGCGCTCGGTGGCGCCGGCGTCCTCGCCTTCACAGCACTTGGTGACAAAGCGACCTATTTCTACGCCCCCTCCGATCTTGCCAGCACGCTCCCCACCGAAGCCATCCGGCTCGGCGGGATGGTCGAGAACGGCTCGCTCGTCCGCAACGGGGAAACCATCACCTTCCGGGTCACCGATATGAAGTCCGTAAGCCCGGTCACATATACCGGCATCCTCCCCGATCTCTTCCGCGAAGGTCAGGGCGTTATCGCCGAAGGCAAGTTCGATCCCGCTTCAGGCGTCTTCCGGGCCGACACTATTCTCGCCAAGCATGATGAAAATTACATGCCGCCCGAAGTTGCAGGTGCCATGAAGCGAACCGCCTCTCTCCAGCAATAGGTCGCAGACACAGCGCCCATGCAACGTTTCCCGAGCTTGCAGCGCAGCAAGCCGGCGTCCAAAGTGCCGCAAAATCGGGAGAAAAACGCATGAACCGTCTGGCAAACAAAGTCGCCCTTATCACCGGCGCCGCCCAGGGTCTCGGCGCCGCCATGACACAGCGCTTCATCGATGAAGGGGCGCGGGTGCTGCTCACCGATATCAACGAAGCCGGCGCCGCCGCCCAGGCCGCACACTATGGGGACAGTGCCGCCAGCATCGGACATGATGTCACCAGCCCCGATCAGTGGGAGGCCGCCATAGCCTTCGCCGAGCAGCGCTTCGGCGGGCTTCATATTCTCGTCAACAACGCCGGCATCGCCGCCGGCAGCACCGTCGAAGCCACGAGCATCGAAGACTGGAAGCGCGTCCACGCCATCGATCTCGACAGCGTGTTCTACGGCTGCAAGCTGGCTCTGCCGCTCATGGCGCGCACCGTCGCCAGCACTGGCGTGCGCGGCTCCATTCTCAACATCTCATCAATCGCCGGGGTCATCGCCGGCCACAACAGCGCTGCCTATAACAGCGCCAAGGCCGCCGTCCGCCACCTCACCAAATCTGTTGCCCTGCACTGCGCGAAGCAACGCTACGGCATCACTTGCAACAGCATCCACCCGGTCTTCATCGACACCCCGATCCTCGATGCGCTCACCGGCGCGCTCGGCCGCGAGGAAGGTCTGGCCAAGCTCGGCCGTCAGATTCCGCTCGGCGTCGTCGGCGAGCCTGATGATGTCGCCTGGGCCGCCGTCTATCTCGTCTCCGATGAGGCCAAGATGGTCACCGGCCATGGCCTCTTCGTCGATGGCGGCATTTCGGCCATGTAGCTTCCGCCGAAGGCACTTCTCGATTAAAGGCCGGGGATGGACACCGAACTCATGGCCATCCCCGGCCCCTCCGATCCCAAAGTGATGCCGCGCAAACCTGCAACGGCGCGCGCCGATGGCAAGCGCGCCCTGCTCGGGCTCACCCGGTCGCAACTCAGCGCCGCCCTTATCGAGGCCGGCATCCCCGAAAAGCAGGCGCGGATGCGCACCTCGCAGGTCTGGAACTGGATTTACCAACGCGGCGCCACCGAGATCAGCGCCTTCGCCAATATCAGCAAGGAAACAAGGCACCGCCTCGACCAGCATTTCGTCGTCGGTCGCCCCGAAATCGTACAGGCGCAGGTCAGCACCGACGGCACCCGCAAATGGCTGCTCCGCTTTGATGATGGGGAAGAGGCTGAGTGCGTTTTCATCCCCGATGCTTATCGCGGCACATTGTGCGTCTCATCCCAGGTCGGGTGCACCCTCAATTGCCGCTTCTGCTTCACCGGCACCATGAAGCTGGTCCGCAACCTGACCCCGGCCGAGATCGTCGGCCAGGTCATGCTCGCCCGCGATGCACTCGGCGAATGGCCCAGCGCCACAGGCCCTGCCCTGCCAGCGCTCCCTGATTCAGACGATGACGACGACGAAAAGCCCTATGTTCCCGGTCCACACAATCCCGGCAGCAATTACACCACCCAGGGCCGCATGCTCACCAACATCGTGATGATGGGCATGGGCGAACCGCTCTATAATTTCGACAATGTCCGCGATGCGCTCGGCATCGTCATGGACGGTGACGGGCTGGGCCTTTCACGCCGCCGCATCACGCTCAGCACCTCGGGCGTCGTCCCGATGATGGCCCGCGCCGGTGACGAGATCGGTGTCAATCTCGCCGTCTCCCTCCATGCTGTCACCAACGAAATCCGCGACGAAATCGTACCGATCAACAAGAAATATGCCTTGGAATCGCTCCTCCAGGCCTGTGCCGTCTATCCGGGAATCAGCAACGCGCGCCGCCTCACTTTCGAATATGTCATGCTCAAGGACAAGAATGATCACGACGAGCACGCCCATGAGCTCGTCCGCCTGATCCGCAAGTACAAGCTGCCCGCCAAGGTCAACCTCATCCCCTTCAACCCCTGGCCCGGCAGCGCCTATGAAACCAGCACCGATGAGCGGGTGCGCCGCTTCTCGGACATCATCTTCCACGCCGGCATCAGCGCACCCATCCGCCGCCCGCGTGGCCGCGATATCATGGCCGCCTGCGGCCAGCTCAAGTCAGCGTCGGAGAAGATAAGCCGCGCCGATCTCGACCGCCGCGCCGCCGAAAAGGAAGCCAGCTGGGTCGATTGACTCCGGCGGTGGGCAATTGTCACTAATGCCCGATCACGTGCGAACAACAGTCTGGCCACTTCCGGCGACGAGGTTATAGTCCAAAACCATGTTCCTGCTTGATCGACTGTTCCGCAAATTCGTGAATGATGGCGAACTCGCTGTCACCGACGCCAGCGGCCAGAAATATCTGTACGGCACCCGCGTGCCCGGCAGGCCCAATATCGCTATCCGCTTCACCGACAGCGGCACCACGCGCAAGCTGGCGCTCAATCTGGCCCTCGGCGCCGGTGAGGCCTTTATGGACGGTCGCCTGATCATCGAGCAGGGTGATATCCGCAGCCTTGTCGATCTGATCACCTATAATCTGCGCTGGGAGCGGTCCAATCCGGTCCGCTTCGCGCTGTGGCGGCAGGCCGCCATCGCCGCTTGGTTCGACCAGCGCAACTTCGAACGCCGCGCCAAACGCAACGTTGCTCATCATTACGACCTTGATGACCGGCTCTACGATCTCTTCCTCGATCCTCACCGCCAATATAGCTGCGCCTATTGGACCCCCGAAACAGCCACGCTCGAAGAGGCGCAGGAGGCCAAGCTCGCCCATATCGCCGCCAAGCTCGATCTCAAGCCCGGTCAACGCGTGCTCGATATCGGCTGCGGCTGGGGCGGCCTCGCCCGCTATCTTCACAGGGCCAGCGGCGCCGAAGTGCTGGGCATCACGCTCTCCGAAGAGCAGCTCAAATACGCCCGCGGCGAAACCGAGCGACAAGGCCTGTCAGCACATGTCAAATTCGAGCTTATCGATTACCGCAGGGTGACCGGCGAATTTGACCGTATCGTCTCTGTCGGCATGTTCGAGCACGTCGGCCTACCCAATTATCGCACTTATTTCGAAACAGTCGAACGCCTGCTGGCCGCCGATGGCGTCGCGCTCATCCACACCATCGCCCGCGCCGATGGCCCCGGCGCCACCGATCCCTGGACCGCCAAATACATCTTCCCCGGCGGCTATTCCCCCGCCGTTAGCCAGATTATCCCCCATATCGAGAAATCCTGGTTGTGGATCACCGACATGGAGGTGCTTCGCCTCCATTATGCCCACACAATCGATGCCTGGTATGATCGCTGCGCCGCCAGGCAGGCCGAGATCGAAGCGCTATATGACCCGCGATTCTTCCGCATGTGGATGTTCTATCTGTCGGCCGCCCGCTCCGCCTTCATCAACGATGGCCATATGAACATCCAGCTCCAGCTCACCAAAAAGCGTGACGCGCTGCCCATCACCCGCGATTACATCGCAGAGGTTGAAGCTGAATATACCACCAAACCCCTTTCCCGCGCCCGCGCCAGCCGCTAACCAGCGGCCATGATACGGCTCGCTCTCTTCCTCGCTTTAAGTCTCACGCCACCGGCCATCGCGCAGGAGGCCGCCAAAACCGAGGCAGCCATCCCTGCCCCTTTCCGCGCGGTCACAAAGCACAGCGGCACCTTCGGCGGCCAAACCATCAAATACACCGCCATCGCTGCCGAAACCCATCTAAAAGACGCTGACGGCAAGCCAACCGCCGCCATCTTCACCACGAGCTACATCAAGGACGCCCCCGAGGCTGATCGGCCCGTCACCTTCCTGTGGAACGGCGGCCCGGGCGCTGGCTCGCTGTGGCTGCACATTGGCGCCTTCGGTCCAAAGCGCGTCAACATCCCCAACGCAAAGGACGACGGCGCCCCGCCCTATCCCATCACCGCCAATCCCGAATCACTTCTTGATGCGACCGACATCGTCTTCATCGATCCCGTCGGCACCGGTTGGTCAAAAGCGCTGGGCAAGACCGAACCCAAGAGCTTCTGGGGCATCAAACAGGACGCCAAATCCGTCGCCCAAATCATCCGGCTCTGGCTGAACGAAAACGGCCGCTGGAACGCGCCCAAGTTCATCGGCGGGGAAAGCTATGGCACCAGCCGCTCCGCCGCCGTCATCGAAGAGCTGACCGGCGGATACAATGACGTCGCCGTAAACGGCATCATTCTGATCTCGACAATCCTCGATTTCGGCCTCGAAGCCCAGGTCGAAGGCAATGAGATGCAATATGTCGTCACCCTGCCCTCGATGGCCGCTGCCGGCTGGTATCACAACATGGTCCTCAACAAGCCCGCCACCATCGAAGCCCATGTCGAAGCCGCCCGCGAGTTTGCCAGTGGCCCCTTCCTCACCGCCCTCGCCAAAGGCGCGCGGCTCCCAGATGCCGAGCGCGCTGAGGTCCGCGCCCGCTTCGCTGCCCTCACCGGCCTCACCACGGCCTTTCTCGATCGCGCCAATCTCCGCGTCACGCCGGGGCGCTTCTACAAGGAACTGCTGCGTGATCGCGGCCAGACCATCGGCCGCCTCGATGCGCGCTACACCGGCACCGATTACGACACCGCCGGTGAAACCCCCGATAACGACCCCAGCTTCTACGGCATCGACGCCAGCTACCCGGCCGCCATGAACGCCTACGCCCGGCAAGAGCTCGGCGTCACCCTCGATCAGACCTATGTCTCGATCGGCGGCACCCGCGATTGGGACTGGCGGATCGGCGTCGGCCGCGATGCCTATCTCAATCTCACCCCCTGGATTGGGAAGGCAATGCGCGAGAACAGCGCGATGGGCGTCTTCGTCGGGCAAGGCTGGTATGATTTCGCCACACCCTTCTTCGCCGCCGAATACAGCCTGCAACGACCCGGCATCCCGCAAGACCGGCTCGATTTCCAATATTATCATTCCGGCCACATGATGTACGTCCAGGCCGTCGACCGCACCAAGCTCAGCACCGACATCCGTCGCTTCATCGCCCGGTATAAGTGAAGTGGCCTCCGGCGGTTGGGGCATTGCTCCTCAAGCGCTTCCCTCCTAATCGCCCCAGAACACTCCGAGGATAACACATGGCCGAATTAATCAACCGCGTCGTTCTCGCCTATTCCGGCGGCCTAGACACCAGCGTCATCCTCAAATGGCTGCAGACCGAATATGCCTGCGAAGTTGTCACCTTCACCGCCGATCTCGGCCAGGGTGAAGAGCTTGAACCCGCCCGCGCCAAGGCGCAGCTCCTCGGCATCAAGCCCGAGCATATCTTCATCGAAGATCTGCGTGAGGAGTTCGTCGCCGATTATGTCTTTCCCATGATGCGCGCCAATGCGCTTTATGAGGGCCAATATCTCCTCGGCACCAGCATTGCCCGCCCGCTCATCGCTAAGAAGCAGATCGAGATCGCCCGCAAGGTCGGCGCCGATGCCGTTAGCCATGGCGCCACCGGCAAGGGCAATGATCAGGTCCGCTTTGAGCTCGGCTATTATGCGCTGGCCCCCGATATCCGCATCATCGCCCCGTGGCGTGAATGGAGCCTGACCAGCCGCGAGGCCCTTATCGCCTTCGCCGAGCAGCATCAAATCCCCGTCTCCAAGGACAAGCGCGGCGAAAGCCCGTTCAGCACCGACGCCAACCTTCTCCACACCAGCAGCGAGGGCAAAGTCCTCGAAGACCCTTGGGAAGAAGTGCCGGACTATGTCTACAGCCGCACCGACAATCCCGAGGATGCGCCAAACACCCCTGAATATATCACCATCGATTTCGAAAAGGGTGATCCCGTCGCTATCAACGGCGATCCGCAATCCCCCGCCACCCTGCTCGCTACACTCAACGACATGGGCAAGCGCCACGGCATCGGCCGCCTAGATCTCGTCGAAAACCGCTTCGTCGGCATGAAATCGCGCGGGATGTACGAAACGCCGGGCGGCACTATTCTCCATCTCGCCCATCGCGGCATCGAGCAGATCACCCTCGACCGTGGTGCAGCCCATCTGAAAGACGAGCTCGCCATCAAATACGCCGGCTTACTCTACAACGGCTTCTGGTTCAGCCCCGAGCGCGAGATGCTGCAAGCCGCCATCGATCACAGCCAGGCTAAAGTCAGCGGCACCGTCCGCCTCAAGCTTTACAAGGGCAGCGCCAGCGTCGTCGGCCGCAAATCCCCCAACAGTCTGTACAGTGCTGGCATTGTCACCTTCGAAGACGACGCCGGTGCCTATGACCAGCGTGACGCCGCCGGCTTCATCAAGCTCAACGCCCTTCGCCTCCGCCTGCTCGGCCGCCGCGACGGTCTGTGAATCGCGCTTCAGCTGCTCTGGCCTTTACCAGGGCAGTTGCTGCCCGCGATAATCAAGATAAGCGCTGCCCGGCGCATGTGCCGCCGCCAGCACATCGGCCAGCCCGGCCACACTCGTCGCCACATCGATATCGGCACCCTCGCCGCCCATATCGGTCTTCACCCAGCCAGGATGCAGGCTGAGCACCGACAGCTCCGCCGCATGGCCCGCCGCCAGCCCGCGTGTGAGGGAGTTCAGCGCCGCCTTAGAGGCACTATAGAGTTCCGCCATGGCATGCGTCCTGCCAGCGACAGAACCCAGAATCGAGCTCATGAACGCCACTGTCCCGCCCGGCTTGATCAGCGGCAGCAGCACCCGCGCGGCGCGAACCGGCGCTACAGCATTGGTCCACATCAGATCGGCCAGTTCATCCTTCGTTGCCTTGCCAACCGTGCCATGCGCCGGACCCGTCACCCCGGCATTGATCAGAACAACATCAAAATGCCGCCCCACGAGACTGGCAGACAGCGCCTCCACCGAGGCCCGATCATTCATATCGACCACCGCCACCTCGGCGCCAGTCGCCTGAAGCTCGGGCGCATCGCCGCGCCGCGTCGCCACAACGTCCCAGCCGCGCCCCCGAAGTTCCCGGGTCAGCCCCAGCCCGATGCCGCGTGAAGCCCCGATAATAACCGCCGATTTCGCTACAAAACCCTCCTACAAACCGAATGATTGCTTGATTCCATCGATCACAAACTGCGCCGCAAGCGCTGCCAGAACCACGCCCAACAGCCGCGTCAACGCCCCTTCAAACTTCGCACCCATCAGCTTCATGATAGGCCCGGCCGCAAACAAGCTCAAAAGTGTCAACACCATCACTGTCAAAAGCGCTGCCAGAACCGCTCCAAGCTGCAACCCATCATCCGCCCGCGCTGCCAAAAGCATCACCGCAGCAATCGATCCCGGCCCAGCCAGCATCGGAATCGCCATCGGAAACACCGAAATGTCCTCCTCCGGCCCTGTCGCCGCCGCCAAAACCTCCTCCGCCCGGTTCTCCCGCCGCTCCGTCCGCTTCTCAAAAACCATGTCGATAGCAATCAAAAACACCATCACACCACCCGCAATCTTGAACGCCGCCAGGCTGATTCCCAGCGCATTCAAAAACGGCTGACCCCCCAGCGCAAACGCCACCAGCACCCCAAGCGCTATAAAAAACGACCGCAAAGCCATCGCTCGCCGATGCGCCGCACTCGTGCCCGCCGTCAGCGATGAAAAGATCGGCACACATCCCGGCGGATCAATCACCACAAACAACGTCACAAACGCCGATATAAAAAGCGCAATCGCCTCGTTCATGCCGCTCGTGCCATAGCCGCTTCCAGCGTATTCGCCAGCAAACAGGCAATCGTCATTGGCCCCACACCGCCGGGCACCGGCGTAATCCACCCGGCCCGCGCACTGGCACCGGCAAAATCTACATCGCCCACCAGCCGGCCCTTACCATCAGCACCCACCACCCGGTTGATCCCGACATCGATCACACATGCACCGGGCCGCACCCATTCCCCCTGCACAAACTCGGGCAGCCCCACCGCCGCCACCACAATTTCGGCCCGCGCCAGATGACCCACCAGATCACGCGTCCGTGAATGTGCCAGCGTCACCGTCGCACGCCTGGCGGTCAACAGTGCCGCCATCGGCTTGCCAACAATTGCCGAGCGCCCGATCACCAGCGCTTCCTTGCCCGAAAGATCCCCCAAAGCTTCCTCGATGAGCATCAGGCATCCCTTGGGCGTGCACGGCACCAGCGCTTTTTGCCCGATCGCCAGCTTGCCGGCATTGACAGGCGTAAACCCATCAACATCCTTCGCTGGATCAATCGCCGCAATCACCTTGTTCGCATCGATATGCCCCGGCAGCGGCAACTGCACCAAAATCCCGTCAATCTCCGCCGCATCATTCAGCGTCGCCACAAGCGCCAGCAACGCTGCCTCGCTCACGCCGTCCGCCAGCCGATGCTCCACCGACACCATCCCAGCCTCACGCGTCGCCACACCCTTGTTGCGCACATATACAGCGCTCGCCGCATCATCCCCCACCAGCACCACCGCCAGTCCCGGCGCCCGTCCGTTCGCCGCCAGAAATGCGCTCACCCCAAGCGCCACCTCAGCCCGCAACGCCGCAGCACGCACTTTGCCATCAATCACCACAGCAACACTCACGCCCGCACCTTCAATAGCATCCACGCGGACCCCGACATAATCCGCCTTCAAACCGCCCCAACAGTATCGAGCAGCAGCGCCGGCAACACACGCTGGATCAGAATGATGATCAGGATCAGCACCATCGGCGCCAGGTCAATGCCCCCCATATCAGGCAGCACCCGCCTGATCGGCCGAAGCATCGGGGCAAAAAACCTGTCCAGCCCATTGACCACACCGCGAACAAAACCATTTTGCATGTTCACCACATTGAACGCCACCAGCCAACTCAGCACCGCCCAGATGACAAGCGCCCAGATCAGCAATTGCAGGGCGTAGACCACCACACCCACCAAGGCGACCAGTGTATTCATGGATGCTCCTCTGCCAACGCGCCCGCTTCAAGCGCCCCTGCCATCTACTCGCGCGGGCCGCGCATCACAACTCACCACTTGCTCCATATCGCCACATCTCTAAACCCTGGGGCTCAAATCAGGGCACCTTCAAAAAGGGCAATCACAATGCAAACCATCGGCATCATCGGCAGCGGCCTCATGGGCAATGGGATCGCCCATGTCTCCGCACTCGCCGGCTATAATGTCATCCTTTCGGATATCGACATGGCCCGCGCCGAAGCCGCGCGCGCCACCATCACTAAAAATCTCGCCCGCATGGTCTCCAAGGGCACAACAACTGAGGATCTAGCCACCGCAGCCCTCGCCCGCCTGACACTCACCACAAACAACGCCGATCATGCTGCGGCCGATCTCGTCATCGAAGCCGCCACCGAAAACGAAGCCATCAAGGCCAAAATCTTCGCTAGCCTCACGCTCAAGCCCGAAGCGCTGCTCGCCACCAACACCAGCAGCATCAGCATCACAAGGCTCGCCAGCACGACCGACCGTCCAGATAAATTCTGCGGCCTGCACTTCTTCAACCCTGTGCCCCTGATGGCGCTCGTCGAGGTCATCCCCGGCCTCGCCACCTCTGCCGAGACCAAAGCCGAATTTCACGAATTCGCGGGCCGGCTCGGCAAAACTGCCATCGAGGCCGCCGACAGCCCGGCCTTCATCGTCAATCGCGTCCTGTGTCCTATGCTCAACGAGGCCATTTTCGCACTCGGTGAAGGTGTCGGCAGCGTTCTGGACATCGACTCCGGCCTCAAGCTCGGCGCCAATCACCCCATGGGCCCGCTCACCCTGGCTGATTTCGTTGGCCTCGATACGCTGCTGAGCATCATGCGAGTTATGCAGGAAGGCACCGGCGACCCGAAATACCGCCCGGCGCCACTGCTCATCAAATATGTTGAAGCCGGCTGGTTCGGCAAAAAATCAGGTCGTGGCTTCTATGATTATTCAGGTGCCGAACCTGTCCCTACCCGCTAAAACCGCCCCCATGAATCATGCCCCCACGCCCGAGATGATGGCCAAAACCGAAACGCTGGTCGAGGCGCTGCCTTATCTGCAGCGCTATGCCGGGCGCATCTTCGTGGTAAAATACGGTGGCCACGCCATGGGCAATGCCGAGCTGGCGCGAGATTTCGCCGAGGATATTGTTCTGCTCAAGGCCGTCGGCATCCTGCCCGTCGTCGTCCATGGCGGCGGCCCGCAGATCGGCTCGATGCTCAAGCGCCTCGGCATCGAAAGCCAGTTCGTCGATGGCCTTCGTATAACATGTGAAGACACTGCAAAAATCGCCGAAATGGTGCTCGCAGGCAGCATCAACAAAGAGCTTGTCGGTTGGATCGAACAAGCCGGAGGGCGGGCGGCTGGCATTAGCGGCAAGGATGCCGGCCTCATTCGCGCCCGCAAGATCACCCGCACTACGAGGGATCCCGGCAGCGCCATCGAACAGATAGTCGATCTCGGCTTCGTCGGTGAGCCCGAATCCGTCGATCGCACTATCATCGACACGCTGCTGGCGGCCAATATCATCCCCGTCATAGCACCCGTCGGCATCGGCATGGACGGCCATACCTATAATATCAATGCTGATACTATGGCCGGCGCCATTGCCGTAGCACTCGGCGCCTCGCGCCTGTTCCTCCTCACCGATGTCGCCGGCGTCCTCGCCAAGGACAAGATGTTGCTAACCGACCTCACGCCGAGCAACATCGCCGCGCTGACAGCCGATGGCACCATCACCGGCGGCATGATCCCCAAGCTGGAAACCTGCGTCCACGCTGTCGAAGGCGGCGTCGATGCCGCCGTCATCCTCGATGGCCGCATTCCGCACGCCATGCTGCTCGAAATCTTTACCCGTCGCGGCGCTGGCACGCTGGTCCGCAAATAGCCGGGCAGGCTTACTTAACCGCCGCCGCGCCCGCCGCTGCAATCTCGCCGTCCTGAGCCGAACTAGCACCGCTCACACCCACGGCGCCCACGACAGCGCCGCCGGCCCGCACAGGCTCAGCGCCATCGACCAAAACTGCCCCGGGCAAGGTCATCATCCGCATGCCCTCTGCCTCGAACAAGCGCTGCTGCATCACCTTGGTCGGCGTCCTGAACCCCGCCGCCGTCCGCGCCTTGGCCAGCGCTATGTCCGGTCCCACCAGCGACGCCTCGTCCATCCGCTGCATCGCAATGACCACGCCCGCCGGATCAACCACCACCACCGAGACCTTCAGCCCCATTGCCACGGCTTTGGCTTCCGCAGCAGCCATAGCCACCCGCGCCCCTGCCAGCGTCACACAGGCCGCTCGGCCACCATCTGAGCCGCTGTCGGCACCGGCAGTAAAGCCGCAACCACTATCGCAGCCAAAACAGTCCGCATCATCGCTCTTCCCCTCAGGATAAACGCTTCAAAGTTTTGATGTCAGCTCAGGCACCAGATTAAACAAATCGCCCACCAGGCCCACATCAGCGACCTGAAAGATCGGCGCTTCCTCATCCTTGTTGATCGCAACGATGATCTTGGAATCCTTCATACCCGCCAGATGTTGGATAGCGCCGGAAATCCCCACCGCTACATAAAGCTCAGGCGCCACAATCTTGCCGGTCTGCCCGACCTGATAGTCGTTAGGCGCATAACCGGCATCAACAGCCGCGCGTGATGCACCCACCGCCGCCCCCAATTTGTCGGCCAGCGGATCGATAAACTCATGAAACTTATCGGACGACCCAAGCGCCCGACCGCCGGACACGATGATCTTTGCCGCGGTTAATTCGGGGCGCGCCGAAGTCGTCAGCTCCGCGCCTTCAAAGGACGCAAGGTCCGAAGCCGCCGTTGCCGAAACCGTTTCAACCGCAGCCGAGCCGCCGCTGGTCGCTGCCTTGGCAAAAGCCGTGCCACGCACCGTAATGACCTTTTTGGCGTCGCTGGATTTGACCGTCGCAATCGCGTTCCCGGCATAGATCGGCCGGGTGAAAATGTCCGGCCCCTCCACCGAGAGAATATCCGAAATCTGCGCCACATCCAGATGCGCCGCCACGCGCGGTGCCAGATTCTTGCCGCGCGACGTCGCCGGCGCCACAAACGCATCATAACCAGCCATCAGCCCGGCCACCAATGGCGCCAGGTTCTCCGGCAGCGCATGGGCATAAGCCGCATCATCGGCATGAAGCACCTTGGCAACACCAGTCACCGCCGCAGCCTGCGTTGCAACCGCTGCCGAACCATGGCCAGCCACCAACAAATGAACATCACCGCCCAATTGTCCAGCTGCGGTCACCGCCGCTAGCGTAGCGTCTTTCAGAACCGCATTGTCATGCTCGGCCAGAACCAGAACGCTCATGCCACCGCTCCCATTTCCTTCAGCTTCGCCACAAGCTCATCCACTGATTTCACCTTGATCCCCGCCTGGCGCTTGGCTGGCTCCACAACCTTCAGCACTGTCAGGCGGGGCGTCACATCCACGCCATAGTCGGCCGGCGTCTTCGCCGCGATCGGTTTGGACTTCGCCTTCATGATGTTGGGCAAGCTCGCATAACGCGGCTCATTCAACCGGAGATCGGTGGTCAGTATCGCCGGCAACGTCAGCGCCACCGTCTCCAGCCCACCATCGACTTCGCGCGTCACATGCACAGCGCCGCCATCGACGGCCACCTTGCTGGCAAAAGTTCCCTGTGGCCAACCAAGCAGTCCGGCCAGCATCTGCCCGGTCTGGTTGGCATCGTCATCAATTGCCTGCTTGCCAAGAATCACCAGCCCCGGAGCCTCTTCCTTGACAATCCCGGCCAGAATTTTCGCTACCCCAAGGCTCTCGGTCACCACATCGGTGGTCACCAATATGCCCCGGTCCGCACCCATCGCCAGCGCTGTGCGCAGCGTCTCGGTCGCCTGCTGCACACCCACGGAAACGACAACGATTTCGGTCACAACACCCTTTTCTTTCAACCGGATTGCCTCTTCCACGGCAATCTCGTCAAAAGGATTCATGCTCATCTTGACGTTGGCCAGGTCCACGCCCGAACCATCAGACTTGACCCGAACCTTGACGTTATAATCGACCACCCTTTTGACGGGCACCAGAACCTTCATCGCCAGCACTCCACAGGCTGCAAAACTCCACAAAACGATTGGCCTAAGCCCATCCGCCCGTCAACCTCACGCCTGTCGCATGCCCTGCAAATATCCTCCTCTGCTTCAGGGCTCCAGCCGCCCGCTGTCCAGCCGCCAAATCTGCACGCTGAACCAGCCCGCCACATCTTCCCAACTTTCGATCGGCGTCCAGCCTGCCGCCCGCCCCAGCAGCCGCACCGCCTCCAACGTCCATTTGTGGCTGTTCTCGGTGTGGATCGTCTCTCCGGCCGCCATCGTAAACACCTGCCCCGCCGCCTCAAAACCAGTGTCACGAACCGCTTCAAGATGCATCTCGATCCGGCCGGCATCAGGGTTCCACAGCGCCCGGTGCCGAAAATCCTCAAGCCGCACTGATCCGGCCAATTCCAGGTTGATCCGCGTCAGCAAGTTCATATTGAACGCCGCCGTCACCCCCGCCGCATCATCATAGGCCGCCTCAAGCACCGCCTTGTCCTTAGCCAGATCAAAACCAATGAGCAGCCAGCTACTCTCACCCAAAAGACCGGCAAAGCCGCGCAGTAGGTCCACAGCCGCCGCTGGCTCCAGATTCCCGATCGTCGAGCCCGGAAAGAACCCCAGCCGCTGCACATCAGCCAGCGGCAGCGTCAGCGGCCGGGTAAAGTCTGCCACAACAGGATGGACAGCAAGCCCCGGAAAATCGTCCGCAAGTGCGGCGGCCGATGCCATCAGAAAATCGCCCGAAATATCCACCGGCACATAGGCTGCCGGCTTCACAGCCTTGAGCAGCAAGGGCGTCTTGGCCGCCGATCCAGCCCCAAATTCCACAACCGCCCGGTCCGGCCCCACCAGCGCGCCCACATCCGCAGCGCAGCCCCCCAGAATGCCAATCTCGGTCCGCGTCGGATAATATTCCGGGCATTCGGTGATCAGCTCAAACAGCTCCGAGCCGCGCCGGTCATAAAACCAGCGCGCCGGAATTACCTTCTGAGGCTGGGAAAGCCCTTCCCGCACATCGCGTGCAAAGGACGCATGGCCCTCAAAGTCATCCGCATCCGCCATAAATCAAACTCACACATCGCGCGCCAGCCGCACGCCAGAAAACTGCCACCGCGCCGAAGGTGCAAAGAAGTTGCGGGTCGATGCGCGGCTGCTGCCACGCGGCGTCGCACAACTTGCCCCCTTCAAAACCATCTGCCCGCTCATAAACTTTCCATTATACTCTCCAACAGCGCCCGCCGCCGGCCGAAACCCCGGAAATGGCCGAAACGCGCTGGCCGTCCATTGCCAACAATCGCCAAACATCGATGAAGTTCCCACCGGCTTCACAGCCCCCGCCCTATCAAGCTGATTGCCGCTAGCCGAATCATCCCCGGCCACAGCCTTTTCCCATTCCGCCTCGGTCGGCAGCCGCGCGCCTGCCCAACTGGCATAAGCATCCGCCTCATAAAAGCTGATATGCGTCACCGGCGCGTCAGGGAGTAGCGGCTGCCGCCCCGCCAGCCCGAACCCGCTCCACCAGCCATCGACACCTTGCCAGTGCAAAGGCGCCTCGATGCCCTCGCGGCAACGCCAATCCCAGCCATCGGCCAGCCACAGCAGCGGCTTGGCATAGCCGCCATCAGCAATAAAATCAGCCCAGTCAGCATTGCTGACCAACTGATCACAGATCGAAAAGGATTGCAGCAGCACCGAATGACGTGGCGCTTCACAGTCAAAATGGAACCCGCCATCGGCAGCGGCCCCGATATCAAAAATCCCGCCGTCATGTGCAGTCCAGCCACCCTGCGTAATGCCCGTCACGCCGACGTTCTCCGGCCAAACCGCCGGCTCCAGCGGATTGCGCGCCATCAGATCGATGATATCGGTTATCAGCAGTTCCTGGTGCTGCATCTCATGATGGCATCCAAGCCGCAGCAAAGATCGCGCCGTCTCTGGCAGATCCGCCGCCCGCCGCACAATCGCAGCATCGACATGCGCCCGCCATTCCATAATCCCCGCCAGTGTCGGCCGCGTCAGCATCCCGCGCTGCCCGCGCGCCAATCGTGCCCCCGCCGATTCATAGTAGCTGTTGAATAGATAGCCGAATCGTGGGTCGAAAGGCGTCTCGCCCGCCAGCACAAATGTCTCAAAAAACCATGTCGTATGCGCCAGATGCCACTTCGCCGGTGACGCATCGGGCATCGATTGCGCGCTGGCATCGGCATCCGACAGCGGCGTCACAAGTGCCGTACTCAGCCCCCGGACATCCCGAAAAAGCCGCAGCAATTCATCATCCTGACGTGGCTGTGGGCTGGCCATCACAATTCCCGATGCTTACTGCCTGTTCGCGCCAGGCACCCATAATATGTCACCACAATCAGCATTGGCCAACCGGGCAAGCTGAAACAGCAGGTCCGAAAGACGGTTTATATAACGCAGCGCCGCATCTGACAGCGCGTCCGCCCCCGCGGCCGATACAGCATCACGCTCGGCCCGGCGACACACCGTCCGCGCCATATGCAGCCCTGCCGCACAGGACGATCCACCCGGCAGGATGAAGCTGGTCAGCGCCGGCAGGGCCTCGGTCGCCGCATCAAGTTCAGCCTCCAGCCTCATCACCTGCGCCTGCGTTATGCGAAGCGCTCCTTCGATCCCCGGCGGCGTCGCAAGGTCGGCACCCAGATCGAAAAGATCGTTCTGCACGCGCGCCAACGCCGCCTCAATCGCGGGCGGCGCTGTCAGCCGCGCCAGCCCGATCGCCGCATTGGCTTCGTCCACCGTGCCCACCACCTGAAGCAGCGGGTCGGCCTTGGATCGCCGCGAGCCATCAACCAGACCAGTCGTCCCGTCATCGCCGGTTCGTGTATAAATTTTGTTGAGCTTGACCATGGGGAGCCTCAGCGGAGGGCATCAGCCCTGCCGGTTCACCAAAAACAGCAACACGATGAACAAAATGGCCAACGCCTGAAACGCCACACGGTAGCTCATCATCTTGTTGGAGGCCTTGCCGCCAACGTCCTTGCCGCTCGCCATGATGATGATTCCGCGCGCCAACACCCCTAGCGTCGCTATCGCGGCAATGACCATTAAAACGACAAGAGCAGCTTGCATACTTTCCTTCTAGACGCGCCAGCCGTGCACCGCCATCCCTAATAGTGACAGCCACCTGTCACAATGCCGCAGCCACCTGCCGCCTGCGCAACGCAGCGCCCACCAGACCAAACCCGGCAATCAGCATCATCCAGCTTCCCGGCTCCGGCACCACGCTGATTTCGGTCAGAAAAACGGCAGGGGTGCGCAGCGTGAACCGCGTCGATGGCAGCGCCGAAGCCTCCTGCGGGGTGGTGGCAAAGCCTTGGCGCAGCGTCAGGCTGAACACAGGCTGCGGGCCGATACCGATGCCGAACTGCCAAAGTGAAAATGGGTCTATCGTCACCGTATTGTCGATCAGCATGGGATCGGTCGGCCCCACCACCGAACGGCCGAACGCCAAGTTCGACAGGAACACATTAGCCGGAATATCACCCCCGATCTGTATCGCTGTATAGGTCAGCGAAGGGCCGAACGCGCCATACGATACGTTATCACTAATCGTCACCTGGTCGGAGCGCGATGGCATTCCGCCCGGAATAGGCGGCGCGGGATTGGTGGCATTGTCGACAGCAAAGATATTGCCCAGACTGGTCCCATTCTGAAAAAATATCAAAACTGCCGAGCCGCTCGCCAGCCCCAAAAAGCCATTGCTCACTGCACCCGAAAACACCGCAGACGAACCCGTGCCATTTATCGGCGCAAGCCCGGTGGGCGTCGCCTGCGTGATGTCGATATCCCAGCTGGCCGTCAGCGAACTTCCCGCGCCAAAGGGCAGCCCCGCAATGGTATTGGCGCCCGCCGAAGGCACAAGCTCGCCAAACAGCGCCACATTGAACCGCTGCACCGCCACCGCTGGCGTCGCCGCCCCCAGCAACACCGCCGCACCCACGCCAAGCAACGCCTTCATTCCCACCCCCACGGTCAAGATTTCAGAATAGCTAACAAAGATCCAAAACCCCCGCAAGCGCCGCTTTCCGTACCAATCCAAGCATATCCTCGGGCGCGCATATCCTCGGCGCGCAAGCCCGCCGCACGCATCACCACCATAGTCGACGCCTCGTCCCCCCGGAAACAACGGCCCCGTCAGGCTCTGCCCAAATCACGAAGCAATTGCCCGCGAGACCACAGGCCGCACCTTGTCCACATCAATATCCGGTGTTGTCATTTGCCTGAGACACGAACCATAGTATAGTCGGTTAATAGTGGAACCGGCTGCATCCCGCGCGGTCTTGAGTGCGACAGGGCCTGCGGTCAGCGGCTGTTCCCGAAACAGGGAGACGGCGCGCTCATGTATCATCCCGACATTCTATCGCCGCCAGATGTCCTGACCCCGCCCGAAAGCTGCCCGGCACTCGTGCTCAATGCCGATTACACCCCCTTGTCTTACTATCCGCTGTCGGTCTGGCCCTGGCAGACCGCCATCAAGGCCGCCTTCCTCGAGCGTGTCGATATCATCGCCGAATATGATCGCGTCATTCGCAGCCCGCGGTTCGAGATGAAGCTACCGTCGGTCATTGCGCTTCGGCAGTATGTCCGCCCCGCCAGCCACCCGGCCTTCACCCGTTTCAATCTCTTCCTGCGAGACAAGTTCGCCTGCCAATATTGCGGCGCGCACAATGATCTGACCTTCGATCATGTTGTTCCCCGCGCTTATGGCGGCCGCACCACATGGAGCAACGTCACCACCGCCTGCGCGCCGTGCAACCTCAAAAAGGGCGGCCGTACCCCGGCCGAAGCCCATATGCATATCCGCAGCCGCCCCAGCCAGCCGACAACACACCATCTGCAAGAGAATGGCCGCGCCTTCCCGCCGCATTACCTCCACGCCACCTGGCGTGATTATCTCTATTGGGACACAGAACTGCTGGCATAGCACAACCACGGCGCCACCGATGACCGGTCACGCCGCCGATCTCAACGCCTCGGTCTCCACCACCGCCACCGGCACGGCCGCCAACCGCGCCTCACTCATCATCGCCATCACCGGCGCTGACAGAAAACGCATCGATGCCAAAAGCGTGCTCGCCGCCGTCAGCAGTGCCAGATCACGCCCCACAGCCTCGTTCAGCGACAGCATCGCCGCACCTATCCCAAGGAACAGCAGGCCCAAGACAAGTTCAGACGCCACATCGCGCAGCGCCACCAGCCCCATTTGCCCGGCGTCGAATTTCGGCGTGCGCCACCACGCAAGTTCGCGCCCGGTGAGCCCCGCCGCACCGGCCACCATCGTCACCCAGCTCAAAGACATCCGGGCCATAACCGCGCGCAACATGTCGCCCGGCCGCGTACACCCCGCTAACCGGTAGCGCGTCGTGCCATTGATCAGCCCGGCCACCACCGCCAGCCCAAAAGCCCACCAGCCGATCACGGGCATCACCATCACCGGCAAAGTGCTGGCAGCCGTCAGCATCCCCACAGCCACCCCGATCGCTGATCCGATCACCGTGTTTGCTGCCAGCATCACTGGCCCCAGGCTGCGCTCCACCTCCAACAGCTTCGACCAGCCGTTCATCGCGCCAACACCGCCCAAAAAGCGCGGCAGCATCATCCGCCAATGGGCGCGCACCTGCTGCACCGGCCCGGCCATCCACCGGAACCGCTGCTTCTTATAATCTCCAAATGTCCCCGGAATAAGCCCCCGCCCAAAAATCTCATCAACATAGACACCCCGGTAGCCAAGCCCCCTCAGCCGCACAGACAGCTCAGAGTCTTCCGAAAGGCACCATTCCGCCCAGCCACCGGCTCGCACAAGCGCTTCCGCCCGGATCAAGCACATCGTCCCGATCGTCACCGCACAGCCATATTCATTCAGCCCGGGAAAACTCACCCGGTTGGCTGGCATATATTCCCAGTAACAACCGCGCATATATCCCGAACTCTCAAAGTCCCTATAATCATGCGGCGTCTGCACATAGCCGATCTCCGGGTCATCGAAATGCCCCACCAACCGGCTCAGAAATCCCGGCTCGGCCTGATAGTCGGCATCGATAGCCGCCACAAGCGCAGCATCCCCGGCCATCCATTTCATCAAGTAATTCAGGGCGCCGGCCTTCGCCCCCTTGATGGGCGAGACATGGAAAAAACGGAATCTGTTACCACCCAGCCGCCGGTTAAGCCGCGCACAATGCGCCTCGACCGGGCGCCACAACGCCTCATCAGCCGTATTATTGTCACACACCAGCACTTCAAAATCCGCATAATCCTGCCGGGCCAGGGCATCGAGCGTTGCCATCACCACCGCCGGCGGCTCGGCATGGCACGGCAGGTGCACCGAAACCTTCGGCCCGCGGGCTCTGGCCGGCAGTGCCTCATGCGGCCGCCGCCAGTGCCGATGCGTCAGCGCTGCATCATGCACCAGCAAGGCTGCCGTACGCGCCAGCATCGGCCCCAGTCCCAATACGACACCGCCCAAAAACATCAGCTGCGACCAGAGCGGGAAACCCTGATCCACCAATACGGTCCAAAGCCAGAAATTGGTTACCGGTATCGACAACAGCGCGACCACCATCATCATCAGCCCGCTCGCCGTTAGCCGCGCCAGCGCACGACCTGCAATACCCGCCGTCGCCAGCGTGATCAGCGCCATGACAGCTGCCCCGGCCCAAAGCCCCGTGGCGGCAGCACCAGCCGCCGCTGCCGTCAACACCAGCGCCACGACCAGCGGCGCCCTCGCCCGCTCGCCCTCTCGCACATGATGAACCGATGGCTTCGCCCAGATCGTCAGGACAGCCGCCAGCACCGAAAGCAACGTCAAAAGCAGCAACGCCACTCCGGCATTCAGCCGTGCAAACTCAAGCGCCATCCCGCTGCTCATAAACCGTAGCTTGCCCCACACAATTGCAATGCACTAGTAAAGTATAGCAAAACCTCGGCTCTAATAAGGCAAACCCGACCCTGCACTGCAATCTGCCCAACATGAACCGACCGGCCCATTTACGCACCCGGACCCGCCCGGTACACTTGGCCGAGCGCCTCTAACAAAACTGACCCGGAGCCCAAAAATGCCCGTAGAAGCCCTTGGCCCCTATGATGATGACAATATTTTCGCCCGCATTTTGCGCGCCGAGATACCCTGCACCAAAGTCCATGAGGACGAATGGGCGCTGGCCTTCCACGATATCAATCCGCAAGCCCCCACCCATGTTCTCGTCATACCCAAGGGCAAATGGCGCAGCTGGGCCGATTTTTCTGCCGCCGCCACCGATGCGGAAATCGCCGGATTCATCCGCGCTGTCGGTCACGTCGCAAAACAGCTCGGCCTTGAAATCCCGGGGTACCGGTTGCTCGCCAACGCCGGCCTCGATGCGCATCAAGAAGTGCCGCACCTTCATATACATATCTTCGGCGGCCGGCCGCTCGGCGCGATGCTCAGCCGCTAAACCGAGTATCCGCATGCCGAGCGCATAAAACGTATCGTCTCTCGCTCCACCCGCGCGTGTTCTTCTGCATCGTCTGTCGCAAACATCCGGTCGATGGCTTCGCCGACAAAATGATGCGTAAACGACGCCGCCAGATCAATTTCGATGCCGGTGATGCCGCGCTTGGCAAAGGCCGCAGTCATATGCCGCTTCACCCATTCAACCACAGTATCTTTGGCAGCATGGTAAAAAGGCTCGACATCGGCGTTCTTCATCATCTTGACGCGCGGACTTGCGTCCTCACGACTATCGCCGCTGATGCCCTCCCACATGGTGTTTGTGCGCACAAATTCGAAAACCCGCGGCACGATAATTCCTGGCTCCAGATCCTCAAGCGCATCATCGCCCTGCATATAGGCGATCATCAGCTCGCCATGCCGCCGTCCCAACTCTTCGAGCAACTTCTGCTTCGAGCCGAAATGGTAGAAAATTGATCCTTCCGAGACATCCGCCTCCCGCGCAATGTCAGCGGTACCGGTCCCGGCAAACCCCTTGGTCGAGAACAGCATATATGCCGCCGCCAGCACCCGCGCCCGCGTTTCCGCAGGGTCATAGCGCCGGGCCCGGGTATCCAACCTAGTGTCGGAATGCTTGTTGTTGACCGCGCGCGTTGCCACTGATGCTTTTCTTTCCTATCCCCGCTCAACGTAAGCTATACAGCGTCATCTGAGTCAGAGTCAAAAAAACTCGAAAGTCTACAAGCAACCGTCCGAGGCTGGCATCGTGGCAATCACCGCACACAGCAACGGCTATTTCTGGTCCCACGACGGGCTGCGCCTGCATTATCGCGAATGGCCGGCCGCCAAAGATATTCCAGCGGATCGCCCCACATTGCTCTGTATCCCCGGGCTCACCCGGACAGCCGCGGATTTCGATGCACTCGCCGCCCGATTGCAGGGTCAATGGCGCGTCGTTGCCGTTGATCTTCGCGGCCGTGGCGAGTCCGCCTGGCCGCGCGATTCTCTCACCTATGTTTCGCTCACCTATCTGCTCGATCTCGGACGCCTGATCGAGGCCACCGAGATCGGTCGCTTCGTCGCCATCGGCAGCTCGACCGGTGGCCTGCTTGCGATGCAGCTCACCACCGGTCACCGTGCGGCAATGGCCGGCGCCGTCCTCAACGATATCGGCCCAATTCTGGAGCCGGAAGGTTTCGCCCGGCTCCGCGCCAACGTCGGCCGCGCCGCCAGCTGGCCCACATGGGTTCATGCCGCGCGTGACCTTCAGGCCCGCAACGCAACTGTCCATCCCGATTGGGCGCTGCCAGACTGGCTCGCCTTCGCGCATCGGCTGTGCCGCGTAAGCGTCTCCGGGCGCATCATTTTCGATTATGATCCCCGGATTGCCGAACCTTTACGCCTCCCCGGTGCAGACGCCGGCGTCAATCTCTGGGCCGCTTTCAAAAGTCTTACCGGTCTTCCCGTTCTCAGCCTGCGCGGCGCGCTCTCCGATGTTTTCGCCGCCGAAACCCAGGCACAAATGGCCGGAAGCCTCCCCAATTTGGCTACCACCGAAGTCCCCCGCGTCGGCCATGCGCCCACCCTCACCGAACCATCGGCCTGTCGCGCCATCGACCAATTGCTCGCCAAAGTACTTTCAACCCACGTGCAACCCTGAATGTTGGCAGTTTAGCCTAATTAAAAAATAGTTAAAATAAAAGTAAAATATGTTTTTAATTATAATTTTATAAATCTACATTAATTTTATAGTACAATTTACTGTTCATTGACAATGCGAGATTCGCTGACTAGGTTTTCGAATATCTGTTATTTCAGGGGTCACACGAGGCTTAAAACCAACGCGCTCAACCAACACTGGCATAATATGTTCGTTGTGCAGCATCAGCGCATTCAACGACTATCGGTGTTTCGCCTATGATACGGCGGCCAACAATTTCGTCACATCCATGGTCAGCGGTGTCAACGGTATCCGCGACTCGGTGCTCAGCGCCCAGATGATCGATCCACTGACCGGCAACAAGATGGGTTTCTTCTTCTCGCCAATTGCACAGTTCACTCCCACTTTGACATTTGGGGCCGGACTTGAAGTATCATCAAATCTCGGCCGGATGTACACCAGTCTGTCCATGGTTCGGACCATAGGTCAGACCATCATCATCCCGGATCCGACGCCAGATGGCGGCGACACGCCGAGCTTCATACCCGAGCCTGCCGCATGGGCCATGCTGGTCGCAGGTTTTGGCCTGACAGGCGCTGCCATGCGCCGCCGCCGTTTCGTCGTCACCGCCTGAACGGCAGCAATGCCTCAATCGCTGCCACCGGTGTCTTTCGCATCCGACCGATGAAGGCATCGGCCACAATACAGGCCTGCTGCTCGATTCCGTAAGTCTCAAATGATCGTCCCGGCGCCAGCGTGTAGCCATATCGCGCCATCGGCGGCCGCCGCAGAAGCAAGTTCGTGCCCTGCTGATGCTGCCAGACATGCGTCATCTCATGAATGAAATGCGCCTGTAGGCTCAAGCCTTCCGAGGCATAACAGTCTGACCAGCTCTGCCCGTTGGGATGGCACCAGATATGACCATCCGGCGCCATCGTGATCCACCAGGGCTGCAACATCCACCATTTGCGCCGCCGCACCGTCACAGCATCAAGATCGATCGCCGCGCCAAACATGTCGGCCACGAGCGTTCGCTCGGCGTCGGTCAGTGGCCGGTCAGTGGCCGGCATGGGGATTGGGCTGCACCCCGCCGTCAGCCGCGCCGTGCACTTCGGCCGGCACTGTTATCTTGGCCCCGGAGGCAAACACCAGCGTCAGAGGCAGCGACTTGCCGGGTGACGCGAGCCCGAAGATCATAAGATGATAACCGCCGGACTTGAAAGCCACCGTCTCGCCCGGCTTCAGCGCCAGTTGCTGAATGGGCCGCATCCGCATCACGCCGGCTTCCATGGCCATGGTATGCATTTCAACGCGCGCACCCGGCACTTCCGCCCCCGTCAGCGCATCGGCCTTAATACCATTGGTCAGTTCAAAATAGCCCGCAGCCGGACGGCCGGGGGCCGGGCTGGTACGCACCCAAGCGCCCTTGACGCCATCGGCAGCCGGCGCAGACATGGCGGGCGCGCCCGCGGCCAGTGCAAACATTACGAACAGACGCTTCACTACGCAAACTCCTACAGATGTTCCGGCCCCGATACACCGACACACAATTGCTGTCATGCTATCGTCTTCAATACGCCTTGCGGCCACAAAACGCCGTTCCTATATCCCACTCACCTTAACACCACAGGCGGACGATGGGCCGTGTTGCCTCCGGGGACACAGCCGAACGGGCCGCACATAAAGAGGAATGAGAATGGCCAAGGTTATCGGAATCGATTTGGGCACCACCAATAGCTGCGTTGCCGTCATGGAAGGCAGCCAGCCCAAGGTTGTGGAAAACGCTGAAGGTGCGCGCACCACCCCCTCGCAGGTCGCCTTCACCAAGGATGGTGAACGTCTTGTTGGCCAGCCGGCCAAGCGTCAGGCAGTCACAAATCCCGAAAATACCGTGTTCGCAGTCAAGCGCCTGATCGGCCGCCGCTTCGATGACCCGATGACCAAGAAGGACGCCGCGCTGGTTCCCTATCATATCGTCAAGGGCAGCACTGGTGATGCCTGGGTCAAGGCCGGCAACGAGGACTACAGCCCCTCGCAGATTTCCGCCTTCATCCTGCAGAAGATGAAGGAAACCGCCGAGGCTTATCTCGGTGAGACCGTCACGCAAGCCGTCATCACCGTGCCGGCCTATTTCAACGACGCCCAGCGTCAGGCGACCAAGGACGCCGGCAAGATCGCCGGTCTCGAAGTCCTGCGCATCATCAACGAGCCGACCGCGGCGGCCCTGGCCTATGGCCTGGACAAGAACGACGGCCAGAAGATCGCCGTCTATGACCTCGGTGGCGGCACGTTTGACGTCTCGATCCTCGAGATCGGCGACGGCGTGTTCGAGGTGAAGTCCACCAACGGCGACACCTTCCTCGGCGGCGAGGATTTCGACCTGCGGCTGGTCGACTACCTGGCCGACGAGTTCAAGAAGGAGCAGGGCGTCGACCTGCGCTCCGACAAACTGGCCCTGCAGCGCCTCAAGGAAGAGGCCGAGAAGGCCAAAAAGGAGCTGTCCTCGGTCACCCAGTACGAGGTCAATCTGCCGTTCATCACCATGAACGCCTCGGGCCCGCTGCACCTGAACATCAAGCTGTCGCGCGCCAAGCTGGAAGCCCTGGTCGACGACCTGGTCCAGCGCACCATCGAGCCGTGCGCCAAGGCGCTGAAGGACGCCGGCATGAAGGCGTCGGACATCGACGAAGTGGTTCTGGTCGGCGGCCTGACCCGCATGCCGATGGTCCAGGAAGCCGTGAAGAAATTCTTCGGCAAGGAGCCGCACAAGGGCGTGAACCCCGATGAGGTCGTGGCCCTCGGCGCGGCCGTTCAGGCCGGCGTTCTGCAAGGCGACGTTAAGGACGTGCTGCTGCTGGACGTGACCCCCCTGACCCTCGGCATCGAGACCCGCGGCGGCGTTTTCACCCCGCTGATCGAACGCAACACCACCATCCCGACCAAGAAGAGCCAGACCTTCTCGACCGCCGACGACAACCAGTCGGCTGTGACCATCCGGGTCTTCCAGGGCGAGCGGCCGATGGCGTCCGACAACAAGGTGCTGGGCCAGTTCGACCTGATGGGCATTCCCCCTGCGCCGCGCGTCATGCCGCAGCTCGAGGTCGACTTCGCCATCGACGACAACTGCATCGTCCACTTCACCGACAAGGACATGGCGACCAACAAGGAACAGTCGATCCGTATCGA
>JBBRCT010000015.1:0-46767 GCA_038204585.1 Sphingomonadales bacterium
ACTGGCTGCACCAGGGCGAGGCGACACTGACCTTTCCGCAGACGCTGGTGTTTCGCTATGCCGTGCTGGAGAAGCCGGAGAACCGGCAGCCGAAGGTGGCGGCGGATTATTTGAAGTGGTTTTTGGCGCGCACGGTGATGGCCGAAGCTGCCCTTGCCGATGGGCGCGAATGGCTGTGCGGCGGGCGATTTACGGTCGCCGATATTTCGGTGGCCTATGCGCTGCTGTTTGCGGAGACGCTGGGGCATCTGGATCAGGTGGGGCCGGGGTTGCAGGCGTTCTGGGCGCGGTGCCAGCTGCGCGAGGGCTTTGTGCGGGCCCGCGCGGCACAGGGCGGGGCCGGAATCAGCTGACCTTGGCGATGTCCGAAAGGCTGAGCGGGCGGTAGAGATGGGGGAAAAGTGCGCCGCCACGTGCCGGCTCCCATTTCAATGGCTGGAGCTGGTCGGCGTTGAGGGTGAGGCGGACGAGGCCTTCGACGCCGGCGAACCATTTGGCGGCGGTGGCTTCGGCCTGATCGGGGGTGCTGAGGTGGATATAGCCATCGGCGAGATCGGCGGGGGAGCCGGCGAACTGGCCGTCGAGTTGGAATTGTGCCCATTCTTCGGGGCGGAGGAGCTTGATGATGGGGGTCATTTTTGGCGGATGGGGATCTGGACGTTGCAGAGATCGAGGCCGCCGGCGGGGCGGACGAAGAAGCCGGTGCGATTGGCGCGGGCGATTTTGTACCGGGCGAAGCTCGGGGAGGCTGTTTTCATCACTTCGAAGCGGGGGAGATTGGCGGTCGCTGTGCCAAGGGTGGCGCTGGTGATGGCGGTCCGCTCGGCTTCGCTGGCGTAAACGCCCAGGGCTGATGTGCCGCGCGGCAGGCTGGCGTGATCGGGCAGGCCCTCGACGATGCGGCCGACGACGGCGAGATTGCGATCGAGATGGCGCGGGGCGTGCCCGATGACGGCATAAAGCTCGGTGCTGTCGCCGGTGTCGGGCGGAGATTCGCGGCCGACACCGACCATGCCATAGCAATGGGTGAGCCAGACGGTTTGGGCGGCGGGATCACGCGCGACGGGCCAGCTATCGATAAAGCCGCCATCGGCATAGGCATCGGGGAAGCCCAATGGCGTGAAGCTGAGGCCGGCAGCCGAGCGCTCATATTCGGCCGGCAGGCCTGCGGATCGGGGGGCTGCGGATCGGGGGGCATCGGGGGTGGGGCGGGCGGCCCATTGGACGACGTAATTATCTTGCACGCGGGTGATGGCGCCGCCGGTGAAGCGGCCCTCGGCGACGAAGGCGCGGAGGGCGGCGATATGGGCGGGCGCGAAATCCGGGGCGAGCTCGAGGATAAGGCGGCCGCGCGCGGTATTGAAGAGGATGAGGTTTTCGGGGGCGATGGGGCGCCAGTCGGCATCGGGGGCTGTGGCGATGACGCCGCCGGGATCGGAGATGGTGGTGGGGGGTGTGGGGGGTGGTGATTGCGCCATCAGCAGCGCGGCTGCAGCGCCAAGCAGGAGCGGCCGGATCATTCGGGGTCGAACTCCAGGGCGGCGCCATTGATACAGTGACGCTGGCCGGTGGGGGCGGGGCCATCGGGGAAGATGTGGCCGAGATGGCCATTGCAGCTGGCGCAATGAACTTCGGTGCGGGTCATGCCGTGACTGGTGTCGGTGGTGGTGGCGACGCTGCCGGGCTCGGCATCCCAGAAGCTGGGCCAGCCGGAGCCGGATTCATATTTGGTGCTTGAGCGATAGACGAGCGTGCCGCAGCCGGCGCAGTGAAAATCACCGGAGCGTTTTTCATCATTGAGGGGTGAGGTGAAGGGACGCTCGGTGGCGTGCTCACGCAGGATGGCATGTTGGGCTGCCGAAAGCATTTTTGGGGTGAGGGTTTTGGTCATCGGCGGAGTTTGCCGGGTTAGGGGGCCGGAGGCAAGACGGGGCTTTGCCGCGTGAGGGCATCGAGCGCGCCCTGCAGGATCCAGCTGGCGGCGAGTTTGTCTACCCGCTCGGCGCGGCGGGCGCGGCTTAGATCTTCGGCGATCATGGCGCGTTCTACGGCCGCCGTGCTCCAGCGCTCATCCCAGAGCAGGATTGGGAGGCTGAGTGCCTGAAGATTGCGGGCCAGCGCGCGGACTGACTGGGTGCGCGTTGTGTCGGTGCCATCCATGCTCAGCGGCAGGCCGATGACGAGGCCGGCGATGCGCTCCGTGGTCATGAAGCTGCGGAGCTTTTCGAGATCGGCGGTGAATTTGGTGCGGGCGATGGTGCTGTGCGGCGAGGCGAAGCTCCAGCCGGCGTCGCAGGTGGCGAGACCGATGGTTTTTGTGCCGGGATCGAGGCCGGCGAGGCGGCCGCCGCCGGGGAGCGTGTCGGCGAAATCAGGGGCGCTGGTGGTGATCAATCGAGATCGTTGGGGAGGGCATTGGGGGGGAGGGCTTTGGGGGGAAGCGTTCTGTCGGGCCGGGCGGCGCCGGGATAGGCGCTGAGGCGGCGTTCGGCATCGGCGCGCAGATTGGCCCAATAGAGCGGGTAATCATAAACGTGGAAATTGTTGCCGGGGAGGATGAAGGCGGTGAATTCGGCCGGCGCCTCTCCGATGCTCAAGCGGCCATCGGGCATGCACTGGGCGCCGAGGCCCTTGGGGGTGAGGGTGCCGCCGGTGAAATCTGCATTGGGGACGAGGCTGCCGAGGTTTTCTGCCTTGTCGATTGTACGGGCGTTGGTCTGGCCGCTGAGCGGGTTGGTGCAGAGCATTTGGGTGCCGCGCCGCGGCTTGCCGGTGAGGCCGGGGGCGGCGTCGAAAGTTTCGCGGATGGGGCCGATGTCGGCGGGCTCGGCGAAGCTCTGCCAGCTGAGGATGCAGCCGGTCTGCTCGGGATCGGTGCAGGCGGGGAGGCCGAGGGCGGGGAGATCGGCCTCCACCGACAGCGGCCAGCCGGGGGCATAGACAGCGACGATGCGCGCCATCAGCGGGGTGCCGGCGATACGGTCTTTGATCAGGCGGTAGAGATGGAGGCTGCCCTGGCTGTGACCGGCGAGTATGATCGGCTTGTCGGCGGGCTGGGCGGCGATGAAGGCTTCAAAGGCGGTGACGACATCGGCATAGGCGAGATCGAGCGCCCTATTGGCGGTGGCGGTATCGGTGGTGAGGAAGGTGCCGAAGGTGGCTTGGCGGTATTTGGGCGCCCAGACCTGCGCCGCACCGTTGAAAAGGCTGGCCTGCAGGCGGAGGAACTTGTCGCCTTGCGTGTTCATGTCAGCATCGGCGATGGGGCCGTTCCAGCGCTTGCGATCGAAAAAGCTGGTCGGCTGGATGTAGAAGACGGCCGCTGCGGGGGTGGGCGCGGCGCGGAAGCCTTCAGGGGTCCAGCGGCTGGGATCGGACTTCAGCGCCGGGTGGGCGGACCAGCTACCGGGCTTGTTGTAATCTGCGGCGGGGCCGGCGGTGGTGACGCTATAGGCCTCGCGGGGGGTGAGCGCGGCGCGCATGATCTGGATGCCGAAAAGCCAATAGCCGATGAGCCCGGCGATGACGAGCATGATGAGGATGGCGATGACCCAGAGGAAGCGGCGTGCGAGCATGGGCTGGCTTTAGCAGGCATTAGGGAGCGCGCGATGCGGTATTTTTGCGCGAGGGGGACAGCTAGCTGACCCGGACGAAGCGGCGCGCTGCGGCGTAGCTGGCGATATTGCGGAAGATGACGGTGGCGGCGTGCGCGGTGGCGGCGCCGGTCAGGCCCCAAATGGGTATGAGTAGCAGCGCCAGACCGACGAGGAGAACGACGCCAACGGTTGAAATGGCCAGCAGCACGCGCTCATGGCCGGCCATGTTCAGCAGGCCACCGATGGGGCCGGTGAGCATTTTGCTGGCCTGGCCGAGGGCGAGGATGGCGAGTGCGGGGGCCGCCACGACGAACGCCGGGCCGAAGGCGATGCCCAGAAGCTGTTTGGGGAAAATTATGCACACCAGCACCAGCGGGGCGAGGGCGAGCGCCATTGCCAGAGTGGCGCGGCGATGACGGGCCCAGACGAGATCGGGGCGGCCGGCGCGGATATCACCGGCTACTTTGGCGGACAGATAGGTTTCACCGGTGGCGACGACGAGGGCGAGCAACAGCACGATCTGCATGGCCACGCGCATCGCCCCCATTTCGGCGACGCTGGCGGCACCTGCGATCAGGGCGAGCAGGAGCCAGTCAGAAAACATCATCGTGGCCTGAATGAGCATCATCGGAAGGCCGGCGCGGGTCAGGGCCGCGGTGTCGACTGGTGCGGCTGGCTTCCAGGCTTTTACGGCGCGTCGGACGATCAGCCAGATCAATACCATGGTGGCGAACTGACAGCCGAAGAACAGCAGGACGGTGGTTTGGGCTGTAGGAATAGTTGCACGCATGAAAGCGAGGCCGATGAGCGCTGCGAACAGGAAGCTGCTGAATCCTTCGAGGAACTGACCTGCCACCGGCCGGCCCAGCCCGCGCACGGCGGCCAGTCCGAGCCGGTTCAAGGCGACGGTGCCGATGCCCAATGACGCTGCGATCATCGCGCCGGGATCGACGGAGAGGCGTGCTGCAAGATCTGTGGTGGCGGCCAGCCCTGCCCAGACGAGCGACAGGCCGATGCTGGCGACCATGATCCAGCGCCGCGCATAGGCGAGCGCGCCGGCTGCGGCGGCACTATCATCTTGTCTCAGCGCGCCGGCGACTTCACGCAGGGTGACCAGATCGAGCCCTCGCAGGGCGATAAGCGCTATGAGGGTGGCTGTGAGAATTGCAAAACCCTGATCACCGACCACTGCCGGGCCAGCCAGCCGCGCCAGCATTGCTGTGGCCGCAAAGGCCGCTGCTGCGTTGACTGCCTTGAACCCATAAGCCGCGAACGCCGGGGATGAAAAGCGCCTCAGACTCTGGGAAAAGCGCATCAGGCCTGCAGCTTGAGCTGACGATCGGTCTTGATGATATATTCATCGTGGCGGGGGTGAGCGAAATCCGACAGGACGTAAATCTGACGGTGCCAGCGACGGATGGGGGCATATTCGAACTCGAGATGGACGAGCGGATCGAGGCCATGATGCGGGTGTGAGGCGACATGCTCCTCGACGGCGGCGGGGACGCCGATGCGGCGATTGAGGGCGCCGAGGTTTGAGCTGAGGATATCATCGAAATAATTATAGATGCGCGGCAGGCGCTTTTCGGCTGGCAGATCGAAGATGCCGAGTGCGGCGACGGTGGAGCTGTAATAATCCAGATCGAACGAGATGGCGCCGACCGGCGGCGGATTGTGCGTGGTGGCAAAATTGGCGACGGTGTCTTCGACGAGGCCGAGGACGAGTTCGGCCTTGCCGAGACGCTGACGAAGGGCCGGCTCATCCATGCGGAAATGCGCTTCCTGCCAGATATAGGGCAGATCGCGGTATCCCTGCGGGGGCGGCAGGCCGGCGCCGGTATCGAAGCCATAAACCTTGATCTCGACACCGGTGAGCTTGCCGATGGTGTCCGCGTGCGCCTGCATGGCGATGAGGCCGTTGCCGCCGGCGACACCGAACTCGAGCGCCGAGATGGCGGGGATGCCGAGGCGGCTGGCGAGATCGGCGGCGCGCAGCAGAATATAAGCGTAGTTGGGGCGTGCGATGGCGTTCAATTTGATCAGCCGGTCGATGTCATCGCTATAGAGCGACTGGGCGACGGTGTCGCGGACCTGTTTGATGAGCTTTCGCATGGAGTGTCCCTGATCCTGTTGCAGCTTTTCCTGACGGGGCTTTGCTGCATTGCGGCTTAGGGGCTGGGGGATTTTTGGTAAAGGGTTGAGGTGTGGCTGGGTAATGGACGATGCGTGGGATTATTTTTTGAGGCGCTCGGAATAGGCTTTGCGGAATTTGGCTAGTTTTGGGGCGACGACGGCGGCGCAATAGCCGTTGGCGGTGCCGTTTCGTTCGAAATAGCGCTGGTGATAGGCTTCGGCGGGATACCAGATATTGTCTGGCTCGATGGTGGTGACGATGGGATCGTCCCAATTGGGCTGGTGGCGAGCGATGGCGGCGTTGGCTTCGGCGCGTTCTTCCGCTGTGACGGGATAGAGGGCTGAGCGATATTGGGTGCCCGTGTCTCCGCCCTGCCGATTGAGGGTGGTGGGATTGTGGGTGACGAAGAAGATGTCAAGGAGATCGGCGTAGCTGAGTTGGGCTGGATCATAGGTGATGCGGACGGCCTCGGCATGGCCGGTGCGGCCGGCGCAGACGGCTTCGTAGCTGGGGTTTTCGACGGTGCCGCCGATATAGCCGGATTCGACATGGGCGACGCCCTGGACGGCATCATAAACGGCTTCGGTGCACCAGAAGCAGCCGCCGGCTACTGTGGCAGTGGCGGTTGAGGGGTTGGTTGAGGTTGTCATGGCGGGACTCCGGGGGCTTAGCGGCTTGTTATTGAGGTAGGGATTGAAGGCGTGGGTGGGAAGGGGTGTGCGCTTCTGGCCTGAATTTGACGGGAAAAATGCTCGGTTTGGCGTGGAAATGCATGGAATCGTCAAATCTGTTGAGATTCCACATGAAAAGGACTCGGTCGTTAACCTTTCTGATGTTATCCACAGGGTGCGACTCGGGGGAGTCGGGTTATACGATCGGGATCCTCCGTGTGGCCAATGAAGCATAGGGTCGTGGCATGAATCCATATGATGCGAATGTGCGGAATGTATCGGCGCGTCTTGGGGCGTGGGCACGGGGCATGGTTCGGCTTTATCGCAAGCCGCTGATCGTCCTGCTGCTGGCGAGCATCACGACGGCTGTGGGGGTGAGTGCTGCCCAGCAGAATGATGCCCGAGATGGTACCCGGGGGGATATTGCCCAAATGAGCGATGGAGCGTCGCTGGAGATTGCGGCGCGCTAATTTGCTTGCGGGGCGGGAGGCGCCTGCTACCCATGGTGCAACTGTTGGCGGCCTGAAGGTCTCGGCTGACTGATGGATGGTTTGGGGAGCGCCATGGCGAGCGATACGGACGCGGGGCGGATTGCGCCACCTTCTGACACGCCGAAGGCTATGCCGCCTGTGGGCGGGGCTTATGCAAATTATGTGCTGTTTGTGCTGGTGCTGGTCTATGCCATCAACTTTATTGACCGGCAGATTCTGGGGATTCTCGCGGAGGATCTGAAGGCTGATCTGGGGCTGAGCGATGCTGACCTCGGATTTTTATATGGCACGGCGTTTGCGGTATTTTATGCGCTTTTTGGGATTCCGCTGGGGCGTCTGGCGGACAATTGGGTGCGGGTGCGGCTGCTGAGCCTGGGGCTGTTTGTCTGGTCGGCGATGACCGCTCTTTCGGGGCTTTCATCGAATTTTTTACAGCTTAGTGCGGCGCGGATCGGGGTTGGGGTGGGCGAGGCTTCGGCCGGCCCTTCGGCGTTTTCGATGCTATCCGACTGGTTTCCCAAAGAAAAGCGGGCGACGGCTTTGGCGATATATTCGTCCGGGCTTTATATTGGCGGCGGGGTGAGCCTGTTTATTGGGGCTGTGGTGCTGCAGGCGTGGAAAAAGGCGTATCCGGTGACCGGGCCGTTTGGGCTGGTGGGCTGGCAGGCGGCGTTTCTGGCGGTGGGGCTGCCGGGAATTTTACTCGCCCTATGGGTGGCGACGCTGAAGGAGCCTATCAGGGGCCGGGCTGAAGGGCTGCCCGAACCGCAGCCTGTGGCGGGCGTGGGGCGCAAGCTGATGGCCGATATTGCCAGTGTTATCCCGCCGTTTACACTGATCAACTGCGCGATGCTGGGACGGCGGGTGCTGGCGGTGAATGTGGCGGTGCTGCTGGGCCTTGCTGCGCTGGCGACGGTGCTGGCACGGGCGACGGGCGACTGGCCGCAATGGGCGGCGATCTGTCTGGGGGCTTATGCTGTGACGAGCTGGGCGCAATCTTTGAAGGAGCGCGACCCGCCGACGCACACGCTGATCTGGGGGACGCCGGCGTTTGTGCTGATGCTGGTGGGGGCGGGATCGATTTCGTTTGTGGGCTATTCGCTGAGCTTCTGGATTGTGCCCTATGCGATTCGCACCTTTGTTGTGCCGATGGCGGCGGCGGCGGCCGCGGGAGGGGCTGCTGTGCCATGGTATGGAACGACCGAGATGGTGGCGCTTTTGGTTGGCGGCTGGGGGGCGGCGGGGGGGTTTCTCGGCGTGGTGCTGGGGGGGATAATTTCCGACTGGTACAAGAAGCGCAATCCTGGGGGGCGGCTGATTGTGGCGTCTTTGGCGTGCGTGGTGCCAGCGCCGTTTATCTGGGCGATGTTTACGACTGACAGCCTCGCCGTGTTTTTGCTGTGTGATATCCCGCTGGCCTTTGGCTCGATGTATGTGGGGATTGCGGCGGCGACCACGCAGGACCTGGTGCTGCCGCGGATGCGAGGGGCGGCGACGGCGACCTATTTTATTGGGACAACGCTGATCGGGCTGGGGCTGGGGCCGTATTTTGCCGGCGCTGTGTCGAAGGCGACGGGCGATCTGGGAACGGGCATATTGTCTCTGCTGCTGATGGCGCCGGTGACGCTGACCTGCCTTTATCTGGTGTATCGCAAGCTGCCGGCGGCTGAGGCGTCGCGGGTGGACCGGGCTATTGCTGCCGGCGAAGTGATTTAGGAGCGATAGCATGAAGATTGACGAACTGTTTTCGGTGGCGGGAAAGCGCGTGATTGTGACGGGCGGGAGCCGGGGGATCGGCGAGATGATTGCTCGAGGCTATATCGAAAATGGTGCTGAAGTGATTATCACGGCGCGTAATGCTGTCGTGTGTGACGAACTGGCGGCGGCGTTGGGCGAGCGGTGCGTTTCGATACCGGCGGATCTTTCGCAGATGGCGGAGATTGAGCGGTTTGCGGGCGCAGTGTCGGCGCGGTGGGACCGGGTGGACGTGTTATTCAACAATGCCGGGGCGAGCTGGGGGGCGAAGATCGACGATTTTCCGGAAAGCGGCTGGGACAAGGTGATGGACCTTAACGTGAAATCGGTGTTTTTTCTGACGCAGAAGCTGTTGCCGCTGCTGAAGTGCGAAAATGCGGTGGGCGGGGATATGAGCCGGGTGATCAATATCGGCTCGATCGACGGGCAGCAGGTGAGCGAGCTTGAGACTTATAGCTATGCAGCGTCGAAGGCGGCAGTGCTTCATCTGACTCGGATGATGGCCAAGCATCTGGCGGCGGACGGGATTGCGGTGAACGCCATAGCGCCGGGTTTCTTTCCATCGAAGATGACGGCGGTTGTAGCAGACATGATCGGCGAGCAAACGATTGCAGCGACCCCGATGAAGCGCTGGGGGGCCCCGGAGGACATGGCAGGGGTGGCGTTATTTTTGGGATCACGGGCCAGCGCGTTTTTGTGCGGCAGCACGGTGACGGTGGATGGCGGCTATAAATCGACCGTTTGAGGCGGTTTTGCGGGTATCTGCCGGATTTTTGGGCAGCGGGTGGTGGAAATGCGTGCATTTTGTCGCCACTATGATGCTCTCGGCGGGGTTTGCGTTGTGTTGGGCTTGTGGCATGGTTGTTGCATGACTGAAGTGTTGGCGCTGCGCGCACCGGAGAATTAGGTGTGGTCAGGGCATGGTATGGCGGCGGTTGATCTTGGGGGTGATTAGGTGAAGAAAATCGAGGCCGTGATCAAACCGTTCAAGCTGGACGAGGTGAAAGAGGCACTGCACGAGGTGGGTGTTTCGGGAATTACGGTGACCGAAGCCAAGGGGTTTGGCCGACAGAAGGGACATACCGAGCTTTACCGTGGTGCTGAATATGTCGTCGATTTTTTGCCCAAGGTGCGGCTTGAGGTTGTGGTTGATGATGACGAGGCTGAGCGGGTGATTGAGGCGATTGCCAATGCGGCGCGCACCGGACGGATTGGCGACGGCAAGATTTTCGTCTCGACGATTGAGGCGGCGGTGCGGATCAGGACAGGCGAACGCGATTCTGATGCGCTGTGATGGCGCGCTGTGATGGCGCGCTCCGATTGACAAGTGCGGGGGTGCCATTCAGGAGCGAATGCACTTCAGTGAAATTTTAAGACCGTATGGCGGGCTTTGTGGCTGCCGGTATAGCAAGGGGACTGAACGACCATGGGCAAGAAGGTTTCTGACATCCTGGCGATGATCAAGGACAAGGAGATCGAGTGGGTTGATCTGCGCTTTACCGATCCCAAGGGGAAGTGGCAGCACCTGACCATGGTTTCGGGCGTGATCGACGAGGACATGCTGACCGATGGTTTCATGTTCGACGGCTCTTCGATCGAAGGCTGGAAGGCGATCAACGAGTCTGACATGATCCTGATGCCGGATCTTGATGCGATTTATATCGACCCGTTTTCGGCGACGCCGATGATGATTTTGGTTTGCGATGTGGTGGAGCCTTCGACGGGGCAGCTTTACAGCCGCGACCCGCGATCGACTGCCAAGCGCGGCGAGGCTTATTTGAAGGCCAGCGGCATTGGCGACACGGTTTACATCGGGCCGGAGGCGGAATTCTTCGTGTTTGACGATGTGCGCTTCGGGCTGGGCTATAACGAAGGGTTTTTCCATCTCGACGATATCGAGCTGCCGACCAACTCGGGCCGTGAATATGAGACAGGCAACATGGGCCATCGGCCGCGCGCCAAGGGCGGCTATTTTCCGGTAGCGCCCGTTGATTCGGCAGTGGACCTGCGCGGCGAGATGGTCTCGACGATGCTGGAAATGGGCCTGCCGTGCGACAAGCATCATCATGAGGTGGCCAGCGCACAGCATGAGCTGGGGCTGACCTATGGCACGCTGGTGACGACCGCTGACCGGATGCAGGTTTATAAATATGTCGTGCATCAGGTGGCGCATGCCTATGGCAAGACCGCGACGTTCATGCCCAAGCCGATCAAGGACGATAATGGCTCGGGGATGCACACGCATCTTTCCATCTGGGATGGCAAGAAGCCGTTGTTTGCCGGCGACGGCTATGCCGGGCTGAGCGAGATGGCGCTGTATTTCATCGGCGGGATTATCAAGCATGCCAAGGCTTGCAACGCCTTCTCCAACCCGAGCACAAACAGCTACAAGCGGCTGGTGCCGGGCTTTGAAGCGCCGGTGCTGCTGGCCTATTCGAGCCGGAACCGCTCGGCTTCGTGCCGCATTCCTTATGGGACGGGCGCCAAATCGAAGCGCGTGGAAGTGCGCTTCCCCGATGCGATGGCCAACCCCTATCTTTGCTACACGGCCCTTCTGATGGCCGGGCTGGACGGGATCGAGAACAAGATCCACCCTGGTCCGCCGATGGACAAGAACCTTTATGATCTGCCACCACGCGAACTGAAGAAGGTGCCGACGGTATGTGCTTCGCTGCGTGAGGCGCTGGCAGCGCTCGACAAGAGCCGGGCGGTGTTCACCAAGGGCGGCGTGTTCACCGACGACCAGATCGACAGCTATATCGAGCTGAAGATGGCCGATGTGCAGCGCTGGGAAATGACGCCGGCGCCGGTCGAGTTCGATATGTATTACAGCATGTAAGGCGAAGCGCGGGACTGCCGGAGCGACGGCGCCGGCACGACTCGCGCAAGTCTGAACGACGGCGCGGTCGCCGAAATGGCGACCGAACCCGTCCGACGACAGCCCCGGCTTTGCCGGGGCTTTTTTCGTCCAAGCACCGCCGCCAAGTCCCTGCACGGCGAATCAAAAGACGATTCGTGCTGCATTGCGGCATAGAAATTTTGCCCCGGCATTATGCGGAAGCCGTTGAAACCATGAAAAAAAGGGCCGGAACTTTCGTTCCGGCCCTAAAGTCTATCCTTGGGGAGGATCGCCAAATTGGCCTGATTATGATGCGCTGCAACACGATATGTTGCAATGCAAAAAATGAGCTGCGGCAAATTTTTATACGGTGCGGTCGGAATGATGTCTCGTTCGCCGCTTGTTCCCCTGCCCTGCCCCGCGCTACACAGGGCCTATGAGTGATCTGTTTGCGGCAACTGCCACCGGCACCGACTATGATGCCAGCCATATCGAAGTGCTTGAGGGTCTGGAGCCGGTTCGGCGGCGGCCGGGCATGTATATTGGCGGGACCGACGAGCGGGCGCTGCATCATCTGGCCGCCGAGATTCTCGATAACGCTATGGATGAGGCGGTGGCGGGGCATGCCAGCCGGATCGAGATGTTTCTGGACAGCGATGGATCGTTGAGCATCATCGATAATGGGCGGGGGATTCCGGTCGATCCACACCCGCGTTTTCCTGACAAATCGGCGCTCGAAGTGATTATGACCATGCTGCATTCGGGCGGGAAATTTGGTGGCAAGGCCTATGCGACGTCGGGCGGGCTGCACGGGGTGGGCATTTCGGTGGTCAATGCCTTGTCTGACCGGCTGGTTGTCGAGGTAGCGCGCGGGCGCGAGCTCTACCGGCAGCAGTTCAGCCGGGGCCATGCGCTGGGGCCGGTGGAAAAGCTCGGGCCGACGCCGAACCGGCGGGGCACGATGGTGACCTTTCATCCCGATGCCGAGATATTCGGACCCGAGGCGCGGCTGAAGCCGGCGCGGCTGTTCAAGCTGGCCCGGTCAAAGGCCTATCTTTTTGGCGGTGTGGAAATTCGCTGGAAGACTGCTGTGGCGGACGGCGAGACGCCGGAGAGCGCTGTCTTTCATTTTCCGGGCGGGCTGGCGGACCATCTTAAAGAGCGGCTGGAGGGGCGCGAGACTGTGACGCCCGAGGCCTTTGCGGGGCGGACCGATCTTCCTGATGGCCCCGATGGCAAGATGGGGGCTGTGGAATGGGCGTGCGCCTGGCCGCATTATGGCGAAGGGGCGGCGAGCTTCTATTGCAACACGATCCCGACGCCCGATGGCGGGACGCATGAGGCGGGGCTGCGGGCGGCGTTGCTGCGCGGCTTGCGCAACTTTGCGACACTGACGGGGAACAAGAAGGCGGCCGAGCTATCGGGCGAGGATGTGTTTTCGGGGGCGGAAATCATGCTGTCGTTGTTCATCCGCGACCCGCAGTTTCAGAGCCAGACCAAGGACCGGCTGACCAGCCCCGAGGCGGCGCGGCTGGTGGAAAACGCGGTGCGCGATCATTTTGACCATTGGCTGACCGGATCAGGCGAGCGAGGGCGGGCACTCCTCGGCTTTGTGACCGAGCGGATGGAGGACCGGCTGCGGCGGCGGGCCGAGCTTTCGGTGAAGCGCAAGACCGCGACGAGCAAGCGCAACCTGCGGTTGCCGGGCAAGCTGACCGATTGTGCGCGGGCCGACCCGGCGGGGACCGAATTGTTCATTGTGGAGGGCGATTCGGCTGGCGGCTCGGCCAAACAGGCGCGTGACCGGATGACTCAGGCTATTTTGCCGATCCGGGGCAAGATTTTGAATGTGGCCTCGGCCAATGCGGCGAAGATCGGCGCTAATACCGAAGTGGCGGATTTGATCCAGGCGCTGGGCTGCGGGACGCGCGAGCGCTATGCGCCGGACGCGCTGCGCTATGAGCGGATTGTCATCATGACCGATGCCGATGTTGATGGCGCGCATATTGCGACGCTGCTGATGACGTTCTTTTTTCAGGAGATGCGCGGGCTGGTGCGCGACGGGAAATTGTATCTGGCGCTGCCGCCGCTGTTTCGGCTCGCGGCTGGCGGCATGGTGGCCTATGCGCGCGATGATGCGCACCGCGAGGAGCTGATGCGGACGGTTTTCGCCGGGCGGACGAAGGTTGAAGTGAGCCGCTTCAAGGGGCTGGGCGAGATGGCGCCGGCACAGCTGAAGGAGACCACGATGGACCCTTCGAAGCGGACGCTGCTGCGCGTGCAATTGCCCGACGATGCCGATGGCAAGGCGGCGGTGGCCGATCTGGTCGAGCGGCTGATGGGGCGGAACCCGGAGCATCGCTTTGCGTTCATCCAGTCTCGCGCCGAGGCGGTGGAGGCCGAGGCTATCGACGCCTGAGGACTGTGGGAAGATGTGCGTAAAAGCGCGCCGGTTGCTTAAGGAACGGGCAAGGGCGGCTTGTCGTCATGGTCAGATTGGCGCTGTGCCCTTGGGGGAGAGAATCTGGGCACTTTGGCACGATCTGTGCATCACGCGGGGCTTGAGCGTGCTGTGGGGAATGCATGAAACTGATCATCGCGGTTATCCAGCCTTTCAAGCTCGACGCGGTGCGCGCGGCGCTGACCGAGGCCGGGGTGCAGGGCATGACGGTGAGCGAGGTGCGTGGTATTGGCCGGCCTACGCTTGCAGGCACCGATACGGCGACTACCATGGTGCCGAAGATGAAGATCGAGATCGTTGTTGAGGATGTTCTTTTAGATGCAGTGCTGGACGCTATTCAGGCCAGTGCTGCGACCGGTGATGTGGGCGATGGCAAGATTTTTGTGGCCGATGTGGGCCAGGCTGTGCGGATTCGCACTGGCGAGATGAACGAGGCTGCGCTTTGAACGGAACTGTAAGGCAAGCGCATATGGGGGCTGGAATGACAATCGGGTTGACGCGGATGGCGGCGGGCATGGCGCTGCTGATGAATGCGGGGCCTTTATGGGCGCAGGCGGCGGTTGCGGCGGCGGTTCCGGACAAGGGCGACACGGCCTTTATGATGACGGCGACGGTACTTGTGTTGCTGATGATCATGCCGGGGTTGCAACTGTTTTATGGCGGGTTGGCGCGGGCCAAGAACATGCTTTCGATGATGACGCAGATTGGCGCGGTGAGTGCGCTGGCGATGCTGATCTGGGTGACCTATGGCTATTCACTGGCCTTTGGGCCGGATGCCAGCGAGGCGCTGAAGCCGTTTATTGCCAGCTTCGACAAGGCGTTTCTGGCTGGGGTGACGGCGGAATCGACCGTGGCGACGTTTACGCCCGGCGTGGTGATTCCCGAATATGTGTTCATTGCGTTTCAGATGACCTTTGCTGCGATCACCATTTCGCTGGTGCTGGGGTCGGTGGTTGAGCGGATGAAATTTTCAGCGGTGATGGTGTTTGCGCTGGTGTGGCTGACGATTGTTTATCTGCCGATCGCGCATATGGTTTGGGCGGCCGGCGGGCTGTTTTTCGAGATGGGGGCGCTGGATTTTGCGGGCGGCACGGTTGTGCACATCAACGCCGGGATTTCGGCGCTGGTGGCAGCGATGGTGGTGGGCAAGCGCATTGGCTATATGCGCGAATCGATGGCGCCACATTCGCTAACGCTGACGCTGGTTGGCACCGGGCTACTATTTGTGGGCTGGTTCGGGTTCAACGCCGGATCGGCGCTGGAGGCCAATGGGTCGGCGGCACTTGCGATGATCAATACCTTTGTGGCGACGGCGGCGGCAGCGCTTGCATGGCTGTTGATCGAGCGGGTGTTGGGGCACAAGCCTTCAGCGCTTGGGCTGGCCTCGGGGATTATTGCCGGGCTGGTGGGGATTACGCCGGCGGCGGGGAATGCCGGGCCATTTGGGGCGATTGTGCTGGGCGCTTTGGCGTCGGCGGGCTGCTATGTGTTTGTGACAGTGCTCAAGCCAAGGCTGGGCGTGGATGATGCGCTCGATGCGTTCGGCATTCATGGGATTGGCGGGATTATCGGGGCGATTGGCACGGCGGTGGTCTATGCGCCGGCGCTGGGCGGGCCTGGGCCTGCAGATTATGACATGGGCGGGAAGATTGTGACGCAAATACTGGCGGTGGGGACGACGGTGATCTGGGCTACGATCGGCACGTTGATCGCTTGTGCTGTGGCGCGGGTTGTGACGGGTTTGCGGGTTGCCCCCGATGTCGAGCGCGAGGGTCTGGACGTGGGCGAGCACGGCGAGCGCGCTTACAATATGTGATGGTGAGAGCCGGGCGCCGCAGATTGTGTGCGGCGCCCGGTATTAGCGATCAGCGGCAGGGGCGGCCATCTGACCTGTCGATGGCGCGGCCGGCGATGGCGCCGACGCCGCCGCCGAGGATGGCGCCGAGCAGCTTGTCACCGCGGCCGGCAACCTGATTGCCGAGGAGACCGCCGGCGATGGCACCGATGACGGTGCCGCCCTTGCCTTCATCACGGCAATTGTTTCCGCCACGGAAGTTGTTGTTGTAATAGCCGCGATCATTGTTGCGGCGGTTCCCCTGCCAGCGGCGATTATCGTTCTGGCCATAATAGCGATTGTCGTTCTGGCCGTAATAGCGGCCATCGCTTTGCGCGTAATAGCGATCATCGTTGCGGGCATAGTAGCGATCATCGCCGCGCGCGAAGGCCGGGGTGGCGGGGATGGCGGTAATGGCGAGGCTGGTCGCCAGGGCTGCGAGAATGAGTTTTCCGGCCATGATCTTATCCTTTCGCCGGCCATGATGGGCCGATGAGATTCACTTTAGTCGGGCGGGGTGGCGTGAAGCTGAACGGGGTCGTTATCCGTTGTTCAGCTTCGTCATGAGGCGGCTTCTATAGCCTCATTGGCTTCGAGCCAGGCGAGTTCGGCGGCTTCGAGGCTGCGCTCGACGCGGCCACGCTCCTGCATGAGATCGGACGAGGTACGTCCCATATCGGCGACGACACAGGCCTTGGGATCGAACAGCGCGCGGTCGATTTCGCCGCGCCGTGCGGCGAGGCGGGCGACTTCGGCTTCGGCGGTTTTGGCGGACTTGCGCAGGGCTGCGGTGGCTTCTCGCGCGGCGGCGGCGGCCTTGCGATCATCTTTTTTATTGGCCTTGGACTTGCCGTCGCCGCCGCCGGACCTGCCGAGGATGGTATCGGTATAATCATCGAGGCTGCCTGCGAATTCACGTGCGCGGCCGGCATCGACGAGGACGAGACGATCTGCGCTGGCTTCGATCATGTGACGATCATGGCTGACGACGACGACGGCGCCATTATAATCGTTGAGCGCCTGCACAAGCGCTTCGCGGGTATCGACATCGAGGTGGTTGGTCGGTTCATCGAGGATGAGCAGATGGGGGGCATCGCGGGTGATGAGCGCGAGAGCCAGCCGGGCTTTTTCGCCGCCCGACATTTTGCCGACTTTCTGCTCCGCCATTGGCCCGGAGAAGCCGAAGCGGCCGAGCTGGGCACGGACCTGGCTGGGGTTGGCGCCCTTCATGAGGCGGCTCATATGTTCGAGCGGGGTGTCGGTGCTGTCGAGCTCCTCGACCTGATATTGGGTAAAATAGCCGACGCGGAGCTTGCCGGGCGCGTGTTTCGAGCCGGCCATGGCTTCGAGCTGGCCGGAGAGAAGCCGGGCCAGAGTGGTCTTGCCATTGCCGTTGCGGCCGAGCAGGGCCAGGCGATCATCGGGATCGAGCCGGAGATCGATCTGTTCAAGGATGGCCTTGCCGTCATAGCCGACGGCGGCATGATCGAGCTGCACGAGCGGCGGCTTGAGCGCTGCGGGCGAGGGGAAATTGAACACCAGGCTGGGATCGGTGACGGCTTCGGCGATAGGCTGCATTCTGGCCAGCGCCTTCTGGCGGGACTGGGCCTGTTTGGCGGTGCTGGCGCGGGCGCTGTTGCGGGCGATATAATCCTGGAGCTTGGCGCGCTGGGCGGCCTGTGCTTCGCGGGCCGACGCGAGCTGCGACAGGCGCTCGGCGCGCTGGCGCTCGAAATCATCATAGCCGCCGGGATAGAGGGTGATCTTGCCGCCTTCGAGATGGAGGATGTTGTCGACGACATTGTTGAGCAGATCGCGCTCATGGCTGATGACGACGATAGTGGCGCGGTAGGATTTGAGGAAGTTTTCGAGCCACATGGTGGCTTCGAGATCGAGGTGGTTTGAAGGCTCATCGAGGAGTAGCAGATCGGGCTGGCTGAAGAGAAGTGCTGCCAGCGCCACGCGCATGCGCCAGCCGCCGGAATAGCTGTCGAGCGGGCGGTGCTGCGCTTCCTCATCGAAACCGAGGCCGACGAGGATGCGGCTGGCACGGGCGGGGGCGGTATAGGCATCGATGGCAATCAGGCGCTCGTGGATTTCAGCGAGGCGGTGCGGATCGGGGTGGGCGGTCTCCTCCTCGATCATCAGCGCAGCGCGTTCGAGATCGGCGGCGACCACGGTTTCAAACGGCGTGGTGCTGCCGGCCGGGGCTTCCTGCGCGACATAGCCCATGCGGGCGGACTTTGGCATATCGACGCTGCCGCTATCGGGTTCAAGCTGGCGGGCGATGACTTTCATCAGCGTTGATTTGCCGGCACCATTGCGGCCGATGAAGCCGATGCGGCCGCGCGGCGGCAGGGTGGCCGAGGCACCATCGAGGATGGTGCGGCCGCCGAGGCGGACGGTGATGTTATTGATGGTCAGCATGGCCGCGCCGATAGCATGAGGAGGGGTGAGACGGTAGGAAGAAAAAAGCCCCGGCAAAGCCGGGGCAGATGTCAGACGAGACCGGCCAGCGAAGCTGTCCGCTTCGCTGGCCGATCTTGCGCCTCTTTCACGATAGCTGCGCTATCGCTTGGGGCGCGCGCGCTTACTTATTCTGGGTCTTGAGATAAGCGATCACATTGGCGCGATCTTCCGGCTTCTTGAGGCCGGCGAAGGCCATCTTTGTGCCGGGCATGAACTTCATCGGCGCTTCAAGATATTTGAACAGAACGTCCTCGCTCCAGATGACATTGCTCTTGAGATTGGCGGCGCTGTACTTAAAGCCGGTGATCGAGCCAGACTTGCGGCCGACGACGGCATGGAGAGACGGGCCAACGCGGTTCACACCCTTGGTCGTGACGTGGCAGGCCTTGCACTGGTTGAACACCTTTTCACCGGCGGCGGCATCGCCCTTCGGCATCTGGGCGGCGGCGGGTGCAGCAGCAGCAAAGAGTGCGGCGGCAGCGATCAGGATGGTTTTGTTCATTGTCGTCCCTGCTTATTGTGGAAATGGCTCAATAAGCGGCGTCGGATGAATGCGCAATTACTGAAATGAAGCGGCAGATTGGCTCAGGAGAGCAGGAATTCGACAAGTGCGCGGACCTTGGCCTGACGCCATTGCGGCGTGGGGGCCGACAGCCACCAGCGGTGTTGTGTTGTTTGTGGCTCGGTGAGTGCCGTAAGTTGGCCGGCGGCGAGATGGGCAGTGGCGAGGCGACTGGGGACCAGAGCAGCGCCAAGGCCGGCAATGGCTGCATCGAGTGCTAGTCCGGCATCGGCCATGATGGGGCCTGGAACAAGGTCGGCTAACGGTGGATCGAGGGGGTGGGCGATGCGGGGGGCATCATGTGCAGTGCCGGGGCGGGCGATGAGGACGAGTGTTTCGTGTCCGAGCGATTTGGCATGGACGCCTTCGGCTGATGGCTCGGCGCCGAAGTGGATGGCGAGATCGAGATTGGCCTCGGTGAAATCGGGCGCGCCGACGAGGGTGGCGAGGACGAACCGGACCTTTGGTTGCAAAGCGGCATAGGCGGCGAGGCGGCTGGTAAGCCATTTCGCTGTGAGATCATGCGGGGCGGCGATGGTGAGGACGTTAGAGGCTTGAGCCTGTTGCATGGTGCGGACCGACTCCTCGAACTGGCGGAAACCTTCACGCAGCGCCGGTAGCGCGCGCTCGGCCTCCGGGGTCAACTCAAGGCCACGGGTCTGGCGACGGAAGAGGATGACGCCCAGCGTATCTTCAAGGGCGCGGATCTGCTGGCCGACGGCGGCGGGGGTGACGGCAAGCTCATCGGCGGCGCGGGTGAAGCTGAGGTGCCGGGCCGCTGCATCGAACACGCGGAGCGCATTGAGCGGAAGATGCGTGCGCTTCATCGGCTGGTGTCAGACGGCACCGGCTGGCGGACGATGGAGTGAAAAATGCGGGATGGTCACATCGAAGCCGCCGCCGGGGCCGTCCATCCGGTAACTGCCGGCCATGCTGCCGCTGGGGGTGGGCAGCGGGCAGCCGGAAATATAATCGAAGCTGCCGCCAGGCGCGATGACCGGCTGATCGCCGACGACGCCCTCTCCATCGACTTCGCTGATGCGGCCATCGCCATCGGTGATGATCCAATGGCGGCGCATCAACTGAACGATGTCGTTCGAATGATTTTCGATGCGGACGTGATAGCTCCAGACGAAGCGGCTATCATCGGGATCCGATTGTTCGGGCAGGAAGCGCGGGGCGACGCGGACGGTGATGCCCCTTGTAGTGGCGGTATGGGCGAAAAAGCCCTCCATCGTGAAGGGTGCGGCCGGCATCGTCAAAGGCCGATACTGGTCAGCGCCTGATCCAGATCATCGATCAGATCATCAGCGTCTTCAAGGCCGACTGACATACGCAGCATGCCCTCGGTGATGCCCATCTCGGCCTGGATGGGGGCGCTGATACTGGCATGGGTAGTGCTGGCGGGGTGGGTCATCAGGGTGCGGCTGTCTCCGAGATTGTTCGAAATGTCGATCAGCTCGAGCGCATCGAGCAGGCCGTGCGCGGCCGGACGGCCACCATCCAGATGGAGCGCGATGATCGTGCCGCCGCCGGTCATCTGGCGCATGGCCAGCGTGTGCTGCGGATGCGAGGCGAGGCCGGGATAGAGCAGGCGCGGGACGCGCGCTTCGAGGAAGCTGGCGACCTTGTGCGCATTTTCGCAGGCGCGGGTGACGCGCAGATCGAGCGTTTCCAGCGATTTTAGGATCAGCCAGGCGTTGAAGGGGGAGAGATTGGGGCCGGTGTGACGGGCGAAGGCGAGATAGACATCGTTCATCCAGCGCTCGCTGCCGAGCACGGCGCCGGCGAGCACCCTCCCCTGCCCGTCAAGAAGCTTGGTGGCGGAATAAGCTACGACATCAGCGCCCCATTCGAGCGGGCGCTGGACGATGGGGCTGGCGAAGGCATTATCAACCACCACGAGCGCGCCGGCATCATGGGCGATATCGGCGACGGCGCGAAGATCGGTGATGTCGAGGCCGGGATTGCTAGGGGTTTCGAGGAAGAAGGCTTTGGTGTTGGGCTTGCGGGCTTTGGCCCAGGCTTGAGTGTCGCGCGCATCGACGACGGTGGTTTCGATGCCGAAGCGCGGCAGGATGGTATCGACGAGGACGCGGCACGACCCGAACAGCGCTCGGCCGGCGACGAGATGATCTCCGGCTGAAAGTTGACACATCAGAGCGGCGGTCATGGCGGCCATGCCGGTGGCGGTGGCGCGAGCGGATTCGGCTCCTTCGATGAGGGCGAGGCGCTGTTCCATCATCTCGACTGTGGGGTTTTGCAGACGGCTGTAGGTCATGCCCGGACGCTCGCCACGGAAACGGGCGGCGGCTTCCTCGGCATTGTCGTAGCAATAGCCCGAGGTCATGAACAAGGCTTCGGATGTCTCCCCGATTTCGGTGCGCATGGTCCCGCCGCGCACCATGCGGGTGGCGGGGCGCCATTTGGCGGTATGGGCGGGAGACTGTCCGGTGGTGCGTTTCATGGCTCCGGGATAGCGGGCGGGGCTGCGCTGCGCAATAAAGGCCTGATCTGGTGTTTTGCTTGACGGCGATTGGCTGAAATCTCATGAATATGGGAGTGAACGGGCTGTGTGCTCCGGGGAAAGCCGCAAAACCGAGCGGCGCGCTTTGACAAGGATCGTGAGAACATGCCGAAATTTGGAGCGGGCGTCGTCAAGTTCGAGCGCGAGATATACCCGGAGAATGAGGGGCTGTTTGCGCTGCTCAGCGAAGGCCAGTCACCTGAGGCGATGTTTATCACCTGTTCGGATTCGCGGATTGAGCTTGGCATGCTGACGCAGAGCAAACCAGGCGATCTGTTTGTGGTGCGCAATGCCGGCAACATTGTGCCGCCGCATGACAACAGGACCGGAGCGACGACGGCGGCGATCGAATTTGCCGTGGGCGTGCTGAAGGTGCCGCATATCGTGATTTGCGGGCATACCGACTGCGGCGCTGTGAAGGGCGCGCTGACGCCAGAGAAGCTGGGGGCCCTGCCGCATCTGCGCGAATGGCTGGGCTACATGCGTGCTGCGGTGGAAATTGTGGCGGCGACGGGCGAGGGATTGGATGACAAGGCGCGGATCATGTATCTGCTTGAGCAGAATGTGCTGCTGCAGCTGGCGCATCTGAGAACGCATCCGACGGTGGCGGTGGCCATAGCCAAGGGCGAGTTGAAGCTGCACGGCTGGGTGTATAATATTGGCACCGGGCAGGTGGTGGCGTTCAATGAAGAGACCAAGAGCTTTGAGGATGTCGAGGAGCGCTATGCCGTGCAGGTGGTGAAGCATTTCGATGAGTTTCACGCGCACGAGTGAGCGCTGAACGGCGCATATTATCAGGGGATGGCGATTGCTGCGTCGCCTGACGCCGAAAGTGGCTCATGGCCTCGGACGATGAGCAGATACATGACCGGGGTGACGATACGGCTGAGCAGCGTGGATGAGACGAGGCCGCCGATGATGACCCAGGCGAGCGGGCCGTATAGCCCCGAGCCTGATACGGCGAGCGGCAGCAGGCCGCCGATGGCTGTGACCGAGGTGAGCAGCACCGGCAGGAAGCGGACCTCCCCGGCGCGCTCGATGGCGGGGCGGAGTGCCATGCCCTGGCGGCGGAGCTGGGTGGTGAAATCGACGAGCAGGATGGAGTTTTTGATCTCGATGCCGATGAGGGCGACGAAGCCGATGACCGCAGTGTAGCTGATCGAATTGCCGGTGAGGAACAGGGCGACGAGACCGCCGAAGATGCCAAGCGGGATGACACCGGCGACGACAGCGACCTCCCGGAAGCGGCCGAACTCGACGACGAGGACGCCGAGGATGCCGAACACGGCGAGGGCGATGATCGGGCCGAGGCCAGAGAAGCTGCGCGACCGGGCCTCAGCCTCGCCACCGGCCGAAAAGCGATAGCCTTGCGGCAGGTCGAATGTTTCGAGGGCCTTGAAAACGTTATCGTTGACGGCGGCTGTGAGGAAGCCGGGGGCGACCTGCGAGGTGATGGCGACGACGCGCTGCTGGCTCTCCCTGCTGATGCGCGGCGGGGCGGAATCGAGGACCGGACTGGCGATCTCCCGCAGCGGAATGGCACCGCCGGCGGCGGGGACATAGACCTGATCGAGAATGGAGACGGGCTGTCGGGTCTGAAGCGGCAGGCGAACGACGACGTCATAACTGTCCCCCTCATTATCGCGGAAGCGGCCAGCAGTCTCCCCGGCGAGGCTGAGACGGAGAATGCGGCGGGGGGCGCCGGGGACAACGCCGAGGAGCGCTGCCTTGCCTGTATCAAGCCCGAGATCGAGGCGGGGCTGATCGGTGGCGATGGGGTTTGTGATGTCACGCGTGCCGGGGACCTTGCGGATCAAGGCTTCAGCCTCGGCGGCGAGGCGCTTTAGCTCAACAAGGTCGGGACCGAAGATGCGGACGAGGATGGGGGCATCGATGGGCGGGCCGTTCTGGAAGATCTTGACGGTATATTGGGCATCGGGGCTGTTATCGAGCCTGGCGCGGAGGCGTTCGACAAGGGCTGGGCCTTCATATTGCTGCCAGTCCTTGAGGACGACGAAGACCTCACCAAGGTTGGTGCGCTGATCGAATGAGCGTTGATTGTAGAAGATTTGCGGATTGCCGCGGCCGATGTTTGTCATCACCGACTGGACGAGCGGTTCATCTTTGAGGGCGGCTTCGACATAGCTGGTGGCGCGGCTGGTCTGGGTGATGGCAGCGCCTTCCGGCGCGCGGACGGTGACGAGGAAATAGGGCGCATCGGCGGGCGGGAAGAGACTGGAGCCGATGAACGGGACGAGACCGAAACCCGAGACAACGATGCCTGTGGCGATGCCCATGGCGCGCCATGGGCGCTCAAGCGACCAGTGCAGAATGGGCGCATAAAAGGTCTGGATGCCCCTTTGAACGGCTTGCAGGAAGCGGTTGCCATCCTCGGTCTCGGTGCGCGGCAGGATGCGGCTGGCGAGGAATGGCACAATGGTGAGCGAGACGAGCAAGGAGGCGGCAACCGTGCCAAGGACGGCGATGGGGAGTGAGCGGGTGAATTTGCCTGCCCCTTCGGGCAGGAAGGCGAGCGGCAGGAATGCGAAGAGCAGCACGAAGGTGCAGCCGAGCACGGCGACGGCGATCTCACGGGTGCCGGCGATGGCGGCGGTCATCCGGTCCTCGCCCTCCCGGAGGTGGCGGGCAATGTTTTCGGTGACGACGATGCTGTCATCGACGAGCAGGCCGAGCGCTATGATGAAGCCTGAGATGGCGAGTTGATTCAGGGTAAAGCCAGTGAAGCTGAGGACGGCGACGCCGATGGCGAGGCTGAGCGGCACCGAGACCATGACGACAAGACTGGCGCGCAGGCCGAGCGGCAGGAGGGTGATGAGCACGAGGAGGAGTGCGATGCTGAAATCTCGGGCCAGTGTGGTGAGCTTGCGGCCGATATCGAGCGATTGGTCGAAGCCCAGTTCGAGCGTGACATCGGGAGGGAGCTGGGCGCGGAACTCTTCGGCGGCCTTGACAGCGTCGTTACGGATATCGAGGACATTGAGATTGTCCTTCTGCTGCATGGTGACCCAGATGGCGCGCTTGCCATTGTACCGGGTGATGTGGGGTTGTTCCTCATAACCCCAGCCGACCTTGGCGATATCCTTGACGCGGATGAGGCTGCCGTCCCGGGCGCGGACCGGCTCATCGGCGATCTCGTCGACCGATTTAAAGGCGCCGCCGGCCTGAACATTGAGGCGCTGATCGCCGCTGTGAACCGCGCCGGGCGGAAGATCGGTGGAGCCTTGCCGGAGCGCATCTGTGACGGCGGTGACTGGCAGGCCGAGCTGCGCCATGCGGCCAAGATCGACGGCAACGGTGACCTCGGGGCGCGGGATGCCCCAGACCCGGGCTTCCCGCACGCCGGAGACGCGGTTCATACGCTCGCGAAGATCCTTGCCGATCTTTTCGAGGCGGCGATAGCTGGCGGTCTCGGAGACCAGCGCGAACTGGAGGATAGCGGCTTCGGTAGTGCGGCTGCGGCGGAATTCGAGGCGCTGAAGGGCGGCGGGCAAGGTGCCGCGGATGGCGTTGACCTCGCGAATGACCTCATCGTATTTTTTTTCGGGATCATCTTCCCAGCTGAATTCGGCGCTGATGACGGATGAACTGTCGGTGCTGGTGGAGGCGACCTTGACGATGCCATCGATACCCTGGAGCACATCCTCGATCGGCTTGGCGATGGTGGCTTCCATGTCGGACGGTTCAGCCCCCGGGACGGTGGCGACGACGATTATGAACGGCGAGGGGAAGTGCGGATCGACCGAGCGCGGTATGGTGAGGAAGCTCGATACGCCGATGGCGACAAGCAGCGCGAAGACCACCAGCGTGATCTGCCACCGCGCAATGGCGAAATTGATGATGTTCATGCGGCGACCTTGACGCGCATGCCCTCTCGCAGGCGATCGGGGCCGGAGGTGACGACCTGCTCTCCGGACTTCAGGCCGGCGGTGATGGTGACATCACGATTGGTGACGGGGCCGACGCCGACCTGACGCAGGCGGACGCGGCTGCTGGCCTTGTCGAAGACATAGACAAAGCCTTCATCGGCTCGGACGCTGAACAAGGCTGTGGCAGGGACGCTCATACCGGAGGATGCCGTTGGTGGACCGGCGAGCATCAGGCGCGCTTGTCCGATAAGGCCGGAACGCAGGTTTGACTGGGCGGGTAATGCGACTTCGACGCGGAATGTGCCGGTGGCATCATCACCGCGCGCGCCGATTTCGGAGACCTGAGCGACCATCGGCTTGTTTCCCAGTGCCGGGATGCGGACCTCGGCGGGCTGACCGAGCCGGATGCGAGCGAGATCGGCATCGGCGACGGGGAGGCGCAGGACATGGCCGCTGCCCGTCTCCCCGAGGATCAGCACGGTCTGGCCGGGCTGGACGATCTGGCCGGGCTCAAGCTGGCGGCGAAGCACGGTGCCGGCGGCGGGGGCGCGGATGATGCCGAGCCTCTCATCGAAGCGCGTTTGCTGGACGCGGGCGCGTGCTGCTTCGAGGGTAGCGCGGGAGGATTCGACACGGGGGGCGGTGACCCATCCCTTGTCGAACAGACCCTTCAGGCGTTGATAATCGGCGGTGGCGCGGGCGAGCTCCGCGCCGGCTGTGCTGGTGCTGGCACTAAGGCTGGTGGGATCGAGGCGGGCGAGAATCTGACCCTGGCGGACCGATTGACCTTCGAGCGCTGTGATGGCGGCGATACGGCCGGGCGCGTTGAAACCCAATTCTGTCTCACGCTTGAGGCGGACGGTACCGCTGACCAGCAGTTCCGAGCCGCCGGCCGCTGGCTTTACGGTGGTGAGCGAGACCGGCAGGCTGATATCGCTTGGCTTGAGGGCTGGCGCCTCCTCACTGCCGCAGGCTGAGAGCAGTAGCATGGCTGCGGCGATGGCATGGCGATGGCACATGATGCTGTTCCGATGGCATGCCGGATTACAGAGGAGAATCCGACTTTTGATTGTCGCTCATATTGAGGCCAAAGCAAAGGCGACTGCAAGCGCTTTTCGAGTGCCGCTCAAGATGCGGCAACATGGCCGGTTCGCCGAGGATTCGAAGCCCCGGAAAACCGGCGATTGACCATTAGAGATTAATCAATAATGGTGAGTATATTAATAACGAAGGAATGCGACACGGTGGAGGGACCGACGTTGCCGACTTCGCCCCTGCTGCGGTGGGTGGCGTCATCGTGCGCCCGATTGATTGACGCCGGCATCGCGCAGGCGGCTTCGGACTCCGCGCAAGTGGCTTCTGCCATCTCGACATCGGCAACGATGTGACCGGAAATCCGGAATTCCCAATCGGGAAGTCGCAGGGCAAGCGCCTGCAGGGCTTCATCGACGCCATCTTCATGGCCATCGAGCCGCAAGGTGAAGCTGTGACGGGCACCGACGAAAGTGACGCTGGCCCAATCATGGGACTGGATTTCCTCGATGATCAAGATCGGTTTTTGCCTATCGGCGCCATCAAGCTCTGCAGCGGCGGCGATGCCGCGCAGGAGAGCGGATTCGAGCTGGGATTTGAATGGACGCATGATCAGGCTCCCTGGACAATGTTTGAGGTGATTTCGGCTTCTGTTATGAACGCGATGACGCGCGCGGCTGTGGCGGGGCGCGGCTCACGACCGCGCCGCAGATCGAACACGAAGCGAGGATCACCAGCGACATCGCGCCCGAACCGCGATGGCGTGATGGCGCGCCGACGCAAATGCCGCTCCACAATCGTCAACAAACTCATCTTTAAGACTCCCCTTGTTCAAACAGCCTACGAAAATCCTGCCGATTCGGCGGCGTTAACTATTCATCGCGATCAATTTCCTACTAGTCTAGGTAAAAAACTATGGTAAGCTCAGAATTCAGCGGACCAGGAGAGGAGGTTCCGCAAACTATGGACAGCATGGCCATCCGCAAGCGGCTGGACGAGCTGATCAGTGCGCGTGGCGAGGACTATGCTTCGCTTTCCCGGCTGCTCGGCAGAAATCCGACCTATGTGCAGCAGTTTGTGAAGCGCGGCGTGCCGCGCCGGCTGTCCGAGACTGACCGGCGTATGCTAGCGCGGCACTTTGGCATTGCCGAGCGGCTTCTGGGCGGCCCGGATGATCAGAGTGCCCGCGCTGTGATGGCGCGGCCCGGCTTGATCCAGCGGGCCGAAGACTATGTGCTGATACCGCAGCTTTCCATCGGCGCATCAGCAGGGCCGGGGGCGGAACCGGGGGATGAGACGCCTCTGGCAGTGCTCGCCTTTCAGGCGAATTGGGTGCGTGCCATTGCGAGCGGTCGGCCTGATGCGCTGACTGTGATAGGTGTGCAGGGCGACTCCATGCTGCCGACGCTGGCCGACGGCGACCAGATTTTGGTTGATACTGCCGACAATGAGCGGCTTCGCGATGGTATTTATGTGCTGCGGACCGACGATGCGCTGCTGGTTAAACGGCTTTCGGTCAATCCGGCGACGCGGCGCCTGACTATCCGCTCTGACAATGACGCCTATCCGAGCTGGGATGATTGCGACCCGGCCGGTGTGCAGGTGATCGGCCGGGTGGTCTGGGTTGGCCGTCGGCTGAACTGACGTTATTTCCGACGCTCGTACAGGGCAAGGATAATGGCGGCGACGATGCCGAGCGCGCCACCGACGATGAGGCCCGCCGAAACCTGACCTATGAATACCCCGACTACAGGACCGATGAGCAACCCGGCGGCAATGAGACAGCCGCCGCCGAGGCGGTCTGGTGGCGAGGGAGGGGGACTTTGAATGGTCATGGCGCCCTCCTGCCACGGACTTTGGCTGGACACCATCGCGGATGCCGGGCGCTTGGTCGCACCCGGCAGGCTGTCATGAAACTTCCGGTGCACAGCGGGGTTTGCGCTTGCAGCCGGGTGGGCTAACACGAACTGTGTCGAGAGCGCGTGACTTGTTGAAGTTTATTCTGTTTGCGGCAGCAGGGGTTTTGTGCCCCGTATTGGCCGTTCGGGCGCAATCGGTAGATGTTCTGCAGGGTATTCCTCCGGCGCTGCCGGCAGAAGTGCCACCAGAAGCGCTTTCTGTGCCGCAAGCGCCAGCTGCCGCTCCAGCCCCTGCCGATGACGGCGCACCGGATGATGAAGGGGCGATGGCGGCAGATCAACCGCCGCCGGTGCTCGACACAGAGGCGCCGAGCGAGGCTGATTTTTCGCCGCTTTTTGATCCGGGTGGCACTATGCTGGCCTGGCCGACGCTCGATGAGACCAATGGCGGCAGCAGCGAAGTAGCGATAGGCGATGTTCGCTATGATGTGCTGGTCGACGGTCTTGAGTCGGTCGGTCTGCTCGATGAATTTCAAGGCCTGTCGGAATTGTGGACCAAGCGCGGCGACCTGGCCAATCTGGCGCAAATCCGACGACGGACGACTGTCGACCGCACATTGATCGACATATTGCTGCGGTCTGAGGGCTATTATGGTGGCAAGATCAATGCTGATATCGTGCCCTCGGTGCGGAACGAGGATCGCACGAAAATTGATATCAAGGTCGAGCCGGGGCCGATCTATCGCTTTGAGACAGTGACCGTGCGGCCGCCGGCGGACAGCGCCAGCAATGCGCCGGCCCAGCTTGCCCAGAGCCTTATCGGCATCCAGGCGGGCGATCCTGTGCGCGCTGCCAAGGTGACAGCGCTTGAAGATGGGCTGGCGGAAAAGCTCGCCGATGCTGGCTATCCCTTCCCCAAGGTGAGCCCGCCGGCGATTGTGATCGACCATGCGACGCGGCTGGCAACGCTGGAGCAGACAGTGGATGCCGGGCCGCGCGGCGTCTTTGGCCGCACCCGGATTGAGGGCGAGATTCAGGGCTTCACCGAGGCGCATATGACGCTGCTGGCGCGCTACAAGCCGGGCCAACTCTATGCAGGGCTTCAGCGCGAGGATCTGCGGCAGGCGCTGGTCCAGACGGGTCTTTTTGGCGCGGTCAGCGTGCGGCCGGTGCTGGCCGGGCCACCGTCAGCGGATGGCACCCAGACTGTCGATGTGGTGGCGACGGTGGAAGCCGCACCGCCGCGCACGGTTACTGCGGCCGGCGGCTATAATACCGGGCAAGGCATCAGGGTGGAGGGCAGCTGGGCGCATCGAAACCTGTTCCCGCCGGAGGGGGCTGTGACCGGCAGGGTTATCGCCGCCGAGCGCGAACAACTGCTGAGCGGCGAGTTCAGACGGCGCAACTTCAAGCGGCGCGACCAGACGCTGACGCTGCTGGCGGCGCTATCTACCGAGCAGCAATTTGCCTATCGGGCGAGATCTATCGAGCTTTCAGCTGGGCTGGTGCGCGACTCGAACCTTATTTGGCAGAAACCGATGACATTTTCATTGGGCACGCAGCTGATTGCCACGCGGCAGTTGGACCGCAGTCTGCGGATTGCTGGGCTGGACCCGAATGCGACCTTTTTCATTTTTGCGGTTCCGGGCTCGGTGACGTTCGATAATTCGGACGATTTGTTGAACCCTTCGCGCGGGTTCAGGGTTTCCGGTCGTGTCAGCCCGGAGTTCACGCTGCGCGATGGGCAGAACTTTAACTATGTGAAGCTGCAGCTTGAAGGGAGCTATTACCAGCCGATCGGGGACAAGGTTGTGCTGGCCGGTCGGCTGCATATGGGCTCGATTGCGGGCGCTGATCGCGGTGAAGTGGCCCCCTCCCGCCGCTTCTATGCGGGCGGCGGCGGATCGGTGCGCGGCTTTGATTTTCAGGGCATCGGGCCGCGTGATCCGATCGAGCAGCTGCCGCTGGGCGGCAACAGCCTGACCGAGGCCAGCGTGGAAGTGCGGTATCGCTTCGAGGCGCTGGGCAATGATCTGGGGGTGGCGGCCTTTGTCGATGCCGGGCAGGTTTATGCGGGTACTGTGCCGAGCTTCAATTCGCTGCGGATCGGTGCCGGGGTCGGGGTGCGCTATTATACATCGTTTGGGCCGGTCAGGATCGATGTGGCAACGCCGATTGGGCGGCGGGCGGGCGATCCGCGCGTAGCATTTTATGTGTCTATCGGTCAGGCATTCTGATGGCTGACGGTGGTTCTTTGCCACAGCGGCGAACGCGCTGGCCCCGTGTGCTGTTGGCCGGCTTGCTGGCGGTGCTGGTGTTGCTGGGCGGCACTTTTGCATTTTTGAACAGCCAGACGGGGCGCGACCAGCTGGTGCGCTGGCTGCCGAAACTGACGCTGCAATCAGGACTGGGTGTTCAGATTACGCGAATAGAGGGATCTTTGTGGGGTGCCGCACGGCTGGAAGGGCTGAAGCTGACCGATACCAAGGGCGTGTTTCTGGAGGCGCCGGTTGTGCTGCTCGACTGGCGGCCGCTGGCGTTTTTGACCGCTAATCGTCTGGACATTCGCAAGGCCTCGGCGGGACTGGTTCGGGTGCTGCGCAAGCCTGTGCTGAAGCCGACGCAGGATGACCGGCTGCTGCCTGACTATGATATTTTGGTTGGGGCGATGAGCGTTGACCGGCTGGTGCTGGAAGCGCCGGTGGCGGGACGGCGGCAGGTTTTGCGCGTTAAGGGTGATGCGGATATCAGGGCGGGGCGCGCCAAGGTGATGCTGGCGGTAGATACACTGGGCACGAAATCGGGCGACAGGCTGCAGCTGGTGCTGGACGCCGAGCCGGACAGGGACAAGCTTGAACTGACCGCGATGCTCGATGCCCCTGAGGGCGGCGTTGTTCTGGGGCTGCTCGGATTGACGGCACCGCTGGAAATGCGGCTTTCAGGCGACGGCGGCTGGCAGCGCTGGGCGGGCGCGCTGAAGGCCGATATGGGCGGCAGCCCCTTGGCAAATCTGGCCCTTGCTGGCCGTGACGGGCGCTTTTCGGCGAACGGAGAGATTATGCCGGCGCGCGTGCTCGACGGTGTGGCGGCGCGGGCGCTTGGGCCGGTGCTGAGTGTTGAGGGATCAGCCGGGCTGGGCGGTGATGTGCGAGACCTGACGCTGCGGCTGCGCGGGCCAGCGCTGGATATTGCGCTGAGCGGTCGGAACGAGGCCGGTAGCGAGGCCATTCGGGATGGTTCGCTCGATGTAAGACTTTTGAAGCCGGCGCTGCTCTTCCCCAAGCTGACGGCAGACACGGCACGACTGCAGGCGCGATTGGCCGGCACGCTGGCCGACCCGCTGATCGACTGGACGCTGACGGCGCGCGAGGCCGGCTGGGGGACGACACGACTGATAGCCCTGCGCGGGGCGGGGATTGTGCGCCCGGCGGCAGGCGGCGATGAAGGGATTGCCCTGCCGCTGACACTGAGCATTGCGCGGGTATTGGGGGTGGGCGAGACCGCAGCGCCGCTGCTGATCGACCTTAAGGGCGACGGCGCATTGCGGCTCAAGGACGGTCGGCTGACGAGCGAAAAACTTCGACTCCGCAGCACTCGGCTGACAGTGGCGGCCGGTGTGGATGTGGTTTTTGCCAATGGGGCCTGGCGGATTGCGCTTGATGGCCGGCTGCCGGGCTATGCCCTCGCCGGGCTGGGGGCGGGCGATGTGGCGGCCAAGCTGTTGATTTTACCGACGGGCGGAGCGGCACGGGTGACGGGCGATGCGACGATCAAGGTGACGCGGATCGACAATGCCGGGCTGCTCGGATTTTTGGAGGGTCTGCCAACGCTGAGCACAGGGCTGGTGGTGGAGCCGGACCTTTCGGTGCGGCTGCCGGGGCTGCGAATGACGGCCCCTGCTCTTTCGTTGAGCGGCGACGGTGCTTTGGCGGCGAATGGCGACCTGCGGCTGACGGCGGTGGGGCGGCTGCGCGATTATGGCGCGCTGGGGCTGGCTGTGACGGGCACCAGTGCCCAGCCGGCGATTCGTCTGACGCTGGCGCGGCCGGGGCTTGGCATCGGGCTGAGCGATGTGACTGCCACCATTGTGTCTTCCGGTGATGGCTGGGGTGTTGTGGCGACGGCGGCGAGCAACTTCGGGCCGGTGGCGGCGCGGGGCAGCGTGATGACGGGAAGCGGTCCGCTGACGGTGCGGATTGACGACGCAACGGCGCTGGGGTTGAAGGCGCGTGGCACGGCTGTGGCGACGACGGCGGGGCCGCTGGCGGGGCGGTTCAGCCTCGATGGCGACGGGCTGACGGGAGCGCTGGTGCTGGCCAATGACGGCGGCGTGCAGCGCATCGACTTCAACGGCACTGCGAAAGCGGCGACGCTCAATCTGGGCCAGCCGGTGCTGGTGGAGCGGGCGTCGGTCAAGGCGGCGCTGCGGCTGGTGGGCGGCGGGATCAATGGCTCAGGGAGCTTCGATTTTTCGGGGCTGGAGCGCGACGGCATTATGCTGGACGAAGGCAATGGCCGCTTTACCTATGCCGGTGGCCGCGGGACCGCGACTTTGCATACCAGCGGCACATCATCGGTGCCGTTCAGCCTTGACGGCAATATGCGCTTCGAGGGCGATGTCATCGAGGTGGCAGGCAGGGCGCAGCTCGACAAGCAGCAGATAACCCTCTCAAACCCGGCGCGCATCGTGCATGACGGCAGCGATTGGGTGCTGGAGCCGGTAAGCCTGATTGCCGGTGACGGGCGGGCGTCGTTTTCGGGACGCTACGGCCGCGAAGGACGGCTGGAGGGGCGGCTTGAAAAACTGTCGCTGAGCACGATTGCGGCGATCTGGCCGACTCTCGACTTTGACGGGCGGGTTTCGGGGCGACTTGATGTTCGGCTGCCGGAGGGCGACACACCGCGCGGCAGCGTTGATCTGACGGTCGGCGGGCTGACGCGCAGCGGATCGGCGTCGTCATCATTGCCGATCAATGTTGGGCTGAAGGCCGAGCTGACTGAAGCCGGGACGGTGGCGCGGCTGATTATCATTCGCGCGGGCAAGGTCGAGGGCCGGGCTCAGGCGCGGATCGGCGCACTGACCGGCGCCGGCTCGATCCTGGACAGGCTCTATGCGGCCTCGGTGACGGGTGAGGCGCGCTACAACGGGCCGGCGCAGGCGCTTTGGGGACTGGGTGGGAATGATGCCATCCAGGTATCGGGACCGGTAAGTCTGGCAGCGACGATATCTGGCCAGGTGGGCGAACCACAGCTGGGCGGAACGCTGAAGGTGGCGGGTGGGCGGCTGGAAGCGACGCTGCTCGGCACGGTGATCGAAGATGTTGCGCTCGAAAGCCGGTTTGTCGGCTCGCGGTTGGATCTGACGCGCTTTTCAGGCCGGGCAGGCAAAGGCGGTACGGTGACGGGGACAGGCGGCATCGACCTGTCGGCCGAGCGCAGCTTCCCGATGGATATACGGCTGCGGCTGCGCAATGCGCAGATGCTCAACCGCGACGACTTTTCTGGCTCCGGGACGGGTACGATGCGTATCGCGACCGACGAATATGGCGGCGTTGTGTCGGGTAAGCTCGTTGTCGACCGGGCGACGTTTAATATCGGCAGGGCCTCGACGGCCGATGTGCCGGTGCTCAATGTGACCGAGCGGAATGTTCGGTCGCTGGGCCGGCCAATCTTCAGCTATGTGCCGCCGACGCGCTGGCTTCTCAATCTTGAAATCAAGGGCGACCGGCAGCTTTTTGTCTCGGGCATGGGAGTCCAGTCGGAATGGGGGGCGGACCTTCGCATTCGGGGCGGCGCCTATACGCCTGAGTTGTTTGGTCGGGTGCAGCTTATCAGGGGTGATTATGACTTTGCCGGCAAGCGCTTTGCGCTGACCAAGGGCGATGTGCGGTTTCAGGGCGGTTATCCGCCCGATCCGGTGATCGACATTACGGCGGAAAGCTCGAACAGCGGCTTCACGGCGCAGCTGGCGATAAATGGCACAGCGACGCGACCGACGATCCGCTTCAGCTCGGTGCCGGCGCTGCCAGAGGATGAGGTACTCAGTCGGCTGCTGTTTGGCGATTCGGTGACCAATCTTTCGGCCTTCGAGGCCGTGCAGCTGGCGGGCGCTTTGACCAGCTTGCGCGGCGGCGGCGGCTTCAATCCGATCAATTCGGTTCGCAAGGGGCTGGGCATCGACCGACTGCGTATTCTCGCGGCGGACCAGCTGACAGGGCGGGGCACGGCGGTGGCGGCGGGGCAATATATCGGCCGCAATGTTTATGTTGAGCTTGCGACCGACGCTCAGGGCTATACCGCGACGAACATTGAGGTGTCGCTGACACGGTCACTGTCCATATTGAGCCAGGTGGCGACTTTGGGCGGGACAGGTGCGTCGCTGCGGTGGCAGAAGGATTATTGAGAGGCAGCAGTCTTGTAGCGAGCGCTACATTCGACTAAATGTGTTGTAGCAACTGCTACAGGAGCCTTGGATGAGTCGTTTGGGACTTTCGGCGCGACAGGTTTTTACTCTTGCGGCGATCGGCGTGGCGCTTTGGTATGGCGCCGCGCTATTGCTGCATTGGCTGGCGGCGGAAGGGCTGTTGACTGGCCAGAGCCGAGCTTGGGTTTACGCGCTATCGGTGCCCGGCACAGTACCGTTTGTTTTGATGACGCGGTGGCTGGCGGGGCTGGCAGCGACCCAGGTTTTTACCGGCGTTGCCTTGGTGACGATGACGGCGCTGTTGATCGACGGCGTGGTGGTTGCCTGGATTCCACAGATGTATGGCGACACGGCGGCGATTGTGCTGGCCTGTAGCGGTGCTGTGCTTTGGGGGGCCGGTGTCGGGCTGGCGGTGGCATGTTTGCTCAATCGGGCCGGGGCCTGAGATCCGACTTTAAAGCGTTTCGGCTACGGCATCTTCGAGGCCCAGCGATTTCAGCAGAACAGCGCCTTCGATGGCGATGAGCAGCCGTGCTGCATCCCGGCGTCTTGTGGTATCATCCGGGGCAGCAACCAGCGAGAACGCGAGCGCCAGAAAGTCTCGCGCAATCTTTTCCCCGGTTTGGCGGCACACAGGGTCTCCGGCGGCGGCACGGCTGGCAAGTTCAAGCCAGAGCCGCATGTAAGGCCATGAAGCTGGATCAAGCATGCGCGAAGTGAGCGCTATGCGCACGGTATCGAAGGGCTGGGGGTTGGGGTCCGCTGGCGGGATCAACAACCCTGCGATGCGGGCGGCGACTGTCTCAAGGACGGCAGCGATGAGCACCGCCTTGTCCGGGAAATAATAGAGCAACATCCTGTCCGATGTGCCGGCCGCCTTGGCGAGGGAACGCAAGCTGGCAGCAGCCAGACCGGCGACGAGCACGTGATCGGCCATCTGGTCGAGCAGCGCCTGGCGTCGATCAGGCGCGATGGTCATGCGGTGCCGCAAACATGAGCAGATCCTAGGAGGCGGCCTGCGGCAAGTCCACTTGGGAAACAAATTGCAAAAAAAGGATTGCATCAGCCACGATTTTACAGTTTCTTACATAAATCAAAAAATGCAAAATAATGCATTGGGTCGCGAAGGATTTGGAGACGTGGCGTCGATTGGTTTGGCATGGAAGCTGACCTTGATGGGCCTGCTTGCTATGGGTAACACGATGGCTTGGCGCTGGGGCGGGCGCGAAGAACGCCAGGCGGCTCTGTTACTGCTCGGCTCGATTATGGCCGCGATGTTGTTGACAATTCATCAGTATACCGAGACCGAGCTGGGCGTTCTGGCGGCTGATGGATTGCTGTTGATTGGTCTGGCGAGGCTGGCGCTTGTGAGCAAACATTTTTGGCCGATGTGGGCGGTGGCGTTTCAACTGGTTGGTGCGATGGTCCATCTGGCCAGTCTGATGGTGGCGGAGCTGGATGCCGATGCCTATGCTGTCGGGGCGAACTTCTGGTCCTTGTCAGTCATTATGGCGTTCTCGGCGGGGCTTTGGTGCGAGGTGCGGCCATTCAGGCACGACCGATGAGCTTTTGCGCCATGGCATCGGCGACGGCATTGGTGGGGCGGCCTGAACGATCGGCTTCGGCGAAAATATCGGCAAGGCGCGGCTCGATGGCGGCGATTTGGGCGCTGACGTCGGCCGGGCTGTTTCGGCCGAGATATTCAGCGACGACATTGATGATACCGCCGGCATTGAGCACATAGTCGGGTGAATAGAGGATACCGCGGGCGAAAAGACGGTCACCGTCTTGCGGTGTGGCAAGCTGATTGTTGGCTGCGCCGGCGACGATGGCGACATCGAGGGCGGCAATAGTCTCTTCATTGAGCACCGCACCCAGCGCATTGGGGCTGAAGACATCGGCGGATATGGTCATGATATCATCTGTGGAAACAGCGGTGGCGCCGAGCCGGGCGGCCAGCGCCTGGGCATTGGCGGTATTGCGATCAGCGAGGGTGAGGCGCGCGCCGGCCGCGGCAAGCCTCTCGGCGAGCGCGGTGCCCACACTTCCGCAGCCCTGCAGGGCGATATGCAGGCCGCTGAAATGCGCCCGGCCGAGCTTGTGGGCGATGGCGGCGCGCATGCCGACGAATACGCCCTCGGCAGTGGCGGGGCCGGGGTTGCCGCCGACCTGACCGGGTGCGACGGGCAAGCCGGCAACATGGCGGGTGCGGGTGTGCAGCACCACCATGTCATGCTCGGTCATACCGACATCCTCGGCTGTGACATAGGCGCCACCGAGTGCTTCGATGGCATCGGCATAGGTGTGGAGGAAGGCTTCGGTCTTGTGCGTTTGCGGGGTTCGGAGGATCACCGCCTTGCCGCCGCCCATCGGCAGGCCGGCCATAGCGTTCTTGTAACTCATGCCGCGTGACAGGCGCAAGGCATCGGTGAGGGCGTCGGTATCGGAGGCATAATCCCACATGCGGGTGCCGCCGGCGGCCGGGCCGAGATGGGTGCTGTGCAGCGCGACGATGGCATTGAGGCCGGTCTGGGCATCATGGATGAAATGCACCGCCTCATGGGCATCGAAATCGGCGGAATCGAACAGCATGGCGAATTTGCCTCATTTAATTACCTGATAGCGCAATATTCGAAAGGGCCGTTTGAGGGAAGTGTTGTGTTGCGCTTGCGCCGGCGCGCGGGCTGGCTTATGTCACCGCCCTTCGTGTGGCGGTCGTAGCTCAATTGGTTAGAGCGCCGGTTTGTGGTACCGGAGGTTGCGGGTTCAATCCCCGTCGATCGCCCCAGTTTTCCCGCCATAGCGTAAGGCCGCGCAGGCGATGCGCTGATCACCGCGCTGGACGATGATCGAAAGGCCATCGGAATCGAGCCAGCTACCTTGCGCGCCGCGAAGCCGGGGCAGCGGCAGATCGGCGAATAGTTCAGCAACACCAGACGATTCGGCTTCGAGCGGTGGCAGGCTGGCGAGCGGAGGGCCGGCAGCTTCGAAATCTCCGCCTGAACATTGGGCAACAGCGTGCAGCGACACCGGAAGGCGGCCTTCGGGGAAGCCGCGAGCGCGGATGACGATGCGATCCCCCTGCAGTTCCTCGGTGAGGGTGACATCACCGAGACGGGCGCCGCCGATACCGATGAGATCGGCATTGAGGATGAGGCTGGGTGGCGCGCCACCCATGCGACCCAGCGAGGTTTCGCTGTTGTCGCCCGAACACGCTAAGAGCATGAGCGGCAGCAGGATAAGGATGGCTGATCGCATGTGCGGCTCCTGGCAGTCAGGTGATTCAGGTTATTCTGTAATGCAGGACGAGGCGATCGAGCGCCAGCTTGAGGACGAGTTTGCCGGCACGGCTTGGCCAGCGCAGCGCGCGTTCCGCCGTTTCCAGACCCTCACCGAGGCAGACGACGCGCCAGAGCACATCAGACAGGCCCGGACCGGCGGCGACAATCGCAGCATCGAATCGCTGACGGGCGCTGATCTGGGCGGTGGTGGGGTCTACGCCATGGGGTCCGCTGCGGGCGCCGGGCGACGGATCCCAGCGCATGGTGATGCGCGGCGCCTGCCCGGCCAGCATGAAATCGGTGCGCAGCCGCTCACTCGCCTCGAATTGCTGGCGATTGATCATGCTGCGGGTAGCGAGCCATGCCAGTGGGGATTCAGCGAGATTGACCGTGACGGTGCGGCGATCGATGGCATCGGCCTGGCTGAGCGTGCGGCGCGCCAGCAGGCGGTTCATGGCTTCAGGTGCGACATCGGATGACGGGTTGAATGACGGGGTGGATTTTGCCTTCATGGTTCGCCTCATGCAGTTTGTTTAAGAATCACTATTGCCATCGTGGAACATCTGTAGGACAGTAATAACCACAGAGGTTATTTGGAGACTGTGATGCTGACGCGGATACGAGCGGTGCGCAAGGCGCATGGGCTGACCTTGCAGGACGTGGCCGAGCGGTGCGCGCCGGCGACAACGGCGCAGACGATCGGGCGGCTGGAGACCGGGACGCGAACGGTCTCGGTCGGCTGGCTGAACCGCATTGCAGGAGCGCTTGGCGTTGATCCATCCGAATTGGTGACCTTGCCGGACCGGGTGGACCTGTCCGTTGCAGCGATATTGGGGGCGGAGGGTGCTGTCGCGCCGACCAAGCCGATGACGTTCAGCCCGCCGATGCCGAGCGACGAAATGCTGGGGCTGATCGTTGACGTGGCGCAGGGGGACTATCGTGCGGGTGACCAGCTATGGACCGAACGGCTGGCGCCGGAGGCTTTTTCGCGCGCGCTTAACCGGGATGTGCTGGTGCCGCGACCGGTCGGGCGTTTTGCCTTCGGGCGGCTGGTGGCAACTGAGGGTGGGCGGGTTCAACTGCTGCCGATGGCGGCTGGTGCCCGGCAGCTGGTGCTCGATCCGCCGTGGATTGCGGTGGTGCGCCAGCTGGTGCGGGCGCTCTGAAAGCGGCAACTCTCAAGCGACGAAAAGGTTTTCCGGGTTTCGCATTGCCTTGAATTCGAGGGCGTTGCCGGCGGGATCGAAGAGGAAGAAGGTCCCCTGCTCGCCCGGTCTGCCGGCCCAGCGGACATGAGGCTCAAGCTCGAACTTGAAGTCGGCGGCCTTGATTCGCGCTGCCAGCGCCTCCCATTCCGGCCAATCGAGCACGATGCCGAAATGCGGCACCGGAACGGCATCACCATCAACGGCATTACGGGTCATCGCTGTGGCCGGGGCGAGATGGACAACTAGCTGATGGCCGAAAAAGTCGAAGTCTATCCAGCGTTCAGCGCTGCGGCCCTCGGCACAGCCGAACACTGCGCCATAGAAATTGCGGGCGGCGGCAAGGTCTGTAACCGGAATGGCGAGATGGAACGGTCTCATGGATGCTCCCTTATGTGCTGTTGGCTAAGGCGTTCGACGAGATGACGGGAGGCTAGTGCGATCTGACCGCCGGTCGTGCCGCTGAGTGGGTGATCCTCGGCCATCGGAGGCTCATGCGGCGGGTTGAAACGATTGGCCGAAGGGTCGGGATGCAGCATATGGGATATTGCAGCCATCAATCGCGCTGCGATGGCGAGGCTCTCGGTCATGCCCTTGACACGTTGCGCCGGGGGAAGCGCAGCGATAAGGCTCCGGCCGGGGCCATCGAACCAGCCGCGCGCGGCGTCGGCAAGGCCGACGGCCTCATCATAGAGCGTATTATGCTGGGAAAGGTCGGGCTCCATAGGTGTGATGTGCTACGCGATAGTGCTGCTGCCAAGCCCCCTCTTGAAACAGACGCGGACAACACCAGATTGATAGGCGTCGCTATTGCCTTTCGGGATGGCGGCAGCCCCGGCCCTTTTGGGCGGACACAACGACCATTTCGCTTTTGGAAGGATTTGGACCATGCGTACTTTTGATATCTCGCCGTTGCTGCGTTCCTCGATCGGCTTTGAGAATTTGAACAGAATGGTGGAATTTGCCGGTAGGGTCGATGGTGCCGACAGCGCCTACCCGCCGTATAACATCGAGAAGGTGGGCGAAGGCGAATATCGCATCCAGATGGCTGTTGCCGGCTTTGGCCGCGACGAACTGGAGCTGACGGTGCAGGAAAACACCTTGATCGTGACCGGCCAGGCCAATGCCGAAGTTGAGACCGGCGACCGGCAATTTTTGCATCGCGGTATCGCCAAGCGCGCTTTCGAGCGGCGCTTTCAGCTTGCCGATACGATCAAGGTGACCGGTGCCGACTATGAGAATGGCCTGCTTAATATCGGGCTTGTACGGGAGATTCCCGAGCATAAGAAGCCGCGCAAGGTGGATATCGGTTTGCCCTCGGCTAATCAGGTGGAAGCTCGGATTGCGGCCGAGTAATCCGCCGCTTTGGCGGCCAGACTGACGATCTGCGCGAGACCCCCATTTCGGTAGACCAGAAATGGGGGTTTTTTTAAGTCGTCGGTTCCCGCTTTTTACGAAGCGGATTCTAGACGCCGGCGGTTTTGGAGCGGACTGTCTTGAAGCGGCGGAGCTGTTCATACGGCTCGGACCAATCGGGGGCGAGCGAGGCGGCGCGGCCGAAATCTTCATAGGCTTCGCGGACCTTGCCCATCGCTTCATAGGCAAAGGCCCGGCTATAATGTGCGATGGCCGGGTTGATCGGTCCAAGCTCGATGCCTTGGCTGATAATATCGGCGGCTTCGGCCTCGCGCCCGGCGCGGAGAAGGGCGATTCCCTTGTTTACCCACGCTTCGGCTGTGGCTGGCTGGATCAGAATGGCTGCATCATAATCGGCAATGGCTTCATCGAGTTTTTTGGCCTGCATGAGCAGAATGCCGCGATTGACGAGCGTGGCGGCACGGTCCCGCAGCGGCAGTCCGTCTTCCTCCAAGGCTGAATTGCAATCACGCATGGCGTTGCGGCCGGATGATCGCGCCACTGCCGCTTCAAAACAGCTGCGCGCCCGGGTCATCCCGATGATGCTGGCACTGGCCGGCGCCGCGATTGACGACATGGTGAGAAGGCACAGGATAGCCGCGGTTTTCATAAATTTAATTCTATCATGCTGGCAGGTCCGGGCAAAGCGTGCTCAGGCGATGATGTCAGGGATCAGCATATCTTCGAGCACGGCGATTTCGTCGCGGAGCCGAAGCTTGCGCTTTTTGAACCGCTGAAGCTGGATCATGTCGACCGTAGGGAGGAGGCGCAAGGCTTCGATTGCCGTATCCAGATCGCGATGGTCGCGCCTCAGAATTTCGATCCTCGCTCTGATTTCGGCCTCGTCCAAGCCTGCCTCCCGCTATGTGAGAGTTAACGCTTAGCTGCCGTGGGAGCGGCTGGCAACGCGGCGACTTGGAGAGGGCGGCTGCCGATTGAATGAGGGTTGGCGATAGGCTCAATATGTGTTTCACTCCGATATCAAGCCCGGTCTGGAGAGGCTTGGTACGCCCGGAGTTGCTGCCCAGTATTGGCTGGTCAACTGTCTTCGCGGAAGGGAGACTGCCATGCCCAACAGCCATCTCGAAAGCTTGAATGCCCGGCACGCGCGGCTTGATGCCCGTCTGGCCGACGAAAGCCGGCGACCCGTGCCCGATGCGGTGATGCTGACCAAGATCAAGCGCGAGAAGCTGAAGGTTAAAGAGGCGCTTTCACGCCAGTCATGAGCCTGACGGCGTCGATCTGCCGGAAAGTAACCCTTACTCGTCCCGCGTGATCTTCTCGTCGCGCTCGTGGCGCTCCTGCGCTTCGAGGGTCATGGTTGCGATGGGCCGGGCTTCGAGACGCTGAATCGAGATTGGCTCACCGGATACTTCGCAATAACCATAGTCGCCGGTTTCGATGCGGCGCAGGGCCGAGTCTATCTTGGAAATGACCTTGCGCTGGCGGTCCCGGGTGCGCAGCTCGATGCCCCAATCGGTTTCGGAGCTGGCGCGATCATTAACGTCAGGCTCGCGCAGCGGCTCTGCTTTCAAGGTTTCGAGTGTCGTCGATGCTTCGCGCAGGATCGATTCTTTCCACTCGATAAGTTTGCGGCGGAAATAGGCGAGCTGCTGGGGATTCATGAACGTCTCATCAGCGCTCGGCCGGTAATCATGCGGCAAGTGCGTGGCTACAATGCCAGCGACGGGTCCGACGGACTCACCATCATCCGGGCCGCGTTCATCGCGTTGAACAGCTGAGGTTGAATCCATCGCGCTTCTCCCGCCATCAGCGCTTTCAGGATCGACCCCTAAGCGCTCTGCCGCACTGCCATAGTCGGACTGTGATACTTACAGCCCGGCCCCCGCGCGGCTCATAGCGGCGCGGGCCATCGGGAGCAAGCCAGAGTGTTGATGAAGTTTTGACGCGGCGAAGGCGCGGCAAGCGCTATGGCGATCAGGTCAGCTCAGGCTATCGAGCTTTGCCTGAAGGGCTGCGAGCTCTGCCTTGACCCGCTCCAGCTCTACATCTTTTGATGCGCCATCAGCGGGCTGTGCTGCGTCGGCGGCACCAGAGTCAGAAGCTGGGGAGGTAGCAAAGGGTGAATGGGGGCGCGGCTTGCCCCCACCGGTCAGCATGGCGGTGGCCGCTTCGAAAAGCGCCATGTTTTGCTTGGCCAGCTGCTCGAACGGTTTGAGCGCCGCATCCCTGAACTTGTTCTGATTCTCGGCAAAGGCATCCATCGAGGCCTCGAGGTAATGCGGCACCATCGATTGCATGGAATCGCCGTACATCGAGATCAGCTGACGCAGGAAATTGACCGGCAGCATCGTCTGGCCACCCGCTTCTTCGTCCATGACGATCTGTGTCAGCACCGAATGGGTGATATCTTCCCCGGTGCGCGCGTCGAAAACCTGGAAGTGCCGACCCTCACGCGTCATCTGCGCGATATGCTCGAGCGTGATATAACTGGAGGTTTCGGTATTGTAGAGGCGCCGGTTAGCGTACTTCTTGATAATCACCGGATCGCCTACCCCGCCTTGGGGACTTGAGTCGGAGGATGAGGACGCTTTGGCCATTGGAGATCCTGATAAGAGCTTGGCTGATGGCTTAGCACAGTCGAATGTTGCATCGCAACGCGCGCAACATGAGCTGCAACCCAAAGAGGTGCCAAGCGCGGATCCCAATAAACCGGAAGCAAGGGTGCGCGGGCCGCATCCGCTGCCGCTTTTCCTGAGCATTGCGGTGCGGGCATGCCAAGATGACCGGCTCCGCATGACAAATGTGCTGGCCGGCCTGCGGCGATATCAGGCGATGCCCCCTGCCCTGCCAAGGCCGGCGCGGCCGATTATTACCAAGGTCAGCAATGTGACGCTGCGGGATTTTGGCGGCACGGCAAGCGGGAAGCCGGTGCTGATCGTGCCATCGCTGATCAACCCTCCGTCGGTGCTCGATCTGGCACCGGGCAACTCGCTGTTGGCGGCCCTTCAGGGTGCGGGGCTGAGACCGTTGCTCGTGGACTGGGGCGAGCAGCCGGAATCGCTGGGACTGGCCGCGCTTGTCGAGACACGGCTGCGGCCCCTTCTGGCAGGGTTTGCAGCCCCATTGCCGGTGGTAGGCTATTGTCTGGGTGGTACGTTAGCCGCCGGGCTGGCAGCGATGGGCGGTGTGAGCCGGCTCGCGCTGCTGGCTGCGCCATGGCATTTTGATGGTTATAGCGACGATGCCAGGGCCGGGCTTCGGGATTGGTGGCGGATGACCGAGCCGATTGCCGAGCGGCTCGGCGGGGTGCCGATGGACTTGCTTCAACCGGCGTTCTGGTCCCTCGATGAGGCGGCGCTGGTGGCAAAATATGCGCGGCTGGCCGAGGCTGATGCTAAAACGGTGGCGGGATTTACAGCGCTTGAGGACTGGTCAAATGCCGGACCACCGCTCGCTCTGCCAGCCGCCCGCGACATGGCTGGCTTTTATGCCGATAATGCACCGGGGCGCGGTGGCTGGATTGTGGGGGGCGGCGCTGTGGTGGCAGCGGACCTCGGTATTCCGGTTCTTGATGTGGTGGCGATGCGGGACCGGATTGTCCCGGCGGCAGCGGCGATGTCGAGCCGCGGGGTCGGCCAGCGGCTGGAGATCGAGGCTGGCCATGTGGGTATGATCGTTGGGCGGCAGGCCGAGGCGGCTCTCTGGCGGCCACTGGCGGCGTGGCTGATGAACAGATAGGGTTGTGCGATGGCGATGAACAGACCGGACAATGTTGCACTTCTGATCGATGCAGATAACGCCTCGCCGGCCAATACCGATGCTGTGCTGACAATTCTTGCTGAATTGGGATCGGTTAATATCCGCCGTGCCTATGGCAATTGGAATAAGCCCAGCCTCAAGGGATGGGCGGACATTGCCCATAGCCATGCGATCGAACCAGCACAGCAATTCGATGTGACCAAGGGCAAGAATGCTACCGACATGAAGATGACTATCGACGCCATGGACCTGTTGTTCGGCGGGCGGGTGCAAGACTTCGGACTGATGTCGAGCGACAGTGACTTTGCGCCACTGGTGACCCGGCTTCGGCAGGACGGGGCGCCTGTTTATGGCTTTGGCACCGAAAAAGCGCCGGTGTCGTTTCGGAACGCCTGTACGCGATTCATTGACCTGGCAGGACTGGCCAAGGACAATGGCACCAGACGCAAACCGGTGATCGGGGGCGATGTGCTGAAGCTTTTTTACGATGCCATTGCGGCGTCGAAACGGGACGAGAAGGGCTTTGCGAGCCTGAGCGAACTGGGCAGCCGATTAAACAGCGTGTCGTCCTTTGATGCGCGCAGCTATGGTTTTTCACGGCTGTCCGACCTGGCGGAGGCTATCCCGCAGCTCACCGTGGAGCGGCGCGAGGGAAATGCCATCTACGTGCGGCGGCGGCAGTAGCACGCTGGCGTCGATAGGCTTAAGGGTGTGCGAAATTCAGAGTCGACACGATTGGGAGTTGAACATGACCGGAACGGTAATCACGGCAGCGCGGCGCACGCCGGTCGGCAGCTTTTTGGGAAGCCTTGGCAGCGTGCCTGCGCATCAGCTCGGCAAAGTGGCGATCATGGCAGCACTCGCCGATGCTGGCGTGGCGGCGGACGAGGTTGATGAGGTGATATTGGGCCAGGTGCTGACAGCGGGGCAGGGGCAGAATCCGGCGCGACAGGCTGCGATGGCGGCGGGAATTGCCAAGGAGACTCCGGCATGGGGGGTGAACCAGGTTTGCGGATCAGGCCTGCGCGCCGTTGGATTGGCTTCTCAGGCGATTCAGGCGGGGGATGCGAGGATCATTGTCGCTGGAGGCCAGGAAAGCATGAGCCTTTCCCAGCATGCACAGGCTTTGCGCGGCGGCACCAAGATGGGGGCGCTCGAACTGGTCGACACAATGATCAAGGACGGGCTGTGGGACGCTTTTAATGGCTATCACATGGGGATTACGGCGGAAAACCTCGCTGAAAAATACCAGATCAGCCGGGAAGCGCAGGACACATTCGCGGCTGGCAGCCAGAACAAGGCCAGTGCGGCGCGCGGCGAGGGTCGGTTTGCGGGCGAGATCGCCAGTGTGACGATTGCCGGGCGCAAGGGCGATACGGTGGTGGACCGCGACGAGTTCATTCGTGACGGCGTGACGGTGGATGCGCTTGCCGGGCTGAGGCCGGCGTTCAAGAAGGATGGCAGCGTGACTGCCGCCAATGCTTCGGGGCTGAACGACGGGGCGGCAGCGCTGATCATCATGAGCGAAGCCGAAGCGGCGCGGCGCGGGGCCACGGTACTGGCGCGGATTGCGAGCTTTGCCAGTGCCGGCGTGGACCCGTCCATCATGGGCATCGGGCCGGTGCCGGCAAGCCGCAAGGCTCTGGAAAAGGCTGGATGGAGTGTTGCCGACCTCGACCTTATCGAGGCCAATGAGGCTTTTGCAGCGCAGGCGCTGGCAGTTGGGCAAGAGCTGGGGTTTGATCCGGACAAACTCAATGTGAACGGCGGTGCCATTGCAATCGGCCATCCGATCGGCGCTTCAGGCGCGCGCATCCTGACGACGCTGCTGCACGAAATGGTGCGGCGCGGTGCCAAAAAAGGACTGGCAACTTTGTGCATTGGCGGCGGCATGGGGATTGCGCTGACTGTCGAGCGCTGACGGTACGGCATGGATGCATCCCCGATCGAACGGCTGTTTGCCGGGGGGCGGCCCGAAGACCCCGGGGGGCGGCTGATTGTATTGGGGCGGCCGCCGGCTCGGGTGACGCTACTGATGGATGGCTGGGAGCGCGTTGCCTGTGTAGCGGCGGAAGATGATGACATGCGGCCCGGCACTGTTCGGGCAGATCCCCACCATCTGCCGTTTATCGAGGCGATGTTCGACAAGGGATTGGTGTCGGCGCCGCTGGTGCAGCCGAGGCTGATGCTGCGCGAGCTTTGGCGTGTGCTGGGGCCGGCAGGGTTGGTTGTGATGATAGTCAAGGCGCGGCGGCCTTGGCAGGGCATGGACCGCGGCTGGCTGCGCGAACCACTGGCCCTGCGGCTGGACGAAGCGATGTTCGAGGTTCTGGATTGGCGGATCGAAACGCTGCCCGAGCGATTTCATGTGGTGCTGGTGGCCAAGAGCGACGGGGTGAAGCCGGTGCTGGCGGGAGAGACTGAGGCGGCGATGGTGCGTGCGACTGCGGGCGGCGTCTGAAGTGCATGGTGTGTGACGAATATCGACCTCAAAGGTTGAGGTTTATTGTGATTACATCACCTTCGGCCACTCGCTCTGATTTGCGTATGCTGGCCTTGATCGGCAGCATGTAGCCATTGAGGGCCTTGCTCGGGAATAGC
>JBBRCT010000016.1:0-45523 GCA_038204585.1 Sphingomonadales bacterium
GAGCACGGCTATCGCAATTTCTGGAACATCTATCACCGCCCGCCCGAACAGAAGCACCGGCATTATCTGCTGGAACGGCGCGACAGCCTGCTGCCGCTGGACGACCAGAAGTTCAAAGGCGCATTCTACACCCCGCTGCACATCGTCGATAAAGCCTATGACCAGTTGAACGCGACGCTGGGCGCGGACTGGCAGGACAAATACATCGTCTGGGATATGTGCGCAGGCGTCGGTAATCTGGAGGCCAAGCATTCCAATCTGCGCAACGTGTTCATGTCCACGCTCGATGCCGAAGACGTGACGATCATGCGCAGCAACCCGGCCTTCGCTGGGGCAGAGATTTTCCAGTATGATTACCTGAACGACGATGTGACCGATTTCGGCGAGATCGATTACGCGCTGTCCGGCAAGGTTCCGCTGGCGCTGCGACAGGCGATTGCCGATGCGCGCGAGGGCAAGAAGGGCGCGAAGCCGATCTTGGTGCTGATCAATCCGCCTTATGGCGAGGCCGCGAACACGCAGGGTAAGGCTGGGAAGACCGGCATTGCGACAACCCGCGTCAGCCACGGAATGAGTGATCTCGGCTATGCGGCACGGGAATTATTCGTTCAGTTCATGCATCGCATGATGAATGAGCTGCCTAGCGCCAAACTCGCGATGTTCGCGAAACTGAAATACGTGAACGCTCCGAATTTCGACAAGTTTCGGGAACGCTGGACTGCCAAATATCTCGATGGTTTCGTTGTGCCTAGCAAGGTGTTTGACGGACTGAAGGGCAACTACCCCATCGGCTTTCTCGTTTGGGATATGGGCACCAACGAGCCATCAGATGCGGTCACCACGACGGCGCTCGACCGTGAGGGCAACGCTGTTGGCGAGAAGATTTTCTTCAACATTCCAAACCATCGCTTCTTGAGCGATTGGATACCGCGCGCGCGGAAGAACAATGTTGAAGCCGTGCCACTCATCAACGCGTTTACGCCGATTGGTAAGACGGAGCACGTCAGGAACCGCCACTGGTCCGACGGAGCAATTGCGCACTTTTTCTGCAACGGGAATGACTTCCAGAACGCTGGAACGATGACCGCGCTGTTTTCGTCAGTGCATTCCATCGGTCACGCTGGAGGATACTTCGTCACCGAAGAGTACCTGTGGCGCGTAGCAATCGTCTTCACCGTCCGGCGGGTAATTCCGCAAACATGGCTCAACGACCGCGACCAGTTTCTGCAACCCTCGCAGCCGCTCTCGGACGAATTCAAATCCGATTGCCTCGTCTGGATGCTATTCAATGGCAGTAATCTCACCGCAGGCGCAGATGGCCTGCGCTGGAATGAACGCGACTGGAACCTCACCAACCACTTCATCCCCTTCACCGAAGGCGAAGTGGGGGCTAAGGCCCGGTTCGAAAGCGACTTCATGGTGCGGTATATGGCGGGCATGGCGTTCTCGCCCGAAGCGCAAGCCGTGATCGATGAAGGGCGGGGGCTGTTCCAGCGGTTCCACGCCACCAGCTTTCCCAATAAAATTCGGGAAGAATACAAGCTGAATCGCGCCGATGCCGGATGGTATCAGGTGCGGCGCGCGCTAGAAGCCTATGGCGATATCGCACTGACCGATTTCGATCCATTCAAGGCCGCCTACGCCGCACTCAGCAATAAGCTGCGCCCGAAAGTCTATGAGTTGGGCTTCCTGCCCGAGTGATGAACCTTCGGGTTCGAAGATCACTTCCGCTTTGTTGTCGTTGGCGGAATGACTTTTTTCTATCGGTCGAGACGCAGAAGCAAACAGCCGGCAACCGGCCGATTTCCTTTTGCTATCAATAGCCTGTCGAACGAACGCTGATTGTCATCTCTCGGCAAAACCTGCCGTTCCACACATCACCGACAGACGGCAGCAAAGTCCCAAACCCTGCCATCCAGCCCGACTTGCAACCTTGTCCGCTTTCAGGCGATCAACAGGCGACCCGCAATGGCCGGCATGGGGGCGCAAAGCTGCCGTCGCAAATAGCGCTACGAGCTCCCAAGGGCTAACGTCCCCACCGAAAATCCCAAAGCCCCCTCGGGTGCCCGAGATAAACCGCATCGGCAAACCGCCGGAACCCCAGCCCCTCCGCCAGTGCAATCGAGCGCTCATGCGTCGGGTCGATCATCGCCACCGTCCGCGAAAACCGCCCGGCAAAGTGCAACCCGCCCCAGTCCAGCGCCGCCATCACAGCTTCGCGCCCCAGCCCGCGTCCCTGCGCGTCCGGCGCCAGCGCCCAGCCAATCTCCGGGTCGCCATCAAACCCCGGCACGCCCTCGCGCTTGCCGTCCAGAAAGCCCGCTTCGCCGATAATCCTGCCGTCGCCCGTCGCGCGCACCATCCACATGCCAAACCCCAGCATCAGCCAGCTTCCCGCCCGCGCCTGCAGCCGCTGCCACGCCGCCTCGCGGGTCAGCGGCCCGCCGATGAAGCGCATCATCGCCGCATCGCCCAGCAACGCCGCAAAATCATCAAGGTCCGTCAGCGCCGGTGGCGAAAGCACCAGCCGCGCCGTCCTGATCTCCAAACCAGTCTCCATAGCCTCAACATAGCCCCCAATTTCGCTTTGGGCACGCTGTCATGATAGCCAGCGTCATGGCCTCCCCCCGCATCAGGCTCGCCGCCATGGCCGATGTCTCCGCGCTGCCGCGCATCGAGGCCGCCGCCGCCCGGCTTTTCATCGGCACCCATGCTGAAAGCGTCGCCACCGGCCCCACAACTGCCATCAACACCCTCCTGCGCGCGCGGCGCGCCGGCCTCCTCTGGGTCGCCGATCATCAGGGGGCCGTATCCGGCTTCCTGTTCGGGGAGCGCTGCCCCGAAGGGCTTTATCTGCAGGAGATGTCCGTCGCCCCCGAGGCGCAGCGGCAGGGCATCGGCAAAGCCCTGATGCAAACCGCCATCGATCATGGCCGCGCAAACGGCGCCGCCGCCATCCTCCTCACCACCGATCGCATCCTCCCCTGGAACGCCCCCTTCTACGCCCGCCTCGGCTTCGCCATCATCGAGGGCGCTGCCATGCCCAAAACGCTGCGTCAGCGGCTCGATCATCAATCCGCCCACGGCATGGACGCGGCCCACCGTTGCGCCATGGTGTTATCTTGCAAATTAACGCCAAATAGGTTATAAAATGCCGATGATATCTCGGTCCGCCAGCATTTTACAAAAATTTACAATCATGCCAACTTCCCACTGCTCCCTATCAGCTTCTAATCATTCGCACCGGGCCTAACCTTTGTAACCTTCCAGCACCCCCCAAACCCCCGAAAAACATCCTACAAACCCACTCGAACCCCTCCCATCGGAGCCCCCATGACCCTCCAATGGCGCGGCAAATACATCGAGGTCCATAAGGACGGCACATGGGAATATGTCGCCCGCGTCGCCAGTCTCGGCGCCGCCGTCATCCTCGCCATCACCGATGAAGACGAGATCATCCTCGTCGAGCAATTCCGCCCGGCCCTCAAAGCCCGCACAATCGAGCTCCCCGCCGGCCTGATCGGCGATACGTCAGCCACCGACACCGCCCACAACGCCGCCCGCCGCGAGCTGGAGGAAGAAACCGGCTTCACCGTTAACAACTTTGAAAATATTGGTGATTTCGCCACGTCACCGGGCATGTCATCCGAAATGTTCACCTTGTTCCGCGCCACAGGACTTGTCCGAACCGGCCCCGGCGGCGGCGTTGATGATGAGGCGATCACCCCCCATATTGTCCCCCTTGCAGCCCTCCCCGGCTTCCTCGCCGCCCGCCGGGATCAGGGCTTCATCATCGATTGCCGCCTCACCATCGCCCTTGGACTGATCTGACGTTTATATCCCGCAGCTGCGCAAAGATGGGGTTTTAAATCAAGGTGTTGGCAAAAGGCTTAGCGGAAATGCTTCCAGCCGGTTGCCGTTTCCGGACATGGATTCGGCTTTGGTCAGCGCATTATAAATTGCTTCTTCGGTCGCTTCCGCCACCCCGGCAAAGAGCGGCGACATCGCTTCATTGCCAAGCTCTGGATAGGCCGTCACGCCGTCACGCCGCGCCCTGGTCCGCCGAACCCCGGAATGCGTTGAAAAAGCAATAACATAGTCGCCCGACCCATTGTCCATCGTGCTCCCCGTCCGCGCCAGCCCGGCAATCGCCCGCCGCGCCAGCCGCTGCAGGCTCCGGTCAGAAAGCGGCGCATCGGTTGCCACCACCATCATGATCGACCCGTCCCCCACGGCCGCCTCAAGCCCAGCAACCGTCGGCGCTTCAGCGACAGCCCGTCCTAAAATCAGCGGCTTACCCCCAAAATTACCCTGAACCAGCACACCGATAGTCCAATCGCCAACGCGACGGGATGATGTCCCGATGCCGCCCTTCCAGCCAAATAGCCGGGTCCCGGTTCCCGCCCCGACATTGCCTTCCGCCACAGCCCCATCAGCTGCCTTTTCAATCGCTTGAACCACATCCGCCTTGGTTACAAACCGTCCCCTGATGTCATTTAAAAACCCGTCGTTCGTCTCCCCCACCACGACATTGACCGATCGCGCAGCCTCATTGCCGGGCTGCTTCAGCACCCATTCCACACCCCCCGCCAGCCCTTCGCCGACATTGAGCGTGTTCGTCAGGATGATCGGCGCCTCGATCTCTCCAAGCTCTTCAATTTGTGTAGATCCTGCCAGCTTCCCAAAGCCGTTGGCACGAAAGAATCCGGCCGGAACCTTGTCCTGAAACAGGTTGCCGCCATGCGGCAGGATCGCAGTCACCCCCGTCCTGACACGCTCCCCTTCAATGTGCGTCACATGACCAACCCGAACGCCCGCAACATCAGTAATGGCATTGAGCGGACCAGTGGCCAGCGTCCCCACGATCTGCCCCGTCTCTCGAAACCGCACTCGCTCCTGCGCGGTCCCCTGGCCCGCCAGAAAAGCAACCGCAATCAGCCACTTCACTTCAAAGCCGATCTGGCAGCATCAGCCGCGCTAAGCACCTCCCAGGCCGCTTGCACTGTCCGAAACCGTTCGGCTGCTGCGGGGTCGGCGCCAGCGATGTCCGGGTGGCTAGCCTTTGCCGCCGCACGCCAAGCTGCTTTAATCGCGTCCATATCTGCATCGGAGTCGATATCCAGAACCTTTAGCGCATCGAGTTCTGCCCGACTGCGGGATCCATCACCCGGTCCGCCCCATTCCCAGTGGCTCGCCCGCTTGTAGTGCCTCTGTCCCTCTTCGTCCTTAACTCTGGTGGCGGCCTCTTCATCGCTAAGTCCCGCAAAATAGTCCCAATTCGCATTATATTCAGCGGCGTGCTTCTCACAAAACCACCACCGTTCCGGTCGGTTCGGAGCCTTGGGTGCCGGTCTGTCGCCCACATTCCCGCAGCCTTCGCGGTCGCAAAGCTTTATCCTGGCTGCAGCACTGCTGCCGCTCCCATAGTCCCGCCAGCGCGGGAAACCCCAATCATTTGATCGCCCTTGTCGCGTCATCCCTGCTCGATACGCTACACGGTCAGTACGCGCCAGACACTCTCCCGTCGCACCAATCAATTTCAACACATTGGGGACTTGGTCGATTATTTATGGACGGCGCTGTGATGCGGTCGCATTGTTGATTCAGCATGACTGCACTGATCTTTGATCGCCGTTTCGGCCCGCTGTTCGTGACACAGTTTCTTGGCGCTTTTAACGACAATCTGTTCAAGACAGCTTTCATTTTCATCGTGACATTCCGGTTGCGGGCTGATGATCCGGCCGGTGCTGCCATGGTGGCTACAGCGGCGGCAGGTGTGTTCATTGCGCCCTATGTGCTGTTCTCAGGGTTCGCCGGTGATCTTGCCGATGGGCGGGACAAAGCGGCAATCGCTCGCTGGGTGAAGGTTGTCGAGATCATGTTTATGGCGTTAGGCATGGTGGCTTTGACGCTTGAATCAGAAGCACTTTGCCTTGTTGTGCTGGCACTAATGGGCCTGCATTCGACGGTTTTCGGGCCGGTGAAATATGCCATTCTGCCGCAACATCTGAAGGAGAATGAGCTGTTGGTCGGCACCGGGCTGGTCGAGGGTGCTACGTTTGTGGCAATATTGCTCGGCCAGATTGCCGGCGGATTGTTGCCGTCGGAAACTGCAGGGCTGGCGGCCATTGGCGTGGCGGTGCTGGGGTGGGGCGCATCCCGACTGATTCCGGCCGCGCCGCCTACCGTGTCCAATGTCCGTATCGACTGGAACCCTATTACCAGCACATGGTTTGCCTTGCGGATGGCGTTCGCCAATCGACCGTTGGCCATAGCCACCCTCGCGATCAGTTGGTTCTGGGCGTTGGGTGCTGTGTATACGAGCCAGTTTGTGCCGTTGGTCCGCAATGATCTTGGTGGTGATGAGCGGGTTGCGACGCTGTTTTTGGCGGTGTTTTCCGTTGGCATCGCGGCCGGATCGGCGATTGTTTCCCGCCTTTTGAAGGGCAAGGTGTCGGCGCGGCTGGCGACCCCTGCCGGGATTGTCATGGCGCTGGCAGGCGTCGATCTTTATTTTGCCGAGAATGCGTTTGCGCTTCAGCCTGCCATTGATGTCGGCGGGTTCCTGATGAGGCCCTCAGGATGGCGTGTGATGGCCGATCTTATTCTGCTGGCGCTGGCTGGCGGCGTTTTTTCAGTGCCTTTATATGGTATTTTGCAGACTGCGACGCCGCCGGCATCGAGGGCGCGGGCGATTGCAGCGAACAACATTGTCAATGCGGTATTCCAGGTCATGGGGGTATTGGCCATTGGGGCAGTACTTGCGGGCGGTGCGACCGTGCCACTGGCGTTGGCAGGGGCTGGATTGACGGTGTTGATTTTGATCCCATGGCTTCGAAAATTGCCATGATCAGTGTCAGCGGCTAAGCGGCAAGCATGACGAAAACCGCACTCATCACTGGCGTTACCGGGCAAGACGGCGCCTATCTTTCAGAATTGCTGCTCGCCAAGGGCTATGTGGTGCATGGCGTGAAGCGCCGGGCATCGAGCTTCAACACAGCGCGAATCGACCATCTTTACATCGATCCGCACGAGGGGCCGACGCGGTTCCATCTGCACCACGGTGACCTGACGGATGCGACTAATCTGATTCGGCTGGTGCAGGAAACACAGCCTGATGAGATATATAATCTGGCGGCACAGAGCCATGTGCAGGTGAGCTTTGAGACGCCTGAATATACGGCCAACGCCGATGGAATTGGGACCCTGCGACTGCTGGAGGCGATCAGAATTCTGGGTCTTGAGAAGAAGACACGCTTCTACCAGGCCTCGACATCTGAGCTTTATGGGCTGGTGCAGGAGACGCCGCAGCGCGAGACGACGCCGTTTTACCCTCGGTCACCTTATGCGGTGGCGAAGCTTTATGCTTATTGGATTACGGTCAATTACCGTGAAGCCTATGGGATACACGCTTCCAACGGCATTCTTTTCAATCATGAAAGCCCGCTGCGCGGCGAGACTTTTGTGACGCGAAAGATAACGCGGGCGGTGGCGGAGATCGAGACCGGCACGCAATCGACGCTGTATCTTGGCAACCTCGATGCCAAACGGGACTGGGGCCATGCGCGGGACTATGTCGAAGGCATGTGGCGGATCGTGCAGCATGACGATGCCGAGGATTGGGTTTTGGCGACCGGGAGCACGACGAGTGTACGGCGTTTTGTCGAGCTGGCTTTTGCCGAAGTGAGCAGGTCGATCGTATGGTCAGGCCTTGGCGTGGATGAGAAGGGGCATTGCGCAGCCAGTGGCCAACTGCTGGTAGCGATCGATCCGCGCTATTTCAGGCCAACCGAGGTTGATCTGCTGCTGGGCGATGCCTCAAAAGCGAAGCAGAAGCTTGGTTGGGAGCATACATCTACTATGGAGGATCTGGTGCGCGAGATGGTGGCGGCTGATCTGGCGGCTGCTGGGCTTGCTGCACAGGCTATAGCGCGAGCCGGCTGATGTTTGCGCTGCGTGGCAAGACCATCTGGGTGGCGGGGCATCGCGGGATGGTTGGGGCGGCCCTTGTGCGGCGGCTTGAGAAAGACGGGCACCGGGTGCTGACAGCGCCGCGCGATGTGGTTGACCTCACACGGCAGGCCGAAGTCGAGCGCTGGGTGGCGGACAACCGGCCCGATGTGGTTGTGGTGGCGGCGGCGCGGGTGGGCGGCATCGCGGCGAATGCGGCGCGGCCGGTGGATTTTCTGGCCGACAATCTGATGATCGAGACCAATGTCATGGCGGCCTGCGCGGCACTGCCGGTGCAAAAGCTGCTGTTTCTGGGCAGTTCGTGCATCTATCCGCGTCTCGCACCGCAGCCGATGCGGGAGGATGCGTTGCTGACCGGGCCGCTGGAGCCGACCAACCAATGGTATGCCATCGCGAAGATCGCGGGAATCATGCTGGGCCAGGCGTATCGGCAGCAGCACGGGATGGACTTTGTGTCGGCAATGCCGACCAATCTCTATGGGCCGGGCGATAATTATGATCTGGAATCATCGCATGTGATCCCTGCATTGATCAGAAAAGCGGTGGACGCGAAGGCCGCGGGCGCTGCTTCGATGACAGTTTGGGGGACCGGAACGCCGCTGCGCGAGTTCATGCACGTTGATGATCTGGCGGATGCGCTGGTGTTCGTCCTCGAGAATTATTCGGAACATGAGCATATCAACGTGGGAACCGGGCATGAAGTGAGCATCGCCGAGGTGGCGCAAATTGTCTGCGACGTGGTGGGATTTGAGGGCACGTTGCAGTTTGATACCAGCCGGCCCGACGGAACGCCGCGCAAGTTGATGGATTCGGGACTCTTATTAGCTATGGGATGGGCGCCCCGCATACGGCTGCGCGAGGGTCTGGCGTCGGCCTATCAGGCGTTTCTAGCCCGTCAGGGTGAGGGAAATTAGTAGTTATCGGTTGGTTTTCGATAACGGATTGAAGGTGAGCGTGAGGTTCATGCGGCTTGGGGGACGCCGTTGGTGATGACAGGATCTATGTCGAAGTTCTTGGCGATCTCGCGGGCGGTCATCTTGGCGGACATCATCACCGATGGGGTACCGCCGCCGGGCTGGGTGCCTTGGCCGACGAGATAGAGATTGCTGACATCCTCTGATTTGTTGTGCGGGCGGAAGAAGGCTGTCTGGGTGAGCACTGGCTCGACGCCGAAGCCGTTGCCGACATGGCTGCCGAGCACCGATTCGAAATAGTCGGGCGTGATGAAGCTGGTGTGCTTGAGGCGGGCTTTGAGATCGGGGATATAGCCGCGCTCTTCAAGGAAGGTGAGAACGCGGTTGCACAGCCTGTCACCCTCTACCGACCAGTCGATGTCGCTCTGGTTGTTGGGGACAGGGATGAGCGTATAGGCAGCGTGATGTCCCTCAGGCGCCATCGTTGGGTCGGTGAGCGTCGGGATGTGCAGATATTGCGAGAAATCCTTGCTCATCACCTTGGTGTCGAAAATCTCGGTGAGCAGTGCCTCGTATCGCGGGCCGAGGATGATATTGTGGTGCCGGAGATCGGGATCGCTATCGCGCTTCTCATAGCCGAAATAGATGACCATGAGCGACATCGACTGTTTGCGAAACTTGACCAGCGCGTCCCGGTTGATGGTGCGATGTGCCTTGTCGACGAGCTTCAAATAGGTGGTGGCATAATCGGCGTTCGAGACGACGACATCGGCCGCAAGAGCGCGACCGTCCTTGAGCGTGACGCCGGTGGTTACCCGTTTGCCCGACCGCTTCTCGATATTGATCTGGCTGACCGGGGCGTTGAGATGCAGCGTGCCGCCCATCTCTTCGAATTTCTTGACCATCGCGGCGACGAGGGCGCCGGTGCCGCCCTTGGCATAATGGATGCCCCACGTCTTTTCGACAAAGTGGATCATCGCATAAATCGCGGGGACCTTGAGCGGGTTGCCGCCCACGAGCAGCGGCTCGAAGCTGAAGACCTGGCGCATCTTGTCGGACTTGAAATATTTGCTGATCAGGCTGAAAAGCGGCTGGACGGCGCCCAGCTTCAGCAGATCGGGAACGACGCCGAGCATTGAACCGAGACTGCCGAAATAGGTGTATCCAAGCTCCAGAAAACCGCGCTTGAAGATGGCCCTCGCCTGTTCGTGGAAGGCTTCATACCCCTCAAGGTCTTCTGGTGCGAGGCGCTTGATCTGCTCACGGGTGCTGACCGGATCGCCATCATAATCGAAGAAGCTGCCATCATCGAAATAGATGCGATAAAATGGCAGGATCGGCATGACGTCGAGATATTTGCTGGTGTTGGGCCCGCCTGAATTGCCCTCGCGGACACGGTTGTTTTCATCGAGCACATGGGCTGGAAAATCCGGCTCGCCAAGCATGGCGTGATCGCGCTCGAGGCTGAACAGCTCTTCGATGAAATGCGGCACGGTGAGCACGGTCGGCCCCATGTCGAAGGTGAAGCCATCGACGCGGCGCACGTAGGCGCGGCCGCCTGGCGCATCAAGGGCTTCGACAATCTGCGTGTCGAAGCCGAGGCTTTGCAGGCGCATGGCGCAGGAAATGCCGCCGATGCCGGCGCCGATGACAATTGCCTTTTTGCGATTCATGCCCTGATCCTAATATGCACATCTGTCGCTAAGCGCTTCGTGTGCACGGGGCAAAGCCTGAAATTGTCGCAGATGCAAGCAAGGATGCGAGCGGGGCGGTGCGCCCGCGCCGGCTAGAGACCGTCGAGGCCCTTGCTGACAAGGATGTTAACCGCCACGCGGCGGTTCTGCGCCTTGCCTTCATCGCTGTCGTTGGTCGCCAAAGGATCGGCCTCGGCCATGCCGGTCGGTGTGAGCATACGATAGGGCTTCCAGCCGCAGGCCTGCTGTACGTAATTGACGACCCGCGCAGCGCGCTTTTCGCTCAGTGTCTGGTTGAATTCTTCACTGCCGGTCGAGTCCGTATAACCGACAATCAGCATCAACGCGTTCTTCGTGCCCTCGGCCGTGGCCGCTGCAGCGCAAAGATCGGCTTTCGCCTGCTCCGACAGGACAGCCTTGCCGGTCTCGAAGTTCACGTTTGTCGTGCCCTTGATGTTGTACTGGTCGATGTCGCTCATCCGGCCGCGAAGGGCTTCGGTCGCCGCAGTCTGTTCGTCAAAGCCCTGAGCGGTGCCGCTGCGGATCATGGTTGCGGTTTTCAGATCATTGTTTCGAAAATCGATCCGGCTCGCCACCAGCGCATCACCGGTTTGCAATGTCCTGACGGTGACGGGCAGGCCGTTGAGCAGCGAACTGGCGGCCAAGGTGCTGCGTCCGATGCCGAAAAGACCCTTGCTGGCCTTGACCTCGGTGAAATCGTTGATGGCGACGACCGTCTTGGTACCATCGGCTGCCGTAACCTGCATCTTGTCGCCGCTACGCGCCGAGATAAAGCCCTTGACGTCAGGCCCCCGGGGCGACGGCGCGGATGACATGGTCGCGCTCAGCTCCGTTGAAGGCATGGTTGTCTGGGCGGACAGCATGGCTGGTGCCGATGCCGCTATCATGGCGACAAGGACGAAAGCGGCAGGTCTTGTGGTCATGATGGTCATAAAATATTTCCTTCAAGCGATAGCGGATGCGTTTGTGTGACCGTTTGTTTTGGTGTGCGCGGCAGAATGTTGACTGGATGCGAGGAGCAACCATTTGGCATTCATGAACCTGTACGCTGTGAAACTTTGTGGCCAAATCGTTCGCTCGACCGTCCTTTCTGGTACATGAACGATCGCGAAAACCGCGTTGCTGCGGCGCTGATCCGGGCGGATCGCGCGCCGAGCTGTTCATGTCGGCATTGAGGGCGGTGTTTGCCACCCGGAACGACCGTCGGGAGAAGCGGACGGCTCAGCTTTGGGCTTTGCGGCCGATCAGCGTGCCTTTGCTGCTGCCGGGCAAGCGGCTGAACCGGATCCCGGGCCAGCTCAGGCGCCAGCGGCGGGCGACGATACGCTCACCGGGACGGGCGGCATCATCGAGCAGGATGATGCCGCCGGGGGCAAGTCGGCTGAAAAGCGATTCTGCGGCGCCGCGCACCAAGGGATGAACCGTCCATGGCGGGCCATCGATGATGATGAGATCGATCTGATCGGGGATGTTTTCAGCGTGGTACCAACCGCCTTGCCAGCCGGGCACTTGCCGGCCGAGCGGGGCATGGCGGATATCGGCGTGGAGATCATGATCGCGGAGCCAGCGGGTAGTGGTTTCGACAAAGTCGCCGTGCTGGTCATAACTGATCAGCCGGCCACCGCCGTTGGCCTTGAGCGCGGCAGCGCAGACGAGGGACGAGGCACCGGCACCGAGTTCGACCACGGTGGCGGGGCGCAGGGTCTCCACAGCATCGATGATGCGGTGGAGGAAGCCAGCATCGGCTTTCCAGCTGCCGAGATGGGGTAAGGCGTCGGGAGCGAGGCCAAGACGGCTGGCGACACGATCGCGATTGGCGCGACTGCCTCCCCACAGGCTGACGAGCAGCCAGGGCCAACTGATGGCGCCGAAAGCGAGGCGATGCAGCCAGAAGCTTGTGGGCGGTGGGGCTTGAGACTGGATGGCCGGTTGATGTCTTGCGAGGTCGAGGCGGGTGAGCAGGCCGGTGCGCTGGCGCGATGTCATGAATCCCCCGAATCGGCCGCTGCTTGAACGTCGGCATGGAGGCCGATGTGGGCACAGTGATGCTGAATTTTGCAATGCCCGAAATCGGCGCGAGTGCAAGCGGGTGTGGGGAGCAGAAAGCGAAACGGCCGACACCTAGGTGCCGGCCGATCGTCTTTGGGTCTTCAGTGGGTCGTTGCGGATCAGGCCATGACGCTCGTCATTGCCGTGCGACGGCGGCGCATGGTGGCACCGACGAGGCCGAAGCCGGCGATGAGCATCGCCCATGAGGCTGGCTCGGGAACGGCTGCGCCGAAGGTATCGTATTCGAAAGCGTTCTGGCTCGAAAGGAAACGCACGCCGGTAATGTTGTCGGCCTTGTCAAACCCGAACGTAATACGCCGGTTGGTAATGGGGTCAACCTGGTTGCCACCGGCGGGCAGGAAATCAGCGCCTGTGAAGCTGCTGATTACAGTGGCACCGGAGAGAAACTGCAGCGTGTTGTACGTGTCAACCGAACCCCAATAGAGGCTGAACCGGCTCAACGGCAGCATGCTGGACGCCTTGAACCCTGTGAAGTCGAAAGTGCTCGAGCCACCTGTCTGGACGGCCTGATAGTTTGTGCCGGGAGCGGTAAGCGCCGGTGCAGCATACTGACCCCCCACCGATGCTGACCCTTCGTATACAGCGCCAGTCGTCGTGTTGGTTACACCAACTGCATTAGGCCCATCGAAAGTAACAACAGTAGTGAGACCTGCAGGAACGCCACCGTCTGGGGCCCCGGTATCATTTCCAACAACATTGGTAATTGCAAATGCAGGGCCGGCGACTGCAACAGCTGCGGCAACGATTACGAACTTGGCAAACATGGTAAATTCCCTCCTGTGACGACCGGATCAAACTTACAGATATTTACCCTTTGGTAAACATTATTTTGCACATCGACTGCCAAAATTAACGAATCAGTAATTATTCCAAGCATTTGGCTTGCAATCATGCTGCCAGAGATAACATTTGAGGCATGGCGCTGCGGCGAATCGACACCGAATCGGCAGCGAATCACTGTCGCTGGGATGTCAGGCTGTCAGAGTTGGCAAAGCTGGGGCCGTCGGTGGTTAATTGGTCGGCGGCAAGTTATTGAGGCTTCAGGCGAGCAGGCGGCGCTCGATCTCGGGAAAGTCTGTGCCCCGGGCGCGTTCGGCGATGACGTGGCTATAGAGCAGGCCTTCCCGCCAGCGCGGGAGCAGCGCCTTGATCGTGCGCGCCGTGATATTGGCCGAGACTGGCAGGAGCTCAGCCTCATGCCATTCGAGAAGGGACTGAAAGCGCCGCAGGGCCGGCATGGTTGCGCGGGTGGCGTAAAAATGAACGCGCTTGGATATGGCGGCGTGGCCAAACATGTTCATGGCGATCGACTGGCGCAGTATGAGAGCGGGAATTTCGATGCGCATGGCGAAATCGGCAAAACTTGCTGGCGGTACCTGGGTTGTGGTGCCGGAATTCAGGTCGATGCTAAACCCGGTTTGCTGTGCGCCTGCGGTAGACAATATCAGCAGGTGTTTGTTCTTCAGTCCGCGCATCAGGATAACGGGGGCCGCGGCGATCAACTTTTTCATGAACACTTCGACCGTGTGCGGCTTGACAGCAATTCGTGCTTCCCGCGCCGCCTGGCGTTCCATCGTGGGGGCAACACGCGCACGATAGACAGCGAGACGGGCTGGCCGATCAGAGTACCAGTCGGTGGCATCGATTTTAAAACCCTGAGCCCTGTCCCACAGGTCGCCCGGCTTCATAGTCTGGACTTTGGTCGCCAGATGCTGGCCTGCTGCAAAGGCTGTGAAAGCATCAGCGACGCGGACCGGCGTCTGGACTTGATCGTTCATGGCCCAGGTGTCGTCGTGAAGGAAACAGATGTTGGATGCGAACGGAATGGCATAGCGTGGCTTCACCCGCGCCATGAACAGCAAGAATGCGCGGATATAGTGATCACTGTCGTCAAGATGCTCGTCGGGCGCATCGATGTAGTGAAAATTGGCGCGGGGATTGGCTGAGCTGTGGCTGCGGAAGGCGAAATCGATAGGGCCGTGACGCGACAGCAGATGATTGAGCGGCGCGCCTGCGAGCTTTGCGTCATTGGCATTGAGCAGCGTGACACCTTCAGCCTCAATAACGGCAGCGCTATCGGTAACGAAGGGCGAAATATGGTAGCTGGTGAGGCGGAAATCGGGCGCCATGTCGAAGTGCGCACCATGCGTCAGCTCATGGATATTAGTCATGCCGATGGTCGCAAGATCACGGACCATGCGGCCATAACGATCATAGGGGACGATGACGGGCGTGGCGGGATCGAAGCGCTTGAGTGTCGGGCCGTGGAAATGATCCCAGTGGAGATGGGTCAGGTAGATGAAATCGGGCTTCAGCGTGTCGAGCAGGCCGGCGGGGACGGGCGGATAGTTCCACCATGAGCGCCAATAAGCGCTGCCGACCAGCCAGGGATCGCACACCAGCGTCTTGCCGCAAGCATCGATGCGCAGTCCGGCGTGGGAAAGAGTCTGGAAGAACACGCGTGCGAGCTCCGGGATGATTGTAATTGCCTTGCAGCAGAAGGTCTTGAGCGGCAAGCGGCGGAGTTGCCGCATTGCGCTGTGATATCAGCCGAGGCGGAACTGGCCGAGCTTGCTCAGATTCTTCCAGATCAGCGCGCCGAGGCCGCCGATGTGGTTGTGGCGAAGTGCTCGGTAATCCTCGCAGGTTTTGCGGATGAGCGCCTTTAGTGAGCCGTTGCTGGCGCCGCCGACGCGCATCTTCATGACAACGTGCGGGACATAAGCGGGGGTGATGCCGCCGGCGCCGAACCATCGCAGGATGGCATCATAATCGCCAGCAACCCGAAAGCCGGTGTTGTAACCACCGAGCCGGGTAATGACGCTGCTGCGGACAAACAGCGCCGGGTGCGGCGGCATCCAGCCCCATGCGAGACGCGCACGGGAATAGGCGCCCGAGCGCCACGCGCGGACAAGGCGGGGCGGGGTGTCGTTAGTGATGTGATCGACATCGCCGTAGACGGCATCGATGCCAGGGGCGAAGCCGGCGACTATGGCTGCGAGAACATCGTCACTGGCGAAATAATCGTCGGAGTGGATGACACCGATGACATCGCCGGTGGCGAGTGCCATGCCCTTGTTGAGGGCATCGTAGATGCCATCATCGGGGCCGGAGACGAAGCGGGCGCGGCTATCGAGAAGGCTGGGCAGCAGCGCTTGAGTGCCATCGGTGGAGCCGCCATCTACTACGATGAGCTCGAGGTTGGTGTGGGACTGGCGCTGCACGCTGGCTACCGCATCGGCAATGGTGCCCGCGCGGTTGTAGGTCGCCATGATCAATGAGACTTTCATGCAGGGTCGGCGGCGCGGGTGATGAACCAATCCCCCAAAACCAGGACATCCATACGCGTGCGGAGGAAGCAATCGAGCGCCTCTTGCGGGTAACAGACGACGGGCTCATTTTCGTTGAAGCTGGTGTTGAGGAGCATGGGGATGCCGGTTTGGGCAGCAAAGGCGCTGATGAGCCGGTGATAGCGGGGGTTGGTGGCGGCTTGAACGGTTTGCAGGCGGCCGGAGCCATCGACATGGCAGACTGCGGGGATGAGCGCCTGCTTATCGGGCTGGATGGGATAAACCTGCATCATGAAGGGGACGTCATCGGTTTCGGTGAACCAGTCCGGCACGGCTTCGGCGAGGACTGAGGGAGCGAAGGGGCGGAAGCTTTCCCGCCGTTTGATCTTGAGATTGAGGATGTCTTTCATGTCGGCACGGCGCGGATCGCCGAGGATCGAGCGATTCCCCAGCGCGCGCGGCCCCCATTCCATGCGGCCCTGGAACCAGCCGATGACCTTGCCTTCAGCGACGGCGGTGGCGGTTTTTTCGCAGAGTTCGGCTTCGTCTGCGATGTGGGTGACGGTGCAGCCGGCGGCGGCGATGGCTTGCGCGTTGGCTTCTAGGAGGGTGGTAAGGTCGGATGCAGAGGCGTGGGGGCCCCAATAAGCGTGATCCATGGTGAAGCTGCGCGCACCGCCCTGCTCGTGCCAGACGGCGAAGGCGGCACCGATGGCGCCGCCGGCATCGCCGGCGGCGGACTGGATATAGGCGCGGCTGAAAGGCGAGCGGCTGTAGATCTTGCCGTTGGCGACCGAATTCATGCCGCAGCCGCCAGCGACGCAGATGGCATCACCGCCGTGACGGGCGTGGACGGCGGCGAGGAGGTGGAAAAACGCCTCCTCATACATGGCCTGGACCGAGCGCGCGATGTTCTTATGGCGTTGGGTGAGCTCGGTGCCTGGCTGCCGCGCCGGGCCGAGCAGTGCCTCAAGGGCGGGGGTGAACAGGCGGCTGGGGGAGATGGGCTCGCCATTGTCCCATTCGTAACTGACCTTTTCGGTAGCGTGGCGAAAGAAGGCGAGATCGAGCTTGAAGCTACCATCGGGCTGGAGGCGCACGATCTGGCGCATTTCAGCGAGATGATCGGGCTGGCCATAGGGAGCGAGGCCCATGACTTTATATTCATCACCATAGTGCGGGAAGCCGAGCCATTTGGTAAGGGCTTCGTAGAAGATGCCCAGCGAATGGGGGAAATAGACCTTGTCATCGATGGTAATGCTGTTGCCCTGGCCATAGCCCCATGCGGCACTGGCGAAATCTCCAAAGCCATCGACGCTGACAACGGCGGCTTCGGGGAAGGGCGAGACGTGGAAGGCCGAGGACAGATGGGCGAGGTGATGCTCGACCTGGGAGACTTGACCCTTGAAGCCCTCCCCAAGCGTTGCGGCGAGCTGTTCGGGGATGCTGGCACGATCCCGCTTGGTCTTGAGCCGATCGGTGATAAGCGACAGGCTGGGACGTTTAAGGGCCGCATAGGCGATCTTGCGGGTGAGATTGGCGGTGGAATCGCTGTTGATGGCGATGGTATCGACGTCGGCGAGGGTGAGGCCGGCCTCGGCGAGGACATAGCGGATCGATTCCGACGGGAAGCCGGCCCAATGCTTGACGCGGCGGAAGCGTTCCTCCTCGGCGGCTGCGATTAGCTGACCATCGCGGATGATGGCGGCGGCACTATCTCCGTGATAGGCGTTGAGGCCGATGATGATGCTCATGGATGCTCCGAAACACTGGTGCACTGCCGAATAGCCGGTTGGGCTTATGGGGGCTAGCCTTGTAGGTCTTTGCGGAGGCGGGCAGCGAGGGCCTGACGGTGCATGATGGCTTCGGCGATGAGCTTGTCGAGCGCATATATGCGGCCGGCACGGCCATCGAGCAGGCCGAAGCGGGCGAGAAACGAGACCAGCGGCACGGCGAAGATCATCAGCGGCCAGCGGGCGCGAAAGCGATCGCGGGATGTCACCTCGCCGGTGGCGAGACGATCAACAAAATTTTGGGAATAGCGGGCCTGGCCGGCGAGGAAGCTGGCGAAGGGCTTGCGGTCATCATGGGCGATGCTGTGGTGGAACTGGTGGACGGGCACATCATCCCGCACGCGCTCGGCATGGCCGGACTGGACGAACCATGGCTGGCCGGTGGGGAAGAGGAACGGTTTGGGCGGATAGAGCGAGGCGTGTTTGAGCGGCTGGCCTTCGACGCAGAAAGCGACCGGGGCACGGGCGATGGGGATTCGGCTGCCCGGAAGATGGCTGGTGATGAGGGCTTGGACTTCGGCGATGAGGCCCTGGCTCAGCACCATGTCGGCATCGAGGATGATTACGGCCGGTGTGTCGGCGAGGGTGGTGGTGATGGCGTTATAGGCGGCGTGGTGGGTGGTGTAGGTGAAGGGCTGGAGGCGCACGAAAGGATGGGCGGCAGCGATGGCGGCGGTATCATCGGTGGAGCTGGAATCGAGGATGGTGACGGGCCAGCCGGTGGTGGCGAGCGGCGCCAGTGTGCGCGCGAGATTGGCGGCCTCGTTTTTGGCGAGGATGAAGACCGCGAGGGCGGGGGTTTCCATGATGTGGCGATAACCGCCTGTGGCGATCAGGGCAACGGGGAGGAGTGGTTAGGGGAGAGAAGGCGGGAGGCTATTATGCCTGACGGGTCATCTCCAAAGAGACTCGGTTATCGAATTCGCAGGATCATGGACTGGCTGGCGGTGGCGTGGATGCGGATATCGGCGAGTACCCAGACGGTGGGTACGAGGCGCGCGAAGCGGATGGTATAGTCGAGGCTGTTGCCGCCTGCGGCTGTGCCGAGCGCATTGCCGACGCCCGACGGCAGGAAATCGGCCATGACGGCGAGGGTTGTGCGATCGACGATGCCGGAATGCGGGCGGATCCAGAGGCGGGTAATACCGTCTTCGCTGGGGGCTGCATCAATGCGGGCTTTGCCGAACCGGCCCTTGGCGCCGCGCTTGTCGAAATGAGCGTTCACATCATCTTCGCGGCGGACCCAATCATAGTCGAAGGGCGGGCAATCGGCGGGATCGGGAACGGCGGGCATCTGCGCCCATTGGGCTTCGGGGCTTTCGGCTCGGGCGCCAAGCGCTGCATTGACGGTGATGATCTCGGCATCATCGAACCTGGCGGTGACGCGAGCCTGGCTGGTGTATTTGCCGTGGACGGGGACGGTGGCCTCGAAGGTCAGCTCGGTGCCGGGGCGTGCATAGCTCAGATATTGCGCGGCGGCCCAGACAGTCGGCGACCGGTGACGGCTTCTATGGCGGTGAGCCCGGCGGCCATGCCAGCACCGCCGAACAGGAACAGGCTGTCTGGATGACAGTCGCAGAGCCCGGGGATGACAGCGAGGCGGAACGTATGATCGGTCAGACGCTGAAGCGGAATCATGTGTTGATGAAGGCCTTGATGCGGGCAAGAAGCTCGGGCGAAGCATGAGGTGCGATAGGGGCAGGCGGGGCACCACTGTCGGTGAGCAGCCGGTCGACAGCGATGTATAGGGCGGCAACATCATCGGCTACATGAAGTCCGGCGCGATCCCGGAATTTGGCGATGGTGGCAAGCTGGTGATCGGTGGTGTGCTCGCCAAGATGCTGAAGTCGCGGCAGCATGATGAGTGGTTTGCCGGCCTGAATGGCGCTGATGATCGATCCCATGCCGGCATGGGCGACGAACAACTTAGCCTCGGCGATACGCTGCTGATAAAGCGCTGGCGGCATCATGCGCACGAAGCGGGCGTGACGCGGCTCGAAGCTGCCGCTGCCGATCTGAACCTCGACCGCAACTTCGGGATGAGCGGCGGCCCAAGTGTCGATGGCCTGCACAAGCCGGTCGAAGGGGAACATCGAACCAACACTGGCGAACAAGACGGGGGGCGGCATGTTCACAGCACGGCGCCCCAATATTCTGGCCGCGGGGTGGTGGCGAGCTCGGGCCATTGGGTGATGCACATATGCGCCAAGCGTCGGGCGCGCAGGCCCGAGGCGGACATGCGCTCGGAATTGGCGATGCTGTCCACCCAGAGCGTGCGGGCACCGATAAGGCGCCCGAGCAGGATAGCGATAAGGGCGGGGGCGGAGCCGGTGGTGACGATCACATGGGGGCGGACGATGAGTATGGCGCGGGCGATCTGAAGGGCGGCGATGGGAAAGCTCATCGGGTTTTTGCGCGAGGCATCGCGGAAGCTGAAGAAGCGGTGGCTCGGGACTTCGGCTGCGCTGTCAGGATGGACGCTGGCATAGGCGATGGTGCAGCCGTCAAACGCCGGACGCAGCCGGAGGAGTTGCACCCAATGGCCACCACCGGAGGCGATAGCGAGCAGTCGTTTGGGTGGGTTTGCCAAGGCCTTCCTCCGCCGCAACCTATCGCGGACCTATGCCTTTGTGGTGTGCCGCAGCCTTGTCAACCTGCTTGTTGCAACTGCGAACTTGGCATAGTGAGGCGGCTTGGCATCGCCGATGTTGTGGCTGCCCGGCTTTGGAGGTTCCCCTGATTCGCGTCGGTATCGTCGGACTGGGCAAGATGGGACTTTCCCATCTGGCAATCGTCAATGCTCATCCGGGCGTAGTGCTGGCGGGGATGTGCGATAGCGCCGCCTATGTGCTCGATGTGCTGGGAAAATATACCGGTATCCCGACCTATGATGACTATGGTCGGATGCTCGCTGAGGCGAAACTGGATGCTGTGCTGGTAGCGACGCCTTCTGCGATGCATGGGCCGATGGTGCGGGCAGCGCTTGATGCAGGATGCCATGTGTTTTGCGAGAAGCCGTTTTGCCTTGATGTGGGTGAAGGGGCTGAACTGGCAGCAATAGCGGTGGCAAAGCGGTTGGTGTGCCAGGTGGGCTATCATAACCGCTTTGTCGGTGCCTTTCGGGAGGTGAAGCGGCTGATCGATGCGGGTGCGATCGGGCGCGTGACGCATGTTCTGGCGGAAGCCTATGGTGCTGTGGTGACAAAGCCCAAGGGCGCGACGTGGCGCACGCAGCGTGCACAAGGTGGTGGCTGCCTTTATGATTATGCTGCACATCCGATCAACCTTGTGACGTGGCTGTTTGGTGCGCCGGCGGCGGTGGCGGGTGCTGCCCTTGTGCCGGTGTTTTCGGCGGAGACAGATGATCAGGTCTATGGGACTTTGCGGTATCCCGATGGCATGACCGCGCAGGTTTCGGTGGATTGGACTGACACATCGGTTCGAAAAATGACGACGCGGCTGACCTTATGGGGGACAGCAGGACGGCTTTATGCTGACCGGCAGGAGATTCAGCTGTTTTTGCGGGATGATTTGGGCGCAATTCCTGAGGGATATGAGCCGGGCTGGAATGTGAAATATACGACCGAACTCAGCGATGAGGTGGATTTTTATCTGCGGGGTGAGGAATATTCGGCGCAAATCGATGCCTGGGTGATGGCAATCGGTGCAGGAAATGTGGGCTGCGAGAATGATTTTGCGAGTGCGGTGGAGACAGACAGGACGCTCGACATGTTCATTGCCAATGACGGTGCGGTGGAAGCGAGTGTGCGACCTGTGCTGCCGGATGCGCCGAAATCGGGGTTGCTGGGCAAGCTGATGGGGCGGCGATGATGGCGCATGTGATGGACCGGCTGCTTTTTGGCGACAACCAGTTTTTCGGCATCAACCATATGTCGGAGGAAAAGGCGCGGGCTGGCGCGATGCGCTTTCAGCGGACGCAGGCGATTGTTGATGTTTTGGATGCTGCCCTTGAGGAAGGGGTGCGGACGTTCATGTGCACAACGCATGACCGCATTGGCGAAATTGCAGCGCAGATGCGTGGTGACCCGGCGAAATATGCGGACTTCATCTTCTATCCGGGCATGCCCTATGCCCATAAATACGCCAATGCAGTCACAGAGGATGGCTATCTGGGGGCTCTCAAGCGGTTTTTGCCGCAGGAGGGCTTGCTCAATGCGGCGCTGCGCGGGGGCAAGGCGATTGCGGGGAAAGACGTCGAGGGGTTGATCACGTTGTTGGTTGATGCCGAGATGAAGATGTTCGAGGGGCTGAATGCGCCGGTGATTTTTCTGCAGAATGTGGTGGTCGATCTGTTGCTGGGCCTTGGGTTCAAGGATGCATTCAGGATTTTCGCTGATCATTGCCGGGCGCGTTATGGCGCTGAGCCGGGGTTCATAACGATGAACTTGCCGATGCTGTTGCGGGTGCTTGCAGAGCAAGGGGTCGGGAACCCGATCGTGTGCGCCAATATGAACAAGATCGGCTTTCGCATGTGTGGCGGGCTGGATGGCTATGCACGGGCGCTGGAGGAGCATCCATGCAGGGCGATTGCGATGTCGATCTACGCGAGCGGCGCTATTGCACCGGCGGAAGCGATCGCGTGGGTTTGCAGCCAGCCGAAGATTACTTCGATGGTCTTTGGCGCATCGAGCCGGGGTAATATTCGAAGTACGGTTGAGCTGGTTAAGCGGTTTGACGCTAGGATGGCCAGCGCTGCTGCGTGAGGCTGCGGCCGGGCAGGGCGCGCAGAATGGCTTGTTTTTCTGTGTCGGAAGCAGTGGGCCAGGCTATGATTTCGTCGACGCTGCGTTTGCAGCCCTCGCACCAGCCGCTGCGCTGATCGATGCGGCATACATTATTGCAGGGCGAGGGGACGAGGTCGGTCATTTGCTGCGGGCGGCGCTGAGCAACAGATAAAGCAGGAGGCCAACGGGGCCAGCAAGAAAGGTGAGGGCGAGGCAGGGGAGGAGCAGCCAGTGCGGCAGGCGGGCATCCTCGGCCTGCCAGCTGCCGGCCCAGAGATCGAAGGCGAGATAATGCACCCAGCCGGCGAGCAAGGCGGCTTGCGACGACAGTAGCAGGCGTACAGCTTCGAGGCTGGTGAATCCGGCGCCTTTGGGCGGGCCATCACCGGCGAGGCCGGTGATCAGCAGGGTGGCATAGAGGCCGCACAGCAAAGCCGCGACAATGCGGGCGATGAAGATAGCTTGGCGGCGGGCGGAACGGGGCCAGAGCGGGGCTGTGGCGAGGGCCAGCCAGCCGGGAAGCACGGCGGCGCTGGCCAGCTGGAACAGCGCGGCGTTGGTCATGCGGGTCTAGCGGGCGCTGCTTACGCTGGTCATGACAAGGCCGTCTGCGGCCGGGCCCTGGGCGGCGAGGCGATCCATGACGGCATCGGACAGATCGTCAGGTTCGGCGAAATTGGCGGCGACGGTGGTTGCTTCACCCCGCGAGCGGCGCGTGAGGACCTGAAAGCCGGTCTCAAGCAGATCGGTGACATTGCCATCACGCTGCATGCGGTTTGGGCCACCCAGCACCACGGCGATCAGGCGGGTACCGTCATGCGCTGCCGAGGCTGCGAGGGTGAAGCCAGCGGCATTTGTGAAGCCGGTCTTGATCCCGTCAACGCCGGGAACGGTCTTGAGGAGATTATTGTGGCCGGTGATGATCTGGCCTTCGAAATCGTGCTCGACCTTGCTGAACACGGCGTAGCGATCGGGGAAGTCTCGCACCATGGCGCGCGACAATGTGGCTATGTCCCTCGCGGTGGTGAAATGCTGGCTGTTGGGCAAGCCGTGCGGATTGACGAAATTGCTGTGCATCATGCCCAGCCGCCGGGCAGTGGCGGTCATGCGCGCGGCGAATGCGCCTTCGGAGCCGGAGATGTGTTCGGCCAGCGCCACCGAGATATCGTTTGCCGACCTTGTGGCCATGACGCCGATGGCATCGGCGATGCTGATCGTTTGGCCGGGCTTGAGCCCGAGTTTGGTGGGCGGCTGGCCGGCGGCATATTTGGAGATTGCGATGCGGTCATCGTCTTTCATGCGACCGGCCTTCAGCTCCTCAAAGGCAACATAAATGCTCATCACCTTGGTGATTGAGGCGGGGTAGCGCTGCTCATCGGCCTTGCGGGCATACATGACCTCGCCGGTGTCGGAATTGAGGAGGATGGCGGCATATTTGGGGACTTCGTACAGGCTGGCGGCGCGTAGCGGGGCGTGCAGGGGGAGGCTGGCGCTAAACGCCATAGCGGTTGCTATGAGCCGTCTGAACAATGCCATTTGTCAGTCCTTGCTACCCCGAATTGAAGTTAGGCTATAACATATTGGACTCGCTGCGAACCCCTGATCGAATTGTGTTTGCCTTCAGCCGAGCTATTGTGGCGTGTGGATGGGAAAAAATCATGAAGATAGTTATGAGAATACAGGGTCTTTTGCTGGCTATGGCGATGCTGGCGGGGCCGACTGTGGCGCAGGATCGCACGGCGAAACTGCTCGGCGAACTGGCCGATGCGCATGGGCCATCGGGGTTTGAGGAGCCGGTGCGCAAGATTGTGGTACGCGAGCTTACGCCGATTACGGACAATATTCGGTACGACGGTGTGGGATCGGTGATTGCGCAATCGGGATCGAGCGGTCCGAAGATTATGTTCGATGCGCATATGGATGAAGTGGGCGGCATGGTGCGCCGGGTAGCGCCAGGCGGGTTGCTGACAATGCAGCTCCTGGGCGGGTTTCTTGATCATGTGCTGATCGACAAGCGCTGGACGATTCTGGGCTCGAAAGGCCCGGTGACGGCGGTGACCGGCATTCGCAGTGTGCATACGGTGGCGGCGGCGGAGCGCGACAAGCTGATCCCGCGCGACATGATCTTTCTGGATGTGGGGGCACGCACCGCAGCCGAAGTGGAGGCGTTGGGCATCTCCCCCGGTGATCCGATAGTGCCCTATTCGCCGTTCGAGATCATGTCCGGCGGGGTGCGCTATCTGGGCAAGGCCTGGGATGACCGGGTGGGGCTGGCGGTCGTGATCGAAGCGATGCGGCGGCTGAAGGCCAGCGGCCATCCGAACCAGATTTTCGTGGCCGCGACGGTGCAGGAGGAGATCGGACTGCGCGGGGCGCGGACGGCCGCCGACATCATCAAGCCCGATATCGGCATTGCCATCGAGGCGGGGGTGACCGGCGACATGCCGGGCAGCCCGGCCGAGGCCAGCCAGGCGAGGCTGGGGGCGGGGCCGGGGATGTTCCTGTTCGACAGCAGCACGATTCCCAACCGCAAGTTCGTGGCGCTGGTGAAATCGGTGGCGGCGGCGGAGAAGATTCCGCTGCAGCTCGATCTTGTACAGGGCTATGGCGATGACTCAGGGGCGATCCAGGCAACCAATGGGGGTGTGCCGACGGTCAATCTGGTGGTGCCGGGGCGGTCTCTCCATGCGCACAACGGGATCATCGACCGGGGGGACTTCGACAAGATGGTCGATCTGGTGGTGGCGTTGATCCGGCGGCTGGATGCCAAGACAGTGGCGGACCTTAAGGACTTCACGCCATAACGTTGCTTTGATGGGCGCTGCCTGCCATGGGCGTGCGGATGAACACGCCCGCTATTACGCCTATCAAGGTTCCGGAGCCCATCAAGGTTTCTGGCGGCACGCCCGAGCGCCGCACCTTCGCGATCATCTCGCATCCTGATGCCGGCAAGACGACGCTGACGGAAAAGCTCCTGCTTTTTGGCGGCGCGATCCATCTGGCCGGCGAGGTACGGGCGCGAGGGCAGAACCGGCGGGCACGATCCGACTGGATGAAGATCGAGCAGCAGCGCGGGATCTCGGTGACCAGCTCTGTGATGACGTTTCAGCGCGGCAATACGGTGTTCAATCTGCTCGATACGCCGGGGCACGAGGACTTTTCGGAAGATACTTACCGGACGCTGACGGCAGTCGATTCTGCGGTGATGGTGATCGATGCGGCGCGCGGTATCGAGGCGCAGACGCGCAAGCTGTTCGAGGTCTGCCGCCTGCGCGATGTGCCGATCCTGACCTTTATCAACAAGGTCGACCGGGAAGGGCGCGACCCGTTTTCGCTGCTCGACGAGATTGCCGATGTGCTGGCGCTCGATGTGGCGCCGCTGAATTGGCCGGCCGGCATGGGCGGTGAGTTCAAAGGCCTTTATGATCTGCGCTCGGGGCGATTTTTAAAGCCGGACGGGACGGCGACGGGGGCTGCCGGTGAGGCGGTGCAGACAAAGGGGCTGGACGATCCGCTGATTGATGCGCTGTGCGGGCCGATTGCCGGGCGGCTGCGCGAGCAGGCGGAGCTGGCGGTTGGTGGCTATGCGACGCTGGACGGCGCGCTTTATCGTGCGGGTGCGCTGACTCCGGTGTTGTTTGGATCGGCGCTGAAGGATTTTGGCGTGGAAGCGCTGATCGATGCACTGGCGGAATTTGCGCCGAGTCCGCGACCGCAGCCTGCCCTGCCTGAAGCGGTAAAGCCTAGCGATCCACAGGTCTCGGGCTTCGTGTTCAAGGTGCAGGCGAACATGAACCCGCAGCACCGCGACCGCATCGCGTTCATGCGGGTGGCCTCGGGTCGTTTCAGGCGGGGGATGAAGCTGCGCCAGGTGGGGACGGGCAAGACCATCGCCATCAACTCGCCTATTCTCTTCTTTGCGCAGGACCGCGAAATTGCCGACGAGGCCTTTCCGGGCGATATCATCGGCATTCCCAACCATGGCGTGCTGAGGGTGGGGGATTCGCTGGTGGAGAAGGATGATCTGACCTTCACGGGGATCCCGAACTTTGCGCCCGAGATCTTGCGCCGCGTGGCGCTGAAGGATCCAACGAAATCAAAGCAACTGCGGACCGCGCTGACCGACATGGCCGAGGAGGGGGTGACGCAGCTGTTCAAGCCTTTGATCGGCAGCCAATGGATTGTCGGTGTGGTCGGGCAGTTGCAGCTCGAGGTGCTGATCTCACGGCTGGATGCTGAATATCGTGTGGCGGCCGGATTTGAGCCCTCACCGTTCGAGACGGCGCGGTGGGTGAGCGGCGAGGCGGCGGAGCTGAAGCGCTTCATGGACGAGCACAAGGGGGCCATGGCCGAGGACCGTGACGGCAGCCCGGTATTCATGGCGCGCGATAGCTGGGAGCTAAATTACGTATCCCAGCGCGAGACGAAAATCCGCTTTTCAGCGACGCGCGAGCGGGCCTAAACGAGGGTCATCAGCGCCGAGCGTTCAAAGCCGTTCAGGTCTGCGATACGGTTATCACGGACCTTGTGAGCCCAGTCTGGATCAACAATCAGGCCACGGCCAATGGCAACGAGATCAAACTCGTGGGCGGCGAGGCGAGTTTCGAGCTGGCTGAAATCGGCGGGCTCCGAGGCTTCGCCGCCGAACCCGGCGATGAACTCCCCCGACAGACCGATACTGCCGACGGTGATGGTCGGGGTGCCTGTGACCTTGCGGGTCCAACCGGCAAAGTTCAGGCCGGAATCGCCGTCGATCTCGGGGAATTCAGGCTCCCAGAAGCGGCGCTGGGAGCAATGAACGATATCCACCCCGGCGCTGACAAGCGGGGCGAGCCAGGCTTCAAGCTCGGCCGGATTGGCGGCGAGTTTTGCCGTATAGTCCTGCTGTTTCCACTGGCTGACACGCAGGATGAGCGGAATTTCGGTGCCCAGCTCGGCCTTGACGGCCTTGACGATCTCGGTGGCGAAGCGATTGCGCTTCGGAAGTGTCGCGCCGCCCCATTTGTCGCCGCGCTGGTTGGTGCCGTCCCAGAAGAACTGATCGATAAGATAGCCATGGGCGCCGTGAAGCTCGACAGCATCGAAACCCAAGGCAAGGGCGGACCGGGCAGCGCTGGCGAAGGCGGCGATGGTGTCATCAATGTCGTCCGTCGTCATTTCATGGCCCCATGGCTTGCCGGGGGCAAACAGGCCGGAAGGCGATTCGGCATGGGTGGCATCGGGGTTGCGGGGATTGATGGCACTACCGACGTGCCAGAGTTGCGGCGCGATCTTGCCCCCAGCGGCATGAACCTCCGTGACGACTTCGGCCCAGCCAGCAAGCGCTTCATCGCCGTGGAAGCGGGGGACGGCGGCATCGTTCGTTGAGCCGGGACGATCAATGCCCGTGCCTTCGGTGATGATCAGGCCGACACCGCCCTCGACGCGCTTGCGGTAATATTCGGCGACATTGTCTCCGGGGATACCGCCGGGCGAGAAGCTGCGGGTCATGGGGGCCATGACGATACGATTGGGCAGGGCGAGATTGGGCAGCGCGAAAGGCTGGAAAAGAGCGTTTTGCATGGGGTCGTTTACGGGGGCGCGCACCGGGACGCAACTGATGCTAAAGCATGGGGTGCAATAGCGGAGCTTTATATGGACCAGTTCTTTACGAGGGTGGCGACTTTCACGTCACGGCTGGTGGGCAAGCCGGGGACGTTCATCCTGGCGCTGGCCCTGATTGCAGGCTGGGGGCTGACCGGGCCTCTTTTCGGCTTTTCGGACACGTGGCAGCTGGTTGTGAACACGACGACGACGATCGTGACGTTTTTGATCGTGTTCCTGATCCAGAATAGCCAGAACCGCGATGCGGCGGCGATGCAGGCGAAGCTGGATGAGTTGATTCGGGCTGTGGATTCGGCGCGCAACGAGTTCATCGGGATCGAGCATCTGACCGACCTTGAGGTTGAAACGATCAGGAGCGCTTTGGAGAAGGAATCGGGCGGAAATTTGCACGGCGTGGTCGGACGAATGCTCGGGCGGATATGACAGCGGGTTGACCTTTGGGATGAAGCTGGCGCAAGGGCGACGTCAGGCGAACCCATGATTATTGGTCTTTTCCCTCCAGCTGCCACGGCCCTTTGGCATGCGAAATCTCGCTGCCGCTTTGTGCTGAGCGCCCGCTGATTCCCTGATTTGCGGTCTGCGCCGAGGCGCGGGCTGGCCCCGGAAAGACCCCCTCCATGACTTCGCTTCCCTCTTTGCAGCCTGCCACTTTACCTGATCCTGCCCGGCCGACGTTGGGGCCGCTGATGAGGCTGGCGGGGCCTGTGGTGGCGAGCCGGCTCGGCATCATGGCGATGGGCGTGGTGGATACGGTGGTGGTCGGCCGTTATTCGGCCGAGCAGCTGGGCTATCACGCGCTGGGCTGGGCGCCGACGGGCGTGGTGCTGACCACCGCACTCGGGCTGCTTTATGGCGTGCAGGTGATGACCAGCCAGGCCATTGGCGATGGGCGAACGGCGGAGACTGGGGCGATTCTGCGGCGCGGCACGGCCTATGCGTTCCTTGTTGGGCTGGCGGCGGCGGTGCTGCTGGCGACACTGGGCGGGCCGATGCTGCATTTGTTTGGGCTTTCCCCTGCGCTGGCGAATGGGGCGACGCCGGTTTTGCAGGTGTTGGCACTGTCTCTCTTGCCGATTCTGGTGGCGGATGCCGGGTTGTACTGGCTGGAGGCGCATGGGCGCGCGGTGCCGGGGATGGTGGCGATGTGGGGGGCGAATATCGTCAATCTGGGGCTGAATTTGTGGCTGGTGCCGGGGACCTCGGGGTTTGCGGTGGACGGCGCTGTGGCGAGCGGTTGGGCGACGGCGATCAGCCGGGTGGCGCTGCTGGTGTTCATCTGGGGGATGATTGCGGCATGGGCGCCGGCGCATGACTATGGCGTGTTTCGGCGGACGGCGCCGGACCCTGCAGCGGCGGCGCGGCAGCGGCAGGTGGGCTATGGCACGGCGGCGAGCTATTTCATCGAGAGTGCGGCCTTTGGCGCGATGAGCATTTTTGCCGGCTGGATCGGGGCGATGGCTGTGGCGGCGTGGGCGATTACGCTCAATGTGGCGGCGGTGGTGTTCATGGTGCCGCTGGGGCTGGCGGCGGCGACGGCGGTGATGGTGGGGCGGGCGCACGGGGCGAGGAGCCCGAGCGGGGTGAACCGCGCTGGCGTGCTGGGGCTGATGGTGACGAGCGCTGTGCTGCTGGTGATCTGCGCTGGCATCGGGCTGGGCAATGAGGCGATTGCGAACGCCTATACGACCGATGCGGCGGTGCGGACTGTGGCGGCGGCGGCGCTGCTGCTCTCCTGCCTGTTTTATCTGGCGGACGGGCTGCAGAATGTGGGAGCGCAGGCGCTGCGGGCGCGGGGCGATGTGTGGGTGCCGACGGCGACGCATATTGCGAGCTATCTGGCGGTGATGATACCGCTGGGCTGGGCGCTGGCGATTCCGGCCGGGCTGGGGGTGGCGGGGCTGGTATGGTCGGTGATCGTGGCGTCCTTGGTGTCGGCCGGGGCGCTTTGGGGGCGGTTCTGGTGGTTGGGGCGGGGACTGCGCGGCTGATTACTCTCTGGGGCTGATCGGCAATGCCATCCATACGGTGTTGCGGCCGTGGAGAAGTGTGATCAAGATGTTGCGCTTGCCTGCGGCGCGTGCGGTGGCGACGGCTTCGGTGAACTGGACGGTGGAACTGAGCGGCTTGCCTGCCAGCCCCGAGATGATGTCCCCCACTGCGATGCCTCGGGCTGCGCCCGGGCTGTCGGGCTCCACTGCCACCACGATGAGGCCGCCGGGGGCGCCATTTTGTCCGGCGACCTGATTGATGCCGCTTGTTGTGCCGGCGAGTTGCAAACCGGACTGTGAAATGATCGAATCCGGCGACACGGCGCTTGCCAACTCTTTGGCGCGAACTGCGCCGTCCGACTTTGCGGAGGGCGCGAGATCGACTGCGATTGGCTTGCCATCGCGCCAGAGATCGAAGCGGACGTTGCGGCCCGCTGCGAATGTCGTCGCTTCGGCTGACAGCGCGCCCAAATCGGCGACGGGACGACCATCGACCGCGAGCACGACATCCGACGCCAGGATGCCGGCACGATCGGCGGGGCTTTCGGCCAGAACTTCGAGGACCAGCACGCCGCGACTTGAGCGCAGGCCGAGGGCTTCGGCGATGTCTCCGGTCAAGGCTTCTAGGGTCAGCCCCAATTGGGTGCGGCTGATCTTGCCGTTCCGGAACAGCTCGGAGACGACGCGCTGGGCTGCTGCGGCCGGCAACGAGAAGCCGATGCCGATGTTGCCGCCGGCCGGGGAGAGGATGGCGGTGTTGATGCCGACGACACGGCCGGCCTCGTCGAGCAACGGCCCGCCGCTGTTGCCCTGATTGACGGCGGCATCGATCTGCAGAAAATCCTGATATTGGTTGGCGCCGAGGGAGCGACCGCGGCCCGAGACAATCCCGGCGGATACCGAGCCGCCCAGCCCGAATGGCGAGCCGACCACGGTGATGTTTTCACCGACCTGGACCTTGTCGCTATCCCCCCATGTGAGTGCGGGATAGCAGCGGGCGAGGGCTTCCATGCGGAGCAGGGCGATATCGGTGAGTTCATCGCTGCCGATGAGCTTGGCGCCCCTGACGCTGCCATCTGCGAGGCGGACTGTGATCTGGGTGGCCTGGGCGACGACATGTTCGTTGGTGACGACCAGACCATCGCCCGAGACGATGAAGCCGCTGCCGAGCGACTGTTTGTTGCTGGCCAGTGTTTCGCGGATCGCATCGCCGAGCGCTTCCTCGTAGCTTTCATTGGTCTCGGGGCCGAACCTTGCCTGCACCTGCACCACCGCCGGCATGACGGCCAAGACGATCTCCGAGCGCTTCGATCCCGCCGGGGGGAGCTTCAACGGGGCACAGGCGGCGATGGCCGCGGCGGGAGCGATGAGGAGGGCGAGGCCGGACAAAAACAGGTGCACCATCTGGGTTCCGATATATCGTGTCCGATAGAGCGTTAGACTTCCTGTGCTGGCGGGCAATAGGTGCGGCGTTAAATCTTGTTGTGGGTCAGGCCGGTTTGGTGCCGGCGACGAGGTTGCCGGCGTGGAATACAGCCTCGCGCGGTTTGAGGCGGGCGACGGTTTCGGCGGCGCAGGCGGCGCGGACGAGGACCATGTCGGCGGCGTCTCCGACCTTTGGCCAGACTTGCTTGCCTGAGGCATCGAGCGGGGTGAGGCCGCCGGTGGCGATTTTGAGGGACTGGGAAATGGCGTGCTCATCGCCCCAGCCATAGAGTTGGCAGGCGAGCTTGGCTTTTTCCAGTACGTCGCAACTGCCGAAGACGGACCAGATGCCCTGCACGCTGTCGGTGCCGGTGTAGACGCGGACGCCTTTGTTGAGGAGGGCGGGGATGGGCATGATCCGGCCGCCGAAGGGCAGGGTGGAGGCGACGGATATGCCGAGGGTGGCCATGCGGGCGGCGAGCTCGTTCAGTTCGGATTCTTCGAGCGACATCAGCGAAAAGGCGTGGCTGATGGTGACGCGGCCGCGAAGGGCGGGGGCCTGATCGACGGCGCTCGCGACGCGGCGGATGGCGGCGATGCCGCTGGCGCCGGGCTCGTGGAGGTGCATGTCGATGCTCTTGTTCATGTCGAGGGCGATTTCGACAATTGCATCGACCGAGCGTTCCATGCCGCCATCGATGACCGTGGGATCGATGCCGCCGACGTGGGTGGCGCCGGCTGCCATTGCGGCGCGCATGGCGGGCAGCATGTTGGCGCTGACGAAGCCATGTTGGGGGAAGGCGACGAGTTCATGGCTGAAGCCTGCGCTGCGGCGGGCGAGCAGGGCGCGGAGGATTTCGACGTGTTTGGTGCCGATGACGGGATCGACGTTGCATTGGACACGGGCGAAGGTGGTGCCGTTTTGCTGCATCAGATCGATGATCTGGCCGGCGCGGTCGTTGAGCGTGGGCAGAAGCTCGGGGAGCAGGGTGCGTTCGCGCTCGATCTGGCCGGGGATGCCGTTCCGGCGCTTGAGGGGGGCAACCCAGGGGCCGCCGAAGTGGTTCTTGTCGAGATGGATGTGCATGTCCCGAAAGGCGGGCAGCAGGAGCATGCCGCCGGCATTGTGGACGGGGACGCCGGCGGGGGTGGCGGCATCTGCGGGGAGGATGGCGGCGATCTTGCCGTTTTGGATGAGGATAGAGGCTTTGGCTGTGTTGGTGCCGATGACCTCGATGGCGCTGCGGGCATAGCCGGTTTCGAGGAGGACGTTGCGGAGGAGGAGGGTGTTGCCGGGGGTGGGCGATTGATTGCTTGCGGTCTGGGCGGTTGTGGGGGCGGCGAGGGTGGCTGCGCCTGAGGCGAGGGCGGCGGCGAGGAGGTTGCGGCGGGAGAGGTGAGGGCTGTCCATTGACGTGGCACCGGCAGGATTATCCGTGGCGGTCATGTGCCTGTCTCCACTTGCCTTTGGGCGTTTGTCCGGTCTGAACTGGGCGCTGCGTGTTTCCGTGCTTTAGGGATTACGCGTCAATTTGTGCGCTGGTGCAATCGGAGATTCCGGCCGGGGTTGGGTGTCGAGGTCGGTGTCGCCGGTGATTGTGTCGTATTTCAAACAATTACCTGAAATCAAGCTCATCCTCGAGAGCGTAGCCGGGATACCGCTCCCCGACGTCAGTATTAATTGTTCTCACCTTCCAAAACATTGCGCTTTCGTCCAGCCCTTCAGTAGCACCGTATACGTTTAGTAATACACCTGGTGGAAGAGTTACATTTACCTCAGAATTTTTGTTGGCCTTTAAACGCGGATAGCCCGCAAAGATCGTCGCACTCTGCGGTATCACGCGCAAGAACATGGTGTGTCGAGAGGATAAGAGCTGATTAACGCATCCGGCGCCAGGTTACGGTTACACGTGCAGCAACCCAGCAATGCCTTACCGTTCTGGAAGCGCGCACTGGCCAAAAGCTGGTTCCCGCCAGTTGCGAACCCACACCTGCGTTGAACTAGATACAAGGCGCTGTAATTTTGGGGTTATTGCGAGTGTCAGTGTAACCAGTCGCCGGATTTGTTGGGGGAGTTGGGTAGATGAATATTAGGGAAGGAAGGAGATAAGCATTCTGTCCCCGGAACTGCCTGTTGCCAAAACTCCTGCTGCCTCAGAAACTCTCGTGGGAGTTCCAAATTTAAATCTGTGCTATTTTGCACCTTTACTCAGGTGAATGAGGTTGACACTCTTCACCGAATTTTCATTGATGCCGATATTTACTTCCAGAAATTTGGATTTGTCCGGGCTTTCCGCAGTAAGGATCGTCACATAATCAGAGATGTTTTCTTTTGTGATTGGCATTCCCTGTTTGGCTATGGACGTGCGGTAAAAGTTGACTACCTCTTTAGGGGATTGGGCGACCGTAAAAGTTAGCGAGCCGCCGATACCTCGCTCATTGTTGAGGTCAACATTGTTGATTGGCACTGCGCCAGGTGGCAGTTCGGCGAATGCGGGGAGACCGGCACGCAATGTATCTTCATCTGCTACCGCGTTTGTTGCGGCCGTTACCACTGCCTCGACCATTGGCTTGGTGAGGCTCCCACTGGCCGGTACAGCCGGGACGCTGCTGTCACCGCATGAGGCCAGCGCCAGGGCGGCAACGAACAAGATTTGGATATGGTTTGTCATAAAAAACCTTCAGTTTAAACAGGTTCCATGAGAAACCTTATCACGATCAAATGAGCAACACATATTTTTTTGGGCCGCGCTTGCAAACTTTACTCAATCCCCCTGCAAATCCCAATGTCTTACTGGAATAAATTTAGCTTATGGGCATTTTCAAGCCAAAGGAAGATGGCATTTGCACCAACCCGGCAATGCCATACCGATCTGCAGGAACTCCGGGGACAGTATACGTATCCGACATTTCCCAGATGTACCGTGGATTCTACCCGAATGGCCTACAGAGTAGCGCACCTGAACGGGAATGCAATTGGGAAATGAGTGCTAAACTATCCTCAGGACTGAGTGTTTCAAAGCTGGGGTCTGGGGCCTGAGGCCCCAGCCGCCGGAGGCTTCTAGCTTCTGAGCGCTTCGATCGGGGAGAGTTTGGCGGCGCGGGTGGCGGGCCACCAGCCGAAGAAGATGCCGATGGTGGCGCTGACGGCGAAGGCGGTGAGGATGGCGGGGGCGCCGATTTCGGTTTCGAAGCCGATGAATGCGTCGGCGGTTTTGGCCAGGGTGGTGCCGAGGATGACGCCGATGGTGCAGCCGATGAGGCTGAGCATGAGGGCTTCCATGAGGAACTGGAGGCGGATGGCCGAGCGGCTGGCGCCGATGGCCATGCGGATGCCGATTTCGCGGGTGCGTTCGGTGACGCTGACGAGCATGATGTTCATGATGCCGATGCCGCCGACGATGAGGCTGATGGAGCCGATGGCGGCGAGGAGGAGGGAGACGGCGGTGGTGGCGGTGCTGAGCGTGTCGGTGATGGCGGTGAGGTTGGCGACCTGAAAATCATCGACTTCGCCGGGGCGGAGATTGTGCCGGCGGCGTAAGGTGCGGGTGATATCGTCGATGGCGGGTTCGAGCGCGTCTGACGCGGCGACGCTGACGCTGACGGTGCGGATGGTGCCGCGAAAGGCGTTGGCCTGGAGGAGGCGCTGGGCGGAGGTGAGGGGGACGATGACCTGATCGTCTCTGTCTTGCCCGCCGAAGCCCTGGCCGCGTTTATCGAGCACGCCGATGACGGTGAAGCTGACGCCCTTGATGCGGAGCTGCTGGCCGGTGGGGGCGCGGGCGCCGAAGAGCTTTTCGGCGACGGTGAGGCCGATGACGGCGACGCGGGCGCCGGCGCGATCTTCCCGCTCGTTGAAGGCGCGGCCATCGGTGACGGGCCATTCGTTGACGATGAACCATGAGGGCGAGGCGCCGGTGACGTTGGTGGCCCAATTGCCGGGGCCGGCGACGACCTGGGCGGGGATACCGGTGCTGGGGGAAGCGGCGACGATGTTGGGCAGGGCGGCGATGGCTTCGGCATCATCGATGCGAAGGGATGCGCCGGTGCCGGCACCGCCGAAGACGCCGCCGGTGCGGCCGGCCCCTGCGGTGACGATGAGCAGGTTGGAGCCGAGACCGGAGATACTGTCTGCGACTTGTTTTTGCACGCCGCCGCCGATGGCGAGCATGAGGATGACGGCGGAGACGCCGATGATCATGCCGAGCATGGTGAGGAGCGAGCGGAGGCGGTTGGCGACCAGCGCGCTCCAGGCTTCTGCGAGCATGGCGCTTATCATGCGACTTTTCCGAATAGGGCGGTGTCGGACGGGGGGCCATCGTGGACGATGCGGCCATCCTGAATGCGGATGACGCGGTTTGTGGCGCGCGCCACTTCCGGATCGTGGGTGACGATGACGACGGTGACGCCTTGGCTCTCGTTGAGGGTGCGGAAGAGGGCGAGGACTTCGGTGCCGGTCTTGGTGTCCAGCGCGCCGGTGGGCTCATCGGCGAGGAGGAGGGCGGGCTGATTGGCGAGGGCCCGGGCGATTGCGACGCGCTGCTGCTGGCCGCCGGAGAGCTGGGCGGGGCGGGAGGCGAGCTTGTCCGACAGGCCGACGGAGCCCAAGAGGGCGGCGGCGCGGGTCTTGCGGTCAGACGCGCTGAAGCCGGCGTAGACCATGGGGAGGGCGACATTGCCGAGTGCGGAGAGGCGGGGGAGGAGATTGAAGCCCTGGAAGATGAAGCCGATGCCGGCACCGCGGAGGCGGGCGAGCTCGGTTTCCTTGAGCGTAGCGGTGTTCTTGCCTTCGAAGGCGTAGGTGCCTTGTGAGACGGTATCGAGGCAGCCGATGAGGTTCATCAGCGTCGATTTGCCGGAGCCGGACGGGCCCATGATGGCGACGAACTCTCCGGCGGCGATATCCAATGAGACGCCGTGGAGGGCGCGGAAGCTGCCAGCCTCCGAGGCATAGTCCTTGATGACGGATTCGAGATGGATGAGGGCGGTCATTCGCCCTTCTTGTCGCGGGGCTTTTGGCCCGGTGGGCCGCTGAACATGCCGCCGCCCGTTTCGGGCTTGTTGAGGCCGGTGATGAGCTGCTCCCCGGCTTTGAGCGGGCCGGAGAGGATTTCGGACGACATGGTGTCGGCGGCGCCCAGCTTGATGCGGCGAGATTGGGGCTGGCCGCCCGCTTCGACGAAGACGATGGCTTCATCGGCGGGGAGATTCTTGGCCGGCACAAAGCCTTCCGGGCGGAAGCCGAGCGCTGCGTTGGGGAGGAGCAGGACGTTCTGGCGCTCGGCGACGAGGAAGCGGGCATCGGCGGTCATGCCCGGCAGCAGGGCGCCATCGGGGTTCGCGGCTTCGACCACCACGGTGTAGGTGACGACGTTTTGCTGGGTGACGGGGTTGAGGCGGATTTGCTTGACGGTGCCGGTGAAGCTGCGCGGGCCATAGGCATCGACGGTGAAAGTGACGGCCTGACCCGGTTTGACGCGGGCGATATCGGCTTCGGCGACGGCGGCTTCGATCTGCATCTTGGAAAGATCGCGGGCGATGGTGAAGAGGGTGGGGGTGTTGAAGGCGGCGGCGACGGTCTGCCCGAGATCGACAAGGCGGCTGATGACGACGCCCGACACAGGGGCGCGGATGACCGAAAATTCGAGATTGGCACGGTCTTGCGCGACTTGCGCTGTGGCGGCGCGGACCTGTGCTGAAGCACCTTGGGCGTTGGCGACGAGCGTTTCATATTCCTGCCGGCTGATATAGTCCTTGGCGACGAGATCCTGCGCGCGGCGGACGTTGGCGGACTGGAGGGCGGCCTGCGCGCGGGCCTGGGCGAGGCTGGCTTCGCTGGCGGCGAGGCGGCTGGCGAACAGCGCAGGATCGAGGCGGAGCAGGACCTGGCCTTGCGCAACACGATCGTTGAAATCGGCGTTGAGGCTCTGGACGGTGCCGGAGACCTGGGTGCCGACGTTGACGACGCGGATGGGGTTGAGCACGCCGTTGGCGGTGATCGCCTCGGTGATGTTGCCGCGTGTGACCTCGCTCAAGAGGAACGGCGGCGGGGGAGGCGGGGCGGTGACGCGGCGCCAGACGAGGAGGCCGATGATGGCGGCGGCGAGGACGACGGCGACGATGATCCAGCGGCGGCGGGTCATTATGGGGCTTCCTGATAGCTGTTCATGTCGCCGACGGCGCGGGCGAGCTCGGCTTGCGCGGTGCGGGTGTTGAACTCGGCCTGAACCTGTTGCTGGCGGGCGGTGGCGAGTGCGGACTGGGCATTGAGGAGATCGGCGAAGGTGCCGGTGCCGGCGCGGTACCGGCCTTGCGCGAGATCGGCGGATTCGGTGGCGCTGCGGATGAGGGCGCGCGACGGGGTGAGGCTGGCGAGCGCGTTTTCATAGGCCACAAAGGCCTGCCAGACGGCGAGGCCGGCTTGCTGCCGGACCTGTTCGAGCGTGGCGGTTTGCTGGGCGCGCTGAGCGCGGGCCTGGGCGATCTGATAGCGCGTGGTCCAGCCCGAGAAGAGCGGGATGGAGAGGGTGAGGCCGGCGCTGGAGAGGTTGCGGTCGATGTTAGTATCGAGCGCCGACAGACTGTTGTTGGCTTGCAGGCCGAGGCTGGGCCGGCCGGCGGAGCGGGCGACGCGGATGTTGGCAACGGCGGCATCGAGCTGGAAACGGGCGGCGCGGAGATCGGGCCGGAGGCGCTCGGCCTCGGTAATGAGCGTATCAGCGTCGGTGCGCAGTGCCGTGGCTTCGTCGAGCGGGGCCAGTGGGGCGAGGGTGAGGGCGGTGCCGGGGGGGAGGCCGAGCGCTACGGCGAGCCGGGCGGCGCTGCTGGCGACGTTGCCACGCGTTTGCGTCAGGGTAAGTTCGGCCTGAGCGGCCTGGGTTTCGGCCTGGAGCTGATCAGCGCCGGTGGCGACGCCCGCGGCTTTGCGCGCGGCGGCGAGATCACGCGACTGGCGAGCGAAAGTCAGATTGGCGAGATTGGCGTTTTCGACTGCGCGGTTTGCTTCGAGGAGGTTCCACGCGCTGACGACCTCAACGATGACGGCGAGATTGGTCTCGTCGAACTGGGCGCGGAGGGCTGCTGCATTGGCATCGGCAGCGGCGATGCGGCCCGCGCGGGCGCCGCCATCGAGGAGCAGCCAGCTCAGGCCGAGGCGTGCGGAGGTGGTTGTGTTGGTGGTGGTCGAGGCGCCGCCACTGATGAATTGGCCGTTTCCATCGACAAACCCAGTACCGCGAAAACTCTGCGAGCGATTGAGTGTGGGGCCGATCTGGGCGTCGATCTGGGGCAGCAGCGCGCCACGGGCCGCACCGGCCTGTGCGGCCGCGGCCTGTGCTGCGGCCCATGCGACGGCGGTGCGGGGATTGCGGCACAGTGCGATATCGACGGCGCGCATGAGGGTGACGGGGGTGCCGGTAGGTTGGCACTCGCCGGGGCGATCAGGCTCACGATCGGGGGGGATTAGGCCGCGCGGGTCTGCCTGGGCGATGGCCAAGGCTATTGAAAGGGCGACGAGCATGGTGCGGATGTAGGGGATGGGGTGGGGGGAAGGAAGAGGTGTGGGGCAGATGGGGCCATTGGCCTCAGACGTGCCCCGGGCGGACCAACCTTTGCGGGCGGTATTTGCGCGGCGCGTCATTGTCGTTAATCGTGGCTTATGGCTGAACCTTGTACGCATCTTCTACTTTTCGGCGCGACGGGCGATCTGGCGCGGCGGATGCTTTTGCCAAGTTTGTTCGCGCTGGATGATGAGGGGTTGCTGCCCGATTGCCTGACGATCGTGGCGACGGCGCGCTCGGTGATGGACGATGAGGGTTTTCGGGCGCTGGCGGCGGCGACTTTGCCAGCTGGAGCGGGTGCTGAGGCGACGGCGCGGTTTCTGGGGCGAATGCGTTATGTGCCACTTGATGCGACCAAGCCTGATGGGTTTGCTGCTCTTGCCCAGACTGTCCCGCCAGGCGGCGACCTGGCAATTTTTCTGTCGACTGCGCCGGCGTTGTTTGGCCCGACGATAGCGGGATTGTCGGGGGCTGGGCTGGCGGGTGAAGGCGCTCGACTGGCGCTGGAGAAGCCGCTGGGGGACAGCCTTGAGGCAAGCCGGGTGATCAATGACGCAGTAGCGGCGGCATATCCGGAGGCGCGGACGTACAGGATAGATCATTATCTGGGCAAGGAGACGGTGCAGAATCTGCTTGGCTTCAGGTTTGGCAACGCGCTGTTCGAGCCGCTCTGGAATGCAGCGCACATTGCCAATGTGCAGATTTCGATTGGCGAGACGGTGGGACTGGAGGGGCGCGGCGGCTATTATGACGGGATGGGCGCGCTGCGCGACATGGTGCAGAACCATATGTTGCAACTGGTGGCGCTGCTGGCGATGGAGCCGCCGGCAAAGCTCGATCCGACATCGGTACGCGACGAGAAGGTGAAAGTGCTGCGGTCGCTGAGGCCGATCGATGCTGCGAGCGTGGAGAGCCATTCGGTGCGCGGGCAATATGGTGCTGGCGCTATCGATGGTGCGGCAGTGCCGGGCTATGCCGCCGATCTTGGGACCGGGTCGGACACCGAAACATTTGTGGCATTGAAGGCGCATGTCGATAATTGGCGATGGCATGGCGTGCCATTTTATCTGCGGACGGGGAAGCGGTGCCCGGAACGGATTTCGGAGATCATCGTCCAGTTCAAACCAGTGCCGCATTCGATTTTCGGGGCGGCACCGCTGGTGGCGAACAAGCTGGTGATCGGGCTGCAGCCCGACGAGAATATCAGGATGTTGTTGATGGCAAAGGCGCCGGGGCTGGACCGCGATGGGCTGAAGCTGCGCTCGGTGCCGCTTGATATAGGGATGGACAATGCATTTGCCGAAAGCCGACGGCGGATTGCCTATGAGCGGCTGCTGCTGGACCTGATCGAAGGGCGGCAGACTTTGTTTGTGCGGCGTGACGAGGTGGAGGCGCAATGGGGATGGATCGATGCAATCCGCGAAGGTTGGGCTGCCAAGGGCATGGCGGCCAAGCCGTATGCGGCGGGAACCTGGGGGCCATCGGCGGCGGTGGCGCTGACTGAGCGTGACGGGGTGACCTGGCATGACTGAGCGGCTGGTGGTGGCCGATATCGGCGGCACGCATGCGCGGTTTGCAGTGGCAGAGCGGGTGGCGGGGGAGATGGCCCGGCTGAGCCATGTGACGACGCTGCCGACGGCGGCGCATGACAGCCTGGCCGGCGCTTTTGCGAGGTTCAGGTCGCTGGTACCGGTGGCGCTGCCTGATGCGGCTGTGCTGGCGGTGGCCTGCCCGACCGAAGGCGAGGTGCTGCACTTTACCAATAATCCATGGGCGATCCGCCCAGTGGTGCTGGCAGCTGAGCTGGGGATGGCCGATGTGCGGCTGATCAACGATTTTGAGGCGGTGGCGCATGCCGTGGCGCTGGCCGGCCCGCAGCATTTTGAGAGGCTTTGCGGGCCGCTTGTGCTGGGTGAGGGGGGATTGCCGCGCCATGGTGTTACGAGCATCATCGGGCCGGGCACCGGGCTTGGGGTGGCGATGCTGGTGCGCGAAGGCAAGTTTCAGACAATTGTGCCGACCGAAGCCGGGCATATCGGTTTTGCGCCGATCGACGGCATTGAGGACTTGCTGTTGACCGCGGTCAGGCGCGGGCTGCACGGCAGGGTTTCGGTGGAGCGCCTGGTTTCGGGGCCGGGGCTGGCAGCGATACATCTGGCGCTGGGGGGAGCCCCTTCGGAGAATCAAAAGACGCTTTGGGCCGATGTGATGCAGGGTGACACTGCTGAGACGGCGGCGACGCTGGCGCGGTTTCTGGCCATGCTCGGCGGGTTTGCCGGTGATATTGCGCTGGCGCAGGGCGCGAAGGCGGTGGTCATTGCTGGCGGGCTGGCGGCGCGGCTGGGGAAGCGGCTTGAACACCCATCGTTCGAGGCGCGGTTCTGCGCCAAGGGGCGATTTTCGTCGCGGATGGCTGCAATTCCAGTGATGCGGCTGCTGCTCGACGAGCCGGGCTTGCTCGGCGCTAGTGCTGTTTGGCCGAAAGCCGACTGACCCTATTCGGTCAAATCATTCCAGGCGTCCCGTACCTTGTCGAAGAACCCGGATTGGCGCGGGGTGTTTTTGCCGCCCTCTTCTGCTTCGAGAGTCTGAAACTCTTCGAGCAACTCGCGCTGGCGCTTGGTGAGCTTGACCGGGGTTTCAACTTCGATCTGAACGACGAGATCACCATAACCGCCGCCCGGCATGCCGCCATTGAGCGCCGGCATGCCCTTGCCGCGGACACGGAACTGCTTGCCGGTCTGGGTGCCATGGGGGATGCGGATGACAGCGGCCTCGCGGTCTAGCGCCGGGACTTCGATCTCACCCCCCAGCGCGGCCGTGGTGATCGAGATGGGGGCGGTGGTGAAAACAGTGGTGCCTTCACGCTTGAAGAAGCCGTGCGGCTTCATATTGACGAAGATGTAAAGATCGCCGCTGGGGCCACCGCGGCTGCCGGCCTCGCCTTCACCGCCGACCCGGATGCGGGTGCCATCATCAACGCCGCGCGGGATATTTACCTCAAGTGTGCGACGCTTGTCGACGCGGCCCGCGCCGTCGCAGCTATCACAGGGATCAGCGATGACCTGACCTGTGCCTTGACAGGCGGGGCAGGCGCGCTCGACCATGAACATGCCCTGGCGCATCCCGACGCGGCCCTGACCCTGGCAGGTGGCGCAGGCGCGGGCCGAGGTGCCGGGCTTGGCGCCTGTGCCGCTGCAGGGCTCGCAATTGACGGCGGTTTCAACCTCCAGGCTGGCAGCTTTTCCGGTGAACGCTTCTTCGAGGCTGACCTCGAGATCGTAACGCAGATCTTGGCCGCGTGCCGGGCCACCGCGGCGTTGGCGGTTGCCACCCATGAACTCGCCGAAAATATTCTCGAAGATGTCGGAAAAGCCGCCGAAATCCTGAGCGTTGAAGCCACCGCCGCCGCCAGCGCCACCCTGCTGCGTGTAGGCGGCGTGACCGAAGCGATCATAGGCAGCGCGCTTTTGCGGGTCTTTGAGGCAGTCATACGCCTGGCTGATGGATTTGAAGCGATGCTCAGCCTCGGTGTCACCGGGATTTTTATCGGGATGCCATCGCATGGCAAGCCGACGATAGGCGCTCTTGAGGGCACCATCATCGGCCGTCCGCTCGACTTCGAGCAGGGCGTAGAAATCAATTTCCATGGTCATGGCCGGTGCAACCCCCATTGCCCTGTCGGGTCGTGAGGTGGCTCACGACCCGGTGCTGTGGGGCTTACTTCTTGTCGTCTTCAACGTCGGAGAAATCAGCGTCGACGACATTATCGTCCGTCGGGGCTTCTGCGCCCGGCGATGCGGCGGTTTCCTGCTCGGCCTTGTAGATGGCTTCACCGAGCTTCATGGCGACCATCGAGAGGGCAGAGGTCTTGCTGGTGATCGCTTCCGCGTCGCCGCTGTCGAGCACCGATTTCACATCGGCGAGAGCGGCTTCGATCTCGGTCTTGACCGAGGCTTCGATCTTGTCGGCATGCTCGACAAGTTGGCGTTCCGTGCTGTGGACTAGGCTGTCAGCCTGATTGCGGGCTTCGGCGACAGCGCGGCGCTTCTTGTCTTCTTCGGCGAAGCGCTCGGCATCCTTGACCATCTGGTCGATGTCTGCCGGGCTGAGTCCGCCTGAAGGCTGGATGCGGATTTGCTGCTCTTTACCGGTGCCCTTGTCCTTGGCGCTGACGGCAACAAGGCCGTTGGCATCGATGTCGAAGGTGACCTCGATCTGCGGGATGCCGCGGGGTGCGGACGGGATGCCGACCAGATCGAACTGTCCGAGAAGCTTGTTATCGGCGGCCATTTCCCGCTCACCTTGGAAGACGCGGATGGTGACGGCGGACTGGTTGTCGTCAGCGGTCGAATAGGTCTGCGACTTTTTGGTGGGGATGGTGGTGTTACGGTCGATCATCCGGGTGAAGACGCCGCCAAGCGTCTCGATGCCGAGCGACAATGGGGTAACATCGAGGAGCAACACGTCCTTGACATCGCCCTGCAGCACGCCGGCCTGAATGGCCGCACCCATGGCGACGACTTCATCAGGGTTGACGCTGGTGTTGGGTTCCTTGCCGAAAAGCTCCTTCACGAACTGGCGGACGCGCGGCATGCGAGTCATGCCGCCGACGAGGATGACTTCATCGATATCCGACGCCTTGATGCCGGCCTCCGAGATCGCATCGAGGCAGGGCTTGCGGGTGCGTTCGATAAGATCGAGCACGAGCTTTTCGAGATCGGTGCGTGTGATGGTCTTGACGAGGTGCTTCGGTCCGGTCGCGTCCGCCGTGATGAACGGCAGGTTGACTTCGGTCGAGGCCGACGAGGACAGTTCGATCTTGGCCTTTTCAGCGCCCTCCTTGAGGCGCTGGAGAGCCAGCTTGTCCTTGGTGAGGTCGATGCCTTCGGCCTTTTTGAAGTCGGCCGAGAGGAACTCGACGAGCTTGGCGTCGAAATCCTCACCACCGAGGAAGGTGTCGCCTGAGGTGCTTTTCACTTCAAAAACACCGTCGCCGAGTTCGAGAACCGAGACGTCGAATGTACCGCCGCCGAGATCGTAGACGGCGATGGTCTTGGCGTCGTTCTTCTTGTCGAGACCATAAGCCAGAGCAGCCGCAGTCGGCTCGTTGATGATACGCAGGACTTCGAGGCCGGCGATCTTGCCGGCGTCCTTGGTTGCCTGACGCTGGGCGTCGTTGAAGTAAGCGGGCACGGTGATGACCGCCTGCTCGACCTTTTCGCCGAGGAATGCTTCGGCGGTTTCCTTCATCTTCTGGAGGATGAACGCGCTGATCTGGCTTGGCGAATAATCTTCGCCACCGGCTTTGACCCAGGCGTCGCCGTTCGAACCCTTGACGATGTCATAGGGGACCAGCTCGGTGTCCTTCTTGGTCACCGGATCGTCGAAGCGGCGACCGATCAGGCGCTTGACCGCGAAGATCGTGTTGTCGCCGTTGGTGACAGCCTGGCGCTTGGCCGGCTGGCCGATCAGGCGCTCATTGTCCTTGGTGAAGGCGACGACCGACGGCGTCGTGCGCGCGCCTTCGGCATTTTCGATAACCTTCGGCTTGCCGCCGTCCATGACAGCGACGCAGCTGTTGGTCGTTCCCAGATCGATTCCGATTACCTTGGCCATTTTCTACCCTCTTGAAGCAATTGTTCGTTTTGCCCGGCGACCGATCCAACCCGTTTCGGGCGCGATACGTTCACAGGCTCTGGCTCGCGATATAGGTGTGCTTTCGCTTGGCACAAGGACATCGGCCTCCTACATTTCAGAGATTGCCGGTCATGGCACAACGAAAGGAATTCATCATGTTCTCGCGCCGTTTGCTGATCCTGTCGAGCGCAGCCCTCGCGCTGACGAGCCTTGCCGGGTGCAACAAGGCGACCGACATGCTCAATCCGCCCGCGCTCCACGTCGATCGCGCCTATGTCAAGCTGGCGGCCAATCCCGATGCGCCCTCGGCGCTTTATTTCACCGTCCATGGCGGCGCGAGCGATACCAAATTGCTCAACGTGCTGATCGACAGCGCGCTGCGCTACGAGATGCATGAAAGCGTGACCAGTGGCGGGATGAGCGACATGAAGAAGCTCGAATACGCGGTTATTCCCGCGGGCAAGGACGTGGCGTTCAAGCCGGGCGGCATGCACGTCATGGTCTGGGGCATCTCGAAAAGCGCGATCGCGGCAAACAAGATGCCCGTGATCTTTGTCTTCCAGAACGGCGACCGGATCGAGTTTGATGCGCAGTTCGTCAAACCCGGTGTGGACGCCGGTGCGGCGATGGCGCACGATGGCATGGCGATGGGTAACGAGGTGATGGGTAACGAGGCGCAGTGATCGTGACGAAGTGATCGGGGCGAAATGATCGCACGATCCCTGACCGCGGGCGAGCGCACTCTCGCCGCGTCGATCTTTGGCGATGCGATCGATTATGACGCGGTTGAAATCCGCAACGCCAAATGG
>JBBRCT010000017.1:0-43607 GCA_038204585.1 Sphingomonadales bacterium
GGTCCCAAGGGTTTGGCTGTTCGCCAATTAAAGTGGTACGTGAGCTGGGTTCAGAACGTCGTGAGACAGTTTGGTCCCTATCTGCCGTGGGCGTCGAGATTTGAGAGGAGTTGTCCCTAGTACGAGAGGACCGGGATGAACATACCTCTGGTGCACCTGTCGTCACGCCAGTGGCGCAGCAGGGTAGCTATGTATGGACGGGATAACCGCTGAAAGCATCTAAGCGGGAAGCCTCCCTCAAGATTAGATCTCATCGAGTCGTAGAAGACCACTACGTTGATAGGCCGGGTGTGTAAGTGCAGTAATGCATTCAGCTAACCGGTCCTAATTACTCTAGTCACGCTTGAAGACTCCACCATCAACGACATCACTGTAATTCTCAGCACGGGAGACCATCGTTCAAATTCCTTTTCGCCGGCTTCATGGCTTGGTGGTCATAGCGCCTGTGACCCACCCGATCCCATCTCGAACTCGGCCGTGAAACCAGGCAGCGCCAATGGTACTATCGCTCAAGCGATGGAAGAGTAGGACGCCGCCAGGCCTTGCAGTCGGCGAACAGGAAAAACCCATTCACTTTTCACGCTTTTTCGAGGCGTTTTTCGCCTTGCATCGCGGGGTGGAGCAGCCCGGTAGCTCGTCAGGCTCATAACCTGAAGGTCACAGGTTCAAATCCTGTCCCCGCAACCAGACTAACAAACCGCCCGGGCTCTGGCTCGGGCGGTTTTTTTGGGTTGGTACCGGGGGGAGGGGGCTGATTGTCAGCCTAGCGCCACTACAACGGCGATCTCGACACTAAAGGCCGCGGCGGCCAGTGGCGCGCCGACTGTTGCGCGGGCGGGCGTACATCCGGGTAGCACCCATTGGTCCCATACGGCGTTCATCGCTGCAAAATCGTCCATATCGGTTAGCCAGATCGTTGCGCTGACCAGATTGGCCTTGCTCGTGCCGGCTGCAGCGAGAAGGGCGTCGATCTGGCCGAGGATGGCGGTTGTTTGCGCGGTGACGTTCTCGCCTGCAGCGACTTGGCCTGCGGTGAACAAAAGTCCGCCGGCGCTGACCGCCTGGCTCATTCGGGGGCCTGATTCATAACGAACGATGCTCATCGAGTTTCCTTGGCTATTGGGCGCGCGCCGCAATGTCCGGGGTGCGCCGATAAGGGTCAGCCGCAATTGCGACTGTGTCCTTGGTGCCATGGAACTGTTTGCTGGCAAAGAGCGTAATCAAAGCTGCCGGGCCTGATGCCGTGAGTGCGTCTCATGCTGGTGAATGTCAGCCGCCACAGCAGCATGTTCGACTGGTCATGAGCTTGATCGCGGCGGCGTGTGGCCGCCAATTTCAGAGGCGTGGCAAGGTCCAGTCTATCGGTGGCCTGCCTTGTGTATCGAGCCAAGTGTTTACACGGGAGAAATGTGAGCTGCCCAGGAAGCCGCGATGCGCTGACAGTGGCGAAGGATGCGGTGCCTTGAGGACCAGATGCCGCTCATGATCGACGAAGGCCGCTTTGCGCTGGGCGTGGGCACCCCAGAGCAGAAAAGCGCATGGCGCTGGCTGGGCCGCGACGAGCTGTATTGCGGCATTGGTGAAGCTCTCCCACCCCTTACGCTGGTGAGTCGCGGCCTGGCCCATCTCAACGGTCAGTACGCTGTTGAGCAGCAGCACGCCCTGCCGCGCCCAGGCTTCAAGATTGCCGTGGCGGGCAGGTGATATGCCGAGATCGGTGTGCAGCTCATGGTATATGTTGGCGAGGCTGGGCGGGACCGGGACGCCGGGGCGGACGCTGAAGGCAAGGCCGTGGGCCTGACCTTCTCCGTGATACGGATCCTGCCCTAGAATGACGACACGGACGCTGGGCAGCGGCGCAAGGCTGAAGGCGTGGAACCATTCGCTCTCGGGTGGGAAGATGTGCTTGCCTGCGGCGCGTTCGGCTTGGAGAAACGCCATGAGTGCCGCCATCTCCGGGCTGGCGAGGACGCCGGCCAGCGGCACACGCCAGCTGTCGTCCAATTGAAGCGTGGCATTCATGGCTCAAGGGTAGAGTGGGATCCTGAGCGGGGTCAAGCGGGCGGACCGTCAGTCGGATAATGACTGCGGGGTGCTGCGCTGGTCTTTATACGGGCCTCGGCATGACGCGTTGTGACAGGAAAATCGAATAGACTCCATCCGATAGGCGCCTAGAAGGGTGAGATGATGAAAAATGCCAGGCGGGTAGCATCTCCGGATCTTGATGCTGCGATACTTGTGTTGGCGGTCTTCATGATTTCAGGGGCTTTGGCATTCTTGCCGGCCTTGCTCAACGATCCTGACTCGAACTGGCACATAGCCAATGGCCGTTTTATCTTGGAGACGGGGCAAGTTCCGACGACAGACCCATTTTCATGGACAATGTTTGGTCGGCCCTAGGTGGCGCATGAATGGCTGGCGGATGTGTTGATGGCGCTGGCATTTCAGTTTCAGTCATGGCCTGCCCTTGTTTTCATGACGGTTTTATCGATCGGGTTTCTGCTGTTGATGATCGGTTTTCAGGCCATGCGCGGGCTCACGCTCGTTCAGACACTCGTCCTGTTGTGTTTGGTGACAGCGGTGATAGCGCCTTCGATGCTGGTTCGTCCGCATGTATTCGTCTGGCCGATTCTTGCAGTCTGGCTGATGTTGCTGATGGATGCGCGGCGCCGGGATGCCACGCCGCTGTGGTGGAGCGTGATCTTGTTGTCGCTCTGGGCAAACTTCCACGGAAGCTTTGTCATGGGATTGTTTTTAGCGGCTGTTTTTGCGCTTGAGGCGATTGTCATTGCTGATAATCTCGGCAAGCCATTCAGGGAGTGGGCATTTTTCGGCCTGCTTTGTTTGATGGCGTCGTTGGCAACGCCTTATGGTGTTTCAGCATTGCTGTACCCGCTGCAGGTAAGTTCGATGGAAACGCTCCCGCTGATCATCGAATGGCGACCATCAAACCTGGATCAAGACTGGTTTTTCTTTGTCTTCAGCGCGGCTGTCTTTTCGGTTCTGCTTATCTCGCGTCAGCATGTCGGGGTGATCAGATTCCTCGCGGTCATGCTGTTGTTTTATATGGGCGTGCTTCATGTCCGGCATCACGCTATCTTTGCGATTATCGCCTCGTTCATGATTATCGATGCCTATGCCCGGCGATCGCGAACTGCACTGCCTTTAGCTGGCCCGACGCCGAGGCTGGCGGCGAGTGTGGTTGCCGTTTATCTTTCCCTGGGTATGGCGATGGCGCTGTTTGCGGGCGAGCGTCCGTTATCCTAAAGGGGCGATCACAGCTTTGCCCGCAGAGCTTCGCAGCGCACGGGTGTTCAATAACTATGATTTTGGCGGCGCTTTGATCCTTGAGCGGGTGAAACCGTACATCGATGGTCGAGCCGATATGTATGGCGACCGTTTCTTTATGAAGTACAATGACATCCTGTTTTATGATCAGGGAGAGTTTCAGGCTTTTGCTGATGGCCAGAAGATCGAATGGTTGTTTCTCAAGCCTCAGGATGGTCTGGTTTCGACTGCATCATCACTCGGCTGGACAAAGCTCTATGGTGATGATGTGGCAGTCATCATGGTGCGCCCTGACCCCTGATTGGACAGGCGTTTGCCAAATTATTGGCGCTCTAGCTCTTACGCTTTTTCGGCGAGGAGCTTGCGAACATAGGTGTCGAAATCCTTCTTCGCCTTGACGTTGAGCGCGCCGGTTGCTGGACCGGCCCAGCCGACATGGACTTCCCGCACTTTACCGTCACGGCCGATGAAGATTGTTGAGGGATAAACCTTTACCGGCCCGAGCGCACCCAAAGCCTTGGCCGAACTTTCCGGCGTTGGCTGGCCGGCCAGCAAGTGTGGATAGCTGAGATTGTAGCGCTTGGCGAAACTGTCCATTTGCCGAAAAGCGCGGGCCTGATCGTCGCCATATTCGAAATTGAGGCTGATGACTTCCAGCCCGTCCTTCTTGTGCGCCTTGGCGTATGGCCCCAGGAACTTCGCTTCATCATGGCAATTTGGGCACCAGGCGCCGCCCAGCGTGATGACCACGACCTTGCCCTTGAACTGCGGGTCGGACAGCGAAACCATCTTGCCCGACGTGTCGGGGAAGCGGAAACTGAGCCGGTCGGTCGTTGGTTTTTCAACCATCACAGCTTCAAGATCGGCACCCTTGGCACGCTCTGCATTCCATGTGGTGGCGCTGCGCGACGTGGCATAAAATACTTCTCCATCGAGCTTGCCGCCGACCAGCTTTGCCATCCAAAGGCCGCTGCTGGAGCCATCGAAATGCGAGAGCTTGAGGGTGTCACCGCTGATCTCGCCGGCGAGATAGCGAACGTCGCCGCTCGGGAATTGCACTGAACCTGTGACGACGTTGCCCTGCTGGCGAAACTGCGCAAGCCCCTTTTCGCCGCGGGGACCGCGGGTCAGCGACCAGCGGCCGGTAATGTCTGTGACGGCGCGGGCCGGCCGGGCCATGAAGCGCCATGCGCCGCGCTGACCGCTGGCGGCAAGCTGCACCGGGCCGCTGGAACGGACGAAATCGGCAGCCCCGGACAGGCGGTCGTTGCTGCCGAGCGTCAGGGTGATTTTTGAACTATAGGATGGGAAGGCCAGCACCAGCGTGTTGCCATCTATGCTCACCTGTTCGACGGCAAGGCGCTCGGGCGGGTTGATGAGCCAGGCGGCAGGCTTGCCGCGAACGCTGCCGACTTCTACGCCGAAGGGCAGCTCACCCCCGGGATGATCGAGCACGACGCGCCATTGTCCATCAAGGCCGCTCTTGGCAGACGCCGGTGCGGCAAAAGTGAGCAGAGCCAAAAGCACTGTCAGAAGCGTTGCGGGGGCGGAGCGAAGAATAAGTATCATGTCGAATCCCATGCCAAAGTCGCTGATTGAGGGCGAGAAAGAAGCACTTGCGCTTCGACAAGTAACACTTTGCCGACAGCGCTGCCATGGCTTGCGCCACGGTGGAGGCCCGAGCCGGAATCGAACCGGCGTGCACGGATTTGCAATCCGCTACGTCACCACTCCGCCATCGGGCCGCGCGTGGGATGCAGCCCATAGCAATGGCGCTTGGCGAGGGCAAGTTTGACGGTTAGAGGAAATGCAGTGAGTGCTAATTTGATTGCTGCTCAACTGTATTGACTTTATAAGACACCTAAGTTCTCGAGAGCTGATTTGTGAATCCTGTCGTTGCCACCCACGAATTTGACGCTCTCCGCCATCGCATGGTGCAGAGCCAGCTGCAGACCGTTGGCCTCAACGATCCGCTGATAATGGCCGCGATTGAGCTGGTGCCGCGTGAGGCATATTTGCCGCCGTCGCTGGCTGGTCTCGCCTATGCTGATGCGGCACTGGAAGTGGCGCCCGGGCGATTTTTGCTCGAGCCGATGGTATTGGCGCTGCTGCTTCAGCATGGGGTGCTGAGGGCTGATGACAATGTTTTGGTGGTCGGGGCTGCCACGGGATATTCGGCGGCCGTTGCGGCGGCCGTCGGGGCCAGGGTGACGGCGCTTGAAAGCGACGCTGTGTTGTTGCAGCACATGCATGCCGTGCCCGGTGGTTATGCCGTTGCGGAGGGGCCGCTGGCCGAGGGATGGGCGGCGAATGCGCCATACAGCCTGATTCTCTTCGAAGGGGCTATTGAGCTGATCCCGCCGATGATCGCCGGCCAGCTTTTGCCCGGCGGACGCGTTGCGGCGGTGATGCGTCTGGATGGTGTGGGCCATGCCCATGCCGGGCCGCTTGTGGGCGGGCGGATTGTGGCCCCGGCCTTTCTGGAAGTGGCGGCGCGGCCACTTCCGGGGTTTGCCCGTCCGCGTGAATTTGCGTTCTGAGGTGTTGTCCATGCTTGTATCGATCCGATTTGCCCTTCTGGCCTCGGCGGCGCTGGCGCTTACGACTGCCTCTGGCGCGCAGGCCGCTACTTTGGCCGAGGCGATTGCTATGGCCTATGCGAACAATCCCGAGCTGGCTGCCCAGCGGGCGCAGGTGCGTGTGATCGACGAGCAGGTACCGCTGGCGCTGGCCGGCGGACGGCCCACATTGGGTGCGCGGCTCAACGTCGATCAGGCCGGGCTTAATAATTTCACCGACAACGGCCGCACCTATCAGGCGGGTGCGAACATCGTGTGGAACTTCTATCAGGGCGGGCGGATCAAGGCGGCCACCAATGCTGCCGACAACCGCATTCTGGCAGCGCGCTCGCGGCTGCGCGGGGCGGAAAACCAGATCGTGTTGAGCACTGTGACGGCTTATGCCGATGTGATTCGCTTTGCCGAGGTGGTGAGCCTCAACGAGGGTCAGGTGAAGGTGCTGGAGCGTGAATTGCAGGCCAATTCAGATCGCTTCGAAGTTGGCGATCTGACGCGGACCGATGTGGCGCAGTCTCAGGCGCGACTGGCCAATGCAAAGGCCAATCTCGTGACGGCGCAAAATCAGCTGGCTGCGGCCCGGCAGGCCTATATCCGGGTTGTCGGGGAAGTACCGGAAGCGCTGGAGCCGTTGCCGCCCTTGCCGCCGATGCCGGGCACCGAGGGCCAGGCGGTGGATGTGGCGCAGGCCAACGGTCCGGCGTTGCTGGCGGCGCGCTTCGATGAGGCGGCGGCACGCTACGATGTGCAGCGGCTTCAGAAGCAGCGACTGCCCACGCTTTCAACGACGTTTCAATCTGCGTTTCTGCGATTCGAAGGCGGTGGCGGCGGCGCCAATTTCGTGCGGCAGGGCCAGTTTGTAACGCAGGATGCGATTGTGACGGCGACTGTGCCGATCTGGCAGGGGGGGCTGTTTGGCGCGCAGATCAGGCAGGGGCAAGCGACACGCAGCCAACTGATGGAGCAGATCAACGCTGTTTCGCGCCAGACGCAGGAGCAGGTGGTCAACAGCTTCAACCAGCTGCGTGCGGCGCGTGCGGTCATCGAGGCGGCGACGGTTGCTGTCGATGCCAATTCGCTCGCCGCTGAAGGGGTGCGGCAGGAGAATCAAGTTGGCACTCGGACGATCATCGAAGTGCTGAACGCTGAACAGGAACTGCTGACAACGCGCGTGAACCTGGCAACCGCCCTTCGCGACGAGCAGGTGGCGGGCTATGCGCTGCTCGCTGCTGCCGGTGGCGCTGAAGCTGTGGCGCTGGGTGTGCCGGTGGAAGCCTATGATCCGGAAGCAAACGCCAAGCGGGTAAGGCACAAGACAGGGGATAATGGTGACGATAACCGTGATCCGCTGCCACGCCCCGATGCGGCGAGGGCCACAAGGTCTATGGCCATCGGCCCGCAACAGCCGTAATCTGACATGATGAGCGAACTTCCGCCCACAATTGACGCCATTCTCGATTCTATCCGCGCGCGGATTACGGGTGAGGGTGATGCATCGCCGCTCCCGCCGCAGGCCGCGTCTGGCCCGCCGCCGCTGCCGGTGATTGCGTCGCCGGTGGAGGATCCGGGTTCTGTAATGCTGGGCACCGGCACGATGACGATCGATGCGCTGGTGCAGAATATGCTTGAGCCGATGCTGAAGGCTTGGCTGGATCAGCGGCTGCCCGAGATTATCGAGCGGGTGGCGCAGGCCGAGATCAAGCGGATTGCCGGCCAGTAAGATCGGTGCTGCCGATTGGGCTTTATGATCTGTGATTGAGCATCGGCTCCGGGCCGGCTAAGCCCGCGCAATGACCACAGAACCGACATTGATCGACAAGACTTTCGACCCGAACGAGCTTGAGGCGCGCTGGTATGCGCATTGGGAGCAGAGCGGCGCGTTTCGGCCGTCCCGGCCCGATGCGCAGCCTTACACGATCATCATCCCGCCGCCCAATGTGACCGGAAGCCTTCATATCGGCCATGCGCTCGACAACACGCTGCAGGATCTGCTGATCCGCTATCACCGGCTGAAGGGCCGTGATGCGCGCTGGGTGGTCGGCACTGACCATGCCGGCATCGCGACGCAGATGGTCGTCGAGCGGCGGCTTGCCGAGCAGGGCCAGCCCGACCGCAAGACGATGGGCCGTGCGCGGTTCCTCGAAACGACGTTCGACTGGGCCAAGCAGAGCAAGAACACCATCACCGGGCAGCTCCGCCGCCTCGGCGCCAGCTGCGACTGGGCCAATGAGGCGTTCACGCTCGACCCCGGCTTCAACACGGCGGTCACCAAGGTGTTCGTTCAGCTCTACAAAGAAGGCCTGCTCACCCGGAACAAGCGACTGGTCAACTGGGACCCGGAGTTCCAGAGCGCCATCTCCGATCTCGAAGTCGAATATCGCGAAATCGACGGCCATATGTGGCATTTCCGCTATCCGCTCGAAGACGGCAGCGGCTATCTGGCGGTAGCTACCACCCGCCCCGAAACCATCCTCGGTGACGGCGCCGTCGCCGTGAACCCGGACGATCCGCGCTACACCCACCTCATCGGCAAGCGCTGCCGCCTGCCGCTCGTCGATCGGCTGATCCCGATCATCGCCGACTCTTACGTCGAAGCCGATTTCGGCTCGGGTGCTGTCAAGATCACCGCCGCGCATGATTTCAACGATTTCGAAGTCTACAAGCGCCATCCGGATGCCGGCATCCCGGTCATCAACCTGATGAACCCCGATGCCACCATGGCCGTTACCTGCCCGGACGCTTATCGCGGCCTCACCCGCGAGGAAGCCCGTAAAAAGGTCGTCGCCGATTTCGATGCGCTGGGCCTGCTCGACAAGATCGAACCCCACCGCCACCAGGTCCCCTATGGCGATCGTTCGGGCGTCGTCATCGAGCCCTATCTCACCGATCAATGGTATGTCGACGCGCATACGCTGGCCCAGCCCGCCATCAAAGCGGTGCGCTCGGGCCAGACCAAATTCGTCCCCGCCACATGGGAAAAAACCTATTTCAATTGGCTCGACAACATCCAGCCCTGGTGCGTCAGCCGCCAGCTCTGGTGGGGCCACCAGATTCCGGCATGGTATTGTGCGACAAAAGAAGCGACCAGACTTGAGGTTGCTCGTTTGGCGGCAGGGGGCGCATCTAATGATGTTGATCTTGATTTCTTCTGGAGTGCCATGAACCAGAGCCATGTCATCATTGCGGCTGATGAGGCGGGGGCGATATCGCAGGCTGCGGAATATTATGAGGTGACTGAGAGCGAGATCAGCTTTGCACCTGATCCCTATGATACTCCCAAGCCATATATGCTTGATCGCGATCCCGACGTCCTCGACACATGGTTCTCCTCCGCCCTCTGGCCCTTCGCCACGCTGGGCTGGCCCGAAGAAACCCCTGATCTCGCGCGCCACTATCCCGGTGATGTCCTCGTCACCGGCTTCGACATCATCTTCTTCTGGGTGGCGCGGATGATGATGCAGGGGCTGCACTTCAAGCACGAAGTGCCGTTCCATACCGTCTACTGCCATGGCCTCGTCCGCGATGCCAGGGGCCAGAAGATGAGCAAATCCAAGGGCAATACGGTTGATCCGCTGACGCTGATCGACCGGTTTGGCGCTGATGCGTTGCGCTTCACGCTCTGTGCGATGGAAAGCCAGGGGCGCGATATCAAGCTCGATGACAAGCGGATCGAGGGATACCGGAATTTCGCCACCAAGCTGTGGAATGCGGCGCGGTTTGCGCAATCGAACGGCATTGGCGGACAGGCGATGGCGCCGCCTGTGGCAACGCATGCGGTGAACCGCTGGATCATCGGCGAAGTGGCGGCGACGGTGACGGCGCTCGACGCGGCGATGGTGGCGTATCGCTTCGATGGCTTTGCCGATACGCTTTATCACTTTGTGTGGAGCCGGTTTTGTGACTGGTATCTGGAGCTGACCAAGCCGCTTCTTGCCGAGGGGGCTGATGCTGGCCTTGCGGCGGAAACGCGCGCTGTGGCGGGATGGGCGCTCGACCAAATTCTGGTCATGCTGCATCCGGCGATGCCGTTTTTGACCGAAGAGCTGTGGCACAAGCTTGGGCGCCGGCCGCATGATCTGATTGTCGCGCGCTGGCCTGATGCTGCAGGCATCCCGCGCGACGCGGCGGCTGCGGCGGAGATCGACTGGCTGATCGGGCTGATCTCCGATGTGCGGTCGGCGCGGACCGAGCTCAACGTGCCGCCATCGGCAAAGCTCGGCTATTTGGTAGACGGGGCTGCGGCGGAGACGCTGGCGCGGCTGGCGGCCAATGCGCCGGCGATCGAGCGGCTGGCGCGGATGCTGCCGGCCGATGCGGCCAGCGATGGAGGACGGCTGCAGGTCGTGGTGGGCGAGGCGACGTTCAGCCTGCCGCTAGCGGGGGTGATCGATCTGGCGGCCGAGCGCGCGCGGCTGGAGAAGGCCCGGGCTGTTTGCGAAAAGGAGCGGGACAGTCTGGCCGCGCGACTGAACAGCCCGGGCTTTGCGGAAAAGGCCAAGCCCGAGGCGGTGGAAAAAGCGCGCGCCGACCTTGCTGCCCGCGCCGCCGAGGCCGAACGGCTGGGCTTGGCGCTCGCCCGGCTGGACTGATGCCGGGCGAAAGACGCGATAAGCCGCAATCATCGGTCTGATTAAACAAGTGTTGTAAATTCGCAACACATCGGTAACGACCATGCTGTGCCTGCTGCGTTGCAGCATAGAAACATACTTGCATTGCCGAACTCACCTGCGCACGATAATCAACAGATCGGGGCGACTTAGACAGCTCCGGCGCAGGGGAGGTCATTTTGATGCGGCTTTGGAATCGTGTGTCCATCTCGGCTCTGGCGCTGGCCATGGTCACCAGCTTGCCTGCTGCCGCGCAGCAAGTTGCGCAGTCGGAGCGCGCCAGCGGGCCGCAACTCAACGAGATTGTGGTGACGGCACAGCGCCGTGAGGCCAATGTGCAGGATGCGCCGCTCGCGATCAGCGCGTTCGGGGCCGCCGAGCTGGATGCCGAACGCAACCTGGGTTTTGAAGATCTGGCCGGCACCGCTACATCGTTGAGCTTCACCGCCCTGTCGCCGCTCGATACCGAGTTCAACATCCGCGGGATCACCAACACCCGGCTTGACAGCCCATCAGCCGATCAGTCGATCGGTATTTTCTCCGACGATGTCTATGTTGGCCGTTCGGGCCTGTTCAACTTCGATCTTTATGACATCGAGCGGGTGGAAGTCGTGCGCGGTCCGCAGGGCGTTTTGCTGGGCCGCAACGTCGTCGGGGGCGCTCTCAGCATCATTACCGCAGCGCCCAAGTTCGAGACGGGCGGGGCGTTCAACCTGTCCTATGGCGCATGGGACGAATTGCTGATGCGCGGGCATGTGACCGGCGGGCTTACCGACAGCCTAGCGGCGCGATTCTCTTTTCAGGTGCGCAAGCGCGACGGCTTCAACCAGGATATTCTGCATAATGTTGACCTCGATAATGTCGACAGCAAGCAGTTTCGCGGGCAGCTGCTGTTTGCGCCGCAGGACAGCGATTTCCGAGCGCGCTTTATTTTCGATTATACCGATGACAAGTCGAACGGCTTCCATTCGGTCGCCATTGATGGCCCGGCTGCTGGCTCCGGCCCGTGGAGTGCTGCAAGGGCTGCCATCGGCGTGATCCGCGGTCGTCCGCTCGGCCTGCGCGAGAGCCTGCCGGAGTTTCCGCGGTATGCCGGCGAGAGTGCCGACACGCCGCAGCAATTGCAGAGGACCGCCTGGGGATCGACGCTTCGGCTCGACAAGGGGCTGGGGGATGTCGCCACGATCAGCAGCATTACCGGCTATCGCTGGGGCAAGGCGTTCAACGTTTATGACCAGACCGGCATCGGGCCTGACAATGGCTTTGGCGTCATCACGCCGACGCTGTTCAGCTTTCCGGTCAATGAGCGTGAGCGCATCAAGCAGTTCAGCCAGGAAATCCGGGTGGTCTCCGAGCGCAAGGAAACCGGGCTCGACTGGATCGTGGGGGGCTATTTCCAGCGCGATACGGTGAACAAGACCGATCGTTTCTGGGCCGAAATTCCAGGCGGTTCCGCCCTGGCCCCCGGCTCGGGCGCCCCCAATTTCAGCACGCTGTCAGGCGAGAGCCGCTGGGATAACGTCGCGCGCAACCAGTCCTATGCGGTGTTCGGGGAGCTCGGTTACCGGTTCAGCTCGGCCCTGCGGGTCGTCGGCGGCTTGCGCTATTCCAAGGACAAGAAGGAAGGCACGGTCACCGGCCTTGCCGTGCGGACGGGTGACAGGTTCCGCCCGAACGATCCTGTAGCTCTGACCCCGCTGTCCGCCACTTTTGTGCAAGGCGCCGGCTTCACGACCGATTATGGCCAAAGCTGGAGCCAATGGACCCCGCAGGTGACTGCGGAGTTCAAGCCCAACGACGACATGCTGTTTTATGCAACCTTCTCAACCGGCTACAAGGGTGGCGGCTTCGAGGATGATCCCTCGAACGCAGTTGCAGCGCGCGCGGGGTACGATCCTGAATCGGTCAACAACTATGAAATCGGGGCCAAGATCGAGCTTCTCGATCGGCGCCTGCGGGTCAATGTCGCCGCGTTCAAGATGCGCTACAAGAACTTGCAGGTCACCCAGACCAACGATCAGTGCGTCTGCAACATCACCGACAATGCTGCCGACGCGAACATCAAGGGCATCGAGATCGAGGCGCAGGCGGCGGTAACAAGCTGGCTGACGCTCAACGGCTCCTATTCGGTACTCGATACTGAATATGTCGATTTCATCGACAGCCTCGGGCGTGACAGTTCGGGCAATTTCCTGCAGCGCACGCCGAAGTGGCAGTATAGCGTCGGTGCCAACGTCAATACTGACTTCTTTGCCTGGAAGGATGGGCTTTCGGCCAACGTCAGCTACAACCGCCAGGGCAAGTTGTTTTGGGCACCGGACAATGCCCAGTTTGAAAATCCTTATGGCCAGCTTAATGCGCGTGTGACGCTGACGCCGAACCAGGGCAAGTTCACGATGAGCCTGTGGGGACGCAATTTGACCGACACTGTCTATCGGACGAACATCATCGCCTTCTTTGGCGATGAAGTGAGCCGGCTTGGCGCGCCAGTGACATGGGGTGCCGAGATCGGGTTCAGGTTCTAGGGCTATCTCCCTCCCCCTCGTGGGGAGGGACAGCCGCAGATCAGCCGGGCACTTCGCCGGGTCTCGCGATAGCGGTGCTATCGCTCGCTGGTTTGGCCTAGAAGCGTGCGTAGCTTTCGTCCCCGGTGCCGCGCTTGCCCATGATCATGCGGGGATCGGCCGGGTTGAACATGCCCAGACACCAGGTTTCGGCCATTGGCTGATCTCGGTTCCAGTCCAGAATCGTTTTGCGATGCTTGATCCGCCATTCGCCGTTGCGCTTTTCAAAACGGTCGATCAGCCGGCCGCCGGTTAGCGTGTCCCAAAGTCCGGTGCCCGGCTCGCTGTTTTTGGCGAAGCGCGCAAAGGTCAGCACATAGGTCTCGACCCAGGCGGTGTTGCCGGTCTCGTCGAATTCATAGTGAATATTGCAAAGATAATGGCCCATGGTGCCGGCACCAGCGAGGCGGGCGATGGCGCCATCGACATAAGCGCGCGCCGGGCCGACATAGCTTGAGCCATGCTCCTCGATGGCATCATCCCAATAGCAGCTGTGCAGCAGCGCGCCATCGGTACGGTCGACGCCGCGGGCATAGCGCGCCAGACAATCGGCAATGTCCTGCTTGGCAATGAGGGTGCCTATTGTATTGGCCATTATTTTTGCTCCTGAACAACTTTTGCCATGGCGGCGGCGAGACCGGCAGGATCGCGCGCCAGATGGGCGCGGACCGAGACGGCGTGTGGATCTGTGTCATGTTCGTTGATGCTGTGACGGGCTGCGGCTAACCCGGCACGGCCGATATCGAGCGGCGACGATTTGACGACATGCGTGACATGCGCTGCCATGCGCGTATCGACCGAGCCGACGATCAGGGCTGCAACATGGGTGCCCTGCGGCGCCAGCTCCGCCCGAAGCGCATCCGACGCGGCGCGCGCGGCGAATTTGGACGGGCTGTATCCGCCCATGCCGGGCACCGAGACGATGGCGCCGGCGGACAGCACGTTGACCACAGCACCCCCGCCATTGGACTTGAGGGCCGGGGCGAAGGCGCGGACCATGCTGACCATGCCGATGTAGTTCGTGTCGATCTCGGCGCGCAGCGCTGCCAGCGACGGTGCGCCAAGCAGTGTTTGCATCGAGAAGGCGCCGGCGTTGTTGACCAGCAGGCTGACATCGGTGGCTTGTGCTGCTGCAGCAGCGACCTCGGCCTCGTTGGTGACATCGAGTTGCAGAGGCACCAGACGTGGGTCCCGCTGGGCGGCGGCCTCGGCGTCGGCAAAGGTTCGTGCTGCGACATAGATTTTTGATGCACCGGCTGCGAGCAGCGCCTCGACAAAGCCCTCCCCGATGCCGCGATTGCCGCCGGTGACCAGCGCCACGCAATCCTCGATCTTCATGCGGTCTCTCCCCACCATGCGCTATAGGCCAGATCGTCGGGCTTCTTGCCGCCGCGCACCAGCTTTGAGGGATCGGGGGCAATCTGCCCGCGCCCCCAGCTTTCATTGAGCGGCATCTCATGGTTCCACTCCCAGCTGAGCCGGCGGTGCGCGATCTTCCAGCCGTCGCCGCCTTTGCCCTCACGGTCTTCGAACTTGTCGAGAATGCGCGCCATTGTCAGGCTGTCGAACGGCTCGGCGCCCTCACGGCGCGAGAAGGTCAGCCAATAGCTTTCGGCGCGCGCGGTGTTGCCGCTAACCTCGATGATGATGTTGGTGACCATATGCGTCATGCGCGGTGCGGTGGGCAGAATCTTCGCCATGCCCTTTAGATAATCGGCGGCTGGCCCCAGGAAGGTGCCGCCATGGTCCTCGATAGCATCGGGATGATAGGCTGCTGCGATCAGATCGACGTCTCCGCGGTCCGCACCCTTGGCATAGCGCATCAGCACATCGGTGATGGCGGTGCGCGCCAGAAGCGTTTCGATGGTCATGACGCACTCTCCTGTGTATCTGCAAACAGATCGGCAAAGGCGGCTTCAGCACCCCTATAACCGCGCGCGCCCGCCATGTCAGCGAGGCGGGCGGCTTCGGCGCCGAGCCATTCGGGCGTGGCGTCGAGCCTGCCAAGGCCCAGGCTTTCCATTGCCAGCGCCCGGCGGAACCGGCCAGCCCCTGCCACCCAGATCTCCCCTGTGGCCGTGCAATCCGGCCGCGCCAGCCAGACCAGTGCGGGGGCGCAAAGTGCTGGCGCCAGCCGGTCGGCGACCTCGCCGGCGGCGCCTGCGGTCATCGGCGTGGCGGCATAGGGCATCAGCACATTGACCCCGATGCCATCGCGCCGAAGCTCATCGGCAAGGCTGAGCGCATATCCGTTGAGCGCGCCTTTGGAGGCAGCATAGGCTGGACGGCCCTTGAGACCATGGAGACCGGCGGTCGATGAGATGAAAATGATGCGGGCATCTGGGCGTGCACGGAGACGGGGCAGGGCGGCGGTGACGAGCGCTGCGTTGGCGAAGAAATTAGTTTCCATCACCTGCCGCAGCGTCGAGTCATCAAGCGCGCCGATCTTGGCGATCGGGCCGGTGATGCCGGCGTTGAGCACCAGCACGTCGAGACGCCCGAATGCCTTGATGCAATCAGCGATCATCGCCTCAGCTGCACCGGCGGCGGTAACATCATGCCGGTCGGCAATGGCTCGCTGGCCACTGGCGATGATGGCGGCGGCAACCGAGGTGGCGGAATCGGGCGCGCCTTCACGCTGGCGATTATTGATGCTGACAGCCAGACCGTCCTCGGCAAGGGCTGTGGCGAAGGCCGCCCCCAGCCCCTTGCCGGCGCCGGTGACCAGCGCAACCCTGTGAGGCGTCTCGTTCATGCCAGCGAGACTAGCCGGGTCAGTATGGTCATGAAAGCCCTAAACGGCTTCGGCGAGACCGTGTTGTTCCGCCTCGAAGGCAAACTTCACCTCATGCGCCAGCAGCGGCACGCGGCACACCGAACAGACCATCTGTGGCTTCAGATCGCCGCCGCAATCCTTATGGGTCAGCTGCAGCGGCGGGCCTTCTGGCGAGACATAATAACGATCCCCCCAGACGAGCAGCATGAGCAGTGCAGGGTAATAGGCAACACCCTTGCGAGTGAGGCGATATTCGTTTCGGCCGGCGGCACCAGGCACCGCCGCATGGCGGATGACGCCGCGTGTTGCCAGCCATTGCAGCCGCTCTGAAAGTATGTTGGTGGCAATTGCGGTGTCGGCTCGGATGCCATCGAAGCTGCGGATGCCAGTGAAGACTGAGCGCAGAATGAGGCTGGCCCAGCGGTCGCCCATCAGCTGTGCGCCTTCGCGGAAGAGCAGGCTGCCTTCGCCGACCTGCTCGCGAAGCTGACGGCGGCGGCTATAGAGCGGGGCCATCCAGCCGACGCCAGGCCCTTCCCGCCAGTCCACCCGCGTTGCATCGATCTCGTGATTGCAGCTGCCACATGAGGCGAGGGCCGTAAAATCCTGACCGCAAAGCGTGTGCGTCAGTCGGATGTTGCGCGCGCCGGCCAGATGGTCCCCGCAGTCCTTCTCCCACTGCAGCAGCGCCAGCGCCACAGGATAGACGTCACGGCCCTTGGGCGTCAGCCGGTACCGGAAGCGCGGCGGACGGTCATGATATTGAACTTTTTCAAGAATAGCGGCTTCGACAAGTTTTTTCAGCCGGTCCGACAATAGCGCTTTGAGCAGCCGGGTCTCGCGCCAGAAATCATCGAACCGGCGCGCGCCCAGAAAGGCTGCTTCGAGGATCAGAAGTGTCGGGGTGTCGCCGATCACTTCCAGCGCGCGCCAGATCGAGCAGGTGCGGATGAGATTGTCTTCGCTCATGGTGGAAAGAGCATAGCGAGCCGTCGACTATTTGTGAAAGTCTTCCTTCAGCCCTAGCGCCGCGACAAGCTGCGCCCGGTCATAATATTCGCGCCACACCTTGATGTGTTCGCCCTCGACTGTCAGCACGCCGACTACCGGCACTTCGCCGCGATGGCCATTGTAGGTGAACCGGTCGACTCGCTCGATGACCACGGCATCGCCAAGCCGGCCGATGCGCTGGATATCGAGCGTGATGTCAGAAATGCCGGCACCCAGTCCGTTGATGCGCGCCGCGATGGCAGGGCGGCCGACGACAGGCTCGATCATCATCGAATGCAGCACACCGTCCTCAGCGAACAGATCGCCGACCAATTGCCAGTTGCGGGTGTTCCAGGCGTCGATCATCCGCTCGACCACGGCAATCTTTGCGTCGCTGCTCATTTTTTTCTCCTGTGCCAGCGCCGGGGCTGCGATCATACCGATCAGCGCCACTATCAGCAGAGCTATCCTTCGCATTGTCCCGATCCCCTTGTTGATTAGGCTGAAGCATCAACCACCACGACCCAATGGTCAATCGGCAAAGTTGCACAATCGAACCGTCTGGCTTAGGCTTGCGTCAACGAAAGGCGCCATGTCCATGTCTTCATCTGCATATCCAAATGAGGTGATGCGCGAACCGCCGGTCAAGGTGACGCTCCAGCCTGGAAACCACCCTTATCTCAACGGCGCCTGGAGCCCGCTGCATGAGGAGGCCACGGTCGAACGGCTGCCGGTCATCTCGGGCGCCATTCCGGCCGATATCGACGGCATCTATATCCGCAACACCGAAAATCCGGTGCATCAGGCGCTCGGGCGCTATCATCCCTTCGATGGTGACGGGATGCTCCATCAGGTGAGCTTTTCGGGCGGGCAGGCGAGCTATCGCAACCGCTTTATCCGCACGCGGGGCTTCGAGGCCGAGCAGGAGGCGGGCCAGTCGCTCTGGGGCGGGCTGGCGGACGGACCGGGCGTCAGTACGCGTCCTGGCTTTGGCGCGCATGGCCGCCTTAAGGATGCAAGTTCGACCGATGTTATCGTGCACCGCTCGCAGGCGCTTACCACCTTCTATCAATGCGGAGAGGCTTATGCGCTCGATGCGGAGACTCTGGAGCAGGAGGGTATTGCGCCATGGGTGCCGCTGGACGGCATAAGCGCTCATCCCAAGGTCGATCTCGAGACCGGTGAATTGCTATTCTTCAATTATTCCAAGCATGCGCCGTTCATGCACTATGGCGTGGTTAGCCCGGCGGGAAAGCTGGTGCACTATGTCCCTGTGCCGCTCCCCGGCCCGCGCCTGCCCCACGATATGGCCTTTACGAAAAACTGGTCGATCCTCTGCGACTTTCCACTGTTTTGGGACCCCGAGCTGCTGAAGCGCGATATCCATGTTGTCCGCCAGTATCCGCTGCCCAGCCGCTTCGCGCTTATTCCGCGCCATGGGACGCCTGACCAGATCCGCTGGTTTGAAGCTGCGCCCACCTATGTGCTGCACTTTCTCAACGCCTGGGAAGACGGCGATGAAGTGATCATGGACGGTTATTTCCAGCATAATCCGATGCCCGCGCCGATCGAGAATGCCGATGGCTATGGCCATCTGATGGCCTATGTCGACCAGCAGAGCTTCCGCCCGACGCTGCACCGCTGGCGCTTTAACCTCGCCACCGGCAAGACGAGCGAAGAGGCGCTCGATGACCGCATTCTTGAATTCGGCACGATCAATCAGCGCATGAGCTGCCACCCGTACCGCTATGCCTATAGCACATCCACTAAGCCCGGCTGGTTCCTGTTCAACGGGATTGTGAAGCATGATCTGCAGACCGGTGAAAGCTGGACGCTCAACCTGCCGGACGGCGTATATGCCAGCGAAACCCCCTTTGCCCCGCGCATCAACGCGACATCAGAGGATGATGGCTATCTTGTCAGCTTCCTGATCAACGAGAATGCGGGCACCTCTGAATGCGTTCTCATCGACGCCAAAGACATTGAGGCCGGCACCATTTGCCGGCTGGCGCTGCCACACAAGATCAGCAGCGGCACCCATGCCCATTGGGTCGAACGGCAACATTTGCCCAGCTAAAGCAGGGCTAGAACCTCGGCCCGAAGCACGTCGCGCACAACCTTGTTCATGGCGTTGCGCGGCAGTTTTTCGACGAGGAACAGCCGCTCCGGTCGTTTGAAGATGGCGCAGTTCTTGCCCTCCAGCCAGGTCCCCACGGATTCAACCGTCGGCGTGGCGCCCGGCCTCGGCACCACGGCCACTGCAACGCGCTCACCGAGCACATCATCGGGCACGCCCACGCATGCCCCCTCAAGCAGGTCTGGGGCGCCGACCAGCAATTCGTCGATCTCGGCTGGCGAGATGTTCACCCCGCCGCGGACGATGATCTCCTTTGATCGCCCCACAAACCGGTAGAAGCGCGCCAGTTCGCCGTCACCGGCGATCTCGAACAGGTCACCGGTGCGAAAATAACCGTCTGCATCAAAGGCCCGTGAGTTCAACTCGGGCGCGCGCCAATAGCCTGAAAACACATTTCCGCCCGCCAGCCGCAGCTCTCCGATAACGCCGGGAGCGGTGATTTCCGTCTCTGTCAAAGGGTCCACTAACCGCGTTAACACGACCTCACCGGTGATGCCTTTCTGGCCCTTGTGGACGAAGTAGCGCGCCCTCAACGTCGGGTCGGGCACATCGGTTGGCCCGGAGAATAGTGAGCAACCTTCGTTCGAGCCGAAAATATTGCAGATTTCGATGCCATGGCTATCCCGCCATCCCGAAATCAGAAATGGTGACAGGGGCGCCGAGCCGGAGCCAATTGCCCTGAGCGATGTAATATCGCTTGCGGCCAGAATCTCCGGCTTCATGAGAAGGGCTGTCAAAACCGCTGGCGGTGCAATCGTGTAGGTGACGCGTTCTGCTGCGATCTGCTGCAGGAACAGCCCTAGATCAAAGGGGTTGTGTAGCACCATGCGGCCGGCGCCGTTTTGGGCCAGCCAGAGCCATGGCAGCATCATGCCGCCGATCGACGCAATGTTGACCAGCGGGAAGGGGTTCAAGATGACATCCCCCTCGATCATCCCTGCCGCTTCCGCGACCACCTGCGCATTCAAAATCCAGTGATTATGGTCACGCGGAACACCCTTGGGCTGCGCTTCGGTTCCGCTTGTCCAGCAGATCGTCATCACCTCGCCGCCGATGGTCGGGCGTGCCGCTACATAGTCCGCGACCGGCGCGCCGTCCCCGCCCGCAAGATCATTCGCCAGCAACACCGGCACATCGCCGACCAATCCGGCCATCATCGCGCTATGCCGATGCCCGGCGAAAGCCGCCACGGTTACGACGGCGCGCGGCCTGGTCAATTCGAGGATATGCGCCAGCTCATGCGCCCGATATTGCATCACGACGGGTGAAATGATCGCGCCCAGCCGCGCGCATGCCAGCACTAGCGAAACTGCATCTGCCGTGTTGGGCAGCTGCGCCACCACCACATCATCCTTGCCCACGCCCGCCGCCAGCAGCGCGCCCGCCACTCGCTCCACCCGGTCCCGAAGCGCGGTCCAGCTCAGCCGCTCGGGCACGTGTCCATCGAGCGCCGCCCGGTTAAGCGGATCCACAAGGGCCAGTGCTTCGCCGCCGCGCGCCGCCGCTTGCTGGAACAGCGCATCGACCGACCGGCCCGACCACCAGCCCCGGGTCTCATAATCAGCAATCCGCGCTGCTGGCGTTAAAAACATGGCAAGCTCCCCGAACTTTCATAAGTCGACTCACTCGGGCAGACAATGCAGGATAATTCTATGAAAAGAGTAGGGGCATGATTCGCGCCATTCAATGGGCCACTGGCGCGCTGGGTCGCACATCGCTTCGTCGCCTCATTGATGCGCCGGACATCGAACTGGTGGGTGTTTATGTCTATGGCGCCGCCAAGGCCGGGCAGGATGCCGGGGTTATTGCCCGCCGCCCGGCCACGGGTGTTTTGGCGACGAGTGACATCGAGGCCATTCTGGCGACGTCTGCGGATGTTGTTATCCACACGCCGCGCATCACGCTGCCCTATGATGCGATGGCCGATGATGTCTGCCGGCTGCTTGCGTCGGGCAAGAATGTCATCAGCACCGCCGGCTTCCACTGGCCCTCGGCGCAGGGGGCTACTTATGCCGAGCGACTGAAGGCAGCGGCGCTGAGCGGCGGAGTGACACTTGCCGGACTTGGCGTCTCTCCCGGCTTTGTCGTCGAGCGGCTGGCGTTGAGCGCTACCAGCCTGTGCGCCGAGGTTAGCCGGATCACCATGCATGAGACGGTCGACGCCTCGGCCATGGCCAGCCCGGCCTTTGTGTTCGATCTGATGGGCCTGAGTTCGGACCCGGCAAAGGGCGACATCAGAAATGGTCCGCTGGCGACGCTTTACACCGCGCTGTTTTCAGAAGTGTTTCACCATGCCGCGGCAGCGCTGGGGACAACGCTGGTCCGCCTGACTCCCGATCATCAGCTGACGCTGGCACCCCATGATATTACCATTGCTGCCGGCATCATTCCGGCCGGCACTGTCGCTGCCACACAATGGCGATGGACAGCCGATTTTGCCAGTGGCGTGGCGCTGGTGATGTCGATCCTCTGGACTGCCGACCGCAGCCTTCATGGTGAAACACCGCCCGGCCATTGGCACATCCGCATCGACGGCCGCCCCACGGTAAACATGACCCTCGATATCGCCGAGGCCGATCCGGCTGCGCCGCCATCGCGCGCTTTGTCCGACGCCACGGTGGCAGTGGCGCTCAATGCCATTCCCGATGTGCTGGCAGCGCCGCCGGGACTGTTTGCCTTCATGCCGGCAGCGCCGTGGCGCGGGCGCTTCACATGACGCCGGTCTATATTCATGATGTTGTGCGCACACCGCGCGGCAAGGCAAGAGCCAGCGGCGCCCTGTCGGCGTTGATGCCAGAGGAATTGCTGGCAGCCTGTGTCGATCATCTGGAGGCGCGGGGCCGGCCGGTGCGGGTGCTGACCGAGCGGCTGATTGTCTCGGCTGTTGGGCAGGTGGACGCGCAGGGCGGGCATATTGCGCTGGTTGCCAAGCTCAAAGCCGGGCTGCCGGCCGCCACAGCCGCGCACAGCCTCAACAATTTCTGTGCTGGCGGTCTTTCCGCCATTGGTCAGGCAGCCGCCGCTGCCGCATCCGGGCAAAGCCGCTATAGTCTGGCTGGTGGGGTGGAGATGCTCAGCCGTGTGCCGTTTATGGCGGACCGCGCCGACCATTACACCGCAACTGACCTGCCGGCGCGCAGCCGCTACATTCCGGTGGCGCTGGCGGCCGATATGCTTGCCGAGGCGGAGGGCATAACCCGCGAGGCGCTTGATGCTGTGGCGCTGACCAGCCAGAGCCGCGCCGCTGCGGCGCCGGCGGCGATGAATGCATCGGTTGTGCCGATGGTCGGGTTGAACGCTGATGAGACGCCGCGCGCCACCAGTGCGGCCTCGCTCGCAGCCCTGGTGCCGGCGTTCCCCGCCCTTGCCGAGCAATATCGCGCGGTCATCGGTGATATCGTCATCGACCATCGCCATACGCTCGGCCACGCGCCGCCGCTTGCCGATGGCGCCGCCCTTGCGCTTGTTGGCCCGGCCGACCCGGCGCTGCCGCCACCGCGCGCGCGCATTCTCGCCTTTGCCGAGCGCGGCGGCGATGCGCGGCAATCGCTGACCGCCGGTTTTGCTGCGATGAGAGCTGCGCTGGCTGCGGCCGGACTTGAGCTGGCGCAGATGGATACCATTGAATTTATGGAGGCTTTTGCGGTAACTTATGCCAAGTTTCTGCGCGACTTTCCGGTTGATACCATGCGGGTCAATATCGCTGGTGGGCATATTGCGCGCGGCCATCCGATGGGCGCTACCGGCGCTATTCTCACAGCAACGCTGCTCGATGCGCTCGATCATGTCGATGGGCGCTATGGGCTGGTAGTGGCGAGCGGTGCTGAAGGCGTGGGCGTGGCGATGGTGGTGGAGCGGCAATGCTGAGGTCAATTCTGGGTCGGTTGCGGCTGCCGGTTGTGGTGGCGCCGATGTTTCTTGTGTCGGGGCCGGAGATGGTTATCGCCGCTTGCAAGGCCGGGTTGATCGGCAGCTTTCCTGCCCCCAATGCCCGCACCGCCGACGAGCTTGATGGATGGATGACACAGATCAGCGAGGCGATTGGCGATGCGCCATGGGCTGCCAATCTTGTCACCCATGCCAGCAACCCGCGGCTGGCCGAAGATCTGGCGCTGGTCGCCAAGCACAAACCGCCCATGGTTATAACTGCATTGGGAAGCCCGAAGCCGGCGATCGATCTTGTGCATGGCTATGGCGGGCTGGTGTTCGCCGATGTCACCACGCTGGCGCTGGCGCGCAAGGCGGCGATGGTGGGGGCGGACGGGCTGGTCTGTGTGTCGGCCGGGGCAGGCGGCCATACCGGCCAGCTATCTCCCTTTGCCTTCATCAGCGCGCTGCGGCAGTTTTTCACCGGGCCAATCTGCGTGGGCGGCGGCATCGCCGATGGTGCCGGCATCCTTGGCGCCACAGCCGCCGGGGCGGACCTTGTTTATATGGGCACCCGCTTCATCGCCGCGAGCGAAAGCCTCGCCAGCCTCGCCTATAAGACGATGCTGGCAGACTGCGCCATCGATGATCTCGTGGTCAGCCCGGCGGTGACCGGCACCGCGGCGAGTTGGCTCAAGCCGAGCCTAGCTGCGGCGGGCTATGATCTGGACAATCTTTTAGCCCCCATTGCCCGGGATTATGGTGGCGATGTGCAAAAACGCTGGAAGGATGTCTGGTCGGCGGGACAGGGCCTGCACGCCATCACCGGCATCGCGCCGGTCAGCGATATTGTCGAGACGCTGATAGCAGAGCATGACGCGGCGCTGGCTGCGCTGATGCGTCGCGAGGGCAGGCTTAGACGTTGATTTTCGCCGCTATTGCAATCGCGGTGTCAGCTGAAGCCAGGTCATTCGCTGGGGACGCCCCTCGGAGCAGATCAGCCAGCGGTCGGTATCGTTCCAATGGTGCAATTCGGGGAAGCCCGACAGATCGCGCGCCGCCATTGTCAGCGCGGTGATGTCATGCGTGGCCGCCGCTAACGCCTTCAGCCGTTCCACCTTCGCCTCGCCATCTGGGACAAGCCAAGGGTGCAGCTCGATCAGGATCATCGAGTGACGAAAGGCTTCGAACACTGCCGTGCCTAGCAGCCCGAACTCACCACCCTCAATATCGACGAGCAGCACGGCCTCGCGGCGCTCTGCATCGCTCAGCTCGGCATGAAAGGCCGGCGTCGCCTCGCCCCTTATCACGATCTTGTCGGCAACGCCGTTTTTCACTGCTTCGCGAGCGATAACTTCGCGGCCGCGGGCCTCAATCTCGAAGCACCATGATCGGTCAAACCGCTCGCTGAGCACCGCGCCAATGCCGTAATAACCATCTGCGGCGCCAAGGTCGACAAATAGCCGGTACTGCGGCGGCATCGCCATCAGCGCGGCAAAAAACCTCCGCTTCATAGAATCCAAGCAGCATTCCGGCGCGGTCCGCACTCACCCACCAGCCATCTACTGAAAGCTTCATGCCCTTGAACGGCCCATAGGCGATCGTCGATTCGAAGGTTCGGTCAAGCCTCAGGGCCAGTTCGAGCCGCCGCTCTTCAACCGGATTTTTCTTGCGGAAGCCGGTCTTCATCCGAAGCCAGAAAAATACTGCTTCGAGCGCGGAACCAAGGTTCTCTTCGCGGACTTTGGCCTGAAACTTGCCAATCTTTGTGTCTGCAAACATCAACTCGTCTCACGCAACCCGGCAACGCCGCAACCAATCTAATGCTTTAGTCTCACAGCCTGCGCAACAACAGTCGGATCAGGCCAGCCCCACCGCTGGCCCCGGTGGCTCGGCGAACAATTCTTCGACCTCGGCTGCACGGCCATCAAGCACGGCGCGGCGATTGATGCTGCCTTTGTCCGAAAGCTCATGCGCGTCCACGCTTGGCGGGCGGTCCAGCAGCATGACCCGGGCGATCCGTGATGCGCCGCCGTGCGCTGTTGCATTGAAGCGCCGTACCCGCTCCAGCACCGTGGCCAGCGTAGCGCCGGCTTTTGGCCAGGCCATGACTGCCAGATAGGGCCGGTTATCGTCGGCCAGCACAAGATCGCTCACCAGCCCGTCGAGAGCGCCGAGCAGCTGTTCGCGGAGCTGGCCACCATAGACCCAAGCGCCTGAGGACAATTTGAACTCCTCAGCGAGACGCCCTGCAAAGGCGAGGCCCTGTTCGGGGTTCGCCTGATCGTGGAAAACCGCCAGATCGCCCGTCCTATAAAAGCCCTCGTCATCGAAAGCCTGTGCGTTTTTCTCGGGCTCATCAAGATAGCCCGCCATGACATTGGGGCCGCGCAGCCGCACCTCGTACCGCTCATCGTGCGGCACCAGCTTGACCTCCAGGCCCGGTGCGGGGAGGCCGATACCGACCTTGGTCGTTGGAAAATGGATGACCATGCAGCCGGTGACCGTCTCTGTCATGCCATAGCCGGTGGTCATGTGAATGCGATGCCCGGTCTCGGCCACCGCATGCGCCTGCAGCCGGTCATACACAGCCTGTGGTAGCCCGGCACCGCCGTAGAGCATCAGCCGCATATCCTGAAAGAAACTGCGACGAAGCTGCGGATCGGCGTCGAGCGCATCCACCAGCATAGCATAGCCGCTCGGCACATTGTTGAAATAAGCCACCGAAACCTCACGCAGATTGCGCAGCGTGGTGTCGAAAAGTCCCGGCACCGGCTTGCCGTCATCGACATAGAGCGTGCCGCCTTCAAGCAGGGTGCAGCGCAGCACCGACGCGCCTGCGGCATGATGCCAGGGCAGCCAGTCGAGCATGGTTCCGCTCCAATTGGAGGCCTGACCGATGCTGGCCAGCGCCTGCGCGCCCGCCGCTGCAATCATCGCCATGGTCTGTGGCACAACCTTGGGCAGGCCGGTCGACCCGCTGGTCAGCATATAGCTTGCCACCACGCCGGGATCACGCGCGGCAATGCTGAAATCGACTTTCGGCGTTGGTTCGGTTGTTACGGCGGCCGCGATATCCGCGATCGCCATGCCGGGGGCAAGGCAGGCCTTTACAGCAGCTTTCAGGGCAGGATGGGGATCGGCGTAAATCATGGCCGCGCCGGTTTTGGCAATGACATGTTTAAGCCGGGCATGATCCCCGCCGGCCATCCCATAGGCAAGCCCGACCGGCGTGTGAATGGCCCCGCTGGCATAGCAGGCGAAGGCCCAGACAGCCGCCGGCAGCGTGTTGCCCGCCATCACGACCAGCGGCTTGCCGGTCATGTCGTGATCGAGCAGATATTGCGTGGCGGCACAAACCAGCCCGGCGAATTCGCGGTAGCTTACCGAGGTCCAGGCATCGCCGCCATCTGGCGCCTTGGCCCGGAATTTCAGGGCCGCCGTATCGCCCTTGGCCTCGGCGCGCAGCAGCAGCGCCTGCGCCAGATTGGCCTCATGCTCCGGCAATGGCACGCGGCTTGTGATATAGACATTGCCACCTGCCTGCCGGACCTCAAGGTCGACAGGCATGAACTTCGCCTCACGAAAGGGCGCTGCCACGTCTGCGCTCACCGCTCGGCCAGCGCTTTCACATGCGCGGGCAACGGCTCGCCGAGGCGCTGCCGGTCGATCGTTCCATAATCGACATAGTCCCGCCAGCCGGTGATGAGATCGCCCTTGAACTCGATCACACCAACATAGGGCGCGGTGATCGTCCGGCCTGCGACATCATCATATTCGTCCACGCCTTCGACAAACAGCCGGTCCGCGGTTTCAGAATGATGGATGATCCGCCAGCGCACGCTGCCCGGCTTGTCCGAGATGTTGGCGCCGAAGACTTCCAGAAACTTCGCGGCTGCGGCCTTGCCGTTGAGCGGCGGCTTGGCGGTGGCCGCCATGTGCCAGACGATATCATCGGCCATCTTCGACAGCACGAACGTGGCGTCCTTGCGCCCCCAGGCATCGATTACTGCCTTGAATTGCTCATAACGCTTCATTTCCTGCGCTCCCGCTGCACTGGCCAACAATATGGCGGTCAATGCCGCCACGATCTTCAAGGACGATTTCACTGGTCACGCTCCACTATGAAGCTGACCGTTGTGGTGGTCGATCCGCCGATGTTGAGCGTCTGCATCCGCTTCGCCCCTTCCACCTGGTAATCGCCAGCCTTGCCGGTGACTTGCCGCGCCGCATCGAGAACCATTCGCACCCCGGTGGCGCCAACCGGATGTCCCAGCCCGATCAGTCCGCCCGACGCGTTGACCGGGCAGCGGCCGCCCATCGCAATGCTGCCATCTTCAACCGCCTTCCAGGCCTCGCCGGGTGCCGTCAGCCCAAGATGGTCGATCGCCATATATTCGGTCACGGTGAAGCAATCATGCGTCTCGACAGCGTCGATCTGGTCAATCTCCACGCCAGCCCGCGCCCGGGCATCGAGAATGGCACGGCGAACCTGAGGGAACACATAGTCCTGACCCGCACTTGCGCGAAGCTTGGCGCTCTGTGAGATCGGCGCCGAGCGGTGTCCCCAGCCGGAAATGCGCGGCACGTCTTCCAACTTCAGGCCGCGCTTGGCCGCATAGTCGGCGGCGCGTTCCGCCGAGGCGAGGAACACTACAGCCGTCCCGTCGGTGACCTGACCGCAGTCCATCTTGCGGGTGCGGCCCTCCACCACCGGGTTGGCATCGTCATTGGCGGTGAAGTTTTCAGGCGTGAATTGCCAGGCCCGCGTCTGGGCATTGGGATTGCGCTTGGCATTGCTGAAATTGATTTCGGATATGCCCATGAGATGCTGATAATCCAGCCCGTATCGCCGGTCATATTCCTCTGCCAGATCGGAAAAGGCGCGCGGCCAGACATAGCGCGCATCACTGAATTCATGGCCCGTCCATGCCGCAGCACCGAGATGCTCGGCGGCCTGCTGGCCCGGCACGTTGCGCATCTGCTCAAGCCCGATCACTGCCGCCAGCCCATAGCGCCCGGCCTCGATTTCCGCCGCCGCTGCAAGAATGGCAATGCTGCCCGACGCACAGGCTGCCTCGTGCCGCGCTGTGGGCAAGCCATCAAACGCCGGATCGACCTGCCCGAAAAAGCCGCCGAGAAGCCCCTGACGCGCAAACAGCTCAGCTACGAAATTGCCGACATGACCGCATTCGATCTCGCTGGCATCAAGCTGCGCATGATCCAGTCCCTCACGCATCGTCATCGCAAAAGCATCAGCGATCTCAAGGCCCTGCCGGTCCCAGTTTGCAGCAAAATCGCTTTGCCATCCGCCCAGCACATAGACCATGGCGTTTCTCCCCAAACTCATCGGTTCACATTGTTGGTACGGTTATACAAGCGAAAGCCTCCAGCGCAAACTTGTGACGCGAACCATCAGGGATGCTCCCTTATATGCCCCTCAAGTTCATCAAAAAACCGCTCCAGATTGTGCAGAACATTGACCTTGAATTCGTAATTCACCTCCGGCCAATTTGATTCGATGATCGGGCTTTCGTCGACCTTTTCGGCATAGGCTGCCGCCATGCCCTTGATGTAATCGGCATCGAGCTTGATCTCGCCCATCTTGTCGAGAATCCGCAGCTGGACGATCATTGTCTGACGGACGAGCATCTCAAGTGCTGTGATCCGTGCCACCGCCGCCACTGCATCAAGCTCGACCTCGCGTTCGTCACTCATGAAACCGAGTTTATGCAAGTTGCGTGGGATGTGAAGGGGCCTTTCATCGCCCGGCAAAACACGGCAAATTATTTCTATGACCCATCGCAGCCTTCACATCGCCATCGAACGCCTGCCGGTGCGCGGCGCCTTCATCATCGCGCGCGGCGCCAAGACCCATGTCGATGTCGTTACCGCGACGATCACAGACGGGTCAGACCATGGCCGCGGCGAGGCGACGGCGATCTATTATCATGGTGAGACCGCCGAGTCGGTTGCCGCCGCCGCAGCTGCGCAGGCCGATGCCATCGCTGCCGGCGCGACTCGCGCCGATCTGCTGTCGCTGATGCCGAGAGGGGCTGCCCGCAACGCGCTCGATTGCGCGCTCTGGGATCTGGAGGCCAAGCAGGCCGGCACCAGTGTGCGCGAGATGCTCGGCCTGCCGGTGTTCCGGCCGATGCTCACGGCCTTTACCATCAGCCTCGGTACCCCTTCTGCTATGGCCGAAGCCGCCGCTGCGGTGCGCGGGCGAGAGCTCATCAAGGTCAAGCTCGGCGGGGAGGGCGGGCCGGCGGCTGATATCGAGCGAATGGCCGCCGTGCGCGCCGCCGCCCCCGATGCGCGGTTCATCATCGATGCCAATGAGGCCTGGGGTGGCACCGATATCGCACGCACTGCCGCAGCACTTGAGTCGATGTGCGTTGAGCTTATCGAACAGCCCGTCCCGGCCGGGCGCGATGCCGAGCTGGACGGCGTCAATGCCGTTATTCCGCTTTGCGCCGATGAAAGCTGCCACGATCGCGCCAGTCTGGACCAGATCATCGGCCGCTACCGGTTCATCAACATCAAGCTCGACAAATCGGGCGGTCTTACCGAGGCGCAGGCGCTTGTTCACGCCGCCCGGCAGCGCGGGCTGGGGCTGATGACCGGCTGCATGCTCGGATCATCGCTGGCCATAGCACCGGCCTTTCACATCGCCGTGCAGAGCGAATTTTCCGATCTCGACGGGCCGTTGCTGATTGAAGACCGCCCGGGCGGGCTACGCTTCGAACATTCCGATGTCTGGCCGCCATTGCCGGCGCTATGGGGCTGACGTGCAAAAAACGGCGACACCTGAGGTGCCGCCGTCTTTCTCCAGCCCCGGTCGGCTCAGCCGTTGAAGGTGCCGAGCGCCATCACCTTGGTCCAGGCCTTGACGAAATCGGCAATGAACTTGTCACCGCCGTCGCTGGCGCCATAGACTTCCGACACGGCGCGCAGTTCCGCGTGGCTGCCGAACACCAGATCGACCGGCGTGGCAGTCCATTTCACCTGGCCGGTCGTGCGATCGACGCCTTCGTACAGACCGTCGGTCGAGGCCTTGCGCCACATCGTCTCCATACCCAGCAGATTGACGAAAAAGTCGTTGCTCAGCGTGCCGGGCCGCGCCGTAAACACACCGTGCTTGCCGCCACCCGCATTGGCATCGAGCGCCCGCAGACCGCCGACGAGCACGGTCATTTCCGGAACGGTGAGTGTGAGGAGATTGGCCTTGTCGACCAGCGCCTCTGCCGGGGAATAGACGCTCTCGGCCGTGTAGAAGTTGCGGAACCCATCGGCCTTTGGCTCCAGGGCTTCGAACGACTGAACATCGGTCTGCGCCTGGCTGGCGTCGGTACGGCCGGGCGTGAACGACACGCTGACGGTGTGCCCAGCCTTCTTTGCCGCATCTTCGATGGCAGCAGCGCCAGCAAGCACGATGAGATCGGCCAGCGATACCGTCCGGCCGCCGCTCGCCGATTTGTTGAAATCGGCCTGGATGGCTTCCAGACGGCCCAGCACGCTTGCCAGCTCGGCCGGATTGTTGGCCTGCCAATCCTTCATTGGCGCCAGCCGCACCCGCGCGCCATTGGCGCCGCCGCGCATATCGGTGCCGCGGAATGATGCTGCCGAAGCCCAGGCCGTGCGCACCAGCGCCGGTGTCGTCAGGCCCGATGCCAGCACGCGGGATTTGAGCGAGGCCGCTTCGGCTGGCGTGATCAGCGGATGATCGACGGCTGGCAGCGGATCCTGCCAGATCAGTGTTTCCTTTGGCACATCGGCGCCGATGTAGCGGCCCTTTGGTCCCATGTCGCGGTGGGTCAGCTTGAACCACGCCTTGGCAAAGGCCAGCTCGAACGCCTTGGGGTTTTTGAGGAACGCCTGGGTCACCTTACGGTACGCCGGGTCCTCCTTCAGTGCCAGATCGGTGGTGAACATGATCGGGGTATTGAACTTGCCCTCGATATGCGCGTCCGGCACTGTCCCTGCACCGGCACCATTTGCCGGGATCCACTGGGTGGCACCCGCCGGGCTCTTGGTCTTGACCCAATTGTATTTATAAAGATTTTCTAGATATTGCATCGACCATGCGACCGGGCTTGATGTCCAAGCTCCTTCGAGGCCGCTGGTGATCGTGTCTGCTCCATTACCTGAGCCGCACTTGTTGTCCCAGCCCATGCCCTGACGCTCGGTCGGATTTGCGGCCGGCGCGTTGCCGACACAGCCGTCGGGTGCCTTGGCGCCATGCGCCTTGCCGAAGCTGTGGCCGCCAGCGATCAGCGCCACCGTTTCCTCGTCGTTCATGGCCATGCGCCCGAAGGTCTCGCGGATATCACGCGCCGAGGCCAGCGGATCGGGCACGCCGTTCGGGCCTTCCGGATTCACATAGATCAGGCCCATCTGCACCGCAGCCAGCGGCTTGGCGAGCTTGCGGTCGCCGGTGTAGCGCTTGTCGTCCAGCATCTTCTGCTCCGGGCCCCAATAGACCAGATCGGTTTCCCAATCATCGGTGCGTCCGCCGCCGTAGCCAAAGGTCTTGAACCCCATGTTTTCGAGGCTGACATTGCCGGTCAATACCATCAGATCAGCCCATGAGATCTTGCGGCCATATTTTGCCTTCACCGGCCAGAGCAGGCGGCGCGCCTTGTCGAGATTGGCGTTGTCGGGCCATGAGTTGAGCGGCTCGAAGCGTTGTTGCCCGCCACCAGCGCCACCGCGCCCGTCTGCAATCCGGTAAGTGCCCGCGCTATGCCACGCCATGCGGATGAAGAACGGACCGTAATTACCATAGTCTGCCGGCCACCATGGCTGCGATGTCGCCAGCACGTCCTCTATGTCCTTTTTCACCGCCGCCAGATCGAGCGATTTGAACTCGGCGGCATAGTCGAAATCATCGCCCATCGGGTTGGACTGCGCGCCGTGCGCTCGAAGCGGCGCCAGATTGATCTGCTCGGGCCACCAGAATTGGTTGGACATATTGGCTTCAGCTGCCATCGCTGAACTGGCAGACGCCGCCGGCAACAACGACGCAACAGCCAGTGCCACCAGCGAAATCATGTTTCTCGACATTTTTCTTACTCCCCAACTGATCGGAAAATTCACAGTGAGCACTGTCTTGGGCCACCTCTGTCGATGAGGAAAATCAATTGTATTTGTCAGCGCAATCGAAAGTATCGATGGGTTGCTGACTTCAGGGCGCGCCTACCAACCCTTCCCTTGCCCCGCAGCAATCACTACCTAATGGATGAAGATGGCGACCCGCGCTGACCCTTCGGCCCATTCGGCCATCCCCAGCCGCCGGGCGATTATTGACCGGCGGTCCATCGCTGATGCGCTTGATGCCAGCCTGGCCGCGCTCCACGATTATGCCGCGAGGCGAGGTGAGCTTGCCGCCGTGCTGGGCGCGGCTCTTGCCGCCGGCAACGCCGAGCTGGCGCGCCGGCTGCATGAGAATCCGGCCAAAGGGATTGAACTGGCCGGCGCCCGGGCTTTTCTTGTCGATCAACTGCTTCGGATCGCTTTTGATGCCATCACGACCCGCCTCTATCCGGAAGCCAATCGAACCGCCGCCGAGCGCATAGCGCTGGTGGCCGTCGGCGGCTATGGCCGCGGCCAGATGGCACCATTTTCCGACATCGACCTGTTGTTCCTCACCCCCTGGAAACAGACCGGCTGGGGTGAGCAGGTTATTGAAACGATGCTCTATCTGTTGTGGGATCTGGGCCTTAAGGTCGGTCATGCTACCCGCTCGATCGATGAGCTGATCCGCTTTGTCCGCGACGATACAAGCACCTGCACTGCCGTTCTGGAAGCGCGCTTCGTCTGGGGGGACCAGCCGCTTTATGAAGAGGCGATGCAGCGCTTCCGCCGCGACGTCGTGTCCGGCACAGCGCGGGCGTTTATCACCGCAAAGCTCGCCGAGCGCGATGCTCGCCACGTCCGGCTGGGTGACAGCCGCTATCTCGTTGAGCCTAACCTCAAAGAAGGCAAGGGCGGGCTACGCGATTTGCACACGCTCGGCTGGATCGGCCGCTATGTCTATGATGCCGAAAGTGTCATGGCGCTGGTCGACAAAACCTTGCTGACCGCCTCAGAGGCGCGCCAGTTTCGCCGGGCGGAAAGTTTTCTCTGGGCGGTTCGGATCAATCTTCATGATATTACCGGCCGTGCCGAAGAGCGGCTGACCTTCGATGTGCAGCCGGAGCTCGCCCGGCGCCTCGGCTATGCCGACCGGGGTGTCATGGCCGCCGTCGAACGCTTCATGCGGCATTATTTCCTCGTCGTGCGGACCGTCGGTGATTTGACAGGCCTGTTCCTCGCCCAGCTTGAGGAGCAGACGTCGCGGCTCGCGTGGTTCCCCGGCCTCACCCGCAAGCCCGCTCGGCTCAATGGCTTCACGCTGCGCCGTGGCCGGTTGGGCATTCCGTCTGAGGATTTCTTTCGCGCAGAGCCGAGCCGGCTGGTGGAGTTATTTGCGCTGGCCGCCCGCGAGCAACTGCCAATTCATCCGCAGGCGATGCGTCAGGCGGCGAGGGACAGCGTTCTGATCAACGACGATGTGCGGCGTGACAAGGCTGCCAATGCGCTGTTTCTTGAAGTACTGACCGATTCACATGATCCTGAAACGGTGCTCCGCTGGATGAACGAGTCGGGTGTCTTTGGACGCTTTGTGCCTGATTTCGGCCGGGTCGTGGCGCGAATGCAATATGACATGTATCATCACTACACTGTTGATGAGCACAGCATCCGTGCCATCGGTTTAATCGCGCGGATCAGCGATGGCACGCTCCGTGAAGAGCACAAGCTCAGCCATGCCCTGCTCCAGCAGCTGGTATCGCGCCGCGTGCTCTATGTGGCCGTGCTGCTGCACGATATTGCCAAGGGCCGCGGCGGCGATCATTCGGAGCTTGGGGCCGACATTGCGCTCAGGCTCGGTCCGCGGCTGGGGCTGTCGGCGGCCGAAACCCAAACTGTCGCGTGGCTCGTCCAGAATCACCTGCTGATGAGCCGCACGGCCTTCAAGCGCGACCTCTCCGATTTCAAGACAATCCTTGATTTTGCCGAGGCTGTGGCCAGCCCTGAGCGGCTGCGGTTGCTGCTCATTCTGACTGTGGTCGATATTCGCGCCGTTGGCCCCGGCGTCTGGAACGCTTGGAAGGGGCAGCTTCTGCGCGAACTGTATGAGGCCGCTGAGGAGGTGCTGCGCCGGGGCCACAAGCAGAAGGGCAGGGCCGAGCGCATTACCGAGCGGCAGGCCGCACTGGCCACCAGCATGGGCTGGCCCGCAGCGCGCGCTCGCAGCTACACGCGCCGCTTCACCGACAGCTATTGGATCGCCGAAACGCCCGATGTGCTCGCCGCCAATGCCGCTCTCATCAACGAGGCCGAAGCAGCGGCACGCCCGCTCGCCATCGCCAGTCGCCCCGATGCGGCGTCAGGCACCACGCTGGTCAGCGTTCATGCCGCCGACCATCCGGGGCTATTTTACCGCATCGCTGGCGCCATCAGCCTTGCGGGCGCGAACATCCTAGATGCGCGCATCCACACCACGCGTGATGGCCAGGCCGTCGACAATTTCACTATCGCCAATCCGCTCGGCCAGCCCTTTGACGAGCCTGGGCAACTCGACAGGCTCGATCGCACTGTCCATGATGTTTTGACAGGCCGCATCCGTCTTGCTGACAGGTTGGCAGCCCGCCCGCTTGCCCGCCGCCGCGCCGAGGTTTTTAAGGTCGAGCCTTATGTGATCTTCGATAACGCCGCTTCCAACCGCTATACTGTGGTCGAAGTCGGTGCTGCTGATCGCCCGGCATTGCTCTATGCACTCACGCGCGCTTTGTTCGATGGCAAGGCCACGATCCGCAGCGCCCATATCGCCACATGGGGCGAGCGCGCTACCGACACATTTTACCTGACCGATCTCACAGGCGCTAAAATCACTGACGCCGCACGGCTGGCGGCGCTGGAGAAGCGCCTGCTCTCCGCCGCGGGTCAGGCGCCGAAACGGGCTCATGCACAGTCCGCGCCCAAGCTCCCATCCCAATCGAAGCCGCCGGCAAAGGCTCAGCCCAGGCGGGCCGCCGCCGAATAACTGTTTAGCGGGTAGCAGAGGCCGGTGCTGGCCCGGTAACGTCGGCGTCTTGCGGCGTGACGCTGGTACTGAACGCCAGCCAACCCAGCGCCAAGACTGCTAAAACTGTTCCTACCATTAAAACCCAGCGCATCGAGCCCCTGCTCTCGCCCGCTCGCGCTTCCTCTGTCGTCCGCTTGATCGGCTGTTCGGCCATCGTCATACTTCCTTCTCTCTTTCGGCCATCGTAACAGCCGGTTATTCGGTCTTGGCGTTTACGCCAGTTGCGCCGCCCGGTCGCAACCGCCAATAACGTTTGCAGGAGACTGCGAATGACACAGCCGACATACGAAGAATGGCATAAGCTCGCCGCGAAGGAAGTCAAAGGCGCCAGCCTCGATTGGCATAGTCCCGAGGGCATTACCATCAAGCCGCTCTACACAGCGGATGATCATAGCGCCGATCCCGGTCTGCCAGGCTTCGCGCCCTTCACGCGCGGCGTACGCGCCTCTATGTATGCCGGCCGCCCATGGACCATCCGGCAATATGCCGGTTTCAGCACAGCAGAAGCTTCTAACGCCTTTTACCGCCGCAATCTCGCTGCCGGCCAGAAAGGCCTGTCGGTCGCCTTCGATCTTGCTACCCACCGTGGCTATGACTCCGATCATCCGCGCGTTTCCGGTGATGTTGGCAAGGCCGGCGTCGCCATCGATTCCGTCGAGGACATGAAGATCCTCTTCGATGGCATCCCGCTCGATCAGATGTCGGTCAGCATGACCATGAATGGTGCGGTCCTGCCCTGCCTTGCCTTCTTCATCGTTGCTGCCGAGGAGCAGGGCGTCCCGCAGGACAAGCTCGATGGCACTATCCAGAACGACATCCTCAAGGAGTTCATGGTCCGCAACACCTATATCTATCCGCCGGCCCCCAGCATGCGCATCGTCGCCGATATCATCGCGCACACGTCGCGGCACATGCCAAAGTTCAACAGCATCAGCATCAGCGGCTATCATATGCACGAAGCCGGTGCGACGGCTGTGCAGGAGTTGGGTTATACACTCGCTGACGGCATGGAATATGTTCGCGCCGCGCAAGCTCAGGGCCTCGATATCGACGCATTCGCCGGCCGCCTCAGCTTCTTCTTCGGCATCGGCATGAACTTCTTCATGGAAGTCGCCAAGCTTCGCGCGGCGCGCACGCTCTGGGCCAAAATCATGACTGGCCTCGGCGCCAAGGACCCGCGCAGCCTCATGCTCCGCACCCATTGCCAGACCAGCGGTGTCTCCCTTCAAGAGCAAGACCCCTATAACAACGTTATCCGCACCACCATCGAAGCGCTGGCCGCCGTGCTCGGCGGCACCCAGTCGCTCCACACCAATGCGCTCGATGAAGCCATCGCACTGCCCACCGATTTCTCCGCCCGCATCGCGAGGAACACACAGCTCGTGTTACAAGAGGAAACCGGCATCACTCGCGTCGTCGATCCCTTGGGCGGCAGCCATTATGTCGAAGCCCTCACCGCAGCGCTCGTCGAAGGGGCAGAAAAACTCATCGCCGACGTAGAAGCCCTTGGCGGCATGACCAAGGCCGTCGAGACCGGCCAGCCCAAGCTCGAAATCGAAATGGCCGCATCAGCCAGGCAGGCCCGTGTTGACAAGGGCGAGGACGTCATCGTCGGCGTCAACAAATACAAACCTGCCGAGGCAGAAAAACTCGATATCCTCGATGTCGATAATATCGCCGTCCGCGCCAGCCAGATCGCGCGCCTCGAAGCTCTCCGCGCCAACCGCGATAAGGCCGCCGTCGACGCCGCGCTGCAAGCCCTGCGCGATGCCGCCGCTGGGACCACAAACCTGCTCGAAACTGCCGTCGTCGCCGCCCGCGCCCGTGCGACGCTGGGTGAAATCTCGTCGGCCCTCGAAGACGTTTATGGTCGCCATGTCGCCATTGTTCGCATGGCCAAGGGCATCTACGCCGATGCTTATAAGGGCGATCCCGCCTATGCCCGCGTCGCCGAAGGCGTAGAAGCTTTTGAGCGCCGCAAGGGCCGCCGCCCCCGCGTGCTTATCGTCAAGATGGGGCAGGATGGCCACGATCGCGGCGCCAAGGTCGTCGGCTCAGCCCTCGCCGATCTCGGCTTCGAAGCCACTGTCGGACCTTTGTTTCAGACGCCGGAAGAAGCCCGCACCCTCGCGCTGGAACTCGATGTCGATCTCGTTGCCAGCTCCAGCCTCGCCGCCGGGCACAAAACGCTCGTCCCGGCCCTCATCCAGCAGCTCAAGGACGCGGGCCGCCCGGACATTCGCGTGATCGCCGGGGGCGTTATCCCTGCTCAGGATTACGAGTTCCTCAAATCCGCCGGCACGGCCGCCATCTTCGGCCCCGGCACCAATATCGTCGAGGCCGCCGCCGATCTTCTGAGGTTGCTGGGCCATAACCTTCCGCCCCTGCACGACGATCTGGCGGCCGAATAGCACACAAACTGTCCATGCCCCACACCGCCGCCAGCCTTGCCCCCTTTAGCCGGCACCATGGCACACTGCGGCTCGGCCTTGCCCGGCTCGAACCGGCGCAATGGCTCGACAATCCGCCAGACCTGCAAGCGCGTCTTGCCCTTCGCGCCGCTCGCCTCGAGAGCCACCCCAACGGCTTGCAGCAGCTTGCGCCTTCAATAGCGCCGAGCGCTGCCGCCGCCATCACCGAATTCGCCGGCGCCTGTGCCGCGCCTGCGCCCACGCTGGCGAGCATTGCCACCACCATCCACGAAGACCTGATGCTTCTTGAAAAGCACGGCGATCATCATCGCCTCATCGCCGGCATCCTGCTGTTTCCGTCTGACTGGCGCGTGGCTGACATGATCGGCAAGCCGCTGGCTGCGATTCACGCCCGCGTACCCACCTTTGAGCAAAAGCTGGGCGCGCCGCTTGAACACATCTTTGCGCATCTCACCGAGCCCCTCCAGCGCGCCAACTGGGCGATCACCGAAACCCCGAATTATGCTTACGAACCCTTGCTGCCGGCGGCTGAGCGCTTTCCCCACATCACGCCTGACAACGCTGGCACTGCGCTGCATCTCCGCGTCGAACGCCAGACCCTCACCCGTCAGCCTGAAACCGGCACCATCGCCTTCACCATTGGCATCCATGTAGCGCCGCTGGACTCGCTACCCGCTGACCTTATTGCGCCCCTGCTCCACGCGCTCGACACCATGCCGCCCGCCGAAGCTACCCGCCGTGCGACGGCCCATTTCGCTCCCGCCATCCGTGCATGGGCTGCATCCGCGCGCCAATGCTGCTAGCCTGCCAGCATGACGATTCCTCAGATCCTGCGCGGTGCCAAGAAAGATCTCGGCGGCTTCAGCGTTGCCCGCATCCTCCCGCAGGCTGCCCGCCGCAGCCTCGGCCCGTTTGTTTTCTTCGATGAAATGGGCCCCGCCACCTTCGAAGCAGGGCAGGGCATCGACGTCCGCCCGCATCCCCATATCGGCCTCGCCACCATCACCTGGCTGTTCGAAGGCGGCCTTACACACCGGGACAGTCTGGGCACCGAGATCGATATCGTGCCGGGTGCTGTCAACTGGATGACCGCCGGTTGTGGCATCACCCATTCGGAACGCTCACCGCCCGCCCTGCGTGCCGCCGGCCACAGGATGCACGGTTTTCAGGCATGGGTAGCCCTGCCGCGCGCGCATGAGGAAATACCGCCAAGCTTTCAGCATGTCGCGGCCGATGATCTGCCGGTCATCAGCCTGCCTGGTGTGCGCCTGACCCTCATCGCCGGTCAGATGGATGATCATGAAAGCCCGGTCGTTTATCCGCACCCCATCCTCTATGCCGAGGCATGGATGGATACGGATGCCCGACTCGATCTCCCGCAAAGCTGGGGTGAGCGCGGCGTTTATGTCCTTAGTGGGGAGGCCAGCATGAATGGGCATCCTCTCGAAACGAGTGCGCTCAGCATTTCCGATCATGGCCCGGCCACACTCAGCGCGACAGCCCGAACGCATCTGATGCTGCTCGGCGGCGCGCCGATGCCCGAACCGCGCCATCTGGAATGGAACTTCGTCCACCATGACAAGACGCGCATCGCCCAGGCCGTAGATGATTGGCGCGCCGGTCGCTTTCCCGAGGTTCCCGGCGAGACCGAACGGATCCCCTATTGAGAACTGCCTCCCAACAGCTAGAGTCCCAGACATGATAGCCATGCTCACCCCGCAGTTTTCAGCCAGCCCGCAAATTGCAGCCGACGATATCGCTGCATTGGCAGCGCAGGGCTTCACCACGATCATCAATAACCGCCCGGATGATGAGGCCCCCGGCCAACCCAGCGGTGCCAGTATTCAGGCTGCCGCCAGCAACGCCGGCATGGGCTATGTCGCCATTCCCGTCGATCACACCGGAATCGGCCCCGACCAGATCGGCGCCATGGCTGCTGCTCTTGCCGCAGCCTCGGGCCCCGTGCTTGCCTATTGCCGATCGGGCACGCGCAGCACGCATCTTTGGGCGCTGGCCGAGGCGAGCCGGGGCGCTGATGCCATGTCGCTGATTACCGCTGCGTCAGGCGCCGGGTATGACATCGCCATGATGGCCGGCACGCTGCGCCGCCTCTCGCAAGGTGGCGCATGATCTGGACGTCGCTGCTAGGCATTGTCACGCTGATCGGTCTTGCCTGGGCGCTTGGCTTTCGGGCCAAGGCGCGGCTGGTCAGCGCCGAGACTGCGGCGGCTGAAGCGTCATCGGCCATTCCTGGCTTCGACGCGTATGAGGCGGCGGTGAGCGACGATACACGCGCAGCATTAGTTGCTGCCCGGGATGGCCGGGTGGCGCTGGTGCGTAGCTTCGGGGATCGTTTTGTCGTCCGTCTGCTGCGCAATGCTGAAAGCCGGCTGGAGGGAGAGACGTTGCACCTGCGGCTGCTGGAGCCGGGCTTCCCGCCCGCAGCGCTGAGCCTAGGCCATCAGGCGGCACGCTGGGCTGCCAGGCTATGACATTTCCCGATCCCGTCCAGCTCGCCATACCGGCCTTCATTATCGCCATGATGCTGGAGATGTTCGCTATCCGCGCCGGGGTTAAAGGCCAGTATGAATGGCGCGATACAGGCACCTCCCTGGCGATGGGCTTTGGGAATACGGTCGCCGCCATCCTTGTGGGCGGCAGCATCGTGGCTTCGATGCACTGGCTGGCGCAGTTTAGCCTTTTCGAAATCCCTTTGGTCTGGTGGGTGGTGCCGCTGTGCTTCGTCGCCGAGGATTTCACCTATTATTGGTTCCACCGCACCGCCCACCGCGTGCGCTGGTTCTGGGCCAGCCACATCATTCACCATAGTTCCCAGCACTATAATCTGAGCACGGCGCTGCGTCAGACCTGGACCGGCTGGCTATCGCTCAGTTTCATTTTCCGCCTGCCGCTTGTTGTCCTCGGTTTCCCTGTCGAGATGATCCTGTTTTGCGCCGGCCTCAATCTTGTTTATCAGTTTTTCATCCACACCGAAGTTGTCGGCAAGCTGCCCTTCGGCCTCGAACACATTCTCAACACGCCGTCGCACCACCGCGTTCACCATGGCACCAATCCGCAATATCTCGATCAGAACTATGGCGGCGTCTTCATCATCTGGGATCGGCTGTTCGGCACCTTCACCCCCGAAATCGAGCCTCCGCGCTATGGCATCATCCACAACCTCGCCACGTTTAATCCGCTCTGGGTGGCGGCGCATGAATGGATCGGCATCGCCCGTGATGCGGTTCGTGCCCGCTCGCCTGCGGGTCTTGTGACCGCGTTGTTCGGGCCGCCGGGTGCTGTTACCGGAGAGACGTCGGATAGCATCCGCGCTGCGGCTCGGCCGTTTGTTCCGCCAATAGTCTCCGCGGCCTCACCGGCCGAATGAGCCTTTCCCGGCGTCAGGCCATCGGCTGGGGACTGGGTGGCACAGCGAGCCTGCTCATGGTCCGCGCTTTCGATCAGGGTGTGATCAGTTTTACCGATGATCCCTCGCTGAAGGCCTGGACGGATTGGTCGGGCGGTCGCCATTCCGGCCCCTTGTCTCTTGTCGCCGCCGGCGTTCTCGCCGCATCGCCGCATAATACCCAGCCGTGGCGTTTTGCTGTCGGCCGTCTCGGAGTCGATATCTTCGAGGTGCCGGAACGGCAGTTGGGCGCTATGGACCCCTTCGGTCGCGAGCGGCTGGCCGGGCTTGGCGCTGCCATTCACAATATGGCGCTGGCCTCCACCCGCATCCGACGATTGGCCACGGTACGGTTGCTTCCCGATGCCGACGACCGACGCCATGTGGCGCGGATCGAGCTGGACAGTGAAGGCGGCGGCCCGCCGCCACACCCGCTGCTGCCTGCCATCGGCCGCCGCCACACGCACAGAGGCGGCTGGACTGGCCGACCGCTCACCCCGGCCATGATGGCGACCTTAAGCGATTTCCCACGCCCGCCTGAAATCGGTCTTCGCCTGTTTGCAGCCGAAAGCCCTGCAGGCCAGAGATTCGCCCGGATGACCGCTGATGCCACCCAGGCGATCACGCAGGACCGCGATATGATGGCGGCCTCCCACCGCTGGTTCCGGCATGATCGTGACGAGCAGCTTCGCCGCAAAGATGGCTTGACGCTAGCCACTGCCGGTGTTTCGCCATTGCTGGCAGCGGCGGGTGCCATGCTGCCCGCTCAATCTGCCGAGACCGAGGGCAGCTATTGGCTTGAGGCGACGCGTGAGACGCATCTTCCTACAGCGAGCATCTTCGGACTGATCACGGCGGCTGACCCCTGGGATCGGCGGCAGGCGCTTCACGCCGGCCTTGCGTGGCAGCGATTGCATCTCATCGCCACCTCGCTGGGGGCTGTGGCTCAGCCGCTTAATCAGCTTCCCGAAATTATCGACCGTATCCGCCAGATCGGCGGCTCTTCAGGCTTTGCCTCGGCGGCGCAGAGGCTGTCCGGCGGCGATGCCCGACCCACATTCGCTTTCCGGATCGGCTTTGCTGATACCCCCGCCCGTCCGAGCCTTCGCCGACCCGTCTCGCAAGTGCTCGGCGAGCCGGCGCGGCTGGGATATGAAGTGGACCGCGCCAAAGCCGAGACTGCGATCCGGGACGCTCAGCTTTTGCAGCGGCTTGCGTCGGAGAGTCGGTAGCCGACTCTACAGCCTCGTCAGGCGGGACTAGCTGACAGTCGCCTTGCGAGTCATGAAGTCCGGAAGGCCATCGGCCCCGAAACCGGGAACGCGCTCTCCGCCATCATCTTGCTGCCGTCTGTCGTCGCGAAACCTTTCTTCACGGGCCCTTTCATCGCGACGGGGCTCGTCATGGCGTCCTTGCGGCCGGTCATTCCGCCCGGAAACGTCACGACGAAGTTCGTCGCGGCGGGGTTCATCTCTTTTCGGTGCGCGTTGCGCCGGCGATACGACCGCTTCTACTGACGATGGCACTTCATCGCGCCTTTTGCGGCCACGGCCGCCGCGTCGACGTTTTGGCCTGCTATCGCTGTCGAACGCTGGCGCTATTGCCTCCGGGGCCGAAACTTTTTCAGGCGGGGCAGCGGATGTCACTTCGGCGGATTGAGCCTCAGCGCCCCATACCGGAACCTTTTGACCTATCAGCTTTTCGACTTCCCGGAGGTTCTCGGCTTCGTCGGCTGTTATCAGAGTATAGGCGGTTCCGGTCCGGCCAGCGCGGCCCGTGCGACCGATGCGATGGACATAATCCTCGGCGTGGTGCGGTACGTCATAGTTCACTACATGGCTGACGCCGGGAATATCGAGGCCGCGTGCTGCAACATCCGAGGCGACGATCACGTTGATCTCGCCCGATTTGAATCGGTCCAGCTGCTTGATCCGGTCGCCCTGGTCCATGTCGCCATGGATCTGCGTCACCGCAAAGCCCGAGCGGCCAAGGCTGTCGACCAGTTCCTTGATATCGCGTTTGCGGTTGCAGAAAATGATCGCGTTCTTCAGTCCTTCGTCGCGCAACATCGCGCGCAGCGTCTCGCGCTTGGCGCGCGGCTCAACCTTCACGACCCATTGGGTAATCGACGTGTTGGTGCTCGCCGGGCGGGCCACTTCGATGATCTTTGGGTCGGACATGAACTTGTCCGCCAGTTTCTTGATCGGCGGCGGCATGGTGGCAGAAAACAGCAATGTCTGGCGCACCGCGGGCAGTTTGGTGCAAATCGTCTCGATATCGGGGATGAAACCCATGTCGAGCATCCGGTCGGCTTCGTCGATCACCAGCAGCCCGCACTGGTTGAGCATGATCTTGCCACGCCCGAACAGGTCCATCAGCCGCCCCGGCGTGGCGATGAGCACATCGACACCCTTTTCGAGTGCGGCCAGCTGGTCGCCCATCGAAACGCCGCCAATGAGCAGCGCCATCGAGAGCTTGTGATACTTGCCATCTTTGTCGAAATTCTCGGCCACCTGCGCGGCGAGTTCGCGCGTCGGCTCGAGGATCAGGCTGCGCGGCATCCGCGCGCGGGTGCGGCCCTCGGCGAGGATGTCGATCATCGGCAGGACGAAGCCGGCGGTCTTGCCGGTGCCGGTCTGCGCCACGCCGATGATGTCGCGGCCCGTCAGCACCGAAGGAATGGCACCCTTCTGGATCGGCGTCGGCACTGTATAGCCGCTGTCCTCGACAGCGCGCATCAGCGCGTCGGATAATCCCAGTTCAGCGAAACCCATGTTTTTCCCAATGCCTGCGCACCGCGCGCGTCCCGCAGCGCATCCCGCCAAAGCGCGGGA
>JBBRCT010000018.1:0-40466 GCA_038204585.1 Sphingomonadales bacterium
GGATGATCCCGCCGGGCGGGTTGGGCGTCGCCGGCGTGATGCCGCCCATCTCGATGGCCTTGCTGTTATAGGCGCCAAGATGGCCCGACTGGTGCAGGATCATGATCGGGATCGTAGTCGAGACGGCATCGAGCTCCTGCCGTGTCGGCGCACGCTGTTCGGCGAGCTGCGAATCGTCATAGTTGAAGCCGATCGCAATCCCCCAGGCCCTGACCTCGGGCGACTTTGCGATGAAGTCTTTCATGATGCGCTGAATATCGGCGATCGACTGCACCGGGCCGTCGGGCGGCGGCATCAGGTTTGCCGATACCGCCTGCAGCCCGACGCCGACAAAATGGCTGTGTCCATCGACGAAACCCGGGATCAGCGTATGGCCCTTGAGGTCGACAAGGTGGGTCGCGCGGCCTTTCTGAGCGGCGAGCACGGCCTTGCGGCTGCCCACTGCGACGATCTTGCCGTCCTTGACTGCAACAGCCTCAGCCGTGGGTGCCTTGTCGTTGACGGTCAGGATGGTGCCGCCGAACCAGATAGCGTCAGCGTTGGCGTCGGCCTCTACGGCCAGCGTCGCCGTACTGCCAAGGAGCAGCACCGAAGCTGCGATACGGATTATCATCTGGTTTCACTCCCTATTGGCGGGCCACCTTGTCGTGGCGCCCGCGTCGGCATCGATCGGTCGGCTGTCAGCGAAACCCAAGGAAGGACACGCGATCATTGTCGGTTTCACAGTCGAGCACGAGGTTCTTGATGTTCCCCGGGTATCTGACCGATGTCTGCGCACCGAACAGATAGCCAGCATTTTGCGGCTGATAACCGAGGATTGTGTCGAGCCGGACCTCTGTTCCACCCGTTGCCCCAACCTGACGCGCCGCCTCGACCAAACACATATCCGCTGCTCGGCGTGCTTCGCGCGGCAGGCTGCCGGTATCGGCGATCAGCGTCGCCGACTGTTCGATCAGTCGCTCGGGCCGGTCGTTGCTGCTGGCAAGGATGGCAATCAATCCTACGGATATCGCGATACCGGCAATCGTCGCGCCCGTATTCCAGCCATTGTTTTCATACTGTAGCGACTGCGACCCATATCCATAGGCAAACCGTCCGCGGCAGCCCTGACTTACCCATATCGACCGGCTGTCATAGCCCCAGGTGCGCCTGAAAATGCAGGGGCTGCTGCTAAACTGGCGAGCAAGCACAACCCGGTTGCGCGTGTTGACCGAGCAGCGTTTGAGCCGCGACGAGCTTGCGCTGCAATTGCGATGGTCGGCAAAGCCGTTGCTTGTCCAATAGCCTCGCGGACTGCTGTCGTACCACGGCGGCGGTGGGCGGTTGCCATAGATCGGCGGATAGATCGCCGGGCGTCGCTGCGGGCGCTTCGGATCCAGCGGCTCCCTGGGCGGCTGATAGTCGGGCCGACCAATTGCGGGGGGCCGGCCAACCGGCGGCCGCTGCTGCTGGGCGGGCTCTGGCCGCGCCACAGGCCGGTCATATACGGGCGGGCTCGGCCGAAACTCTGGCCTTGGCTTGGGCTGGGGAGCGGGCTTCGGCCGTGGAGTGGGCTTTGGCTGGGGAGCGGGCCTGGGCTGGGGAGCGGGCTTCGGCCGTGGAGTGGGCTTTGGCACTATGGCCGGCTTCGGGGCCGGCTTCGGGGCCGGTTTGGGGGCCGGTTTTGGGGCCGGTGTCGGCCGCGATTGCGGACGGGGTGAAGGTGTGACGGGAGACTGTGGTGTCGCAAGAGACTGACCAGCGCTTGCGGGGACCATGCGGTTGGGCGCTGGCTGGGCTTCAACGGCATGAGCGGTCACAAGGCCCAGACTGGCCAGACCGGCTACCAGCGTTTTGGCGCCGCATGAAGCCCTTGAATTCGATCCGCCCAAAATGATCTCTCCTCTTGCAATGATGCCCGGCCGGTTCCTGCGGCTACCCCATGGTCCGGCCCAACCTAAAGTTTGCGCGCCTTCAACTCATCGCGAATCTCGGCAAGCAACGCCTCGCTCGGCGTCGGTTCTACAGCCGCTGCCGCCGCAGGCGCCGGCTTCATCGCCTTGTTTGCCGCCTTCACGACCAGAAAAATGGCAAAGGCAATGATGACGAAGTTGATGACGGCCGTCAGAAAGGCGCCGTAACCCAACATTGCTACACCGGCATTTTTCAGTGCCGCATAGTCAGTCGACCCGGCAAGTTCCGGCGGCACGGTGCCGAGCACGAGGAAGCTGCTGGTGAAATCCGTCCCTCCCGTCACCAGCCCTAGCACCGGCATCAACAGGTCCGCGGTGAACGACGTCACGATCGTCCCAAAAGCTGCCCCGATCACGACCGCTACGGCCAGATCGAGGACATTACCGCGCGCTATGAAGGTCTTGAACTCGGCAAACATGCGATTTCCCCTGGGAACGGTGCTGGATATGAAGCCCCCTCAACCCCCCAATGCAGCGCATGCGGGTTGCCGAGAGACCGACTGTGATTGGCCTCCATACCGAAGCGCTGCGCTCGACTTTACTCGAATTTCAACAAAGTCTTGGTGATGGGATTGGCATGACATAGGCTCCTGGCCGAACTAGAAATGAGCTACAGCGACGCTATCGATTCTATCTTCGCGCGAAGGGGCTGGCTGTCCGTGCAGTCGCCCGTGTCGCGACGGTTGGTGCTGGAGCGCGCCAGACGCGTCGCCTTCGATGCCGGTGAGCATATCGTGCATATGGGTGACAATGCCGGCGGCATCTTTGGCATCATCAGCGGCAGCGTCGGCACGATCGGAATGACAGACCTGACAGACCCGGCGCTTGGCCATATCATGCGCGAGGGCACATGGTTCGGACAAGGGCCATTGCTGACGAAGAGGCCACGGTCGATGACTTTCCGCGCCATGGAAGAGACCGAGCTTCTCCTTGTTCCATTGCAGGAGCTCAAGCGATTGAAGCTTGCAGATGCCGGGTTTGCGGAAATGATCGCGCAGATGGCCGAGTTCGCAGGCCGTATGAGCGCTACAGCGGTGCGGGAGTTGTTGATCAGGGACGCGCCGCGCCGTCTTGCTGCCACGCTTTTGCGCGTAACGGCGGTGCTCGACGGCGTTGTTTCGGCGCATGCGCAAGGCTTTCGGATCAACCAGGTCGAACTTGCCGAAATGGCCTGCGTGTCACGCAATTATGCCAACCGCATCTTGAGTGACCTTCAGGCGCGCGGGCTAGTGACGGTCAGCTACAATCATATTCGGATCGAAAAGCCGGATGAACTGGCGACCTATGTTCGCGAGGCGTAACCGTATTGAACATGGCTGCCACAACGAGAGCGGCCGCCACCTTCCAGCCACCGGCCCCGGCCCCGGATGGCAGCCGTAGCAGCACTGCAATGCCACATCTGGGCGCAGCCGTTCAGGGGATAATGGCCATGTTTCGCAGCGCAGTAACGATTACTTGGACCGCAAGACCTGCCTGTAAAGACGCAAACACCCATCCTAGGATCTGCAGCAAGGGCAGACCAACGATGCGCATGATTGGTCGTGCCGCCAGCATTGCAACCAGATTGGCTAGCAAAATGCCCGCGACAATCAGCAGGAATGCCACCCGAAAATCTGCATTCTCAGCGCTGCGGCCAAGATAGAACAGCAAGGCGACGATCGCGCCGGGGGTGACGATTGTTGGCACAACAAGAGGCATTGCCACCGGCTTGCCTTGCCAGGTCAGCGGCGGGCGGGCGACCGGCATCTGAGCTTTTTCGGCCGGCGCGACGTCGATAATGTCGAAGTTCAAGATCGTCCGGAGCGCGGTCACGAACAGGATTATCCCGCCGGCGATGATGAGGGCGTCGACCGAGACACCCCAGCTTTCGCGCGTGGCGCTGGCGGCAAACAAAATGAACGCGACGAGTGCGCTAGACACTATGAACCCTCTGACGGCGAGGCCGCGCCGATAGGCCGGCTCGGCATCATGGCTGAGCAGGTAGAACACCGGGATGACCTTTACGGGGCCCAACGTGATGAGCAGGATGGTGAATGCATAGGAAAGGTTGATCACAGCTCGCCCCTTTGGTGCGCCAATCCCAGATTGTTGGCCGGATTGGCTAGAATTGAAAGCAAAGTTACGCAAACAGTCGGTTTGCTACGCTAATCCGCCAAAATTTCGTGCTCGAGCGCCAGAGAACTATCCGGCAAGACTTGAATTCGCCCGAGTAACGGGGATCAAAAGGTATCCAGCCAAGCGGGTAAATTTCGGCAGTCGGCTTGCGGCCAACCCAAATCATGCCGGGTGAGGACCGCTTTCCGGCTGGGCGCCAAAGCATCTTTATGTCCGATATGAGGGCGCGAAGCCGACATTCTTCAGCCTAACCCGATATGACCGCAATTGAGGCGGATGCTGTCATATAGCTGTCAGTGTCAAACCCGAATAATTGTGTCACGCAAAGAAAAACGTGGATTAATGTATTTCAACCAAGCAATCTCATAGCGCTGTAAGAGGATCAGCTGACACTAAAAATAGGGATCAGCGCTCAATCGTTGAGAAATCCACCAAATGTTTCCTGAACTATCGCGAACGCCGCCCTGCCGATCACCATAAGGCATGTCTTCAGCGTCCATAATGTTCTCAGCGCCCGCTTCCATGGCCTTAATCATCGATGCATCTGCGTCCGCGACGTAGAGATAGAAAGCAGATTTGCTCGCGGGAAACTGTTCTAACGCGTCGCTAACCATGATCGTGGCTGTGTCGAACCTGAGTTGGCAATTGGCGATGCGTCCGTTGGGAGCCAAGCTTCTCCCCGTCTCGATCGCTCCGAACGCGATCTTGAGGAATTGAATATATTCTTCGCCGTCATCGACAAAGATATACGGCGTTACGACTGCGAAGCCCTCTGGAACATACATTTCGCTTCTCCCATAATGATGATACCCGCATCGCTTGTTGGCATCTAGCTGCGATTGAGATGTCGATCTAAGGGGTATTTTTGTGGGTCCAGCCGCCAATGTCACAACCAAACGGCTTTAAATCGACCTAATCCTGAATAAATGGCTTTCAACCGCCCCGTCCCAAGTCGGTCGCCTTTCTTTTCACCATCAGGCGCTCCGCACACAACCCTCAATCTAGCCCCCTCAATCAAGCCCCCTCAATCAAGCCCTCTCAATCAAGCCCATGCGCCATCAAAAACCTCAAAAACCCCGCATCATCCCGTATCCGATCAAAATCACTATCCCCGGCAATTTCCGCGCATGAGACCGCAACACCCCGCCCCTCCCGCGCCAGCAGCGCTGCCATCGCCTCGCCCGCCTGTCCCGCCATCGCAAACATGCACGCCTTGTTGAACAGAGCCTTGGCCACCTGATCGCGCAGCGCCGCCGACCCGCTGTCGCCAAACCGAGTTACCACCGCATCACACGCCCCAATCGCCTCGTCGCTCTGGCCCAGCGCGCCCAGCCGTGCCGCCTTGTTGGTCATCGCCACCGCCACCTTGTCCTGCAGCGCCGGCAGGTCGCTGTCGCCAAACCGCGAAATCACCTCATCATAAGCCGCAATGGCGTCCTCGCCCCGGTTCATCCGGTCCAGCCCAACCCCCTTGTTGGCCAGCGCCCGTGCCACCATTTCGAGCATCACATCCGAGCCATCATCGTCATGCCGCCGGATCACATCGTCATAAGCCTCAATCGCCTCGTCGATCCGGTTCAGCGCGCTCAAAATTATGCCCTTGTTGAACAGCGCCTTGGTCACCTGCTCCTGCAAAGCATCCGAGCGCCGGTCGCAAAACCGCACGATCAGCCGGTCATACGCTCCCACAGCCTCCGCATCCCGCCCCAGCTTGCTCAGCGCCAGCGCCGCCTCAAACATCGCCAGCGCAATGGTGGCGTCATCATCAACCGTCGCCTCGACCATTTCTTCATAGCGCGCCAGCATCCCCTGCCAATCCTGCTGCAGATTGGCCTCGGTCACGAGCGCAATCCGGTCATGCACGGTGCGCTGCTCGGCCAGCCGGCTCCCCGCCTTGGCAAATGTACGGGAAATCGCGCCAGCCGCGTCCTCATCCTGCAATGCGCCTGACGCAGCAAACGCCGCCGCAAACATCGCGGCCGAATGCTCGGTCGCTGCCTGTCTGGCGCTCGCCACCGCCGCCGCATCTGTCTCGGCCTGCCGCAACATGTCGCCAATGCTCTGCGCCTGCTCAGCCACGCTTTTCGCTGCCGCCGCCGCCGTCTCCGCCGCCTCAGTCGCCGCCGTCAGCAGCAGCGCCAGCCGCCGCCGCGCATCCTCAATCGCCTGCACAGCCAGATATTGCCGGTAGGCGACAACGCCCAGCGCCACCACGATCAATATGAACAAAACGCCCAGTTCAATCATTCGCAGCCCGGCCCGATCAAGGCCGCTCCGCCCTTGTCGTCAGTGAATGTCGGTGCCCATCGCAGCATCCGGCCATGAGGACGTTAACACAAAATTAGTCAAGAGGTCCCGCCGCATCACACCGCATTCCGGGCCACACTCGCCGCCATCGCCGCCAGCTGCGCCTCGCTCGCCTCGCCCTGAAATTTCGCCTTCCACGCCGCCTGCGGCATCCCATAAACCGCCGCCCGCGCCGCCGCCTTGTCGAGCGGCAAGCCCTGCGCCTCGGCCGCCTCATGCAGCCAGTCCCCCAGGCAATTGCGGCAAAACCCGCTCACCCCCATCAGATCGACATTCTGCACATCGCTGCGGTGCTGCAAATGCGCCACCAGCCGCCGAAATGCCGCCGCCTGCAGCCGGTCGCGTGCCCCATCATCAAAAACCGCCGTCATGATCCTGTCTCCCATGGCCAGCCGCCGCCACACTCATTAAGGCAAGCAGCATGACCAGTCTCATTCAACCCCGGGGCCGCCGGGTCAAGGTGCTCGCCACCCTCGGCCCCGCCTCCAACACGCTCGATATGATCAGCGCGCTCATCGCCGCCGGCGCCGATGCCTTTCGCGTCAACATGAGCCACGGCGCTCATGAAGATCACGCCGCGCGAATAGCGTTGGTGCGCGAGGCCGAAAAGGCCGCCGGCCGCCCCATCGCCATCCTCGCCGATCTTCAGGGCCCCAAGCTCCGCGTCGGTAAATTCGCCGGCGGCAGCGCCCAGCTCGAAGCCGGCCAGCCCTTCCGCCTCGATATGGACGCCGCCCCCGGCAGCGCCACCCGCGTCCGCCTGCCCCACAAAGCGCTGTTCAGCGCGCTCGCCCCCGGTGCCCGCCTCCTCGTCGATGATGGCCGTATCGTGCTGCGCGTCCACGCCGTCACCGCGTCAACAATCGACACCTTTGTCGAGGTCCCCGGCAAAATCTCCGACATGAAGGGCGTCAACGTCCCTGATGTCGTCGTGCCGCTCCCCGCCCTCACCACAAAGGACCGTACCGATCTCGCCTTCGCCCTCGATCATCATGTTGACTGGATCGGCCTGAGCTTCGTCCAGCGTCCGGAGGATGTTGCCGAGGCCCGCGCGCTGATCGGCGGCCGCGCCGCGCTCCTCGCCAAGATTGAAAAGCCCGCCGCGCTCACCCGGCTGGACGAGATCCTCGAGCTTGCCGATGCCGTGATGGTCGCGCGCGGTGATCTCGGCGTCGAGCTTCCGCCCGAGGCCGTCCCACCAGCGCAAAAAGCCATCGTCGCCGCCGCGCGTCAGTGCGGCAAGCCCGTCGTCGTCGCCACCCAGATGCTCGAATCAATGATCGACGCGCCCACCCCCACCCGCGCCGAAGTCTCCGATGTCGCCACCGCCATCTATGATGGCGCCGATTGCGTCATGCTCTCGGCCGAATCCGCCGTCGGCAAATATCCCCTCGCCGCCGTCGCCATGATGGACGCCATCGCCCGCTCAGTAGAGGCTGACCCCAGCTATCAGGCGCGCGTCGATTTCACCCAAATCGCCGCCGGCAGCAGCACAGCGTCGGCCATCAGCGCCGCCGCCGCCGCCGTCGCCGCCAGCATCGGCGCCGCCGCCATCGTCTGCTTCACCATCAGCGGCAGCACAGCCCTTCGCGCCGCCCGGGAGCGTGCCCCCGTCCCCATCCTCTGCCTCACACCGCGCGCCAGCACAGCGCGCCGCATGGCCTTGGCCTGGGGCGTCCATAGCGTCACCACAAAAGACATCGCCAGCTTTGAGGAGATGGTCGCCAAGTCCCGCCGCATGGCACTCAGAACCCACATCGCCCGCGCCGGTCAGCCCCTCGTCCTCATCGCCGGCGTCCCCTTCAGCACACCCGGCAGCACGAACGTCGTCCACGTCGTCCGCCTCACCGGCGACGAACTCAAAAACTACTAAGTCGCCCTTCATCTCTCCCGCGCTTTCTGCTCCCTTCTCTTTCAGGGAGGGGTCGGGGGTGGGTTCTTCCCCCAACACCACAACCCCCGCCAGCAAACACTGGCAATCCCCCCATCCAATGCCCTATCAACCCCCCATGCCCCTAAAACCCGGCCAGAAACCCCATAAAACCCGCCTACGCCCCCGAGGCTCACGGCTGGCTACAGTCTCCGCCCTCGTCGTCGTCATCGGCACCCTCGCCACCTTCAGCGCCTTCACCCTGAAGCGCCCCCCGCCCAGCGCCCCCGCCGCCGAATTCGCCCTCCGGCCACCAGCCGAGGACCAGCCCGAAACCCAGCCCTCCAGCGTCGATTACAAGCAGCTCGAAGCCCGCATCGCCCTGCTCATGCAAGAGCCGGAGATGGTAGGCCTCGCCATCGGCACTATCGAAAACGGCCGTATCCGTTTCGCCAAAGGCTATGGCGAAACACAGGCGAAGTCCGGCACCCCCATCACCCCCGAAACCGTCTTCCGCTGGGCCTCGCTCTCAAAAAGCGTCGCCTCAGCGCTTGTTGTCGGCCTCTCCGAAGATGGCCGCCTGTCGCTCGATGCCCCGCTCGCCAGCATGGGCACCAGCCTCACCCTGCCGGGTGGCACCAAAAACGTCACCATCGCCGATGTCCTTTCCCACCGGCTCGGCCTCGTCCGCAATGCCTGGGATGATCGCCTTGAAGATGGCGACGATCCCAAGCTTCTCCGCGCCGGCCTCAGCACATTGGCGCCCTATTGCCGCCCCGCCACCTGCTATGCCTATCAGAATGTCGCCTTCGATGCCGCCAGCGAGATCGTCGAGCGCACCACGGGCCGGGATTATGCCGGCGTCGCCCAAAGCCGCTTGTTCGCCCCGCTCGGCATGGCCCATGCCAGCATCGGCCGCGCCGGGCTGGAAAGTGCGGCCAGCTGGGCGCACCCCCACCACAACAAAACCCCCGTCACCGTCAATGACAATTATTACCGCGTCCCCGCCGCCGGCGGCGTCAATTCCTCAATCAACGATCTCCTGCTCTGGATGCGTGCGCAGATGGGCGCCGCCCCTATCGTCCTCACGCCGCAAGCGCTCGCCACCATGCACACACCGCGCATCAACACCCCGCCCAATGGCCGCCGCGGCGCGATGGACCGCGCCCTCGCCGATGCGTCCTATGGCCTTGGCTGGCGAACCTATAATTATGCCGGCCACGCCCTTGTCGGCCATCGTGGCTCGGTCGATGGATACGGCGCCCTCATCCTGTTCGATCCGGCCATCAAAAGCGGCATCGTCATGCTCTGGAACAGCAACACCGGCCGCCCCGCCCGCCTCCAGCTCGAATTCTTCGATATGCTCTATGGATTTCCCCCCACCGACTGGCTCGATCTCCCCGGCAGCGCTCCCTTGAGAGAAAGCCAGCGCCAGGCCGATGGGGCAGGGGACTAAAAGCCCCCGGAGCCAGAAGCCCCCGGAGCCAGAAGCCCCCGGAGCCAAGCGTCAAATCTCGTTCGCCCGTGCAAATTTCGCAATAAAGTCGCCCGCTCGAAATGCCAGTGCCTCGATCGTCTGGGTCGGCTGGCCACGGCCAGACGTCACCATGCTTGATCCGTCGCAGAGGAAAAGGTTCCGCACATCATGCGTGCGATGATATTTATCGACAACCGAGGTCGAAGGGTCATTGCCCATCCGGCACGTGCCCAACAGATGCACCCCGCCGCTTGCAGCCCCGACATCACCCGGCACAATCTGCTTCGCACCAGCGGCATCCATGATCTCGACCGCGCGCTCGACCTGCCATTTCGCGTGCTTCACATCGTCGGGATGGTCATTGTAGGTCACCCGCATCGCCGGCACGCCCCAATCGTCCTTCGCGTCCGGATCGATGTCGACACGGTTGGTCTCCACCGGCAGCGATGTGCCATGCCCCGATACCGTCATCCAATAGGTGTATGATTCCAGATAGTCCTTGAAACCCTGGCCCCAGCTTGGCGTTCCCTTGGGCACGTTCTGCCCCCAGGTCAGCGGGCCGCCCGATCGCGCATCAAAGCCGCCGCCACCATAAAAGCCGCGCTTGGGGTCTGAATCATAAAAATCATGCATGATCCGGGTTACATTGGCACCCTTATATTCATTCAGCCGATGCTCGAACCGCGCCGCAGCATTCCCGCCCTTGTTGAACATCAAATAGCGGCCCACAGCCCCGCTGGAATTCGCCAGCCCCTGGGAAAAGCCGCTGGTCGCCGAGTTTAGCAGCAACTTGGGTGTCTCGGCGCCATTGCCACACACCACCACCGCCCGCGCATTCTGGAACTGCTCCCTGCGCTCGCGGTCATAATAATGGACGCCGGTTGCCCGGCCAGCGCGGTTCATGCCGATCCGGAACACATAGCTGTTGGCGCGCACCTCGCACCGCCCGGTCGCCTCAGCCTCGGGGATCACAGTCCAAACTGACGATGATTTGGCCTGAACTTCGCACGCAAAGCCACCGCAAAGCCCGCATTGGATACACGCCGGGCGGTTTTTATATTCCACCGAGTTAATCGCCATCGGCGCCGGAAAAGGGTGCAACCCGAGCTTGCGCGCGCCACGCTCGAACAACACGCCCGAAGATTTCACCGGCATCGGCGGCATCGGATAGGGCTTGCTGCGCGGCGGGTCGAACGGGCTGGCCCCGGCGAGCCCCGACACACCAACTTCCCACTCTACCTTTGTATAATATGGCTCCAGCTCGGCATAGGTGATCGGCCAGTCGACGAGGCTTGCCCCCTCAATCGGCCCAAGCCGGCTGCCCTCGATGAAGTCGATCTCATGCAGCCGCCAGAAATTGGCATTGAAATGCGCGCTGCTGCCCCCAACAACCCGCGCATAGGTCAACGGGTTTCTGCCAGCCACAGCTTCGGCCTTTTGCGCCGGGTCGCGACGAAACGTCTGCGGGTTGGTCACCGGGTTATTTGTAATACCCGAAAGATGACGATATTTCAGCTCGTCATGCTCAAATTCCTCCGCAGCCATGCGCGGTCCCTGTTCCATAACTACAACGCTGTTGCCGGCGCGCGCCAGTTCCCGCGCCACAATCCCGCCTGCGGCCCCTGATCCGACGACGATGAAATCGACCGTCTCGCTCGGCTTGTATGTCTTGCTGTTCATCGCGCGCGTCCTTCAGGCCATGTAAGGCTTGGTGCCGGGATAGGGCTCAAACCCTGCATAATCGATGTCGTAATGGCCAAAGGGCGGCGCCCAGACATGGCTGTCCTCCACACCGAGCAGGGTCCAGCCGCTGTAGTCACGGTTGCCGCCATATTTCGGCAGCGCAATCAGCCCGAGCACAGTCAGCCGTCTCACGGCCAGAAAAAACGGCGTCTTATCGACCGTCTGGAGCCATTCGATCTGCTGCGCACCGGAGGCCGCCGAGAAAGGCTTGCCGCCCCCGTAGCGCGCCGCATAGCCTTGCCCGAATTCCGTCAGCCCCTGCCGAAACGCCGGCAATTGGCTCCCGAAAAAACTGCCCAGCGCATTGTCGATGAAATAGATCACCCCCGCCGCCCGCGCGCCCGGTGTTGCACCGCCCGGCACGATCTGCTCGGCAATGGCATCAATCTCGGCCGCCTCAGCCGCACTAAGTGTGGCAAGCTTTGTCGGCGGCGCGTCCGGGTCGGTCATGCCCATTCCCGAATTATGGCCCGAATGTTGGGCAGCCAGCGCAATTTGCGGCCAGTTCATGGCAATCCAGCCGGTGCTGGCCAGGTTACCAACCGCCGTCAGAAATTTGCGACGCGAGGGGATGGGTGACTCCATGAAACGCTCCGGAATTGGCCGACTCAAACCCGGCTATGTGCCATCACAGTCACGCATTTTTCAGCCTGATAATACGATAAATTACGCATAGACATTTTGCCTGTCGCAGAGTTCAAAACTATTCCGAAAATTTCTCAGAGCAGCCCTTCTGCCGTCAGCCGCGTCCGCAGCCGCGCCGCCCCGCGATAATGATGGCCGGGAAAGCCCTCCGCCTCGCCGCCCCGCACATTCTCAAGCCGGTCGTCGATAAACAGCCCTTCGCCCGGCGCCAGCCCGAAGCGAGTGCGCGCCAGTCGGTAGATCGCCGCCCCCGGCTTCACCATCCGCTCGGTCCCCGACACGATAATATCGCTGAACAGCTCGAACATCGGTGCCGTCGCCCGGAAGCGCGGCCAGAATTCATCCGAAAAATTAGTGATGCCAAACAGCGGCACCCCGCGCGCCGCCAGCGCTTCGACAATCTCGATCATCCCCGGCATCGGTCCGGAGATCGTCTCCAGCCAGCGCGGCTCATAAACCGCAATCAAATCCGCACAATCAGGATATTGCGCCATGAGTTCAGCCGATGTCTCGGCAAACGGCCGGCCTTCGTCGTGCTGAAAATGCCAGTCCGGCGTCACAACATGCGTCAAAAACCAATCCAGCCGCGCCGGATCAGCAATTAATTTGCGATAGAGAAGCCCGATGTCCCAACCATAAAGGACATTGCCAACATCAAAAACAACCGCTCTGATAGCGGTCATACCTCAAACACCTTTAGGTGCGGGTCAGCCTTGGCGTGCCTTGAACCGGCGGTTGGTCTTGTTGATCACATAGGTCCGCCCATGCCGGCGCACAACCTGGCAGTCCCGGTGGCGGGTCTTGAGCGACTTGAGCGAATTGCGAACCTTCATGATATCTCTTCTTCGGCAAAATCGTTGGCACGAGCGAAGCAGGGCGGGTAGACAATGCTCCCACCAGAGTCAACCAAAACGAGTATATCATGCGTCATTCCCGCCCAAATCCTGCCCCACTGCTGCTGACAGCCGTCCTGCTGGCCCTGTCCGCCTGCGCCACCACTGCGCCAATGGCCGATGTCACCCGCTTCCACCTCGCCCAGGCTATCCCCACCGATAGTGTCAGCGTCGTGGCATCATCCTCTCCGACCGCCACTCCAGTTGCTGCAGCCCCGACCGCAATTCTAGCGCCTGAGCAGGGCAGCCTTGAAGCCGCCGCCGCCGCCAGCGCCATCACCGCCGAATTCGTCCGCCTCGGCTTCCGGCCAATGTCTGGTAGCAGCAGCGCCTATATCGCCACCTATCGAATCGAAGCCACGTCGCGCCAGGGCCCGCCCAAGCCCAGCCGCTTCAACATCGGCCTCGGCGGCGGCACGGGTGGCGGCTTTGGCGGCGGCGGCATCGGCGGCGGCGTCAACTTCCCTCTCGGCGGCACCCGCGCAGGCGATAGCGTCACCGCCACGCTCCTCGTCCTCGAAATCAAGCGCCGCTCGGACAACAGCATCGTCTGGGAAGGCCGCGCCACACAAGAGGCGCTGGCCAAGGATGGCAACCCCATCCCCGGTCTGGTGCGCGCCCTGTTCACCAATTTCCCCGGCCCCTCCGGCCAGATGGTGCAGGTTCCCACCAAATGACACCAGCCCATGGCATCTCCATCACCGCTGCCTTCGATTCGGGTAACATCACTGTCCTCAGCGCCACCGCCCCCGATGATATCCGCCTCGCCATCCGCAAGGACACAAAGTCCGAATTCTTTCAATGGTTCCACTTCCGCCTCTCCGGCGCTCGCGGCCAGCCCTGCACCATCCGCATCACCGGCCTTGAAGCCAGCGCCTATCCCGGCGGCTGGCGCGAGTATAACGCCGCCGTCAGCCATGATCGCCAGCATTGGGGCCGCGCCCCCAGCCGATATGATCCAGCAGCCGATGGCGGCACCCTGACCATCGCCATCACGCCCCAGAATGATCACGCCTGGCTCGCCTATTTCGCCCCCTACAGCATGGAGCGGCACCATAATCTCATCGCCCGCATAGCCCTCATGCCCGGCGTCACAGCCCGTGTTCTGGGGCACAGCCTCGAAGGTCAGCCCATCGATTGCCTGACCATCGGCACCGGCCCCCTGCAATGCTGGCTATACGCGCGGCAGCACCCCGGTGAGACCATGGCCGAATGGTGGATGGAAGGCGCACTCGAAGCGCTCACCGACCCCGGCAATCAAACCGCCAAAACCCTGCGCGAGCACGCCACTATCCATCTCATCCCCAATATGAATCCCGATGGTAGCTGCCGTGGCCACCTCCGCACCAACGCCGCTGGCATTAACCTCAACCGTGAATGGGCCAGTCCCAGTGCCGAGCGCAGCCCCGAAGTCCTCTGCGCCCTCACCGCGATGCAACAAACCGGCGTCGATTTCGCCATGGATGTTCACGGCGATGAAGCCATTCCGCACAATTTCATCGCTGGCTTCGAAGGCATCCCCACAATCACCGAACATCAGCTGGGCCTGCTTCACAATTACAAAGCCACGCTGGAAAGCCTCACCCCCGATTTCCAGACCAAAATCGGCTACCCCCCATCACCCCCCGGCAAAGCCAATCTCACCATGAGCACCAATCAGGTCGCCAATCAATTCGGCTGCCTCGCCATGACGCTGGAAATGCCCTTCAAAGATCACAACAACAACCCCGATCCCCTCCACGGCTGGTCGCCCGAGCGCTGCAAAACCCTCGCTCAAAGCTGCCTCAAAGCCCTCGCCACCCTGCTCCCCGATTTACGCTGATCCCAAAAGGAACCCCGTCACAATGGCCTATGAACACATCCTCTTCGATCAGGCCGATGGCGTCGCCACCCTCACCCTCAATCGCCCCGCCCAGTTGAACGCGCTGCATCTCGATGTCATCGCCGAGATGATCAACGCCGTCGACCGCGTCCGCGATGAAGGCACCGCCCGCTGCCTCCTGCTCACCGGCGCCGGCCGCGCCTTTTGCTCAGGCGCGGATCTCGCCAACGGCAGCGCCACCGGCGGCGGCTCATCAGGCCCGCCCGATGCCGGACGCGGTCTCGAAACCCACTTCAACCCCCTTCTCGAACGCCTGTTCGCACTCCCCGTCCCGTTCATCACCGCCATCAACGGCCCCGCCGCCGGTGCCGGCTGCTCCTATGCGCTCGCCGGTGATATCGTCATCGCCAGCAAATCCGCCTATTTCCTGCAGGCCTTTGTCAACATCGGACTCGTGCCCGATGTCGGCTCCACATGGCTCCTCCCGCGTCTCGCCGGCCGCGCCCGCGCCCAGGCCATGATGATGCTCGGTGAGCGCATCTCGGCCGAGCAAGCGCTCGATTGGGGCATGATCTACAAAGTTACCGAGCCCGAAGCCCTGATGGCAGAAGCCAATGCCCTCGCCCGCAAGCTCGCCGCCGGCCCCACCCGAAGCTACACCCTCATCCGCCAGGGCATCCGCGCCTGCCTCGACAGGCCGCTCACCGAGGCGCTGATGGTCGAACGCCAGAACCAGCTCATCGCCGGCCGCACCGCCGATTTCGCCGAAGGCGTCAGCGCCTTCCTCCAAAAACGCCCCGCCGAATTCAAAGGCCGATAAACCTAGCCCAAAAGCGCGCCCACCTTCCCAACCGTCTGCATCAAGCCCCAAAGAATCGGCATCAACACAGCCGCCCAAGCCAGCACCACAACAATCCTCATACTGTCGCCACCAGCCACCGGCAAAGCTGCGCCCGCCTCAAGCTCATCCGCCGCCTCGCCCGTCATATGAAACCGCCCATCCACCGGGCGGATCAACAAATTGGCCACAAACGCCAGAACCAGCAGCCCCGCCAGCACCATGAAAATTGGCTGATACAACGCCTCGCGCGGCGTCCCCGCCGCCAAGCTCCGGTCACGCATGTTGCTGACAATAAACGGCCCCAGCACTCCGGCGGTTGACCAGGCGGTCAGCAGCCGCCCATGAATAGCCCCCACAAAGCGCGTGCCAAAAAGATCCGCCAGATACGCCGGCACCGTCGCAAACCCGCCGCCATACATCGACGCACAAGCGCAAAAAACCAGCAGAAACAGCGCGAGACTGCCCACCGCTTCTGGCGCTCCAAACCCATAAAGCAGCGCCCCCAGCGCAGTCATCACAGCAAACGTCCGCCGGCGCCCCAGCCAGTCCGACGATGCCGCCCAAACCGGCCTCCCGCCGATATTGAACAAGCTGATCAGCCCGACAAATCCGGCTCCCACAGCTGCTGCCGCCGCTTTCTGCCCATCGTCAAACGCCGTAAACGCCACCCCCGGCGCATCAATCAGCCGCCCACCAAAAATCTCCTGCAACATCGGCGACGCCACCCCGATAATCCCTATCGATGCCGAAACATTGAGCAGCAGCACCAGCCACAACAGCCAGAATTGCGGCGTCCGGTGCGCATCGTCAATATGCACATCAAACCCCGCACTATTCCCGCTCTGGCGCACGGGCGGCGCCCAGCCCGCCGGCGCCCAGCCGTCAGGCGGCACCCGGTAGCCAAAAGCCCCCGCCATCATGAACACGAAATACCCCGCCGCCAGCGTCAGAAACGTCTGCCACACCCCCACTTCTCCAGCATCCGCAAAATAGGTCATCAGCCGGTCCGCCAGCGGGCTGCCAACAATGGCCCCCCCGCCAAAGCCCATGATCGCCATGCCCGTCGCCAGCCCGCGCCGGTCGGGAAACCATTTTATCAGCGTCGATACCGGCGAAATATAGCCGATTCCCAGCCCGATCCCGCCAATAAGCCCGGTCCCCAGCCAGATCAGCCACAATTGATGCACCGAAACCCCGATCGCCCCGATCGCCATCCCGCCGCACCAGCAACACGCCGCCAATACACCCGCCCGGCGCGGCCCCACCCGCTCCACCCAGCCGCCCCAAAGTGCGGCAGCCGCCCCCAGAACGACAAAGAAGATCGAGTAGGTCCAAACCAGATCACTCACCCGCCAGTCACAAACCGTCGTCGTCAGCGCCGATACCAGCGTCATCGCCTCACAGGGTGGCCCAGCTGTGCCCCCCAATGCCCGACTAAGCGGCAGCCAGAACACGCTGAACCCATAGGCCATGCCGATACAAAGATGGATCGCAAGCGCACAGGGCGGCACCAGCCACCGGTTGAACCCCGCCCCCGCTCCCGAATTCGCTATCGTCCGCCGCCGGTCAAGAAAACCATAGCGCACAGCCACAGCTGCTGATGGCGCAGACGCAGGGCTGTTACCCATCGACATGAAAATGCGCCCCCCGTGAACATCGCAGCAACGCGTCAAAGGCTAGGGTTTAGCGCCTGAGTCAGCATGAGCAAGAGCATCCCGAACATAAAATGGGCGGCACGGCAAAACTGCCGGGCCGCCCAATTTCAAAAAGGCGTTACGCTATAATTTACGAAAGAACGCTCAGCTGGCTGTTCGCAGCGCGGCGACGACGCGCCATCACACCGAGCAGGCCAAAGCCCATGATCATCGAAAGCCAGGTGCTCGGCTCCGGCACCGCCGAGACGCGAACCAGAAAGTCATCATGATTGTCGTCGTTGTTGTTGATCATATCATCAAAGCCGAAATGCAGAACATTGGAATTGAACAATGAATCACTGTCCGTGCCATTGCCAGGCATGAAGATGCCAAACCGCGCATCGCCAATCATAGCATTCGTCAACACGTTCGAAGCTGATCCCGAATTGAAGAAAATGCTCTGAAACTGAGCGTTCGTAAACACGCCCTGGCCGATCAGGACCGGCGCACCAAAGTTATTCGAGTCAACTTCTTGAAACGATGTAATGCCATTGGCCGTAAAGAAATTGTTGGCGCCGCTCTCACTGCCGAGGAACTCGAACCTCAGTGTACGCGGAGTCGCTAGGAAAATACTGGCGCCCGTGGATGTGTAGCTACCCAGTCCAAGCCCGGCCAGTTGACCTTTGAAGTCATTATTACCGGGCACGGCCGCGCTGAACGAACCAGGAGAAACTGTGAAGGATGCCGCAATCGCAGGCGCGGAAAGACTTGCGAACACAACCAGCGCAGTAGCTGCTGAGTAAATAACTTTTTTCATGAGTGCCTCCTATAAAACTATTGTTGGTGAACTGAAAATTTTAGTCTGAAAAAATCTTGTATTGAGTTCGAATAATTTTGATATTGGTTGATATCACGCAAAGCGATGAACCGCGAAGGTGGTAAAGCCCGTAATTTTTTAGTGACGTCAAAGGCGCAAGATCAAAAAATCCAAGACCATATTTCCATTCGCAAACACAGTTGATCGCAATCGCACGAGCATAAATTTGTCGTGAAAACGAAACTTAGACTGTTTTTTATGTTTCAACCCGTGATTCTTAACTGCAAGCTAACACTTCCTTAAGTTTGTGTAAAGCTTGGACGTGCCCGGATCAGCAAAAATTATACATTCGTTAATTATTGCAGTCAGTTGCTTTGCATTCCTGCTCGGAAATATTGCAATTTGCGGCACTGACGGCTGCTGAAATGCTGCATATCGCGAGGATCATGCGCATCGTTTCGATGCATTATCGTCTGCCCGATTCGCACGGATAATGTCCCACTCCGGTTTCTGCCGGCTTCGTGTGTCGCGTACAGTTTCCCGTCACCCGAACTTTCCTATCGCTCGCACTTTTCCCGTCGCCCCGGGCTCGCCCCGGGGCCTAAGCACAGCCTCCAAATGCAAAGCTGCAAGAAGCCCGCAGGGCAGGGAGTTGATGTGGCGGCGGGGGAGCGGCGATGCGCTGTCTTCGGAGGGGGCCGCGGCAAAGCCGCGTCCTGACGTCAGACGAGTTCGGCCAGCGAAGCTGTCCGCCTCGCTGGCCGAGCACTGCGGCGAGTCTCGATTTAGCTTGCGCTAAATCTTGCCGCCTTGGCTAAAATCTCACCCCCGCTTCAACCCCAACAATCCGGCGCTGGCCCGGCGAGATAAACGACCCGCCGAACTCGATCGCCGGGATCGCCTCATTGATGAACTTCTCGTCGAACAAATTATTGGCAAAGGCGGTCAGCGTCCAATTGTCGCCTTCCAGCCCGACCCGCAAATTCACCGTGTCATAGGCGCGGCGCTGCGCCCGGTCATACCGCGCATTGCCCACAAAGCCCGGCAGCGCCAGCGCCGAGATCGGCAGCAGCTGCGAGAAGATCGTCGGCCGCTCCTGATCCTGCACCGAGTGGAACCATGTCGGCCCGGTCAGCCGCCAGTCCGCCCGCAGCGTGCCGCGCAAGCTGCCCGTCAGCGGCACCACAGCCTGGGTACCGATATTGACGGTATAATCGGCCGTATAGGGGCTCTTGTTGCCTACCGTATATGGCCGTGACGCATTGGCCTTGATCTGGCTGTCGGTAATGTTGCCCGAGCCGAACACCGTCCAGCCATCGACAATCCGCGCCGTCACATTCAGCTCGCCGCCATAGACATCGACCCGGTCGATGTTCGACACCACGCGCAGTAGCCCGAAGCCACCCACGAAGAACTCGAAAAACTGCATGTCGGTGATCCGCGTATAATAGCCCGCCAGATCAAACGTCACCCGCCCGTCGAGAAGATTGCCCTTCAGCCCGGCCTCGAACGCGCTCGATCGTTCCTTGCGATATTGGTCGAAGATCGTCACCCCGGCGTCAATCCCCGGCACGTTGAAGGCGTTGTTCACCGTCGCCGCCGAGCCCTGGTTGTTGAACCCGCCCGATTTGAAGCCCACGCCCCAGTTGGCATAGATCGCGGCATCGTCCGACACCTTGTACGCCAGCGTCACCTTCGGTTGAAGCTGGCCAAAACTCGCGCTCGTTGGCGGAATCGGTCCGTTTACCTGCCCCGGATTGATCGGCGCCCCGGTAATCGGGTCTGTCACTAATGGCACAAGGTTGCGCGCGTCGCGCGCCTCGAGGTCATAGCGCAGCGCCAGTCCCAGTGTGAGCGCATCGGTCGCCTTCCAGTCCACCGAGCCGAACGCCGCCCACACATCAGTGTCGAAACGGTCATTATAAAGCTGGCTCGTCGGGTTGCTCGTGCCCGGCGAATTATACAGCGTGCGCAGCGCACCCTGCCCAAGGTCAGCGCCAAGGCTCACGCCCGTCTCGCGCTTGATGTTGAGAAAATACCCGCCAAACGACCAGCTCACCGGCCCGCCATCATTCGACTCCAACCGCACTTCAGCCGAAATATCCTTCTGCTTCCTGATCTGCAGCTGCGTCCCGTCACATGTCGAAGGTGAAAACGCCCCGAACGTCGAACCATTTGCCGGATCAAAAATAAACGGCGTCGGCACTGACCCCACAAAAGTCGGCGGATTCAGCGGAAAGCCCGTCAGCGCCGCCGTCGACGCAAAACACGCATTGCTCGCCGCCACGCTCGTCGGCGTCGCCCCGGGGAAGGTGTAGCGGGCAAAATCGGCCGATGTACCGTCAGCAATCAATAGCTGGTCAACATCGGCATATTGCGCCCACATCGAAAATTTCACCGTCTCGAACTCACGGTCATACTTCGCCGAAACTTCCCACGTCCGCTGCTCATTGATCGGCCGGATATTCGAATAATAGCGGAACGGATGCAGGTTCACATCTTCATAAAAAGCCGGGTTCACCGCAGCAAAGTTCGGCAGCTGAAACGATGTATTATAGTTGATCGAAGCCCCGGTCAGCTTGGCATAACGCGCCTTCACATCAAGCGTCGAACCCTCGCCCATCTCGGCCAAAATCCGCCCGTCGACACCCCAGGTCTCTTGATTGTCCACCACCTTGGCGTCGTCCAGAAACTCGTTGCGCCAAAAGCCGTCCGTCGTCCGATAATTGCCCGACAAAACAAAGCCGATCCCCGGCGCAATCGGCCCGGCCAGATAACCATTGACCTCGCCCGTCGCCAGCTCGCCATAGGACGCTCGAACTGCCCCCGTAAGCGTCTCGGTCGGCTTCTGCGTCGTGATCACAATCGCACCCGCAGCCGCGTTGCGACCATAAATAGCCCCCTGCGGCCCCTTCAGCACTTCAATCTGCCGCAGCGTTCCCTGATTCTGGTTCAGCTGCGCGCCATTGGTCTTCAAAATCCCGTCGACAACCAGCGCCACCGAGCTCTCGGCATCGCGGGCACCATTGATGCCGCGAATATTAATCTGCGTATCCCCGGCCTCCGCCGTCCCCGTCACAATCGTCACGCCCGACGTCAGCTGCAAAAAGTCCTGCGCCCTCACCACCCCGGTCCGCGCAATCGCTTCAGTCGAAAGCACGCTCACCGACGCCGGCACATCAATTAGCCGCTCCGCACCGCGCCGCGCCGTCACCAGAATTTCGCCGTCATCCACCATCGGTGCCGCAGCCTCCTGCGCACCCGCCGCACCCGAAAGCAGCGCCACGCCGAGCGCCACAGCCGAAACCCCAGCCCTAGGATTACCAACGAAAACGCTCAAAAACCCACCAAAAACAGCGCGCATATGCCCCTCCATCCCGTCAAAACCCTGTAATTAGCCGTCGCCCGACCATTGCTGAAATCATCGCTATTGTATACAAACACCCCTCGTCAACCGCCCGCAGCCAAAGCGTTCCTTATCAACGGCAGCATGCGACCTTTTTGTTACAGTCTAGGATGCGCTCGGGCATGGCCACCACCGGTTCCATCTCAAAAGCCTCGGAGCGCGCCTATCAGGCCATCCGCGCCCTCATCCTCTCAGGCAGCGTCGCCCCCGGCAGCCCGCTCACCGAGGAGGCGCTCGCCGATATCGTCGGCGTCAGCCGCACCCCGGTCCGCGAGGCGCTGCGCCGGCTCGAGTCCGAACTTTACATCACCCGCAGCGGCGGCACCCGCCTCTTCGTCGCCAATTGGAGCCACGACGACATCGCCGAAATGTTCACCCTTCGCGCCATGCTCGAAGCCCATGCCGCCGCCCGCGCTGCCACCCGCATCACCGCCGCCGCCCTGGCCGAGCTAGCGGCCATCAACGCCCGCATCACCAAAGCCGTATCGCATGGCTCAGATTCCGGCCCAGACATAGCCGCCTTCCTCACCGAAAATCGCCGCTTCCACGAAGTCATCATCGACCAATCCGGTTCGCCCCGCCTCGCCGCCATCCTCGCCACCCTCGTCGAGCAGCCTGTCGTCCGCCGCACTGCCGCCCGCTATTCAGCACAAGAGCTCGCCCGCTCCGCCCATGAGCACAGCCAACTCATCCAGGCCTTCAACGCCCGCGACGCCGAATGGGCGCGCAGCATCATGACCGCCCACATCCGCCGCGCCTTCCACGCCTTCTCCACAGCGCCGCCCGCAAAATAAGCCCAGCCCTACCTCTTTAGCCCCGCCAAATATGCCGCAGCCTGCGCCTCGCTCACCAACTCCGCCGTCTTCGCCCCCAGATCAAACAAATTCGCCGCATGCACACCAGCGTCGCGGTCGCCCACCGCATCGGTCACCACCAGCGGCACAAAGCCATGGCACAGCGCATCCAGCGCCGAAGCCCGCACACACCCAGAGGTCGAAAGTCCGGTAATCAACACCGTATCAATACCCCGCGCCCGAAGGTCCTCCGCCAGCCCGGTCCCGAAAAACGCGCTGGGAAAATGCTTCGTCACCACCTCATCGCCCGGCACCGGCGCCAGTTCAGGCGTAAAATCCGCCATTGGTTGGCCCGTCTCAAAACACTTGAGCGCAGCAATCTTCCTATAAAAAATCCCGCCCACCCGCCCATCCGCCTAATATTCAACCCGTGTGAAAACGACCGGGATCCCCGCCGCCCGCGCCGCATCGCGCAGCAGCACAGCGCTCGCCCGCACAGCCTCAACACCCGCATAAAGCGGCGAGTCCCGGTCAAAATACGCCCGCGCAAAATCAATCAGCAGCAACACCGGCCGCCGCCCCGGCACCAGCGTGCCGCCAAATCCGGCCTCAAGATAGTCGTCATTCAGCATCTTGCTACTATACAACGCCCACCCTGCTTTGTATACAAAACGCATGCTCCAGATTGTCGAAGTTTCCCCCCGCGACGGGCTGCAGAACGAAAAGACCGAGGTCAGCACAGCCGACAAGCTGGCGCTGATCAATCGGCTCATCGCCATGGGTGCCAAGCGCATAGAAGTCGCCAGCTTCGTCAATCCGCGCCGCGTGCCGCAAATGGCCGATGCCGAGGCCGTCGTCGCCGGACTTCCCGAAGCGCAGGGCGTCAGCTTCATCGGTCTCTGCCTCAATCAGCGCGGCGTCGATCGTGCCATCGCCAGCCGGCAGGGGCAGGGCAGAGGCCTTGATGAGGCAGGCTGTGTGCTTGTCGCCACCGACAAGTTCGGCATCATCAACCAGGGTCAGACCATCGAGCAGGGCATCGTCGCAAACCGCATCATGATCAAATCGGCAATAGCCGCCGGCCTCAAAGCGCAGCTCACCATCTCGGCGGCGTTCGGCTGCCCCTATGAAGGTCAAGTCCCGCCGGCCCGCGTCCTCGATCTCGCCCGCGCCATGGCCGAAGCCGGGGCAGAGGAAATCGCCCTTGCCGATACCATCGGTGTCGCCGTCCCGTCGCAGGTCCGTGATCTTGCAGGTGCTGTGATCGAGGCTGTCGCCCCCATCCCCGTTCGCCTGCATCTTCATGATACGCGCGGCCTCGCCCCCGCCAACGCCTGGGCCGGATACGAATCCGGCATCCGCATTTTCGATTCAGCACTTGGCGGCCTTGGCGGCTGCCCCTTCGCCCCGGGTGCCGCCGGCAATGTCGGCACTGAGGAGCTGCTCTATCTCTTCGGCCGCTCCGGCCTGACCACCGGCCTCGATCTTGAGGCGGCTGTCGCAGCAAACCGCTGGTTTGCGCAAATCATGGGCCGGGCCTTGCCCAGCCGCGTCGGCAAGGCGGGTGATTTCAAAGTTGGCGATTTCACCGTTGAAGGGGTGCTTGTGTGAGTTACAGACTGGGCGTCGATGTCGGCGGCACATTCACCGATCTCATCATCATCGATGAAGCGACCGGCCACGCGGTCCGGGACAAGGTGCCCAGCACGCCGGATGATCCCAGCCAGGCGGTCATCACCGGTGCCCGCCAGCTTTGTGAAAAAGCCGGCATCAGCCCGCATGATCTCTCGCTCTTTCTGCATGGCACCACCGTCGCCACCAACGCCGTGCTCGAAGGCAAGGTCGCCCGCGTCGGCCTCATCGTCACGCAAGGCTATCGCCACATTCTGCAAATCGCCCGCAGCCTCGTCCCCGGCGGTCTCGCCGCATGGATCGTCTGGCCCAAGCCCACCCCCATGGCGCCGCTCGAAGCCACCATCGAGGCCAATGAGCGTATCGGCGCGGACGGCGGCATCGTCCGCCCGCTCGATGAAGCAAAGCTGCGCGCCAGCCTCGTCCGCCTCGCCGAAGAGAAGGTCGAGGCGATCACCATCTGCCTGATCAACAGCTATATGAACGACGCGCATGAGCGCCGCGTCGCCGAAATCTGTGCCGAAGTCTTCCCCGATCTCCCGGTCAGCATTTCAGCCGATATCCTGCCCGAAATGCAGGAATATGAGCGCACCCTCACCACCGTCGCCAACAGCGCCGTCCGCCCCACCGTGGCGCGCTATGTCGGCAATCTTGAGCGGGAGCTTGCCGCTTGGGGCACCCCCGCCAAACTCAATCTCCTGCGGTCGGACGGCGGGCTGATGTCCGCCGCCAAGAGCAGCACAGCACCTGTCAATCTGCTGATGTCCGGCCCGGCCGGCGGCGTAGCAGGTGCTGTCTGGGTCGCCAAAAACAGCGGCCATCCCAATGTGCTGACGCTCGATATGGGCGGCACCAGCACTGATGTCGCGCTGATCGAGGATTATCAGGCCCGCCTGCGCCGTGAAACCAGCGTCGGCCATCTCACCGTCCGCGCCTCCTCTCTCGATGTCAAAACCGTCGGCGCAGGCGGCGGCTCCATCGCCGCCGTTCCCGAGCTCACCAAAGCGCTCCGTGTCGGCCCCCAGTCCGCCGGCGCCGTCCCCGGTCCCGCCGCCTATAGTCGTGGCGGCGAGCTGCCCACCGTCACCGATGCCAATGTCGTGCTGGGCTATCTTCCCGAAAATCTCCTCGGCGGCGCCTTCAAGCTTGATCGTCCCGCCGCCGAGCGCGCCGTGCAGACCATCGCCGATGCCATTGGGCTCAGCCTCATGGACGCCGCCGCAGGTATCATCGCCATCGTCAATGAAACCATGTTCGGCGCCCTTCGGCTGGTCAGCGTCCAGCAGGGTTATGACCCGCGTGATTTCGCGCTGATGGCGTTCGGCGGCGCGGGCCCGCTTCATGGCAATGCCATGGGCACGCTGATGGGCAGCTGGCCGGTCATCATCCCGCCCAGCCCCGGTGTGCTCTGCGCCTATGGCGATGCCACCACCCGGCTTCGCGTCGATGCCCAGCGCAGCTTCAACAAGCTTGTCCCGGCCACCAATGATGCCGAGATCGGCGCCGTCATCGAGGATTTGATCGCGCAGGTCAGCGCCGAACTTGCTGCCGAAGGTGTGGCCGCCGCCGATATCGAAATTCGCACCGAGCTTGATATTCGCTATGCCGGTCAGGCCTTTGAGGTTCCGCTCTTCGCCGAGCCAGGCACCGCCATCGCTACTTTGGCCGAGCGCTTCGATGCCGAGCACAAGCGCCTCTTCACCTTTAATCTCGATGTCCCGCAGGAAGTCGTCAACATCCGCGTTGTAGCCCTTGGCAAGGCCGCCAATGTCGAGGCCGAGCGTCTGCCAGCAAGTAACGGCAATCCGCAGGCCGCAAAGCTCCGCGACCATCAGCTTTATATGGACGGCAAGCTTCAGCCCGCCGTGATCTATGACCGCTCGAAGCTTCGAGCCGGCGATATCGTCCCCGGCCCGGCCATCGTCACCGAGATGGATTCAACGACGCTGATCCATACCGGCCATAACGCCCTCGTCGATGCCTTCGGCAATCTTCTGATTAATCCGGCCTGAGGAGCAGCCCCATGCCCGCCCAGATCATCGAAACAAACACCCGGCCCTTCGAGGCTGTGAAGATCGATCCCGTGACGCTCGATATCGTCGAGAATGCACTGCGCAACGCGCGCATCGAGATGGACGCCACGCTGGTTCGCACCGCCATGTCGCCCGGCATCCGCGAGCAGGGGGATGCCTTCCCGCTCATCGCCAATCCGGCGGGAAAGATGATCGTCGGTCAGTTTGGCAGCTTCATCGATGGCTTCCTGCGCGGCTTTGATGGCACCATCGAGGAGGGGGACATGATCTTCCTCTCCGATCCCTATAGCTGCGAAGGCGCCATCAGCCATTCGAACGACTGGCTTGTCCTGCTGCCGGTCTATTTCAATCACCGCCTTGTCGCCTGGACCGCCATGTTCGGCCACCAGTCGGATATCGGCGGCAAGGTCGCCGGCTCGATGCCGATCGACGCCCGCAGCATCTTCGAGGAAGGGGTCCGCATCCCGCCCGTCAAAGTCTACCGCAAGGGCGAATATAACACCGACCTCGTCAAGCTCATCATGCACCAGACCCGCAAGCCCGATTGGTGTGCTGCCGATCTGAACGCGCTCATCGCCTCGTGCCGCGTCGCTGCGCGGCGCATCGAGGAGATGTGCGCCCGCTTCGGGGATCATGTCGTCGTCGCCGCCATGGACGATCTTCTGGCCCGCAATCACCGCGCCATGAAAGCGCTGATCGCTACTTCGGTCAGCACCGATGCCGTCAGTTTCGAGGATTATATCTGCGACGATGGTGTCGGCTTTGGCCCCTACAAGATCAAATGCACGATGCAGCGCGTCGGCGATAAGGTAATTCTCGATTTCACCGGCACCGACCCCCAGTCGCAAGCCTCGATCAACTTCTATCTCAATGAAAACATGTTCAAAATGTTCTTCGGCATCTACATGATCATGGTCTTCGATCCCCAGATCATGTTCAACGACGGCTTTTACGATCTCATCGAAGTCAAAATCCCTGAAGGCTCGCTGCTCAAGCCAAAATTCCCCGCCGCCCTTTCCGGCCGAACCCATGCCTTGGGCCGCATCTTCGATATCCTCGGCGGCCTGCTCGGCCAGCGCACGCCCGAGTTCCTCTGCGCCGCCGGCTTCAGCTCCAGCCCCCACCTCATGTATTCGGGCCGGGACAGCAAAGGCGAATGGTTCCAGCTCTTCCAGATCGGCTTTGGCGGCATCCCCGGCAAGCCCTTCGGCGATGGCCCCGACGGTCACAGCCTCTGGCCCGGCTTCACCAACGTCCCCAACGAATTCCTCGAGCGCTATTTCCCGCTGCGCATCGAGCGCTACGAAGCCATCCCCGATAGCGGCGGTGCCGGCCTCAATCGCGGCGGCAACGGCATCCACATGGCCTATCGCTTCCTCGAGCCCGGTACCGTCAGCATCCACGATGACCGCTGGTTCACTTACCCCTGGGGCGTTAACGGCGGCAATCCGGGTGCGCGCGCCAAAAAAATCCTCGAAAAACCCGACGGCACCCAGACCATCGTCGCCAACAAGCTCGACAGCCTCGCCGTCGAAAAAGACGATGTCCTGCATTTCATCACCTGGGGCGGCGGCGGCTGGGGCAACCCGCTCGACCGTGACGCATCCCTTGTCGCTCATGAAATCCGCCAGGGCCTCGTCACCGCCGCCGGTGCCCGCTCATATGGCGTTGTCGCCGATGAAGACGGCAAACTCGACGAAGCCGCCACCACAGCCCTGCGCGCCGACATGGCCAAAACCCGCAGCAACGCGCCAGCCATTTTCAACTTCGGCGCCGATATCGAGACGCTGCGCGCCAATTGCCTCGCCGAAACCGGCCTCCCCGCCCCAAAAGCCCCCATCTGGCATTACCGCGCTGAGGCCGCCGAATGACCCCCAATACTGCCCAACAAAACACTGGCCCGCTCAAAGGCATCCGCGTCGTCGAAATGGGTCAGCTCATCGCCGGCCCGTTCTGCGGGCAGCTCCTGGGGGACATGGGTGCCGATGTCATCAAGATCGAGCCGCCCGCCACCGACGGCAAGACCGGCGGTGATCCGATGCGCGATTGGGGGCGCGGTGATTTCCCGCTCTGGTGGGAGGTCGTCGCCCGCAACAAACAGGCGGTCAGCGCCAATCTGCGCATCCCCGAAGGTCAGGCGCTCGCCCGCCGCCTCATCGCCAAAGCCGATATCCTCATCGAAAATTTCCGCCCCGGCACCCTCGAAAAATGGGGCATGAGCCCCGCCGAGCTCCACGCAGAAAATCCTGGCCTCATCATCGTCCGCGTCTCCGGCTATGGCCAGACCGGACCCTATAGCGGTCGCGCCGGCTTCGGCGGCATCGGGGAGGCCATGGGCGGATGGCGCGCCATCGTCGGTGATCCCGATCGCCCGCCCAGCCGCATGGGCGTCAGCATCGGGGACAGTCTCGCCGCCACCTATGGCTGCCTCGGCGCACTCGCAGCCCTGCGCCACCGTGACCAGACCGGCGAAGGCCAGGTCGTCGACTCAGCCCTTTACGAAGCCGTCCTCCAGGTCATGGAATCACTCGTCCCCGAATATGTCGCCTCAGGCTATGTCCGCGAGCGCTCCGGCTCGGTCCTCCCCGGCATCGCCCCCAGCAACGTCTATCCCTGCGTCGACGGTGAATATCTCATCGGCGCCAATCAAGACACGGTCTTCGGCCGCCTCTGCGCCGCCATGGCCCGCCCCGATCTCGCAACGGACAAACGCTACGCCACCCATGTCGCGCGCGGCAAACACCAGACCGAACTCGACGAGATCATCGCCAGCTGGACCCAGACCCTCACCATCGAAGCCCTAGAAGCTCTGATGGTCGAGCACGGCGTCCCCGCCGGCAGGCTCTACCGCCCGCAAGACATGCTCGATGATCCACATTTCCAGGCCCGCGATGCCATCGTCGAAATCCCGCACGATCGCTGGGGCACCCTCAAAATGCAAAACGTCTTCCCAAAACTCAGCAAAACCCCCGGCGCCGTCCGCACCCCGGCCCCCACCAGCGTCGGCCAGCACAATGCGCAAGTCTATTCCGAAACCCTCGGCCTCACCAAAGCCGAGCTCGCCGATCTCACCAAACGCGGCGTCATCTGATCAATAAAGCCCGTAGCGCCAGACCAGCAGCCCAGAGAGCGTCACGATCATGATCGCCACCAGCGGCACTCCGGTCCGCGTGTAATCGCCAAACTTATAGTCGCCCGCCGACATGATCATCATGTTCGTCTGATACGCCACCGGCGTCGCATAGCAGAGGTTGCAGCCAAACAGCACCGCCAGAACCAGCGGCTCCACCGGCGTCCCCAGCGCTTCAGCCAGGCTGAACGCAATCGGCGTCCCCACCGCCGCCGCAGTCGTGTTGGAAGCAAAATTGGTCAGCAGCGTCACAAACACCATCACAGCAGCCAGCACAGCCCCGGTCGGCAGATAAATCAGCCCCAGCGCCAGCAATTCGGCCAGCCACGCCGCCGCCCCACTCTCCAGAATCACTCGCCCCACAGCAATGCTCGCCGCCACCAGCACAATCACATTGGCCGAAAGTGCGCGCCCCACCCGCTCAAAGCGCACACAGCCCGTCACAAACATCATGATAGCACCGCCAAGCGCAGAAATCGCAATCGGCACGATGCCAAAGCTCGCCAGCGCCACCGATCCGGCCATGATCGCCAGCGCCAGCGGCGCCTTGGCAGTGCGCGGCACCTCCCGAAAGCCCTCCAGCATCAGCAGCCCCTCGTCTCGCGCCAGCCTTGCAACATCGCTCAGCGTGCCCGTCGCCAGAATGATATCGCCCACCGCCAGCACAGGCTCGCCTGCGGTCGGCGCCGGTTCGGTCCAGTCGGGCCGCACATGGTGCACGGCAATCACAACGACATCATGCGAAGTCGCCACGCCGGAATTCGTCACCAGCCGCCCGATCAGCCCCGAATCGCGCGCTACCGATAGCTCGACAATTGCCAGATCCTCCCCGATCTCGCCTGATCGAACATTCAGCCGTTCGAGCATCTCAGGCGGCGCGCTCGTCGCCCGCAATTGTTGGATCAAAGCCTCGATATCATCATGGGAGGCCGAAATGATAATCCGATCATAGGCCTGCAGCAGCCCCTGGGGGGCCGCAATAATCCTGATGCCCGCTGCCGCCTCACCCAGCGCATCGGCCAAAGTCTTGCCAATCGCCGGGGACGTGTCTTTCAACCGGAGCACAGCGCGAAATAGTCGGGGTGAATGCCCTGCCTCAGGTGAATTGTCGGGCAGCAGCCGCGGCATCACCAGCCACATGAACGGCAGCGCCACCGCCGCCGCCATGATCACCAGCGGCGTGAAATAAAACACGCTCATCGGCGGCATCCCCAGATCACCGGCAATCGACACCACCAGCAGATTGGTCGATGTGCCGATAGTCGTCGCCATCCCGCCGATCAGCACGGCACTATTGACCGGGATCAGCGTGCGCGATGCCGGCATCCCGCCGCGCGTCGCCAGCGCCACCAGAATTGGCAGCAACAGCACCAGCACCGGCGTGTCATTGACAAACATGCTCATCAGCATCGCCATCACCAGCGTCACCAGCAGCCCGACATATCGGTTGAACCGCCAGACCCGCGTCAGCTGCTGCACCAGCGGCTCCAGCGCCCCCGTCACCACCAGCCCCCGCCCCAAAATCATCAGCGCGCAGATCGTAATCAGCGCATAATGACCAAAGCCCTCAAAGGCGAGCTTCAGCCCGTCGGTCGGCGCCTGCCCAGGCATCGGAAAGAGATAAAGCCCAAGCGCAATCACACTTAGCATTAGCAGGCAGATGATCTCGGTCTTCAGCTTGCCCACCACAAAGGCATAAAACATCAGCCCTGTCAGCAGCATCGCCGCCGCGGCATGAACCGGCGGCGGCCCGATCAGCAGGTCCATCCACAGCCCCTCATCATGACCGACATCGGCGGCACCATCGCCTGCTCAAAGTGTACGCACATCATAATACCATGGTCATGGCCAGCAAACCCCGTCCCCGCAAGCCCTAACCCTCCGCCGCATTTTTCTTGCCCCGCATCGTCTGAGCATTGCGTCGTTTGCAAACACGCAGCCAAAAGCCACATGATTGCGGCCTGTAGCCCGACCGCCCGGAGATGGCGCAGTTGAATGCCACCAATTCGGGATTCAGGCGGTGTCACAACCGTTCGGTTTTGCTACCGTGTTGAGTATGGCTGCTGTCGACCAATTCCGGATGATCCCGAAGTCACCGCCAAACGGAGCCTTCCGCCAGGCACTGCCGTTCGCGTCACTTGACCGCCTGCGCCGCGTAGATCCCGATCGCTGACTATCACACCGGATCGGCCTTGACTCTAACATGATGTCAGACCTTACATGCTTTCGGGTCTTAGGAGTTTCATGTCATGAACGACCCTCAATCCCCATCTCATGCAAAGGGCTGCGGCTGCTCGGTAAAGCCAGCGTCGGATGCGGCTGTCGAGTCCTCGTCCTGCTGCTCGGACAAGCCCCCGACAGCCGAACAAACCGGCAAAACAGGCGGTTGCTGCTCTGGCGGCAAGGCCGTCGATAGCGCGGCGACGGTCACGGACCCGGTGTGCGGGATGACCGTCGATCCGGCGAAAACGACGCATCATGCCGAGCACGCCGGCCAAAGCTATCATTTTTGCAGCGCCGGTTGCCGAACCAAGTTCGTCGCCAAACCTGACGCCTATCTCGGCAACAAGCCGAAGCCTGAGCCAACTGCGATGCCGGGGGCTATCTGGACGTGTCCCATGCACCCGCAAATCCGTCAGGAGGTACCGGGGACGTGCCCGATCTGCGGCATGGCGCTCGAACCGGAAGAACCGTCGCTCGACGATGGGCCTAATCCTGAGCTAGTCGATTTCACGCGCCGGCTGTGGGTGGCGGGCGTGCTCGCCGTGCCGCTGCTGGCGATCTCGATGGTAGCCGAGATGGTCGGCGTCCATGTCGTCAGTCCTGCCGCATCGCCTTGGCTACAGCTCGCGCTCACAGCCCCGATCGTACTTTGGGCAGGCTTGCCGTTTTTCCAGCGGGGATGGACCTCGCTTCGCACCCGCCATCTCAACATGTTCACGCTGATTTCGATCGGGGTTGGTGCAGCCTTCCTCTACAGCTTGGTCGCGACGGTCGCGCCCGGTATCTTCCCCCCGACCTTCCGAATGCACGGAGGCGTGGTCCCGGTCTATTACGAAGCGGCGGGGGTCGTGGTGGCTCTGGTGCTGCTGGGACAAGTTCTTGAATTGCGTGCCAGAGCGGCGACAGGGCGCGCGATCCGCGCCTTGATGGATCTTGCCCCCAAGACGACGCGCCGGGTGCGAACGGACGGGTCCGAGGAGGAAGTCAGCGTTGCCGACGTGGCCGCCGGTGATCGGCTGCGCATTCGCCCTGGCGATGCGATCCCCGTCGACGGCGTGGTGGTCGACGGCCGTTCATCCGTCGATGAATCCATGCTCACCGGCGAGCCCGCACCCGTCCTCAAGGAGGTCGAAGCGACGGTCACCGGGGGCACGGTCAACGGCACGGGAAGCTTTGTCATGGAAGCGCGCGCCGTCGGGTCGGATACGATGCTCGCGCGCATCGTCCGTATGGTAGCGGACGCGCAACGCAGCCGTGCTCCAATACAGGCGGTCGCCGATCGGGTGTCAGGCTGGTTCGTGCCGCTGGTCGTGGTGATTTCGATCGCGACCTTCGTGGTGTGGTCGCTGGTCGGCCCGGAGCCGCGCATGGGCCATGCCCTGCTCAATGCCATTGCCGTCCTGGTTATCGCCTGCCCCTGCGCGCTGGGTCTCGCTACTCCCATGTCGATCATGGTCGGGACTGGCCGCGGCGCTCAGGCCGGCGTGCTGGTCAAGAATGCCGAGGCCCTACAGGGGCTTGAAAAGGTCGATACACTGGTCATCGACAAGACGGGCACGCTCACGGAAGGCAAGCCTAAGCTCATCGCGGTCCAGACTGTCGGCGCGGTCGTTGAGAACGACATGTTAGCGCTTGCCGCGGCCGTCGAAGGGCAATCCGAACACCCGCTCGCGCATGCGATCGTCGTTGCCGCGAAGGATCGACAATTGCAGCTCGGGACGGTCGCCGATTTCGCATCGCAAACCGGTTTGGGAGTCAGCGCCACCGTGGCCGGCCGCTCGGTCGTGATAGGGAACCCCGCACAAATGAGCCGGGTCGGTGCTGATCCCAAGCTGCTCGATGAAGCCGCCAATCGTCATCGCGGCGACGGTGCAGGCGTCATTCTGGTGGCGATCGACGGCGCTCTTGCCGGCCTGCTCGCGGTCGCCGATCCGGTGCGCGCTAACGCCGGAGAGGCAATCGCCACACTTCGCCAGCAAGGGCTCCGCGTCATCATGCTGACTGGTGACAATCAAACGACCGCCGATGCGGTCGCGCGCGCCGTCGGCGGGCTCGACGACGTGCGCGCCGGCCTGCGGCCGGAAGACAAGGCGCGTATCATCGGCGAGTTGAAGGCGAGCGGTGCAAAGGTCGCGATGGCGGGCGACGGGATCAACGACGCTCCCGCCCTTGCCGCTGCCGATGTTGGTTTGGCGATGGGCACGGGAACGGACGTGGCGATCGAAAGCGCCGGCATTACTCTCACGCGCGGCGATCTCTCGGCCATCGTCCGCGCGCGGAAGCTCGCCCGTGCGACGATGCGGAATATCCGCCAGAACCTGTTCTTCTCGTTCGTGTTCAACGGGGTCGGCGTGCCTATCGCGGCCGGGGTGCTCTACCCCGTGGCGGGTGTTCTGCTCTCGCCGATGCTGGCCGGCGCGGCGATGGCGCTCTCGTCCCTTACCGTGGTCGTCAACGCGCTTCGGCTCAACACGGTGAAACTATGAACATCGGCGCGGCATCAGATGCCAGCGGCATCTCTCAACGCATGATCCGCCACTATGAGAAAATCGGATTGGTGCCCGCGCCGCCCCGGCGCGGGATCTACCGGGACTATTCGGATGCCGACGTTCATCGGCTGCGCTTCATCGCCAATGCGCGCGACCTGGGCTTCCCGATCGAGGAAATCCGCACGCTGCTGGGTCTCTGGTCGGATCGTGCGCGGTCGAGCGCCGACGTAAAGGCCTTGGCACAATCACGCGCTGCCGAACTGGGCTGCAAGGTCCGCGCCCTGGAAGCCATGCGCCGATCACTCAATGTACTTGCTCAATCTTGCCACGGGGATGATCGCCCCGATTGCCCTATCCTCGAACATTTGGCGGAATAGGTTACACGGTTAGGGTTATTAGACTGCCACGAGGGTTAAGACCGACTGGTTGTGACACCTGTCCCAGGTTAACTTCTTACTTGGCTGGCCCGGGAGCAGCCGATCAGCAACCGGCCCCGACATTCACTTTTGCGTAGGTCACACAGGGATGGCTGTTTCGTCCGTTTGCAACAATAGCGGCCGTCCGCCGCTGCCACTTTAAACGGCAGATAAGTCCCAATTCTTGCTACCGGCAAACCGTCAGCATTCCAACGGTTGCAGCCGCAACTTGGTGTCACAAGCGGTCGGTTGTGACACTTATGAGCAGCCCCAGCGCTTCCAAGGCTCTAAACGTGTCATAAAGATGCACCAGAATATCGGCTTTGAGAGCCGCCCAATTTATCCAGCGATGGTCGGCCAGACCCAGAACAAAGCGCGCGAAAGCTGCCGGTTCGCAAACGACCCAATCCCCATTCGTCCCCAATCCCCATTCTCCTTGCGAACAATCCGGGCGGGGCGCATGAGCGCGCCATCATGTTATTGCCGCGCCGTGCCGTTCTCGCTGCTCCTGCCCTTTTGTTGTCGGGGCTTTCGCCGTCTGCGCCGCTCATGGCGCAAAGTTCGCCACCTGTCGGTCGTTCACCCAACGGGATCGATGGTGTCATCCCGACCATCCCCACTGCCAGCATCGATAATGGTCTCGAAGTTGACGGTGATCCGCTTGAAGCCGAGCGCCGCCGCAGCCGGTTGTTTGTCGAGGTGCTGGTCAATGGTCAGGGACCGTTCCGCTTTCTCGTTGATAGCGGTGCTGACCGCTCGGTGGTCGGTGTCGCTCTCGCCGCGCGCCTCGGACTGCCTGATGCCGGGATGGCAATCATGCAATCGATGGCCAGCCGCTCGGAGGTGATGACCGTGCGGGTAGAATCGCTTCAGCTCGGCGCCAGCATCACAAGGGGTATGCGCCTGCCCGCCCTCCCCGAAGCCAGCATCGGTGCCGATGGCCTGATCGGCATCGATGCGCTTGGCGATCAGCGTATCATGCTCGATTATGATCGTCGCAGCGTCACTGTTCAGTCCAGCGCCAACGCCCCCCCTGCCAGCCGCGGCGATGAGGAGATTGTCGTCAGCGCCCGTCGCCGCAAGGGCCAGCTCATCCTCACCCAGGTTCGCGCCGATGATCTCAACCTTTATGCGGTCATCGATTCCGGCTCGGAGATCACGCTCGGCAATATGGCGCTCGCCGACCGGCTTTTCCGCCGTAAAAAGATCACCGATGCGCAAAAGATCGAGCTCACCTCAGTTACCGGCGAAACGCTGTTCGCCGATCTCGGCATCCTGCCCGAGCTGCGCGTCGGCGCCGTCATCCTGCGCGGCCTTCCCATCGCCTTTGCCGATGCCGGCCCCTTCGCGCTGTTCGGCCTCGCCAAAACGCCCGCCCTGCTGCTCGGCTCCGATGTGCTGCAAGCATTCAAGCGGGTGGCACTGGATTTCGGCAATCGCCGGGTGCGCTTCACGCTCAATCGAAAATAACGCCGCTATTTGCCCACCGCGCTGCGGGACACGCGCAGCACCTTCCCATCATCCTCATCCACCGTCAGCCAGAGCGCCCCATCGGGCGCCACCCTCACATCGCGAATCCGCGCCTTGAGGCCCGGCAATATCCGTGTCTGTCGCCGCTCGCGGCCCCCGGCATCCATCTCCACACGGCGCACTTCCTGCGCCGCCAGCGCCCCCACAATCAGGCTGCCATCCCATTCCGGAAACATCGCGCCGCGATAGACTGCCAGCCCCGATGGCGCGATTGAAGGCACCCACACAACGCGCGGTTCCACCATACCGGGGTAGCTCTTGAACGGGCTGATCGTCGCCCCTGAATAATCCATGCCCTTGGTCGCCACCGGCCAGCCATAATTGCTGCCTTTTTCGATCAGGTTGATCTCGTCGCCGCCGCGCGGCCCATGCTCATGTTCCCAGATGCGCCCTGTTGCCGGATCAATCGCCAGCCCCTGCGGATTGCGGTGGCCATAGCTCCATACCGGCGAATTCTTGAACGGATTGTCAGCCGGAATGCTGCCATCGCCGCCAATCCGCACGATCTTGCCGAGCCCCGAGGCTTTCACCTGCGCCTGCTCGCGATAGTCAAAGCCGTCGCCTGTCGTCATTAGCAACGAGCCATCGTCCAGAAACACCATCCGCCCGCCAAAATGCACCGGCCCCGCCTTCAGCGGCGCATTGCGGAAGATCACCGTCAGATCAGCCAGCCTGCTCCCTTCCAGCCGCGCCCGGGCAATCACCGTGCCATTGGCCTTTGGCGTGCCTGCCGAATAAGACAGATACAGCGTCTTGTTGTCAGCAAAGCGCGGGTGCAGGAGCACATCGAAAAGCCCGCCCTGGTTCTCGGCAAAAACCTTCGGCACACCCCGGATCGTTCCTAGCTTGCCATCGCTGCCGATCACCCGCAGCCGTCCCGGCCGCTCGGTCACCAGCACCCGCCCGTCCGGCAGAAAAGCCATCGACCATGGGTGATCAAGCCCCGTCGCCACTGTCGTCACACTGGTCACAGTCTGAGTCTGGGCCTGCGCCGCGCCCGCCCCCGCCCAAAGCACCAGCAGACTTAAAAACCTCAGCACCCGCATCTCCAACATTCCCGATTCGTCATAGCCAGTGTAAGCTCATGCTCATGAAAATACTTCGCCTCGTCCCACCATGGCTCCTCGCCGCTTTTGTCACCACGCTGGGCATGAGCCTCGTCCATTCGCTGATGGTCCAGCAGGGCCTCACCGATCTTGGCATCGCCATCTCGCCCGCGCTGCGCCTCACCACCATCGGCCGGGATTTCATCGGCCTCGCCCCGGCGCTCGGCGCCGTCACAGCGCTCGGCTTCGCCATCGCCTTCTTCATCGCACAAAAGCTTTATCGCTTTGCCCCAGCGCTCGCTTTTCCTCTTGCCGGCGCCGCCGCCATCGCCGCCGCTCTTGTTCTCATGAAGCTTCAGTTCGATATGAGCCCCATCGCCGGCGCGCGCACGCCCGAAGGCATGGCACTCATGACCCTGACCGGCGCCATCGGCGGTTTCATCTTCCGCCGTACAAGGGTGCAGCTATGAACATCGAAAAATTCACCGACCGGGCCAAGGGCTTTCTTCAATCCGCTCAAACAGTTGCGATCCGGAACGACCATCAGACCGTCACCCCCCTCCATCTCCTCAAAGCCCTGCTCGAAGACGATCAGGGAATGGCCACAAACCTCATCAAAACCAGCGGCGGAAACCCCGCCCTCGCCCTCGGTGAAGTGGACATCGGGTTGTCCAAAATCGCCAAAGTAACCACCACCCAAAATCAACAATTAGCCTGGGATAACGACACAGTCCGCATCCTGGATTCCGCCGAGCAACTCGCCACCAAAGCCAAAGACGAGTTCGTCACAGTAGAACGCCTCCTCACAGCAATAGCCCTCGCCACCACTACACCCGCAGGGCAGGCTTTCGCCAAAGCCGGTGTCACCGCCCAAGCGCTCAACGCCACCATCGAGACCGCGCGCAAAGGCCGCAACGCCAACACCGCGGGCGCCGAATCAAGTTTCGATGCTTTAAACAAATACGCCCGCGACCTCACCCAAGCCGCCCGCGACGGCAAGCTCGATCCGGTCATCGGCCGCGACGAAGAGATTCGCCGCACTATTCAGGTCCTGGCGCGGCGCACCAAGAACAACCCCGTCCTCATCGGCGAGCCCGGCGTCGGCAAGACTGCCGTTGTCGAAGGTTTGGCGCTCCGCATTGCCAATGGCGATGTCCCCGATGGCCTCAAAGACAAGCGCCTGATGTCGCTCGACATGGGTGCCCTCATCGCCGGCGCAAAATATCGAGGCGAGTTCGAGGAACGTCTAAAAGGCGTCCTCGATGAAGTGCGTGCCGAAGGCTCGGACGTCGTCCTGTTTATCGATGAGATGCACACGCTCGTCGGGGCAGGGGCATCTGAAGGCTCGATGGACGCCTCTAACCTTCTCAAGCCCGCACTCGCCCGCGGCGAGCTCCACTGCATCGGTGCCACCACCCTCAATGAATACCGCAAATATGTCGAAAAAGACGCCGCCCTCGAGCGCCGCTTCCAGCCGGTCCTTGTCGGTGAACCGACCGTCGAAGACACCGTCTCGATATTGCGTGGCCTCAAGGAGAAGTACGAGCTCCACCACGGTGTCCGCATCACTGACGGTGCTATCGTCGCCGCCGCCACTTTGTCCAACCGCTATATCTCTGACCGTTTCCTGCCGGACAAAGCCATCGACCTCATGGACGAAGCCGCCAGCCGTCTTCGTATGGAAGTAGAATCCAAGCCGGAAGAAATCGAAGCGCTCGACCGTCGCGTCGTCCAATTGAAGATCGAAGCCGCCGCCCTCGAGCGGGAGAGCGACACTGCCTCCAGGGACAGGCTCGCCACGCTACGCACCGAACTCGCAGACCTTGAAGAAAACTCGCAAGCATTGACGCTGCGCTGGACTGCCGAGAAAGACAAACTTGACGCTGCCACCCACATTAAGGAGCAGCTCGACGCCGCCCGTCTCGAAGTCGATCAGGCGCAGCGCGGCGGGGATTATGCTAAGGCCGGCGAACTCACCTATGGACGCATTCCCGAACTCGAACGCGCCCTCGCCTCTGCCGAAAATGCCACTGTCGATGCGATGGTGCGGGAGGAGGTGATCGCCGACGACATCGCCGCCGTCGTCAGCCGCTGGACTGGCATCCCTATCGACCGCATGCTCGAAGGCGAGCGTGAAAAGCTGATGAAGATGGAGAGCATCCTCTCGGCGCAGGTCATCGGGCAGGAGGCGGCTGTCCGCGCCGTCTCCGCCGCCGTCCGCCGCGCTCGTGCTGGCCTTCAGGATCCCGGCCGTCCCTTGGGTTCCTTCCTTTTCCTCGGTCCCACGGGCGTCGGCAAAACCGAACTGACAAAGGCGCTCGCGACTTTCCTTTTCGATGACCCCCGCGCCATGGTGCGTCTCGACATGAGCGAGTTCATGGAAAAGCACTCGGTTGCCCGCCTGATCGGCGCGCCGCCGGGATATGTCGGCTATGAAGAAGGCGGGGTTCTCACCGAGGCAGTTCGCCGCCGACCATATCAGGTGGTCCTGTTCGATGAAGTCGAAAAAGCGCATGGCGATGTTTTCAACGTGCTGTTGCAGGTTCTCGACGACGGCCGCCTCACCGATGGACAGGGCCGCACCGTCGATTTCACGAACACTCTTATTATTCTCACCAGCAACCTAGGTTCGCAGTATATCGCTGCCCTTCGGGAGGATCAGCCCGTTGCGGATGCGGAAGCGCAAGTCATGGAAGTTGTCCGCGGTCATTTTCGTCCGGAGTTCCTAAATCGGCTTGATGAGATTGTACTCTTCCAAAGACTCGGGGAAAGCGCCATGGCGCCTATCGTCGATCTGCAGGTTAAACGTGTTCAAGAACTTCTCAAGGATCGCAAAGTGACGCTTGATCTTACAGACGCCGCCCGGCGTTGGCTGGCGAGAGTCGGCTATGATCCTGTCTACGGCGCACGTCCCTTGAAGCGAACTGTTCAACGCCATCTGCAAGACCCCCTGGCCGATCTCATCCTTTCTGGTCAACTTGTCGATGGCGCCATGGTCAAGGTTGATGAAGGCGATGGGCGGCTGACCTTGACCCCCGTCTGAATCGTTTCAAGGCCGTTGCCATCGGTGTATACCAAAGCACGTAAGCTGGCGTGGCTAGCAAACAAAACTCGTGGCGCATAGCAAGCCTGCATCAGCGCCTTTCAGGACTATGAAGACTGTGTTTTGCCACGTTCTTCAAACGCAATCGCCAGCGCGATCCCTCGCACTGGCGCAGCGTGGAAAATGTGGAAAGTCAGACTGGGTCGTGAACTCATAAGCAGGATTCACAAAGCTGCGCCGATCTGATCCAGCTTTCGGCCTGAGCCGATTTGACCTGACCGACTTTGAATGGAGCGTGATTGCGCCGCTGTTGCCCAACAAGCCCAGGGGCGTGCCGCGTGTCGATGACCGTCGGGTGCTCAAAGGCATTTTCCGGGTGCTGCGCTCGGGTGCGCCGTGGCGCGACTTGCCTGAGCGCTATGGGACGAGGACGACGTGCTACAATCGCTTTGTCAGGTGGCGCAAAGCGGGTGTTTGGGACCGGCTGATGGACGCGATCACAGCGGCTTATAACGGCGACATTCAGATGATCGACAGCACTTCCATCCGGGCGCACCAACGGGCTGCGACGGCAAAAAGGGGGGTCGACATCACTGTCTCGGTCGCTC
>JBBRCT010000019.1:0-40203 GCA_038204585.1 Sphingomonadales bacterium
AAGTGCATGGTGTGTGACGAATATCGACCTCAAAGGTTGAGGTTTATTGTGATTACATCACCTTCGGCCACTCGCTCTGATTTGCGTATGCTGGCCTTGATCGGCAGCATGTAGCCATTGAGGGCCTTGCTCGGGAATAGCGATGTTGCCCAGCTTGTGGTGCCGAGCGTGACCTTGACGCAAATCGATCCCCATGCGGCTGCACGGCCTGTTGAATTCGCGCGCAGTGCGGCGGCGACGTCGCCGTCGATGGTTAGAAAGTGCCAGGCGGTGGGGGTGGGGGAGCCGTCCTTGGCTTTGCCGCGCCACAGCCATATCGGGCCGGTGAATTGCCACTCGCCGGCCGATGCCAGGACTTGGCCTAGTTCCTCGCGCAGGAAGCGGATCATCTCGGGATCGGTGGGGGCATCGCTGTCGATCACCTGCATCATGCCCCTTATCTTGCCAGCACGAACACTGCTTGTTCGGCCAACAGATTGGCCAGCGCTTCGCCGCGCCGGACGCCGCCGGACAGGAAGGCGGCCGATTCCACGCGCAAGCCCAGGTCCGCTGCCAGCGCCCGGAAATCATCGATGGTGCAGAAGTGGATATTAGGGGTTTCGTGCCAGCTGACCGGCAGCGATTTTGTGACAGGCATCCGGCCGCCTAGGGCCAGCGAGCCACGCACCCGCCAATGACCGAAATTGGGGAAACTGACGACGGCGCGCCGGCCGATGCGGACAAGCTCGTTGAGAACGGTTGCGGGGGCGCGCATGGCCTGCAAAGTGTCCGACAGGATCACCATTTCGAAGGCGCCATCGGGATAATCGGCCAGATCGGCGTCGGCATCGCCCTGCACAACCGAGAGGCCGCGCGCTACCGCCCCTGCGACATTGGCCGCGCTGACATCGATCCCGCGCGCATCGACTTGCTTTGTGTCGCGCAGATAGGCCAGCAAGGCCCCATCACCGCAGCCGATATCCAGCACTCGGGCGCGGGTTGGAACGGCATCGGCAATGGCAGCCAGATCAGGACGAAGATGGCTGGCGCCAGAATGGCTTATTGCGGCACTCATGGGCCGGCCCGCAGGAAACCATCGACGACCCGGTTCATCTCGGGCGCATCGAGGAGGAAGGCATCGTGGCCGTGCGGGCTTTCCAGCTCGACAAAACTAGTGGCGGCGCCGACAGCGTGCAGCGCGCGCACGATGCGCTTGGATTCAGCGGTCGGATACAGCCAGTCGGTGGTGAAGCTGATCAGGGCGAAGCGGGTTCCGGCCTTGGCGGCCGGGGCGAAGGCGGGCGCGAGAACACCATCATATGGTGCGGCGAGATCGAAATAATCCATGGCACGCGTGATGTAGAGATAGGAATTGGCGTCGAAACGCTCGGTGAAGGTGAGGCCCTGGTGGCGGAGATAGCTTTCGACCTGAAACTCGGCGTCGAAACCGAAGCCCAGAGCATCGCGATTTTGCAGGCGGCGGCCGAAGCGTTCGGTAAGGCCCTGCTCCGAGAGATAGGTGATGTGCGCGGCCATGCGGGCGACGGCGAGGCCATCGGCAGGGGCGTTGTCCGCCGCATAATTGCCGGCGGCCCAACGCGGATCGGCCATGATGGCTTGCCGGCCGACTTCATGAAAGGCGATGTTCTGGGCGCTGTGCCGGGCTGCACTGGCGATGGCGACGACCGAGCGGACGCGGTGAGGATGACAAGCCGCCCAGGCCAGCGCCTGCATGCCGCCCATCGAGCCGCCGACGACGGCATGAAGCTGCTCGATTCCGAGATGATCGAGGAGTCGGGCTTGCGCCGACACCATGTCGGCTATCGTGATGACGGGGAAGCGCATGGCCGAGATGCTTGCGGTGGGATCGTCGGCCCTTTCGTTTACGCTGCTGGGACCTGTGGTGCCTGAGCAGCCGCCGAGCACGTTCGAGCAGATAATGAAATGGCGGGCGGGATCGATGGGTTTACCGGGGCCGACGAGACGTTCCCACCAGCCGGGCTTGCCGGTGCGCGGATTGAGGCTGGCAACATGCTGATCGCCGGTCAGGGCGTGGCAGATGAGGATAGCATTGCGGCCATTCGGGGCGAGGCTGCCGTAGGTTTCATAAGCGATATCTACGGTCGGCAGGCTCTGGCCGCTGGCCAGCAGCAGCGGCGCTGCGAGCCTGACCTTGCGGTCGAGGCCGAAGCGTTGATCTAGGGTGGCGGTGGCCAGCATGATTTGGCCGTTAGGCAGTTTTACTGGCCTTGTCACGGTCCATGGCTAACGCGTTGTCGCTGTATTGTCGCTCCGACTTTATTGTAGGGGCAATTACGCCTAAAGGCTTTCGGGATGACGAGCCAGCAGTCCAACCCTGTGATGAAGCCCTGGATCGAGGCGATGCATGCCTATGTGCCGGGCAAGGCGAAGCTGGACGACCGGCCTGTGATCGCGCGGCTGGCGTCCAATGAGAACCCTTTTGGGCCAAGCCCAAAGGCTGTGGCGGCGATGCAGGCTGTGCTGACACAGGGGCATCGCTACCCGGACCCGGCGTCCACCGCGCTGCGCGAGGCGCTGGCGGCACTTCATGGACTCGATCCGGCGCGGGTGATTTGCGGGACAGGTTCGGACGAGCTGCTGCACATGGCTGCCAGCGCCTTTGCCGGGCCGGGAGACGAGATAATTCATGTGCGCCATGGGTTTGCGGTCTATGAGCTGGCCAGCCGGCGAGTGGGGGCGACTGTGGTGGTGGCGCCCGACCGTGATTATACAGCCGATGTGGATGCTATTCTGGCGCTGGTGACGGCGCGGACGAAGCTGGTCTATCTCGCCAATCCGAATAACCCGACGGGCACGATATTGCCGCCCGCGGAGGTGCGCCGGCTGCATGCCGCACTTCCGGCTGATGTGTTGTTTGTGCTCGACTGCGCTTATGCGGAATTTGTGACCGTTGATTATGAGGACGGCTTTGGGCTGACCGAGCGGTTTGGCAACGTGTTTGTGACGCGAACCTTTTCGAAGATTCACGGGCTGGCGGCGGAGCGGATCGGCTGGGGCTATGCCCCGGCGGCGGTGATCGATGCGCTGAACCGGGTGCGGGCACCGTTCAATGTGCCGCTGACAGGCCAGGCAGCGGCGGTGGCGGCACTCTCCGATCCCGATTGGGTGGAAAAAGTACGGGCGCACACGGTGGAATGGCGGGGCTGGCTGGCGGGTGAGATCGAGGCTGCAAGCCGGTCACGGCTAGGGAACGACGGCGTGCGGGTGATACCCTCGGCAGCGAATTTCCTGCTCCTGGAGTTTCCGGAGGGCGGGGCCTGCACGGCCGAGGGTGCCAATGCGGCGTTGCTTCAGGCCGGCATTCTCACGCGCTATCTGGCGGTGCAGGGCATGCCGCGCTGCCTGCGTGTTTCGATCGGCACAGAGGCCGAGACGCGCGCCGCCGGCGATGTGTTGCGCGCCTACATTGAGGCGGCGGGCTGATGCTGCCGTTCTCGCGCGTGGCGATTATTGGCATGGGGCTTATAGGCTCCTCGCTGGCGCGTGCGATCAAGGCACGGATGCCGGCGGTTCGGCTGGTGGTGTATGACCAGTCAGAGGATGTGCGCGACCGGGTTATCAGCCTCGGGCTGGCGGACGATGTCTGCGATCAGGCGGCGACCGCGGTGATCGATGCTGAACTGGTGATCTTGTGTGTGCCGGTGGGGGCGATGGCGGCGGTGGCGGCAGAAATTGCCGACGACCTGGCGGCAGGAGCGGTGATCAGCGACGTCGGCTCTGTGAAGGAAAGCGTTTTGAAGGCGCTGACTGCTGCTCTGCCGGGGCATGTTCGGGTGGTGCCGGGGCATCCTGTGGCGGGCACCGAGCGATCGGGGCCTGAGGCGGGCTTTGCGACGCTGTTTGAGGGCCGTTGGTGTATTTTGACACCGGCAGCGCCATCTGCGGCCAGCGAACAGCTACAGGCGTTCTGGGAGCGGCTGGGGGCCAAGGTCGAACTGATGGAGGCGGCACATCATGACCGGGTGCTGGCGGTGACCAGCCATCTACCGCATCTTATTGCCTATTCGATCGTCGGCACTGCGAGTGATCTGGAGACGGTGACGCGCTCGGAAGTGATTAAATATTCTGCCGGGGGGTTTCGCGACTTCACACGCATTGCGGCCTCGGACCCAGTGATGTGGCGCGATGTGTTTTTGACCAACCGCGAGGCTGTGCTGGAAACGCTGGGGCGGTTCACGGAAGATTTGGTAGCCTTGCAACGGGCGATCCGCTGGGGCGACGGCGAAACGCTGGAGGCGCTGTTTACGCGGACACGCGCAATCCGGCGTAGCATCATAGACGAGGGACAGGACACCGATGCGGAAGATTTTGGCCGGCCGCATGGCATGTCAGAGGATCAGGGCTGATGCGCGCGTTGGGCTTTGCGCTAACCGGGTTTCTGGCACCAGCGCTGTTGTTTACGGCGGTGGCACTGGCGCTTGACGTGCCATGGCAATTGTTTGGGATCGCGGCGATGGCTGTTGGCGGTGCCGGGGCGCTGGGTCTGGCGGTATGGTGGCTGGGCGACCGCAAGAGCTGAGCGGTCTGAAATTACCAGGCCAAATTAGCTGAACACAAACAAAAGAGCCGGGCTGCTGATAGCGGCCCGGCCCTTAAAATTGCTGAAAGCTGATTCAGGCTCAGGCGACAGCGCGGCTGGTCAGGCTGCGGCGACGGCGGGCCGCGGCACCGACAAGACCGAAGCCGGCGATGAGCATCGCCCAGCTGGCGGGCTCGGGGATAACAGCGGTGAGAGCATCGGCCGAAAGGACGAGATTGTCGAACCGGCCGGCGGTGGGGCCGCCATTGTTGTTAACGCGCAGTGTCATAGTGTTCAGGCCTGATATGAAACCACTGGCGATCGAAAAATTTCTCAATGTCCTGTAGTTTGCGCTTGCAACACTGAGGAGCGTGATACCGGTGCTGGCGCCGTTCAAAAAGATTTCACCCTGATTGTCAGCACCCCAGGCACCAGTGATGTTAGCCGTCAATGCGTTGAAGCCTGCAAGGCTGAAGGAGGTGGTGAGATCGTAAAATCCTGTCGGCGCGTTGCCGGACAAAGGGATAGCGGAAATGTTACCGGGAAAGGCGATCCAGCGTGAATCTGCGGTAGTGGCAGCATAGTTCCCATTAACATATGTTGTTGCCGCGACACCGATTACCGCACCTGGATGGGTGGCGGCGGTTATAGTGTAATTTGCATCGACCCGGCCATTACCAGCAGGAAGGCCAGCGCCAGTGTTGAACAGCTGGCCGGTGATGACAACTGCCTGTGCGGAGCCCGCTGTAAGAAGGGCGGCTGCAGCAAAAGTGGCAAAACGGATCATCATCATCCCCTGAACATTAAAATGGCGAAAAAAACCATAATGGACCATCTACTAACAGTGCCTCCATTATTGATATATTCACACGTAGGCAAGTCATAAATAATTATTTACAATAACTTAACATTGTCTTAAAAAATTGGAAGTTCTTCTAGGCTGGGGCCGTTGGCCATGGCGCCGACATTGCCGCCACTGATGACAATCGAAAGAAAAACGATGGGATAGGGCTATTGGCGGAGGCGCGGACACTCGGGCTTCTGATCGCGGCGCGGACGGCGGCTGAGATCGGGCAAGGGGGCGAGGACGAGCGCATCGATACTACCCTGAAAGGCCAGGCGCACAGGGACGCGCAGGCGCCTTTCGGGTTGCGGCGATGTGGTAGTGAAAGCCGCTGCCACTGTTTGGGGGCAGACTGTGTCCAGAGTGCCTGCGATTTGCAGATCGTCCTTGCCGCGCGGCGCCAATGTGGCCCGGGCGGAGAGCACCTCACCGTGCGCATCGGCCAGGCTGAGACGGGTCAGTTCAAGCGTGCCGCCGCTCGCCCAACGATCATAGCCGGTGAGGCGGCGGCTGCCGGTGGCGAGGATTTCCGCCGCCATGGTCAGGGCTGATCCGCCCGACAGCCGCAGGCGTGTACCGGCGAGGACAAGCTGTCCGCGGGTTTCCCTTACGGGCGAGGTGGCGGGGAGCGGTTCGCCCTGGCGCTCGCGCAGGTGGAGCTCCAGCGTGTCAGCGCTGATTGACATGGCGTTTTTGCCAAGCTGGACGGTGGCGACTTGGAGGATAGTCGACTGGCGGCGCAACCGCCCTTCCCCCCAATTGATGCTGGCGGTAGCCGAACGGGCTTCAAGTCTGGCGCTGATAAGCGGGCTGACGCTGGCGGAAATGGTTGCATCCTGCATGGCAATGACGGTGAGATCGGGCTGCCATGGCCCGCGATTGATGCGCGCTGTTGCGGCGCTGACCCGCAGGCGGACGATATCACCGCCGCTGAGGGCAGGCTGGGCGACATTAGCTTCAAGGCGATAGGGAAAGCCGCTGATCCGGATCGTGCTGGGCGGCAGCCAGCGGCCGATCTCGGCCTCGAAGTCATGCGCCCAGCCGCGCCACAACAGAGCATAAAGAGCGATGCCGGCCAGAAGCGGAATGGTGGTAAGCCATAGCGGAATACGTCTTTTGGTCATGATACCTGAAAATTCATGGTGTCAGGGTGTTGATGGCAGCGTGGACGCGCGTCTCGATATCGTCGCGGGGCAGGCCGGGAGGGATGGTCTGCCCGACGCGGAAGGTGATCGTGCCCGGCAATTTTATAAAATTTTTGGTCCAGAGTTGGCCTGAATCGAGCGATATCGGAACGACAGGATATCGGCTGATCTTGTATAGTCCGGCAAAGCCGGCGGCCAGTGGCGGTGCCTCATCGAAGGGCACACGGGTGCCTTCCGGGAAGATGACAATGGGCCGGCGGGCAGCGACGGCGCGCTGGGCGGCCTTCATCATGGCGCGAAGCGAGGATGACGACCCTTCACGATCGACGAAGATGGCGCCCTGCCGGGCAGCGGCCCAGCCCCAGAAGGGGATCTTCTGAAGCTCGGCCTTCATCACGGTGGCGGGCTTGTTAAACAGCGCCAGCAGCGCGATGGTCTCAAAGGCGGACTGGTGCTTGATGGCGATCAGCACGGGCGTGGTCGGCAATTCACCCTCGATACTGAGCCGGATGCCGAGGATAGTGCGTGTGGTGAACAGAAACCACTGGCCCCAGGCGCGCGGGATGATGAAGCGGGCATTCTCGGCAAACAGGCTGAATATCAGCGAACCAAATACGATTGGCACGGTGCCGGCATAGAATATGAGCGTGAACAGCAGCGAGCGAAACAGCGCCATCAATCGGCCCCGATGGCGAGCGCCAGCCGGCGGGCGAGAAATTTTGTATATTCATAGGGAATACCGGGTGCGCCAACATCATGCGGCACGGCATCGGTGACAACCCGGATATTTGGCGGTAGCACACGGGTGAGCTCAAGCTGGGCACGGCGCATATGGCCGGCTGACGTGACAAGCCGCAGCGAGCTGTATTGGCGGCGGCTGACCCAGCTTGCCGTCTCTTCAGCGTTGGACCGCGTATCGACGGCGCCATAGCCGAGATCAGTGCTACTGAGCCGGCTGAGGGGAATTCTGGCGGCTTCGGCGATCATCGCGGCAGTTGTGCTGCGGGCAACGCCCGAGATGAGCATGCGCCGGGCAGAACCGGCATCGAGCACCTCCAGCCCGCGCAGCAGCCGACCTTTGCCGCCTGTGAGCACAACCACGGCATCCGTGCGCGATGCCAGCGGCGCTGCCTTGGGCAGGGTGAGGCTGAACCACAACAGGCCGGCGGCCCATGCCAGCGCCAGCGTCGCAAGCAGACGCAGAGCGAGGCCCAGGACAGTGAAGCTGCTGCGCTGGCGTGGACTCGACCGGGCGCGCGATCCTATGACCTGAGGGCGGGCCTTGCGGCTCACATCTCGCCTTTAGAGCGGCGGAGCGCATACCAGCGGGCGACATTGGCGTTATGCTCGGCGAGTGTTGCGGCGAAGACATGGCCGCCGCTGCCATCTGCAACAAAGTAGAGCGCCTTGGTTTCGGCAGGATCAAGCACGGCTTCAATTGATGCGCGGCCCGGATTGGCAATGGCGGTGCGCGGCAGCCCCGGCTTGAGATAGGTGTTCCAGCCGGTATCGGTTTGTAGCTCGGAACGGCGGATGCGGCGGCCCAGCGGCTTGCCCAGCGTTATCGGATAGATGACCGTGGGATCGGCATCGAGCTTCATCCCGATACGCAACCGGTTGGAATAGACGCCGGCGATGATACGGCGCTCGGCAGCCTTGCCAGTTTCCTTCTCGACAATCGAGGCGAGGATGACGGCTTCCGCCGGGGTTTTGACGGCCGCCGATGCCGTCCGCTGCGGCCAAAGTTCGGTGAGGGTGCGGTCCATGGCATCGGTCATTCGCTTGAGCACCGCAGACCTCGGCTCGCCCCTTGTGTAATCATAAGTTTCAGGAAGCGCTGACCCCTCGACTGGCGGCACCGCTGGCCCGCTGAGATGAGAATTGGCCATCAGCCGCTCGGCGATAAGAACCGACGGCATGCCTTCGGGGATGGTCAAGGTTTGGCGGATGACTTTGCCGGACTGAAGGGTGGCGAGCCAATGCTTCCAGGCATCGCCGCGCTTCAGGGCATAGCGTCCGGTCTGGACCGGGGCATCGCTGCCCAACAGCCGCGCCAGCAGCCGGAACTGGCGGGGTGAATCGGTCAGACCGGCGTCTTTCAGCAGGTTAGCCACAGCGGCTTGCGATGTACCTTTGGGAATTTCCACTTCAACGGCTTTTCCAGCTTTGCCACCCCAGCCGTACCACGGGGCAATGAACGCGGGTGTTCCGACTGCGACGAGCAGCAGGATGAAGGCGAAGATCAGCCGGCTGGTGCGGCCGCGTGGCATAGCCGGATCCCCGATCGTCAGACGCCGCGCATGATCAGCGTTGCATTGGTGCCGCCAAAACCGAAGCTATTGTTGAGAACAGCGCGGATACGGCGAGGCTTGGCCGTGTGTGGCACCAGATCAACGCCTGCGCAGGCCTCGGACGGATTGTCGAGATTGAGCGTTGGCGGCGCGATCTGATCGCGAAGCGCCAGAATGCAGAAGATCGATTCCACAGCCCCTGCGCCGCCGAGAAGATGCCCGATTGCGGATTTGGTCGACGACATTGAGAGGTTACCGAGATCACCACCGAAGAGGCGGCGGATGGCGCCAAGCTCAAGCTCATCGCCCATGGGCGTGGAGGTGCCGTGAGCATTGATATAGTCGATATCCGACGTGCCGAGACCGGACTTCTTGAGAGCCATGGCCATCGAGCGAAACGCGCCCGAGCCTTCGGGATGCGGCGCTGTCACGTGATAAGCATCGCCCGACATGCCATAACCGATGACCTCGCCGTAAATCTTGGCACCCCGGGCCTTGGCGCGTTCATATTCTTCGAGAACGACGACACCGGCGCCCTCCCCCATGACAAAGCCATCACGCGCCTGATCATAGGGTCGGCTGGCCCGGGTGGGATCATCATTAAAGGCAGTCGACAAGGCCTTGGCCTGGCTGAAACCGGCGATGCCGAGCGGACAGATGGCGCCTTCGGCACCGCCGGCAAGCATGACATCGGCATCATCGAGCGCGATCATGCGGGCAGCATCACCAATGGCGTGAGCGCCGGACGAACAGGCGGTGACAACAGCATGGTTGGGGCCCATCAGGCCATATTTGATGCTGACCTGACCCGAGATCAGATTGATCAGGCGACCATGGACGAAATGCGGGCTGACGCGGCGCGGGCCTTTGGCCGCCAGAACGAGTGATTCGGATTCGATGCCCGGCAGGCCGCCGATGCCAGAGCCGATCGAGCAGCCGGCGCGGAAACGTTCCTCCTCGGTCATATCAGTGAGGCCAGCGTCTTCGATCGCCTGCCCTGCGGCGTCGATGCCATAGATGATGAAGGGATCGACCTGACGCTGAACCTTGTAATCGACACGCGTGTCGGCGTTGAAGGTTTCGCCGCTGCCGTCGCCGCGCTTGACTTCGCAGGCGATCCGGCAGGCGTAATCGGTCGCGTCAAAGCGCGTGATCTGCGCAGCGCCGGACTTCGATGCAAGGATGTTAGCCCAGACGGTTTCCACCGAGGATCCGAGAGGCGTGACCAGCCCCAGGCCTGTAATAACAACGCGACGCATGCTTTTCTTGTCCCTTCGCGTCTGGCTTGTTCAGCGTCCTGCCAACAGTTGCGGGCTTGAGCAGGGAATGTCCAGCCGATTTACCTGCCCGCTGCCGCTAGCCCTGCCCCTGATGGACAAACGGCCCTCCGCGTTGCCGCGAAGGACCGTTGATTCGGAATTCATGAACCGAAAGCCGGACCTGAAATGACCGTGCATCAGCCCTTGGAATTGGCGGCGATGAAGCCGATCGCATCCTTGACGGTGAGTATTTTCTCGGCGGCATCATCAGGGATTTCGACGCCGAACTCTTCCTCAAAGGCCATGACCAGCTCGACAGTATCGAGGCTGTCTGCGCCGAGATCATCGATGAAGCTGGCATCTTCGGTAACCTTGTCAGCCTCGACACCGAGATGCTCGACAACGATCTTCTTAACGCGGTCGGCAACGTCGCTCATGGGAACCCCTTCAAATAATCTGATGGTTGATAGTGAAAACAATTGATCAACGATGCTCTGGCACTAGCCCCGCCGGGCGCGGCTGACAAGAGCGACGGCGATCAGCAGCCGCTGCCGCGCGGTCAGGGCATCGCCATCCCGCCGTTGACGTGTATTGTCTGGCCGGTGACATAGCCGGCCTCGCGGCTGGCGAGCCAGACTAGTGCTGCAGCGATATCAGACCCTTCGCCGAGGCGACCGGCGGGGATTCGCGACAAAAGTGCTGTGGTCTGCGCTTCGGACAGGTCGGCGGTCATCGGTGAGGCAATGAAACCGGGAGCGAGGCAATTGACCGTGATGCCGCGCGAGGCCAACTCCTGCGCCAGCGCCTTGGACATGCCGATCAGGCCGGCCTTGGCGGCGGCGTAATTGGCCTGGCCGGGATTGCCAGTGACCCCGACCACCGACGTGATGCTGATGATGCGCCCGAACCGGGCTTTCATCATTGGGCGCGAGGCGGCGCGGCAAAGCCGGAAGGCGGCTTCGAGATTGACCTGATGAACGGCGTGCCACTCATCATCTTTCATCCGCATGACCAGATTATCCCGCGTGATGCCGGCGTTATTGACGAGAATATCGAGCTGACCGAGCGCTGCGACGGCGCTGGGAACGAGCGTTTCCACCTCCTCGGCACTGGCCAGATTGCACGGCAGGCAGACATGATCACCACTGGCGGCGGACGGAAGCTGGGCGGCGAACTCGGCCAGTGCCTGAGGGCGTGTGCCGGACAGTGCAAGCCTTGCGCCCTGCCCTGCGAGCGCTTTGGCCAGCGCCTGTCCGATGCCGCCGGTGGCCCCGGTGACAAGGGCTGTCATGCCGGTCATGTCGAACATCATCAAAGCTGCTCCACCATGGCTTCTATGCCCGCCATGTCGGCGGCTGTGAGAGTCTTGATGTCGGGGGCGATACGGCGGACCATCGGGCCGAGCACCTTGCCGCCGAGCTCGGCGAGCATGGTGACACCCAGATCCTGCAGCGTCAGCACCGATTCCCGCCAGCGCACTGTGCCGGTAACCTGCGCCACGAGCAGCGCCCTGATTGTGGCGATATCATGCACAGCCGCTGCTGTGACGTTAGCGATGAGCGGAACAACCGGCGCTGTGAAGGCGGCTTCGGCCAAGGCAGCGGCCATGGCGTCGGCCGCCGGCTGCATGAGGGCGCAGTGGAACGGCGCGGAGACGGGCAACAAAACGGAATGACGCGCACCCCGGGTCCGCGCCAGGGCCATGGCGCGCGCGACAGCCGGAGTGTGGCCCGAAACGACGACCTGACCGGGCGCATTGTCGTTTGCAGCCTGAACGAATTCGGAGGGCGTGCTAGCTTCGGCGGCGATGGCGACGACCTCTTCGAAACCAAGGCCGAGCAGGGCGGCCATGGCGCCTTCTCCGGCTGGCACGGCAGCCTGCATGGCATCGCCGCGCACCCGCAGCAGCCGTGCAGTGTCGGCCAGCGGCAGAGCGCGGGCGGCGCACAGGGCGGTATATTCACCAAGGCTGTGTCCGGCGACGAAGCTGGCTTTGTCAGCCAGGATAATGCCCGCCTCTGCTTCCAGAACACGAAGAACTGCGATCCCTACGGCCATGATGGCCGGCTGGGCGTTAGCAGTGAGGGTCAGCTCATCTTCCGGCCCCTCCCACATCAGACGGCTGAGATGCTGCCCGAGCGCGTCATCAACTTCCTGAAAAACGGCGCGGGCGGCCGGGCTGGCTTCGGCAAGACCCCGACCCATCCTCACAGATTGGCTGCCCTGACCTGGAAAAATGAAAGCGCGGATGACGCCTCTCCCCTGTGATTTGTTATTCGGCTTATTGCTGGCGCCACCTAGGGCTTTGGCTACGGCGATGCAACTACCGGTCACGGCCCGAGCGTGTTGGACCGGGTAGAAAGCAATCATTGTCTGACGGCAGATCATTCGACCCGGTTGCGTGCGTCGCACTATTGGTTATGAATATGAGTGCTGAGCCATGGGGGTGGTTGCAGCCTGAGCGATCGGTGTTGTTAACTCCCTGGCCATCGGGTGGTTGTCATATGGCTTTCACCCGTTTGTGCGAACTGATCCCAAGAGCCGGAAGGCTCGCAACCAACAAGAGGTCGCGATGACTGTTGCTCATATTGCCCGGATGAAAACTCTCCTCCTTGCCGCTGCCGTAACGACGATGGCCATATCGGCGCCTGCTTCGGCCGCTGTTTCTGCCGCTGTGGGCAAAGCCCTGCAGGCAGCACAGTCTGCGGCGCGCAGTGGCAACAGTGCTGCGGCAATTGCAGCCGTCAATCAGGCTCGGGCAGCGTCCAAGACCGATGAGGAACGGCAGAAATCTTCCCAAATGGCCGCTTATGTCTTCACAGCAGCAGGCCGCTACAGCGATGCGGCAGCAGCGTTGCAGAGCGTCGGGGCTGGACCAAGCCAGCTGGCGCCGCTCTATTACCGCGCCGGCCAATATGACAAGGCGATTGCCGAAGCTCGCAAGGGCGGCGGCGAACAGATGCAGATCCTCATTGCGCAATCCTATCTTCGCCAGGGCAACAGCAAGGGTGCAGTGGCAGCCTATCAGGCGCTGATCAAGGCCAATGGGCCCAAGGCCATGTATCTGGAAAATCTGGCGGGTGCGCAGTACAAGTCAGGCGACAAGCAGGGCTATCTGGCAACAACCGAACGGCTGGTGCGTTCCGACAGCTCGCCGGCGCGCTGGCAGGCGCTTCTGGCCAACTTCCGCGCAAACCCGATGCGCCCGGAGGCGAAGCTCGCCATGTATCACCTGATGAGCGCTACGGGCACCCTCTCGGAGCCTCGGGATTATGCTGAATTTGCCAAGCTGGCGCTGGTCGGCGGGCAGGCAGGCGTCGCAAAGACGGCGCTGAGCAAAGCGAATCTGCCCGATGACGCAATGTCGACATCGCTGACCACTGCCACCACTCGCATGGCAGCGTCTGCCGCCAAAGATGCGGTCCAGCTTTCAGCAACACCGAACACAGCGTTCCGCGGCGGCGGTGCCTATCTGGGGCTTGGCCAGTATGACAAGGCAATCGCGTCCTATGACAAGGCCATTGCCGCTGGTGGCACAGGGGCAGATCAGGCGCGTGTATTCAAGGGCATCGCTGCGCTGAAGGGCGGTAAAGTGGCGCTCGGCAAGACTGTTCTTGATGAAGTCAGCGACAAGGGCGGAATGCAGGATATTGCGCATCTCTGGTGGCTCTATGCCAGCACGCGAGGGGCAGTGGCCGCCGGCGCCTGACGCATAAGCACCAAAAAGAAAAGCCCGGCAGAAGCAATTCTGTCGGGCTTTTCTGTGGACGAACCAAAGGATCAGTCTTGGGCGGGCCGGGATTGCAGCTGTAGATAATTGTGCAGGCCCATTTGCTCGATCATCGTCTGCTGGGTTTCAATGAAATCGACATGCTCTTCCTCTGCGCTGAGAATCTCGGCGAAAAGATCGCGGCTCGGATAGTCACGCACGCTTTCAGCATACTGCACAGCATCCTTGAGCAGGGCGATGGCCTCATGTTCAAGCTCGAGATCGGCTTGGAGGACTTCAGGCACAGTCTCGCCAATGCGAAGGCGGTTCAGCTGCTGCATACCAGGGAAGCCATCAAGGAAGAATATGCGCTCCATCAGCTTGTCGGCATGCTTCATCTCATCGATGGATTCATGTCGCTCATAGTCCGCCAGGCGCTTGATGCCGAGATTATCGAGCAAGCGATAGTGCAGCCAATATTGATTGACCGCGGTCAACTCACCCTTGAGCACAGCGTTGAGAAATTCGATGACTTTGACGTCGCCCTTCATGGGGAGGCTCCTTATACGATTGATGAGCCATGCCCTGAAGCGCGTACCGCGTCAATCCTATCACGCTGATTTTACTTAACTTTCTTGCGAAGCATTTGCGTTAGCAAGCAAGCTCCGCCCGAACCACCTGGGCAGCATACGGCAAGCATTGGCCACATTTGACCTTGCAGCCGAGGCGGGCATAGGCGGTTCTTGCGCATGCTCGGCCAGATGCACGGGCGGCGTCCCGGACCTGTCGCTCTCGAAGGGCATTGCAGACGCAAACGATCATAAGTGATGATCCCTAGTCAGCAGCGCGAATCGCCTGCTGTTGAGAATTGTTATCGGATACTCTCGCTAATGTTGCAAGTCATTATCATCACCGATGGAGAGATCGTATGTCGGCGACGATGACGGCTGTCAGCGCCTGCCGAAAAGCTTTTCGATGTCTGTCAGCGCCAGCCGGACGAAGGTTGGACGACCATGATTACACTGACCGCTGTGCGGCGTGGCTTCCATCTGGCGAAGCAGCGCGTTCATTTCGGCTACGGCAAGATTGCGCCCGGCGCGGACGCTGCCATGGCAGGCCATTGTCGAGGCGATTGAATCCAGCTTTTCCCGAAGTGTAAGCGCCTCGCCCCAATGCGCCAGATCGCCCGCCAGATCGATGATGAGCGCGCGCGCATCGGTGCGGCCGAGCAGTGCGGGCGTGGCGCGAACAAGGACTGCTGATGGGCCAAACGCTTCCACTTGAAGGCCAAGCTCTGCCAGATCATGAGCGCGCGCGAGGATACGCGCGGCGGACGGCTCGTCCAGCTCTACGACTTCGGGAATGAGAAGCGCCTGGGCGGGGACTTTTCCGCCCGCGAGCGCTGCTTTCATGCGCTCAAGCGTCAACCGCTCATGGGCAGCGTGCTGATCGACGAGAATCAGGGCATCGGCCGTCTCGGCAACGATATAGGTGCTGGCGATCTGGCCGCGAGCGGCGCCAAGCGGATAATCGCTGGGCGGCTGCGCTTCTGTTGGGGCTACTGATGTTGCAGTCCCTGCCGCGTCAAAAGCAGGCGGAAATACGGTGAACAGCCGTGGTGGCTCGGCAAGCCCGGTCTCAACAAGTCTTGTATCGGATTGAGCCGGGCCCGTTTGCGACGCCGCCCAGCCGGGGGCGGAAAAGGCCTTGAAGGCGGCAGCGCTTATGTTGCTTGCGGGCCGTTGGCCGGCGGCATCGAGGGCGCGGCGGACGCCGGATACAATGAGGCCACGAACCAGGCCGGGATCGCGGAAGCGAACCTCTGTCTTGGCGGGATGGACATTGACGTCAACAAAGTCGGCCGGCACGTCGATGAACAATGCGGCGACCGGATGACGGTCACGCGCCAGCAGATCCATATAGGCACCGCGAAGTGCCCCGGCGAGAAGGCGATCCTTGACCGGACGGCGACCGACGAACAGAAACTGCTGATCGGCGATGCCCCTGTTGAAGGTCGCGATTCCAGCGAGGCCGCCGAGCGTCAGACCTTCGCGCGAGAGATCGACGGGGACAGCGCTATCGACAAAATCCGGCCCGAGGATTGCAGCAAGCCGCGCAACGGTTGCGGCAGGGCCATCGTCCGGACTCGCCGCGACAGCGATGAGGCGGCGACCATCATGGGTCAGGCTGAAGCCGACATCGGGCCGCGCCATGGCGAGCCTACGGACGACATCGAGGCAGGCGGTCAGCTCCGAGCGCGGCGAGCGAAGGAACTTCTGGCGCGCCGGAACCTTGTCGAACAGCCCTTCCATCGTGACGGTAGTGCCTTGCGGCTGGGCGGCAGGGCCGCTGGCAATTTGCTGGCCATGATCGAGCGAAAGATGCCAGCCGGTCGCGGCGTCAGCAGGCCGGCTGGCGAGGCGCAGCCGGGAGACGGAGGCGATGGACGGCAGCGCCTCACCGCGAAAGCCCATAGTGGCGATTGCGCCGAGATCATCGGTCGGAAGCTTGGACGTGGCATGACGCAATATGGCCAGGCTTAGCGCTTCCCGGTCCATGCCGCAGCCATTGTCGATAACTTCGAGCAAGCCAATACCACCTTCAGCCAGCGTGATCTCGATGCGGGTGGCACCGGCATCGAGTGCGTTTTCGACCAGCTCCTTGAGCGCTGCTGCCGGACGCTCGACAACTTCGCCAGCGGCAATCTGATTGACCAGATGGTCGGGGAGGCGGCGGATGACGGACACAGGCATTTGTGTAGCGGCAGAGAGGTGAAGTGTCATGGATAAGTGTGGGCCGCTACGCGCCTGAAGCCGAGACGGTGCTCTGCCGCGCTGGAGCGCCTTGCAAAGCGCGGCGAAGTGCCACTAATGATATTTTCTCGAGTCCCTCCGTGGCGGACCTCCATCTGCCGCCCAAAAACATGGTCCCCCGCCCTCATGTCGCTTTTCAGCCGGATGTTTTCGTTCCTCAGCCAGGACATGGCGATTGACCTCGGGACCGCCAATACGCTGGTCTATGTTCGCGGCCGCGGCATCGTGCTCAACGAACCATCGGTTGTGGCCATCGAAACGATCCGCGGCACGCGAACGGTCAAGGCTGTGGGCAATGAGGCTAAGGTGATGATGGGCAAGACGCCGGGCAATGTCGAATGTATCCGCCCGCTGCGCGACGGGGTGATTGCCGACATCGACGTGGCGGAGCAGATGATCAAATATTTTATTTCGAAAGTGCATACCTCACGGCTGCCGCGCTTTCCTGAAATCGTGATCTGCGTGCCGTCCGGCAGTACTTCGGTTGAAAAACGCGCGATTCGTGACGCGGCCAACAATGCCGGTGCGAGCCAGGTTTATCTGATCGAAGAGCCGATGGCCGCTGCCATCGGCGCAGGCATGCCGGTGACCGAGCCGATTGGCTCGATGGTTGTAGACATCGGCGGCGGCACCACCGAAGTGGCCGTGCTGAGCTTGCGCGGGCTGGCCTATACCACCAGCGTTCGTGTCGGCGGTGACAAGATGGATGAAGCGATTGTCAGCTATGTGCGTCGCAACCACAATCTGCTGATCGGCGAGGCCACTGCCGAGCGGATCAAAAAAGAAATCGGCACTGCCAAGGCGCCCGCAGATGGCATTGGCATGACGCTCGACATTAAGGGCCGCGATCTGATGAATGGTGTGCCCAAGGAAATAAGCATTAATCAGGCACAAGTTGCCGAGGCGCTTGCCGAGCCGGTGGCGACGATTGTCGAGGGCGTTCGCGTGGCCTTGGAGAACACCCAGCCCGAGCTGGCGGCGGATATCGTCGATCAGGGTATCGTTTTGACAGGCGGCGGTGCGCTGCTGCGCGATCTGGATGTCGTGTTGCGCGAAGCCACCGGGCTGCCGGTGACTGTGGCCGACGACCCGCTGACATGTGTTGCGATCGGCACTGGGCGTGCGCTTGAGGACCCGATGTATCGCGGTGTTTTAACTACGGCCTGATTCCACCTCGATGACTCGGCTGAATTACTGGTGGGGTGCTTCGAGTTGGCGACTTGGGGTCTACGCACGAAATTGCTAAGCATAATCGGCGTTGGTCACGGGTGCCCCCAAATGACTATCACCACCGAAGGACCCTGATGGACTGGACGCCCTCCCCCCGCCGGTCGAGCGCCATGCGCCGCGAGCAGAATCTCGCGATCATCGGTGCTGTGGTGACCGGCGCCGTTGTGGCAGTGGGGCTGATACTATTGCTGTTTGCCCGGGTTAATCCAACCGCAGGCCAAAGTGTCCGGGAAGCAGCACTCGATCTGGTGACACCGATATGGGGCGTGGTTCGCGCGCCTTTCGACGGGATCGGCCGGGCGGTGGATGCCGGCGGCAACTATCTGGGCGCTGTGAGCCGGGCAGACGCGTTGGAAACCGAGTTGGCCAAAGCTAAAGCGGAGTTGCAGAGTGCTGATGCCGACCGCATTGCACTCAGGCAAATAAAGCGGCTGCTGATGACGGCCGAACCAAGACGGCAGCTTGTGGCAACAGCGAGGATTGTCTCGGCCGCACCAGGCATGGCAAGCCGAACGGCGCTGGTGTCGGCAGGGCGGCGGCAGGGCGTTTTGCCGGGGATGCCGGTTATCGGTGCCGATGGCCTGATCGGGCGCACAGTAGAAGCCGGAGAAAATGCCGCAAGGCTGTTGCTACTGACCGATGCCGCAAGCCGGATACCGGTGCTGATCATGCGTACCGGTCAGGCTGCGCTGCTCAGCGGTGACGGGTCTCCGTCGATGGTGCTTACCGATCGATTGGGGCCGGAAGAGCCGCTCCAGCCAGGCGACAGGCTGGTGAGCTCGGGCGAGGGCGGAGTGTTTCCACCCGGAATCCCCGTGGGGATGATCGCTGAACTGGGCGCCCAGCAGAGCGACGGGTCAAGCACGGTCGGAAGGGGGGGGCCGGTTCGCGTTAGGTTGGCAGCGACACCCGTTGGGGCTGGCTTTGTGCGGATTGAGCGGCCTTTCGCACCGCTGCCGGGCGAAGTGCTGGTGCCGATGACCGATGCGCCGGTGCCGGTTGAGGCGCAACGTGGCGGCGGGATCAAGGGTGCCGCGGTGCGCGGCATTGACGCGCAGGGCAGCATGGGGACCGGCGCTCCATGATGCGATTGATGACAACATGAACCGTGCAGCCCCGCCACTTCGCTTGATGGACCCGACGGAACGCCGTCGATATTGGCTTGGTCATTGGCGGCTTGCCATGCCAGGGCTGAGCGTATTGGTGCTGGTTTTGCTAATGACCGCGCCCCTGCCCTTTCCACTGCCGCTGATGCCACCGCTGGCGGCACTGGCGATTTTTGTCTGGGCCATGTTCCAGCCCGGCTTGATGCCGCCATGGCTGGCATTTCTGCTCGGTCTGGTAGCCGACATATTATTTGCTCAACCCATGGGGGTCAATGCCACGGGCTTCGCGCTTGTCGCCGGATTTGTTCGCTGGTTTGAGGCGCGATACGGACATCATGCGCATGGTTTTGACTGGGGTGTCGCAATTGCCGTGATGAGCTGCTTCATCGTGCTGAGCTGGCAATTGATGGCGCTTGCGGGACGTCCTGTGCCGCTGGCGCCCATGGGCTGGAGTTGGCTCACAGGACTGCTTGCCTACCCGGCGGTGGTGACGCTATGCGGCGTTTTGCAGCGCGCTGCCTTTGGCAGGCGGCAGCAGTGATTATAGTGCCGGAAGAGCGGGCGTGAACGTCGTCGGGCCACCCCGCGAGGCACGTTTCAGCCGACGAGCATTGCTGCTGGGCGGCGGCATGGGGCTGGTGGGCTCGCTGCTGGCAAGTCGCATGGCTTTTCTCAGCCTGTTCGAAGGCGACCAATTTGCCGAGGCCGCCGAACGGAATCGGATCAGAAATCGGCTGGTGCCGCCGCGGCGAGGCTGGATTGTTGATCGCAATGGCAAGCCGCTGGCTGTTAACCGCCCCGACTATCGGCTCGAACTTGTTCCGGAAGACGTTGAGGATCTGGACGTGGCGCTCAAGCGCATCGCTGAAGTGTTGCCGCTCGGGTTGGACGATGAATTGCGTATCCGCGCCGACCTTGCCATACAGCCCAAGTGGATGCCTGTTGAAGTGGCGAAGGACCTTGACTGGCCGGCGTTTGCTGCCCTCAACGTGCAGGTGGCCGATATCCCGGGGTTGCAGCCAGTACGGGTGTTCAGCCGTCATTACCCGGATGGCGAACCCTTTGCGCATCTGCTCGGCTACGTCGGGCCGCCGTCGCCCGCCCAATATGAGAAGACCAAGGATCCGCTGCTCATCTTCCCCGGCTTCCGGATCGGCAAAGATGGGATCGAGCGCTACGAGGACAAACTGCTTCGCGGCAAGCCGGGTTCAACGCGCGAAGAGGTGACAGCGCGCGGGCGGGTTATCCGGGCGCTGGGTGTTACGCCCGATGAACCCGGCGCCACACTCAAACTGACGATTGATCGCGATCTGCAGAATTATGCCGCACGGCGGCTCGGCGACAATAGCGCCAGTGTAATCGTCATCGACTGCCAGACCGGCGATCTGCTGACGATGGTATCGATGCCGGCATTTGACCCCAATGTGTTTTCAACCCGGGTGCCGACCAGCCTGTGGAACGACTTGCAGGCTGATGATCATACGCCGCTGCTCAACAAGAGCGCCATGGGGGTATATCCGCCGGGCAGTACATTCAAGATGGTGACGACGCTGGCCGCGCTTGATGCCGGAATTTTGCCTGATGCTTCGGTGAATTGTTCAGGCCGATACCCATTGGGAAATAATGTCTGGCACTGCCATGCGCGGCGAGGTCATGGGCGGGTAACAATGACCACGGCGCTGCCAAAAAGCTGCGATACATGGTTTTACCACTATGGCCGTGAAGTCGGCATCGAACGAATCGCGGCAATGGCGCGGCGCCTTGGTCTCGGCCAGAAATTCGAGCTGCCGCTGCCCGGGCAGGCGAGCGGGCTGGTGCCCGACAATGAATGGAAGATGCGACGCTATGAAAAGCCATGGAATGTCGGGGAGACGCTGAATTGCTCGATCGGCCAAGGGTATCTCATTGCCAATCCCCTGCAACTGGCAGTGATGACGGCGCGGATTGCCAGCGGCCTAGAGATCATACCGCGGCTGATTATGAGCGAAGACCCGGCGCCGGCGTTTCCGAAGCTGGACATCGCTGAAGAGCATCTGGCGGTGGTTCGTCAGGGCATGTTCGATGTTGTGAATGCAGGCATCGGCACGGCGCGAGGGGCGCGCACTGGCCTTCCGGGCGTGGACGTCTGCGGCAAGACCGGGACAGCCCAGGTGAGGCGGATAACCAAAGCGGAGCGCCGCTCGGGGGTGTTGCGAAACGAAGCGCTGGCCTGGAAATTCCGTGACCATGCATTGTTTGTTGCCTATGCGCCTGCCGAAGCGCCGCGCTATGCTGTCAGCGTGATTATTGAACATGGTATTGCTGGCGGGCGGTATGCGGCGCCGATTGCACGCGATGTGCTGACCTTCCTATATGACCAGGAGCGGGCGATGAACGCTTTGGTGCCGATCGAACGCGAGATGTCGGCAAAGCGAGCCGGCGAAGCGCGTGACAAGGCGGCAGCCGCGCGGGCGGCCGAAGAAGCGCGATTGATGCCTGCATGGCTGCGACTGGATGCGCCGGTACCGACCGCCTCAGTGAGCACCGGCGCAACGCCCCAACAACCGCGCGACACGGAATAGCGGGAATGTTCAACGGGCCATGGGCGCGCGAACTGGCTCGGCTGCCATGGGGGATTGTGCTGATAACGGCGATGCTCGCCGGGTTCGGCATGGTGGTGCTGTATTCAGCAGGCGGCGGCGCGCTGGAACCATGGGCGCTGAAACATGGCGTGCGTTATGTGATCATGGCGACCCTCATGTTGCTGGTGGCGCAAGTAAGGCCGGAAGTCTGGCTCAGGTTTGCGTTTGTTATTTATGCAGTGCTGGTCGTGGCTCTGCTCGGCGTCGAGGTGGCTGGTCAGGTCAGTGGGGGTAGTCAGCGCTGGCTTGATCTGGGGATTCTTCGGCTGCAACCGTCTGAGCTCATGAAGATCGGCATCGTGCTGGCAACGGCGCGCTTCTACCATTTTCTGCCGCGCGGCTTTGAAACACGGCCGATGGCGCTATGGCCGCCGCTGCTGCTGATCGGCGTCCCGGTTGGACTGGTCATGTTGCAGCCCGATCTCGGCACCGCGACATCAATCGCTGTTGGCGGCGTGGGGGTTATGTTTCTCGCTGGTGTGCGGATATGGCTTTTCGGGGGTGCTGCCGTGGCCATGGCTGCTGCGGCGCCCATCCTCTGGGGGTTTTTGCATGATTATCAACGACGGCGGGTGTTGATCTTCCTCGACCCATCGGTGGATCCGCGTGGCGCAGGCTATCATATAACCCAATCGAAAATTGCTATTGGCTCAGGCGGCTTTGATGGCAAGGGATTCCTGAACGGAACACAGAGCCATCTGGACTATCTACCCGAATTACAGACTGACTTTATCTTTGCCACCATGGCCGAAGAATGGGGCCTTCTGGGAGGCCTGGCGATCATGCTGGGCTTCGGAATCATCCTTGGCTGGGGAATAAAGGTGGCGATAGCTGGCCGCACGCAGTTCGAACGGCTGCTGGCCATGGGCCTTGTAGTGACCCTGTTCTTTTATGTTGCGGTTAACCTGATGATGGTGATGGGGCTGGCACCCGTTGTCGGTATTCCGCTGCCGCTCGTGAGCTGGGGCGGCTCTGCGATGATGACGGTTTGTATTCTGCTCGGAATGATCATGGGGGTACACCGCGAGCGGAAGTTGACCGGCAATTGAACGCTGGACAAGAATAACATCGGCTGCTAACCCGCCGCCTCCGCCCGTTGGCGACGGACACATAGCTCAGTCGGTAGAGCAGCTGACTCTTAATCAGCGGGTCCTTGGTTCGAGCCCAAGTGTGTCCACCATCTCTCATTTAATTAGATGCGATTTTGATGTTTATCCGGCCGGGGATCGCTATTGCGTCCCAATTACTGAGTGATGTGTTTCTCCCTGCCACATCAGAGATTGCCACTGTTTTTGCCATGAGAGCGGGTAATCTCACACTGCATCAAACTCAACTTCGTCATGCGCCTCACGTGCAAGCTTGGTCAAAAGCGCATCATGGACGATACCGGAGCCGTTCAGGCCGCCCGGCATGAAATGTCCTAAATGTACTTTACACGTCACATTCTCAAGCTGTATACAAAATACGATTAATCGAGGCTAAGCTACTATCGCCAGCCTTGTGACGGGCTGCGTGCCGGAGGAGGCCAGAATGCGCACCAAGATCGAATTCATGCAACATAGAGTCGTTAAGTCGGCCTTGGTGTGTCTGGCTGTTGCGGTCCTCGCAAGTACAACCGCATGGGCGCAGCCAGCACCCAATTCACCCCTCCCGATGCCGGCTTACGGCGCAACTGGTGATATCGCAGGTGCTGCGAACCGGCCAGACCCTGCGCTCATTTACAAAGTTGTCTTCGATGTTACGGCATCTTCTGGCACGCGCGAAAAGAACCAAACGCTCGTGGGCGTTGCGCGCTTTGTCAACACACTGGCGCAGCACGGCGTTCCGATGAATCATCGAAACATTGCTGTGGTGATTCATGGCCCCGCAACAACGCTGATCATGCGCGATGCCGATTTCAAAACCAGAACCGGTGCGGCTGCCAACCCGAATACACAACTCGTTAAAGATCTGACAGCAGCTGGGGTGGAGATTCATGTGTGCGGTCACGCAGCACAAGGCATGAATATTTCTCCGGAAATGCAGATGTCCGAAGTCATTCGCGATCTCTCCGCCGGTATGAGCCTCATCAACTTCCAAACTCGGGGATATGTCAAAGTCGGCGGATGACATGCGCAGCTTGCAGGGGCTGCGCCGGATCTGTCAAAGCTCTGACAGTAGCAACAGCGTAACGGACTACGCGGCTGGACAACAAGCGCAGCCGCCGTTCGGTTTCACGTTGGCGACACATTCCTTTGCCAATGCTTCGAGCGTATTGGTCCAGGTAATTTGTTTGGCGTTGCGGGCTTATTTCTTGGCTTGTGAGGAATCGCTCCCGGTTTAGTCCTCACATCTGGACCGGGCTCTTGCAGGCTGTAATATGGCCCGCGCGGGGGGCACGGTGACCATGAAAATGCGGGATGACGCCAATGAACAGGGCCATGATCGCCGCTCTGTGATGAGGATGGGTGTGGGTTTGCTCACCGGTGTGACCACGGGCGCTGCGCACAGCGTTTCAGCGGCACCGGCGTCCGATATTGTGACGATGGATGCTGTGAGCTTGCAACGCGCTATTCGGACCCGAAGTCTCTCCTGCTTTGAGGTGATGACTGCCTATCTCGATCAGATTGAACGGTTAAACCCTGCCGTCAACGCAGTCGTGGCACTCCAGCCACGCGACGCTCTATTGCGACAGGCAAATGTGCAAGACGCGCAGCTTTCTGGCGGCGAAGCCGTTGGGATATTGCACGGATTTCCACATGCGATGAAAGACTTGCAGCCGGTCAAGGGCATCCGATATACGCAAGGCTCGCCGATATTCCGGGACAGGGTGGCAACAGCAGACGGCGCCGGCGCAGAGCGACTGCGCAAGGCCGGCGTAATCTTCATCGGCAAGACCAATACGCCAGAATTTGGCCTTGGGTCGCAGACCTACAATCCGGTCTATGGCGCAACCCGAAATGCCTATGATCGACGCAAATCAGCCGGCGGCAGCAGCGGCGGGGCGGCTGTGTCGCTGGCGCTCCGCATGGTGCCACTGGCCGATGGCAGCGACTATGGCGGCAGCCTGCGCAACCCGGCCGGATGGAACGGGGTCTATGGGTTTCGCCACAGCCTTGAAAGTAAGGCGGGTCAAGGCCGGGAGGTCTGGCTGGCCTCTCAGGGTGTTCAGGGACCGATGGCACGAACAGTAGCGGATCTGGCGCTGCTGAATTCCGTTTTGAACGGTCTTGATGCGAGCACTATGCTCAAAGACCGTGTGAAGGGAAAGCGGATTGCCTGGCTTGGTGATTTTCGCGGGGCTTTGCCGTTTGAGCCGGACGTACTCGACACATGCCGGACGGCGCTCAAGACATTCGAAACACTGGGCTGCGCTATTGACGAGGCCGTTCCGGATTATCCACTGGAAAAGGCATGGCAAGCTTTTGTGCGGCTGCGCGGTTGGCAGACCGGCAACACACTCTATCCGTTTTATAAGGACCCGGTACGGCGCGGCATGTTGAAGCCGGAAGCCGTGTTCGAAGTGGAAACAGGCCTTTCGTTATCGTCGTTTGATATCATCGCGGAGGCTGATATTCGCGCCGCCTGGTCCCAGGCCGTCGCTGCGCTGTTCGATCGCTATGATTATCTTATCGTGCCGACAGCACAGGTTTTTGCCTTTGATTTCGAGCAGACCTGGCCGCGCACCATCGCAGGCCGTGCGATGAGAACCTATCATGAGTGGATGGCGGCGCAGTGTGTGATCACCCTGGCAGGGTGCCCCTCTCTGGCTGTCCCGGCAGGCTTTGGGCCGGGTGGCCAGCCCATGGGTATACAGATCATAGCGCCGGTGGGCCGTGATGCAGATTGCTTTACGCTGGCTGCGGCCTATGAGGCCGCTTCGGGCGCGTCGGTGGCGCGGTCCTCGGCGCTGCTGCGCTGACTCTAGGCGCTGATCTTGCTCATTTTTTCGGCCAGCACAGGGTCCTGAGATGGTGATTTACGGTGTGGCACTGCTTGCGGCCTGCACGCTGGTGGGCGCGCTTTTGGGAGACATGCTGGGCGTGGCGCTGGGGATTGATGCCAACGTCGGCGGGGTTGGCATCGCTATGGTGCTGCTCATAGCGATTCGGCTCGTCTTGATACGTCAGGGGTTGCTGAAAGAAGGCGTCACCTTTGGCATCGCTTTCTGGGGCGCGCTTTACATCCCGATCGTTGTCGCCATGGCCGCAACCCAGAATGTGGTTGGCGCCATGAAGGCTGGACCCATGGTAGCTATTGCTGCGGTCTGCACCGTTGCTGCATGTTTTGGCGTCGTTGCGCTTTTGGGGCGATTGGGCGGTCCTGTCGAAACCATGGATGAAATGGACGCAAGGCAGCGCCGCGAAGGCTTGCCGCCCATCACGGGCCCAGCCGGATGATGGGGTTCGTTCGGTGATAGCGCATGTTCTTGAGGCGCAAGGCTTGCTGACGGCCTTTGCGCTGGTTGGTCTCGTCATGGGCCTTTCGGCAGTGGCGTCGCGATATCTTACTTTTGGCCGCATCCATGGCTCGGCCATCGCTGTGCTTGCCGGGCTGATGCTCGCCTGGCTTGGCGGCACGATGACCGGCGGCACCCATGGCCTGGCGGATATTCCCATGCTCTCGGGCATCGGCATTATGGGGGGTGCAATGCTGCGGGATTTCGGCATCGTCGCCACAGCCTTTGAGGTGGATATGGCCAAGGCCAAAGCCGCCGGACTTTACGGCGCGCTGGGGCTTCTGATCGGACTGGTCCTACCGTTCACCATCGGTGTGCTGGTGGCGGCCGCCTATGGATACACTGACGCGATATCGCTCACGACCATCGGAGCGGGCGCCATAACCTATATTGTCGGGCCGGTGACGGGGGCGGCGCTGGGTGCCAACTCAGAGGTGATGGCCATCGCTATCGCCATCGGCGTCTTGAAGGCCATTCTGGTGATGGCCGGGACGCCGTTCCTCGCCAAGGTTATGAAGCTCGACAATAGCCGCAGCGCCATGGTGTTCGGCGGCCTTATGGCGACCACCAGCGGCGTTTCTGGCGGGCTGGCCGCAACAGACCGGCGGCTCATTCCCTATGGCGCGCTGACGGCGACGTTCAGCACAGGCCTTGGCTGCCTGTTTGGACCTTCGGTATTGTTCCTGATTGTTCGCGCGATCACCGGTGAATAGACAGCTGTCTGCGCACCCCGGACATCGCGGAGACAAAACAGAGGTCTTTCGCCGCAGACTTCGCAAGGCGCGGGCGAGCCTGTAGAGCCGCCAGATGGGATTGCCTGTCGAAAATGTCTTGCCGACGTTGAAGGCCGCGTTGGCCGCGGGCGCCCCGGTGGCGCTGGTGGCACCGCCGGGTGCAGGCAAGACAACCGGCGTGCCGCCTTCACTGCTGAGTGAACCCTGGGCAGCCGGGAAACGGCTGATCCTTCTTTCACCCCGACGGCTGGCAGCCCGAGCGGCGGCGGAGCGCATGGCCGAGACTCGCGGCGAGGCGGTTGGTCAGACCATCGGCTACCGGACGCGCATGGACAGCCGGGTGAGCGCCGCCACGCGGATCGAGGTGGTGACCGAGGGTATTTTTACGCGGATGCTTGTTGCTGATCCGGAGCTTTCCGGCGTGGCTGCCGTCCTGTTCGATGAAGTTCATGAGCGAAGCCTTGAGAGCGATCTGGCGCTGGCGCTGCTGCTCGATGCCCGCGAAGCTCTGCGGCCCGATCTGCGCCTTATATTGATGTCTGCGACGCTCGATGGCGCCGGCTATGAGGCCATGGTGCCCGGACTCGTGCAGCTGTTGAGCGAAGGGCGGATGTACCCCGTCGCCTTGCGCCATATCGGCCGCGACCCGGCGCTGCGCATCGAAGATGCAGTGGCGGCAGCGGTGCGCATGGCTGTCAATCAAGAGGAAGGTTCAGTGCTGGCCTTTCTGCCGGGCGCCGCCGAGATTGAGCGGGTGGCGAAGCAATTGGAGGCTTGGCTGCCACCGGAAGTGGCGGTGCACCGGCTCTATGGCGCGCGCGAAGCGGCAGACCAGCGAGCAGCGATAGCGCCCGCCCCGCCCGGCACGCGCAAAATTGTGTTGGCCACATCAATTGCCGAAACGTCGATCACCATCGACGGCGTGCGGGTGGTGGTGGACTCCGGGCTGGCGCGGCGACCGCGCTTCGATCGCGCTGTCGGGCTGACACGGCTGACGACCGAGCGGGCCAGCCAAGCAGCCGTCACACAGCGGGCAGGCCGTGCGGGGCGAACAGCGCCAGGTGTCGCTATACGGCTTTGGGAAGCGGCTGAGACGGCCGGCCGGCCGCGGCATGATCCGCCCGAAATTCTGGAGAGTGATCTCGGCACGCTTGTTCTCGAATGCGCACGCTGGGGCGTGACTGAACCGGCGCAGTTGCGCTGGCTCGATCCACCGCCAGCCCCCGCCGTAGAGGCCGCACGCTCACGCTTGAAGGCAATCGGCGCGCTCGATGGAGATGGCAGGGTGACCGCGCATGGCGAGGCCCTGGCAGCGCTGCCTGTGCCACCTGCCATCGGGCATATGCTGGTGCTGGCCGCGCAGTTGGGCATGGGCGGTATGGCGGCGCGCGTGGCGGTGCTTTTGGGCGAGCGCGGGCTGGGCGGGAACAGCGTCGACGCCGATGAGCGGCTGCGGCGCTGGGCAATTGAGCGTGGCGCAAGAGCCCAGGCGTCGGATCGCCTGGCGGCACGTTGGGCGCTGGCAAGGGACGCCAAAGCCTTGCCTGGTGATGCGACAGGACAAGTTTTGGCTTTGGCATGGCCGGACCGTGTAGCAAAACGGCGCGGCCCTGTGGGATCGGCACATCTGATGGCCAATGGCCGTGCCGTGATGCTGCCCAAGGAAGAGCCGTTGGCAGGGGCAGAATGGATTGTTGTGGCCGACGCCAGTGGCTCCGCCGCTAGTGCAAGGGTCCTGCTTGCCGCTGCCCTCGAACCTGCAAACATCGAAGCCTTGATCGGTGACAGAATAACAACTGAAACGACGTTCGGGTTCGACGCTGCGACGGGCACGGTGAGCGCAGACACAATCCGGCGGCTGGGCGCCATCGTGCTGACGCGAAGCCCGGTGACACAGCTTGATCCGGCGGCTGTGAGTGCCGCATTGCTGGCCGGCGTGCGTCAGCATGGGCTGGCACTGCTGCCATGGGGCGAAGTCGCACAGGCATTGCGGGCGCGAACGGCTTTTGCGGTCGACCATGGCGTTGCGGACATGCCCGATCTTTCGGATGCCGGACTTTTGGACAGTCTGGAGGCTTGGCTAATGCCGCTGCTCGCAGGGTCGCGGCGGCTGGACACGCTGGACGATGTCAAATTGGCGGCAGTGCTTGAGGCTTATGTTGGCTGGGCCACTATGCAGCGATTGGCGGATTTCGCGCCCGAGCGTTTTCACAGCCCTGCAGGCAGCAGCCATGCCATCGACTATGGAGCGGATGGCGGTCCTGCAACCGAGGTGCGGGTTCAAGCGCTGTTCGGGGTCGCGGTCCATCCGATGCTAGCGGGCGGTCGCGTGCCGCTGACACTGCGTCTCACATCGCCAGCAGGGCGGCCGATCCAGGTGACCCGCGATCTGCCGGGTTTCTGGGCCGGAAGTTGGGCCGATGTGCGCCGCGAACTCCGGGGTCGTTACCCCAGGCATCCTTGGCCGGAAGATCCAACGGCCGCAGACCCGACATTACGCGCGAAACCACGGCATTCTTGACGGTTGAGCCTCCCAGAGAAGCTTAGAATGTGCAAAAGTGCGGCTTGAGAACGTGTAGGCGGAGACAATATAATGCGGCGGGAGGCGGAAGGGGGATGCCATTGCGGGGCGGTACGATTTCGCGTGCGGTTTCAGAGCCCGCCTGAATTGCTGGATTGTAATTGCTCGATCTGCACCAAGACAGGGTTTCTGCACCTGATTGCAGCGGCCGATGACTTCGATCTTTTGCGCGGTGCTGAAGCCCTGAACGATTATCGCTGGGGCAGCGGAACAGCGCGGCATTTGTTTTGCGCGACCTGCGGCATCAAGAGCTTCTATGTGCCGCGCTCCCACCCGGACGGTTTCAGCGTCAACTGGCGGGCACTGGAGGGGGTGAGCGACATCACGCCGTCCATCCGCGCATATGACGGTCGAAACTGGGACGCGGCGCGGGCTGACCTTGGCTAAAAGGATCAGCGCCCGGTTTGGCCCCTGTGCATCAACTTGGCATCAGCGAGCACCAGCGCCACCATCGCTTCCATGACCGGCGCCGCGCGGATACCGACGCAGGGATCGTGACGGCCCTTGGTCAAAATCTCGGTCGCTTCACCTTCGCGCGTGATGGTCTCTACAGGCGTCAATATCGATGAAGTCGGCTTCAAAGCCATTCGCACGACGATGGGCTGGCCGGTGCTGATACCCCCCGCAGTGCCGCCGCTGTGATTGGCCAGAAATTGCGGGGCGTCCTTGCCGGGGCGCATACGATCGGCGTTTTCTTCCCCGGTCAGTCTTGCCGCCGCAAAGCCATCGCCGATTTCAACACCCTTGACGGCATTGATGCCCATGCAGGCGCTCGCCAGCTGGCTGTCCAGCTTCATATAGAGCGGCGACCCCCAGCCGGCGGGCACACCGGTGGCGACACATTCGACAATGGCACCCAATGAGGAACCCGCCTTGCGCGCCGCATCGAGCGTTTCGGCCCAGCGCCCGGCTGCCTCGGCGTCGGGACAAAAGAAAGGATTACGATCGATCTCGGTATCGTCAAAACGGTCATAATCGATGGCGATACCACCCAATTCAACCAGATAAGCCCGCAGCCGGACTTCCGGGACAACGAGCCGGGCCACAGCGCCCGCGGCAACACGGCTGGCAGTTTCCCGGGCCGACGACCGCCCGCCGCCACGCGGATCGCGATGGCCATATTTCGCATCATAGACATAGTCGGCATGGCCGGGCCTATAGGCTCTTGCGACGTCGGAATAGTCCTTGGAACGCTGATCGACATTCTCGATCATCAGGCTGATCGGCGTGCCGGTGGTGCGCCCCTCATGGACCCCGGACAGGATGCGGACCTGATCCGGCTCCTGCCGCTGGGTGGTGAAGCGCGAAGTGCCGGGGCGGCGCTTGTCGAGCCAAGGCTGGATATCGGTTTGCGACAAGACCAGCTCGGGCGGGCAGCCATCAACCACAGCACCGATGGCAGGGCCATGGCTCTCCCCCCAGGTCGTAAAACGCAACAGATGGCCGAAGCTGTTGTGGCTCATCAGGTAACGGCAATATCAGGCGCGTCCTCGGCCTTCATGCCGATAACATTATACCCGGCGTCAACATGGTGGATTTCGCCGGTGACACCGGAGGCGAGATCGGAGAGGAGATAGACCCCGGCACCGCCAACGTCTTCGATCGTCACATTGCGGCGCAGCGGGCTGTTATATTCGTTCCATTTTAGGATGTAGCGGAAATCGCCGATGCCGGACGCGGCAAGCGTCTTGATCGGGCCGGCGCTAATGGCGTTGACGCGGATGTTTTCGGGGCCGAGGTCCATCGCCAGATATTTGACGCTGGTTTCCAACGCCGATTTGGCGACGCCCATGACGTTGTAATGAGGAATGACCTTTTCGGCGCCATAATAGCTCAGCGTCAGAAGGCTGCCGCCATTTGGCATCATCGGGATGGCGCGCTGGGCGATGGCGGTGAAACTAAAAACGCTGACGTTCATGGTCAGCAGGAAGTTATCGAGGCTGGTATCGACATAGCGGCCACGCAACTCATTCTTGTCTGAAAAGCCGATGGCATGAACGAGGAAATCGATGGTGCCCCATTCGGCGGCGAGGGCGGCGAACATCGCATCGACGCTGGCCATGTCGGTGACATCGCATTCATAGAGGCGGGCGGCGCCGAGGGATTCCGCCAGCGGGCGAACGCGCTTTTCGAGTGCCTCGCCCTGAAAGCTGAAGGCGATTTCGCCGCCCTGATCAGCAATGGCTTTGGCGATCCCCCAGGCGAGGCTGCGGTCGTTGGCGACGCCCATGATGAGGCCGCGTTTGCCTTGCATTATTCCGGCCATGTTGGTCCTGTCTTCCGCCTGATCTGTCTGGCAGCCTTTAGCCGGGATTGATCCGACTTCGCCAGCCCCGTTTGCGCCAGACCCGAAGCCTCCATCCCCACCTTTGCCAGCGCTGCGTTGAAATGCGCGCCAAAGACGAGACATAGCCCCAGAACCCAGAAAAACAGAAGCGTGACAATCACTCCGCCCAATGAACCATAAGCGATGCTGGCATCGCGAAACTGCGCCAGCAGCGCGGGCATCGCCATGGTTGTGCCGATCCACAGCACGGTCGTGACAAGCGCACCGGGCCAGAGCCATGGCAGATGGCGAACACGCCTCGGCGTTAGACCAAAAAACGCAAGGGCAACCCCGATGAACAGGATCAGCGCCGGCAACAATCGGTTGAGTCCAAATTCCGTGACCATGTCACGCCCAGCCGGCACAAATTGCAGTATGACCGTTTCAGCGGTTGTCAGAAGGACCTGGGCGGCCAGTGAAACTAGCATCAGCAACACACCGCCCAGCACGACTGCCAACGACAAAAGTCGGTATCGCCAAATCGATTGGGTCACTGGCACGTCGTGAGCGCGGCGAATAATATCTCGCACCGCTTCGGCATAGCTGCTCACCGTCCAGAGCAGCAGCAAAAGGCCCAGCGTCAGCAAACCGCCCGATGCTGGCCGCTCGATGACTTCGCGGGCGGGTGCTTCCAGCAATGCCGATACATCGGGTGGCAAGGCTCCCAGAACTGTGGCGACGAAGCGGGACCCCATGCCGGTTCGGCCGATGACGCCTGCCGCATGCGCAACCAGCACGAAGAACGGTAACAGTGCCAGCAAAGATAGATAAGCAAGGTTACCAGCATGGCTAAAGCCCTCGCGCCAAACCGAGGCGAAGGCGGCCATGAAGGCGCGCAAAAAGCTGGTGATGGCCTTCAAATCATCATCACACGCCAAGGCCTGCGCGCAGCGGGCGGGGATCGGACCAGCCCTCGACAAAGGCCTTTAGCGCCGAATCATCGGCTGGAACATCGATCAACACGCTGACAAGCTGGTCACCGCGCCCGCCATCCGGGCGGCTGAACCCGCGGCTCTTGAGGCGGAAGATCTTGCCGGACGGCGTGCCCGGCGGCAGCGTCAGCGTCACAGCGCCCTCGACCGTCGGCATTCTTATCTTCGCACCTTGTACCGCTTCGGACAGACTGATCGGCAGGTCGAGTCGAATGTCGTCGCCATCACGCTTGAAAAAGCGGTGCGGCGCGATCTCAAGGGTCAGCAGCGCATCGCCGGGACCGCCGGGGCCGATGTCGCCCTTGCCAGCCAATCGCAACTGGATCCCCGGTTTGAATCCGGCGGGAAGACGGATTTCTGTGGTCTTGCCGTTTTGCAGCGTCACGCGCTGCGGGGTCAAATTTGCAGCCTCTTCAAAGGGGACACTGAGCCGGTAGGCGATGTCAGCGCCGCGCGGCGCCGCACGGCGGGCGCCACCCCTGCCAGTGCCGCCGCCCAACCCGCCAAAAAGTTCGGCAAAAAGATCTTCGCCACCGAATTCGAACCCGGCGGCCCGGCCACTCGCACCCCCGCGTGCAAACGGATCGCCGCCGCCGCCCGAACCGCCCCCAAAGCCGCCCCCCCCAAAGCCGCCACCTCCAAAACCAGTTACATTGCCCTGCGCATCGATTTCACCACGGTCGAAGCGTGCGCGCTTGTCCTTGTCCGAAAGTATTTCATAGGCACCACTTGCCTCTTTGAATCGATCCATCGCGGCCGGATTATCGGCGTTTCGATCTGGGTGGTTCTCTTTGGCCAGTTTGCGATAGGCTTTCTTGATATCGGCATCGGTGGCACCTCGCGCCACGCCCAGTACCGAATAGGGATCCCGCATAGTCGTTCCTGTCACAGACCGTTCACCACAACAGATGTGCGACATGGAGCGTTGCCGCAAGAGGGCGATTGATAGCGAGTGCCGTTCAAAAGCCCGTCCCGCCTGTCGCCAAAGCGCCTGTGTTACGGCATACACTAACTGATGCGCGCCATTCTTCTTTTTACACACAGGCTGACGGCAAGCCTTGTTGATGAAGACCATTTTAGAAAAATGTGCGACGCTTTGTGTGTGCGGGGATGGCGCACCGGCCCCCGGATGGCCGGGCTGATAATTGCAGCGCTTGAAATTTAGGAGCGAAACATGCGGCTTGATGACCAACGCGACAGCGCGAATGTGGAAGACCGGCGTGGCATGCGCGGCGGGGGCGGTAGCGGGAGTGGGGGCGGCAATCCGCTCGGCGCGCTGTTTGGCGGCAAGATGGGTATTGGCGGCATCATCGTTGTTGGCATTATCGCCTTGGTCATGGGAATTAATCCACTGACGTTACTTGGCGGCGGCGGGGTTCCGGGCGGCGGACAGGTTGCCCGCGAACCGATTGGTCAGCCGGCACCAGCTCTGGCGCCCAAAACCGATATGGACCGCTTCGTGGCGCGCGTCCTGGCCACAACGGAGGACAGCTGGGGCGAAGCGTTTCCGCGTGAGGTCGGCACCGCCTATGAGCAGCCCAAGCTGGTGTTGTTCTCTGGATCGGTGGAATCTGCTTGTGGCAGCGCCAGCTCGGCAATGGGCCCGTTCTATTGCCCCGGCGACCGCAAGGTGTACCTTGACCAGAGTTTCTTCGACGAACTGGGGCGGCGCTTCGGCGCTCCCGGAGACTTCGCCGCAGCCTATGTAATCGCGCATGAAGTCGGTCACCATATCCAGACAATCACCGGGATTTCCGATCAGGTACGCAAGGCACAGGCCCGTGCCAGCAAGACACAAAGCAATGCCTTGCAGGTGCAAATGGAACTTCAGGCAGATTGCCTGGCCGGCGTTTGGGCGCAGGCGCACAAGGACATCCTCGACGAAGGCGACATCGACGAGGCGCTGACCGCCGCCAACGCTATCGGTGACGACACGCTGCAACGCGCTGCCCAAGGCACAGTCGTTCCAGAGAGCTTCACGCATGGCTCAAGCTCCCAGCGCAAAAGCTGGTTCATGAACGGCTTTCGGGGTGGCACAATCGCCAGCTGCGACACCTTTGCGGCACGTCGCCTTTAGGCCTCGGTCAGCTCGCTTCGCGGCGCCGGACGAGGCCATTGCCACGTAAAGTGCTTAGTGCGCCTTACCCGGCTTGAGGTGGAGGATAGCCACGACAAGTCCGCCAAGCAGAATGCCGAACAGTCCGGCGCCGGCGGCCCCGGCCAGCCAACCCAGTATCGGGCCGATAAGAGACCCTCCCATTTTTGTAGCCCCGACCGCCAGATCATGGAGGGCGTGACTTGGCCAGCCGAGCCCGAATTGCTCAAGCCCATGCAGCACTATGCCGCCACCGACCCACAGCATTGCGGCCATGCCGATATTGGCGAGCGATGCTAGAAGTGTTGGAACAAACCGAACAATCGCACGGCCGGTGCGGCGTCCCCATTGCCCTGTAAAACCAGGGCTTTTATAAAGCGCGACGCCCATGTCATCGGCCTTCACGATCAGAGCCACGGCACCATAGACCAGAACAGTGATAGCGATGCCGACCACAGCCAGAACAACAGCCTGCTGAATGGTGCTGACCTCGGACACGCTGGCAAGGGCAATGGCCATGATTTCAGCCGACAGAATGAAATCGGTGCGGATGGCGCCGGACACCATCGACGTCTCGCGCGTTGCCGGGTCTTCCTCTACGGCCGCAGCAAGAGCATCATCATGCGGCCTTATAGTTTCGATCAGCTTTTCGACGCCCTCGAAGCAGAGATAGGTCCCGCCAACCATCAGCAGCGGCGTAATAGCCCAGGGTGCAAAAGCAGCAAGCGCGATACAGGCGGGCAAAAGGAAGATCAGCTTGTTACGAAGCGAACCGATGGCGATTTTCCCGACAATCGGAAGCTCGCGGGCAGCAGAAAAACCCGTGACATAGCGCGGCGTCACCGCGGCATCATCGACGACGACCCCAACAGCCTTGGCGCTGGCCTTCGCTGCCATGCCGGCGACATCATCGACAGATGCCGCGGCCACCTTGGCGATGGCAGCGATGTCGTCGAGCAGTGCCAGAAGTCCGACAGCCATGGTGTCTCCTATAATATTAGGCCTTGATAGGGTGACACCGGAAAGCCAGCAAGCCGGACGTCTCGCCAGCGATCAACAGCGCCCGACCCAGCTGCGTCATTGTCTGCCTTGCCCGTGTGGCATCGACACGCCAAAGCTTATTCCGTGAACATGCCTATCTTTGCCCGCTGGCTTGGACTTTCCGGCCTGCTGCCGCTCATGGTCGCTGTTGCCCTGCTGGGGTTTGTCGACGATGCCGGGCTCAATAGGCGCGTTACGATGCTGGCATTGGCATATTCGACGCTGATTCTCAGCTTTCTTGGCGGGCTGTGGTGGGGGCTGGCTGCCGCAAATGGCAGCGGCGCTGTTCCGGGATGGGTGTGGCTGGCAGCCGTCATGCCCTCGCTTTACGCTTGGGGGGCCGTAGGGCTGGCAGTTCTGGCAGTGATTGACGTGCGCCAGGCGCTGGCGGTCGTTGGCGGCGGACTATTGTTGACGCTTCTGGTGGACAGGGCGCTCGCTGAACAGGGGCTGGCACCGCCGTGGTGGCTGGCCTTGCGCTATCCTCTCAGCCTCGGCCTTGGCGGGCTAAGCCTTGCGGCAGCCGCAATAGCTTAAAAAATCTTGCCCGGATTCATGATGCCAAGCGGGTCCAGCGCCGCCTTTATGGCGCGCATTGCGGCGAGATGGGCAGGCGGCAACAGGCGGGCCAGATCGGCGCGCTTCAATGTGCCGATGCCATGTTCAGCGCTGATACTGCCGCCGGCCTTGGTCACGAGATCATGGACAAGGCGGGTGATGCGCGCTGCATCATCGCTGCTCCAACTGCCACCAGCAGGTGCTCGTACGTTGAAATGCAGGTTCCCGTCACCCAGATGACCAAAAGCGATAACTCGGCTGCCAGCAATGGCTGCTTCGACCTTGGCTGTGGCATCAAGGCAGAAATCCGGCAACTTCGCCACCGGCACCGAAATGTCATGGTGGACGGCCGGGCCGTCCTTGCGTTCGGCATCGGGCAAATTCTCCCGAAGCGCCCATAGCGCCTGTGCCTGCGCGCCCGATTCAGCAAGGACGGCGTTTTCCACCAGTCCATCTTCCAGCGCTGCTGCCAGAGTTTCGGCCAGCGTCTCCTGAAGCCCGGCAGGTCCGGCAAGCTCGATCAGCGCATGCCATAAGTGGGCAGTATCAAGCGGGGCTCGCTGGCCAGGAATGTGCTCAAGCACCATGTCCAGGCCGGTACCGGGGACCAGCTCGAAACTCTCAACCTGCCCTGCCGATGCGGCGCGCAGCCTGCCAAGCACGTCTAGGGCAAGTTTCGGGCTGAACAGGCCAACCCATGCAACGGCCCGATGCTGAGGGGCAGGAATGAGCTTGAGCGTCACAGCCGTAACGATACCCAGCGTGCCTTCAGCACCAACGAAAAGCTGCTTCAGATCATAGCCGCGATTGTCTTTCGGAAGTCCGGCCAGCTGGTCGAGTATCTCGCCGTCTGGCAGCACGACCTGAAGCCCGGCCACCAGGGCGCGCATCGTGCCGTGGCGAAGAACCTGCACACCGCCGGCGTTCGTACTCACAAGCCCGCCAATCGTAGCACTGCCGCGCGCGGCCAGGCTCAGTGGAAACGCAAGTCCATCCGCCGCTGCGGCTTCATGCACAGTCTGAAGGATCGCGCCGGGCTCAACGGTCATCGTCAAGCCGGCGGGATCAATCGATCGAATCCTGTTCATCCGCTTCAGGCTGAGAAGGACGCAGCTGCCGTCAGCAGGCGGGATGCCGCCGCCGACCAGCCCTGTATTGCCGCCCTGCGGCACGAGCGGCACATGATGCGCCGCTGCCGCCCGAACAATAGCCTGCACCTCCGCCACGGTACGCGGCATCAGCAGAAGCGCGCTCTGGCCTTTATGCTTGCGCCGCCAATCGATCATATGCGGCGCCATCTCATCAGCATCTGAGCTGAAGTTACCCGGGCCAGCGGCGGATGACAGCGCTGCGAGCGCTGCTTCACTCGGAAAGTGAGGCGGCACGGCAGGCGTAGTGGGTGGCATTGTGTTCATATGGATTTGATAGGCGCTTTAACCAGCCAGCTCAAACTCTCGCCAACTTGACTGTCGAACGATAATTTCCAACAGGTTCAGCCGCTGTTAAAGCTTACTGGAGCACCGGCAATTTTTGGCCTGTTTGGATTGGTGACGTTGACGTGCGGCTTTCGGGAATGATGAAGACCTTTGGGCAAGCGCTGGTAGCGCTAGGGCTCCTGGGTCTCGCCGCACCCGTTTTGGCACTCGACTTGCAGGCACCCGACCGCCCCCGTGAAAAATCAGCCAGAGACGCTGCTCGCGACCGGGGTGCCCGGCCTGGCCGAATAGCACCGCTGCCGCTCGGCGAGAGCGTCGACGTGTTGTCGCCATGGGAGCGGATGAATGTCGAGCCCGGTACGCCGCTGGCGGTCAGGCCACAGCCGCCGCGCGAGGGTCGGAACACATGCTTGCAGGTTGACCGGATCGCCGGTGCCCAGCTGTTCGGCGATACGGCGATCGAACTCACGATGCGCAATGGTCGGCATTGGCGGATGTATCTCGCCAATGAATGCCCCGGCCTCAGCTTCTATCAAGGTTTTTATTATCGCCGGGGCAAGGCCGGTATGCTCTGCGCCGGCCGCGATGCTGTCGGGGCACGCTCGGGCGGTGAATGTCCAATTGCCAGTATTGTGGCCGTGACTGGCGACCACGACTAGGCTGAGCACTGAATTCCGCGCGAATCAAGCCTCGCGGATTGACTTTTGGGCACTTTGGCGGGAAGCGCCAAGTGAAGCGCATGGTGCGCAAAGTGGGAACAGCATGGGTTTTGCGGAACTGGGATTGTCGGACGCGTTGATGCGTGCTGTCGACGACAGCGGCTACACCGTACCGACACCGATCCAGAAGGGGGCGATACCCTCCGTTTTAATGGGGCGAGACATTATCGGTGTGGCGCAGACCGGCACGGGCAAAACTGCAAGCTTTGTGCTGCCTATGATCGATATCCTGGCCGAAGGGCGCAGCCGCGCGCTGATGCCGCGATCGCTGATTTTGGAGCCGACTCGCGAACTGGCACAGCAGGTTTCAGAGAATTTCGATAAATATGGAAAATATCACAAGCTTTCGATGGCTCTGCTCATTGGCGGCGTATCGATGGGTGACCAACTTGCCGCGCTCGAAAAGGGTGTTGATGTGCTGATCGCGACGCCGGGGCGGCTGATGGATCTGTTCGGCAGAGGCAAGATCATGCTCGGCCAATGCGGCCTGCTGGTCATCGACGAAGCCGACCGGATGCTCGACATGGGTTTTATTCCCGATATCGAGACGATCTGCACCAAGCTGCCGGCTGTTCGTCAGACGCTGCTGTTTTCTGCGACGATGCCGCCGCCGATCAAAAAACTGGCGGACAAGTTCATGTCCGATCCCAAAATGATCGAAGTGGCGCGGCCGGCGAGCACCAACACCTCTATCACCCAATGGGTGGTGAAAGTGGAGCCGCGCGCCAAACGTGAGACACTGCGCGCCATGCTCCGCGACGAGGGCCTGAAAAACGCGATCATCTTCTGCAACAGGAAGCGCGACATCAAGGAGCTGGTGGATAGTCTGGGCCGGTCGGGCTTTGCCGTGACACAGATTCATGGCGACATGGACCAGGGCGACCGGATCAAGCAACTCGACCGCTTCAAGACGGGCGAGATCAACATCATCGTGGCTTCGGATGTGGCGGCACGCGGGCTGGATATTCCCGGCGTGAGCCATGTGGTGAATTATGATGTTCCGCACCACGCCGAGGATTATGTGCACCGCATCGGCCGTACCGGGCGCGCCGGGCGGACGGGGACGGCGTATACGCTGATGACCGCGGACGAAGCGGAAAACCTGCGTGAAGTCGAAAAGCTGATCGGCCAGAAGGTGCCGGTGTGGGGCGAAGCAGGCCCGTCGAGCGCCAAGTCTGCTGAGGCGATACCGCAGCCTGCGGCGGTCGAAGCCGCGGCTCGCGTTGCTGAGCCGCCTGTGGCGCGCGGCGAAGACGAACAGGATGAGACGCGGCCGAAGCGGCGGCGCGGTGGACGCGGCGGGCGCGGGCGGCGAGATGACGCCGAGGCATCAACGGCGGTTCGCGAGCCGGAAGTGCGCACTGTTGAAGCAAGGGCGCCAGAGCCTCGCCGGGATGAGCCTCGCCGGGATGAGCCTCGCCGGGATGAACAGCCGCGCGGGCGGCGGGACGATGGCCGGCGGAGTGAATCGCGACAGGATCGGGGCCCGGTTGATCGGGGTTCGGCTGATCGCGGAATATCTGATCGGGGTCCAGTCAATAGGGGCCAATCCGAAAGGGGTCAGTCCGAAAGGGGCCAGTCCGAAAGGGGTCGCGACAATCGCAATCGCGATGATCGCTATCGGGATGAGCGGCGGCGCGACGACGAGGGCGAACGCTTTATCGGTTTCGGCCCGGAAGGATTGCCGGACTTCATGACTCGCAAGGCGACGATCGAATAGTTCAGCGGCGAAGAGCGGCTTCGATCAGCGGCTGCAACTGAATCTGCAGATTGACGCCGCTGCGA
>JBBRCT010000020.1:0-39964 GCA_038204585.1 Sphingomonadales bacterium
CTTCGGCCGCGGACATCAAATCCTCGCCGAGCGCGCCCGCATCAAGCGAAACACCATCCAATATCGCCGCTTGCAACACCGCAAACTTGCCGCCTAAAATCCAACCCCAGATGAGGCCGAAACTCCGTTAATATAAGCCCCTAACTGTCCCAAATTACCTGACGACGCACAGCCGCCTATGTCGATCTCGCCTGGGATCCTACACCGTCCACCACAATTTCGGCTGCTGGTCGCTTCGAACATTATGACGATGCCAGCGGTGACACGCTGATCGGCAAGCTGACGGCAAGGCAGGAGCTGACGGACTGGCTGAGCGTGCGCGGTGCGGTGAGCACCGGGTTTCGGGCGCCGGCGCTGGCGCAGCAGTTGTTTGCGTCCACCACCGGCCAGTTCCGTACCATCAATGGCGCACTGAACTTGCTGTTCATCAAGACACTGCCGGTCGAATCGACTGCCGCAGTGGCACTTGGCGCTCAGCCGCTGCAGCCGGAGACCTCAACCAATCTGTCCGCTGGTTTTGTGCTGACGCCGCTACCCGGCCTGACCATCACCGTCGATGCCTATCAGATCAAGGTGCAAGACCGGATCACTATAACGAGCACGCTCACCGGAGCGGCCGTATCGGCAATTCTAGCCGCCAACGGTGTTTCGCCCGATATCAGCGCGCAATATTTTACCAATGCGATTGATACGCGTACCCGTGGCATCGACGTGGTGGGAACATACCGGCACGGCATTGGCAGCAATGTTGAGATGAACTGGAATCTCGGTTTCAACTACAACAAGACGATCATCACTGGCATCGCCTCCAACCCGCCCGAGCTGTCATCGCTCGGTGCCGGTTTCGTTCTTTTCGACAGGCGCGCGCAGAATAATGTGACTGAAAATCTGCCGCGCACCAAGCTTCTGATCGCCAATTTCACCGAGATCGGCGACTGGTCGTTGAGCACGCGCGTCAATCGCTTTGGGGGGTTCAATTCCTTCGACAATGCGCCGGCCAATGATCGAAGCTATGGGGCAAAATGGATAACCGATATCGAGCTTGGCTGGAACGCTACCGAAAATCTCAATCTGGCAATCGGTGCCAACAATGTGTTCAACGTGTATCCTGATTTCGATCCCATTGGCTTCAACCCCAATTTGGGGGCCGGATTTTATGCCACATCGGGCGCGTTCGGCTTTACTGGCGGCTTTTATTATGCCCGGGTTGGGGTAAAGTTTTAATGGCACATTTTGCTGATGGGGCAACGCGATGAAAATGAGGGTCTGGGCAATGATGCCGCTGCTGGCATTGGCAGCACCGACGTTGGCAGCGCCTGTTTATGGCGGCGGCGAGATTTTGTGGGACAGCTTCGGCGTTCCGCATGTTTACGCCAAGACCGAAGCGGGCGCCTTTTACGGCTTTGGATGGGCACAGGCGCAAAGCCATGGCGACATCCTGCTCAAAATGTACGGTGAATCGCGAGCACGGGGTGCTGAATATTGGGGGCCAGAGGCAGAAAAGCTCGATCGCTGGCTAATCGCCAACGAAGTGCCCAACCGCAGCCAGACATGGTTCAAGGCGCAGACGCCTGCGATGCGACGCAATCTCGATGCTTTTGCATCCGGCATCAACGCCTATGCCGCTGCTCATCCTGATGCGATCGCACCCGAAATGCAGCAAGTGCTGCCGATCAGTGGGTTGGATATCATCACTCATGCCCACCGGTTGATGAATTACACCTATATCGCATCAGAAGGCCGGGTTCTTGCCGCTGTCGGACCTGTTGGCGAAGGTGAACCAGACATTGCGCCCGAAGGTAGCGATGGGTCCAATGCCTGGGCGGTGATGCCGGGCCGCACCACGGCGGGCAAGACGCTGCTGCTGGCCAACCCGCATCTGCCCTGGGCGCCGTCCATGCTCACCTATTTCGAGGCCCAGCTCACCGCGCCGGGCTATAGCGTTTATGGCGGCACACAGGTCGGGTTGCCGGTGGTGCGCTTTGCCTTCAACGATAATCTTGGCTTCACCAACACCGTCAATACTATCCTTGGGTTCACGCGCTATGAACTCAAGCTCGAGGGCGATGGCTATCGCTTCGATGGCAAGGTGCTGCCGTTCAAATCGGTTCAGAAAAGCTATAAGGTCCGTCAGCCCGATGGCAGCCTGAAGGCCGTTAGCTTCGCCCAGCGGTCTACTGTGCACGGGCCGGTGTTCGACATGCCGGGCGGGGGTGCCACGATCGCGCTCAAGGTGGCCGGGCTGGACCGGCCGGGCGTGCTTCAGCAATATCTCGATATGGGCAAGGCTCGGAACTGGCCGCAGTTTGAGGCGGCGCTGAAGACGCTGCAAGTGCCGACTTTTAACATCATCTATGCCGACCGTGAAGGGCATGTGCTTTATCTGGACAATGGTATTCTCCCCAAGCACAAGACTGGCGGGGACTATAACCGCTGGGCCGGCTTGATTGCAGGCGATACATCGGAAACACTCTGGACTGATGTCCATGGCTATGAAGACCTGCCCAAAGTTTTCGATCCGCCATCGGGATTTGTACAAAATGCCAATGACGGGCCATGGGTATCAACCTATCCGACTGCGCTGAAACCGAGCGACTGGCCGGCGCATGTCGTCAACCAGACCGGGATGAGCATGCGTGCCCAGCGGTCAGTTATGCTGCTTGCTGGCGCCGACAAGATCAGCTTTGACGATTTTGTTGTGCGCAAGCTCAACACCACGTCACTGATGGCCGACCGTATGATACCGCCGCTTATCGAAGCTGTTGGCATCAACGATGATGCCGACCTTGTTCAGGCCAAGCTTCTGCTTTCGGGCTGGGACCATAGATATGAGGCTGACAGCAAGGCGGCCCTGCTGTTTGAAACCTGGGCTAAGTTGTTTGCCGGAAACGCGCTGACCGGCCAGAGCAATTTCGCGACTGGCTGGAGCCTTGATGACGCGATCGAGACGCCGCGTGGCCTCAAAGATCCGGCTCGTGCCGTTGCCATGCTGAAGGAGGCTGTTGGTCAGACCCGCACTTTGTATGGCGCTGTTGACCGGCCGTTCGGTGAGGTTTCGCGGCTAAAAGTGGCCGATGGGAATCTTCCCGGCCATGGTGGCCTTGGCAATCTTGGCATATTTCGGGTTATGACCTGGAGCCCGCTCACCGACGGAGAACGCAGCCCGGTGCATGGCGAGACATGGGTGAGCATGGTGGAGTTTGGCACTCCGATGAAGGCCATTGGGTTGATGAGCTATGGAAACAGCAGCCAACCCGGCTCGAAGCATCGTGCCGACCAGCTTCCGCTGCTTGAGAAAAAGCAGTTCCGCACCCTGTGGCGCGACCGTGCTGACGTTGAGAAAAACCTTGAGGAACGGGTGACGTTCTGAACTGGAGACGTGAATGCGCACCTGGCTGACCTTGGGACTTGTCCTTTTCACCTCTGCTGCCATCGCGCAGGCACCGGCGTTTACGCCTGTCCAGCCAGACATGTTTAGCGTGCCTGGTTCCTTGTCCAATGCTTGGGCGGATTTTGACGGCGATGGCGATCTCGATTTCGCTGTTTCGCTGAAGGGCGGAGAGATCAGGCTGTACCGCAACGACGCCGGGCGGTTCACCAACGTTGGCCCCGCCATGGGATTGGCAGGCGCTGACGGCGGTGAGTATCGGGGGCTTAGTTGGGGCGACTATGATAATGACGGCAGATTGGATCTGTTTGCCGGCTCATCCGATCCCAAACGCCCAAGCCACCTCTATCGGCATCTCGGAGACAGATTTGAAGATGTGGCGCCAGCGCTCGGGCTGACCTTGCTCGGACGGTCATCGCGGCAGAACAACTGGGTGGACATAGACGGCGACGGCGATCTCGACCTGTTTGTCACAGACCGCATTGGCGGCAACAAACTCTTCCAGAATAATGGCGGAAAATATTCGCAGATACTTGCTGATGCGCCGATCAGCGCTGCCCGCTCAACGGTTGGCGCCTGCTGGCTCGACTATGATCAGGATGGCGATCTCGACCTTTTCCTGGCCAACCAGTCGGGCAAGGAAGACTCGCTATTTCGTAATGATAGCGGCGCTTTTGTGGATGTTGCCGCCGAGCTTGGGATAAACAGCCCCGGCCGCGACCGCACGGAGGGTGGTGTTGGCTGCGCCATTGGTGATTTCGACAATGACGGGCATCTCGACATTTTTGTGCCTAATTATGGCAAGAATGCACTCTGGCGTGGCCAGCCAGACGGGCGCTTTGTCGCTGCCGCTACGGCGACCGGACTCGATATCGACAATCATGCCGTGGGTGCTGCATGGGGCGATTTCGATAATGATGGCTTCATCGATCTTTCAGTGATGTCTTACCACGGGGAGCCCGGCGCGCAGATCCCTGAAAACCGGCTTTTCCGGTCTGAACAGGGGCAGCGGTTCGTCAATGTGATCGACGAGAAAAGTCCGCTCAATACCGGCGACCACGGCACGGCTTTTATTGATTTTGACCGCGATGGGGCGCTCGATCTGTCGATCACCAAGGGCTATAATGTTACAGGCGGCCATTTCCTGTTTCGGAATATGCTCCCGCCTCCTCAAGCGGGCCGTTCGATCCAGTTCATTGTGCTTGATGCGGAGGGGCATCAGACGCAGGCAGGCGCTGAAGTTCGGATTTATAGCCCCGGCGGCAAGCTACTTGGTGCCGGGCAAGTGCCAACCGGAGGTGGTTATGGCACACAGCATGCGACACCAGTCCATTTCGGGTTAGGCAAGGTCAGCCGGGTCAATGTCGAAGTAAGTTTTATGAGCAAGGCCGGGCGGGTGACGAAACGAGTGAATGGACTCCGACCGTTGTCCAAGCCAGTCGTGATACGACGAGACTGAGGCACCTGAAGCCTACGCTTTTTCGCGTTCCATGAAGCTTGTTAAGTGCAGCAATACTTCTGCCTCAGAAGCGGGCGCCGATGCGGACGCCTATGGTGCGCGGATTGGGCAGATAGGCAAGGATGCCGCGGGCCGGCGCGAAACCCTCCGATCGACCGGGATCGACGGTTCGTTGCGCGGTTTCGATCGTGCGATTATCGAGCAAATTGTCGACATAGGCTGTAATCGATATACGTTTCCATTCAATGCCGGCGCGCGCGCCAACCCGCCAATAGCCCGGCAACCGTGAGAGGTTCGCTTCATCGACAAAGCGGCTCGACCTGCCAAGGCCGTTGAGCGCAACAAAGACACTGTCGTTATTGCTGTTGAAGGGCCTGCGCGCCTCTGCCGAGAGGAAAACCGAGTGGCGCGGGCTTCTGCCGACGTCATTACCCGAAAAATCACCGCAGATATTGCCCGCCTCGGCCCGGAACTGGTCCGATGAGGACTGACCGTTGGGGACGCCGCAATCAGCAAAGGCGGCGGCCGGGGAGCCGGGCGGCGGCCCTTGCACGAAACTGGCGAAGGTCGAGTGGGTATAAGCGTAGCTTGCCCCAAGTCGAAGCCAGTCGATGAGCTGCCAGTCGACATCGACTTCGGCGCCATAGACCCGAACCTTGCCGGCGTTGACGATCCCCGAGCCGACAACGACCTGTCCGCCTTGCGAGGCGCTGGCTTGCTGCACGCCGATCTGCTGGTCGGTATAGTTGTTGAAGTAGACATCGGCGTTGAGAATCAGGCGCTTGTCGAGCCAGACCGATTTCATGCCCGCCTCATAGGCCTTCACACGTTCGGGCTGATAAAGCTGTTCATTGAAATCGATGATTTCATTCGTGTTGTAGCCGCCTGGCTTGAAGCCTTCAGAATAAGAGACATAAAGCAGAACATCATCGGCGGCCTGATATTCGACGGTGATTCGCGGGGTCAGCTTTTCTGATTTCAGACCGGCCGATTGGGGGCAGGCGACGATGCTTCCCTGTGGCGGACCATTGGCAACGCCAGGCGCAAACACGGTGCCATTAACGAACTGCGGCAGGCACAGGGGCGAGAGCTGGGACAGGGAGACATCCTGAATGCGGAACCCCGGGATATCGAAGCGGATATTCTCGTAGTTCCAGCGCAAGTCGGCGTCGAAGCGCAGCCTGTCCGTCACGGCCCAACTGACGCTGCTGTAGATACCATAATAATTGGTCTTGCGGTTGGTGGTGAGCGGCGAGGCAAAATCGGTTTTGGGCGCAGTCGAGAGGAAAAAGGGCGGACCGCCGAACGGCGATGCCGGGTTTCTCAGCCAGAATTGCGCGCTGTTGGTGACCGAGGAAGTCTCGCTGAAAATCTGGCCGCCAATAAGGACATCGATATTGCCGAACTTGCGATTGAACTTGATTTCGTGATCGAACGTGCGGTTCTTGAAATCGAGCACCTGAAAGGCGCTGAGCGACAGCACAAAGCCGGGGGGGCCGGCAAAGTTTGTATAGTCACCGTCCTGTTCGAGCGATGAGCGATTGTCGAGATGGCCAAATCTGTACGACAGCGTGCCCCAGTCAGCCTCCCAAGTAACCAGCAGTGTTGCAATGTCCTGCTTCAATTCCATGCCGCGCATTGGGCCACCGGTGAAGGGATCGGGGCTGAGATCGACATCGCCGATGGTCGCGCGGACATCGCCAACGAAGCTGCCTCGCGTGCAGTTTCCTTGTTGCGGCGGCGTCAGCCCCGAAAGATCTGCCGGGCAAGGCAGGATCGACGGCGCGCCCGGTGCCGGGGCAAAGCGGCCGCCGGGGACCGGCAGGCGGGTGTTGGACGTGAGCAGTGCCGAGGGCGCCTCGCTCATGGTTTGATTGAGGTGTATGTACCGGCCGACGATCTTGATCTCATCGGTAACGTTAACGAGCAGTGAGCCGCCAATACCTTCTGTTCGGCCGGCGCCCAGCTGCCCGCCGGTGACGGGATTGCGATAAAAGCCGTCACGGTCGCTCAGCACGCCGTTCATGCGCAAGGCTACCCGGTCTTTGATGATGGGCAGATTGATGGCGCCATCGATGGCAATCAGCCCGCCTTGCGCGATATCGGCATTCAAGCGCCCTTCCAATTTATGTTGCGGTTCACGGCTGACGAAGTTGACGGCACCGGCAAAGGCGTTTCGGCCCCACAATACCGATTGCGGTCCCTTGACGACTTCGATCCGTTCCAGATCGAACAGTGATGTATTCACCGCAGCACCGCCACCGGCGATGACCATATTCTCGCCCGACAGATCAAGCCCATCCAGCAGGATTGCAACCGAGGGGCGCCCGCGTTCGGATTGCATGCCGCGCACAGCGGGCCTGGTATCATTCAGAAATCCGCCGAGATCATAGGTCAGGCCAGGGACGCGGCGGCTGAGATCTTCCACGGTGCGCAGACCCTCGCGCTCGATAGTGCGCGCATCGATGACGCGAATGGCGATGGGAACACTCTGGAGCAGTTCGTCGCGCTTGCGGGCGGTGACGATGATCTCGGGTTGAAGATATGCCGGTAGCTGTGCGAGCAGCGCGGCATCCGCTTTCGGCGCTGTGGTGCTCTCTTGCGCTGCTGCAACGTCGCTCGCCGCGAAAAGACTACTCACCGCCAGCAATGCGGCGCAAAATGAAGGTTTGCTCGTCATTTCATATCCCGTTCGGTCGCAGTAAAGCAGACCCGACGGCTGCGTTCCCATGCTTGCGAGAGCCTGTAGCGGCCCTTGAGCGCTATCGCCAGCCTTGTATCCGGGCAGAGGCAGACGAAGCCTATCCTGACGCGCTTCGCGCCGGCATGCTGGCGCGGGCGGCGCTGACAGGCTCGGACGCTGTTTTTCCGGCCGCGCATCGCCCAAATGTCTCCGCGCGTTGACTCGCTGACTGGCGGGCGCTCCATAAGACTCCGGCCGGCGTGCTACGTGGCACTTGCGCCGGGGCGATCACTTTGCTGCGATCATTGCGATAGAGGCGCGGAGGCTTCCAAGCTGGCCATAGGCGTGATGCCGAGTTCGATCCTGCCCGTCAGCATGAGGGCGAGTAGCAGGAGGATCAGCGTCCAGAGCCCCAGAATGCCGCCGGTTATCCGCCACTGCTTTGGCGGCAGGCCCTGGACCAGCAATGTGATGATCCCGGATACGTTGATGCACACCAGATTGACGCAAAATAAGAACAGGGCATTTCCGGCCAATACCTCGTTGCCCACGCCAAGAAAGATACCGGTGGCCGATAGCGGCGGGACCAGAGCCACGGCGATCATCACCCCCACAAGCGTGAGCGATGCGCCCCGGCTGAAGGCCAGAACGCCCGCAGCCCCTGACGCAAGCGCCAGAGCAATATCGGCAGGCTGAACAATGGTCCGGTTTCTGAGTTCTGGAACCAGCGGATCTATAGTGAACAACAGCCCGGTCATAAAGCCAGCCAGGATTGCAAAGACGGCCCCTACAAGGAGCGTTCTAGCCGCGCGTCCGCCCATTTTCGCATTGCCTAGGGTTGCTGCCATTGCGATACCCATGGTGGGCCCGAGCAGGGGCGCGATGACCATGGCGCCGATCACCGCCGCTGTCTGTCCGCTGCGCATCCCTAAAGCGGCGATGATTGAAGAGAAGATGACCGTCAGTAGATAGCTGGGCGTAATATCAAGGCTTTCATCGATATCGCTGTAGAGCTCCTTGATGCTTATCCTGTCGCGGCTGAAAAAGCGTTCGACCGCAGTGGGTGAGCGCAAGGCTTCTGGCCCTGAAAGCTCGGTCTCCGGCGATTCCGTCAGCGGCGGCAGGACGGTTTCCAGCCGCACCACATGGGCCTTGAAGTCTTGCAGAGATCCAAAAGTCTTCTCAAGGCTTTTCAGCAGTCGCTCCGCATAGCGCCGCTGGACGACGGCGCTGAATTTTTCCAGCCTGCCGGGAACGCTTTCACGCCAGAATCGACGGCAATGCTGCGGCAAAATCTGTTCGAGCCGCTCGACTTCGCTATCGGGAAGGATGATCTCAACGAGCAATACGGACATGATTACCTTTCCCTTGTGCGCCGATCTTAACAGGTCGAGCGCTTAGCAGACCCTCGGAAATTGATTGGCCCGAGCCAAACCTTCAGCACGATTGCCGTCTGCCATCAGCGCAAACCTTTGCTGGACAATTGACGGTCTGCCTGCGCCTGAAGCTTGGGTCATGGTGTGTTTTCCAAGATCATGTTGAATGCGGCTATAGTCGGCGTGGTGGTGCTGAGCGGTGCGCTTCTGCTCTGGCCGCGGCTGGCCAAGGCGCCACTGTGGCGAGCAATTGTTACGCCGCTGGCGTCGATCATTGGCAGCGGCTTTCTCGTTCTGGGGCCAATCCTCAATGTCAGCTACGGCGCGGCGGCGCCTCTGGTCATGCTGGCGCTCTGCATTGTCGCCTATATGTTTGGCAGCGCCATCAGGTTCAATATTGCCAGGCTTGACGTGACCAGCCAGCGGCCGCGCGCGGTGGAGCGGCTTGAATCGCTGGCGTCAGCAGTCCTTGCCTTCGCCTACATCATCTCTGTCGCTTATTATCTGAATCTGTTCGGCGCCTTTGGCGTCAGCTTGACGGCCTTCAACGATCCCCAGCACGCCCGGATGCTCACAACCGCCGTATACCTGGTGATTCTTGTCACGGGCTGGACCAAGGGTTTTGCGGCGCTGGAACGAATGGAGCAGGTTTCAGTCGGGATCAAGCTCGCCATCATCGCCGGGCTGTTGTTGGGGCTCACTGTCCATTTCGGGGAGGTTGCAGCGAAAGGACAGCTGGTGCGCAACCCGACAACCCTGTCAGGATGGGCGTCGATCAGTGTCATGTTCGGGCTAATCGTGACTGTGCAGGGTTTCGAGACTTCCCGCTATCTGGGGGCAGCCTATGATGCGCCCATGCGAATCCGATCAATGCAACTGTCGCAGATCATTTCGACCAGCATTTATATGCTCTATATAATTCTCCTGTCTTATGCGTTTGTGCCCGGGATATTGAAGCTGGACGAAACCTCGATCATCGATGTGATGGGCGTGGTTGCGGCGATCCTGCCTGTGCTTCTGGTTGCGGCTGCGCTCAGTGCGCAGTTCAGCGCCGCCATTGCAGACACAAGCGGCTCCGGTGGGCTGATTGAGGATGTGACAAAGGGTGCTGTAGCGCCGAAAGTCGCTTATCTAATCCTGGCAATTGCCGGGATCGGGCTGACCTGGGCGGCAAATGTCTTTGAAATCATCAGCTATGCCTCGCGCGCCTTCGCAGCCTATTATGCCCTTCAGGCTGCAATTGCAGCACTCACAGCCTGGTCAATCCACGACAGGCGACGCGCTGCATTCTTTGCAGCTCTGACACTCCTGGCCGCGGCAATGGCCCTTTTTGGTCAAAGCGTCGAATAGGGTGTCGGGACTCCGACAGAAGCGCACATTGATTGGTTAGAACCAGTTCTTGGCGCGCATATCGGTGCAAATGGCAGCGAGGTTTAGCTAATCGGGAATATCGATTATAGCGAAATCACGCGTAAATCAGGTGTCGGTGCTAGCCGCGGCTTCGTTCGCATTCAGCTATTGAAGGAACATCTTGCATGTCTGTCAGGCAAGACCCAGATGCTCAGGTGCGGGACATGGACCGACCGGCTCGCCTGTCATCAGCAGCAGCTGCGGATTTGCGGGCGAATGTTTGCGTTGACGATTGCGGGACAGGTTTCATCAGGTTTTCTGTGTCGAATTTGCGTTGTGGTGGCTGTGTCGCGACGATTGAACGGGTTTTGGCAGCGCGTGATGATGTGACGGCGGCGCGGGTCAATCTGACGTTGCGGCAGCTTTTGATTACGCTGCCGGCGCCGGAGACGAACCTTTCCCCGATAATTGACGCGCTGGCGGGGCTGGGGTTTCCGGTGACGCCGGTTTCATCTCTCGAGAACTCCGGGGTGGGCGGCGATGATGAGGCCGTCATCAGCAAGGGCCTGATCCAGGCGCTGGCGGTGGCGGGCTTTGGGGCCGCCAATGTCATGGCGCTGTCGGTAGGGAGTTGGGCGGGGGCTGAGGGGGAGACGCGGACAATTTTTCATTGGCTCTCGGCGGGGATTGCGGTGCCGGTGGTGATGTATGCGGGGCGGCCGTTTTTTACGTCAGCCTGGGCGGCGCTTCGTGGTGGCCGGGTGAATATGGATGTGCCGATTGCGTTGGCGGTGGGGCTGACGTTGATGCTCAGCCTTTTTGAGACGGCGAGCGGCGGCGAGCATGTGTTTTTTGATGCCGCAGTAAGCTTGCTGTTCTTTCTGCTGGTCGGGCGCACGCTTGACCATTTGATGCGGGAGCGGGCGCGCAGTGCTGTGACAGGGTTGGTGCGGCTGGCGCCAAGGGGGGCGAGTGTGTGCCAGCCTGATGGCGGGCTGATGTGGACGGCGATTGAGGCTGTGATGCCCGGCGACGTGCTGGCGATTGAACCGGGTGAGCGCGTGCCGGTTGATTGCTGTATTATCGAGGGGATGACCGATCTTGACCGGTCTTTGGTGACGGGTGAATCGGTTTCGGTGGCGGCGCGGCCGGGCGATATTCTTGAGGCTGGCACGCTTAATCTGACGGGAACCCTTGCGGCACGTGTGCTGCGCCCGGCGAACCAATCTTTTCTGGCGCAGATCATTGCCATGCAGGGTGCGGCGGAAAATGGGCGCGGTCGGTATGTGCGGATCGCTGACCGGGTGGCGCGGCTTTATGCGCCGATAGTGCATTTGATGGCGCTGGGGACGTTTTTGGGGTGGCTGGCTATCACCGATGGCGATTGGCGGCGGGCGCTGTTTGTGGCGATCAGCGTGCTGATTATTACCTGCCCCTGCGCTTTGGGGCTGGCGGTGCCGGTGGCGCATGTGGTGGCCGCTGGCACGCTGCTACGGATGGGGGTGTTGATGAAGGATGGCTCGGCGCTGGAGCGGCTGGCCGAGATTGACAGCGTGGTGTTTGACAAGACCGGAACGTTGACGACGGGAACGCCGTTGCTAGCGGGGGTTTTGATTGGCGAGGCGGACCGGGCGGGGGCGCGGGCGCTGGCGCGGGCTTCGGAGCATCCGGCGGCCAGAGCCATTGCGCGGCATCTTGAAGGGCACGCCGACACAGAGGCTGCCGGGGTCGTCGAAGTGCCGGGCAACGGCGTTGAAGGGCTTGTGGGGGAACGGCGGGCGCGGCTTGGCCGTGCTCCATGGGTGGGTGAAATTGCGCTGGTGCCTGCGGGCATGAAGGGGCCAGTGTTCGGATACGAGGGCCGGCAGGGGGTGGCCTTTGCGCTTTTGGAGACGCTGCGGCCCGGCGCACTGGCGGCGGTTGAAGCCCTTCGGTCTGGCGGTATTCCGGTGGCTATTTTGTCGGGCGATGCGGTCGCGCGGGTGGGCCGGATTGCGGCGGCGTTGGGTGTTGCTGATGTGACTGGGGAGGCGAGCCCGGCGGACAAGATTGAATGGCTTGAAAGCCGGCGGGACCGTGGGCGGCGGGTGCTGATGGTCGGCGATGGGCTGAACGATGCGCCGGCGCTGGTAGCGGCACATGTATCGATGGCACCGGCAAGCGCCTCGGACGCAGGGCGGACGGCAGCGGACTTCATATTGTTGCGCGATGGGCTTGATGGGGTACCACAGGCATGGCGCGTGGCGCGCGATACTGCAAAGATTGTCAGACAGAATTTTATTGCGGCCTTTGCATATAATTTAGTTACGATACCGCTGGCAGTTGCGGGTATGGTGACTCCACTGATGGCGGCTTTGGCGATGTCGGCTTCGTCGATTGTTGTAATTGGTAACGCGCTTCGCTTGAACGGCGGCAGACAGCAGAAGGGAGACGGTGAATGACTATTCTTGCGATCCTCATCCCGGTGGCGCTGTGCCTGGGTGCGTTTGGTCTGGTGGTTTTTTTCTGGACGCTGCGCAACGGCCAATATGATGATCTTTCCGGCGATGCGGAGCGCATTCTGTTTGATGATGACGCGCCATTGATGCCGGTCCGCGAGGCGGCGACACCGGGATCTGTTGACAGGCCGCCGGCATGATCGCGAATCTGACGCTTGAAGACCGGGGTGCGGCACTTCTGATCACCAGTATCGGCATGGTGATCGGTCTGTTGATGGCTGCCGTCGGCGTTGATGTTCCGTTTGTAGTGCATGGTCTGATCGTGCTCGTCTTTTGCGGCGGCCTGTTCTTTTTTGTGGCGCGCAATCTGAATGCGCCGGTGCCCGGCCCCGAGCGGCTGGCCGCGTATTATGATGATCCCACGCGGGTGGGGGTGCTGCTATCGCTGGTGTGGGGCGTTGTTGGCATGGGCATGGGGGTGTGGGTGGCGGCGCTGCTGGCATGGCCAGACTTGCGGTTTGAGGGCGCCTGGTCAAGTTTTGGGCGATTACGGCCTATTCACACAGCGGGCGTGATCTTCGGCTTTGGTGGCAATGCGCTGATTGCAACGTCGTTTCATATCATGCAGCGTACCTCCCGGGCGCGCATGCCGGGGCAGGTGGCGCCCTGGTTTGTGCTGCTCGGGTTTAATTTATTCTGTCTGATCGCGGCAAGCGGCTATCTGTTGGGCGTTACTCAATCGAAGGAATATGCCGAGCCGGAATGGTATGCCGATATCTGGCTTGTTATCGTGTGGGTGGCATATTTCATCTTGTATATCCGCACCTTGGCGCGGCGGAATGAGCCGCATATTTATGTTGCCAACTGGTATTATCTGGCCTTTATTCTGGTGATGGCAGTCCTCCATATCGTCAATAATCTGGCGGTTCCGGTCTCATTTGCTGGTGTGAAAAGCTACTCGGCTTTTGCCGGCGTGCAGGATGCGATGACGCAATGGTGGTATGGGCACAATGCTGTGGCGTTTTTCCTCACCTCGGGCTTTTTGGGGATGCTCTATTATTTTCTACCCAAACGCGCCGAGCGGCCGATTTATTCGTATCGGCTGTCGATCCTGTCGTTCTGGGGAATCACATTTTTCTATATATGGGTGGGCTCGCATCATCTGCTTTATACGGCGCTGCCGCTCTGGGTGCAGACGCTGGGGGTGACGTTTTCGATCATGTTGCTGGTGCCGTCATGGGCGAGTGCGGGCAATGCGCTGATGACGCTCAACGGGGCGTGGCATAAGGTTCGCGACGATGCGACGCTGCGGTTCATGATGGTAGCTGTAGTATTTTATGGTCTGTCGACCTTTGAGGGGTCGTTCATGTCTTTGCGGCCGGTCAATTCGCTTTCACATTATACTGACTGGACGATCGGCCATGTCCATTCCGGCGCCATGGGCTGGGTGGCGATGATTTCGTTTGGATCGATCTATGCGCTGACGCCATTGTTGTGGCGGCGCGAGACGATGTATTCCTGGAAAGCTGTTGAATGGCATTTCTGGCTGGCGCTGTCGGGTACAGTGATTTATGTTTTTGCTATGTGGAACAGCGGCTTGACCCAGGGGTTGATGTGGCGGACCTACACTGAAGGCGGGACGCTGCGCTATTCCTTCATAGAGAGCGTTGTGGCGATGCATGGCTATTATATCGCGCGGGCTTTTGGCGGGCTGCTGTTCGTGATCGGCGCGATGATTGCGCTTTGGAATGTGGTGATGACCATCAGGCGTGTGCCGGTTCTGGAGCCTGAGCGTGATTATCCGACCACATCGACGGCGCTGGAGCCTGCCGTTCCTGTGATGCCGGCTGAGTAAAGCAGATGTCTGAAACCATCTTCACATCGATGTTGCGGCCCTTCAAGGCGTTCTTCGATTTTCAAGCGCGCACCCATTATCGTGTGGAGCGCCATTCCATGGCGCTGTCGGTCGGGATTATCCTGGCGGCTGGCGTCGGCGGTTTTGTTGAAATCGCGCCGTTGTTCAACATTGATGATACGGTTGAGACGGCGCCCGACATGCGGCTTTACACGCCGCTGGAGCAGGCCGGGCGTGACATTTATATTCGGGAAGGCTGCTATCTCTGCCACAGCCAGATGATCCGCAGTCTGCGCGATGAAGTGGAGCGTTATGGGCCATATTCGCTCGCGGTTGAGTCCAAATATGATCATCCGATGCAATGGGGATCGAAGCGCACCGGCCCTGATCTGGCCCGGCAGGGCGGCAAATATTCGGATGAGTGGCAAGTGCGCCACTTGATCAATCCGCGCGCGCTGGTGCCGGAATCGGTGATGCCGCACTATGCATTTTTGGCCACGACACCTTTGAATAGCGAAACGATGCCGGCGCGGCTGGCGGCGCTGCGCAAAGTGGGCGTGCCATATAGCGATGCGCAGATAGAGAATGCGGCGCTGGATACGGCGGCACAGGCTAATCCCGATGCGGACGGCGCAGCGGATGTTTTTACCCGCTATGGGGACAAGACCCATGTGCGGCTGTTTGATGGCGTCGCGGACAAGGTTACGGAAATGGACGCGCTAGTCGCTTATTTGCAGATTTTGGGCAAATTGACGACGCTGTCTTCGCGCACGCAGCCCTTGCCGCAGGAATAGGGCGATGGACTTCAGTCATCAGGGCCTTGTGGTCATCGCCAAGACTTTTGGTCTGGTCTACCTTGTGGCGCTCTCGATCGGTGTGATGATCTATGCCTATTGGCCATCACTGGGCAAAAAATTTGATCGGGCAGCCAACAGTATCATCGATGATGAGGACGGACCCGTACTGGCCGAGAAAAAGTTGCGGGACGACGGACGATGACGGTTAAGGAGCGTGATCCGCTGACCGGGCATCTGACCACCGGTCATGAATGGAATGGCATTACCGAGCTCAACACCCGTGTTCCGCGTATTGTCTGGTTTTTTATTGCGGTGACTCATATCGTGGCGCTCATGCTTTGGGTGCTGATGCCTGCCTGGCCAACGGTAAATGGCTATACCAAGGGCATTCTGGGTGTAACACAGCAGGGCCTGCTCGAGGAGGAAATGGTTGCGGGTGCTGCGGGCCGGGCTGACTGGCTGCCCCGGATTGAGGCGATGCCGGCAACTGCCATTCTTGCCGATCCGCTGCTGAAAGTGCGCGTGAATGACGCCGGACGCCAGCTTTTTGGGGATAATTGTTCGGCCTGCCATGGCAGCAATGCCGCTGGCGGGCCGGGGTTTCCAAGCCTTGTGGACAAGGCATGGCTATGGGGTGGCAGCGAAGCGGCTATCATGGAGACGCTGCGGGTGGGCATCAATTCTCCTCATCTCGAGACGCGCATCGGCCAGATGCCGGCCTTTGGTCAGAGCGAAATGCTAACGCGCACGCAGATTGCCAATGTGATTGCTTATGTCTCATCATTATCTAGCGCGGGGGCTCCGGTAGCGAGCACAGCTAGTGCCAGCCTTTTTGCGGAGAATTGCGCGAGTTGCCATGGCGAGGATGGCAAGGGCAATATCGAGCTTGGCGCGCCCAATCTGACCGATAGCTTCTGGATTTATGGCGGCGACCGCGCGTCGCTGCAAAAGACCCTTTGGGGCGGCCGGCAAGGGTGGATGCCGAGTTGGGACGAGCGGCTGACGGTGAGCGAGCGCAAAATTTTGACGGTTTATCTTATGGGTAAGCAGCAGGAGCGTGAGTTGTGAAGCATTTGACCGCTTCTTGGTCGCGTCAACGCTGGCTTATGGTCGTGGGCGTGGTGCTGGTGGTGTTTTTTGCGGCCAATGCGCATCTTGTGATGGTGTCATTCAGGTCGATGCCGGCTTGTGTGGCGCCGGCGGATGGTGATCAATCTGCGATGCTGCGCGTCGCCAAGCCGGCGTGTTAAAGTCATGAGCAAAGTGGCTGCTGAACCGGGCGCACCGGACGACTTCATTCCCGATGTGGAAGCGCCGCTGCCGCGCCCGAATTTACGCACGCGACATTTGCCATGGTCGGCGACTTTTGGCTGGCTGCGCGCCGGGTGGCGCGACATGTGGACCGACCCTTTGCCCAGCCTTGCTTATGGCTTTGGCGTGGCGGTTGTTTCGGCAGCCATTGTGGCGGCGCTTTATGTTTTTAGCATTGATTACATCCTGTTTCCCGCCCTTGCCGGATTCATGATTATCGGGCCGACGGTGGCAGTGGGGCTTTATGAAAAGAGCCGGTATCTGGAGCAGGGGGCTTCAATCGGTTTGTTCAAGATGCTGTTCGTGAAACCGGGGTCTGGCTATCAGACTTTGTTCATGGGCGTTTTGTTGCTGGGGCTGATGCTGCTCTGGATGCGTGCTGGCGTGCTGATTTATGCGCTATTTTTCGGGCTGCTGCCATTCCCGGCCTCCGGGGATATTCTGCCCATGCTGTTTTCCACGTCCGAAGGCTGGGGGCTGATTGTTGTTGGAACGGCGGCCGGCGCGCTGTTTGCGGCTTTTGGTTTTTCCATCAGCATGATTGGCGTTCCGATGCTGCTTGAGGAACGCACCGACGCACTGTCGGCGCTGGGCACCAGCATGGCGACGGTTTGGGCCAATCGCGGGGTGTGCATCGCTTGGGGCGCGATTGTGATGTTTCTGTTCGTGCTGGGGGCGGCTACGGCGTTTCTTGGGCTTGTTTTCATCTTCCCGCTTTTGGGCCATGCCACATGGCACGCTTATCGGGCATTGCGGCCCAAGGCATAAGTGCCTTGCGGCAGCAGGGTCTGTAAGGTCATCAGGCCGAGGCCGAACATGTTGCTACCAAGGATCATCTACAGCCGCTTGATGCTGAATCTATGATGATGGTTTTCCATGACTGTGCCCCCTGCCAGACTCACAACAGCCCGTGGCTGCCGCCTACTGCGCCGAAGACCGCGATGATGCTCGCCGCCAGCAGTATGCGATGCACTGTGACCATTTTTGCGAAATCACTGACAGGCGTTTTCGATTGCGAGAGCTGCCGGCGCAGATGAAGGGGTTCGATCACGAATAGCATAAGGGCAAAAATCGCCCAGACGGCTACCATAGCGTGCATCCACCAGAAGTTGAGATCGGCGAAGCGGCTCCACATATCTGCCCGCCAGATCAACCAGAGGCCGCTTGTGCCGGCCAGCAGCACCCAGATGCGGGCCTGCCATGCAAAGCCGCGTTCAATCTGTTGAAACCGCGCCAGCTGTGCGTCGGGCGCCTCATTGACGTTGAGCATGGGCATCACAACGAGGGTAACGAACGCCACGCCGCCGATCCAAAACACAATAGCCAGCACATGGATGATGCGCGCCAGGGCGAAATCATCCATCGCTGTGATCGACGTCTGTCAGGGGCGGCTCACGGTAGAACTCCACCCGCATCCGCATCGGACCGACAATTTCCACATGATGAGGGGCCTGCGGTGGAATTTTGGCGGGGCGATCGACGGTTACGCGAAGGGGGCCTTCGCTATCCTTGAAGACGAGCAGAACTTCGCCTTCCAGCACGCGCAACAGGCCCCAGGTTCCGTCTTTGGTGCGATGCTCGTTACGCAAGGCATCGGGCAGGGTGATCTGATCGAACACGGGCGAGCTAGCATAGGGGCTATTGGTCATGTGTTCGCCTTTTCTGATGTTACGGGCATGGTAAGCATCGCATCTAGCCCGCCGCAGTGAAGCCTGATGCCACTCATGAGGCTAAGTGCGATGCGCTCGGCACTGATGCGGAAGAGATCGGCGGCAGCCTCTTCGGGCGCTATGGCCCCTACCGTCTGCCGCCAAAGGACCAGCCAGCGATCAAAGTGAGTCTGGTCGAGCCCTCCGATGGCGATATGCTTGACCATGGGATTGCCACGAAAACGACCTGCTTCCATCGTGATGGACGCCCAGAAATCCTTCATCCGCCCAAGATGCGGTGTCCAGTCGGCAACATGAATTGCAAAGATCGGCCCCAGCAGGTCGTCCTGCCGGATCGCACCATAAAATTGCTCGACGAGCTGCGAGATCAACGCATCGTCGATCCCCATGGCGGTCGCATCGGCTAACTTTTTTGCGCGGGCTTGTTCGACATGAGGATGGGCTGTCATCGTCGCGACTCTTATAAGATGCTTTCGATATGCATTTATTATCGTCATTGCCTGCTAAAAGCAATATATGATATGCATGATTTATGAGATTATCCGTCCAGACTGACTACGCCCTGAGAGCGCTCATGTATCTGGCGGCGCACGATGGGCAGCATTCGATTGCGGAAATTGCTGGCCAATATCGGATATCGAAGAATCACCTTATGAAAGTTGCGCAGCGGCTGGTTGCCGAGGGCTTTGTCACAAGCGTGCGGGGCCGCAGCGGCGGGCTGAGGCTGGGCCGGCCGGCCGACGCCATCAACGTTGGTGAGCTTGTTCGCAGCTTTGAGGACCTGAGTGCATTCGTCGAGTGTTTCGACGGATCGGGCAACAGCTGCATTATCAGCCCCGTTTGTGGCCTTCGCCACGCTATTGCCGGAAGCATCGAAGCGTTCCTGCGGCATCTCGATGGTTTTATGCTGACCGACCTGGTCGGCGATGCGGGCCGGTTCCGGTCCGTGTGGGATGCTGCGGTCGGACCGGACTAAGGCCGGATATGACTGGCCCTCGCGCACGCTCTCGCCACGTCCGAGCGTTATGTCTACGATATGTGGCACCGCCTTTCCGTGCTACGGTGAACTGGCAAATGATGCTCTGCCGTGACATTGGCTTCACGATCCGCGAAGCCATTGCTGGTTTGTCATATGGCTGGAGGTGTTGAGATGGCGGATGACGATACGCATGAGTCCGGGTCCCTCACAGCCGAGGTGATCGCACCGCCACCGGCAATCTTTGGGGCCGGTCTGGCGCTGGGCTTGCTGGGGGACCGGCTGCTGGCACTCCCGCCATTGTTTACCGCCAGCGCCGTGAGCTGGATCGTCGTGACAAGCCTTGCTGTGTCTGGCCTACTTTGCATTGGTGCCGCGCTAGGCGTTTTCGGTGCCGCAGGAACCCCGCCGGAACCCTGGAAACCGACACGCGCGCTTGCCACTGGCGGGATTTATCGCTGGACGCGCAATCCTATGTATCTCGGCATGGCCTTTTTGCTGCTGGCGGCCGGACTAGGGTTTGCCAGCCCTGGCATCATCGGGCTTCTACCGCTGATCATCCTGATTATCGATCGACTGGTGATTGCGCGTGAGGAGCGCTATCTGCGTGAGCTGTTTGCCGCTGAATATGGACAATATTGCGCTCGCGTGCGGCGATGGTTCTAGGGTCAGGACCTATTGATGCCTGAGCGCTGCGTTGTCACCCGCTACAACTTCCGCAGGATCGCCAATTGCTGCGAAAATCCGGACTGGCCGACGCCCGAAACGGAATTTAAGGCGCTGACGGAATATGTTCGGCGTACATGGCAACCGAACATTTATTAAACGAGTTTTTTACAAGGGGCCTGAGGCTGGCAATGAACGATATCTCGATAAAAGCAGCGGCTGCTGTGGTGGCTGGGCCTGCGCCGACTGTCATCAGTCTTTTCGATGAGGCGACTTTCACGGCAACTCATATCGTCATCGACCCGGCGACGCGAAAGGCCGCGATTATCGACAGCGTGCTTGATTTTGATGCAGCGTCGGGGCGGACATCACACGGCTCTGCAGACAAGATTATTGCGCTCGTCGGCGAGCATGGGCTGGCGATCGAATGGATATTGGAAACTCATGCGCATGCCGACCATCTTTCGGCGGCGCCCTATCTGCAGGAAAAGCTGGGCGGCAAGATCGCTATTGGCAAGGAAATTCAGCATGTTCAGGCCGTGTTCGGCGCGATCTTCAATGAAGGCGACGATCTTGCGCGGGACGGCTCACAGTTCGATCACTTGTTCACGGACGGCGAGCGCTTTCGGATTGGCAGCTTGGACGCCATAGCACTGCATGTTCCCGGCCACACGCCAGCGGACATGGCCTATGTGATCGGCGATGCGGCTTTTGTTGGCGACACACTGTTTATGCCGGACTATGGGACCGCCCGTGCGGATTTTCCTGGCGGCGATGCCCGAACTCTGTATCGCTCGATCCGCCGTCTGCTGATGCTCCCGCCGGCAACGCGAGTATTCTTGTGCCATGATTACAAGGCGCCTGGCCGCGACAGCTTTGTTTATGAAACCACAATCGGCGCCGAGCGCACATCCAATGTGCATGTTCATAAGGGTGTGACCGAGGATGATTTTGTGGCGATGCGCGAGGCGCGCGACAAGACTTTGGGCATGCCGCGACTGATCCTGCCCTCAATCCAGATCAATATTCGCGCGGGTCATCTTCCCGAGGCGGAATCGAACGGCACCCGATATCTGAAATTGCCGCTGAACATGCTTTAGCATGATGGCGCTAGAGCCTCTCCAGTATCTGCTCGGCGCCGCCTCCGGCACATTGGTTGGCTTTATATTGGGCCTGCTCGGTGGCGGCGGTTCGATTCTGGCCGTTCCTTTGATGGTCTATCTGGTTGGCGTCTCCAACCCGCACGTCGCTATCGGCACAAGCGCGTTGGCCGTGGCGGTCAATGCCGGTGCCAATCTTGTTCCCCATGCCCGCGCCGGAAATGTGAAATGGCGCTGTGCCGGGGTGTATGCGGCTACGGGAATCGCGGGCGCCTGGATCGGCTCCAGCTTGGGCAAGGCCTTTGACGGCGAGAAACTGTTGTTCTTCTTTGCGCTGCTGATGATCCTTGTCGGCGCGCTGATGCTCAAGCGCCGCGATGCAAGCGGGAACCCGCTGGTGCGCCTCGACAAGAAAAACGCCCCCAAGATTGCCGGCTTCGGCGCGGTGACCGGGCTGTTCTCCGGCTTTTTTGGGATTGGCGGCGGTTTTTTGATTGTGCCCGGCCTGATCGCGTCGACTGGCATGCCGATGCTTCACGCAGTTGGTTCGTCGCTCGTGGCGGTGACGGCCTTTGGGCTGACCACATCGGTCAACTATGCCATCTCGGGCCTCATCGACTTTGCGCTGGCGGCGATCTTTGTGGGTGGCGGTATTTTTGGCGGTGTTGCGGGGGTATTTCTTGCCAAACGCCTGTCGGACCATAAGGGGCTGCTCAACTCTGTTTTTGCCGGGATGATCTTTATGGTGGCGACCTATATGATCTGGCGAAGTGCTGCAGTATTTCAACCGTGAGCAGACGGGGCTTTTGGCGCGCTGCGGCGGGCTTCTGCATGAGCCGAACCTTGAAAACCGGGCATGAGGAGGGCCGTATCATGACTGTAGTGCGCAAGGATCTTGGTGACCGGTCGGATATTGCAGCCATCAGAATTGTCCTGCCGCTTCAGGGATTGCATATCGTTGATATCGGCTGTGGGCCGGGCGACATAGCCCGTTCGATGGTGGCTGCCGGGGCGACGGTGATTGCTGCGGAGCCTGACCCGATTCAAGCGGAGATCAACCGCCACGCCGAGCCGCTGGCCAAGCTCAGCTTTATCGAGGCGGGTGCAGAACGGCTGCCGCTGGAGCTGGGGTCGATGGATGCGGTCTGCTTTTTCAGGTCGCTCCACCATGTTCCGATCGGGACCATGGATGCCGCACTTGCCGAGGCGGCGCGGGTGTTGAAGCATGGTAGCGGTGTCCTGTGCATTATAGAACCTGCCATGACCGGAACGCATTTCCCGGTGATGCGCCCGTTCCATGACGAAACACGGGTGCGCACCGAAGCGCAGGCGGCATTGCGACGAACAGCTTCGCGGCTGTTCCGCGATGCGGCGCAATTTCAATATTCGATGACGCCGCGATACAAGGATTTCGAAGCGATGGTGACCCGGGTGACGGGCCAGACTTTCAACAATATTCGCCGCGATGATGTTGAAACCGACGAAGTTCGCGCACTTTTCGAAGCCGGTCGCACCGATGATGGCGACTATGCCTTCGATCAACCGATGCTGCTCAATGTGTATAAGAGGCCGGTCGAAGCGGCGGACCGAAACGTAACGCCAACGCCGGACCAGCCATCCAACACGGAGCGGCAAGATCGCATGCGCACAGCCTAAGCAACAATGGACAAGCCGTTGGATTTCGCGCCTGTCATCGCTTTGCCTATCCGATGAATTTCACGTCGAGCGATCCAGCTCGACATGGTCGCTTCGCGAACGACTTGGAGTCAGGAGGGTTTCTGCTTCGCTCGAGACGGGTCCTGCGGCAGAAACCGGATCAGCAAAATAATTGCCGCCGCCAGCACAATTGAGGCAATCGGCCGGCTGAAACCCAGACCGCCCTGAGCCAAAGGCTTGTCAAGAAAATCACCGACCTCAGCGCCAAGTGGCCGGGTGAGAATGAAGGCAGCCCAGAATAGCAAGACGCGGCTGACACCGGTGGTGTAATAAGCGATCCCGAGCCCGGCCAAAAACAATGCGAACACGGCACCCGCGCCAGCATAGCCGAGACCGGTGTCGGCGAGCCAGTCGCCGAGTGCGGTGCCCAGCGTCTGCGAGAGCGTTATGGTGATCCAGTAGAAGCGTTCGGCACGGGGCTCGTGTACTGTTTCGACCGATATCGACCCCAGCACGCGGTGCCAGGCGAATAATGACACCAGCACCAGTGACAGCAGAAGCGCCGAACCGCCGGTGTATCCGATGCCGAGCGAACGGGTGGCGAAATCCGCCATCGTTGTGCCGGCGGTGGTCGATGCAATGATTGTCGACCAATAAAGCCATGGGAGATAGCGGGTCTGGCCAATTTGCCATGTCGCCAAAAGGACAAGCAGAGCGAGAAAGATTGCGCTGCTGGCAAGATAGCCGAGGTTCATCGACATGCTGAGTGTGTCGCCTGCGGTTTCACCAAAGGTGGTCGCGAGGATCTTGATGATCCAGAAACCCAGAACAACGCGAGGCACCTTGGCGGCAACAACGGAACTCAATTCGAGGTTCATTGAAGAAAGCTCCCAAGGTATGCGGCACATATCATGCGCGCCTCGGCACCGGCCACCAATACGCACAGAGCGACATTGGGATTTTGTATAGCGCCGCCAAGCCGGCCCCAATGAGCGGCGGTTATGCGATAGAAATGAAACGTCCGAATTTCTGGCTGATAGTCTTTGCTACTCCGCTTTCATGGCTGGCGGGTTGCGGTGGCGATGCTGCAAAGTCCCCATCGACACCGCCGTCGAAAGCAGAGATCGTGGCCCATGAGGCCGATCTCCTGCGGCTGACTCTCACACCCGAAGCGCAGACGCGCCTCGGGATCAGGACGGTGATCACCCGTGACGGAACCGCATCGCGAACGCGCCAGACTAGCGGCGAGATCATCGTGCCGTCTTTTGGCGCCGCCGGCATTCCGACCGGCTCCGCGCGCAACCTTGCCCAGATCGGCGCAGCGCAGGCGGCGGCGGATGGCGAAGTGGCGAGGACAACGGCGCTGCTGCGGCTCGCAATCATTGCGCGGGACCGCGCCGATGCGCTGGTGAAGGCTGAAGCCGGGAGCGTTCGCGGCCGCGATGAAGCTTCAGCTGCGCTCGAGACGGCGCGCGCGGCGGCGGATGTTGCGCGGGCGCAGCGCCAGTTGCTCGGGCCGGGCGTGGCGACGATGGGGCGCCAGGCAATATTATGGGTTCGCGTGCCTGTGTTCGGATCCGACATTGGGACGGTAACGCGCGGCGCCTCGGCCATGATCCGACCGCTGGCTGATGCGACCGCAGGGCCGAGTGCTGCGCGGCCTGTTACAGCGCCTCCCTCGGCAAATGCTGTCGCTGGCACGACCGACCTGTTTTTTGCGCTCGATGGCCGTGATGGTCGGTGGCGGGTCGGCCAGCGGGTGGCGGTTGCGCTGCCGATGCGCGGGACGACGCAAGGCCTTACGGTGCCGACGGCTGCCATTGTTCGTGACATCAATGGTGGCGAGTGGGTCTATCGCAAGACCGAACCCAATGTCTTTGTGCGGCAGCGGATTGCGGTGGCCAGCGTGACCGGCGGAACAGCACTTCTGGGCAAGGGCCTTGAAGTCGGTGCCGAGATCGTCACCGAAGGTGCGGCGGAATTGTTTGGCACCGAATTCGGGACGCCGCACTGATGCTGACATGGCTGGTGCGGACGGCGCTCACGCAGCGGGTGCTGGTTTTGGCGATGGCGGGGCTGCTTATCGTCTTGGGCCTGCGCGCGTCGGGGAATGTGCCGCTGGATGTGTTTCCGGAATTTGCGCCGCCGATTGTCGAGGTGCAAACCGAAGCGCCGGGGCTTTCCACCGAGGAGGTCGAGAGCCTGATCACGGTGCCCATCGAGATCGCGGTCACTGGCGTGCCGGACCTGACGACGGTGCGCTCCAAATCGGTGCTTGGCCTCTCTTCGGTGACGATATTGTTCAAGCGCGGCACCGATGTCATCCGAGCCCGGCAACTGGTGCAGGAGCGTGTGGGCCAGGTGCAGGCGCGGTTGCCGACGGCGGCGCGCCCGCCGGTGATGCTGCCGCCGCTGTCCTCCACCAGCCGGGCGATGAAGATCGGCATTTCGTCGGCGAAACTAGATCAGATGGAGCTTTCGGAACTGGCGCGCTGGACGATCCGGCCGCGGCTGATGGCGGTGCCCGGTGTGGCGAATGTTGCGATCTGGGGCCTGCGCGACCGCCAGCTGCAGATACTTGTCGACCCCGATCGGCTGCGGGCGGCGGGTGTGACGCTGGCCGAGGTGCGCGCGGCGGCTGGCGATGCCGTGCTAGTTGGCGGTGGTGGCTTTGTGGATACGCCCAATCAGCGTTTTCCGGTGCGGCAGTCGAGCGCCATCCAGTCATCGGGCGATCTGTCAAAGGCTATCGTCAAGCAAAGCGGCGAGGCCGCGATCCGGATCGGCGATGTGGCGCGCGTTGTCGATGGCTTTGCAGCACCGATTGGCAACGCCATCATCGACGACGGCCCTGGCCTGATGCTGATTGTCGAGAAACAGCCGACGGGCAATACGCTGCAACTGACCCGCGATGTCGAGAAGGCCATCGCCGAGCTGAGCCCGGGGCTCACGGATGTGAAGGTTGATACGACGATCTTTCGTCCGGCGACGTTCATCGAGCGCTCGATCGACAATCTGTCGCGCGCGCTGATGATCGGCTGCCTGCTGGTTGCGGTGGTGCTGTTCGTGTTCACCCGGGACTGGCGCCAGGCTGTGATCAGCTTGACGGCGATTCCGCTATCGCTTCTGGGCGCCGGGCTGGTGTTGCTGTGGAGCGGCATGACGATCAACACGATGGTCATCGCCGGGCTGGTGATTGCGCTTGGCGAAGTTGTTGATGATGCGATCATCGATGTCGAAAATATTGCCCGGCGGCTGAAGCTCAACCGCGAAGCGGGCAATCCATTATCGGCCTTTGCGGTGGTGCTGGCGGCGTCGCTGGAAGTGCGGACGGCAGTCGTCTTTGCGTCGGTGATCGTGATGCTGGTTTTTCTGCCGATCTTTTTCCTCGGCGGTGTCGCCGGAACTTTCTTTCAACCGCTCGCCATTGCCTATGTTCTAGCGATTGCCGCATCGCTGCTGGTAGCGCTGATCGTCACCCCGGCGCTGTGCCTGATGTTGTTGCCAAACCCCCCGCTGAAGGCCGATGGGGAAACGCGGCTCGCGACGGCACTGAAGCGCCGCTATACGCGGACGCTGCCAGCGCTGGTCGGCCGGCCGCGATTGGCGATGACGATCATTGGCAGCGGGCTGCTCGTGGCCGGGATCGGCTATGCCTCGTTCAAGGACCAGTTCCTGCCGGACTTTCGCGAGACAGACTTTCTGATGCATTTCGTCGAGAAGCCCGGCACCTCGATCGAGGCAATGGACAGGATCACCATTCGCGCCTCCAAGGAGCTGCGCGCCATACCCGGCGTGAGAAATTTTGGCGCGCATATCGGGCGCGCCGAGGCCGCCGACGAGGTGGTTGGCCCCAATTTCACCGAATTGTGGATCAGTCTTGATGAGAGCGCTGATTATGACGCCAGTGTCGCGCGCATCAAGGCGGTTATCGACGGCTATCCGGGCCTGTACCGCGATGTGCTGACCTATTTGCGCGAACGTATCAAAGAGGTGCTGTCGGGGGCCGGGGCAACGATCGTGGTACGGATCTTCGGGCCTGACCAGGTGGAATTGCGGGCGGCTGCCGAGCGGGTGCGCGCCAAGGTGGCCGACATTCCCGGTGTGGCCGACCTGAATGTTGAACAGCAGGTGCTGGTGCCGCAGATCGAGATCAGTCCGCGCGCCGCCGATCTGGCGACGCTTGGCCTGACGGCGGGCGAGGTGCGGCGCCAGGCGCAAACGCTGGTGGCCGGGCAGAAGCTGGGCGAAATCTACCGTGATCAGAAATCATTCGATGTGGCGCTATGGGGTGAACCGGCGGTGCGCGGCGACTTGCAAGTGCTGCGCGACCTGATGATCGAGGCGCCGACCGGCGCCCCCGTTCGGCTGCGCGACATTGCTGATGTGCGGATTGTGCCAGCACCCAATGAAGTGAAGCGCGAGAACGGCCAGCGGCGCATCGATGTGACGCTGAATGTTGCGGGTGCCGATCTGGGCGGGGTGGCGCGTGCCGTCGAGGCGGCGGTGGGCGACGTTGCGTTTGCAACCGGCTATCATCCCACAGTTCTCGGCGAATATGCGGCGCTGAAGGAATCGCGCCAGCAGCTCTGGACGACGGGCCTGCTGTGTCTCATCGGCATTCTGCTGCTGGTATGGACGGTGTTTCGGTCGCTCCCCATTACGGCCCTCGTGGGACTGAGCTTACCGTTTGCGCTGGTTGGCGGGGTTATCGCCGTTGCCATGACGGGCGGTGTGCTGTCGCTGGGCTCGCTCGTCGGTTTCGTCACGGTGATCGGCATTTCGGCGCGCAACGGCATTATGCTGCTGTCTCATTACGACCATTTGCAGAGAATCGAAGGCGAAGCCTTTGGTGAGGCGCTGGTCTTGCGCGGGGCCAGCGAGCGACTGGTGCCGATCCTGATGACCGCGCTTTGCGCGGGACTGGCCCTGCTGCCGCTTATCGTGGCCGGTGACGCGCCGGGGCATGAAATTGAACATCCGATGGCGATTGTCATTCTTGGCGGGCTGGTTTCCTCGACGCTGCTCAACCTCTTCCTGATGCCGGCGCTTTATCTGCGCTTTGGCAGCGAAGCTTCGCGTGGTGGTGAAGTGGGCGGTGTGGCTGCCGGGGCGGTGCCGGCATGAAGCGTCTTCTGCCGCTTTTGACGCTTGCCGGGTGCATGACAGCCCCTGCCCCGGCGCCGACACTCCAGCCAGCCAGTGCAACGGGCGCCTTTAGTGTCATGCCGACGGCGAGCCTTGCGCCCGTGCCCGAGAGCTGGTGGCAGCTGTACAATGATCCGGTGCTGGACGGGCTGGTGGGCGCCAGCCTTACGGCGAATGTCGATCTGCGGGTGGCCTATGCCAATCTGCTCAGCGCACGAGCCGCACTTTCTCAGGCGCGCGCGGCCCGGCTGCCGCAAACCACTGTCGAAAGCAGCGCGGTGATCGACGATCCTTCCGGCCAGCCGAGTGCTTCATCGAATGTGCCGACGACCGATTATGATCTGGCATTGACGGCCAGTTGGGACGTGGATCTTTTTGGCCGGCTGCGGTCTGCCGCACTGGCGGCCGGTGCCGATGCCGATGCGCAGGCGGCGGCGCTTGATGGTGTTCGTGTCGCTGTCGTTGCCGACACGGTGCAAGCCTATGTCGATCTATGCGGTGCTGTTCAAGCGCAGCGGGTGGCCGGCGAGCAAGTAGCACTGCTGACGCGATCAGCCGCCTTGGTCGCCGATCAGTTCAGGGCCGGCGAGGTGTCCCCGCTTGAAGTATCACAAGCAGCCAATCTCGCCGCGACCGCGCGCGCGGCGCTGCCGCCATTTGCGGCGGCTGAAGCGAATGCGCGTTTTCGGCTCGCCACGTTGCAAGGCCGGCCGCCGGCCGAGGCGCAGGCCATGGGCATTATGTGCGCAGCACCGCCGCAGCTGAACGGCAGCCTCCCGGCAGGTGACGGTCAGGCCCTTCTGCTGCGCCGGCCCGATGTTCGGGAGGCCGAACGTCGCCTTGCAGCAGCCTCCGCCCGGATCGGCGTAGCCACCGCCGATTTTTATCCGCGCGTTAATCTGGGCGGCGCTCTAGGGCTGCTTTCGGGCGGCTTTGTCGCGACGGCTTCACCGCTGATCAGCTGGAGCTTTCCAAATCAGGCGCCAGCGCGGGCAAGGCTGGCGCAGGCACGGGCTGGCGAACAGGCGGCACTTGCCGGATGGGACGCCGCGGTTCTGCGAGCTTTGCGCGAGGTTAAGACGGCGCTGGCCAGCCTTGATGCCGAAACCCGCCGCAACCGTGATCTGGGTGACGCGGCGTCCGAGGCACAGCTTTTGGCACGCCGTGCCGCTGCGCGTGTGAGGCTTGGGGATGCGGCATATCTGCTTCAGCTCGATGCAGAACGGACGCGGGCGCTGGCATCGCTGGCCGTGGTACAATCGGACCTTTCCCGGGCACAGGCCGAGGTCGCGTTGTTCCGGGCCCTGGGGGGTGGTTGGCAAAGCGGGGCGAGCGTTGCGGAGGCTGACGGCGGCAGCGGTCCTCGCTAGACTGGCATGATGCGTATCCTGATTATCGAGGACGATGCCGAGACCAACCGCTTCATTGCGCGCGGGCTGACCGAACTGGGGCACCAGGTCGTGGTCAGCCATGATGGCCGCGACGGGCTGTTCCAGGCCATGGAAGGCGGCTTCGATGCGCTGGTCATCGACCGCATGGTGCCCGGCCTCGATGGACTATCTCTGGTGAGGGCGCTGCGAGCGGCGGGCAATGCTGCGCCGGTTCTGATGTTGACGGCGATTGGCGGGATTGCCGACAGGGTCGAGGGGCTGGAGGGCGGCGCGGACGATTATCTGGTGAAGCCATTCGCGTTTTCAGAGCTTGCCGCCCGCGTGTCGGCGCTGGGGCGACGGCAAGCAGCAACCGCCGATCCGGCGCGCCTCGTTGCTGGCGACATAAGCATCGATCTCAACCGCCGCACCGTCAGCCGCGCCGGACAACGTGTGACGCTTCAGCCGCGCGAGTTCGCCTTGCTGGCAGAACTGGTTCGCAACGCTGGACGGGTGATGACCCGCACCATGCTTCTCGAACGCGTCTGGGATTTTGATTTTGATCCCAAGACCAACATCGTCGAAACGCATTTGAGCCGGCTGCGGTCAAAGCTCAACGCCGGTTTTGATACCGATGCCATCGAGACGGTGCGCGGTGCCGGTTATATGATCCGGGGCGGATGATGCGCCTTGGTGTCGGCACGGGCTGGTGGCGGAGCAGTTTCGGGCTTGTGGCGATTGTTGGCATTGTTTTCGCACTGACGACGCTGGCGATCGGCGTAATCGCCTACGTGGCGACTCATGAGGCGCTCGAACAACAGCTTGATCATCGGATTGCCACCGAAACTGCCGCGTTAATCGACGAAGGTGATGATGGCCCTGAGGGGGTTGCCGTTGCTATCCGCAGGCGCGAGGCGGCGCGGAGCACGGCAAGCCTCGACTTTCTGCTGGTGGACCCAGACGGGCGGACCGTTGCTGGCAGTCTGGGTGCCACCGTGCCGGCATTACCGGGCTATGTCGAACTGCTGCCCTATGAACGGAACGGCGAACAGCGTATCGCGCAATCATTGACGACGCTGCTTCCCGGTGGCCATCGCCTTCTGGTCGCGGCCGATCGTGCGCCGATCGACGAGATGGACAGGTCTTTGCTCAAGCTGTTCGTCGGCACGTTCGGACTGATGCTGGTGCTTGGCATCGGGGCTGCATGGATTGTGGGCACGGTCACACGGCGGCGACTGGCGAGCATCCACGGGACTGCGCAAGCGATCATAGGTGGCGATCTTGGCCAGCGGGTGCCGGTGAGCGGGGCGGGCGACGAATTTGACGATGTGGCTGTGACGCTCAACCGGATGCTCGACCGTATCGGTTTGCTTATCGACAATCTGCGGCAGGTTTCGAGCGATGTGGCCCATGACCTACGCACGCCGCTGACCCGGCTTCACAACCGGCTGGACGAAGCGTTGGCCACCGACGACCGAGAAGGGCAGCGCGGCGCTATTGCCGCTGCGTCGGCGCAATCGCGCGAGCTGCTCGATATCTTTGCTGCCCTGCTGCGGATTGCGGAGGTTGAGGGGATCGGATCACAGGCGCACTTCAAGCCGCTGGACCTGAGCGCGCTTGTTGAGGGCGTCGATGAGACCTACCGCCCCGATATGGAGGCCAGTGGCCATAGTCTGACCGCCGATATTGCGCCGGATATCACCCTCCATGGCGACAGACGATTGATGCAGCAGTTGCTGACCAATCTCCTCGACAATGCCCTCAGCCATACGCCGGCAGGCACGACAGTTCATCTTTCATTGACACTGTCGGGCGGCCGCACGCTGTTGGTGGTGACGGATGATGGTCCCGGTGTGGCCGATGGTGAAGGCGCACGGCTGTTTCAACGCTTCGCGCGCGGCGAGCGCAGCCGAACGAGCGATGGCCATGGCCTTGGACTAGCGCTTGTCGCGGCGATTGCTGCTGCCCATGGCGGGTCAGCGAGATTGATGCCTGGGCCGGGGTTCAAAGTGGCGATCGAGCTTTAGCCAGTGCTTACCCTAGTGTTCGGCCCAGGGGGCGGTGCGCATGGTATCGATGAGCGACCGGACCGCCGGATTGGGGAAACGGCGGCTGACGGTGACGGCATAGAAGGTCTCGACGATGCCGGGGAGTTCATCGGCTTCAACCAGCATGCCGCTGGCAAGCTCGTCGAGCATGGCGATGGGCGGGAGGATGGCGAGCGCTACACCTTCGCGGGCGAGCAGGCGCATCATCGCCACATCATCGACTTCGGCGGCGATCTGCACGCGAATATCGAGCCGGTCTACAAGCGCATCGAAGCCGGTGCGCACGCTGCTGCCGGGCGATGGCAGGATGACAGGATGCGCTGTGAGCAGGCCGGCGATGCTGCGCGTATTGCCGACGAGCGCGGGGGCGCCGACAAGGCCGACGTGCTGCTCCGCCAGCTTGTGGACGATGAACGGGGCCAGCGCATCGACATCCGGCGGCTGGTTGGTGAGCACGACGTCGAGCGCCAGTGACTGCAGACCACGAAGCAGCTCGGCAGCGCTGCCCGAGCGCAGGACGATCTCCAGATCGGGGCGGCTGACCAGCGGATGGACGAAGCCAATCTGGAAATTGCGCGACAGCGTGGCCAGCGCGCCGATCCGCACGGCCTGACGCGATGTGCCGGTCTGGTTGAGGGTGCCGAGCAGATCCTGGCCGGCGGCGAAGATCGCATCGGCATGATCGAGCGCGATGCGACCGGCTTCGGTGAGATGCAACTGTCGGCCGCGCCGCTCAAACAGCAGGTGACCGAGCCGATCTTCGAGCTTGCGGATCTGCACTGACAACGCTGACTGCGCGACGCCGATGCGCCCGGCGGCGCGGGTGAGGCTGCCGTCATGCGCAACCTCCCAGAAGTAGCGCAGATGATTGTAGTTGAGATCGCGGATCATTTCATACATTAAACAGAACGATAAACTGCAAACAATGTATTTTATGCATGGAAGCATTGCGACTACACGATGGCGCTGATGAATGAGCTTCGTGGGGGCTGCGGATAATGATTGATCTGGTGGTTTTGAGCGCACCTGTGCTGACGTTAATAGCGGCAGCGGCCGGCTTTATGCGGCCCGGCCGACTAAACCGCGGCACGGCGGGCATGATCGAGGCGCTGGTGTTGGTGGGGCCGATTTTGGCGGCGCTGGCTGCGGGGCTGCTGGTGATGAACGGGCCTTCGAGCAGCCTGCTGATCGGGGCTGGGGGGCTTGGACTTTCGGTGCGGCTCGATGCAGTGAGCGTTGTGATGCTGTTGCTCGTGACGTTTGTCGGATGGGTAGTGGTGCGATTTGCGTTGACCTATCTGGACGGCGAGGTGCGGCAGGGCTGGTTCATGGCCTGGCTGTGTCTGACGCTGGCAAGCGTGTTGCTGCTCGTTGTGGCGGGCAACCTTGTGATGCTGGTAGCGGCATGGACGGCGATGGGTATCGGGCTGACACGGCTGCTGCTGTTTTATCCCGAGCGCGCCGCGGCACGGCGTGCGGCGCGCAAGAAATTCGTTTTCGCGCGGATGGGCGATGCGGCGCTGGTGGCGGCAGCACTGCTGCTGTGGGCGGCGTATGGGACGACGGATATCGGCAGCATCATGGCGGCGGCGCGGGCCGGCAGCGGCGGTAATGTGGCAGTGGGGGCGGCGGCGATGCTGGCACTCGCGGCGCTGCTCAAATCAGCGCAATTTCCGGTCCATGGCTGGCTGACCGAGGTGATGGAGGCCCCTACCCCGGTGTCGGCACTGCTGCATGCAGGGGTGATCAATGCTGGCGGCTTTCTGCTGATCCGCTTTGCCGATGTGATGCTGCTGTCTCCAGCCGCGATGGCCGGGCTGGTGATGATCGGCGGGTTCACGGCGTTGTTTGCCGGGCTGGTAATGCTGACGCAACCGGCGGTGAAGACATCGCTGGCCTGGTCCACCATTGCGCAGATGGGCTTCATGATCATGCAGTGCGGGTTGGCGCTGTTTCCGCTGGCGCTGCTTCATATCGTGGCGCACTCGCTCTATAAAGCGCACGCCTTTCTGTCTTCGGGCGGGGCAGTGGAGCGAATTGCTGCCTATCGGCGGCCGGGCGTGGTGGCGATTCCGGGACCAGCCGCGGTGGGCCGGGCATTCTTGGTGGCGCTGGCGATCTATGGGGTGATTGGCGGTGCCATGGGCTTTCTGGGCCAGTCTCCACAGGCGCTGGCGCTGGGTGCGATCCTGATCTTCGGAATTGCCTATCTGGTGGCACAAGGGCTTGCCGAGGCGGCGCCGCGCGCGCTGACGCGGCGGCTGGTCGTGCTTTCAACGCTGGCTTCACTCGGCTATTTTGCGCTTCATCTGGGAGCGACCTGGCTGATCGCAGGGAGCGTGCCGACTGAGCCAGCTCTAAGGCCGCTTGAGTGGGTCTTGATTGTGCTGGCGGTGATTACCTTCGGGATCGTGGCCATTGCGCAGGCGATGTTTCCGCTCTGGGCGTATCACCCGGCGGCGGCTGGCCTCAGGGTTCATCTTTCCAACGGTTTTTATATCAATGCCCTGACTGACCGGATTCTCGGCGGCTGGGGGCTGACCAAGGCTGAAACCACTGATCGGAGGGTGCCATAATGACTGTCGGGATCATGCTTGACCGGGATGCTCTCAATGCGGCTGCTAGTGCGGCGGCGGCGGCTATCCCGCCGGCCTGGCCGCTGGCTTCGAACGTGGCGGTAAACCCTTGGCTTGGGCAATCAGGCGAAGGTTTGTCGATGGCTGCTGCCCGCATGGCGCGGGTTGCGGGCGTGCCGGTGACGATGGAGCGGCGCTGGTATGCCGAGCGGATGGCTTCAGGGGTGATTGCCGACGCCGATCTGGAATCGGCGCTGACTTTGACCGACGGATGGCGGCCTGCAGATGTGGCAGCGCTGAAGGCGGCTGCGGCTGAGCCGACGCCGCAGCCCTTGGCGCTTCCGACCGTGGCCGATCTGGCGGCGGCGGCGTCTGGCATCGATTGGCCTGCGATTGTGGCCGAGCGGTTTGGCAATTGGGCGGCGGCCTGGTTTGATGAGGGGCAAGCGCTGTGGGCGGCGCCGCACGGGCGATCGGCCTATGCCGCTTGGCGCGCTGTGGCGACGCATGACCTGACGCCGGAGATTCTGGGGCTAAGCGGCTTTGCGGCCTTTGTGGCGGCGGCGCCGGAGAGCGCTGACGAGGCGCTGGCGCAGGCCGTGACCCGGCTTGGCATCAAGCCTGACGCAATGGAGAGCTGCTTTCATAGCGCGCTTTCAACGCTGGGTGGCTGGGGCCATGCAGCACGATACCGGCAATGGCAGGCCAATCTGGCAGGCGGCGATGACACGACGATCATCGACTTTCTGACGATCCGGCTGCTTTGGGAGACGGCGCTGCTGTCGCGCTATGAAGGGCTGATCGGCGGCGCCTGGCAGGATGCGTTGGCGGGCCATGCAACACCGTTGGCGCCAACCGAGGGTCAGCGCGTCGATGCCATTTTGCAGACGGCGGCCGACCATGGGGCGCAGCGGGCGCTGGCGGCGACGCTGGCGGCGACGCTGGCGGCGGATGTCGCGCAGACGCCGACCGAGCCAGCACTGCAGATGGCGTTTTGTATCGATGTGCGTTCCGAGGTGTTTCGGCGGGCGTTTGAATCGATCAATCCGCGCATTCAGACTTTGGGTTTTGCCGGGTTCTTCGGGCTGACGGCATCGCATCACCGGCTGGGATCGGACGTGGCGGAGCTTCGGCTGCCGGTGTTGCTCAACCCAGGCGTGACAACGCGGGCGGGAGGCGCAGAAACGATAGACGCCGATACCGCGCTGCGGCTCGATGTTCGGGTGACACGGGCCTGGACGCGCTTCAAGTTGGCGGCGGTATCGTCCTTTGCTTTTGTCGAGGCAGCCGGGCCGACCTATATTTTGAAGCTGGTTCGGGATTCGCTGGGGATGGGCGGGGCAGCGCTGCCTGACGATCCGGCACCCCGGCCCGAACCACCGCTCGATCTTGCGACAAAGGCGGGAATGGCGGCAGCTATCCTTGGCGCGATGTCGCTTACCCGGGATTTTGCGCCGCTTGTGGTGGTGGCCGGCCATGGTGCGACTGTCACCAATAATCCGCATGCCAGCGCCCTGCACTGCGGTGCGTGCGGCGGCTATTCGGGCGAGGTCAATGCCCGGCTGCTGACCGCCCTGCTCAACGACCGCGAGGTGCGGGCGGCCTTGCAGGCGAAGGGGATTATAATCCCGGACTCGACGCTTTTTGTGCCGGCGCTGCATGACACGACCACTGATGAAGTGAAGCTCTATGATGCCGACTGCCCGTCGGACGCGCATCACGAGGCTCTGACCCAGGCGCGGCAATGGCTGGGGGCGGCGGGGGTGATGGCGCGGACCGAGCGGGCGCTGCGACTGCCGCGGGCCGAGGCGGCGGCGAGCCTTGTGGAGCGGAGCCGCGACTGGTCCGAGACGCGTCCGGAATGGGGGCTGGCAGGCTGCCGCGCCTTCATCGCTGCGCCGCGCACGCGGACGCGGGGGCGTGATCTGGGCGGGACCAGCTTCTTGCATGACTATGACTGGCGGGGGGACGATGGCTTTGGCGTGCTTGAGCTGATCATGACAGCGCCGGTGGTAGTGGCGAGCTGGATCAGTCTGCAATATTATGGATCGAGCGTTGCGCCGACGTTGTTTGGCGGGGGCAACAAGCTTTTGCACAATATTGTCGGCGGGTTTGGCGTTGTAGAGGGCAATGGCGGGACGTTGCGGACCGGCTTGCCCTGGCAATCGGTGCATGACGGCGACACGCTGGCGCATGAGCCGCTGCGGCTGACGGTGTGCATCGAGGCGCCGCGCGATGCGATGACGGCGATTCTCGAGAAGCATCCGGGGGTGGCGGCCCTTTTTGACAACCAATGGCTGCATCTTTTTGCGCTCGATGACGCCGGGCGGATGGCATGGCGCTATGCCGGGCATTCACGCTGGGTGCCTGCAGACGGGACCGCAGCGGCGGAGACATCTCTGCTGGCTGCCTGACGCAGATGTTTTCTGGACTTTCAGCGGAGGGCCTGTTGCGCCATTAGGCGTTGATGCGGCTTATTCAGATCGACGCTGTCAGCAGGCAGTTCTCGCCCGGCGCCCTGCTGGCGGTGGACGGCGTGTCGCTGGATATTGCGCAGGGCGAGGTGTTTGGGATTATCGGGCGGTCGGGGGCTGGAAAATCGACGCTGGTGCGGATGATCAACGGGCTGGAGACGCCCGATGACGGATCTGTACGGATCGAAGGCACGCACGTGGCGGCGCTTGATGCGGCGGGCTTGCGCGGGCTGAGGCGGCGGGTCGGGATGGTCTTTCAGTCATTCGGGCTGCTGGCATCGGCAACAGCGGCGGACAATGTGGCGTTTCCGCTGCGGGTGGCGGGCGAAGACCGCGCGGCGATCCGGGCGCGGGTGGCGGAACTGCTTGAGCGGGTGGGGCTGACGGCGCAGGCGGGACAATATCCGGCCCAGCTTTCCGGCGGTCAGAAGCAGCGGGTGGGCATTGCGCGGGCGCTGGCGACACGACCCGACATCCTGCTGTGCGACGAGGCGACAAGCGCGCTCGACCCGGAGACGACGCGCGACGTGCTGGCCTTGATCGCGGCGCTGAACCGCGACCTCGGGCTGACGATCGTGCTGATCACGCATGAGATGGATGTGGTGCGGCAGGTGTGTGACCGGGTGGCGGTGCTACAAGCCGGGCGGATGGTTGAGGCCGGGACGACAGCCGATGTGCTGCTCGACCCGCAGCATGCCGAAACCCGGGCGCTGCTCGCCGATGCCGGCGTTGTGGAGATGGACGCGCAGACATTTGATGGGCGGGTGGTGCGGTTTACGGTGCTGGGGGATGATGTGGCCAGCCCGATGATCAGCCGGATAGCCAAGGCGACGGGCACTGACATCAGCATCCTTGACGGGCGGATCGGGCGGCTGAAAGATCAGGCCTATGGTCAGCTGACGCTGGGGCTTGCAGGCGGCGATGTCACGGCAGCGCTGGCGATGATGGCGGCGCATGGCAGGGTTTCGGCATGACAGAGTGGCTGACGTTCGAGCGGATCGACTGGCCCGACATCGCGTTGGCGACGCTCGACACGCTGGCGATGCTGGGCGGCTCGATGCTGCTGACTGTACTGATCGGACTGCCGCTGGGGGTGGCGCTGTTTTTGACGGATGAACGCGAGGTCTGGGCGAACCGGCCGCTGCATGCCGTGCTCTCGGCGCTGGTCAATCTGCTGCGCTCGCTGCCGTTCATCATTTTGCTGATCGTGCTGATCCCGGTGACGCTGGCGCTCGTGGGGACGTCACTAGGGGTGGCGGGGGCGATTGTGCCGCTGGTGGCGGGGGCGGCGCCTTTTTTTGCGCGGCTGGTGGAGACGGCCCTTCGCGAGATCGACCGCAACACCATCGAGGCGGTTCAGGCGATGGGGGCGACGACGCGCGATCTGGTGTGGCGCGCACTTCTGCCCGAGGCACTGCCTGGGATCATCGCGGCGGGCACGGTGACGGCGATTGCGCTGGTATCTTACACCGCAATGGCGGGCGTGGTCGGGGCCGGGGGGCTGGGCGATCTGGCGATCCGCTATGGCTATCAGCGGTTTCAGACCGATGTGATGATTGTGACGGTTGCCCTGCTGGTCGTGCTGGTGCAGCTGTTGCAAATGCTGGGCGACCGGCTGGTGCGCCATTTCAGCCGGCGATAGGAGCTTTTGATGTTCGACAGACGGATGGTGATGGCCGGCTTTTTGCTACTGGCCGCGTGTGGTGGCGGCGACAAGCCTGCTGATGACTCAGTGCTGACGGTGGCGGCGACAGCGATCCCGCATGCCGAGATTCTGGAGCATATCACGCCGATGCTGGCGAAGCAGGGCGTGATGCTGAAGGTGCTGGTGCTCAACGACTTTGTGCAGCCCAATGTTCAGGTGGCCGAGGGCCGGGTGACGGTGAACTTTTTCCAGACCGAGCCTTATCTCGCCGAGTTCAACGCCAATCGATCCCCCAAGCTGGTGACGATTGCCGGTGTACATGTCGAGCCGCTGGGCGGCTATTCGAAGAAGTGGAAGACGCTGGAGGCGCTGCCGGAGGGTGCAGTTGTGGCGATCCCCAATGAAGGGAGCAACGGCGGCCGGGCGCTCGCGCTGATGGTCAAGGCCGGGCTGATTACGCTCAAGCCTGAGGCTGGCCCGCTGGCAACCGCCAAGGATGTGCTGGACAATCCTCGCAAGCTGGTGATCCGCGAGCTGGAGGCGGCGACATTGCCGCGCGTGCTCGATCAGGTCGATCTGGCGCTGATCAACACCAATTATGCGCTGGTGGCCGGGCTGAACCCGGCGAAGGATGCGCTGGTGATCGAGGGCAAGGACTCGCCATTTGTGAATTATGTGGTTGGGCTGGAGAGTGCGAAGACTGATCCCCGCGTGATCAAGCTGGTGGCAGCACTCCGCAGCCCGGCGGTGAAAGCGTTTATCGAAAGCCGCTATGCTGGCGCTGTGATTCCGGCGTTTTGACGATGGCTGACCTTGCGATCATCTATGAGCATCCGCAGTGGTTTTTGCCGCTGTTTGCAGCGCTTGAGCGCGGCGGGATCGAGTATGAGGCGGTGCTGAGCAGCGCGCATCGCTTTGACCCTGCGGGGCGGGGTGTGCCGGCGCCGCTGGTGTTCAACCGCATCGCCATGTCGAGCTTTTTACGGCAGGCGGAGCATCCGATCTTTTATGCACAGGCACTGTTTGCGCATCTTGAGGGGCTGGGCGCGCGGGTGCTGAATGGCTCGGCGGCGCTGGCCGTGGATGCCTCAAAGGCGCGGCAGCTTTCGTTGATCGCGCAACTGGGGCTGGCCGGACCCCGGACACGGGTGGTGCATGCGCGAGCGGATCTGATGGCGGCGGCGGACGAGATCGGCTTTCCGCTGGTGGTGAAGGCTGATATCGGCGGGGCGGGGGCGGGGATCGTGCGTTATGATTCGGCCGACGCGCTGGCGGCGGCTGTGGCCGATGGTTCGACGCCCGAGGGCATCAACGGCGTGACGCTGGTGCAGGATTATGTGCCACGCCGCGGGGGCAAGATCACGCGGGTCGAGACGCTGGCGGGAAAATATCTTTATGCTCTCGATATCGAGAGCGATGGCGACACGTTCGATCTGTGCCCGGCGGATGCCTGCATGGTGGGGCGGCCGCCAGTGCGGATCGTGCGCGCCGAGCCTGGCGCCGCCGAGATTGAGGCGGCGGAGCGGATTGCGCGCGCGGCGGGGCTGGATGTGGGCGGCGTGGAATTCTTGATCGATGACCGCGACGGTGTGGCGCGCTTTTACGACATCAACGCGCTGTCCAACTTCGTGGCCAAGCCGCTTGATGTGCTGGGCTGGGACCCGCACGACCGGATGGTCGGCTGGTTGCGCGGCATGATCGAGACACGGAAGGCAGCGTGATGCGTTTTGGATTTTGGATGCCGGTCTTCGGCGGCTGGCTGCGCAATGTGGCTGACGAGGGGATGCGCGCTGATTGGGATTATGTGCGCGACCTGACGGTGGCGGCGGAGGCGCAGGGCTGGGACCTGACGCTGATTGCCGAGCTGAACCTGAATGACATCAAGGGGGTGGAGGCACCCGCACTCGATGCCTGGTCGACGGCGGCCGCACTTGCGGCGGTGACGAGCAAGCTCGAGCTGATGGTGGCGGTGCGGCCG
>JBBRCT010000021.1:0-36889 GCA_038204585.1 Sphingomonadales bacterium
GAGCGACCGAGACAGTGATGTCGACCCCCCTTTTTGCCGTCGCAGCCCGTTGGTGCGCCCGGATGGAAGTGCTGTCGATCATCTGAATGTCGCCGTTATAAGCCGCTGTGATCGCGTCCATCAGCCGGTCCCAAACACCCGTTTTGCGCCACCTGACAAAGCGATTGTAGCACGTCGTCCTCGGCCCATAGCGCTCAGGCAAGTCGCGCCACGGCGCACCCGAGCGCAGCACCCGGAAAATGCCTTTGAACACCCGACGGTCATCGACACGCGGCACGACCCTGGGCTTGTTGGGCAACAGCGGCGCAATCACGCTCCATTCAAAGACGGTCAGGTCAAATCGGCTCATGCCGAAAGCTGGATCAGATCGGCGCAGCTTTGTGAATCCTGCTTATGAGTTCACGACCTAAATTAGAAGACGCCTATACCTTCGCGAGCAAAATTTACTATGAGAAATTCATAGCAATAGGTGGCCTGCAGTGGGCGGCTGACAAGTTGTTCGTGGATGGTTGAGATATAGCGCGCAGCAATTGCCTGCGTCTGAGCCATAGTTATCTGCGACGTCCGCGCGTTTTATCTGGTGCGGGTTCAGGAATTGCCGGTAACCAAGTCCAGACTATCAGATCCGGGTCGAAGAAGACCCGATCGGGCTTCTGCAGTAGCGACGTCCTAAGCACCGCATTCAGTGCGGCCGTGGCCTCCCCAAGCCGACCTCGTGGAATGCGTAAAATATCCCTGCCTACGGTCGCTGCGGCATCACAAAAATTGTACTGCGCATCCAAAGTCGAAAAACTATTGTATGTTCGTGTCGTGTACTGGTCAAAGCTATTAAGCCCTTGCGCCCCGTCGTAGCGCTTGAAGTGCCCAACCAATACGGCCTGAGATTTTGTCAGTTCGGTCGCATGGTGCCGAATGGCCTCATTGTAATTTTTTACGGTACGAAGAAATGGGGAGAACTGACACTGGAGAGCTGAGACATTGAGAGCAGCCCTCAATGTCCACACGGCATGTGCTTCAGCTTCGGCTTTGGTCGTTGGTCTGAGGACAACTTGCGCAGGCACCATGAAGCCCCGCGATAGCCGTGCCGAAACGGACTCGGGTTTGGTCAGGAGGGGCGGTGCAGCGACCGTCTGACAAAATGCTGCTTGAGAGATAGCCGTAGAGATGACAACGCAAAACGCGATACGCACAGAAATCGAGCTCCTGGTACCTAAGCAAACGTTGGGCATGCCAAGGCCAACGCTCTATATGATCAATGATGTTTACGTAAAAAATTCAACCCAGGATGCTGCCCAATTGCAAAGCAACTGACATGTCACCATCGATCTTCAGCTTACCCATCATGAAGGCCATCTGGGCATTCTGCTTACCCGTGGCAATTTCCATGAAATCTTCGAGGGAGACCTTGACGGTGCAATCTACTGGCCCGTCATCATTTGATACGACGGCTGGCGAAACCTTATCGTCGATACGGATCATGCCGTCATTTGCGAAGTCGAATTTGACCGATTTTTTAAAGCTCCCGCCGGTACCGATACGGCTTTTCATTTGCTCGGTGATTGCGTCAAGGCTCATTTGTAGTTCCTTCCCCGATTAGGCTCCCGATGGAGGAGCAATGATTTTCGGCCATAAAAAAGGGCCGCCTTTCGGCGACCCTTTCTACACGCCGTTACAGCGAAGTCGAGATTACTCGGCAACCGGCGCAGCCGCGTCAGCAGCCGGGGCAGCTTCCATAGCAGCATCAGCAGCTGGAGCAGCTTCCATGGCGGCGGCGTCAGCGGCAGGAGCAGCTTCTTCCACAACAGCCGGAGCGGGTTCTTCAGTGGTCACTTCAACGCTGGTGTCAGCAGCCTTTTCGCCGCAAGCGACGACAAACAGTGCGGTGCCGGCAACCAGTGCGGCGGTCTTCAGCTTGGAAACGATGTCAGCCATTTCATGCTCCTTGATGGTGTCCCCGTGTCAGCGTGACCTCACGCTGATCCCAGGAGGCGTTGGATCGGTTCGCCCTAATCCCCCAACCTGAGTAGGGTATTAGCACAATCTTCGATGCGCTCAAGGGCCATGATGACAGTCTGTTCAGATTTGACGAGGAACCGAGGCAAAACTGGCAATTAAACCATCTCAGCCTTTCGGCCCGATCGCTTTAAGCATCGCTGTCAGGTTGCGGTTCAACACCGAATCAACGGCAGCCATCGACGCATTTACACCTAATGCCTTCATGCTGGTCACAGGCTCTTCCAGCCCGCAGGGCACTATCCCATTAAAATGTGAAAGTTCCGGCTCTACGTTTATCGAAACACCATGAAAGCTCACCCATTGCCGAAGCCGAATGCCTAGTGCTGCAATCTTGGCCGGCCCGGCCGGCGTATCTACCCAGACTCCAACTTTGCCACAAATTATTCGGCCATCCAGTCCGAACTCTGCCAAACTCTCGATCACCCATGTTTCCAAAGCTGCTACAAGCCGCCGCACATCGCGGCCACGCTCTGCCAGATCGAGCAATACATATATGACTCGCTGGCCGGGTCCATGATAGGTGTATCGACCGCCTCGTCCCGCCTCGAAAACAGGGAAACGGCTTGGATCCAGTAGCTCTTCCGTGCGAGCACTCGTGCCGGCTGTGTATAGGGGTGGATGCTCGACGAGCCAGATCGCTTCGGCAGCGGTGCCAGCCCGTATTGCCGCGGCTCTTAACTGCATCGCCTTCAGGGTATCGGTATAATCCACCAACCCCGTCATCACGCGCCATTCTGGCCTTGCAATCATAGCCCGGCAACAAAGCCGCGCAGATCGGCGAGGAGCAGTTCTGGCTCCTCGATGCTGGCAAAATGCCCACCACGAGGCATCGAAGTGTAACGAACTACGTTATAACCGCGCTCCACTATCGCCCTCGACGGAAAAGCGAGAAGGTCATGGGGAAATGCTGCGACACCCGTCGGGACTTCGATGCGATGACTTGCAGGTATAACCGAAGGTCCCTCCATGAACATGCCGCGGTAAATCCAGCTGGCAGTCAGAAAGCTACGTGTCGTTAGGTAAATCATGATGTTACTGAGCATCCAGTCTAAGCTGAATGGCGGATCGACAACCCCCGCTTTCGCATCCGACCATCCGACGAATTTCTCGGCAAACCATGCGGCCACGCCCATCGGCGAGTCCATCATCGCAAAACCCAAGCTTTGCGGCTTGGTTCCTTGAAGCTGTAAATAGGCTGTTTCACGATCGCGCACGGCAAGGGCTTTTTTCAGCCAAGCTGTGTCCGCTGCTGTCTCTGGATGCAAATCCTCAGGGCGCAAGCCGAAACCATTTATATGCAATGCATCCAGCCGCTTGCTGTTCAGCCCTATCCAGCCGCCGATCACGCAGCCCCAATCGCCGCCTTGATAAATATATCGGTCATAGCCGAGCGCAGGCATCAAATTGTCATAGAGTCCCGCAACGGTGCGCGGACCCATAGGCGCTGCCGACCTATCCGACCATGCATAGCCGGGAAGCGAAGGTGCTACGACATGAAATGCCGGCATCCCGGCATCTTCCGGTTCAGCCAATCGGTTGATAATTGCATCAAACTCAAGCACTGATCCAGGCCAGCCGTGAGCAATCAATAGTGGGCGGGCATCAGTTCGGGGCGACCGCCGATGGATGGCGTGCAAATGGAAGCCTTCGCCGACGTCAACCCTCACATGGTCATGCCTATTCAGTCGCGCGACCGCTGCCGGCCAGTCAAATTCGTCTAGCCAATACTGGCGTAGCCGCATCATGTAATTCTTGTTAGCGCCGTGTGTCCAGCCGGCGTTCTCAGGCTCTTCGAAGAAGCGGAAAGATTTTACCCTCTCCCTGATCCATGCTGCTTCTTCAGTCTGGACCGGAACTTCGAATGGCAAGACAGTCATGCCGCAAGTCCGAGTTTACGTTCCAACTTTATCCGCTGCCCGATCAGGTCACTGGCCTTTTCAGCGATCATAATCGTCGGCGCATTTGTGTTTCCTGAAACCAGATAGGGCATGATCGAGGCGTCAATCACACGAAGCCCCTCGACGCCGTTGACCCGGCACTGACCGTCTACAACAGCAGCGCTATCCATGCCCATACGGCACGTCCCAACCGGGTGGTAAATAGTCTCACCCCAATCGCGCATCGCCGCCACAAGGGTCTCCGGGTCGTCTACACCGAGGCTTGGCCAAACTTCATTCCGCCGATATTGGTCGAACGCTTTCTGCCGACCGATACAGCGGGCAATTTCTACACCTCGGCGTAAAGTTTCGACATCTTCGGGCGCACTCAGATAGCGCGGATCTATCGCCGGAGCCGCCAGTGGCTCGGGCGACGCAAGGCGGATTGTGCCTCGGCTTTCTGGACGCAATTGGCAGACGTGCATTTGGTATCCATGTTCGCCGCTCATCTCGCCGCGACCGTGGGGATTGCCAATTACGGGCATGAAGTGGATTTGCAGGTCCGGCGCTACCAGCCCCTCCCGGCTTGAGAGGAACGCCCCCGTGGGGGTCGGCATATGAGCCCCATTGCCAGTGCGCGCAAAGACCCACTGACCGAGTGCCTTGATCTTGTTCACGAACTTCGAATTGGCATTGAGCGTGATTGCTTCCTTGCACGTCCATTGAACGATCATGTCGAGGTGGTCCTGCAGATTGCCGCCCACGTCGGCACTGTCGTGAACCATCGGAATTCCCATTGAGCGCAGATGGGCGGCCGGTCCAACGCCCGACAACATAAGCAGTTGCGGGGAATTCACAGCGCCGCCGCATAAGATGATCTCCCGGGCATTCAGGGTCTCGCTGCGCCCTCCGCGCCGGTATGCGATGCCGTTTGCACGCCGTCCCTCAAAAAGCACCCGCTCAACCTGAACCCCGGTCATGATTGCAAGGTTGGGCCGCTTCTGCACTGTGTCCGACAGATATGCCTTGGCTGCTGAAAAGCGTGCGCCATCCTTGATCGTTGCATCATAAAACCCGGCACCTTCGAATTGCGGGCCATTAAAGTCGTTGGTCCGGGGAAATCCTGCTTCCTCGCAGGCGCCGAGGAAGGCTTCATTCAAAGGATGCGGCAAGGCTCCTTTTCGAGACGTATGGAGGGGGCCGCCTGCGCCATGAAACTCATCGGCGCCGCGCTCGCTGTCTTCCGCCCTGCGGAAATATGGCAAGACATCGTCCCATCCCCAGCCTGTCAGTCCTAGCTGTGCCCAGCGATCATAGTCGCTGGCATGGCCGCGGATATAGACCATGCCGTTTATGGACGATGATCCTCCCAGCACCCGCCCGCGCGGCCAATACATCGGACGTCTGCCCATTTCGGCCTGCGGCACTGTCCAATATCCCCAGTCGAACTCGCTATCTTTCTCCGGCGGGATGATCTGCGCAATGCCCGCCGGCATCTGGATGAGCATCGAATTATCGCGCCCGCCAGCTTCCACCAACAAAACGCGCGTGCCGGGGTTTTCTGTCAGCCGATTGGCCAGCACACAACCGGCCGAACCGGCCCCAACGATGATAAAATCCCAGACATCAGATAAGAGTGCCATCGGTTGTCCCCAATTTTAAGACACTTTAGCCGAGCGTCAGCCCTGCGAATACCAGCCAAATTGTCCAGCTTTGCTTTGCGGTTGGTCGAGCCATTGCAGGCGCAGCTTATCAGAGCGGCAAGAGGCTCTTCAGCGGCAAGCTGATATCTGCCAACGCCGCCGGGTCTGGTTCTGCGCCGCGCTCGATCAGCACCTTGCCCTGGACATAGTCGCGAACGGAATTGACGCAATCCAACGCTACGACCTTGCCCTTGCGAAGGTAAACAAGACTGAAAGAGCCTGCTGCAGGGCTTCCGCGTAGGACCGTCGCGTCATACCCGAGGGACAGCCCAACGGTTTGCAGCCGCAGATCATATTGATTGGACCAGAACCACGGCACGGCACGGTAAGGTGCTGGTGCCCCAGTGACTCCCTTTGCCACTACTGTCGCCATGTCGTTGGCGTTCTGTACCGATTCGAGGCGGATGACGACGCCGCCGGCAAATTCATTTGCATGTGCAGCAAGATCGCCGATCGCATATATATCCGCCAACGATGTGCGGCAGAATGCATCGACCATCACGCCCCCGCAGGATGCGCTTTCAGCACCTGCTTGCAGCAACGGCGCCACTTCCGGAACGATTCCGATACCGACCACCACAAGGTCCGCCGGCACCCGCTCTCCTGTTGCCAGCATCACAGCTGAAATGCGGCCGTTGGCGCCTTCAAGCGCAGCGACCATCGCCCCTGTACGCACATCGACACCGGCTGTGCGGTGCTGCTCGGCATAAAAATCACTGATTTGGGGGCCGGCTACTCGCGCCAACAGCCGCGGCATCGCTTCCAATATGGTGACATGCAGACCCTTTTTGGCCAAGACTGCTGCTGTTTCCAGCCCGATATAGCCACCCCCGACGATGACGACGCGGTTGGCATTCGCCAACTCTGCCTTCAGCGCTACAACATCGGCATGCGTACGGACAACGTGCTGACCCTTCAAATCGGCACCGGGACAAGACAGCCGGCGGGCAGCGCCACCGGCCGCCCAAACAAGGCTACCATAGCCGATCTCGGTGCCTTCGATGCAGCAGGCAACATGTCGGCTTGGGTCGACCCGATCGACTCTATGGTCAGGGAGCATGGTGACGGCACGTTCATCCCAGAATCCCTGCGGCCGGATCAGCATCCGCTCGAAATCCTTGTCGCCGGCGAGAAAATCCTTCGACAGCGGTGGTCGTTCATAGGGTAGCTCCGGCTCCTCTCCCAAAAGCCCGATCGACCCGCCAAATCCCTGTTGGCGCAGGGCAATCGCTGCTTGAGCGCCAGCATGGCCGGCACCGATGATCAGCACATCAAACTGCTGCATTCCTGCCTCCGGCGAGAAAGGGCCTGTCCCTGCTCGAAAATTGCCTACTTGCTGCTCGTGTTGCGGGCAAGCTTCCCAACACAGCGCCGCCCTGCCACAACGCGCCTATGGACCTCTCCGCCCACCCCGATTCCGCAGCATGGGGTCATCTTGTCCAGCGTACGCCACTCATTCGCCGGTTGCTCGCGCGCAATCCCTCGCCTTTTACCTTCACCGGCACCGGCACCTTTGTGGTCGGGAATGGGACGGTTGCCGTTATTGATCCCGGCCCTGCCGACCCTGCGCATATCGAAGCCTTGATCGGCGGCCTTGCCGGGGAGACGGTCAGCCATATTTTGATTACCCATACGCATCTTGATCATAGCCCGGCTGCGCCTGCGCTGAGGGCCGCTACGGGTGCTATGATCATTGGGTGCGCGCCGCTGGTGCTCGCCGATGATGGGCCCCGCGCCGATGCCGGCTTTGATGCCAGCTATGCGCCTGATTCGATTCTGAACGATGGCGACAATGTTTCTGGCCCGGGTTGGACCCTGACCGCAGTGGCGACACCCGGCCACACCAGCAATCATCTGTGCTTCGCGCTGGCCGAAGAGCAGGCGCTGTTCACGGGCGATCATGTGATGGGCTGGTCGACCACTGTCGTGGCACCGCCCGATGGCAATATGGCTGACTATATGACGAGCCTGAAGAAGCTGCTCGATCGTGAAGACCGAATTTATCACCCGACACATGGCGAACCGGTGAATGATCCCAAACGCTTCGTTCGTGGCCTGATAACCCATCGCAAGCAGCGAGAGACGCAGATCATGAAGCACCTTGAAGCCGGCCCACAGACAATATCGGCGATGGTTGCGCAGATGTACTCCGGCATCGACAAGCGCCTGCATCCTGCCGCTGGCCGGTCGGTGCTCGCGCATCTGCTCGACCTTCAGTCCCGAGGCCTTGCGGCGCCGGTTGCCGACCGCTGGGAACGCGCATGATCCGCCTCTCATTGGGTTTTGTTGCCGGTCTCATTCTCGCCTTCGTCGCGGTCACACGGTTGCCCGACAGCCTGCCGACCTGGCTTGGCGGACGCCCGGGCGTACTGACCGTTGCCGATTCCACTTTACAGGCGATCCAGCGCCAATCTCGCCTGACGGTCATGACTGCGCGCATCACGAGCACCATCACGTCGCGTCAACAGCGTCTTGGCGGCCTGCTTTCAGCGTCCAAGACGCTGATTGTGCCGGGCACGATTCGGTATGAGGTCGATCTCGCCGGTTTGAAGCTCGAAAATATGCGCTGGGAGGAGAAAGCGCAGATCCTCACCATATTCGCGCCTCGCCCGCAGATAGCGGGACCCGAGGTCGATCTTACCCGCACCACCGAATATAAGGATGGCGCCTTTTTGCTTGCGCTCACCAATGTCGAGCAGGACTTCGATACGGCCAACCGCGCCGCGGTTGCCGCCAATATGCGCGCTCAAGCTCAGGGCCGCAGTCTTGTCGATCTGGCGGATGACGCGGCAAGGGATAGCATTGGCCGGATGTTTCTGCTGCCGCTGATAATCGCCGGCCATGCCGATGCCCGCGTTAAGGTGACTTTCGTGGCCCCACCGCGTAAGGCGTTAACAACACCACCGCAGGAATAGCCATGGACGCGCGTCTTAATCCCCTCGGCACCCCGAGCAACACGCCTACCGACATCAAGGCCGAGATCAAGCGACTGGCGCGCGAGAAAAACGCGGTCATTCTGGCGCATTATTATCAGGATCCTGAGATACAGGATCTGGCCGATTTTGTTGGTGATAGTCTTGATCTGAGCCGCAAGGCCGCTGCCACCGAGGCGGATGTCATTGCGTTTTGTGGCGTCAAGTTCATGGCGGAGGTTGCCAAGATCCTGTCACCGCAAAAGACCGTGGTGCTGCCTGATCTCAAGGCCGGCTGTTCGCTCGAAGATAGCTGCCCGCCAGAGCAATTCGCCACGTTTCGGCGCGCGCATCCCGATCATGTCAGCCTCACCTACATCAATTGCTCCGCCGCGGTGAAGGCAGAGAGCGATATCATCGTGACCTCATCGTCCGCCGAAAAGATCATCAACCAGTTGCCGCGCGATCAGAAGATCCTCTTTGCACCCGACAAGCACCTTGGCGCATGGCTCAATCGCAAGACAGGGCGCGACATGCTGCTCTGGGATGGCTCGTGCATTGTGCACGAGCGCTTCTCGGTGACCGAGCTTCTGAAGCTCAAGGCGCAATATCCTGCCGCCCCGGTTTTGGCGCATCCGGAATGTCCGGCGCCGATCCTCGATCTGGCGCATTATATCGGCGCAACCAGCGGCATACTGAACTATGCGCTCAATTCGCCCGAACAGACGCTGATCGTTGCGACCGAGCCGAACATCATTCACCAGATGCAATTGAAGGCGCCGCACAAGACGTTTATCGGAGCGCCCGGCGCCGATGGCAATTGCGGCTGCAATATGTGCCCCTATATGGCGCTCAACACATTGCAAAAGCTCTATCTGGCACTGCGTGACCTGAAGCCCGAGATCATCGTGCCCGAGGATGTTCGGCTTCGTGCCAAGCTGTCGCTCGATCGGATGCTCGAGATGTCCGCCGCTGCGTCTCCGGTTCCGATCCGTGGTGATTAAGGGCTTCGATCTGCCAGCTTTTATTGCTGCGACACTTGCGGAAGACCTGGGGGCGGGAGGGGACATTACCGCAGCCGCGACGATTCCCGCCGATGCCACGCTAACCGCGGTCATGAACAACCGCGATCCTGTCATCGTGGCTGGCTTGCCGATTGCCCAGCAATTCTTTTTGGCGCTTGATCCTGAAGCCGAGACGCAAATCCATGTTCCGGAAGGGGCGGCTGCGCCGGCGGGCACCACCCTGATGACGATCAGCGGCAATGCTCGCGCCATTTTGTCGGCTGAACGCAGCGCCTTGAACACGGTGCAGCACCTGTCGGGCATTGCCACGCTGACGCGGACCTATGTCGATGCCATTGACGGCACAGGTGCCACGCTGCTCGATACGCGCAAGACGCTGCCTGGCCTGCGCCTGCTTGAGAAATACGCCACGCGGATGGGGGGCGCCACCAACCATCGGCTGCGACTCGATGATGGCGTGCTGATCAAGGATAATCATATTGCAGTGGCGGGGTCGGTTAACGCCGCTGTTGCTGCCGCAAGCGCTGCTGGACTGACAGGAATCGTGGTCGAAGTCGATACGCTCGACCAGATTGAACCGGCGCTTGCAGCGGGTGCGAACCGTCTGCTGCTCGACAATATGCCGCCGGCTATGCTGCGCGATGCTCTGGTGCTGATTGCGGGCCGCGTGCCATCCGAAGCGTCTGGCGGGGTCAACCTCCAGACCATTCGCGCCATTGCAGAAACAGGCGTGACCTACATCAGCGTTGGCCGGATCACCCAGAGCGCGCCGGCAGCCGATATCGGCCTCGATTTCGGCTGATCCCGCTTACGGCTTGAGCATGGCCAAAAGCGCGCCTGTGTGCGCCGATTTCAAGGCTTCGAGCGGGATCCCGGCTATCGAAGCACCCCCGGTCCGCCCGATGCGTCTTGTGCGCACCGGTCCATGCGGCAGGTCCGTGCCCGCCATTACGGTTACCACATATCTACCCTGGCCTTCGCCAAAGGCAGCGCCTGCATGCATCGACTCGATCTCGGCGCCGATGCCGCTGGCCAATGCCATTTCAGCGAGCGCCACAAGCAGCCCACCATCCGAGACATCGTGCACAGCGGTGACAACTTTGGCGGCAATCAGCCCGGCGACATAGTCCCCGGCGGCGCGCTCGGCGGCAAGATCGACAGGCGGGGGTGGGCCGTCTTCGAGGCCGAGAATCTCACGAAGCCAGAGCGACTGCCCGAGGTGCGCACCATCCCCGCCGACCAGCCAGATGTCTTCAGCTTCGGCCTTGAAGGCGAGTGTCATCATCCGGGTCCAGTCTTCGATCAACCCGACACCACCGATCGCGGGGGTGGGCAGGATGGCCGCGCCGCCGCCGGTGGCGCGGCTTTCATTGTAAAGGCTGACGTTGCCGGAAACGACGGGATAATCCAGTGCGCGGCAGGCCTCGGCCATGCCTTCGATGCAGCCGACCAGCTGGCCCATTACCACCGGATTCTGCGGGCTGGCGAAATTGAGGCAATTTGTGATCGCCAGCGGCCTCGCACCCACGGCGACAAGGTTGCGCCAGCTTTCAGCGACGGCCTGACGCCCACCTTCAACGGGATCGGCGAAACAATAACGCGGGGTGCAATCGGTGGTCATGGCCAGCGCTTTGCCGGTGCCGTGAATGCGGACCACGGCGGCATCTCCGCCGGGCAACTGCACCATGTCGGCACCGACCATATGGTCATATTGCTCCCATATCCACGCGCGCGAGCAAAGATCGGCGCTGCCCATCAGCTTGAGAAGGTCTGCGCCGATATCAGCGCTTTCCGGCACGGCGCCCAGCGGTTCGCGCCGCTCGGTGCGTACCCAGGGACGGTCATATTTTGGCGCGGCATCGGCCAGAGGGTCGAGCGGGATTTCCCCGACGATGTCGCCATGGAAGGTCATGGTCAGGTGGCCCCCTTCGACGACTTCGCCAATCACGGCAAAATCCAGCCCCCATTTATGGAAGATGGCTTCAGCAAAGGCTTCGCGGCCGGGCTTCAAGACCATGAGCATGCGCTCCTGACTTTCCGACAGCATCATTTCATAAGGCGTCATGCGGGCCTCGCGACAGGGAACCTTGTCGAGATCGAGCCGAATGCCGACGCCGCCCTTCGATGCCATTTCGACGCTGGATGATGTGAGTCCCGCGGCACCCATGTCCTGGATGGCGACGATGGCATCGGACGCCATGAGTTCGAGGCAGGCTTCGATCAGCAGCTTTTCGGTGAACGGATCGCCGACTTGAACAGTGGGGCGCTTCTCCTCCGAGTTCTCGTCGAATTCGGCCGAGGCCATGGTGGCGCCGTGGATCCCGTCCCGGCCGGTCTTGGAGCCGACGTAGATCACTGGATTGCCGATGCCGGCGGCGGCCGAGTAGAAAATCTTGTCCGCCTTGGCCACGCCGACGGTCATGGCGTTGACGATGATGTTGCCATTGTAGCTGGGGTGGAAGTTTGTCTCGCCGCCGACGGTCGGGACGCCGACGCAATTGCCATAGCCGCCGATGCCAGCGACCACGCCCTTGACCAGATGCCGCATTCGCGGCGCATCGATGGCGCCGAATCGCAGGGCATTCATGTTGGCGATCGGCCTTGCACCCATGGTGAAAACATCACGCAGGATGCCGCCGACGCCGGTTGCTGCGCCCTGATAGGGCTCGATAAAGCTCGGGTGGTTGTGGCTCTCCATCTTGAAGATCGCGGCATCACCGTCGCCGATGTCGATGACGCCGGCATTTTCGCCCGGGCCGCAGATCACCCAGGGGGCGGTGGTTGGCAGCTTGGCGAGATGCATCCGGCTCGATTTATACGAGCAATGCTCTGACCACATGACCGAGAAGATGCCGAGTTCGAGCAGGTTTGGCGCGCGCCCCATAGACGCGAGGACGCGCTCATATTCTTCCGGGGTGAAGCCATGATCGGCAACGACAGCGGCCGTGATGGGGGCGGGCGAGATGGAAGCGTCGATATTGGTCATGAGCGGCGTCCTAGCGGTTTTGCGCGCCGGCTCCAACTGCCTGCTTGGGAAAGCTGCCAAAGGCCGTTAATGAATATCTGTCTTCCGCGTCTAACATGAGTATTCCATGCCCCGTACCCGTGCTGACGGAAAGAAAACCCAGATCGTGGTGGTTGGCGGCGGGGCTGGCGGGCTTGAGCTTGTCACGCGGCTTGGCGGCCATCTGCCGAGGGCCGATTTTGATATCATTCTGGTCGACCGCAATCCCACCCATGTCTGGAAGCCGCTTTTGCACGAGGTTGCGGCGGGCAGCCTTGATGCCAATCTTGATGAAGTGGGCTATCGCGGCCATGCCTTTCGCTGGGGATATCGGTATTTCGATGGCGCGCTGCAAGGCATCGACCGTGCTGCACAGCAGGTGATCATTGCGCCCATTCGCGATGAGGATGGCAGCGAGATCATTGGTGAGCACCGGATTCGCTATGATTATCTTGTCATAGCAGTGGGCAGTGTTTCGAATGATTTCGGCATTCCCGGTGTGCGAGAGCATTGCCTGAGCCTTGAGACACGCGCCGATGCGGACAGGTTCCGACGACGGCTGCTCAACCAGTGCCTGCGCGTTTCGCGGCAAATGGTGGGCGACGCAACGTCCGATGCCATGGTCAATATTGCCATCGTCGGCGGCGGTGCCACGGGGGTTGAACTTGCAGCCGAGCTATATTCTGCCGCTGATGCATTGGCTTATTATGGTCTTGAGGTTTTCGATGCCAAGCGATTGAAGGTGACGTTGATCGAAGCAGGGCCGCGCATTCTGCCGCAATTGCCCGAAAAACTGTCGGCGGCAGCGCATGCCGAGCTTGAGAATCTTGGTGTGCGCGTGATGACCGGAACGCAGGTGACGAATGCGACCGCGCAGGCAATTCACACGAGCGGCGGCGAGACGATTACGGCGGATATCCGGGTCTGGGCTGCGGGCGTGCGCGGGGCGGATTTTTTGAAGGAGATTGGCGGGCTGGAAACGACGCGGGGGAACCAGCTTGTCGTACTGCCGACGCTGCAAACGACGCTGGATGAGCGGATCTTTGCCATCGGCGACTGTGCCTTCTTCCTGCCCGAAGGTTCAGCGCGACCGATACCGCCCCGGGCTCAGGCCGCTCACCAGATGGCGGGTGCGGCTTATGTTAACATTCGGGCGCTGATTGCCGGCAAGCCGCTTCGGCCCTTCGTGTACCGGGACAATGGCAGCCTGGTGAACCTTGCCCGCTATTCGACCGTGGGCAGCCTGATGGGCAATCTTGTCGGCGGCCGTATGGCGATCGAGGGGCGGCTGGCGCGGCTTGTCTATACATCGCTCTACCGGATGCATCTCATCGCCATTCATGGCTGGCTGAAGGGCCTTACTCTGCTGCTGATTGGCCATGTCAATCAGGTGGTGCGCCCCCGGCTGAAGCTGCACTGAGGAGCGCGGCCCGGTTGCCAGGGTTGCTTCGCTATTCCCGGAACTCGGCCAGCTCGGGAATGCGGGTGAAGGCGATGCGCGGACCGGCGGACTTAACGGCGCCGAGATGATCATGGCCGAGGGTGACGGCATCGCGTCCGAAGCGGGCATTGACCTTGTCCATTGCCCGCGAAAGGGCGAGCCGACGCGCTTCGGCTTGGGCGCAGCTTGTATCGAAAAGACCGCCTTGCACGGCATTGGCATCGGACAGATCGGACAGCACTACGCCGACTTGCAGCAGGCGTTGCGCGCTGAAGCCTGACTCCATCTGCTGCCAGAGGTTTTCGAGTGCTGTGAGCAGGCCCGGCGTGTCCATGATAGTTTGCACCCGAACTTCGGCTGACCATTTCGCTGGCTTGTCGCTGCGTGCGGCCTCGGCCTTGACGCTCAGGCCAAGCCGCGCGCAGCGTTTTTCGGCGCGCCGCAGCCGGGTTGCGGCCTTGGCCAGCAGCCGCCGCGTCGCCAACCGGGCGGCGGGGAGGCCGCGCTTTTCCGGCCCCAGCACATGGCTGTGCCCGATGGACCGGCTGACGGTTTCCAGCTCGGGCAGCTCGAACCCTTGAAGCAGCCAGAACATGCGCTCGCCCCAGACGCTGCCCCAGACCAGCTTCGCCTCTCGCGCGTCGAGGCTGAGCAGCCGTGCCATGGTGACCACGCCGGCCGCCGCCAGCCGCACTTCCATATTTCGCCCGACGCCGGGGATTTCGTTGAGCTTGAGCTGCTTCAGGCGCGGGGCGATGTCCTGTGCCTCCAGCACTGTCAGGCCATCGGGCTTTTGCATGTCGGCGGCCATTTTGGCCAGCAGCCGGTTCGGGGCGACGCCGATGGATGAGGTCAGGCACTCGCCGACATTGGTTCTGATCCCGGCCTTGATCCGCCGGGCTATATCACGCGCCGCCGCCACGCTGTTCTCATTGTCGAGCAGGCGACACGCCACTTCATCGATCGAGCACACGGCATAAACCGGCACATGCCGCCCGACTTCTTCGATCACACGGTGGTGGAAGCGCACATAGTCCTCATGCCGCCCCGGCACCACGACGAGATCACGGCATTTGGCGCGGGCCTCCCAGATCTTGGTGCCGGTGCGGATGCCGAACGCCTTGGCCTCATAGCTCGCGGCGATGGCGCTTGTGCTATCGGTATCGACCGGCGCCACCACTACTGGGCGGCCGCGCAGCGCCGGGTCCAGCTGCTGCTCGACGCTGGCGAAATAGCTGTTCAGATCGAGATACAACCACCGCAAAGGCCGCGAATCATCCATGGCGAGATGATGCCACAAATGAGAACATTATGCGAACATTGTACCTGCGACACATGCCCTCTTTCGCCGTGCCCGCCGCAGGCTAATAAAGAGGTGATGGATATGCGCCGCACAGAGGAGCCTGAGGGCATTGTTGCAGTTGAGGCCGGCGCGCTTCATGGTCGGCCGCTGCGCTATTATGATTTTGCGATGGCGGTGTTTGCGGTCATTTTGATCTGCTCGAATCTGATTGGTGCGGCAAAGCCGGCGCAGATTGAACTGCCCGTCTGGGGATCGCTGACGTTTGGTGCAGGCATATTGTTTTTTCCGCTGAGCTATGTGCTGGGCGATGTCTTGACCGAGGTTTACGGCTTTGCGCGCGCCAGACGGGTGGTTTGGGTCGGCTTTGGGGCCTCGATTTTTGCAGCCGCGATGAGCTGGTTTGTCGTCACTTTGCCGCCGGCCGATGGCTATGCCGGGCAGGCGGCGCTGGCCGAGGTGTTCGGTCAGGTTCCGCGGATCTTTCTGGCGTCGATTATGGCATTCTGGGCGGGCGAAATGGCCAATGCGTTTGTTATGGCGCGGATGAAGGTGCTGACCGGGGGAAAATATCTTTGGACTCGCACCATCGGCAGCACAGTGGTGGGGCAGGGGGTAGACAGCCTGATTTTCTACCCGCTGGCGTTTTTGGGCATTTGGGAGACGAGCCTTGTCGTGCAGGTGCTGCTCACCAACTATGCGCTGAAAGTGGTTTGGGAGGCGGCGCTGACGCCGGTTACTTACCGCGTGGTCGCCTGGTTCAAGCGCGCTGAGGGGCTTGATGTGTTCGATGCGACGACGAATTTTACGCCGTTCAGGACGGATGTTTAGCCGACCAGCGCTCCGACCAGGCCTTCAAACAGGCGGCGGCCATCGGTGCTGCCATGGGCGGCTTCGACCACGCGCTCGGGATGGGGCATAAGCCCCAGGACATTGCCGCGATCATTGAGGATGCCGGCGATATTGCGGGCTGAACCGTTGACTGGCTCGGCATAGCGGAAGACGACTCTGGCTTCTCCCTCAAGCCAGTCCAGAGTGGCGTCATCGGCGAAATAATTGCCGTCATGATGGGCGACCGGGATGTGGATGCGCTCTCCGGCGTCGTAAAGGCTGGTGAAGACCGACTGGCTGTTGACGACATCGAGTGCGACGTTGCGGCAGACGAAATTCAGCCCGGCGTTGCGCATCAGGGCGCCAGGGAGCATCCCTGCTTCGGTAAGCACCTGAAAGCCGTTGCAGACGCCGAGCACCATGCGGCCTTCATCGGCGGCCTTGGCCACGGCGGGCATGATGGCGGCTCGCGCGGACATGGCGCCGGAGCGCAGATAGTCACCGAAGGAGAAGCCGCCGGGAAGGGCGACGAGCTCGGTGCCAGCCGGCAGCTCGGTTTCGGCGTGCCAGACCATGGCTGGCTTGACGCCGGTGACAAGTTCGATGGCCACGGCGAGATCCCGGTCGCAATTTGAACCGGGAAAGACGATGACGGCGCTTTTCACAGCAGCTCCACGCGGTAATTTTCCATGACCGTGTTGGCGAGCAGCTGCCGGCACATGGCGTCGATGGTTTCGGGCGAGGTGCCGTCTGCCAGCTCAAGCTCGATGACCTTGCCGGCGCGGACATCGGCCACGCCGCTGAAGCCGAGGCCACCAAGGGCGGCTTCGATGGCTCGTCCCTGCGGATCGAGAACGCCGGACTTCAGGGTAATGGTCACGCGTGCTTTCATGCAGCAGCGGCTTAATCTGCCGTCACGATAACCGCAAGCGCCCGCGCTGACGTCAATCACCGACGTCGATTGACGAACGCACGCCGTCCGGCCACTTTGTGGGCATGGGGGCCACATACGCTAAAGCACCGTCGTCCAGCCTTGTCTGGCTGATTTTTGCTTCGATTGCGCTCAATTATATTGATCGCGGCGCGGTCTCGGTTGCGGGGCCGCTGATCCAGAAGGATCTGGGGCTTTCCGCCACCGGCTATGGGGTGATCGTCTCGGCGTTTTACTGGTCATATGTGCCGGCCCAGACGGCGGCGGGCTGGCTTGCGGACCGGGTTTCGGTTCACCGGCTGATGGCTGTTGGGGTCGCCATCTGGGCATTGGCGACGATGCTGACCGGTCTTTCGGGCGGGATCGCCAGCCTGATAGCGCTCCGGCTTGCCATGGGCGTGGGCGAGGGCGTTGCTTTTCCCTGTGGCTCGAAGGTCATTGCCAGGGTGCCGACCGAGCGGCGCGGGACGGCTAACATAGCACTTTCCGGCGGGATTGCGCTGGGGCCTTTTATCGGGACGATTGCCGGTGGGTTTCTGGCGACCCAGATTGGCTGGCGGGGCATGTTTGCTGTGCTGGGGGCGGTCACGCTGTTTTGGTTGATCCCTTGGGCGAGCCGTCGGCTTGAGGTCGATGGCCCGAGCGATGCCGGCCCTGCCGACGTGATGCCCTATGGCCAGCTGCTTCGTGTCCCGGCACTTTGGGCGATGGTCGTGCTGCATTTTTGCGGGAGCTACGGGTTTTATTTTCTAATCGCCTGGCTGCCGCTGTGGCTGGTCAATGATCGGGGATTCGGCATCGGTGATATGGCGGGGCTGACGGCACTGGTATTTTTAGTTCAAGCAGGCAGCGGCTTTGGGGCGGCCAGGCTGAGCGACCGGCTGATCGCGCGCGGTGCTGACGCTTCGACGACCCGGCGGCGGCTATTGTTTGGCTGTGCTGGCATCGCCATCGCCGGGCTGCTGACGCTGACCAGCACCGAGTCCACGCCGGCGCTGGTTTTCTGGCTGGGCATAACCAGCCTCGGTATTGGCCCCATTCCCAATCTGCTGTTCACCTTCGGGCAGACGCTAGCCGGCCCTGGCTCGGCCGGCCGCTGGATGGGGGTTCAATCGGGCGTTGGCAATATTTCAGGGATCGTCGGCCCGATTGTTACCGGCATGATTGTGGATGCTCAGGGCTATAGCGCAACTTTTGTGCTGACGGCGGCGATTGTCGGGTTTGGCGCGTTGATATTCGCGCTGGCGGTTCCGCAGTTGAAGCCGCTTTTGACCTGAGCGCTATTTGCCGCGTGACTTGCGGTGTTCGTCGAGATCGAGAACCGCAGCTTCGTCCTCAGGCATAATACCGAGCCGCCGCGCGACTTCCTGATAAGCCTCTGCTTCGCCACCGAGGTCGCGCCGGAAGCGGTCCTTGTCGAGCTTCTCATCGGTTTTCATGTCCCACAGCCGGCAGCCATCGGGGCTGATCTCGTCGGCGAGGATGACGCGCGCATATTCACCGTCGAAAAGGCGGCCGAACTCCAGCTTGAAGTCCACCAGCCTGATGCCGACGCCGGCAAATAGCCCGGCCATGAAATCATTTACGCGAATCGCCATGTCGGCGATGTCGTGCATCTCTTCCTGGCTGGCCCAGCCGAAGGCGGCGATATGCTCTTCGGTGATCATCGGGTCGTTGAGGGCATCGTCCTTATAATAATATTCGACGATGGTGCGGGGCAGGGCAGTGCCTTCCTCGATGCCGAAACGCTTGGCCAGCGAGCCGGCGGCGACATTGCGGATCACCACCTCGATGGGGATGATCTCGACCTGGCGGACAAGCTGCTCGCGCATGTTAAGGCGGCGGATGAAATGGGTGGGGATGCCGATTGTGGCGAGCAGCGTGAAAAGATGTTCGGAGATACGGTTGTTCAGCACGCCCTTGCCTGAGATGGTGCCCTTTTTCTGGGCGTTGAAGGCGGTGGCATCATCCTTGAAATACTGAATGATCGTACCGGGCTCGGGACCCTCATAGAGAATCTTGGCCTTGCCCTCGTAAATCTGGCGACGCCGGGTCATGCCAAACCTCCTGATGGTCCGTGTGCGGGCGGGCGGACCGTGTTGTGAAAGTGCCCCAAGCCGCAGGGCAGAAACTCAAAACCCCAGGCTGGCCGTAACGGCGCACCCGGGGCTGTGACCGCTCCATAGCGCGGTGCTTGCAGCGCTGCAATGCCGGCCCTATCTGGAGGCATCAGATGCCGACCGGCACAGGAGTCAGCAATGCCCACTTTCGACGACCGCGAATCCGCTTTCGAAAACAAGTTCGCCCATGATGCCGAAACGCGGTTCCGCGTGCGCGCACGACGCGACCGGCTGGTCGGGGAATGGGCCGCCGGCTTTCTTGATCTCGATGCTGATGAGACCGATGCCTATGCCAAATCAGTCGTGATTTCAGATCTGGAAGAGGCCGGGGACGAGGATATCGTTCGCAAACTGGTAGCTGATCTGGCGCCGGTCGGGGTTGATGAAGCGACCATACGCGTAAAACTTGTCGAGCAGGGCGATGTCGCTGCCCTGCAGATCACGGGCGGCTGACCCATGCCGATGGCTGCTGAAGATATTGAATCTGCGATTCTCGCCGCTTTGCCTGGTGCCAGCATCGAGCTGACCGATCTTGCCGGGGACGGGGACCATTATGCTGCGATTGTGACTGCGTCCCAGTTTCGGGGGCTGACACGTGTGCGCCAGCATCAGCTGGTCTATAATGCGCTCGGCGGTCGCATGGGCGGCGCGCTGCATGCCCTTAAACTCACGACTATTTCTGGATAAGGACTTTGCCATGACCGACCCTGTGCACGCTCGAATCAACGACATTGTCACTGCCAATCCGGTGGTGTTGTTCATGAAGGGGACGCCGTTCTTCCCGCAATGCGGCTTCTCGAGCACGGCGATAGCCATCCTAGAGCGGCTTGGCGTGGCCTTTGAGAGCGTTGATGTGCTGGCTGACATGGAAATTCGCCAGGGGATCAAGACCTATTCCGAATGGCCGACTATTCCCCAGCTCTATATCGGCGGCGAGTTTGTTGGTGGATCGGACATCATGATGGAGATGTTTCAGGCCGGCGAATTGGCCGATCTGGTCAAGCAGGCCGGCGCCGCACCGTCAGCCGGTTGATGGCGCCGTTGCGTGTGGCCGAAATCTGGGCCGGGATGACGGCGCCGCTGCGTGGGCGGATCAGCTTGCTATTTGCGGTGGCGGCGCCGTTTACGCTGCTGGTCGACATGGGGCTGCGGATTTTTGGCCCGAGCCCACCGGCGAGTGCGGATGATATGAACGCCCGGGTGTTGTTGTGGCTTGTGATGCTGCCAGCCCTTATCGGCAGCGTTGCCCAGCTTGCGGTAGCACATCTCCTGCTTCGGCCGGAGCAGCCGCCACGGGTAGCACTTGCCGCAGCGTTTGCTGTTTGGCCGCTCTATGTTGCGACGCTGCTCATTTCAGCCATCCCCAGCGGCCTTGCGTTGCTGCTGCTCGTGTTGCCGGGCATTTATGTGACCAGCCGCCTGTTCCTGATCGTCCCGCTGGTGATCGAGGCGCGCGGGCAAACGCCGATCGAATTGCTGCGCCGTAGCTGGGCGCTGACGGCGCCGGCGAGCTGGACGATCTTCGGCTTTCTGCTGCTTGCCATTCTGGCGTTGTTCGGTATCAGCCTTGTGGCGGGCGGCGTTGGCGGCGCGATTGGCGCGGTGCTGACGCTGTTTGGCCTGGCGGCACTGGGCAAGTTTGCGGCCGGGCTTGTGCCTGCCATTGCAGCCACTTTTGTGGCGATCGGCAGTGCAGCCCTCGCCAGCTATCTATATCAGCGGCTCCGCGACTGATTTTCGGCTTGGGGGGGACTCGGTCAGTCCCAGCGGGCGAGTGGCGGCAGGCTCATCAGGATCGCCTCGATGTTGCCGCCGGTCTTGAGGCCGAAGACGGTGCCGCGATCATGGACGAGATTGAATTCGGCGTAGAGGCCGCGATACCGCAACTGCTCGGCGCGGTCCTCCTCGGTCCAGCTTTGGTGCATCTTTTCGCGGACCAGCCGGGGGTATAGTTCGACGAAAGTTTTGGCGACATCCTTGGTGTAGGCGAAATCCCGGTCCCAATCGCCGCTGTCGAGATGATCATAGAAGATACCGCCGACGCCGCGATGACACTTGCGGTGGGGCACCCAGAAATATTCCTCGGCCCATTTCTGATGCGCGGCATGATAGGCCGGATCATGGCGGTCGCACATTGATTTCAGGGCAGCGTGAAAGTCTGAGGTCTGGCCATCGTCGGGGATGGCGGGATTGAGGTCCATGCCGCCGCCGAACCAGCGCTTGGTGGTGACGAGATAGCGCGTGTTGAGATGGACGGCGGGGACCAGCGGATTGATCGGGTGGATGACGAGGCTGATACCGGTGGCGAAGAAGCGCGGGTCTTCTCCGGCGCCATTGATCTGCTTGGCGAATTCGGGGGCGAACACGCCGTGGACGGTGGAGATGTTGACACCGGCTTTTTCAAATACCCGGCCTTTCATCACCGACATGACGCCCCCGCCACCTTCATTCTCGCCGCCATTCCAGCTGGCTGGGTCTTCATTTGTGGCGGGATCCCGGTTCCAGGCCTTGCGCTCGAAGCGGCCGGCAGGGGCTTCGCCATGGGCATCGTCTTCCACGGCTTCGAGGGCGGCACAGATACGGTCTCTTGCCTCCCGGAACCAGGTCTGGGCGGCGGCTTGGCGATCATCCAATGTGTACATAATCGACCTCCTAGCGCCAAAGACTGGTGCCATGAAAGCCCATATCGACAGGCCACCGCGCCAAAATGTCCATAAAAAGCCCGTTGCCATTGGGGGAGTGTCACGGCTATTGGACACTTGAACGGGGAACTAGTGCGAGCCTTCGGGCTTTGCACGTTTCCCGGACAGATATTGACCAGCTTTGAAAGGCGGCTTGATGGCAAGCGTTAACCAGGCTCCCGTCGAGGACACCCCAAAGGGTGAAACCCGGCGAGATTTTCTTTACATCGCAACTGGCGCCACGGCTGCTGTTGGCGTTGGCGCTGTGGTCTGGCCGCTGGTCAACCAGATGAACCCTTCGGCCGATGTTCTGGCGATGGCGTCGATCGATCTCGATCTGGCCTCGATTGAGGAAGGCATGGCAATCAAAACCAGCTGGCGGGGCAAGCCGGTTTTTGCCCGGCACTTGACGCAAGCTGAGATCGACCTGGCTAACAAGGTTGATGTAAGCACGCTGCGCGATCCGCAGTCGCTCGCTGACCGGACCAAGGCCGGCAATAATCAGTGGCTGATTACGCTGGGCGTCTGCACACATCTTGGCTGTGTACCCTTGGGCGCCGGACAGGGCGAGACCCGGGGCGATTTTGGCGGCTATTTCTGCCCTTGCCACGGCTCGCACTATGATACGGCCGCGCGTGTTCGCAAGGGCCCGGCGCCGCTCAATCTTGAAGTGCCGCCATACATCTTCAAGACCGCAACTGCGGTCACCATCGGCTAAAGGAGGATCCCATGAGCTTTCCCTGGGCCAAGCAATATCACCCGACGACCGAGATCGGGAAGTACATGGACAGCCGGCTGCCTTTGCCGCGCTTTGTTTATGGAGCATTGGGCGGCGGCTATCCGACGCCAAAGAACCTCAATTACTTCTATAATTTCGGTGTTCTGGCCGGCGTTGCGCTGGTGATCCAGATCATAACCGGGGTTGTGCTCGGGATGCATTATGCTGCCGATACGTCTGTGGCTTTTGATTCGGTCGAGCACATCATGCGCGACGTCAATGGCGGCTGGATGCTGCGCTACATGCACGCGGTAGGCGCGTCTTTCTTTTTTGGTGTGGTCTATGTGCACATTTTCCGCGGGCTCTATTATGGCTCTTACAAGCCGCCGCGCGAAGTGCTTTGGATGCTTGGCCTTGTCATCTTCCTGCTGATGATGGCGACGGCATTCATGGGTTATGTGCTGGTCTGGGGCCAGATGAGCTTCTGGGGTGCTGCTGTTATCACCGGCCTGTTCTCGGCGCTGCCGCTGGTCGGCGAGGCGATCCAGACTTGGCTTTTGGGCGGTTTCTCGCCTGACAACGCTACGCTCAATCGGTTATTCTCGCTGCACTATCTGCTGCCGTTCGTGATCTTTGGTGTGATTATCCTGCACGTCTGGTCGCTACACATTCCGGGGTCAAACAATCCGACTGGCCTTGATGTGAAGAGCGAGCAGGATACGGTGCCGTTTCACCCCTATTACACCTCGAAGGATTTCTTCGGGCTGGGTGTGTATCTCATCCTATTCTCGGCATTCGTGTTCTTCATGCCGAACGTGCTGGGCGAGCCGGACAATTACATTCCTGCGAACCCGCTGAGCACACCGGCGCACATCGTGCCTGAATGGTATTTCTGGCCATTCTACGCGATTCTGCGGGCCTTCACGACGGACTTCCTGTTCATCCCCGCCAAGCTTTGGGGTGTGATCGCGATGTTTGCGTCTATCCTGCTGCTGTTCTTCCTGCCCTGGCTCGACACATCGCCGGTGCGCTCGAACAAGTATAGGCCGCTGAACCGGGCGCTGTTCTGGGTGTTTGTTGCGGTCTGTCTGGTTTTGGGTGTGGCGGGCGGCAAGCCGGCCGAGGAGCCATGGGTGCTGATCAGCCAAGTGCTGACGGCTTATTACTTCGCTCACTTCCTCGTCATCCTGCCGCTGGTCAGCCGCTTTGAAAAGACATTGCCGCTGCCCAACTCCATTTCCGAGGCTGTGCTCGCCAAATTTGGCGGGGCTGGCTCTGGCGGTGGCAGCAACTCGGGCGGCGCTGTCGCCCAGCCTGCTGAATAATTCCGGCGAACAAGGAACCTGATCAATGGCCCGTCCCGGCACTCTCGTCCAAAATATCGCCATCGCGGTTGGCGCGCTTTTCTGCGTCACCGTTCTCTGGGGGGCTGTGCAGCCCAGAGACGAAGTCCCTTACGACCCTGTGAAGGCGCACCATGAGCATCCTGAGCAGATTGTCTGGGCGCATAATGGTGCGGGCAATCTGGGGATCACCGGCACGTTCGACCGCGGGCAATTGCAGCGCGGCTTCAAGGTTTACCGCGAAGTCTGCTCGGCTTGCCATTCGATCAGCCGGGTTGCTTTCCGCGACCTGCTGGCGCTGGGCTTCAATGAAGGCCAGGCCAAGGCGATTGCCGCTGAATATTCGGTGCCGTCGATCGACGAGAGTGGAGAGGCGACGACGCGGCCGGCAACGCTTTCAGACAAGTTTCCGCCAGTCTATGCCAATGAGGTTGCGGCGCGGGCAGCTCAGAATGGCGCCTATCCGCCCGACCTGTCGCTGATCACCAAGGCGCGGCATGGCGGGGGCGATTATATTCGCTCGTTGCTGCTCGGCTACCGTGATGACGTGCCATCTGATTTCCAGAAGGCCGATACGCTTTGGTACAACCCATGGTTTTCGTCGCTGGCGATTGCCATGCCGCCACCGCTGGCTGCTGATGAGCAGGTTGAATATACTGATGGCACCAAGCCGACGGTCAAGAACTATGCGACCGATGTGGCGGCCTTCCTCGTCTGGACGGCTGAGCCGAAGCTGGAGAATCGCAAGGAAACCGGGCTGGCGGCTATCGCTTTCCTGTTCCTCATGACGATCCTTGGCTATCTGAGCTACAAGAAGGTCTGGCGCGATTTGAAGAAGCCCAAGGGCGCTTGAGTCCAGCTTCGTTTTCAAACAGGGGCGGTGGCGATGAGCCACCGCCCCTTTTGTTTTGGGCGGCGCGCTCTTAGGCATGAGCGATGAAGAACGCTGATCTTGCTGCACTTGTCCGAACGATTCCGGACTATCCCAAGCCGGGGATTCAGTTTCGCGATATTTCGACGCTCTTGCTCGATGGTGCCGGGTTTGGCCGGTCGATCGAGCGGATGGCGGATGGCATTGTGACACCTCCCGATCTGATTGCCGGGATTGAGGCGCGGGGTTTTTTGTTTGGGGCAGCGCTGGCGTATCGGCTGGGCTGCGGGTTGGTGCTGCTGCGCAAGAAAAACAAGCTGCCGGGCCGGGCTACGGGAATCAACTATGTGCTGGAATATGGGCAGGACCGGATCGAAATGCATGCTGATGCTGTGCTGCCGGGGCAGAGGCTGCTGCTAGTCGATGACCTGATTGCCACGGGGGGCACGGCGCTTGCGGGGCTGGAATTGCTGCGCGGCGCCGGGGCTGTTGTGGACGAGGCGGCGTTTGCGATTGATCTGCCGTCGCTTGGCGGGGCTGAAAGACTTCGGGAGGCTGGCATTACGGTTAACGCATTGATATCGTTCGACGGGGACTGAGCGAATATGAACAAGTCTACTGGAAGTCTATACGCTGGACGGTGTTTTAGGGGGGATCTCTGAGCTGTAGAATTCGGACGGATGAGAATAAGTATCTGATTTATCTCAGATATTATCCTACAAGTCAAGCCAAATGCTGTGCTGCTGCTTAACGAATCTTTGACTTTCGGGCGGCGTAGCGGGCGTCACGAGCGGCTTTTTGGGCGGCTTCGCGAGCGATGCCTTCGAGCTTGGCCTGCGCAGCTTTGACGGCTGATTCAGCCTCTTTGGCGATCCGGGCTTCTTCGGCGAGGCGGGCTTTTTCGGCGCGCTCGATCTTGCGCTCGTCTTCTCGTTCAAGCCGTTTCTGGGCGGCGCGGGCGCGGGCGGCGAGCGCGTCTTCATCAGGCGGCGGTGCTGCCTTGAACTTTTCTAGCTTTGCCATGCGGGCTTCGGTCGCGGCTTTGGCGCGGTCGGTGAAGTCGGGGAGTTTGAATGCCATATGGGGACGCCCTTAGCGGCCTCGGCGGCGGTTCGCAACACTCATGCTGCATTGCATGATTTTTGGCGGGCTTATTGAGTGGGGCGGGTTCAGGGTTGGGTTGCGGGTAGGCGCCATGCTAGCAGGTGGGTGAGGGGGCCGGATGATCGATATTGGCAAGGTAGGGCGGATGGCGGCGGGGCTGATCGCAGCGCTGGGCTGGGCGACGATTGGAACGCAGATGTATCTCACGCTTGGCGACGCTGCCAAGGCCGGTAATCCGGGCTGGCTGGGGCTGGTGAACCTGTTCAGCTACTTCACGCTTTGGACCAACACGCTGGTGGCTATTGTGGCGACGATAGCGGCTTTGGGGGCTTCAAGCGGGTCTCGCAGTGAAAGGGGCGAGGATAGGGGCTTTTTTGCAAGGCCTGGGACGCGGGCGGCGGTGACGGTCTATATCATTGTGGTAGGGTTGATCTATCAGACGCTGCTCAAGGGGCTGGTGCCGATGGCGGGTTTGCGGCTGGCAATCGATACGGTGTTTCATGCGGTGATTCCCTTGGTCTGGCCGCTCTGGTGGCTGGTTTTTGGGCGAACAGGTGCACCGCTCTGGTGGCGGGCGGCTTTGGGCTGGCTTGGCTTTCCGCTTTTCTACGGCGTGTACAGCATTGCGCGGGGCACGCTGACTGACCGCTGGCCCTATCCCTTCATGAATGTGAGCGCGCTGGGCTTTGGGCAAGTTGTGCTCAATCTGGCCTTGATGCTGGTGCTTTTTCTCGGACTGGGGCTGCTGTCGATCGCGATCGACCGCCAGTTGCGCCGCCGGCCGCTGCTGAAATGAGGATCTGACCATGCACCCGCATATTCATGCTTCTGCGACGCCGGATAAGCCGGCGATCATCATGGTCGGTACGGGGGCCGGTACGGGGGCCGGTACGGGGGCTGGTACGGGGGCTGGTACGGGGGCTGGCACAGGCGAAATGCTGAGCTATGGCGAAATGGAGGCGCGGTCGAACCAGGTGGCGCATCTGCTGCGCGCGCTGGGGCTGGTGCGCGGTGATACGGTGGCGCTGATGCTGCCCAATGGGCTGGATTTTCTGCCGATTGTGTGGGGCGCACAGCGCGCCGGGCTGGTGTTTGTGGCGATGAGCACCAAGCTGACCGAAGATGAGGCGGGCTATATCATCAGCGATTCAGGCGCGCGGGCGTTGTTTGCCGGGCCGGCGTTCGCGGCTGTGGTGACGGCGGCTGCTGCCTCTTTGCCGGCGGCGGCACGGTTTTCGGTCGGCGGGGCGATGGCGGGTTTTAGCGACTTTGAGGCGGCGCTGGCGGGGCAGCCCGACACAAGGATTGCTGACGAATCGCCGGGGCGCGATATGCTCTATTCCAGCGGCACCACCGGCCGGCCGAAGGGGGTGCGCGGGCCGCTGCCCGAGGGGGCGTTGGAAGCGCCCGATGCGCTGCTCGGGCTTGCGGCGATGCTTTACGGCTTTGGGCCGGACATCCGCTATCTTTCACCGGCACCGCTCTATCATGCGGCACCGCTGCGCTATTGCATGGCAGTTCATCGCTTCGGCGGGACGGTGATCCTTATGGAGAGGTTTGAGCCTGAAGCGTATCTGGCGGCGATCGAGACCTGCCACGCGACGCACAGCCAGCTGGTGCCGACGATGTTTGTGCGGCTGCTGAAGCTGCCCGAGGCGGCACGCGGCGCCCATGATCTGTCGTCGCTCAAGGTGGCAATCCATGCGGCAGCGCCATGCCCGACCGATGTGAAGCGCGCGATGATCGACTGGTGGGGGCCGATCATCCATGAATATTACAGCGCCACCGAAGGGGCTGGTTTTACGGCGATCACATCGGCGGAATGGCTGGCGCATCCAGGCTCGGTGGGGCAATCATTGCTCGGCGAGATTCGCATTGTCGGCGATGATGACGAGCTGCTGCCGGTGGGCGCGACGGGGCGGGTGTTCTTTCATGGCGGGCCCGGCTTTTCCTATCATAATGATGCGGCCAAGACGGCGAGTGTGCGCGGCGAGCATGGCGCTACCTTTGGCGATATTGGCCATGTTGATGATGAGGGCTATCTTTATCTGACCGACCGTGCGGCGTTTATGATTATTTCGGGCGGGGTGAATGTCTATCCGCAGGAGGCCGAGAATGTGCTGACAATGCACCCCAAGGTGAGCGATGTGGCGGTGTTTGGTGTGCCCGATGCGGAGATGGGGGAGGCGGTGAAGGCGGTGATCCAGCCGCGCGATATGGCCGAGGCGGGGTCTGCGCTTGAGGCCGAGCTGCTTGCCTTTGTTCGTTCACGGCTGAGCCATGTGAAATGCCCGAAATCCATCGACTTCATGGCGGAGCTGCCGCGTCATGACACCGGCAAGCTCTACAAGCGGCTGCTGAAGGATCGATATTGGGACGGGCATCAGGCGCAGGCATGATCAGGGTTTTGTTAGCAGCGTTTGCCGTAGTGTCATTGGCATTGCCTGCCGTTGTTTCAGCTTCAGGGGCGCAGCAGCCGGTGCCCTCTGCAAAGCCGGTGGCGACGAAGCCGGCGCAGCCGCCGGTTTGGGTGATCAAGGATGCCGACACCGAGATTACGCTTTTTGCGACGGTTCATGCGCTGCCGGGGGGGATCGACTGGTTATCGGCCGACGCGGCGCAGCGGTTTGATGCGGCGGGGCAGTTGATCATTGAAACCAAGCTGCCTGATGACCGGTTTGCGCTGGGGCCGATCATTCAGCAGCTGGGCATTGACGCTGATATGCCGCCGGCGCGGGAGAGGTTGCCGGCGGCGACCTTTGCCGCCCTTTCGGACGCCGCGGCTGATCTGGGCATTCCGATAGCGGCGCTTGACCGGATGAAGCCCTGGCTGATCTCGATCACCATGGGGGAGGCGGTGCTGACGCGGGCCGGGGTGAGCTCGGGCGCGGGGGTGGAAGTGGCGCTTCTGGCGCGGGCCAAGCGGCAGGGCAAGCCGCTGGCGGCCCTGGAGACGCCGCAGCAGCAGCTGGGCTTTTTTGCCGGGCTGCCGGTTGATGATCAGGTGGCAATGCTTGATTCGACACTGGCCGATATTCCCGATGCGGCGGCACAGGTGGCGACGATGGTGGCGCTTTGGCAGAAGGGTGATGTGGACCGGATTGCCAGCGACTTTGCCAGTGAGGCGCGGGCCTCACCGGTGTTGCACGAGGTGTTGCTGGCGGGGCGGAACCGGGCCTGGGTGGATTTTTTGGCAAGCGAGATGGCGCGGCCGGGCAGGTCTTTTCTGGCGGTGGGGGCAGGGCATTTTGGCGGGCCGGACGGGCTGCTGGCGCTGCTGAAAGCGAAGGGACTGACGGTGGAGCGGCTGCCGGGGCCTGTTGTGGTGCAGGCGCCGGCACCGCCAAAAGTCCGGGCTGTGCGGCGGAAGCGGCGGTAGAGGCGGGCTTTGATGTGGGGTGTTTTTTGAAGCTGTAGCGATGCTGGACTTGCGTTTGTGGACCCTTTCGCCTAAGGCCCGCGTCTTCGTGAAACCCCCGATCTGCATCCCTGGAGGCTGGGGGTCCGCGAATAACAACTGGAGAAGCGAGCATGAGTGAAGTTCTGAAGCTCGCGGCTGAACCTCGGGATCGGGCAGGCAAGGGAGCCTCCCGCGCCATCCGCCGTTCAGGCCGCGTGCCCGCCGTCATCTATGGTGCCGGCTCGGCTGCAACCCCCATCCATCTGGAAGAGAAGATTCTGGTTCGCCAGCTCTCGACCGGCCATTTCATGAACTCGATTGTCGAGATCGAGATTGGTGGCAAGATGACGCGCACGCTGCCGCGCGATGTGCAGTTCCACCCTGTTTCGGACCGTCCGATCCATGTCGATTTCTTCCGGCTGACCGGGAATGAGATGATCACGGTCAATGTGCCTGTGCATTTTATCGACGAAGACCAGTCGGCCGGCATGAAGCGCGGCGCTGTGCTGAACATTGTTCGCCATGAGATTTCGGTCGATTGCGCGCCAAATGATATACCTGACCAGATTGATATCAGCCTGGCCGGTCTTGATGTTGGTGCTTCGATTCATATCAGTGCCGTGAAGCTGCCCAAGGGTGTTGAGCCGCATATCCATGACCGCGATTTCACGATCGCCACAATGGTCGCCCCTTCGGCGCTTAAGAGCGAGAAGAGCGATACTGACGCGGCTGCCGCCGAAGAAACCGCCGACTAGGCCGGTTTGGCCGCCATGCAAATGCTGGTCGGCCTTGGCAATCCGGGCGCTGCTTATGCCCGGCATCGCCACAACATCGGGTTCATGGCCGTGGACTGCATTGCTGCAGTCCACGGCTTTGGCCCGTGGCGGACGGTGTTTCAGGGGCTGGTGTGTGAGGGCCGGGTGGGCGAGCACAAGGTGGCTTTGCTGAAGCCGATGACGTTTATGAACGAATCGGGCCGGAGCGTGGGCGAGGCGGTACGGTTCTGGAAGATGGCGCCGGAGCGAGAGCTGACGGTGCTTTATGATGAGCTGGACCTTGATCCCTTCCGAATGAAGGTGAAATTCGGCGGCGGGGCGGCGGGGCATAATGGCATCCGCTCGATCATGGCGCATCTGAGCCCTGACTTCCGCCGGGTGCGGCTTGGCATCGGGCATCCTGGCCATAAGGATGCGGTGACGCCCTATGTGTTGGGCAATTTTTCGAATGTGGAAGCCGCACCGCGCGATGATCTGCTAAGGGCTGTGGCGGATGATTTGCCATGGCTGCTGGGCGGCGACGATGTTCGCTTTATGAGTGAAGTTGCGCGCCATTCACTTAAATGATGATAGGAAGACTGCCATGCCTGTGACCTGCGGAATTGTTGGGCTGCCCAATGTTGGCAAGTCCACGCTGTTCAACGCGCTGACGCAGACGGCGGCGGCAGCGGCGGCGAACTATCCTTTTTGCACGATCGAGCCGAATGTGGGGGCTGTGCCCGTGCCTGATGCGCGGCTCTGGCAGCTGGCCAAGATCGGCGGCTCGGCCAAAGTGATCGAGACGCAGCTTGGCTTTACGGATATTGCGGGGCTGGTGCGCGGGGCATCGAAGGGCGAGGGGCTGGGCAACCAGTTTTTGGCCAATATCCGCGAGACCGATGCGATTGTGCATGTGCTGCGCTGCTTCATTGATGATGATGTGACGCATGTGGAGGGGCGGATTGACCCTGTGGCTGATGCCGAGACGGTGGAGACCGAACTGATGCTCGCCGACCTGGAATCGCTGGAGAAGCGGGTGCCGGCATTGCTGAAGAAGGCGCAGCAGGGCGATAAGGACGCCAAGGTGCAGGCGGCTGTGCTGGGGCAGGCGCTTGAGCTTTTGCGGCAGGGCAAGCCGGCGCGGCTGACCGAACCGCAGGGCGAGGATGAGGCGCGCGCGCTCAAGCTGGCGCAGCTGTTGACGGCCAAGCCAGTGCTCTATGTGTGCAATGTGGAGGAAGCCAGCGCGGCGGCGGGCAATGCGCTGAGCCAGGCTGTGGCGGCGATGGCGGCGGGTGCGGGGGCGATGTCGGTGGTGGTGTCCGCTGCGATCGAGGCGGAGATTGCGACGATGCCGCCCGAGGACCGGGCTGAATATCTCGAGTCTCTGGGGCTGACCGAGACCGGGCTCGCCCGCGTGGTGCGTGCGGGGTATGCGCTGCTGGGGCTGCAGACGTTCTTTACGGTCGGGCCGAAGGAGGCGCGGGCCTGGACGATCAAGCGCGGGACGCGCGCACCGGCAGCTGCGGGCGAGATTCATGGCGATTTTGAGAAGAAGTTCATTCGGGCCGAGACGATCAGCTTTGATGACTTTGTGACGCTGGGCGGCGAAGCGCATGCCAAGGAGGCTGGCAAGCTGCGCGCCGAAGGCAAGGATTATGTGGTGAAGGATGGCGATGTGCTGCATTTCCTGACCAACGCATGATTTCGCGGCGCCATCTTGTGGCCGGGCTTGTGGCTGCCCCTGCGGCTGCACAGCAGCGCGTTGACCTGGGCATGGTGCTGGCGGACGGGCGGGCTCTGGCTAATCCGTTCGAGGGCAAACGCGGGATGATTGTGCAGCGATCATTGCCGCCGCTGCTGGAGACGCCGCTGGAGGCCTTTGACAGCGTTGATCTGGGCGCGCCGGTGTTGACGCCGACGAACCGGTTTTTTGTGCGCTGGCATTATGCATTTCCGACCGAGATTGACCCGGCGGCGCACCGGCTGGCGGTGATGGGGCATGTGGGCAAACCGCGGATGCTCGATCTGCCGGCGCTGGCGCGGCTGCCGCAGACCGAGGTGATGGCTATCAACCAGTGCGCGGGCAACGGGCGGGCGCTGTTCAGCCCGCGTGTGCCCGGTGCGCAATGGGCGAATGGCGCTATTGGCAATGCGGTGTGGCGCGGGCCGCGGCTGGCCGATGTTCTGGCGCTGGCCGGGCCGCTGGGCGGAGCGACGGCGGTGCGCGCTTCGGGACTCGATGTGCCTATGATGGAGGGGGCGCCGGCGTTTGCGAAGTCCCTCTCGCTTGAGCATGCGATTGGCGGCGAGGTGATGCTGGCGACGCATATGAACGGCGAGCCGCTGCCGATTGTCCACGGCTTTCCGATCCGGCTGATCGTGCCGGGCTGGTATAGCACTTATTGGGTGAAGATGGTGGACCGGCTGGAAATTCTGGCGGCGCCGGATGCGGGTTATTGGATGGCGACGGCCTATCGCCGGCCGGATTCGCAAGCAGCGGGCGGCAGCCGCCCGGTGACGGCGATGCGGCCGCGCAGCCTGATCACCAGCCATGCACCGGGCAGCCGCCACCGCTGGGCGGAGACTGTGCAGCTGCGCGGGGTGGCGATGGGCGGCGACACCGGCGTGCGCGCGGTGGCGGTGAGTTCTGATGCAGGTGCGAGCTGGGTGCCGGCGCGGCTGGGGCCGGACTTTGGGCCGCATAGCTTCCGGCGCTTTGAGGCGAGCATCAGCCCGGCGCGTGGGGATGTGACGCTGCTGGCGCGGGCGACCAATGCGCGGGACGAGACGCAGCCACTGGGTGAGGACTGGAACCCGGGCGGCTTTGAGCGGCAGATTGTGGAGCCGGTGCGGGTAAATTTTGGGCTGGATGCGAGATTGTGATGCGCGCATTGATGTTTTTGTCGGCGGTGTTGCTGGTGGCGGCGGCTCCGGTTTCGGTTGATCTTGTGGATGCTGACGGGATGTTTGCGGATTTGCCGGGGGCCTCGGCCGAGGCGGTGAACGGCAATTGCCTGGCGTGTCATTCGGCGGCGATGGTGCTTTATCAGCCGGCGCTGACGCCGGTTCAGTGGCAGGCGACGCTGGGCAAGATGCGCAGCGTCTACAAGGCGCCGATCGATGCGGCGGACGATGCGGCGATCCTGGCGTGGCTGAATGCGCATAGTGTGGGGCAGACACCGGCGAAATGACGGCGGGCGGGCTGCAATCCGGTTGACCCCCGCGCCGCCGCGCCGCTAGAGGCAAGGCTTCTTCCATCCTTAGGGTCACGCCCCTGTCCGCTCTCTCATTTCAGGATATCATTCTGACGCTCCAGCGCTATTGGGGCGAGCGGGGCTGTGCTGTGCTGCAGCCCTATGATCTTGAGGTGGGGGCGGGGACGTTTCATCCGGCGACGACGTTGCGGGCGCTGGGGCCCGAGGCGTGGAATGCCGCCTATGTGCAGCCATGCCGCCGGCCATCGGACGGGCGCTATGGCGAGAACCCGAACCGGCTCCAGCATTATTACCAGTTTCAGGTGATATTGAAGCCTAGCCCGGCTGATCTCATCGATCTTTATCTGGGCAGCCTTGACGCGATTGGCATCGACCGGGCGAAGCATGACATCCGCTTTGTGGAGGATGATTGGGAGAGCCCGACGCTGGGCGCCTGGGGGCTGGGCTGGGAGGTCTGGTGCGACGGCATGGAGGTGACGCAGTTCACCTATTTCCAGCAGGTTGCGGGCTATGACTGTGCGCCGGTGGCGGGTGAGCTGACCTATGGGCTGGAACGGCTGGCGATGTATGTGCAGGGCAAGGACAATATTTATGACCTGCTCTATGCGAGCGGGCAGGATGGCCGACCGGATGTGTCTTATGGCGATGTGTTTTTGAAGAATGAGCAACAGTTCAGTGCGTATAATTTCGAGCATGCCAATACCGAGCGGTTGTTCCAGCATTTCAGGGATGTGAGCGAGGAATGCCGGGCGCTGGTGGGGGTGGGGCTGCCACTGCCGGCCTATGACCAGGCGATCAAGGCGAGCCATATCTTCAATTTGCTGAATGCGCGCGGGGTGATCTCGGTGGCGGAGCGGCAGGCGTATATTGGCAGGGTGCGCGATCTGGTGAAGGCTGTGGCGGACTGTCAGATGGCCAAATCTGCATGAGCCGCTTCCTGCTCGAAATCGGCTCGGAGGAGATACCTGCACGGATGCAGCCGGCGGCGGCTGTGCAGCTGGCGAAGCGTTTCACCGATGCCTGTGCGGCGGCCGGGCTGACGCATGGGCATGTTTCTGCCGATGCGACGCCGCGCCGGCTGTGGTTGATTGCCGATACTGTGGCGGCGGCGAGTGCGGCGACCGCCGAGGAGCGGCGCGGGCCGCGCGCCGATGCGCCCGGGGCAGCGCTGACCGGCTTCTTGCGGAGCACCGGGCTGACGCGCGATCAGCTTGAAGAGCGTGACACCGGCAAGGGCGTGTTTCTTTTTGCGACGATCAAGCGCGACGGGCGGCCGGCGGCTGAGATATTGTCGGAGATTATTGCGCAGATCATCACGGGCTTTGACTGGCCGAAATCGATGCGCTGGGGGGATGCTTCTGCGAGCACTTCAAGCCCGCGCTGGGTGCGGCCGTTGACGCACATCGTGGCGCTGCTGGGCAGCGATGTGGTGCCGGCCAGTGTCTTCGGGCTGACCAGCGGGCGCATATCGCGCGGGCATCGCATCCATGCACCGGGGCCGCTGGAAATTGGCAGTGCGGACACTTATGCAGCGCAGCTTCGCGGGGCCTTTGTTTATGCGAGCAGCTTTGTGCGGCGGCAGATCATCGTCAGCCGTGCGGCTGAACAGGCGGCGGCGGCCGGGCTGACGGTTATCCCCGATGAGGGGCTTGAAATCGAGAACGCCGGGCTGACGGAATGGCCGGTGCCGCTGCTGGGGCGGTTCGATCCGGCGTTTCTGGCGGTGCCACGCGAGATCATCCAGCTGACGATGCGGACCAACCAGAAGTATTTTGCGCTGGCCGATGCGGATGGGGCGCTGGCGCCGGTGTTTGTGTGCGTGGCCAATATGGCGGCGAGCGACGACGGGGCGGCGATTGTGGCGGGGAATGAGCGGGTGCTCTCCGCGCGGCTGGCGGACGCGAAGTTCTTTTGGGATCAGGATCTGGCGACGGTGAGCGCCGGGGGGCTTGAGGCGTTTTTGCCCAAGCTCGGTGACATTGTGTTTCATGAGAAGCTCGGGACGGTTGCCGACAAGGTTGAGCGGGTGGCGAAGCTCGCGCGGTGGCTGGTGGAATCAGGCGCTATAAAGCCCGAAACGGGGCCGGTGGCCGGGGCCGCAGGCCCCGAACCCCAAGAGTTGGCGGACATGGCCGAAACCGCCGCTCGCCTGAGCAAGGCTGATCTCGTCAGCGCCACTGTCGGCGAGTTTCCCGAAGTTCAAGGCATTGCAGGCGGCTATCTCGCCCGTGCTGCGAGCCTCGACCCTCAGATTTCCGATGCCATTAGGGACCATTACAAACCTGCATTGATGGGTGATTTGATACCCACTGCGCCAGTATCGATAGCTGTGGCGCTGGCAGACAAATTGGACACATTGTTCGGTTTTTTTGCGATTGCAGAGACGCCCACCGGCTCACGTGACCCTTACGCGCTGAGACGAGCAGCATTGGGCGTAATTTCGCTTCTGCAAACAAAAAATATTCGTCTTTCGCTATTCAAGACGATGATTTTCGGCATTGGTAATCTTGGTACCGCTATAGGTCGGCTACAGTCGCAGAAAGAAAATCGGGCTATTGAGTCGTTTTTATCAACTGATTTTGTCGCTAATTTTCAACTGCGTATCGGCAGAGACCTAAAATCTCCGAAAGATATTAACTGGGACGAGAGCCCAGTGCTTAAACGGCTAAGGGCGGACGTTATGGCAGCGCCGCAGAAGCTAGCAGATTTTCTGACTGATCGCCTTAAGGTTCAACAGCGCGATGTCGGCACTCGTTCCGATATCATAGATGCTGCATTCGCAATTGGTAGCGAAGATGATCTGGTTCGCCTGCTTGCGCGGGTTCGCGCGTTGCAGGCTTTTGTTGGTAGCGACGATGGGGTGAATTTGCTGGCGGGCTACAAGCGGGCTGCGAATATTTTGAAGGCTGAGGATGCCAAGGATGGGCCGCATGGGGAGGGTGGTCTTGATGGGGCTTGGCTGAGCGATCCTGCCGAGGTGGCGCTGGCGGAGGCGCTTGATGCGGCATTGCCGGCTGCTGCTGCTGCTGTTGAGGCAGAGGACTTTACGACGGCGATGGCGGCGCTTGCGAGCCTGCGGGGGCCGGTGGATGCGTTTTTTACCGACTTGATGGTCAATGCGCCGGAGCCGGCTGTTCGGCGCAACCGGCTGGCTTTGCTGGCGCGGTTTCGGGATGCGGTGCATACCGTAGCTGATTTTTCGAGGATTGAGGGATGATGAAGGCTGTCTACAGCTTTGGCGGCGGTTCTGCAGATGGCGCTGCTGATCTGCGCAATCATCTCGGCGGCAAGGGCGCCAATCTGGCGGAAATGGCCTCGATCGGCCTGCCGGTGCCGCCGGGGCTGACGATTGCGACGCCGGTTTGCGCGGCGTTTTATGAGGCGGGGGGCAAGCTGCCTGATAATGTGAAGGCCGAGACGCTTGAGGCACTGGCGCATATTGAAACGGTGACGGGCAAGGTTTTTGGCGATGCGGCTGACCCGCTGCTGGTGTCGGTGCGCTCGGGGGCGCGGGTCTCGATGCCGGGGATGATGGATACAGTGCTCAACCTCGGGCTGAATGATGCGACGGTGCAGGGGCTGGCGAGCGCATCGGGCAACCCGCGTTTTGCCTGGGACAGCTACCGCCGGTTCATCCAG
>JBBRCT010000022.1:0-35474 GCA_038204585.1 Sphingomonadales bacterium
CCACGGCATTGCCGTAATCATCGCACTATTGCAGGTCGACAGTGTAAACGACCGCACCCGTTGGCCAATTCCAAAGGCCTCTGGGAAGTATGAACGGATCGACAATATTCAAGGGACCGAAACAGATTTTTGGTCCTGGTACTGCATTGGTGCCTGCGCAATGGCAGTTATGCAGACTGCGAGGTCTAGGTCATTGAGAAAATGGTGGCCGCACCGGGGTTCGAACCTAGGACCGGCTCACTAAGAGAATCGCGGCCTGACAACCCTATTTTCCGTACGAATTCCGTACGGCATGTTGAGCCATTCGATAACTCATTGATTTAATGGTGCACCCGACAGGATTCGAACCTGCGACCCCTGCCTTCGGAGGGCAGCGCTCTATCCAGCTGAGCTACGGATGCGTCGATGGGGGTGTTAGCAGGGGATTTGCGGCTTTGCCAGTGGTTAGCGTTCGCAGCTCTATTGCGGCTTTTCGATGGGGGTGAATTTGCCGAGGCCGCAGCTGGCGCCGCGCTGGAGCGGGCTGTTTAGGATCAGAACGGTGATGATATCGACATTGCAGAGCTGGCTGATGCTCGTTTGATAGGTGAAGGCCCGCTCGAAGCTGAGCTGGGGGCACATGTTGGGCAGGCGATTGCGGAATACCTTGTTGTCGCGGGTGTAGAAATCGATGGTCTGATCATCGACGACTCTGGTCTCACGAATGTTCTGGAGAAGAAGGCAGCTCTCCGGCTTGCCGATGGGCTTGAGCTCGGCCACCGCCTTGGGCGGGCCGGACTGGCAACCGGCTAGCGCCAGCATAAGGGAGGCGGGGGCCAGAAGAAAGGGCGAGGGGAGACGGACCATATGTAATGCCTGTCGCTGGTCTGAAAACCGGGAGAAAGAAACGGGGCGGCCCGGTACGCTGACCGCCCTTTTACTACGCAACGCAACGTCTACTGATTGCCTTTACTATGCTTGATTTCGTGAACGCTGTCTGAACCTTTATCAGGCCAGTTGCAGTGCGCATGTACCGGGCAGGCGCTGCATTTTGGTTTGCGGGCGATACATACATAGCGGCCGTGCAGGATGAGCCAGTGATGAGCGTGGCGACGGAAGCGGCGCGGCGTGGCGGCGAGGATGGCGCGCTCGACGGCCAGCGGGGTCTTGCCGACGCCGAGCCCGGTGCGGTTGGCGACGCGGAAAATATGGGTATCGACGGCGCAGGTCTCTTCGCCAAAGGCCTCGTTGAGGACGACATTGGCGGTCTTGCGGCCGACGCCGGGGAGCGCTTCGAGCGCCTCACGGGCGCGCGGGACCTGCCCCTGAAGCTGATCGACGAGGATCTGCGACAGCGCGATGACGTTTTTGGCCTTGGTATTGAACAGCCCGATGGTCTTGATGTGGGCGCGGACACCGGCTTCCCCCAGTGCCAGCATTTTTTCGGGCGTGTCGGCCTCGGCAAAGAGGCGCCTCGTGGCCTTGTTGACGCCGACATCGGTGGACTGCGCCGAGAGCGCGACGGCGACGAGCAGCGTGTAGGAATTCACATATACAAGCTCGGTGCGCGGCTCGGGGTGGCGGTCGGCCAGCGCCTGATAAAAGGCCTCGACCTTGGGGCGTGACATTTTTTTCGGGATCATATGCAAGGTGTGGCGGTGTGGCGGATGCAAGTCCAGATCATTGCGGATAGGGTGGCCGAATGTCGCCTGTGCTTGATCTGACCCTGAAGCCGAACCGATCCTTCGACCGCGCGCATGTGCCGTGGGTGGTGGGCGCTGTCGGGCTTGTTTTCTTTCTGGGGGGATTGCGGTTTCTGGTGCTGGGCGCGTGGCCGATTCTGCCGTTCATGGCGCTCGATGTCGGGCTTTTGTGGTGGGCGTTTCGGGCAAACTATGCGGCGGGCAAGGGGCATGAGCGGGTGGTGTTGGCTGGCGAGCGGCTGGAGCTGCTGCGGGTGAACGCACAGGGAGCGGAGCGGCGCTTCGGCTTCGAGCCCTTGTGGACGCGGGTGCTGGTGGAAGAAACGCCGTTGGGTGATGTGAAGCTGTGGCTCACGGCGCGCGAGCGGCGGGTGAGTGTGGGGCGGTTTTTGAGCCCGAAGGAGCGGCGCGAGGTGGCGGCGGTAATTATAGCGGGGCTGGCCGATTACCGGGCGGGCAGCCCCAGAACATCGTCCATGGTATAGCGCCCGGCGGGCTTGCCGGTGAGCCAGACGGCGGCCTTAAGCGCGCCGCGAGCGAAGATGATCCGGCTCTCGGCGCGGTGGGTAAGCTCGATGCGCTCACCATCGCCCGCGAGAAGCACGGTATGATCGCCGGCAGCAGAACCGCCGCGTAGGCTGGCAAATCCGATGCTGCCGGGGGTGCGCTTGCTGTCAGGGCCGAAGCGGCCGGCCTCGCTATGCGCCTCAAGGCCGATGCCGCGACCACGCGCGGCGGCTTGGCCGAGGGCTATCGCAGTGCCGGAAGGGGCGTCGAGCTTGTATCGGTGGTGCAGCTCGGCGATCTCGATATCCCAATCATCGGCGAGGGCGCGGGCGGCCTGCTCGACAAGCCTGGCCAGAAGGGTGACGCCGAGCGATGTGTTGGCGGCTTGCAGCACGGCGATATTGCGCGCGGCAGAATCGATGAGGGCATGATGGGCTGACTCAAGCCCGGTGGTGCCGATGACGACGGCGGCGCTGCCTTCACAGGCGGCATCGAGCGTGGCTTCAAGCGCGGCGGGCGTGGTGAAATCGATGAGCACATCGGCGGCGCGGGCGAGCGGGCCGGGATTGCTGCCCAGCGTCAGGCTGGGCGGATAGGCCGGGCTGACGGGCAGGCCGATGCCGGGATGGCCGGCACGCTCGATGGCGCCGGCAAGCTCGAGAACAGGGGCTTTTGCGGTGGCCAATGCCGAGCGCGCGGCGATCTCGGCGAGCAAGGTGGCACCCATGCGGCCGCCGGCGCCAAGGATGCCTATCTTGATCGGTTTTGCCATGATGCCGGTTTGGCGCAGTCAGCGTCAATCTGCAACATTTGTGATGGGCTATCGGCGAGGCGCCAGGGCGCCAGATGCTTCGCAGCGTTGCTCCCGCGCCATCCCGTTGGTAGATGCAGGGACGATGGGGCGTGCGCGCAGAATAGTGGTTTTGACCGGGGCCGGAATTTCGGCGGAGAGCGGCGTCCCGACATTCCGGGGGTCCGACGGGCTGTGGGAGGGGCATAGCCTCGATGATGTGGCGACGCCGGAGGGCTTCAGCCGCAACCCGGCGCTGGTGCAGCAATTTTATGATGATCGGCGGGCGTTTCTGACGCGGGTGGCACCCAATGCGGCGCATCTGGCGCTGGCGCGGCTGGAACAGGCCATAGGCGAGCGGCTGCTGCTGGTGACGCAGAATGTCGATGATCTGCATGAGCGCGCCGGGAGTGTGCGGCTTGTGCACATGCACGGCGAACTGAATCGGGCGCTGTGTCTGGCGTGCGGGGCGGCGCCGGTCTGGCACGGGCCGCTGGGGGTGCCGCATCGCTGCCCGGCGTGCGGCGCGCCTGACAGGTTGCGGCCTGACATCGTGTGGTTTGGCGAGATGCCCTATGAGATGGCGCAGATTGTGGCGGCGATTGCGTCCTGCGACTTGTTTGTGTCGGTGGGCACATCGGGCGCTGTGTACCCGGCGGCGGGCTTTGTGGAGGCGGCGCGGTCGGCGGGGGCGCGGACGCTGGAGCTGAACCTCGATCAAAGTGCGGGGAGCGGGATGTTTGATGAAAGCCGGCGCGGGCCGGCCGGCGTGCTGGTGCCGGATTGGGTGTCGGAATTTTGCGGGCGCGCCTGATGCGCAACGTTGACCTTTCAGGCGGCACCGCGCATCGACTGATGAAATAACCTTTGGGAGACATGCGATGACCGGGACCTTCAGCGGCAGGATTTTGCATACGACGATTACTTCGGGCGGCGAATTGCGGCTTGCACTGATAGCGCAGAGCTGGGGGCCGCCGGGGGCTGACGAGGTTGTGGTGCGAGTGGAAGCGGCGCCGATCAATCCCTCCGACCTCGGGTTGCTGATCGGGCCGGCGGACCTTTCGAGCATGGCGATGGACGGCGATGTGCTGACCGCACCGGTGCCGGCGCGGCGGCTGGGGATGGTTGCCGCACGGCTCGATGAGGCGTTGCCGGTGGGCAATGAGGGGGCGGGCACGGTGGTGGCGGCCGGCGCAAATGTGGCGGGGCTGATGGGCAAGAAGGTCGGGATGCTCGGCGGGGCGATGTATGCCGATTATCGGCAGCTGCTGGCGCGCGATTGCGTGGTGCTGCCCGAGGGTGCCAAGGCAGCCGACGGGGCGGCGATGTTTGTCAATCCGCTGACCGCCCTGGGCTTTGTCGAGACGATGCGGGCCGAAGGGCACAAGGCGATCGTGCATACGGCGGCAGCGTCCAACCTTGGGCAGATGCTGAACCGCATCTGCCTGAAGGACGGTGTGCCGCTGGTGTGTGTGGTCCGGTCGGCGGCGCAGGTGGCGCTGCTGAAAGGGCAGGGGGCTTTGCATGTGCTCGACAGCACGGCAGAGGATTTTGACGAACGGCTGATCGAGGCGGTGGTGGCGACGGGGGCGACGCTGGCCTTTGATGCGCTAGGCGGCGGCGCGCTGGGCGGGCGGCTTCTGGCGGCGATGGAGGCGGCAGCCAATCGTGGGGCAGCGTATAGTCGCTATGGATCGACGACGTTCAAGCAGCTTTACATCTATGGTGGGCTGGATCTTTCCCCGACGGTGCTTAACCGCAACTATGGCTTTAGCTGGAGCGTGGCCGGCTGGCTGCTGACCCCATTTTTACAGAAGGCCGGGCGCGATGTGGCGGCGAGGCTGCGGCAGCGGGTGGTCGATGAGCTGACGACGACTTTTGCCAGCCATTACACTGCAACGATTAGTCTGGCTGATGTGCTGCGGCCGGAGATTGTCGCGGCGTATAACCGCAAGGCGACGGGCGAGAAATATCTGATCGATCCGACTCGCCCGTAGTTGCTACCGGTACTTCAGCGGATGGCGACCGGGGCCAGAGCTCGGCTGAGGCTGGCTTCGCCCTGGCCGTGGAGGCTGAGGGTGTAGTTTCGGATCGTGTCCTTGCGCGCGGTGGAGAGCAACTGGCCGGCGATCTGGGTGGGGAGATTGCCGGCCTGAGCCTACATGCCGTAGCTGAGATTGAGGACATTCAGGCCTTTGATCAGGCTGACGGCACTGCCACTGGTATAATTATGGGCAGCGACGCGGGCAGCCGGGGCGATGGCCTTGGCGATGCTCTGCACCCATGTGCCATAACGGACGGTCTTCTGACCGAGGCCGATGTTGCCGGCATAGGCTGTGCGGCTGGCGAAATCATCGACGATGACGATGTCGACGCCCTTGCACTGATAGCCTTGCGCCCAGGCGTCTTGAACGTCGGTGCTCATCCACGGCTGGGAGAGGGGGAGAGGGGCGATGGTTTGCGCGAGCGCAGGGGCGGCGGAAAGGGCGGCGAGCGCGGCGGCAAACAGGGTGAGCTTCATGGTCGGTCTCCTTTGGGGGGTTAAAATCGGGTGGCGAGGGTGAGGGTGAGGGTGAGCTGTGCCTTGTCGGCGGGGGCGAAGTTCCAGAGCTGATCGAGCGTTGCTTCGGGGGTGAGATCGCCGGCGGCGAGGCGGCAATTGACCGGCTGGATGCCGCCCAGAGCGCCATAATCGGCCATGCACGGCTTCTCCTGAAGGCGGCCGCCGAAGGTGGTGCGCGCGGTGAGGGCGAGGGTGGTGCGCCGGGTCATCTGGCCGACAGCGACGATGCCGGCCTAAAGAGCGGGTTGCAGCGTGTATTTTTCGCCATGCTCGGCGCTGGTCAGGCCCCAGAGCAGGCAGAGGCGGGGCGTGAGCTGGGTGAGAAGATCGGCGCGCAGCGGGGCGAAGCGGCCGGCATACCAGCGGCTGAAGCTCTGTAACTGGCCGCCGGCAAGCTCATAGCCGGCAAAGCGGGTGATCTGCAGATCACGGACGGGGGCCGGATCGCGGCGGCGATCGAGAATTTGTGTTTTGAAGGCCGGGCTGCAATCATCATTAGTCGCACGCCTGCGCCTGTGGGGCGGCGGCGAATGATGCGGCCAAGGCGGCGGCGATCCGGGCTGGCTTGGGCATGGGCATGGGGCGGCGCGCGGCTTTCCTTCGGGGTGCAGGGAGTGACGGCCGATGGGCCTTGCGGGTTTTTTCGTGGTTGAGAGGGATTAAAGATGCTGGCGGGCGGGGTGCCATGACGAGCCCGATGCATGAGGGGCGGCTTGCGGCGATGTGTACGCTGATCTGCGGGCTGGGTGCGCGCAGCGTGATCGACCTTGGCTGCGGCGAGGGGGATTTGCTGGTGCGGCTGCTGGCCGAGCCGGGGCTGGTGCGCGTGGTCGGGCTGGAGCTGGATGCCGGGCGGCTGGCCGCGGCCCGGATCAGGCTGGGGGATTCAGGCGCCTCTGAAGGGGCGCGGCTGACGCTGGTGCAAGGCTCGATGCTCGATGTCGGCAAGGCTTTGGGCGCGTTTGACTGTGCTGTCATGCTGGAGACGATCGAGCATCTCGATCCGGGGCAGCTATCGGTGCTGGAGCGCGCGGTATTTGGGGCGCTGCGGGCGGCGCATGTGATCATCACCACGCCCAATGCCGATATGAATGCGCGGCTGGGCGTGCCGCCGACGCGGTTTCGGCACCCGGAGCACCGCTTTGAATGGGGGCGGGAAAAATTCGAGCGCTGGGCCGGCGGCGTGGCCGGGCGCTGGGGCTATACGGTCGAGGTGAGCGGGCTGGGGGGCTGGCCCGGCGTGCATCCGGGGGCGACGCAGATGGCGGTATTCAGCCTTGCGCCCTTCAGTCCTGCTCGGCCCGCAGCGTCGGCAGGATGAGCTGGATGAGGGCGAGGGCGGCAAGATAGGCGCCGGACGCGATGGCGAACATCGGCCAATATCCGATATTGTTGGTGAGCGACCAGCCGGTCAGCTCGATGATGCCAAGGCCGGTGAGATTGCCTGCGACCGCACCCGCAGCCATGACGCTGCCGACACGGGCGGCCGGCACGATATCGGCGGTCATGCCGAAGATATTGGTGCTGAAGCCCTGATGCGCGAACAGCGCCAGGCCGATGAGCAGAGCTGCTGTCCAAGGGCTGGATGCGGTGAGGGCGAGGCTGATGGGGATGATCAGGACGGCATAGAACAGCATCGAGGATTTGCGCGCTGCATTGACGCTGAGGCCGCGCTCGAGGAGGCGTGGAAATAATAGCCCGCTCGACAGCGCGCCAAGGGCAGCCATGGTGTAGATGACCGCGATCGGTCCGCCGAGCTCGGCTTGGCTCATCTTGAAAACGCGGGCGAAGAGATCGGGCGTCCAGAATAGCAGGAACCACCACACACAATCGGTGAGTGCCTTGGCGCCGATGACCGCCCAGCTGCGACGATCAGCGAGCAGCTCTGACCATTTGATGCTGGATTGCGGCTTGTTCGGATCGGCGGCGATGAGCGGCTTCAGCTTTTTGGTGCCGGCGATCCAGAAGCCGAGCCAGATGAAGCCCAGGGCGCCTGTGATGATGAAAGCGCTCTGCCAGCCGAAGGCAAGGGCCAGCGGCGGGATGAGCAACGGGGTGAGGATGGCGCCGATGTTGGGCGCGGTGTTGACGAGGCCGAGGCCGAGCGAGCGTTCTTTGAGCGGCAGATAAGTGGCGGCGGCCTTGACCGCAGCGGGAGTATTGACGCTCTCGGCCACTGCCAGCACGGCGCGGGCGACGACGAACTGGCTGACGCTGCGCGCGGCGGCATGGCCGATGCCGGCGAGGCTCCAGACGGCGACGGCAACGCCATAGGCAAAGCGGACGCCGAACTTGTCGACGAACCAGCCGACGAAAAGCAGGGCGGCGGCGGCGGAAAGCTGGAAGACGCTGCCCAGATGCGCGAAATCAGTATCTGACCAGGCAAATTCGGCTTCGAGGGTGGGCTTGAGAAGGGCCAGAACCTGCCGGTCGACATAATTGAGCGCGGTGCCGGCAAAGAGCAGGACGATGAGCAGCGTGCGGGCACCCTTGGGTGTGGGTGCTGTATCGGCCGCCATAATGTCCCCCCCGTTTTTTTCTTGGTGGGCCGGCGGGGTGGGCTTTGTCAATCAACCCTGCCCGATCAGTCTTGGCCTGTCAGTCCTGTTCCGGCTCATCGTCCGAGTGATATTCATGCCACAGGCCGTTGACGATGCCGAAGACGACGGCGAGGCCGAGGCCGAGGATCCATGTGAAATACCACATTGCCTGATCCTCAATAGAAATCGGGGTTGGAGCGGACCTGCTCGGTAGTGATGCGGCCGAAAAGCACGCGGAACACCCAGGCAGTATAGAGCAACACCAGCGGCAGGAAGATGATCGTGACGATGAGCATGATCCAGAGTGTCAGCGCGCTCGAAGAAGCGTTCCAGACGGTGAGGCTGGCGGCAGGCTGGACCGAGCTTGGCAGGATGAAGGGGAACATCGACAGGCCGACGCTGCTGATCGTGCCGATGACGGCGAGGCTGGAGCCGAGGAACACCGGCAGATCGGCACGGCGCAGGATGCCGAGAAGCGCAATCAGCGGCCCGGCAAAGCCCATGACGGGGGCGGCGATCATCCAGGGAAAACGGCTGTAATTTTCCAGCCATGCCCCCGGCGCTGCGACGGCAGCGGTGAACAGCGGATTGGACGGGCCGCGGGGATCAGGCGTGCCAATCACGCGGAAGCCATAATCACCATAGGTCAGCATGGCGCCGCCGATAGCAAAGAGCACGACCGCGGCCAGCGCAGCACCCTGACCCCAGCGGCGGGCGCGGACGAGCACCGGGCCTTGCTCGATCTTGAGGCTGAGCCAGCCCGAGCCATGCAGCACAAGCATCGCCACCGAAAGCAGGCCGGCGACGAGCGGCAACGGCGTGAACAGATCAAGAAGCCCGCCCTGCCATGTCGAGCGCAGATCAGAATCGAGGGTGAAGGGCACGCCGACTAGCACATTTCCGACAGCCACCCCGAAGACCAGTGCTGGCACGAAGCTGCCGGTGAACAGCGCCCAGTCCCAGCGGGTGCGCCATTCGGATTCGGGGTGTTTTGAGCGGTATTTGAAGGCGACCGGGCGTAAGATCAGCGCACACAGGACGATGAACATCGCGAAATAAAAGCCGGAAAAGCTGATGGCATAGACGAAGGGCCATGCAGCGAAGATGGCGCCGCCGCCGAGAATGAACCAGACTTGATTGCCCTCCCATGTGGCGCCGATGCTGTTGATGACAAGCCGGCGTTCCTCATCGGTGCGGGCGATGAAGGGCAGGAGCGCGCCGACGCCGAGATCGAAGCCATCGGTGAGGGCAAAGCCGATGAGCAGCACGCCCATGAGCAGCCACCAGATCAGCCGCAGCGTCTCATAGTCAAAAGGAGTGGGGAGCATGGCGGCTATTCGGCCGGCAGCGGGATGATGCCGGGAACTGCACCCGATAACCTGTCCGGCACATCACCGCGCTGGGGCGGCGAGCGTTCGGGGCCATGGGCGATGGTGCTGAGCATGAGGCGGACCATGATGACGGCGAGCGACCCGTAGAGCAGGGTGAAGCCGATGATCGTGGTCCAGATCTGGCCGATAGTCAGGCTGGAGGCGGCGAGGAAAGTGGGCAGCGAGCCTTCCACGACCCATGGCTGACGGCCGATCTCTGCGAGGAGCCAGCCGGTTTGAATGGCAATGAATGGCAGCGGGATGATGACGACAGCAGCCTTGAGGAATATGCCGGGCTCAAAATTGTGCCGCGAGGCACGCCAGAAGGCCAGCGCGAAGAAGCCGATCATGAAGAAGCCGAGCCCGGCCATGATGCGGAACAACCAGAACATCACTGGGACATTGGGGACGGTACTGAGCGCTGCTTTGTAGATATCTTCGCCGGTGGCGAGGCGGGGATCTGGAATGAAGCGCTTCAGAAGCAGGGCATAGCCATAATCGGCGCGATGCTCCTCGAAGCGGGCGCGGGCGGCGAGATCATTGCGGTCGATCTTCAGCCGCTCGACAGCATCATAGGCGAAGATGCCGCGGCGGATGCGCTCGGCAGCGGTTGCGACCATATCGTTGATTCCGCGTACCGGCTGATCGAAGCTGTGGGTGGCGATGATGCCGAGCACCCAGGGTACGCTGACTTCGAAATGCGTCTCGCGGGCCTCGACATCGGGGATGCCGAACAGGGTGAGGCTGGCGGGCGCAGGGTGCGTGTCCCACATCGCTTCGAGGCTGGCGAGCTTCATGCGCTGGTTGTCGGTGAGGGCATAACCCGATTCATCGCCGAGAACGACGACGGACAGCGCTGCGGCTAGGCCGAACGATGCAGCGACGGTGAAGCTGCGGCGGGCGACCTCGGTGTGCCGGCCTTTGAGGATGAACCACGCCGAGATGCCGAGAACGAACACCGCCCCCGTGACATAACCGGCGGATACGGTATGGACGAACTTGGCTTGGGCAACCGGGTTCATGATCACGTCCATGAACGAGGTGATTTCCATGCGCATCGTTTCAGGGTTGAACTTGCTGCCCACCGGGTTCTGCATCCAACCGTTGGCGATGAGGATCCAGAGCGCGGAGAAGTTGGTGCCTACTGCAACCATGAACGTGACGCCGAGATGGCCGAGCTTGCTGAGCTTGTCCCACCCGAAGAACATCAGGCCGACGAACGTCGCTTCGAGGAAGAAGGCCATCAGCCCCTCGATGGCGAGCGGCGCGCCGAAGACATCCCCCACGGTGTGGCTGAAATAGGCCCAGTTTGTGCCGAACTGGAACTCCATGGTGATGCCGGTGGCGACGCCGATGACGAAATTGATGCCGAACAGCTTGCCCCAGAAACGCGTGGCGTCGCGCCATACGGCCTTGTCGGTCATCACATAGATGCTTTCCATGATGACCAGCATGAACGAGAGACCGAGTGTCAGCGGCACAAACAGGAAATGGTACATCGCCGTGAGAGCGAACTGGAGACGGGACATTTCGACGACGGCGAAATCGATCATTAGGCATCCACGGCTGGATGTCGGGCGCCCGCTTTACGGGGTCGCTCAGCCACCTGTTACAAGTGCGATGGACTTAGCGGCTTTGTGCAGGTTCGCCAAGTGAGCGCCGGGCTGGCGGCGCTTGCTGGTGGGAGCGGTGCGGCGTCACGCCGCGCTTTGGGCTGGTGGATTCTCGATGTTGTCGGGGCGCTGCTGTTTGCGGGCGGGCTGGCGCTGACGATCGGCTGCTGGGGTGGGCTGGTGCCGGTGACGGGTGGCTTGCTGTCGATGGCTGTGTCCGGGCTGGTGCGCGCTGTGGCGCAGGCGCGGGCGGCCGACGCCGGGATGCAGGGCGCTGTGGCGATGAAGGCAGCGCTGCGGGCCGAGCGGCTGCCCGCACTTTTTGGCAGCGCCTTTGCGCGGGGACGGCTGGCCGGCGAGGATGCGGCGCGGGCGGTGGACCAGATCGAGGCGACCGAGGGCTTTGCGGCGCGATTTGAGCCGCTTTCACGGGCGGCCCGGGTCGCACCGATGCTGGTGGCGGGGGCGGTGGCGGTGGCCAGCCCGGTGGCGGCGGGGATATTGCTGGTGACGCTGGTGCCGTTTGCGGTGGGCATGGTGCTGGCCGGGGGGGCGGCGCGCGTTGCGGCAGACCGGCAGCTGGGGGCGATCAGCAGGCTCAATGGTGTGTTTGCCGACCGGCTGCGGGCCTTGGCCGAGATCAGGAGCTTTGGGGCCGAGCCGCGGGTGGCGCGGCAGCTGGCATCGGCGAGCGATGAGGTGGCGACGCGGACGTTGGCGTTGTTCAGGGTTGCTTTTGTGTCGGGCGGGATTCTGGAGTTTCTGGCGGCTTTGTCGGTGGCGCTGGTGGCGCTGTATTGTGGATTCAATCTGCTCGGGCTTCTGCCGTTTGCGCCGCCGGAGAAGCTCGGGCTGACGGCGGCGTTTTTTGCGCTGGCGCTGGCACCGGAATTCTATCTGCCGATGCGGCGGCTGGCGGCGGCCTATCATGACCGTCAGACCGGCGAGGCGGCAGCGCTGGCGCTGGCCGAGGATCTGCCACCGTTGCCGGTGCTGGCGGCACCGGCTGTGTTTGCCGGGGTGGCGCTTCGGGGTGCGGCAGTGGATTATGAGCGCGGTGTGCGCGTCGGGCCTTTCGACCTTGCGGTGCCGGCGACGGGGCTGGTGGCGATCATGGGGGCGACGGGATCGGGCAAATCGACAGTGCTGGCGGCACTGGCGGGGCTGCGGCCTCTGGCGGCGGGGCGGATGGACTGGACGGCCGGCGGGGCGGCAGCCGTAGCATGGGCCGGGCAGCGGCCGCTGGTGATGGCGGGGACGCTGGCCAGCAACATCGCTTTGGGCCGAGATAATTCGGGCCGAGACAATTCGGGCCGAGACAATTCGGGCTGTGAAAATCTGGCCGAGGATGACCCGGTGGTGGCGCGCGCTGCCGAGGCGGCGGGGTTGACGGCGTTGTTGGCGGGGCGCGGCGGACTTGCGGCGCACATCGATGCAGCGGGCTCGGGGCTTTCCGGCGGGGAACGGCGGCGACTGGGGGTGGCGCGCGTGCTGGCCAGCGGGCGGCTGCTGCTGTTGCTCGATGAGCCGACGGCGGATCTTGATGCCGCGACGGCGGCTGCACTGCGGGCGACGATCATCGATCTTGCCCGCACCCATGCCGTGGTGGTGGCGACGCATGATGCAGCGTTGGCGGCGGCCGCCGATGTTAGGCTGGTGATGCCATGAGCGGCGGCGTGGGTGCGGTGGCGGACGATATGGCGGCGGTGATGATGGGCGCGTTGCGATCATCGGCGGTGCGCCGGGCGCGGCTGGTGGCGGTGGCGGCGGCGCTGGCAGGGGTGGCGCTGCTCGGGGTGGCGGGGTGGTTTTTGACCGGGGCGGCACTTGCCGGGCTGGCGGGCGCGGTGGCGGCGTTCAATTTTCTGCTGCCTTCAGCGACAATCAGGCTTTCAGCGGTGGTGCGGACGGGCGGGCGCTATTTCGAGCGGCTTTGGAGCCATGAAGCAGCTCTTGGCGCGCTGGCGAAAGTGCGGGTCGGGCTGTTCTCGACGCTGGCGCAGCGTGATCCGCGCCGGGTGCGCGCGCTGATGCTTGGGGACGGGGTGGCGCGGCTGACCGGCGATGTCGATGTGCTGGAGGATGCGATCATCCGCAGCCCGGCACGTCCGGCGGCGCTGGCGGGCGGCGTACTGGCGGTGGCGCTGGCGCTTCCGGCGGGGCTGGCGCCAGCGCTTGTGTTGGCGGCCGGGCTGCTGGCGCTGCCGCGTGTTGCGGGCTGGGTGGCAGCGACGTTTGTCGATGCGCCAGCCGAGGCGGCGCAGGGCCGGGCGGCGGCGCTGAAGGCGATGGTTGTGGACCAGCTAGCGGCATCGGCGGAGATTGCGGTGTTTGGGCTGGCCGGGCGGGTGAGCGAGGCTGTGATGGCCGAGGCGGCGGCGCTCGATGCGGCGCGGATGCGGATGGTGCGCGGGGAAGGCTGGCTATCGGCGGTGCTGGTGGCGGGGGGCCCGATGCTGGCGGCGGCGGTGGCGATGGTGGCCGCGCTGACCGGGGCCGGGGCGGCGGTGACGGCGCTGGCGGCGCTGGCCGCGGCGGGCGGGGTCGAGGCGCAGGGGGCGTTTGTGCGGGCGCGGGGCCGCGATGCGGCGATGGCGGCGGCAGCGGCGCGGCTGAACGGACTGAGCGGGGCCGATACCATCGACTGGGCGATGCCGGATGGCGATGCTCTGGAGATTGCCGGGGTGCGGCTGGCGGCCGGCGGGCGGCTGGGACTGACGGGGCTATCGGGCAGCGGCAAGACGCGGATCATCGAGACGCTGGCGGGTTGGCGGGCGGATGCGCCGCAGAAGTTGCTGCTGGGCGGGGTGGCGGTTGGCGACGTGCGTTTCGAATATTTGGCGCAGCGCTTTGCCATTGCACCACAGGCACCGGCGCTGATCGCGGGAACGGTGGCGGATAATCTGCGGCTTGCGGCGGCGGGACTGGACGAGGCCGACCTTTGGGCGGCGCTTGAGGTGGCGTGTCTGGCCGATGATGTGCGGGCGATGCCGGACGGGCTGGCAACATGGCTGGGCGAAGGCGCGGGCGAGCTTTCAGGCGGGCAGAGGAAGCGGCTGGCGCTGGCGCGGGCGCTGCTGGCCGTCACCGGGGGTGGCAGGCCATGGCTGTTGCTCGATGAGCCTAGCGAAGGGCTGGATGCGGCGACCGAAGCCGAGATGGTGCGTCGGCTGGGACGCTGGCTGGACCACACGGGAACAGGCACGGGCGCGGGAACGGGGCTGGTGGTGGCGACGCACCGGCCGGCGGTTCTGGCGCTGGTGGAGGATGTGCGGGATATATGAAAAGGGGCCGTGCATGAGCGCGGCCCCCCTTCATTGTCTTGGATGGTCTTGGGTATCTGGCGATCAGTACCGGACCTGCGCGCCGACGAAGAAGAAGCGTCCCATGCCCGACACCGGATAGGCGGCGGCAGAGCGGAAGGGCTGCCTGTCGGTCAGGTTGTTCACGCCGCCTGTGAACGTGATCTTGTTGGCGACCTTGAGGCTGGCTGCAACATTGTGCACCCAATATTCCGGTGCAAAGCCGGCGGGGCCGAACTCGGTGTTGATACGCTCGATCTCGATTGCCGATGCGGCGGCCTGCTGGCCGACATATTGCACCTGATAGTTGAGGGTGAAATCCTTGCGGTTCCAGGAGAAGGTTCCGAGGCCTGACCATTCGGGCACACCGAATTCACCGCGCGCCGGATTGACCAAGGTGGAATCGAGCGGATCGAAGAAGCGATTGAGCTTTTCGGTCCAGTTACCGCTGATGCCGAGGTTGAAGTTGTTTGCGCCCAGCGAGAAGCGATAGCTGGCCTGGAAGTCCACGCCCGATGTTTCAAGCTTGGCGAAGTTGAGCTCGGCGACGCGCAGGAAATTGAAGCCGAGGAACGACGTGGCGCCTGCCGTGCGGTTGCGGGTGAACAGGCTGCAGAAATCATTGGGGAATGTGGCGAGATCGTAGCAGGTGTTGACGATGTCCTGCGAGCCGAGGGTCTGGATCGCGTCCCGGATGCGGATCGAATAATAGTCGCCCGACAGGGTCAGCCCCGGCAGGAAGCGTGGCTGGACGACAGCCCCTGCAGTCCATGTCGTTGCGCGTTCCTGCCGCAGATTGGGATTGCCGCTGTTGGTACCGGCAAACCGGGCTGTCAGCGGATCTTCAAAGCCGGCGGGGATGCCATCGGCGCGGCAGTTGTTGACACGGTTCTGGGCTACCGGAGAGCCGCTGGCGACCAGCTGATCGATGATCGACTGGCTGCAGGGATCGGTCGGGCGGAAGGTTGCGCCCTGGGCCGGATTGAACAGCTCGGAGATGTTGGGGGCGCGGATGGCGCGGGCATAGCTGCCGCGGAAGCGGATGTCCTGCACGGGTGCCCAGACGCCGTTGAGGTTCCATGTGAACGCGCCGCCGACTGTCGAGTAGCTGGCGTAGCGACCGGCGCCGCCGACCGTTAGCTCGTGGAAGAACGGTGTGTCCTTGAGGATCGGGAACGAGAGCTCGCCGAAGACTTCCTTGACGTCGAAGCTGCCGCCGGCGTTCTGGGTCCGGGTGCTGGGATCGAAGATCAGCTGCTGGTTGCTGCTGATATCGCCGATGAAGCTGCCGGCGGGGCCGGCGGCGCCGCCGGGGGGCAGGATGCCAAGCTGTTCGTCGCTGAATTCCGATGTTGACTTCTCTTTGCGATATTCGGCGCCGACAGCGAACTGCACGCCGCCGCCGGGGAGATTGAAAAAGCTGCTCGTATCACCGCTGAGCGAGCCGGTGATAACAGTCTGTTCAAGCCGGAATCTGTCAATTGTCGGTGTGGAAATGAAATCGGCAGCAGCGGCCGAGAGAGCGTTCCGGCCGCCGAACAGATTTGTCGGGACGCACGAGCCATCGCCGGGGCTGAATGAGAAGAAACCACCCTCGATAAACGGGAAAAATTCTGAACCGGGGTGGGGCACGTTGCTGATATCGGACCGGCAGATCGGCTGGCCATTGGCACCACGCACGACATCGATCGATGCGAACATGCGGTCGTAAAGCATCCGGCGGCTGTTCTCGACCGTGACGTTAGTCTGCCCGTAATTGCCGACAACTTCATAGCTCAGATTGCTGCTGATATCGCCGCGCACACCACCAACAAGGCGATAGGTGTTGCGGGTCGATGTGGTGATATTGGCGCCGAGATCGGTGAAATCGCGGCTGATGCGCAGGCCGCCCGCATCATTCGCTTCATCCTGCAGGCCGGCAGGGATGAAAGGATTGTCTGGGAATATCAAAAGGCCATCGAAGAAGCTGATGTAGTTGCTGGATGTGCGTGTCCGGTTGCGGGTGAATTTTGCATCGACGAAAAGGATGGCACCCGGCGACGCTTCGAAACTGGCGCGCAGATTTCCGTAGATGCGCTGGCTGCTCGGAATGAGCGAGTCGCCATTTAGCTGCTGCTCTGCGCCATCGCCGCCGAACTGATTGGCGCCCGTTGCGATGATGCCATCCTGAAATGGTCTGACACCGCCATCCGGCGTGGTTACATAACAACCGCTGAACGAGAAGCCGATGTTGCTCTGGTCGCAATCGCGCACACCATTACCATCAAGATCGGTGTTGAACTGCGGAAACGGATCATCAAAGCCATCGGCGCGGAAGACCAGGCCCTGCGTCGAGCTGATGGCGAAATTTGGGGCGCGGCCGAGAGCGAAGCTTGGCGAATTGGCGGCACGATCGATGAGTGTCTGCTCAGCAGCGGTCGGGGTGCGGCCTGGGAAGAAGGTGCTGAACTGCGCCGCGGTCGGTATGGAGAAGCCAGTAGGGAAACGGCCGGCGTCGAGCGAGAAGCGCTGGGCAAAATTGGGCGTTGAGGCAGCGCTGATGTCACCCTGCTGGAAGCGGCGAAGGGGATTGGCGTAGGTGGTATTGTTGTTGAAGATGCCGTTATCTTCGCTGAACGAGCGGTCGCCGAGCGTCAGACCATCGTCATTGGCAAAGCCGGCCGAAAGGGTGACGTTGCCACGGCCGCCGGCGAAATTCTTGCCGATCGTGCCGTCGATGCGCCAGCTCTGGCCATCGCCCTTCGACGAGATGCCGGATTGCGCATCAAGCTGGACGCCTTCGAAATCCCTGCGAAGCTTGTAGTTGACGACGCCGGTGACGGCATCGGCGCCATAGATAGCCGAGGCACCGCCGGTGAGCACTTCAACCTGTTCGATGAGTGCAGCAGGGATGGTGGACACATCGACGATCTGGGCGCCGGCGACCCCCGAAACATGGCGATAGCCGTCGACGACAACGAGCGTGCGCGCCGCACCAAGGCCGCGGAGATTGAGTGCGGCGACGCCCTCACGATCGCCATTGTTGCCCTGACGCTCGATCGAATCGGCGATGGTGCGCGACAGCAGAAGCGATGGAATGGTGCGCAGCGTTGCAGTGACATCGGTGTTGCCGGCGGCGCGAAGCTGGTCCGCTGTGACGGTGCTGATCGGTAGCGGGGCGGTGGCGTTGGGATCGCGGCGGAGGCGTGACCCTGTGACGACAATAGCGTCTTCGTTTTCGGCGCCTTCAACGGCAGCTGAGGCCTGTTGGGCAAAGGCTGCGGCGGGCAGCGACAGCAGGGCGAGAGCCGAAACTGCGGTCTGGAAAGCGGTGCGTGAGCTGTTGGTCATGCGAACCCCCAATGGTCTAATATGTGTGGATGATGTAAACGAATAGACACAATACTATCGCGCTATGTGAGGCGGGCAACATTCAAGCGCGCACGTTATGTCGCGGCGCAACGAAAGACCGTCAGCTATGGCAAAACTGCCACAGTTCGATTGTGCACGCGTGGGTGGGGGATCAGCGTTTTTTGGGCGGGAGCGGGAAGAAGCCCGAGGTGCGCTCGACATAATCTGAATAGCCGGGGCGGGATTTTTTCAGGCCTTTTTCGAGCATGGGGGCGCCGCTCCATTTGGTGAGCGTATAGGTGAGGAAGATGGGGCCGACGGTGGCCCAGATTGGAGCGCCGGCGGCGATGCCGACCGCCCAGATGCCCCACCATGTCACGGCGTCGCCGAAATAATTGGGATGGCGGGTATAGCGCCACAGGCCGGTATCGAGGACCTGACCGCGGCGGCTGCTATCCTTGCGGAAGGCTTCGAGCTGGGCATCGCCGATGGTTTCAAAGCCGATGCCGAACAGCGCCAGCGCGATACCGGCCCATGCCAGCGGGGTGAGGCCGGTGCCGGGATCGGTGAGCAGCCCCGCCTGGGCGGGGAGGCTGACGAGCCAGACCAACGGCCCTTGCAGCAGGAAAACCTGAACGAGTGCTGCCTTGCTGAAGCTCCACTGGCGCTTGGCCATGACCGATGAGAGGATCTTGTCATAGCGTGGATCGCGGCCGACGCGGCGCCAGCGGATGAGCAGATGCGTGCCGAGACGCAGGCCCCACAGCGTGGTGAGGCCGAGCAGCGCCCAGCCGAGCGGGCCACTGGGGGTGCCAAGCAGAATGAAGCTGGTGATGACGGCGAGATAGACCATGCCATAGGCCCAGACGACATCGACGAAGCTGACATCCTTGATGGCGACGGCGACGCGCCAGAGAACGACCATGGCGAGCACGATAGCGACGAAATTATGCCCAAGGGCGAGAAACTGTCCGGAATTCATGCGGCCTGGCTTTCCCTGTAATCGCTGGCATCTACGATATTCTGCATAGCCAGACCGGGATGGCGCGGCGTGACCGAGCGGTAGTAATGCTCGACCTGTGCCATGTCGCCGACATAATTGCCGCTGGGCATGAAGGCCGGGCCGAGACCGCCGACCTTGCGGCCATAGTCCATCAGGCCGACGACCAGCGGCACGCCGGCGCCGCGGGCGATATGATAGAAGCCGCTGCGCCACTGGCGGACGCGGCTGCGCGTCCCTTCCGGCGCAATGGTGAGGATGAAATCGTCCCGCGCCTTGAACTGGTCGATCATTGCCTGAACATAGTTGCTGCCCTTGCTGCGATCGACCGGAATGCCGCCGATATCGTGCAGAAAGCCGTTCATCGGCCAGCCGAACAGCTCGCGCTTGGCCATGAAGCTTGGCCTGATGCCGAGATCATGGGTGAGGCCGACGAAATAGAGAAAATCCCAATTGCTGGTGTGCGGGGCAGCGATGATGACGCATTTGCGCGGGATGGGGCCGGCGGTTTCAGCGCGCCAGCCTTGTCGATGGTAGAACCACACAAGGGCGACGAGGGCGGCGCGGGAGACGAGGCCCGGCTTTGGATCTTCATGTTTCATCGGGCCCCCCGGCTTTCATTGCGATGACAACATTGTTCACGACGCCGCAGCTGTCAAAACTTCTTGGCGATGCAGATACGGGACGGCTAGGCTTTGGGGATGATAATCAAGCTCATTGTCGCCTATATTGCCACCGGGATCGCCTTTGCGCTGATCGACAGCGTGTGGCTCATCAACATGGCGCCGCGCCTCTATAAGCCGGAGATTGGCGAAATGATGGTGGAGCCTTTCCGGCTGAAGCCGGCCATTGTGTTCTACCTTTTGTATATCGGCGGGATGATGTGGTTTGCGGTGGTGCCGGGGCTGAACGACGGACGCTGGCAGACCGCGCTGCTGCAGGGGGCTGTGCTCGGGTTTATCGCTTACATGACCTATGATCTGACCAATTTTGCGACGCTCAAGGTGTGGAGCGTGAAGGTGACTGTGCTCGACATGATCTGGGGGACGGTGTTGACGGGCAGCGCCTCGGCTGTGGGCATGCTGGTGACGTCGCGGTTTTTCCCTACGGCTCAATGACGCTGGTGGTGGTGATGATGCCGGGGCGCGGGCGTTCATCGACGCTGAGCTGGAAGAGATCGGGCCGGGCGTAATGGCCGCTGACATCGAGATCGAAACGGGCGCCGGGGAGCATGGCGAGATCGATCTCGCACGCGAGCAGGCCCGGCTCGGGGCCGAGCGGGCCGGCGAGGATATCACCCATCGGACTGATGATGACGCTGCCGCCGGCGATGAGCGGGCGGTCGGCATCCCAATTGGCCACTGAGCCGCCGGGGGGCGGCTGGACCTGGCAGGCGCTGATGACGAAGACGCGGCCTTCATTGGCAATGTGACGCATGGTGGCGCGCCATATGTCTCGATCATCTACGGTGGGGGCGCACCAGATGTCGGGACCCTTGGCGTACATGGCGGCGCGGAACAGCGGCATCTGATTTTCCCAGCAGATGGCGGCGGCGAGACGGCCGGCGGGGGTGGCGACGACGGGCATGGTGCTGCCATCACCCTGCGCCCAGATCAGCCGTTCGATGGCCGTGGGCATGAGTTTGCGGTGGTGGGCGACAAGGCCTGCATCCGGTGTGATGAACGCGGCGGTGCAGAACAGCGAGCCGCCGGCGCGCTCGATCAGGCCGGTGACGAGGGTGGCGCCGGTGCGGGTGCTGAGGCCGGCGAGGGCGGCGATTTCCGGGCCATCGAGCGTGATGGCGGCTTTGAAATAATCAGCGTAGCGAGCGCGGCCTTCGGGGGTGCGGAATCCGAGCTGCGCGCCGAAGGTCTCCCCCTTGGGATAGCCGCCGAGCAGGGCTTCGGGCAGCACGACAAGGCTGGCACCGCTGGCCTTGATCTCGGCCTCGCGAGCGAGGATGTCCGCCAGCGTGGCGGCGGTGCCGGCGGGATTTGAGCCGAGCTGCAGGGCGGCGACGATCCGGGGCTGGGTCATGATGCCCGGATAATTTGGGCGTTGGCGCTACACACGCCGATCAGCTCTGGCGGTTATCGACAAGATTGGCGACCACGGACGGGTCGGCCAAGGTCGAGGTGTCGCCGAGGTTGCTGACGTCGTTTTCAGCGATTTTGCGCAGGATGCGGCGCATGATCTTGCCCGAGCGGGTTTTGGGCAGGCCGGGGGCGAACTGGATGACATCGGGGGTGGCGATGGGGCCGATCTCACGGCGGACCCAGGCGATCAGCTCCTTGCGAAGCGGGTCATCACCCACTTCGTTCACATTGAGGGTGACATAGGCGTAAATGCCTTGGCCCTTGATGTCGTGAGGCATCCCGACAGCGGCAGCTTCTGCGACCTTGGGATGGGCGACGAGGGCGGATTCGACTTCGGCGGTGCCCATGCGGTGGCCCGAAACATTGATGACATCATCGACGCGGCCGGTGATCCACCAATAGCCATCACTGTCGCGCCGCGCCCCATCGCCGGTGAAATAGCGGCCGGGATAGGTGGAGAAATAGGTCTGGAAAAATCGCGCATGATCGCCCCAGACGCTCCGCATCTGGCCGGGCCAGGACGCGGCGATGCAGAGATTGCCTTCCGTAGCACCTTCGAGCAGCGTGCCCTCGGCATCGACCAGAATCGGCTCTACGCCCGGCAGCGGCAGCGTGGCTGAGCCGGGCTTGAGGGCCGTGGCGCCCGGCAAGGGGGCGATGAGAGCAGCACCCGTTTCGGTTTGCCACCATGTATCGACGATGGGGCAGCGGCCGTCGCCGACGACGCGGTGATACCATTCCCAGGCTTCGGGGTTGATCGGTTCGCCGACCGAGCCCAGCAGGCGCAGACTGGCGCGGCTGGACGATTGGACCCAGCTGTCCCCCTCCCGCATCAGGGCGCGAAGGGCTGTCGGGGCGGTGTAGAAAGTGGTGACGTTCCAGCGATCGATGATTTGCCAGAAGCGGCTGAAATCCGGGTAATTGGGCACGCCTTCGAACATCAGCGTGGTGCCGCCATTGGCGAGCGGGCCATAGATGACATAGCTGTGGCCGGTGACCCAGCCGACATCGGCCGTGCACCAGAAGATGTCACCCTTTCGATGATCGAAGACCAGCCGGTGCGTATAGGCGGCCCAGAGCAAATAGCCGGCGGTGGTGTGGAGAACGCCCTTGGGCTTGCCGGTGGAGCCGGACGTATAAAGAATGAATAGCGGATCTTCGGCGTCCATCGGCTCGGGCGGGCAATCGGCCGAGACAGTCTGGAGCGCGTCGTGAAGCCAGACATCGCGGTTGGGGGTCGTGGCGACATTGGCGCCCGTGTGACGAACGACGAGGACGGTCTTGACCGAGGGACAGCTGGCCAAGGCTGCATCGACATTGGCCTTGAGCGGGATCGGCTTGCCGGCGCGGCGGCCTTCGTCGGCGGTGATGACGAGGCGTGAGTCGCAATCCTGAATGCGGCCGGCGAGCGCTTCAGGCGAGAAGCCGCCGAAAACGATCGAATGGATGGCGCCGACGCGTGTGCAGGCGAGCATGGCGACCGCGGCTTCGGGGATCATCGGCAGATAAAGGGTGACACGGTCTCCCTTTTTGACGCCGGCGGCTTTGAGGACATTGGCGAACCGGCAGGTGGCGTCGTGAAGCTCGGCATAGGTGAGCGTGCGGGTGTCGGCGGGATCATCCCCCTCCCAGATGATGGCGGGCTGATCGGCGCGGGCGTCGAGGTGCCGATCGAGGCAGTTCGTGCTGACATTGAGCACGCCGTCCTCAAACCATTTGATGCCGAAATCGGCCTCGTCGAACGACCAGTCACCCGCTCTGCTTGGGGATTTGATCCAATCGAGCGCTGCAGCCTGATCGAGCCAGAAGCCCTGCGGATCGGTATGGGCGCCGGCGGCCATGGCGGCGTGACCTGGCGCATCGAGCTGGTTTTGGGCGGCGCGAGCGGCCCAGGCAGGGGGAACTGGATAAAGGATTTCGGACACACGCGCTCCCGGGAGTGGATACCAGCTTAGACGCTGTTGGGGGCGTGGCACCAGCGATTGCTGCGTTTTTTGCGAGGATGAACTGAAAAGCGGGTCAATGCCGAAGTGACGCAGAGAGGTGGCGAAATGTCGCAACTAGGCGAAGCTGCGAATCGCGATATGATTTTACTGGGGATTGAAATAATAAAAATAACAATTGCCGTGCAGCGGGGGTCGCTGAGCGGATTGTATCGACTTTTAATGGATTTGGGGGATTTTGCGCATGACTGGGACTGTTTGGAAAACTGGGTTGACGGGCGCGAGCGTGTTGGCGCTGGTGGCGGGGGCGGCGCCGGCCATGGCGCAGGCGCAATCAGCAGCGGCGGCGCAGGCGCAGGCTGAAATCGGCGAGGAAATCGTTGTCACCGGTTCGCAGATCCGGGGCGGCAAGAACACCGGAGCTACACCGCTAAGCATCATCGGGGTTGAGCAGATTCAGGCTGTGGCTGCCGTGTCCGGCGCCGACCTTTATCGCTCCATTCCGCAGCTTGGCGGTGTTACCTTCAACGAGCAGGTTCTGGGCGGCGGCAATGCCAATGCGGCGCGCGGCGACGTTTCGACGGTCAGCTTGCGCGGGCTGGGTCAGGGAAACACGCTGCTGATGATCAACGGCCGGCGGACCGTGCTGCACCCGACGTCGCAGGCGATTAGCGGGGTTATCGATTCGGGCGTGCCGACCTTTGGCTACAACTCCAACACCATTCCGGTGGGTGCTGTCAGCCGGGTCGAAGTGCTGCTCGATGGTGCGGCAGCGCTTTACGGTTCGGACGCGGTGGCCGGTGTGGTCAACAACGTGTTGCGCTCCGACTTCAAAGGGCTGAAGCTCGACGGCCAATATGGCGGTGCCGAGGGCACGAGCCTGCGCGAATGGCAGGTCAATGCGCTGGCCGGCGCCGACTTTAACGAAGGCCGGGGCAATATCTCGCTGTTTGTGGGCTATGCGCAGAAGTCCAAGTTGTTTCTTCGCGACCAGCCCTACACTGCCAACCTCGACCGCCGGCCATTGGTGGCCGGAACGCCGTTTGCCAACAACGCGGCCTTCAATGGCACGGCAACGGGCGCACCCTGGGGCACGTTCAGGGCGTCGGGTTCGGGTATCCTGACCAGCAATGGCACGACACTGACCAATGCCTCGCGGCAGTTCCACACCCAACCGAACACCAATCCGGGCTGCCGGGTTGCCACATCGACCACCGGCGTCTGCTATGATGATGGCGTGGGCACGACCGAGATGGCCAATGTCGATGCCAATCTGCGGTTCGATGCAGCGCAGACGTTTCCGGATATCACCACCCAGCCATCGGTAAGGCGTATCAACGCTTTTTCGTTCCTGAATTATGAGCTGACCGACAACCTCGACTTTTTTGGTGAAGTTGGCTTCTACCGCGGCAAGACGGTGGCGACGGTGGGCTCGCTTGGCTCGCTTGCGAACATTCCGATCACGGTGGCGCCGACGGCCTATTGGAACCCGCTGGGGGCGGTGGGATCACCCAACCGGCTACCAGGATTGAACATTCCCGACGCCGGATTGCCGGTGACGATTGTCAGCCTTAACTATGCCGATGCCGGAACCCGCGAAGTCGAGGTGACCAACTATCAGTATCGCTTCCTGGGCGGGCTGAAGGGAAGCTTCGGCAACTGGAACTGGGAATCGGCCGGTTTGTACACCTGGGCGACGGCGAACGACCAGTCTGGCGGGCTGTCCAACACGGCCTTGCAGGCGGCGATCAACCGGACCACGCCGGATGCCTATAACCCGTTCAACGGCGGCAATCTGACGACGCCGAACATCGGCGACGGAGTGGCCAACCCTCAGGCAACGATCGACAGCTTCAAGATTGTGGCGACTCGGGCGACCAAGACGACCCTCGGGCTGTGGGATCTGCGGATTTCAAATAACAAGCTGCTCGGACTCTGGGGCGGCAACAGCATCGGGATTGCGGCCGGGATCGAGTATCGGCGCGAGACCTACACCGACAACCGCGATGCGCGGCAGGGTGGCGTGCGCGGTGTGGACATTACCTACACCGATTCTGTGACTGGCGTTTTTCTGGGTTCCGACTTGACCGGTGCCAGCCCCAGCCCGGACGTTGCCGGGCAGCGCAATGTGAAATCGGCCTATGCCGAATTGGCCATTCCGCTGGTCAATCCTGACATGAACATCCCTTTCATCCGCTCGCTCGATGTGCAGGTGGCCGGCCGCTATGAGAGCTACAGCGACGTCGGCAGCGTGGCCAAGCCGAAGGTGGCCGGATCGTGGGAAGTGACCGAGGGGCTGAAGTTCCGCGGATCATGGTCGCAGGGCTTCCGGGCACCGAACCTTGAAGTGATCAACACAGCAACGCTCGACCGGGTGAATGGCGGGATCGAGTATACGCTGTGCGAAGCCGACCTTCGTGCCGGCCGGATCGCAAGCTTTGCCGGGTGCAACCGCCCGGTTTCGGTGCTGCGGCGCAGCGGCGGCAACCCTAACCTCAATCCTGAAGAATCAACCAGCTGGAACATGGGCGTGGTGCTGGCACCGCCGCTGCCGGACGGCTTCGGCAACCTGACAGTGACGATTGATCGCTGGCAAATCAGGCAGGAAAACGTCGTTGGCTTGTTCGACTTCCAGAACGGGCTCAACCTCGATTATCTGCTGCGCGTGCAGGGCAGTTCTAACCCCGACGTCGTTCGCCAGGCTGTGACTGCAGATGATATTGCTGCGGTGGCGGGCACCGGGCTGGCGCCAGTGGGCTTGCTCAGCTTCGTGTTAGCGCCTTTCCAGAATCTGCAGCCGGTGAGAGTGAACGGCATCGATTTCAACGTCGATTATCAGCTGCGCACCGACACGATTGGCAACTTCACGGTCAATGTGAACGCGGCCAAACTGGTTAACTATCAGGTCGTGGCGCCGGCACCGGTGCAGGCGCTGCTCGATGCGCAGGCGGCCGGGCAGATCAACGCCGGCGTGCCGATTCTAGGGGGTGGCGATGTCGTGGGCCTCGATGGCCAGCCGCGTTGGCGCTTCACCGCCAACCTCACTTGGTCGAAGGGTGCAGTCACGGTTGGTGCGTTCACGCAGTTCATAGATGATGTGGTGCAGAATGCGGTGCGTGATGCCAACGCGAATCGGTTCATTGTGAAGGGGCAGACGACGGTCAATTTGTTCGTGCGCTACGCCTTCGAGAAGGAGGGCTATCTGAAGGGCTCGGCGATCACGGTTGGTGCGCGCAACCTTTTCGACAAGGATCCGCCGTTGGCGTCCACCGGCTATTTGTCGAACCTGTATGCGCCGCTGGCTCGCTACTGGTATGTGAACGCTTCCAAGAGCTTTTGATGATGTGAGCAGGCGGTGCGGTGCACCGCCTGCTTGCCACGAGGACCGATTGCATGACCGACAGACAGGACGACGCGCAAGGGCAGTTGAGCCGGCGCGAGATGGCGGCTTTGACATTGGGCGGTGCGGCCATGGTCGCCGGTGCTGGGCCGGCGGCAGCGCAGTCGGCGGCAACGCCGGCGCGAGCCCGGGCGCCGGCGATTGAGCCGACCCGGCTGGTGAGTGCCGGGGAGACCTTGCGACCGGAGATTGTCGGCAATTTCGGCATTGTGGCGGCGGGGCGGCACTATGCTGTGGCGGCGGGCAACCGGATCTTGCTGGCCGGCGGCAATGCGACCGACGCCGGGGTGGCAGCGACCCTTGCGGCCGCCGTGACCGAGATTTCGCACTTCGGATTTGGCGGCGAGGCACCGTCGATCATTTATGACGCCAAGACCAAGAAGGTTTCGGTGATCAATGGTCAGGGCACGGCGCCGGGGCTCGCGACGCCGGACAAATTTGCGGTTGAGGGCGTGATTCCGGGAAATGGTCCGAACGGCGGCACGATTCCTGCCGTGGTCGATGCTATGGCGCTGGCGTTGCAGCTCAACGGCACGATGACCTTGTCGCAAGTGATGGAGCCGGCGATCGAGCTGGCCGACGGCTTTGTGATGTACAACTTCCTCGCCGAAGTGTTCGTGAGCCAGCAGAAGGCGACATCGAAGTATAAGACTGCCTATGATACCTATTATCCGGGCGGCAAGCTGCCGCTGACCGGCGAGATTTTCCGTCAGCCCAATCTGGCGCGCACGCTGCGGACCATCGCCGACGCCGACCGCACGACCTTTGCCCGCACCAAGGACCGCAAGGCAGCGATTCAGGCCGGGCGCGATGCCTTTTACAAGGGCGATATCGCGCGGCGCATCGGTGCCGCGATGGAGGCCGATGGCGGTTTGATGCGCTATGATGATCTGGCGCGCTACACCGGCAAGGTGGAAGCGCCGGCGAGTGTCAATGTGTTCGGCTATGAAGTCTGCAAGGGCGGCTTTTGGAGCCAAGGCCCGGCCCTGCTGATGGCGCTGAACATTGCCGAGGCAGCGGGGATTTCAGCCATGATGCCGGGATCGGAAATCTATCTCCACACGCTGGCGGAATCGATCAAGCTGGCGTTCGATGATCGCAACATGTTCTTCGGCGATCCGGATTTTGCGACCGTGCCGGGCAAGGGGCTGCTCTCCAAGGCCTATGCCGCCGAACGCGCCCGAATGATCGGGCCTATGGCTTCGCTGGAGCATCGCTTTGGCAATCCATGGGCGCATGAGGGCCGGGCGCGGACCACACCGCAATGGGTGCCGCGGATGCTCAAGCGCAACGGCGGGCCAAGTGCCGATACCACGGCTATCGAAGTGGTGGACAAGGACGGCAATTTGTTCAGTTGCACGCCGAGCTCGGGCTGGCTGCTGGGCGGCGCCTATATCGCCGGTGATACGGGTGTGCCGATGAGCAACCGGCTGACCATCTTCGATCTTGATCCGGCAAGCCCCAATGTCATCGCACCCTATAAGCGGCCGCGCACGACCCTGACGCCGAGCATCGTGTTGAAGGACGGGGCGCCTTTTCTGGCCATTGGCACGCCCGGCGGCGACAATCAGGATCAGCAGATCATGAACGTTCTGCTGCGGGTGCTGATCTACGGTCAGCCGCTTCAGGCCGCCATCGAGGCGCCGCGGATTAATTCCAACCATTTCCATGGTTCGTTTGCGGTCAAGAAGGATGAGCCGGGCGTGCTCGAGATCGAGGATCGGGTGCCGGTGGATGTGCGGGCAGCGCTGACAGCGCGGGGCCATAAGCTCGATGTGCTGGGGCCCTATGGCGTGTCAACGGGCATTGTCGCTGTGGGCGTTGTGCCGGGATATGGCACATTGCGCGGCGGCGCCGATGTGCGCCGAGAACGCTATGTGATGGGCTGGTAGGCGCGTGGATTGACCAGCGCGCTGCGGTCGGGCACCCCGGGGTGTGGAAACTGTCAGTAATAACGCCGGATCAGGGTTTGGGCCGGCGCTCGCAACCCGTCGGGGCCTGCGTCTTTTCACGCTGTTTGCGCTGTATTTCGCGCAAGGCGTGCCCGAGGGCCTGTTGTATGTCGCGGTGCCGGCGTGGCTGGCGGCAAATGGCGCTTCGGCGGCGGCGGTGGGCAGTTATATCGCGATCATCCTGCTGCCGTGGAGCTTCAAGCTGCTGAACGGCGTGATCATGGACCGCTTCTTTTTTGCGGCCATGGGGCGGCGCCGGCCGTGGATCATTGCAGCGCAGCTGGTGCTGGTGCTGGCGATGCTGCTGCTCAGCATCAATGCACCCGATGTGGATGATCTGGCGCTGCTCAGCCTGTGCGGGTTCATCATCAATCTGGCGGCGGCGTTTCAGGATGTTGCCATCGATGGCATGGCGATCGACATCGTGCCGATGGCCGAGCGCGGCACCGCCAATGGCGTGATGTGGGGCGGCAAGACGCTGGGCATTGCCGGATCGACGGTGGTTTGCGGCGCGCTGATTGCCGATCATGGCTTTGCTGTGGCGGTGTTGGCGCCGGCGGCGGCGATTGCCGCTATTCTGATCTTGCCGCTGGCGATGCGCGAACGGCCCGGAGAGCGGCTGCTGCCATGGACGGACGGGGAGGCTGCCGATGCCGTCGCAGGGGCGCCGGCGCTGCTGCGGATCATTGCCGATCTGCTGCGCGCCATGCTGGGGCGCCGCAATCTGTTGCTTGCCGCTGGAATCTTCACAGGTTTTGCAGCCTATGGCCTGAAGACGGCGTTTGTGCCGGTGTTTGCGGTGCAGCAGCTTGGCTGGAGCCAGCAGGATTTCACGCGGCTTGCTGGCGGTGCGGATCTGGCGGGCGGGATTTTCGGCATAGTGCTTTCGGGCTGGATTGCGGACCGGATCGGCCATGGTCGGGCGATCATCGTGTCGTTGCTGATGCTGGCGGCGCTGCACGGGGGCATGGCGGCGCTGGCGCCGCACTGGCAGTCGCCATTGCTGTTCGGCAGCTATTTCAGCCTGCATGCGCTGCTGTTCGTGCTGCTCTCGGTGTCGGTCTATGCCAGTGCGATGGATCATTGCCTGCCGATGATCGCGGCGACGCAATTTTCGGCCTATATGGCTGTGCTCAACCTTGGCACGTCATTGGGCGCCCAGCAGCTTGGCTGGATTCGCAGTGGCAGCGGGGATGCGGGCGTGCTCGCCGCCGCCGCGGGGCTTTGCGTGGCGGCAAGTCTCTGCTTCTGGCTATCGGGACGCCAGCCGGGCCAGGCGCAGGGCGCCGCTACTTCTTCGCCCAATTGATCTGGTAAAGATCGAACCGCCGGTCCCGCAGATTGCGCACTGTGCCCTGCGCCCGCGCCCAGTTGAGATCGGCGAGATTCAGATCGGCGACGGTGACCGTCTCGACATTTTCAGAGGCTTCGGCGGCAATACCATCGCGGGCGAAGGGGAAGTCGCACGGTGTCAGGATGCACGACTGGGCATATTGGATATCCATATTCTCGACACCCGGCAGATTGCCGACATTGCCCGACATGACGACATAGCATTGATTTTCGATGGCGCGGGCCTGGCTGCAGTAACGCACGCGCAGATAGCCCTGCCGGCTGTCGGTGCAGAACGGCACGAACAGGATCTTGGCGCCCTGATCGACAAGGCGGCGGGCGATTTCGGGGAATTCGCTATCATAGCAGATCATCACGCCGATGGGTCCGCAGTCGGTCTGGATAGTCTCGACCGCGTCACCGCCCTGAATGTTCCACCAATAGCGCTCATTGGGGGTTGGGTGGATCTTCTCCTGCGCATGAACAGCACCATCGCGCAGAAATACATAGGCGACATTATGGATATCGCCATCAGGCATCCGGGTCGGGTGTGAGCCGCCGATGATATTGATATTGTAGCTGATCGCCAACTTCTGAAAGGCCTCGATCAGACGCGGGGTGAACTCGGTGAGCGCTTCGATCGATTCAACCGGCCCGAGTTTGCGCTCCATCATCGACAGCAATTGCAGGGTGAACAGCTCGGGAAACACCACGAAATCCGACCGGTAATCCGCGGTGATGTCGACGAAATATTCGATGTTGGACATGAACTCTTCGAACGATTTGATGGCCCGCATCTGGAGCTGCACAGTGGCGATGCGCACGCCCTCATGATCGGCCTTTACCAGCCGCTTTTTCAGCGTTTCTTCATGCGCATAAGGGTTGCGCCAGACCATTTTAGCGGCATAGCCCAGCGACTGCTTGTCGGAGCCGAGGTAATTTTCGAGGATGCCCATCGGCTCGAAGCCGAGCCGAAGCTGGAACGAGGCCACCTGATCGCGCACCCGGCGCGCCTGCACAGCATCGAGATACTCGCTCGGGCTTGCAAATTCCTTGCGGCGTTTGGCATAGCCCGGGAGCCGGCCACCAAAGACAATGCCCTTGAGCTCAAGCTGCTCGCACAGACGGCGGCGGGCATCATAGAGACGCTGACCGATCCGCAGGCGGCGAAACTTGGGATCGACGCAGACATCCATCCCGTAAAGCCATGTGCCGAGCGGATCGTGGCGCGAGCCATAGCCGCCGCCAGTGATCTCGGTCCAGGTGTGCGGCGCGAAGGCGGTTTTTTCATCGATCATGAAGGTGGCGCAATAGCCCACGATCAAACCGTCATATTCGGCGACGATCTTGCCTTCCAGAAACGTCGAAAGCTGGCCCTGGATGATGCCCAGCGTATAGCCGCCGATATCGGTGTAGGAGCGATCAGCGAGATTCAATATGGCTTCGGCGTCGGACGGGCGCGCGGCGCGCAGGCTCAGCCGGGCCGTGGTTTGTGTTTTCACGATGGCAAGATCTTCTGTTGTGGGTGCCGGGACGGCGGATAGCTGTTGATAGTCCGATTCCGGTCGAGACTGCAAAAGGCTGGGCGCAATTACTGGTATGCAAGCTCAATCGCTGTCTGCTTCAGGCCCCGGAATGGCGATCTGCTGTCCGAACTCATGGTCCCTGAAGACCGCGGTGAAGCGGGTCTCATCGATAGCCCCTTCCCAGCGCGAAACGACGATGGTGGCCACCGCATTGCCAATGAAATTGGTCAGCGCCCGGCATTCGGACATGAAGCGATCAATGCCCAGAATGAGCGCCATGCCGGCGATGGGAACGCTCGGTACGATCGACAGGGTGGCGGCGAGGGTGATGAAGCCGGCCCCGGTGACGCCGGCCGCACCCTTGGAGCTGAGCATCGCCACGCCGAGCAGCAGCAGCTGCTCACCTAGGCTCAGCTCGGTGTTGGTGGCTTGCGCGATGAACAGGGCGGCGAGAGTCATGTAGATGTTGGTGCCATCGAGATTGAAGCTGTAGCCAGTAGGGACAACGAGCCCGACGATGGGCTTGGGACAGCCGGCGCGCTCCATCTTTTCCATCAGGCTGGGCAGGGCGGATTCGGACGAGCTGGTGCCGAGCACGAGCAGAAGCTCGGCCTTGAGATAGCGGATGAGGGTAATGATCGAAAAGCCGGCAGCCCGCGCTACAAGTCCGAGCACGACGAGCACGAAGAGCAGCGAGGTGACGTAGAAAGTTGCGACCAGCGCTGCGAGATTGGCAATCGAGCCAATGCCATATTTGCCGATGGTGAAGGCGAACGCCCCGAATGCGCCGATGGGTGCGGCGCGCATGAAGATGGCGACCAGCTTGAAAAAGCCAGCACCTACCGATTCGAGCAGGCGGATAAGTGGCTGGGCGCGCGAACCGACCATCGCCAAAGCGATGCCGAAGCTGATGGCGAAAAACAGCACTTGCAGCAGATTGCCATCGACGAAAGCACCGGCCACAGTGTCCGGAATAATCGCCATGAGGAAACTGGTGATGGTCTGGTCCTTGGCCTTTCGGGCATAATCATCGACAGCGCCGGTATCGAGTGTGGCGGGATCGATGTTCATGCCCTGGCCGGGCTGGACGACATTGGCGACGATCAGCCCGATTATCAGGGCGATGGTGGAGAAGAACAGGAAATAGGCGAAGGCCTTGCCCGCCACCCGGCCGACGCTGCCGAGATCACGCATCCCGGCAATGCCGGTGACGATGGTGAGGAAGATCACCGGCGCGATGATCATTTTGACTAGCTTGATGAAAGCATCGCCGAGCGGCTTCAGGGCAACGCCGGTTTCCGGGCTGAAATGGCCGATCAGGCCGCCCGCGACAATCGCTGCGAGCACCTGGACGTAAAGTTGCGCATAAAGCGGTTTTCGGACAGCCGGCGCAGGCTGGAATGATGTGCCGATGGCGATTGTCTTGTTCCTTAACCCCATTCGGTCAGCCTCGACCGTATTTTTCGGAGCATGTCTGATGGGTAATTTTTGAATCGGCAAGACAATATTCGGACTGACTTTAAATATTGATTTGTCTAGCTTTATGGAAATTACGTGCGGCTAGGGTGTAGGGAAATCCGCACAAATGCTGTTCCCCCTGTGTGGATTACCCGAAGCGCGGACTATTCGGAAGCGCGTGGATTGCCGGACCACTATGCTGGGCGATCTTGACATATGGCGTGCCCCTGCAGTCTGTTAGCCTGAAACCTCGACACCATTCACGATGCTCGGTAAACTTGCGACGGGAAGCTATCGCATGCAATTGAGAAAATGGTCTGGCCGGTTGGCGGCTGCTTTGGGGGCGGCCGCTTTGCTCCTCGCTGCTGTGCCTTACGCCTTTGCCGAACTGTTGATGGCCGCCGCAATGACCGAGCCTTGCGCATTGGCGAACAGATCATGGCGGTTGGCCGCAACCGGGGCCGCACCCTCGAACCAGGCCAGCGGCTCGTCGACGCCGGGCCCGTGGAGATAGCGCCGGGTCTGGGCGCCGCTGCCATCGAACTCGGCGACCAGCGCGCTACCGTCATACACAAACCAGCGGGCATTGGCGGTGTTGCCGTCATGAATGCGCACCAGCCGCCCGAGCGGATCATAGAGCAGCGACGCGGTCTTCGCCCCGCTGGCGGCGGTCAGCCGGTTCTCGGCGTCATAGCTGTAGGTCACACTGCCGTCCGAGGTTAGATTGCCATCCGCATCATAGGTGAAACTGGCCGGCCCTAAACTGGTATATTGGTTGAGGCCGTTGGTGGCATAAGTGCGGTTGACGTTGACCCGGTTGGTGAAGGCATAGCCGTCGTTCGACAGCGCCCGTGTGGCGATCTGACCGGCAGGGTTGTAGCTGAAGCTCTGGGTCAGGTCGCCAGTCATAAGCGGGCATGGGATGGAAGATCAGTATAATTTCACCAAAAATATAATCTAATTCCTTCGTTCTACAAGTATAAATCTAAATGCTACGTCACCAAGACACCAGTTATTTATTGGAATCCCTTCCACCAAAGACCTTGGCGATAGGCCATTAGATTGACTGTCCGGCTTCACGTCTAAAACCTCAGCTTCTATTATTACTTTATGCCCTTTAAAATTTTCAATCTGTCGTATGTCAATTTCTGATATACCAGATACACAATAGGGAAACACAAGGCGTAGCATTTTTGCCTCATTGGAAGTGTAAAAAATAATTTCTCCCCTATAATCCAAGATTCCCTCAAGGCGCACTATTTCTCCGGCCTTCGCTCTAATTATGTTATATGGCGGCTCTATTGAACTTGCACTTACCGAACTGTGGATTACAGATGCAAAAATTGCCAGAGAAAATTTAATATTCCGACCCACGATAACTTCTCCCGCCTATGGTAGCCTTGTGACCGTATTGCCGTTTACTACTCTCACTCCTGTGCTATGAATTATGTAAATTGGTATCGAGTGCCCAAAGTCTCCCTAACCGGGGGTGCGTAACGCCCAATTCGGGTGTGAATGAACAAAGAATAATGGATTTGGTCGTGGGAGTACAAAGCGAGCTGGATAAGTCACTACATCTCTAAGCGGCCTTCCGCCGCGTTCTGGCTGACCTGCAATGCCTAGGTACACAATATCAGTTGCGGAGTAACCAGCCCAGCCCTGCTCAAAGCAACATGGCAAATTAAAATCAATTCTAACGCCAGAGAGCGAATGCGACTTGCGCGCATTGACAACAATATCATCTATACTTGGTAGGTTAGCCGGGTCATCTTGCGACACGCTCGCAGTAACAACCAGCTCAGCTTCATAAGCATATGTCATATCCAGCGGGAAGATGCCGATCTGAAACGAAGCAGAGAGTTCTTGAGCCCAATCTACGAAAGAGGGGATTGGAAAGCGCGAGGCTGTAGCGGTTAACATCTCCGATTCAGGGATCAAATCGTTGTTTACTGCACTCTGCATCCCACTCGGATCAACCCGGTTAACAGGATCTCCACCTACGTAAGCATACATGTTCATCCCGTCCCCATACCCAATGGGGTCGGTCTGCAGGAACCGTCCGAGCGTGGGGGAATAGGCGCGGGCCTTGTAGTGATAGACCCCGAGTTCGGGGAGCCAGGTCTGGCCGGTATACTGGAACCGGCCGGTGTTGCCGGGCGCGGGGATGCCATATTCGTCGTAGCGGTTGATCGCCTCGGTGGCGCCGGTGGCGCTGGCCGCCGCAATGACCGAGCCTTGCGCATTGGCGAACAGATCGTGCCGGTTGGCAACCGACGGCACCCCGCCCTCGAACCAGGCCAGCGGCTCGTCGATGCCGGACCCGTGGAGATAGCGCCGGGTCTGGGCGCCGCTGCCATCGAACTCGGCGACCAGCGCGCTGCCGTCATACACGAACCAGCGGGCGTTCGCCGTGTTGCCGTCATGGATGCGCACCAGCCGCCCGAGCGGATCATAGAGCAGCGACGCGGTCTTAGCGCCGCTGGCGGCGGTCAGCCGGTTCTCGCTGTCATAGCTATAGGTCACGCTTCCATCCGTGAGGTTGCCATTGCCATCATAGGTGAAACTGGCCGAGCCTGCACTGGTATATTGGTTGAGCGCGTTGGTGGCATAGCTGCGGGTGACGTTGACCCGGTTGGTGAAGGCATAGCTGTTGTTCGACTGGGTCTGTGTGGTGATCTGACCGGCCGGGTTATAGCTGAAGCTCTGGGTCAGGTCATTGGCCGTGCCGGCACCGTCGAGGTTGTGGGACAGGCTGGCGAGGCGGCTGGCGGCATCATAGGTGTAGCTTGTGGTGGCAGGCGAGGCACCGCGTGTTATGGCTGTGCGGCGGCCGTGGTTATCATAGGTAAAGCCCGCCAGATCAACGCCGGCACCATTGGTGATCCGGGTTACCCGATCAAGGTTGTCATAGGTGTAGTAAAAGGGTTGGCCACTCACGGTGAATGCAGTGCGGCAAAAGCCGCTTACCGGGGAGGACGGTAGACTTACTCGGCACTGCCGCGATCTTTCTTCCAAAGGATTGCAGCATCGTTCAAAGACATGACGCTGCTCTCGGGCACATGCGGTGTGT
>JBBRCT010000023.1:0-34562 GCA_038204585.1 Sphingomonadales bacterium
CTGATGGACGCGATCACAGCGGCTTATAACGGCGACATTCAGATGATCGACAGCACTTCCATCCGGGCGCACCAACGGGCTGCGACGGCAAAAAGGGGGGTCGACATCACTGTCTCGGTCGCTCCCGAGGCGGGCTCACGACCAAAATTCACGCGGTCGTAGACCGGCAAGGTCTCCCGGTCCGGCTCAGCTTGACGGCGGGTCAAGCGCATGACGCGCCCGCTGCGCTGACACTGCTCGACCGGCTTGCACCGCGCACCATTGTGCACGGCGACAAGGCCTACGACGGCAACGCCATCCTCCACCTGATCGAAGCAAAGGGGGCGGTGCCAAACATCCTTGCCAAAAGTCCAACCGAAAGTGGCGCTCCTGCTCCTCGAAGACACTCTACCGCGAGCGCAATAAGGTCGAACGCTTCTTCAGCAAGCTCAAGCACTTCCGTCGCATCGTCATCGGCTATGACAAGCTCGTCGACAACTTCCTCGCCATGATCCGGCTCGCGTCAATCCGACTGTGGCTCCGCGCTTTGAGTCTACGGCCTAGTTGTTTACCTGCCGCTTGAAGAAGGGCGGAATATCGACGTCTGGCTCTTTGGTTTCTGGCTCTGGTGCAAGACTGACTGGGGCTGCAGGTGAGGGCTTGGAGCGATGTCCTTGCGACAAGCCGAGCATCTTTTCGAAAAGTGTTGGAACGCGCTCTTCTGCCACCGGTTCCGCGGTCGGTGGCTCGGTTGCCGACTCTGGCATCGTGTTTGCCGTTTCGCCAACAGCAGGTATCTTGACTGGTGTGAAGCGGAAAGTGTCGATTGCAACACTCGGCTCTTCGTCCATCCGTTCAGCAGCAGAACCGAGATCAATCTCGTCATCATCCAAATCCGACATGCCGACGACTGGCAGAGTTTCCTGTGCCACTGCCGGCGCGGCAGCAACGGGTTCGGGTGCCGATGTTGGTTCAGTTATGACTTGGCTCGTGCCCGTCTTGATGCCTGGTGCTGTGGCGAATATGTTTGGCTGTGCCACGGCGATCGGCTCTGGCTTATGCCGGGTAGCGACGCGCACCGGCTCTGGCCTTGAAGCTGCGTCAATCCCGGTTGCCACCACTGAAACGCGCATCATGCCTTCAAGGTCACGGTTGAGCGCGCTCCCCACAATGATATTGGCATCAGGATCAACCAGGTCGCGGATGTACGTAGCTGCCTCGTCAACCTCCATGAGCGTCAGATCATTGCCGCCTGTAATGTTGATAATAACGCCCTTGGCGCCGCGCATCGACACTTCGTCGAGTAGTGGGTTGGCAATCGCCTTTTCCGCTGCGGCCAGCGCGCGACCTTCGCCGCTCGCCTCGCCGGTTCCCATCATAGCCTTGCCCATTTCGCTCATCACTGTACGAATATCGGCAAAATCAAGATTAATCAGGCCAGGAAGTATCATCAGATCCGTGATCCCGCGGACACCTTGGTGCAGCACCTGGTCGGCCATCGCAAAGGCATCGACGAGGCTCGTCGACTGATTGGCGATGAGGAACAAATTCTGGTTGGGTATGACGATCAGCGTGTCGACAACCTTCTGAAGTTCGGCGATGCCTTCCTCAGCAGCGCGCATCCGCTTGGAGCCTTCGAAGGTAAAAGGTTTTGTCACAACGCCGACGGTAAGAATTCCTTTTTCTCGTGCTGCTCGAGCCACCACTGGAGCAGCTCCCGTGCCTGTGCCACCTCCCATGCCGGCGGCGATAAAACACATGTGGGCGCCTTCAATGCTGGTTTCGAGCTGGTCGAGCGTCTCTTCTGCCGCAGCACGACCGATCTCGGGGCGCGCCCCCGCCCCGAGCCCTTGCGTGATTTTCATGCCAAGCTGAATGCGTGTTTCGGCCTTGCTGGCCGCAAGGCATTGAGCGTCGGTATTGGCAACGATGAAGTCAACACCCTGAAGCTGGGCAGCGATCATGTTGGCGACTGCATTGCAGCCTGCACCTCCCACACCAACAACGGTGATTCTGGGTTTCAGTTCGGTGAGCTCTGTTCGTTCAAATTCCAGCATTTCGTGTCTCCCCTCGATGCAGCCATACTATATCTATTATTTGCCTATGTGAATCTCAGAAATTTTGTCGGAGCCTGTCCCAAGCCGAAAAGAGCCCCGTTCGCGCCGGACCGTCCCGATTAACAGGTGGGTTGTGCCAAATGTCAGGTTCCTCGGCAGACGCGAAAAGCACCAACCCCGCAAGCGTTGCGTAGCTTGGTCCGGATTGTGCTGGTGGCAGGCCGGTCAGACCTCCCGGGCGGCCGATTCGAACGTTTCGACCCAATACGCCCTGAGCAAGCTCGCTAATGGCCCGAAGGTCCGCCCCGCCGCCTGTCAAAACTACCTGCCGGGCGCGAGGACCAGTGAAACCAAGCTCCCCGAATTTTTCTTCAACGAGTGTAAATATCGAATCGAGCCGCTGACGGATTACCGCTATGAGCTGCGCTCGCGGAATCCGAACTGGCTCGCCTAAGCCCTCATCGTTGATCGGCGGTAGTTCGACGATCTCGCTATGGTCCTTGGAAACTGAAATTGCCGAGCCTTCAAGGACCTTGATCCTTTCGGCATCGACCAGACGGGTAGCGAATGTCGATGCAATGTCGGCTGTTATGTCGCTAGCGCCCATCGGGATCGTTGCAACGCCGACCAAAATACCGCGGCTGTGGATGGCGACCGTCGTCACCCCGGCACCAATTTCAACCAATGCTACGCCAAGATCGCGCTCCTCCCTGTCCAGCGTCGAAAGACTGGCCGCCAGCGGTGCCGCCACCAGCGTTCGCAGCCCAAGATGCGCATTCTTGATGGCCCGGTCGAGATTTTTGAGTGGCGGCGTGTCGGCGGTCACGACATGCACGTCCATCGCCAGTCGGTCGGCATGGAAGCCAACCGGAGCCTCTACTGCGGCATTTCCATCGAGCGCATAAAGCGCTGGCTGTGCGTGGACGACAGTGCGGTTGCCTGGCTGGATGCGCTCCCGGCCAGACATTCTCAGCGTCTCCATGTCAGCAGGGGTTATGCTTGCCCCGGCGATGTCAATTTCGGCACTGACCACGCTGGAAATCAAATTGCCTGCAGAGATCGAGGCATAAACATATTCGACCTGCACCCCGGCGGCCCTCTCGGCCTGATCCATAGCCCCGCGAACTGCGGCTTCGGTGCGTTCAAAACTTGTCACCAAACCATGTTTCAAGCCTGAACAAGGTTTTTGACCGGTGCCAATTACGACAGGTACGCCATCAGCACCGATGCGCGCGATCAGGGCTGCGACCTTAGACGTGCCGATGTCGAGCACCGCGATCGTACGGTCGTTGCTGCGCTGTGGTCCAATAGGAAGTTTTGCCATCAGATCGTCGCCTGCTTTTCAGCTCTGGCCGCCTTGGCAGCGCCTTCAAGCGCCTTTTGTACTTCTGGTCCACCTACTGTCATTTGTCCGGGGACACGCAGGTCAAACCGCTCGAAACGACCGCCCAACAGCTTTTGTCCAGCCGGCAAATCGGCTTCAAGCTTGGCAAAGCGCAGGAGCGCCTTTCGAGCGCTATCAGGGGTATCGGGCAGCGCAAGAGTTTCGCCTGTTTTGAGCCTTAGGTTCCAACGCCTGCCGCCCACCAGAACGCCGGCCTCCAACTGCTCCGCCAACCCGGGGGCCGCAGACGCGAATTGCAACATTTCTCCGACATGCAAATTGGCATCGGCGCCCACCACTAGAGGCAGGCTGGCGAAACGTTCGAGCTGCCTGGCGGCGAGAACCCGCCCTGTGATGTCAACCAGCCGGAACCGGCCATGGTATTGCCAAAGTGCAACGGGTTTTCGTTCGCTCACGCGAACGATTACAGTATCCGGTAAGCGGCGGCTAACGCTGGCGTCTGCCACCCAAGGCTGTGCGCGAAGCCGCTCACGGATAGCGCCAAGATCGGTTGCCAGCATAGGATTGCTCGGTCCGGCGAGTACAGCCTCATAGACCTTCAATCGCGGCACCTCGCGAACGCCAAGCACCTCGACATGACGAATCTCAAATCCTGCAGCTGCGGAGTTTAGCGCGACTGCTTGCCGAGCTTGCTCTGGCCAGTCTAGGACCCAGCCCGCAATGACCAGCCCGGCGACGGCCAGAGCAGACGCGCCGAGGATCAGACCACGCCGTTGGGCAGACGAAAGGCTAGGCAAAGCCGGGCGCCGGATCACCTTTGCTGCTGACTTAGGCTTGGCGCCGCGCTTGACCTTTACTGCCACCATTAACCGTGTCCCGCCAAAGCTGAATCGAGCAGGCGCTGTACTAACGCCTCGTACGAAATGCCGCGATAGCGCGCCTGCTCCGGAACAAGGCTGAGCGGTGTCATCCCCGGCTGTGTATTGACCTCCAACAGATAAAGACCCTCCAGACCCTGACTGAAATTCCAGCGGAAGTCGGCGCGGCTAGTACCCCGGCATCGAAGGGCGGTATGAGCCTTTTCTGCCATCGCCTGCGCAGCGGCCTCGATATCTGCTGGCAATTCGGCCGGGCAAATGTGCAGCGTCAGTCCATCTGTATATTTTGCCTGATAGTCATAAAAGCCAGTGGTCGTCTTGAGTTCTGTCACCGCCAGCGCCCGCGGCCCAGCCACGTCGTCTATGACTGCCACCGTCAATTCATGGCCTGCAATGAAAGGTTCTGCGAGTAACTCTCCAAACTCCTGCCAAGGACCGGCTGCGTCGGGAGCAATGGGGTTGCCGTGATTAGAGTTCTCCGTGATGATCGCGACGCCAACTGAAGAGCCTTCATTCACTGGCTTCAATACGTAAGGCCGCGGCAGCGGATCACCCCTGAACAGGCTCTCGCGCGTAACCATCTGACCTTTCGGCATCCGGATGCCAGCAGGCACCAAGATCGCTTTCGTCAGTTCTTTGTCGATGGCGATCGCCGATGCCGTGCACCCGCTATGCGTGTACGGCAGGCCGAGCAGGTCGAGCATGCCTTGCACAGTTCCGTCTTCGCCGGGCGTGCCGTGAAGGGCGTTGAACACAACGTCGGGCGCTGCTGCGGCGAGCCGCTGAGATACATCTTGTCCAGCTTCAGAGGTGGCGCCAAGATCAATTTCAGTTACATCATGGCCCAGAGTTCGGCACGCTGCCGCGACCCCGGCGCCGGACATCAGAGATACGGCTCTCTCTGCCGACCATCCGCCCAGAAGTACTGCTACCCTCATGGCATCACCCCAACCCGCGCAATTTCCCACTCCAGCGTCACGCCGGAATTGGACTTGACGCGCGTTCTTACATCCTCGCCAAGAGCTTCGATATCTGCCGCAGTTGCGTCGCCGGTGTTGATCAGAAAATTGGTGTGCTTTTCACTGACTTGGGCGCCGCCGCGCATCAGCCCGCGGCAACCGGCGGCATCAATCAGCGCCCACGCCTTATGGCCTTCAGGATTCTTGAAAGTCGATCCTCCGGTTCTCGATCGCAACGGCTGGCTGGCTTCCCGCGCCGCCCCTATGCGATCCATTTCGGCAGCAATAGTGGCTGGCGCGCCGGCTCTTCCCCTGAAGCGAGCCGCAACGACGATGGCACCTTCCTGTAGCCCGGAATGCCGGTAGCTATAATGAAGTTCGTCGGCCAGCAGCGTGACCAGTTCCCCTGAAGGCAGAATGACGTCGCAATCGATGAGAATGTCTGCAACCTCGGCGCCATAGGCCCCTCCGTTCATCCGCACGAAACCGCCTACTGTGCCGGGAATCCCGCGCAGGAATTCAAGGCCAGCTATCCCTGCGTCGCGCGCAGTGCTGGCAACCATGATGCCCGACGCGCCGCCGCCGCAGCGCAGCTGCAACGATGCTTCGAGCGTCACTTTTGAAAAAGCCTTGCCAAGCCGGACAACAACCCCCGGTACGCCACCATCGCGAACGATCAGGTTGGAGCCCAATCCTAGCGGCATGACCGGATACTCCGGATAGATAGCCTGCAGAAATTGCCGAAGGTCAGCAACGTCCTTCGGCTCGAAAAGCCATTGCGCTTTGCCACCGGCCTTGAACCAGACAAGCGGCGCCAAAGCAGCATTCGCAGTCAAACTGCCGCGCACGATTGGGAGCGCCGTGGTCATCACGTAGCTTCGCGCCTTGTTTTGATCGCGTCAGCCAGCCCTGCGGCCCATTTCGTGATGTCGCCAGCACCGAGGCAGACCACCATGTCCCCTGGCTGTCCAATAGTGGCCAGCTTGATTGCCAGATCGTCAGTATCTGCCACAACACCTGCTCCGCGATGGCCAGCGCCACGCAGGCCTGCGACCAGTGCGTCAGCGTCAATGCCCGCGATTGGCGCTTCACCGGCCGCATAGACAGGTGTCACGAATACGAGATCGGCATCATTGAAAGCCGCCTGAAACTCCGGCATCAAATCGCGGAGTCGCGTAAATCGATGCGGCTGGATGACAGCGATCACCCGTCCCTGCACGCCTTCACGCGCCGCTGCCAGGACGGCTTTAATCTCGACCGGATGATGGCCATAATCGTCGATTACAGTGAGCCCATCGACGTTGCCAACCTTGGTGAATCTTCGTTTAACCCCGCCGAAGCGGGCAAAACCTTTTCGGATTGCGGTATCATCAAGACCCAGCTCCACCGCTACAGCCACTGCCGCCAACGCGTTAAGCACATTATGCCGCCCCGGCATCGGCAACATCAAATCTTCGATACGCCGATCGCTATCGCGAAGCCTCACAACAACTGTGAAGCGATTTCCACCCGGGACTGGCGTGACATCCTCGCCGCGCACGTCCGCCGGCGCCGAGAAGCCATAGGTGATAATCCGACGGTCACTAACCCTAGGCAGCAAAGCCTGAACTTCAGGATGGTCGATGCATAGAATTCCGGCGCCGTAGAACGGCACCTGGTTAACGAACTGCCTGAACCCCTCGCGAACCTTTTCAAAGTCTCCCCAATGGTCGAGGTGTTCAGGATCGATGTTCGTGACGATTCCGAAGGTGCCCCCCAGCCTCAGAAAAGAACCGTCGCTCTCATCGGCTTCCACAACCATCCATTCGCCGGCGCCCAAGCGGGCGTTCGAGCCATAGGTGTTGATGATCCCGCCGTTGATAACCGTTGGGTCCAGCCCGCCAGCATCAAGCAGGGCTGCAACCATCGAAGTCGTAGTTGTTTTTCCGTGTGTCCCTGCCACCGCCACGCAACTTTTGAGACGCATAAGTTCAGCCAGCATCTCGGCCCGCCTAACAATCGGTACCCGCCGCGCTGCGGCTGCCACGACTTCGGGGTTGTCACGCTTGATCGCCGTCGAAATCACCAGCACCGAAGCGTTGATAACATTCTCAGCATTTTGCCCTATGAACACCTCAATACCCTTGGACCGTAACCCCTGCACGACATAGCTTTCGGATGTATCAGAGCCCTGAACGGTGAAGCCCAGGTTAGCCATCACCTCAGCAATTCCTGACATGCCGATCCCGCCGATCCCGACAAAATGAATCGTCCCGATGTCTGTTCGAAATCCAGGGCGCAACGCTTCGGCAATCATTGTGCAGTTCCCAAGACAAGATCAGCTAGCCGCTCCGAGGCATCAGGTCGACCGAGTCCACGCGCAGCAGTGGCAGCTGCTGAAAGCGCCGTCGGATCGCTGAACCAGGCTGTCAGCACCTCTACAAGACGCTGTGGCGTAAACTCGCTCTGTGGAACCATTATGGCACCGCCGCGCAACGCCATTGCCTTGGCGTTGTCTGTCTGATGATCATCGGCCGCGCTCGGCAGGGGCACCAGCACCGCAGGGCGACCCGCTACGGTCAGTTCAGCAACAGTCGAGGCACCTGAACGCGCTACAACAACATGCGCCCTTGCGATTTCTGCCGGCAAATCCTCAAAATAGGCGGCGACAACTGCTGAAACGCCGGCCGCTTGATAGGCCTCCCGTACCGCTGCGGCATCCTCGGCGCGCCCCTGATGCACAACGTCGATACGAGTCCGCATCACTTTGGGCAGCAGCGCGACCGCCGCCGGCACAACCGAGTTCATCACCGTCGCACCCTGGCTGCCCCCTGTCACCAGCAACCTTAGTCGCAGCGCGTCGGCGTCAAACAGGACTTCGCGCGCTACTACAACCGAACTGCGGACGGGATTTCCGGTCAGGACAGCTTTGCCAGTCCAGCGACGTTCGAGACGGCGCACCTGCGGATAGCTGGTGGCAATTGCCAGAACATGGGGCGCCAGCAGTCGGTTTACCCTTCCCAGAACGGCATTCTGCTCATGTATAACGCTGGGCAGCCGCATTGATACTGCAGCCAGCAAGCCAGGCAGGGCAGGATATCCCCCAAATCCCACTACTGCTTTCGGTCGTAAATCCTTGAACAATTCTCGTGCCGCTGCCAGGCCCTTAAGCACTGAAAATGTAACAGCTGGCAGGCTCATCAACCCTGAACGTGCCACTGAGCCGCTCTCGACAACGGTACGCGGAACACCTTCGAACAGCCCGGGAAAGCGCAGTCCTCTGGCATCTGTGACCAGATGAACATCATGTCCCCTTGCAAGCAATTCGCCTGCCAGCACATGCGCAGGCACCATATGTCCACCCGTACCGCCAGCGGCCAAAACAACCGGACCGCTCATGTTCCCCGCCAGCGTTCAGCATAAGGAGAGGCCTTCAGGAACGGGTTCCGTCGAGTCAGCGCCATGAGCAGGCCCATGCCAAGGCACAGGGCAAGGAACGACGAACCACCGTGGCTGATGAACGGAAGCGTCATGCCTTTTGATGGCACCAGCTTGAGATTAACCGCCATATTTATCGTTGCCTGCAACCCGAACTGCGCCACTAATCCAGCTGCCGCCAGCATTACAAATGGATCCTCTTCATCGAGGAGGGTGAGAAAAACACGCACCACGATCGCAACGTAGAGAATGGCAATAAACAGACATGCAACAATGCCGAACTCCTCGCCGATCACCGAGAAAATATAGTCGGTCTGCGGTTCCGGAAGCCGAAACTTTACTACGCCTTCACCTGGCCCGACGCCAAAAAGTCCGCCTGCCCGGAAGCAGTCCAGCGCTTTATCGATCTGGTAGGTATCACCGTCGCCGGTCACAAACTTGTCAATGCGTTCAGCGACGTGGCTCAGGGACAGATAAGCAACACCTATGCCAATCACGCCGACAAGAACAATGATCCCTACAATCATAAGCGGCATTCCAGCCAGAACCGCTTGCATGAGCCAAATCGCAGACATCAGAACTGTCTGTCCGAGATCAGGTTGCAACAGGAGCAGCCCTGCGAACACTGAAAGGATCGCGAAACTGAGCTGCATGACTGGCAGGGACGGGTCTTCGAACCGAAGCGAAAGCAGCCATGCCGTCATCACAATGAACATTGGCTTCAGGAACTCGGAGGGCTGAATTTTGAAACCACCCAGCGCCAGCCACCTCATCGCGCCATTGGCACCTTCGCCTGACCCGCTGAACAAAACCAACACGAGCATGAGCCCGAAAACACCGCAGCCCAGCACCGCCAGGCGTCGTGCCAGCGTTATTGGGAGCATCGAAACGCCGATCAGCAAAGGGAGGCCCGCTAGCACCCAGAGCACCTGCCGTTTCAGAAAATACATGCTTTCATAGGTAAAATTAGCACCGGACAGCCGCTGCGCCGCCGCAGGCGATGCAGCCGCCACAGCTATAATTCCGCATCCGATCAACGCGAAAACTAGCATGAGCAGCACTTTGTCGATCGTTCGGAACCACTCGCCGAGCGTGCTACGGTCGCCGCGTGAAAAGGGCAGGCTAAGCACATTCATGGCAGCGCCTCCACAAGAGCCCGGAACACATCGCCCCGTTGTTCGAAATCTTTGAACTGGTCAAAGCTTGCACAGGCCGGAGAGAAAAGCACAGTTTCCCCTGATTTTGCCGCCGCGGCAGCATCGGACACAGCGCGCGCCAATGTGCCCGACATCGTCAAAGGCAGCTTGGCCGATAGTAACGGTGCAAATACTGGCGCGGCCTCGCCGATGAGATAGGCCGCAACGACATCGTCAAGAAAGGGCATGACAGCGTCGAGATCGGCCCCTTTGGCCCTGCCGCCAGCAATCCAGTGGGTCCTTGGAAATGCTGCCAAGGCTGGCGCAGTCGATTCCGGATTTGTTGCCTTGCTGTCATTCACCCACAGAATGCCGCCTTTGGTTCCGATCCGCTCCATCCGGTGGGGAAGGGCGGAATAGCTGGCAAGGCCGGCATCGATAGAAATGTCATCGAGCCCCAAGGCGTGACATGCCGCCACCGCAGCCCGGGCATTCTGCAAATTATGTGGTCCTTGCAGTGCCGGCCATGCTGCCTGGTCACCTGTAACGACCTGCTCAATCAAGATTGCGGGCCGCTCGCCAAGCATATCGAAACAACGCACCGCTTCACGCCCGATGATCGCCGTACCGCCGTTTTGCATGGCAAAAATCCGAGCTTTGGCTGCCGCATATGCGTCCATAGTGCCATGACGCTCGAGATGATCTGGGGTGATGTTTAGAAGTACTGCAACGTCACAATGAAGCGTAAAGCAGATTTCAAGTTGATAGCTCGAAAGTTCAAGAACATAGACGCCGCCATCTGGTTGTGGCTCCTGTGCCATGATAGGCAGACCGATATTGCCGCCCATCGCGGCCTGAATGCCGGAAGACATCAGTATGTGATGGATCAAAGCCGTCGTTGTCGACTTCCCGTTCGTGCCGGTGATGCCGACGACGCGGTGAGAGGGTAGCGCAGCGCGCGCTTGTGCGAAGATCTCGATATCGCCGATGACTGGCACCTCTGCTTCAGCGGCGCGCGCGAAGATCGGCGCGGTGTGCGGCACGCCAGGCGAAACGACCACGCCGGCCATTCCGGTCAGATCGGCTTCATGCAGATATGTCAGTGGCCCCTCATAATTGGTCCTTGCCTGCTCGCTATCATCCCAGGCCAGCACCTCGGCCCCTGATGCCAGCAATGCCGATGCGGTTGCTTGTCCCGAGCGCGCCAGTCCAAATACGCCATAGCGTTTTCCGCGGAAGGCTGGACTGGTGATCACCGCAGCTTCAATGTTGCCAGACCAGCCAGCGCCAGAACGATCGAAATAATCCAGAAACGTATCACGACAGTCGATTCCGCCCAGCCCTTCTGCTCATAGTGATGATGAAGCGGCGCCATGCGAAACACGCGTTTGCCGGTCATCTTGAAGCTCGCGACTTGCACGATGACGCTTACTGTTTCGAGAACGAACAGGCCACCGACCACCAGCAATACCAGTTCATGGTTGGTTACCACTGCGATCGTGCCCAGAGCGCCACCCAGCGCAAGGCTGCCAGTATCGCCCATGAACACTGCGGCCGGCGGCGCATTATACCATAGAAAGCCCAGACATGCGCCGATAAGCGCTGCACAAAACACCGCCAGCTCTCCCGCGCCGGCGACGTGGTGAACGCCCAGATAATCGGAAAATCGAATGTTACCGATCAGATAGGCAATGATAGCAAATGCTGCCGCAGCAATGATCATTGGCATTGTCGCCAGCCCATCAAGACCATCGGTCAAATTGACGGCATTGCCGAAGCCCGTGACGATAAATGCGGCAAATGCGATGTAGAAGAAGCCGAGTGGTATCGCCATGTCCTTGACGAAAGGCAGGTATAGGTTGGTGCCTGTCCGGCTGGCGATCCACGTACACGCAAGCCCGGCGACAAAAAATTCCAGGAGAAGGCGGGTCTTCCCCGAAAGCCCGTCGTGGCTACGCTTCGTTACCTTGTCATAATCGTCCATGAAGCCGATCGCACCGAAGCTCAAAGTTACGGCAAGGCATGCCCACACAAAGCCGTTGGTCGTATCCATCCAAAGCAGCGTCGACACTGTCATGGCTATGAGGATCATGAGGCCGCCCATGGTCGGAGTGCCCTTTTTGGTCAGCAGATGCGAAGCCGGTCCGTCCTCGCGGATTGGCTGGCCCTTGCCCTGTTTTGCTCGGAGAAAATTGATGAACTTCGGTCCGATCAGCAATGCGATGGCCAGCGATGTGAAAAGCGCGGCCACTGAACGGAACGTAATATAACGAAAGAGGTTCAACACCCCTTCAAACCCGGCAAGATCGGCCAGCGCGTTTATCACCCTGTATACTCCGGACTGTCAAAACGACGGCTGGCAAGCGCGGTCACCAGCTTGCCCAAACCGACGCTGTTGGAACCCTTGACGAGCAGTACATCATCAGCCCGGAGCAGCAGATCGATCTCCCGAAGAGCTTCGCCACCATCGGCAACATAGCGTACGTCTAGACCGGCCCCCAAGGCTCTTGCCAGCGCTTTCATCTCGTTACCCACAACTATTATGGCATCGACGCCCGCCGCCACAATATATGGTGCCAATCCGCCATGAAATGACTCCGAAAGTATACCGAGTTCTTTCATCGCGCCGAGCACGGCAAGCCGCCGCCCCGTGCCTGCCGGCTTAACCTCGCCCAGTACCGCAAGTGATGCTTGCATTGAGGCCGGATTGGCGTTGTAGCTTTCGTCGATAACAATAGCCTGTCCCTCGCCCGCGCGCACCCTTAGACGCGCACCACGACCCGGCAAATCGGTCAGGTCGGCAAGCGCCAGGCCGGCCAACGCCAGATCTCCGCCGGCGGCCCAAACGCCGGCTAGCACCGCCAACGCATTGTTGACCCAGTGACGGCCCGCCATGCCGATCTTGAATGTCAACTTCTCGTCACCAATTCGCGCCGTCACACAGCTACAGTCGGGGTGCAGCACGAACTTTTCAGCCCAGACATCGGCGCCAGACTTGATACCGAAACTGATCACACGTCCGGCTTCCGCAGCGCCTTGCTGCAGGATTGCCAGATGTTCATTGTCATAGGGCACAATCGCTGTTCCACCCGGCATCAAGCCCGAAAATATTTCTGCCTTGGCGCGCGCAATATCTGCTTCGGTCTCGAAGAACTCTCGGTGCGCAGAAGCAACCCAGGTCACGATGGCTATGTGAGGTCTGACGAGTGCTGAAAGTGCTGTCAGTTCACCGGCGTGGTTCATGCCCATTTCGAAAATACCAAAGCGGCTTGCGGCGGGCATCCTCGCCATAGTCAGTGGTACACCGGTATGGTTGTTGTAGCTTTTCACTGAGGCATGCACGGCGCTTGGCGCATAGCGCTCCAATGCCTTGGACAGCGCCTCTTTCACGCCGGTCTTGCCTACTGAACCTGTGACCCCGATCCTTTTCACTGATACCCGGTCACGCGCCGCAATTGCCAACGCGTCAAGGCCCGCAGCCGTGTTCGGCACTCGAACGTGCGGAGCATTCACCGTCTCAGAAACAAGCAGTCCTGCTGCTCCGTTAGCCAGGGCCTGATCTATAAAATGGTGCCCGTCGCCAGTCTCGCCTTTCAAGGCGATAAAAAGATCGCCCGCCATCACTTCACGACTGTCGAAAGTAACGCCGAATGTGCTGAAGTCAGCGGTCGCTTTTCCACCGGTCGCGCTGGCTATGTCGGCAGCAGTCCAAAGCGGCATCATTGCGACATCTCGCGTGCGACCGTGACATCGTCGAAAGGCAGCACTTGATTTCCGACAATCTGGCCTTGCTCATGGCCTTTACCGGCAATCAGAATGACGTCATCGCCGCCGGCGTTCGCAATGCCGGCGGCGATGGCACCCCTGCGATCCGCGATGTCCTGGGCGCCGGGGGCGGCACTGAGGATTTGGTTGCGGATGGCGGCGGGATTCTCAGAACGAGGGTTGTCATCAGTGACAATAACGACATCAGCGACGCGCATGGCAGTTTCGCCCATCAGCGCTCTCTTGCCGGAATCCCGGTCGCCACCGGCGCCAAAAACAAGGATCAGCCGCCCTCGCGCATGAGGCCGCAAGGCTTCCGCCGCAGCCGCAAGCGCGTCTGGCGTGTGCGCATAATCAACATATACCGGCGCTCCGGACCGGGTGATGACCGCCCGCTCCAGCCGCCCCCGAACAGGTTGCAAACGCGCAAAATCCGCTAGTGTTTGCCGAGTATCACCCCCAGTTACGATAACCAGTCCCGCTGCCAGCAATGCATTGGCGGCCTGATAAGCGCCAATCAGAGGCAAAATCACCCGATGAGTCTCACCCCCTACTTCTATCTCAAGCGTCTGTCCCAACGCTGTCGCGGTACGGGACACCAGCCGCAGGCCAGTCCCGCTCGATCCCACAGTCAATACGTTAAGGCCACGCTTCGTAGCCGCATCGATAACCCGGTTCGACCAAGAGGAATTATCCGCCCAGACAATGGCGACGCCATCTTCTGCGACAACCTCGGTAAAAAGTCGTAGCTTTGCCTGAAAATACGCTTCCATCGTGCTGTGATAATCAAGATGATCGCGCGACAGATTTGAAAATGCCGCCGCGCACACCGGAAGTCCTTCGATCCGATTCTGGTCCAAGCCATGTGACGATGCCTCGAAGGCAGCGTGGGTAATTCCTTCGCGAGCGAGGCCAGCCATGGTGGCCAGAAACGTCACCACATCGGGCGTAGTTAGACCACCGGTCGACTCCGCCGCGCCAAGTTGCTCCTGTCCGGTCGTCACGCCCAATGTGCCGATGCTGGCCGACCGCTCACCAGCCAGCCTCCACAATTGCCGCGTCAACTCGACTGTCGATGTCTTTCCGTTCGTGCCTGTCACGGCCACAGTGATTTCAGGAAAGGGCGCGAAATATTTCGCTGCCAACGCCGCAAACGCCGCTCGTGGCGCATCGGATGCAATATGGACTGCGCCGCTTACGATAGCATTCGGCAGTGCAACTATCCCAACCGCTCCCGCCTTTATGGCCTGCGAAATGAAATTTTCCCCATTTGCCCGGGCACCGCGAAAGGCTCCAAACACGACACCTTCCGCGACCTTGCGGTGGTCGATCGCAAAGCCAGTGACACGCGCCTCGCCGCCGCCCTGGACGAGATCACCGAGCCGCACGCCGCTATTCCTTAGCTTCGATTTTTTCGGGCAAGAGGCCCGAAGTATCCAAATCTATTGTTGAATCCGGCTGGACCCCGAGCAACGGGCCGATGCGGCTCACCAGCCGGCTGATTGCTGGCGCCACGACCATTCCCGCAGTCCGGAACCCGGCGCTTTCTACCGAGCCACGCGGATCATCGACCATTGCGATCACCACATAACGCGGCGCATCTGCCGGAAACATCGCAGCAAACGTCGAAACATTCGCACCCCGTACATAGCGGCCTGATGCGATTTTTTCCGCCGTTCCAGTCTTTCCGCCGACCCTGTAGCCCGGCGCATTCGCACGCCTGCCGGTACCGTTCGTCACAGTCAGGCGCAGCAGTTTTCTGATCGCCAGCGACGCCTCGGGCGTGAAAACGCGCGTACCCTCAGGCACAGTCTGCCGCTTCAAAAGCGTGGGCGCACGATAGATACCGCCGTTGACCAGGGTAGCATAGGCACTGGCAAGATGCATCGGCGTGACAGAAATTCCGTGCCCGTAAGAAATTGTCATGGTCGATAGCTCGCCCCACCGCTCCAACGACGGAAATTGCGGACGAGCGCGCTCGGGTAGTTCAATTTCGATTGGTTTGAAGAAGCCAAGTTTTTCCAGCATGCTATGCTGGACATCTCGGCCGGCTTCTACTGCTATGCGGGCCGTTCCGATATTCGAAGAGTGGATAAATATCTCGGGCACCGTCAGCCAACGGTTTTTGGCATGATCATCCCGGATCCTGAAACGCCCCATCTGGATAGGCCGCGTCGCGTCATAACTTTTTTGCATCGATGTTATGGTTCCGGCGTCTATGCCGCTGGCAATCGTCAAAGCTTTAAAAGTGCTGCCAAGCTCATAGGTAGCGAAGCTGGCCTTGTTATAGCGTCCGTCATCACTTGCCTGGCCAGGCGCGTTCGGATTGTAGTCAGGCAGCGAGGTCATCGCCACAATCTCACCGCTGTCTACGTCCATCACAATGCCGACTGCACCCTGCGCTTTCTGATCGACGTAGAGTGTCCCGAGCTCATGCTCGAGGGCCTGTTGGACCCGTACGTCAATCGCCAGTTCTAGCGGCTTGTCGCGGGTCGAGATGTCCGAAAGACGAGCGTCAAACTGTTTTTCCAGCCCCGCTTGCCCATGACCTTGATCATCGGGATAACCTATAAGGTGGGCTGCCAGATTGAAATTAGGGTAGAGCCGCTCTGCTTCTCTACGAAGATATATTGCGGGCTCACCCAAATCATTGATTTTTTGCGCTTCAGACGGGAGAACGCGACGGGCAATGTAGCGGAATTTGCCCTTGTGGATCAGCTCATCATAGATGCTGGCCTCTGACTTGTCGGTCACTATGGCTGCAATCCGACGCGCCAATTGACGCGGGTCTGATGCAAGCTTTCGCGGCTCCACGGATACGGCATAGGCTTCGAATGTCCGCGCGAGCTCGACACCATTTCGATCGATGATGTCGGCTCTCGGCGGCGCTGCGCTGACAATCGCCCGGCGCGACATTGGTTGCGCTTCCAGAATCCCAAGATCAAACAGCCGTAGGGAGAGGATCAACGGCACTGCCATGAAAAGCAGCATCACAACCATCATCCGCTGACGCGCTTGGCGCTGTGCTCGCTGGCGTTGGCCAGGCAGAAGACCCTTATCGACCGCGTCTGCGGTGGCATCAATGATCGACGAAAGGGCGCGGGTTGCCATGAATCAGGGCTCGCCCAGCGCGCTATCAGCCGAAGTTTCTGGATAAGCAGCACGCACGAGCGATGCCGGCCGCTCCTCAAGCTCGAATTTCGCTTGGACCACTTTTGGTTCCGATGTTGGCTCGGCTGGCGCCAAGGCAAAGCGTAACACAGGCGCCTCAGGCCGCATCGGCTTCTGCGGCATTACCAAGGAGATAAGTTGCACGGGTGAGCGCATGAACTGGCCAGCTGCGGGCGCCGACATTTTCAACACCTGGTCGTTCCAGCGCTCCAGCTGTGGCAAGCGCGCCCGAGTCCGCAGCTCGACTTGCAGGCCGCGGATTGCCCGTGTGTCACTGACTATCTCTCGACGCATTTTTTCGATAATTACGCGCTCATTCGCGCCCCGCGCCGTAGTCGCATAGCAGGCGATGCCAACCAGCGTTGTCAGTGAAACCATCAGCAGGGTTCCAGCATAGTCTTTCATGCGACCCTCGCCTTATCTGCAGAAAGGAATCCAGACGTGCGACCGCACCAAGCCGGGGCTGCAGACCGAACCGCCGAACGCAGCGTGGCAGACCGGGCGCGCGGATTGGCTGCAATTTCCGCCAGTCCCGGCCGCACAGCCTTGGCCGGCTTTAAAAAGCTCGGCGCAGGCCTTGTGATTGCGCCAGGTGAATGGCGCGACCCGGAGGGCTCGCTTCCTGAACGGGCGCGCAGGAAGCTTTTTACGCGGCGATCCTCTGCGGAATGGAAACTTACCACCGCCAGCCGACCGCCCGGACGAAGCAGACGCTCGGCAGCCACAAGACCAGAATCCAGTTGCCCGAGTTCGTCGTTCACATGGATTCTCAGGGCCTGAAAGCTTCGCGTCGCGGCATCGCGTCCCGGCAGGGCCTTGCTACCGATAACCGACCGGCAAAGGCGCGCAAGTTCGCCTGTCCGGGTCAGGGGCCGGTCATTGATGATCGCTCTCGCTATTCTGCGCGCCGCCGGCTCGTCACCAAGTGTGAAAAGCACATCAGCAATCTCGGATTCGCTTGCGGAATTGATGAAATCTGCCGCACTGGTGCCGCTTTGGCTCATGCGCATATCGAGCGGACCGTCCGACTGAAAAGAAAAACCACGTTCGGACTGATCAAGCTGGATCGAAGAAACGCCGATGTCGAAAGCAATGGCATCTACAGATGTGATTCCATGTTCAGCCAACGCAGCCGCCATGTCGGCAAATGCCTGCTGCAGCAAAGTGACGTCGCTCAGAGCCGCCAGATCGGCATTCAGCGCAATAGCAGCGGGATCGCGGTCAAGGCCAAAGGCATGGTCGATGCCAAATTTACGCGCTTCGCGCAGATATCCACCGGCGCCCAGCGTGGCATCGACATAAATATCTCCTGGCGACAGATTAAGCGCAGCCATCGTTTCTGGGAGCAAAACAGGGACATGAAGTGGGCTCACGAAGCAGGCTCACGGTTCGGGTCAAGCCCTCGGGCGACCATCTCTGCCGTCACCAACCGCGCTATACGCGGATCCAGATTGATGCGCGCCAGATAGCGCCAAGGGTTCCAAAGCTCGAACCACTCGAGGCCGCCGACAAACCAGACGTGGCCGCCAATCTCCCCTAGGGATTTCATGGCGGCAGAGAGAACAATCCGGCCTGCATCATCGATCTTCGCTGGCGCCGCTGCGCCGAACAGCAACGCGGCCTCATCAAAGCGCGCTCGTTCGGGCGAACTGCCAAAACGCTCCGTATGTTCGCGGGCCGCCTGTGAGACATATCGTTTGTCGTAGGCAAGCAGGCAGTCGGCGCCACCATGCCCTGGCCCGATATAAAGCGATTTGTCGCTGCCGCGCGCCGTCAAGGCATCACGATACTCAGCTGGAATCGACAGACGGTTCTTTGCGTCAACGGCGTTTAGCCCAAAGCCAAGAAAGAATTCGTTCGACAATCGACCCGCCCAGATTTGGGCAACGGATCGACGGCATATTGCCAATAGACCCAATCACCCTGTGGATTGGACATACCATGGGATTAGATGGGCCTCAATGGGATTTGATGGGTCAGAACCTTAATAATTGCAGTTTGCGGAGAGAAAATGAACCAAAGTTGACGTTTTTAGCAGACTGCGAAGCGTTGCCCATGATTGTGGATAACTCTGTGAGTTGAAATGATCTGCAACTAGCCGCCAAGGTCATAGCTTTGCCGGGCTTGATGGGGGCCTGCCCGGCGCTAAACCAAGCTCCGCAAGAGGTTCTGCGGCATTCGAAGCTCTCGGCGTCTCGCCGCGCATAGTCGATGCCAGCAATATCAAGAGCAATATGACCGAAAGCCCGGCCAAGCCGATTCGGAAGCGTTGGCCGAAACGACGGCTGCTGATCTCTCTCTTTACCACATAGTCCGCAGTAGCGGCGCGACGACTCGGCGTCGAGGCGGTTCAAGCGAGTCCCTTTTGGAGCAGCCAGTCGGGATTCCAGACGGTAGAGAGATAACGCAGGCCCGAATCGCATAAAATTGTGACGATGATATTCCCTGGGCCCATGTCTTGAGCCAGTCTTACGGCGCCAGCGACATTGATGCCCGACGACAGGCCCAGGCAGAGCCCTTCTTCTGCATTAAGGCGCCGCATCCATGCAATGCCTTCGGAGTCGGGCACGCGATACTGCGTGTCGACGGCGAGACCTTCTAGGTTGGCGGTGATGCGGCTTTGGCCGATGCCTTCCGCGACGCTGGATCCTTCGGCACGGAGCTCACCACAGGCGAAATGGTTGAAAAGTGCTGCTCCTTCAGGATCGGTCAGGGCGATCTTTATGTTCGGGTTCAATTCGTGAAGCCCCAATGCAACGCCGGCTAGCGTGCCGCCAGTGCCGACCGCACATGTAAAGCCAGTGACCCGCCCGTCCGTCTGTGCCCAGATCTCGGGTGCAGTGGTACGAATATGAGCCCGGCGGTTGGCGATATTATCGAATTGATTGGCCCATATGGCGCCCGGCGTTTCTTCGGCAATTCTGCGCGAGGTATGCACGTAATGCCCGGGATTGGCATATGGTGCTGCGGGCACCAGCATCAGTTCAGCCCCGAGTGCTCGCAGCGTATCCTGCTTCTCGCGGGACTGGGTTTCCGGCATGACGATAATTGTCCTGTAGCCGCGCGCAGCAGCAACGACAGTGAGTCCGATCCCTGTGATGCCGGCCGTACCTTCAACTATCGTGCCGCCCGGCTTCAACGTTCCGGTGGCTTCTGCATCTTCGATGATCGCAAGGGCTGCGCGGTCCTTGACACTGCCGCCGGGATTAAGAAACTCAGCTTTGCCAAGGATCATGCAACCAGTTTCGCGGCTTGGGCACTTCAAGCTGAGCAACGGTGTATTGCCGATGAGAGAAACGATGTCTGGTGCGATGGCCATGGCAGGAGGCTTAGACCGGCGCTATGGCTGGACACAAGCAAGCTATGCTTTGCAGCACACAAGACCAGTCGAGGAAATATCCATGCCACGTCCGAAATCGCCCCACCGGAAATGAAGCGTTCGGCAATCTGGTTTATTATGCTGTTGACAGGGTGCTCAGTCAGCCAGCCTCAGGGCACGATATTGTCTGTTACAGTGGTCGGTGAAGGCGCTGGCAAAGCGGGGCTGGCTGCACAGCTGGCCGATGAGATGACAACTGCGACGCTCATTAAACGCAATGAAGCGGGTCAACTGGTTGGCGACCTTGCCTCATCATGGCGCTTTGTCGACAATGGACAGGTACTTATATTGAGGCTCCGACCTCTGAAATGGAGCGACGGCAAGCCGTTGGTGGCGAGCGATGTTGTCTCGAGCTTTCGCCGCGCAGCGCAGCCGCCCAGGCCCGGACCCGCGTTCCGCCTGGCCGGGCTTGTGGGCGCTGGCGATGTTGCGCGGGGCGCCAATAGCAATCGACTTGGCGTGCTGGCGCCGACGAGCCGTGTTGTGGAATTGCGGCTGGAGGTTGCTGGGCCACAACTGCTCGATTGGCTGGCCGAACCCGGCCTTTCAGTCAATCGCACCGACGTGAAGTCTCTGGCCCCTTATGCGCGCCAGCCGGGCAAAAAGGCCGAGGTGCCGATTATCCTCGTTCGTAAGAGTGAAGAGGCAAGTCCGAATGCGCGGCCCAACGAAATCATGCTGACAACAACGCCGGATGCGGGCGCGGCGATTGCCGCGTTTCGCCGCGGCGCTTCTGATATTGTGGTCGGGGCAGGCCTGACCGGACTTGGCGAAGCGCGCGTCCAGACACGACGCGAGGCGCTGCGTATCGACCAGTTGCACGGGGTTTATGGCTGGCGCGTCAATACCATCAGCGGGCCGCTGGCCGATGCCTCGCTACGCCGATTGCTTGCCGCGCGGATCGACCGTTCAGCGATTGCCCGCAGCTTCGGCCTTGCAGCCATCCAGCCCGAGAGCGGACTGCTGCCGGCCAATCTTCGTGTCGCGACTGTTCCAAGCGACGTGGCGCCACCAGCAACGCCAGAAGCCGCCGGCGAGCCGGCAGTAGCAATCCCGGCTGATACCCAAAGTGCTACCGAACAGGCGAGGACAGCCGCCGCTGCTGGGGGTGCTGTGATGCGGCTTCGGCTTTTGGTGCCGCCGGGCCGGGAGCATGCGCTTGTGGCCGAGCGTGTGGCAGCTGGCTGGCGCGCCTTGGGAGTCGAAATCATTCTGCAGGAGGCTGATGCTGCGATGCGCGCCCGGCTCATCGCGCGGGGGGACTTCGACCTAGCGGTGGATGAGACAAGCCTTTCCGTGGCGGATCCGGCAGCACTTCTGGACCGATTCCGCTGCAAAATGGGGCCGCATTGCAACGATGAGGCTGATGCCCTGCTGGCTGCGGCGCGGCTGGCGCCGGCGGATCAGCGGCCGGGGCAGCTGGCCGTGGTAGAGCAGCGGCTTCTGGAGGGGACACCTTTCATCGGCTTATTCGGGGCAGTCCGTTGGGCGCTCGTTGGGGCGCAGGTCGAGAATTGGGTTTCCAATACATCGGGCGTCCATCCGTTGGGCCGGCTTGGGCAGGGGAAGCCCAGGAATTGACGCTGGAATTCATAGATTTTGGGAGAGGATGGCATGAGTCTTAGAACACCGATTTGTGATCTGTTGGGGGTTGAGCATCCGATCTTGCTCGCCGGTATGGGGGGCGTTTCCTATGCTGAAGTCTGTGCTGCAGTCAGTGAAGCCGGGGGTTTTGGTTCGCTCGGGATGGCTGGGCTGAGCCCAAAGGAGATTGCCCGGCAGATGGCTCAAGTCCGCGATTTGACCGACAAGCCTTTCGGAGTCGATCTGCTGACGGCTCAGCCGGAGTCGCTGACGTCGTCCGTTGAAGTGATCATTGAAGGCGGGGCAAAGGCGTTCATTGCCGGGCTTGGGGTCCCGGTGGGGATTGTCGACCAGCTCAAGCAAGCCGGCCTTGTGGTGATGTGCATGGCCGGTAATGTGCGCCATGCGGTGAAGGCCGTGGAAGCGGGCTGCGATGTTGTGATTGCGCAGGGCACCGAGGCCGGGGGTCATACCGGCACAGTCGCCAGCGTGGCACTCTGGCCGCAGGTGGTCGATGCTGTCGATGTGCCGGTTGTGGCGGCAGGCGGGCTTTTTGACGGGCGCGGGCTGGTCGCGGCGATGGCGCTGGGGTGCCAGGCGGTGTGGATGGGCACGCGGTTTATTGCCAGCACCGAGGCGCATGCCGGGCAACCCTACAAGGATGCTATCGTGAAGATGAGCGAGGCCGATACAGTGATCAGCCGGGCCTTCACTGGCAAGACGCTGCGTTGCATCGCCAATGAGACGACGAAAGAATGGGAGGGCAAGCCGGCGCTGCCTTTTGCAGGGCAGGTGATGCGGTCGATGCAGCACAATCTGCTGGGTCCGATTGGTGGTGTGATCGAAGATGTTAATCCGGCACTTCAGTGTATGGCGGCGGGGCAGGGGGGTGGTGCCATCCATGATATTCTGCCGGCAGGCGAGATTGTGCGGCGGCTGCTCGCCGAGGCTCAGTCTGTGTTGGCCGCATTGCCGCGCTGAACGCTCTCGGCTGGAAAACCGCGGGGCTGATATGTTAAGTATCTGCTGCTAGCATTTACATGGCGGAGCGGCTGGCATTAGGGGGGCGGGGCATGCGGAAACCGTTTGGACTGCTGGAAGCTGCCATGCTGAAGGCAATGGCGGGCGCCATGTTCCACGGCGTCGCCATGGTCATCTCGCCGGCTCAGGTGGTGGCAAACATCCAGACGCAATTCAGCTTTATCCATGGGCCTAAGTCGCGTGAAATTGCGCTGTCTTTGGTGGTGCTGTGTCTCATCATGGGCGGGCCGTTCTTTCTGCTGATGCCGCCGGCCTGGCGGCAGCGGCTCCTTGATCGGCGGCTCGTCAGGAGCAATAACAATCTGCTGCAGGATCTGGCGCGCGTTCGCGGTGTCATCCACGCCGGCTATTACGGGCATTGGCAAGACGGCGGTGAAGCGGGGAACGCCGATAATCCGGTGCTGGCGCAGCTTGGCTTCGAGCTGCCGGCAGCGCGGGTGCGTGGGCCGGGCGAGATACCGCTGCGCTTTTTCGAGCGCGACGAGATCCGTGACGAAGACTTTGTGCAGGCAGAAGATGTGCCTGAAGAAGCGGATGTGATCGTCATCGGCTCGGGTGCTGGCGGGGCGGTGGCGGCGGCAGAATTGACCCGGGCCGGGCATAGGGTGCTGGTGATCGAGGCTGGCGGGCACTGGCCATCGGCCAGCCTGTCGATTGAAGAGCGGCGGATGGCATCGAGCCTGTATGTCGATGGCGCGCTGCAAACCAGCCGGGACAATGACATCATTATTTTTCAGGGCCGATGTGTTGGTGGATCGACGGTGATCAACAACGGTATCTGCCTGCGTGTGGACGAAGGCGAACGCACACATCCCGATGCCAATGACGTGCTGGGAACCTGGGCACGGCTAGGGGCGCCGGTTGACCAGTCGCGGTTTGTGGCTGGTTATCGCTCGGCCGAAGAGCGGTTGCAGATCAAGCCGGTGGACCGACGAACCGGGCGCAGCAACGGCACGCATATGCTCGGTGCTTGGGCGGCCTATGCCGCCGCCAGCGGAAATCCGGCGGATGCGGCGGCACCGGCGCTGTGGTTCAACAAGAATTTCGGGCCAGCGCGCGGGCCGGGTGAATGTGTGCACTGCGGCTATTGCAACACCGGCTGCGCTTATGGCCGGCGCACCGGGGTGGCGCAGGCGCATCTGATCGATGTGACACGCGCTGGCGGGCGCATCCTTGCTAACACTGAGGTCTTGCGGCTGCGCTGGCGGCATCGCACCGAGAAACCGCGCGTGGCGGAAGGTGTTGAGGTGCGACTGGCCGATGGGCGCAAGCGCTTCATCCGGGCGAAAACCGGGATTGTTGTGGCAGCTGGCACGCTGGCGAGCAGCCGGATACTGTCTGATTCCGGCGTTCGTGGGGCTGGAACGGGCATCTCGCTCAATATTGCATGTCCTGTTGTTGGGCGGATGCCGCAGGGAAGTGCTGTCAGGTCGTGGGACGAGGACCAGATGACGACCTATGTCGACCGGGGGGACTTTCTGATCGAATCGCATTTTCAGCCGCCGATGAGCATGGCGGCGCTGATGCCCGGCTGGTTTGGCGAGCATGCGCGGCGGATGCAGCTCTATGGCGAGATCGTATCGGCTGGCGTGCTGTTTCCGGTCGATCGGATCGGACGGTTGGCGGGCGGCAAGCTGGAGATGAAGCTGCGCGCCGACCATGAGCTGGTGCTGCTGCGGCGCGGGCTGGCGACGCTGGCAAGGGTGCATTTTGCCGGCGGGGCGACCGAGGTCTGGCCCGGGCTGGCGCGCGGCCAGACGCTCTATCTGGGTGATGACATCGACAGGTTTTTTGCCGATAATCTGCGGGAGCCGGATGATGTTTCACTGTCCAGCTCGCATCCGCAAGGCGGCAATGCTCGCGGATCAGACCCGGCGACGAGCGTTGTTGATCTTGATTGTCGGCTGCACGGTGCGGCTAACGTCGTCGTAGCAGATGCCAGTGTGTTTCCGAGCTGCATCAGGGTTAACGCCATGCTGACGACGATGGCGATGGCGCATTATGCATGTGCGGGAAATCCCTTTGCCGACAATGGGTCTGGCGGCGGGCTGTCCTCAATCAAGGACGAGTTTGCGACGTTAGCGCCCGCTGTAGAGGAGCCTTCCGGGCCCGATCGTTTTGGCCGTGATTTGTTTGGCGCGCTGGTTTGAGGCGGCGGCTATCTGCAGCTTCGGGCGCTATTGCTGCTTTAGGCTGGGGGCGGCGCGGGCGATTTCGGCCGGTGTCGCATCGGGACCGGGCAGTGGTTTGGGCAGATTGCCCTCTGCGGCGCGATGGATGGCGCGGCGGATACGCGGATATGTGCCGCAGCGGCAGAGGTTGGTGATGGCGGCGTCGATATCATCATCGGTAGGTTGCGAATTTTCCTTGAGCAGGGCGGCGGCGGCCATGATCATGCCCGACTGGCAAAAACCGCACTGCGGCACCTGCTCGGCAATCCAGGCTTGCTGGACCGGGTGATCGCGATCATCGGACAGGCCTTCGATGGTGGTGACAAATGTGCCTTCGAGAGATGCGATTGTGACCTGGCAAGAGCGGGTGGCGATACCATCGACATGGACGGTACAGGCGCCACACAGGCCGGCGCCGCAGCCGAACTTTGTGCCGGTCATGTTTGCTGCATCGCGCAGCGCCCAGAGCAACGGTGTATCAGGAGATAGCTTGAACTCGACGGGCGAGTTGTTGATGGTGAAGCGCGTCATGCGAAGCTGTGTAGTCGATGGGAGGTCGCGATGGAACTGACCACGCTGGAATACCGGGTAAATGGTCCGATTGCCGAAGTGACGATGTGTCGGCCGGCCGAACTCAATACGATGAACAAGGCGTTCTGGACTGAGCTGATCGAGGTCTTTCACGCAATTGACGCCGAGCCATCGATTCGCGCCGTGATTGTGGCATCGAGCGGCAAACATTTCACCGCCGGGCTGGACCTTGGCTGGGCAGGGGCGACATCAAACGATACGGCCGTCGATCCGGGGCGGGCGCGCGAGGCGTTTCGGCGGCATATTCTCGAGATGCAGGAGACATTTAACGTCGTTGATCGCTGCCGGGTGCCGGTGATTGCTGTGGTACAGGGCGGCTGTATTGGCGGCGGCGTGGACTTTGTGACGGCGTGTGACATCCGGATCGGTGTGGAGGGCTGCTTCTTCACGGTGCAGGAGGTGAATATCGCGATTGTCGCGGACGTGGGCACATTGCAGCGGCTGCCGCATCTGCTGCCGCAGGGGCTGGTGCGGGAGCTGGCTTATACCGGGCGGCGGTTTGGCACTGACGAGGCGAAGCATTGGGGCTTTTTGAGTCGGGTGGAGGAGGACCATGGCGCTGCGCTGGTGAGTGCGCGGGCGCTGGCAGCTGAAATTGCAGGCAAATCACCGCTGGCGATGACAGGGATCAAGCGCGTGCTGAATTACGGGCGGGATCATTCGATTGGGGACGGTCTTGAATATGTGGCGCTATGGAACGCTGCGATGCTGCAAGGCGAAGACGTGCCCAAAGCGGTGCAGGCCCAGATCGCGCGGCAGAAAGCGGATTTTGCCGATTTAAAAGGCTGAAAAATTCGCCTTGCGACGAGAAGGCCGCTTGCCCGGTGCGCTGCATAGCGGCATAGGCAGCCATCTTGACGGCTTATCCCGGCCGCCGTTTCCAAGGGGCTTACATGCGCAGTATTCCGCGCCTTTCGTATTCAATCACTGCTTTCCTGACGGCGGCATTGGCGGAAGCTGCGCGCGCGCAGACCGACGCGCCCCTGGCTGCCCCCGTCGAGACGGTTACGACGACGGCGATCCCGGCTGCAGGGGCAGAATTTGTGGCGCCGGTGGCAAGCTATGGCCAGCCGACCGGTGGCTGGGAGCTGCAGGCGCCGGTGACCGCGATCGGCCGGCAAGCGCAGGACCTGACCAACCTTATCCTCAATCCGATGATGGCGGTGGTCACGGTTTTTGTGATGATCCTTCTGGCGTGGGTGATCTGGCGCTATCGCGCCTCAGCCAACCCGGTGGCGAGCAAGACCAGCCACAATACGACTATCGAAGTTGTCTGGACTGTGGTGCCGGTCCTGTTGCTGGCATTTATCGCTGTGCCGAGCTTCCGACTTTTGGCTGACCAATATGATCCGCCCAAGGCTGATATGACCATCAAGGCGACGGGTCACCAATGGTATTGGGAATATGAATATCCCGATCAGGGCGGTTTCAGCTTTGATGCGGTGATGCTGACCGACGCTGAGGCGGCGACGCGCGGATCGCCCAAATTGCTTGATACCGACAACCGAGTCGTCGTGCCGGTGGGGGCTACGGTGAAGGTGCTGACGACGGCGACTGATGTCATGCACAGCTTTGCCATGCCAAGCTTTTGGGTGAAGATGGACGCTGTACCGGGACGGATCAACGAAACGTGGTTCAAGGTTGAGCGCGAAGGCGTTTATTTTGGCCAATGTTCAGAGCTTTGCGGGACCAAGCACGCCTTTATGCCGATTGCCATCGAGGTTGTGAGCAAGCCCAAATTTGACGCCTGGATTGCCGCACGGCAGCAGGAAAATGGAATTGAACCGGCGGCGCCCACGGTCGCCGAGGCGGCGCCTGCCGCAGCGCCGGCAGCGTGATTGGAGAAGCGGGAATGGCCACATCAGCACTCGCCGGCGGAAACGCCCATGACAGCGCCCATGACGGGCATGACGATCACAAGCTAGGATTTGTCCAGCGCTGGCTGTTTTCAACGAACCACAAGGATATCGGGACGCTCTATCTGATCTTCGCGATTATCGCGGGGACCATCGGCGGGGCGATTTCGGGTGTGATGCGGCTTGAGCTGGCCCAGCCTGGGATCCAGTATCTGACCTGGTTTACTGACGGCAATCTTGATGCCTCCTACCATCTCTGGAATGTTTTCATCACCGGTCATGGGCTGATTATGGTGTTCTTCACGGTGATGCCCGCGATGATCGGCGGCTTTGGTAACTGGTTCGTGCCGATCATGATCGGGGCGCCGGATATGGCCTTCCCTCGGATGAACAATGTGTCCTTCTGGCTTCTCGTGCCATCGTTCCTGCTGCTGTGCGGATCGATGTTTGTCGAGGGACCGGCGGGGTTCAATGGTGCCGGGACAGGCTGGACGGTCTATCCGCCGCTTTCGACAGCGGGCCATCCCGGGCCGGCGGTGGACATGGCCATTTTGAGCCTTCACATAGCCGGGGCGTCCTCGATTCTGGGGGCGATCAATTTCATCACCACGATCCTAAACATGCGCGCCCCCGGTATGACGCTGCACAAGATGCCGCTGTTTGTGTGGTCGGTTCTGGTGACAGCTTTCCTGCTGCTGCTGTCGCTGCCGGTTCTGGCTGGCGCCATCACTATGCTGCTGACTGACCGTAATTTCGGGACGCATTTCTTTACTGCTGACGGCGGTGGTGATCCGATCCTGTATCAGCATCTGTTCTGGTTCTTCGGGCATCCCGAGGTGTACATCCTCATTCTGCCAGGTTTTGGCATGGTCAGCCAGATAATCTCGACCTTCTCCAAGAAGCCGGTCTTCGGCTATCTCGGCATGGCCTATGCCATGGTGGCGATTGGTTTCATCGGCTTCCTCGTCTGGGCGCACCATATGTTCACCGCCGGGCTGGATGTGAACACCAAGATGTATTTCACCGCCGCCACGATGATCATCGCGGTGCCGACTGGCATCAAGATTTTCTCGTGGATCGCCACGATGTGGGGTGGATCGCTGAGCTTCCCGACGCCGATGCTGTGGGCGATCGGGTTCATCTTCATGTTCACTGTGGGTGGCGTGACCGGGGTCATCCTCGCCAATGGCGGCGTCGACACCTATTTTCATGACACCTATTATGTTGTGGCGCATTTCCACTATGTGCTGTCGCTGGGTGCTGTTTTTGCGATCTTTGCCGGCTTCTACTATTGGTTCGGTAAAATGACCGGCAAGCCGTACAATGAGTTTCTCGGCAAGCTGCACTTCTGGGTGTTCTTCATTGGTGTGAACGTGATGTTCTTCCCGATGCACTTCCTGGGGGCGGACGGCATGCCGCGCCGCATCCCGGATTATCCCGAGATGTATGCTTATTGGAACATGATCGCCTCCACCGGCTATGCAATCATGGGCGTGGGTATGCTTATCTTCTTCCTCAACCTTATTGTTTCGCTGGCCGGCAAGCGCCGCGCCGAGGACAATTATTGGGGCGAGGGTGCGACGACGCTGGAATGGACGCTGAGTTCACCGCCACCTTTCCACCAGTTCGAGACGCTGCCGATCATCAAATGAGGCCGCGAGCGGCAGGGCGCTGATCGCCCTGCCGCTGCGGATGGACGAATGAAACAAACATCTACTACCGAGCCTGTAATGGCGCCGGAGACGGCGTTTGCCGATTGGCGGGATTATTTTGCGCTGTTGAAGCCGCGGGTGATGACGCTGGTGATCTTCACCGCGGCATGCGCGATGGTTGCCGCCACTGAAAATCAGGCTATTGGTACATTGCATCCATTTCTTGCTTTTGTCTCTGTGCTTTGCGTCGCGGTGGCGGCAGGGGCGGCCGGTGCTCTGAACCAATGGTATGAGGCCGATATTGATGCGCTGATGAAGCGGACCGCGAACCGGCCGATCCCGGCGGGCAGAATGGGCGCGGATGAGGCGCTGGCGTTCGGGATCATCCTGTCGGTGGGCAGCGTGACGACGATGGGGCTGGCGCTCAACTGGGTGGCGGCAGCGTGGCTCGCGGTGTCAATCGGCTTTTATGTTGTTGTCTACACGATGTGGCTCAAGCGGCGGACGCCGCAGAATATAGTGATCGGCGGCGCCGCTGGCGCCTTTCCCGTGCTTGTCGGCTGGGCTTCGGTTGCCGGTGATACGCCGCTGATGGCTTGGGTCCTGTTCGGCATCATCTTCCTTTGGACCCCGCCGCATTTCTGGGCGTTGGCGCTGTTCATGGAGGCGGATTATTCCAAGGCCGGTGTGCCGATGTTGCCGGTGACGCATGGGCTGATGGAAACGCGGCGGCAGATCCTGTGGTATTCGGTTGCGCTGGTGGCCTGCACGCTGGTGCCGCTGCCCGGTGTGACCGGCCTTGCCGGCTGGGCCTATGGAAGCACGGCGATAGTGACTGGCGTGATGTTCATCGGGCTTGCGGTGAAGGTTTATCGTAGCGAGGCAGTGGTGGCAGTTGAGATGATGGCCGAGAAGCGACTGTTCAAGTTCAGTCTGTTTTATCTGGCCTGCCTGTTTGGTGCGCTGGTTGCCGATGTGTGGCTGGCATGAGCGCGCCTGTGACTGACCCGGCCCTTTGGACTGCGGCTGAGCGGGCGGCATTTGAGGCGCGGCGGCGCTCGCGCAACATAGCGTTGGGCATTTTGCTGGCCAGCCTGACCGTGCTGTTCTTTGGCATCACAATGGTGCGGATGGTGCCGCCATCGGGCGAAGTGCAGGCCAAGCTGGCGGCACAGCAGAAGGGCTGGGACGGCCGATGAGCGTGACCCCACTTGAGGCCGCCAAACGGCGGACCGGCTGGCTGGCTGCGCTGGGTGCTGTCGGCATGATCGGGGCGGCCTATGCGGCGGTGCCGCTCTACCGGGTTTTTTGTCAGGTGACGGGCTATAATGGCACGACGAGCCGGGCGGATGCATCGTCATTGCCGGATGCAGCTCAGCTGGCGGCGCTGCATGGGCGCACGATCAGCATTCGCTTTGATGCGACGGTCGGTGCCGGGCTGTCATGGCGGTTCGTGCCGAAGCAGACGGTGAACAAGATCAAGATCGGCGAGAAATCGCTGGCTTATTATACCGCGGTCAACACGACCGGTCGCCCGATCACCGGCCGTGCGACCTATAATGTTTCGCCTGATACGGCGGGCCAGTATTTTCGCAAGATCGAGTGCTTCTGCTTTACCGAGCAGACGCTGGCGCCGGGGCAATCGGTGGATATGCCGGTGATCTATTATGTCGATCCCGAGATCCTCAATGACCCGAGCGCCAACCGAATCTCGGAGATCACACTGTCTTATACCTTCTTCGAGGTTGATAAGGTGGTGGACAAGACGGTGACGGCGGCGGTAAGCGACGACGGCTTCGCAGTTGCGGCAGAACGCCGCGTGCAGGGCGCACAGACAAGCAGGAAGGGCTGACGATGGCCGGCGGCAAGACGCATGATTTTCACATCCTGAACCCATCGCCATGGCCGCTCGCTATGTCGGCGGCTGCCCTTGTAATGGCGGTCGGTGCTGTGGGCTGGATGCACGAGACTTCGTGGGGTGAAATGACCTTTTTCCCAGGTCTTATGGCTGTTGTTGCCTGCTTCTATTTCTGGTGGCGCTCGGTGGTTCGGGAGGCCAATGGCGGCGATCATACGCCGGTCGTCCAGCTCCACCATCGGTACGGCATGATCCTGTTCATCGCGTCGGAAGTGATGTTTTTCGTCGCCTGGTTCTGGGCCTATTTCAATGCTGCACTCTATCCGTCCAGCCATGAGGGCATTGGCGGTGTGTGGCCGCCATCGGGGATCGAGGTGCTCGATCCGTTCGTTTTTCCGCTGCTCAACACGCTGATCCTCTTGCTTTCGGGCACGACAGTCACATGGGCGCACCATGCTTTGATTCATGATGATCGGCAGGGGTTGAAGCAGGGGCTTTGGCTGACCGTGGTCCTTGGGACGATCTTCAGCTTTGTGCAGGCGTTCGAATATAGCCATGCCGAATTCGGCATATCGGATAATATCTATGGCGCATCGTTTTATATGGCGACGGGCTTTCATGGCTTCCATGTGCTGGTGGGCACGATCTTCCTCGGCGTCTGTTTGGCGCGGGTCTATCAGGGCGACTTCACCTCCAAGCAGCATTTTGGCTTTGAGGCGGCTGCCTGGTATTGGCACTTTGTCGATGTCGTGTGGCTGTTTCTGTTCATCGCCATCTATGTGTGGGGATCGAACTTCGGGGCGGCGGTGCTTGAGAGTGCCTTTGGCTGATGACACGCGCCCGCCGGACGCCTCCGCACTGCGCAGAGGACTGGCCGGGCGATGCCCGCGCTGCGGGACGGGGAAGCTCTTTGCCGGGCCGGTGGCATTTGCGCCTGTCTGTGCTGCTTGCGGGCTTGATTTCCGGGCTTTCAATGTTGGCGACGGGGCAGCTTCCTTCCTGATTCTCGGTGTCGGGGCGATCATCACTGGTCTGGCACTGTGGCTGGAGCTGTCGCGCGAGCCGCCGTGGTGGGTTCATGCTTTGCTATGGTTGCCTCTGACACTGGTGCTGTCGCTTGGGCTGATGCGGTTGGCCAAGGGTGCGCTTCTGGCGCTGGAATTCTCCAACAACGCGCGCGAAGGCCGACTATGATGCACCGGGTGCCGATTTTCGGCACGATGGTTGTGCTGGCGCTGGCGGGGATGCTTGCAGGTCTTGGCATCTGGCAGCTCAAGCGGGCGGCGTGGAAGGCTGATCTTTTGGCGCGGCTGGAGGCGGCTCCCGGGCTGCCGCTGCTCGAACCGCGCGACTTTCTGGATTCGACGCTGGGGCTGAAGAGCGTTCAATATCGGCGCGCGCAGCATATCTGCCGACCCGGCACGGTGCGCCCCTATGATCTGAAGGGCGGTGCCAGCCGCGGTGGGCAGGGCGGCTTTCTGGTGCTGGTGTCGTGTCGGCCGCCCGCGACACAGGCTTCGAAGCCGCCCGATATCGTGGTGGTGGCGGGCTGGACGCGGCGGCCCGATGCGATGAGCCTCAGCTATACGGTCGATATGATGTTCGAGGGGCTGGTGATCGAACGGCCTTATGGTGATGCTCTTGATGACAAGGGCCAGCGGCGGCCGGGGTTCATGCTGATCCCCACGACGGCGATTCCGGGGCTTGAGCCATCGCAGCTGCCATCGGCGAGGGACATGCCGGACAATCATCTGGCCTATGCCGGGCAATGGTTCGGGCTGGCCGGGGCGCTGCTGGCGATCTATGGGCTCTGGCTGCGGCGGCGGCTGAAGGTTGCGCCATCTGTGCAGCGCGGCTAGGCGCTTCTCCCCATGGACTATGTGAGCACGCGCGGGGCCGCCCCGGTACTTTCCTTTGCTGAAGTGACGCTGGCCGGGCTGGCGAGCGATGGTGGACTTTATGTGCCGGCGGTATGGCCGCGGCTGAGCGAGGCCGAGATCGCAGCCCTTGCCGGGCTGGATTATGTCGAAACGGCAGTGAGGGTTTGCGCGCCTTTTGTGGGGGAGGCGCTGACCGAGGATGACCTGCGCGCATTGCTGGGCAGGGCCTACGCCAGCTTCAGCCATGCAGCGACGGCGCCGTTGGTCCAGCTTGACGGGCAGCAGTGGCTGCTGGAGCTCTTCCATGGGCCGACTTTGGCCTTCAAGGATGTGGCTATGCAGGCGCTTGGGCAGTTGTTCGAACGGTTCCTGTCGGGATCGGGCCGGCATCTGACGGTGATCGGCGCAACGAGCGGCGACACCGGATCGGCGGCGATCAACGCGCTCGCGGGGCGGGAGGGGGTGGAGGTTTTCATGCTCCATCCCAAGGGCCGGGTTTCGGATGTGCAGCGGCGGCAGATGACGACTGTGTTGGCGCCCAATGTTCATAATATTGCCATCGAGGGCAGCTTTGATGATGCGCAGGCGCTGGTGAAGGCGATGTTCAACGATGCGGACTTTGCCGGGCGCTTTGCGCTTTCGGCGGTGAACTCGATCAACTGGGCGCGGCTGATGCTGCAGATCGTTTATTATTTTTATGCGGCGGTTCGGCTCGGTGCACCGGAGCGGTCTGTGGCGTTTTCGGTGCCGACGGGGAATTTTGGCGATGTGTTTGCCGGCTATGTGGCATCGCGCATGGGGCTGCCGATCGAGCGGCTGGTGGTAGCAACCAATGAGAATGACATTTTGCACCGTGCGCTGAGTGCGGGTGACTATTCGGTGGGGCCTGTGGCGCCTACGAGCAGCCCATCGATGGATATTCAGGTGAGCAGCAACTTCGAGCGGCTGCTCTTTGACCTGCATGGGCGCGACGGAGCGGCACTGGCGACGACGATGAAGGGCTTTGAGGCGAAGCGGGCGATGATGCTGCCTGATGCGATGCGCGCCGAGGCGGCCGGTCTTTTTGTGAGCGCGCGGATTGATACGGACACCATGGCGCAGGCGCTCCGCTGGGCGCATGATCGCTGCGGCCAATTGCTCGATCCGCACACCGGCATCGGGCTGGCGGCGGCACGGCAGCATGCAGGCTCGGCGCCGATGGTGACGCTGGCGACGGCGCATCCTGGCAAGTTCAGGGACGCGGTCGAGCGTGCGACGGGGATCAGGCCAGGGCTGCCGGTACGGGCGGCGGGGATCTTCGACCGGGAGGAGCGCTATTCGGTACTGCCAGCCGAGCTTTCGGCGATCGAAAGCTTTATCGCCGAGCGGGCCCGAACGGCATGAGGCCGCCGCTGATCGGGACGACGCGCCATGGGCTGCGCGTCGCGACCTGCGTCGTGCCCGGTGTCGAGACGGTGGCGATCAACCTGCTGGCTGATACTGGTGCTCGTTATGAAGCGGAACCCTTGAACGGACTGGCGCATCTGTTCGAGCATATGGTGTTCAAGGGCTCGCTGCGGCGCTCGGCGCGCGCGATTGCTGAAGAGATTGAGGATGTCGGCGGGCAGCTTAATGCATGGACATCGCGCGATATGACGGCGTTTCATGCTCGGCTGCTGGCGCGTGATCTGCCGCTGGGGATCGACCTGATTGCCGATATGCTGACGCATCCGCGCCTTGATGTTGAAGAGCTGGCGCGCGAGAAGCACGTTGTGCTGCAGGAGCTTGGCGAGGCGATGGATACGCCCGATGATATTGTCTTTGATCATTTGCAGGAAGCGGCGTTTCCGGGGCAGGCGCTCGG
>JBBRCT010000024.1:0-28377 GCA_038204585.1 Sphingomonadales bacterium
CAGCCGCTCTTCCTCGGCGTGGCGCATCAGCAGCGCTGTACGCTCCTGCGGTGAAAGATTGCTGGGAACAACGGGCTTGCGGGCCGGCGGCGGCGCCGGACGCGCCGGCGGAGCCTTGGCAGCCACGGGTGCGGGAGCGGGAGTAGGTGCTGGTGCCGGTGCTGGCGTCTGTACAGCCGGAGCTGGCGCCTCAGGAACGACTTCGGCGGCAGGAGCCGCTGGAGCAGGTGCCGGGGCACGCGTTGGCAAGGGCGCCCGCTCGACCGGGCGGAACATCACCGGTGGCGGCACAGGCCGGGCGGCCTGGGCAGGTGGCGCTGGTGGACGCGGGGCGTCTGCCGCTGCAGTGGAGGCGCTCGGGGCCGGAGCCGGCATGGGCGGCGCGGATGCAGGCGTCGCCGGGGCAGGAGCGGCGGGCTTCGCCGCAGCGGGTGCGGGCACAGGCACGGGTGCTGCCACCGGCTCAGGTGCGGGAGCCGGAACAGGGTCGCCCGGACGGTGGAGGACACGCTGGCGCTTGACCTCGACCACCACCTGCTTGGTGCGGCCGTGGCTGAACTGCTGCTTGACCTTGCCGACCTCTACAGCCTTGTTCAGGCCGAGGGGGGCGCGCATGCCAAGCTTTGGTTTGTTATCGTCACTCATACTTGTCGCGCCTAATGCCTTTCATCGGCGCCATCGGCAACCGCCGATGACACCTCGTCTTCAAATTCAGTCATACCGGGCAGCGCCTCGGACCCTTCATAGGCCGTGAGACGCGCCAGTGCTGCCATGACCCGCGAGGCAGCGCCCGCATCGACAAGCGCTGCACCTACTACATTCCCCCGCCCCAAGGCCACCGACAATGTGGCGCGGTCAAACGGCAGAACCATGCTCACCGAATCAGGGCAGGCCGCACGACGCTTCATCTCCAGCTTGCCCGATCCATCTTCCCCGGCGTCGGCGACATGGAGCAAAAGCTTCACACGGCCTTTGCCCAGCGCATCGGAAATCCGCTCATGGCCCCAGACCAGCAGCCCGGCACGCGCCGAAAGCCCAAGCTGGTCGAGCAGCCGCTTGCGCAATCCTGCGGCAATATCGGCCGCCAATGTCGGCGACAGGCTGATTGCATCGTGCTTCAGCGCGCGGCCAAGGCTTCCCTTGAGCTGGCCGCGCTCCATGGCTTTCTCGATCAACGCCCGGTCGGCGCTCACCCAGGCCCCGCGACCGGGGAATTTTTCCTGCAGGTCAGCCGCCACCTGCCCGTCCGGCCCAAGCGCCAGACGAATAAGGCTATCCCGAGGCCCGCTCGCGCGGGTCAGGATGCAGCGACGTTCCGCCTCGTGAGGATCATTGCCCGCCATCCGCAGCAGCGTCCCCTTCGTCTTCGAACCAATGGGCGCGGGCGGCCATGATGATGCGATTGCCATCATCTTCGGTCAGCGGCGAATCCTTCAGGATGCCGCTGCGGCCCACAAGCTCATCGGTGGCGAGATCGCCGAGATCATCAAGGGTCTTGATGCCCTTCTTGCCGAGCACGACCAGCATGGCTTCGGTGAGACCCTGGATTTCGGCCAGCGGATCCTCGACGCCAAGGGCGGTGCGCTCCTCACGGGCGGCTGCCTCACGACGCTCAAGCGCCTCGACAGCGCGGCTCTGCAATTCGCTGGCAACCTCTTCGAGGCCCTCAATCGTGGACAGCTCGGAAAGCTCGACATAAGCGACTTCCTCAAGCTCCGAAAAGCCTTCGGCCACGAGCAGCTGGGCCAGCGTCTCGTCGACGTCCAGCTCGGCTTCGAACATCGTCGACTTTTCGATGAACTCCTTCTGGCGGCGCTCGCTCTCATCGGCCTCGGTCATGATATCGATCTGGCGGCCGGTGAGCTGGCTGGCCAGACGCACATTCTGGCCACGACGGCCGATAGCGAGGCTCAACTGATCGTCGGGCACCACGACATCAATGCGGTTATCCTGCTCATCGAGCACGACCTTGGCGACTTCAGCGGGCTGGAGCGCGTTGACGACAAAGGTGGCGACATCGGGCGACCAGGGGATGATGTCGATCTTCTCACCCTGCAGCTCCTGCACCACTGCCTGAACGCGGCTGCCCTTCATGCCGACGCAGGCACCCACCGGATCAATGCTCGAATCGCGGCTGATGACACCGATCTTGGCGCGGCTGCCCGGATCGCGCGCTACCGCTTTGATCTCGATGATGCCGTCGTAAATTTCGGGCACCTCCTGCGCGAACAGCTTCTTCATGAAATCACCAGCGGCGCGGCTGAGGAAAATTTGGGGGCCACGCTGCTCACGGCGCACGCTGAGAATGAGGCTGCGAACCCGGTCACCGGGCTTGAGCACTTCACGCGGGATCTGCTGATCACGGCGGATGACGCCTTCCGCCTTGCCGAGATCGACAACGACATGGCCGAATTCGGCGCGCTTGACGACGCCGATGATGATCTCCCCGGCGCGGTCCTTATATTCCTCGAACTGGCGCTCGCGCTCGGCATCGCGGACCTTCTGGACGATCACCTGTTTGGCAGCCTGGGCGGCGATGCGCCCGAACTCGACCGGCGGCAGCGGATCAACGATGAAATCCCCGAGTGCTGCGGTCTTGTCCTTCTTGACGGCGTCCTTCAGGCCGACCTGCTTGAAGAAATCTTCAGGCTCCTCGACCACTTCGAGGACGCGCCACAGGCGGGTTTCACCGCTCTTGGGATCGATCTTGGCGCGGATGTCGTTCTCGGCACCATAACGGGCGCGGGCGGCGCGCTGAATCGCATCTTCCATCGCTTCGATGACGATGCCGCGATCAATGGATTTTTCCCGCGCGACCGCATCGGCGATGGCGAGCAATTCGGCGCGGTTGGCAGTGACAGCAAGGGCCATGGATCAGTCCTGTCTCAGTTATCGTTATCGGGTTCGAAGTCGGAGTCGGAGTCGGAGTCGGAGTCGTCGAAATCTTCAGGGTCTTCGGGTTCGTCAACTGTCTCATCGGCATCCGCCATATCGAGCGGGCGGGTGGCGGCGATGAGCCGGTTGGTGAGCACCAGCTTGGCGCTGGCAATCTGCGCGAGCGGCACAGCGACTGACCCTGAGCCGGCGCCAGTTCCGGGCACATCAAGGCTGACGACATCACCTTCCAGCCCGATGATCAGCGCCTTCAACGCGACCCGGCCATCGTCGAGCGCCGGGGCCACTTTAATGCGCACATCATGGCCGGCCCAGCGTGCCCAATCGGCCGGGCGAGTGAGCGGCCGGTCGATGCCGGGCGAAGAGACTTCGAGCGCATATTCGCCCTCGATCGGATCAGCGAGCTCAAGCGGCTCATCAAGGGCACGGCTGATCTTGCTGCACTGCGCGATGGTGAGCTGCCCGGTGGCAGGATCCTCAGCCATGATCTGCAGCGTCTGCGCGCCCGGCCGGCCGTTCATCTGCACGCGCACAAGATCATAGCCGAGATCGGCTATGATCGGTGCGACCAGCGCTTCTAGAATGGCGTTAAGGGTCAAGACAGTCAAAGTACCATAAAAGACGGGCAAACGGCCGAAGGGCGGCGGCGGGGGAACCCCTGCCGACCTCAACCGGTTTCCCATGTGGAAGTGATGTGCCTATACTGCGGCGACCTCCCCCGGGCAAGCCCCCTCGGCGACCCTTGGGGGCAAGCCAGACGCAAGCTCATGACAAACTCTCGGAGACAGATTTTATGATTCGACCCCATTTTATCTTGATTGGTGTGGCGATCTCGCTTTTGGCACCGGCCGCCATGGCACAGCAGCCGCCGGCGGCCGCTGCGAACGGCGATGACAAGATCAACGACGGCGACCGCGCGCTCAATACAATGGAGAATATTGCCACCAAGCCGCTCAAGGATCTCAATATCGTCAAGAAGGAAGTGCCGCCCGCCCTTGAGGCGATGATGGAAGATCCCTATTCACTGAAGGGCTTGAAGACCTGCAGGCAATTTTCCGACGAGGTGAAAAAAATCACCGGCTTTGTTGGGCCGGATGTCGATTCAGCCGAAGCAAGAGCCGACCGGAAGAGCCAAACCCCGGCCGAATTCGCTTTTGGCGCCACCGAGGCTATTGCTGGCAGCCTGATCCCGTTTTCGGGCGTGATCCGGCTAGTCTCGGGTGCGAAGAAGCGCGAACAATTCGCTCAGGCAGCTGTCTATGCGGGTGCTGTCCGCCGCGCGTTCATCAAGGGCACATCGCGGAGCAAGGGCTGCAAGGTTTGAACACAGCGCTACGCTAGCGCTGCAGTTTATCGGGCTGCTTGTTGCCCAGCGCCCCCCCAAGGGGATGACGCTGGTTGACCAGATCGATCAGCGCGCGACCGGCGATATGGGTGTAGATCTGCGTGGTGGCAATATCGGCATGGCCTAACAACATCTGGACGCTGCGCAGATCGGCGCCGCCTTCAAGCAGATGGGTGGCAAAGGCATGGCGCAGCACATGCGGGCTGATGCGCGCTGGCGGGATGCCGGCTTCTGCGGCGAGCCATTTGAGGAGCTGCCAGAGCCTCAGCCGGGTCAGATGCGCCTTGCCGGAGGGGAAGAGCCAGCGCGCATCGGCTGACACAAGTGCGGCATGCGCCAAGACCGCAGCCTCGGCAGCGCCGCCGATTGGCACCAGCCGCTCGCGCCCGCCCTTGCCGGCGAGCACGAGATGACCGCGCCCGGGGCGGACTGCATGACGCGGCAGGCTGACCAGCTCCGACGCACGCAGGCCCGAGCCATAGAGCAACTCGACCAGCGCCTGCAGGCGGATCAATTTTGGATTATCGGGAGCGGCGGCGCGACTGGCGTCCAAGGCTTTGAACAGCGACTCCACAGCACCGGGATCGAGCGACCTGGGCAGCGCCCTTGGCTGCGCCGGCAGCGCCAGATCGCGCCCTGGATCATCGGAGCGAACGCCTTCCCGCGCCAAAAAAGCCAGAAACTGCCGGACGGCGGAGATTTTACGGGCGGCCGATGCGCGGGCCAGCGGCGCCCAATGCGCTGCGAGACGGGCGAGCGCTGCGGCATCGGCCGAGGCGAGACGGGCGGACAATAGCCCCGAGGCTTGCGCCAGATCAGTGGCATAAGCAGAAATCGTGTTGGCAGCAGCTCCGCGCTCGCTGGCCAGCATATCGAGAAAAAGGGCGATCAGATGGCGATCGCTCTCCATCAGAACCGAGTGACGGCTTCAGCGGCGATGCGCCGGGCATCCGCACTGCGCCCGGCGCGGGTCAGCGCCTCGGTGATGCGCAGCAGATGAAGCGGCGGCACATCGGCCCATTGACCCTGAAGCCCTGTGGCCGCGAGCAGCGCTACTTCACCGGGGCGGCGCGCGCTGCCGGCAGCCGCGATAGCGCGGCTCCAGCCGGATTCAGCACCGGGCAGAAGATCGGACGGCCAGCCGCCGCCGCGCGCAAAACCAAGACCGCTGAGCATCGCGTAGAGTCGGGCGGCGGCGCGATCATCAGCATCAGTATCGCTGCGCCAGCTTGAAAACGCATCGGGTGTGGCGGAAATAAGGCCGCTGACCGCGAGCAGTGCCCAGGCGCGGGCACGCACCGCCCCGCCCGCCTTATCAGCCACAGGCCACCATGCGCGGGCCTGACGCGTATATCCCGCCGCGAGCAGGCTGGCGATAATATCCGGCGCATCCGCTTCCACGGCATCCGACACTGGCAGGCGGGCAGCGGCGGGCGCTGTCTGGATCAGCCCGGCGTACCGTGCCGCCTCCTGCGACAAGCCGGGCACTGGCAGCGCCCAGATGGCTTTCATCGCGGCTACGCGGCGGGCGGCGCCAGCGCCGGCAAAAGCTGTGCGTAGCAGCGCTGGCGGGCTGTCAGTGCCGCTTTCAACGCCAAGGGCGGCGACCCCGGAGACATATTCAGCGGCCGAAACCGTGCCGAGCACGGCAGCCGGGCCGAACGCCGCCATCCGTATGTCAGGCGCGATTCCGGGCTGGCGGACGATCCAGCCGTGCCGCGCTGGGCCGAGCGCCTCAAGCGCGGCGGGGGGGATGGCAACGCCGGCGGCTGTGGCAACACCGAAGCGGAAGGGGGTGAGCGGCGGCGCCTCGTTCCATTCGATATTGGTGGCGCGGCCGCCGCCGCCGGCGATGATCGCAACACGCTCGCCGAGCCGGACATCGAAGGGCGAGATGCCGGGATTGCTCTGGCTCTGGCGATTTCGCATCGAATCGAACAGCGCTGCGGCGGAGATATCATCCCCCTCAAGGGCGGCGCACATGCCGAGCGCCAGCTCCCACAGCGTATCTGCGCTCATCTGCCGGCCCTGCCGGGCCAGCGGGCAGAGCGCGCCGAGATCGGCCGATGCCAGCGCCACCTGACCGGCGATGCGGACGGTGGCCGTGGTGTGCGCCTCGATCGGCAGACCATCGAGCAGTGCCCGTGCGCCGTCGATCTCCCCCATGCGCATGAGCAGCCAGGCTCGCGCCGCCACCCAATCCCCGGCGGAAATGTCGGCCGGTGCTTGCGCGCGGCTGAGCATGGCATTGCGCAGCGCGATGCTGGCCCAGCGCGAGGCGATGGGCGCGTTGAGACGACGCGCCAGCGAGGCGAGAAAACGGCCGTTGGACGCGGCAAACACCGCCTCCCCCCAGCCGCCGCTGGCGACGGTATAAATCCCGGTGCGCGCTGCATCCTGCCGCGGGCCGGACGCGAAGGGATCGGGACCGGTCGGACCGCCGGGCAAAGCGCCCGGCGCCAGAACGCCGGCGAGCGGCGGCTCGCCGGAGTCCAGTCCGGGCTGCGCCGACGAGGGTTGGGATGCAGTGTCTGGCGCAGCACTGGCCGCTCGCGCAGGTGCGGAAGCCGTGCCCGGCAACGTTGGCGGTGATGGCGCGGCGGGTCTGGCGGGTGCTGGCTGGCTTTGCGCGCCGAAACCGCCGGGGAGCAGCTGGCGCGGCGCCTGTTCGGCCGCTGGCTGACCGATGACGGGGCGAGCCGTGGTTATGGCGAGTCCCGCCCCGGCGAGCAATGTGCCCGCCAGAATGGCGGCGCGTGTTCGGATTGATGCTGCTCTTTTACCCATGGCAGCAAGGTGTATAGCGATGCTGACCATGGAGCGCGATGCGAAAAAGGGGCGAGCGGCAAGGCTTTCCAAAACCCGGCTGGCTAAAGCCGCGGCGAAACCCGTGACGCTTGTCGGGCTGATGGGGGTGGGCAAGACCAGCGTTGGCAAACGGCTGGCGGCGCGGCTCGGCCTGCCGTTCATGGATGCTGATGCCGAGATCGAGATTGCCTGCGGGATGACGATCCCTGAAATTTTCGAACGATTTGGCGAGGCGCATTTCCGCGACGGCGAACGGCGGGTGATCGCCCGGCTGGTCGATGGCGCGCCAAAAGTGGTGGCGACCGGCGGCGGGGCCTTTATCGAGTCTGAAACCCGCGCGCTGATTCTGGAGCGAAGCGTTGCTGTATGGCTCGATGCCGATATCGAGACATTGGTCGAGCGCGTATCGAAGCGCGATTCCCGGCCTTTGCTTATCGGCCGTGACCCCGGCGAGGTGCTGCGGGCGCTGGCAGCGACGCGCAACCCGGTTTATGCCGTCGCCCCGATCAGGGTGATGAGCGGTGCGGGGCCGCACGCCGAGGTGGTCGAGGCGATTGTTACGGCGCTGGCCGAGGCCAATGGAGGGACCCAATGAGCGCAGCACAGATTGTCGACGTGGCGCTCGGCAGCCGCAGCTACAAGGTTCATGTCGACGCCGGGCTGCTCGGGCGCGCTGGGGCGATACTGGCGCCGCTGGTGCGCGCCAAGCCGGGGTCGGGGGACCATAAGGGCGGCCGGCGACTTGCCGTGATTACCGACAGCGCGGTGGCGGCGCTGCATCTGCCGGTGCTTGAAGCCAGTCTGGCGGCGGAGGGCGTCGGCATCGACAGTATTGTGCTGGCGCCGGGCGAGGGCACCAAAAGCTGGGCCGGGCTGGAGCGGACGTGCGAGGCGCTGTTGGCGCTTGGGGTGGAGCGCAGCGATGTGGTGGTGGCGCTGGGCGGCGGCGTAATCGGCGATCTGACCGGCTTTACGACCTCTGTGCTGCGGCGTGGCTGCGGCTTTGTGCAGATTCCGACGACGTTGCTGGCGCAGGTGGACAGCTCGGTGGGCGGCAAGACGGCGATCAATGTAGCGGCTGGCAAAAATCTCATCGGCAGCTTTCATCAGCCCGCGATGGTGTTGATTGACCCCGAAGTGCTGGCGACCCTGCCGCTGCGTCAGCTTCGCGCCGGCTATGCTGAAGTGGTCAAATATGGGCTGCTTGGTGATGCCGGCTTTTTTGAATGGTGCGAGGCCAATGCCGCAGCGCTGCTGGCCGGCGATACCGCCGTGCAGGCCGAGGCGATCATTGCGTCATGCCGCGCCAAGGCTGCCGTGGTCGCCGCCGATGAGCGCGAGACCGACGATGTCCGCGCACTGCTTAATCTTGGCCACACATTTGGCCATGCCTTTGAGACCGAGGCGGGATTTTCCGACCGGCTGCTGCACGGCGAGGGCGTAGCGCTGGGAATGGCGCTGGCTTTCCGGTTTTCAGCACGTCTCGGGGTGTGCCCGGCGCAGGATGCGGCGCGTGTTGTTCACCATCTCGAAACGCAGGGCTTTGAGCTCGATCCGCGCGTGATCGGCGTGGCGGCACCGCCGGCGCGGCTGATCGCGCATATGATGCAGGACAAGAAGGTGTCCGCCGGGCGGCTGCCGTTCATTCTGGCACGCGGGATCGGCGAGGCTTTTGTGGCGCGCGATGTGGCGTTGACTGAGGTCGAGGCGTTTCTGGGCGAAGTTGTGGGCTGATCTATTTCGTTTCGAAACGGTCGCCCGCTGAGGGCGGGGCCGGGACAGCGCCGCCCAGCAGCGTGTTCATCCAGAAACCCGTCGTCACCGGAAGCAGCCGTGCAGAAAGGGCTGGCGGTGTGGCCGTGCCGGCAAGCTGATTGTGGGTCGCGCCGGCGGCAACGAACAGATATTTCTCGCCGGCCGGCAGATGTGGCCAGAGGCCCATTCGTTCGGCGAGCATTGCTTCAGCGCGCGCGGGCGGGGCGCTCTCGGGGATACCATCGAGCGTGCCGGTGATGAGCATGAACGGGATGGCCATGCCGGCGGTGCTCGCGGCAAGCGCGTCGGCCCGGACAAGCGGGCTGCCGCTGGCAGCAAGGGCGGCCTTGAACGGCGGGCGCTGCAATGGCGCAACACCCGGAAGCAGCTGGCCGGCATAAATCTGAGCGACCCAAGCGCCCATGCTGTGCCCGGCGATGCCAAGGCGGCCGCGGTCGATCATGCTGGTGCGGCAGCTGCCCAGACCATCGGCGAGCCTCGACAGGGCGAGTTCGATGTCGGCGACACGCGCCGCAACCTGCGCGCCGCTGCTGCCCTCGCGAATGCGGGCGGCGCGGGCGGCGCGGCCAGCACTGGCGGCTTCTGGGGTGCTCCCGGACACGGCGGCGGCCTTGGCCAGCGCGGCGGCCTCACGATAAACCTCGGGGCCGGAGCCGGGATGCCGAAATTGCAGCGTCGCCACCCCGGCGCGCGCCCAGGCCGCGGCATAGAGGCCGCCGCTGTCCAGCCCGCCACCCAGCCCTGGGCTCCACATCACCAGTGGCACCGGAGATGCCAAGGCGTCCGGCGTGGTGAGGCGAACCGCGATGGTGCGGCCGCGCTGCGGATCACGGATTTCTGAATTGCAGACCATAGCCTGCACGGGGGCCTGCGCAGATGCGGCAGCGAGCAGGGCGAGCAGGATGAGGCGGCGAACCATGGCCATACATTGGACCCTAAGCCAGCGTCAGCGTGCGGGCGCCGCGCTTGACCATAGCGCTGCGGGTGCCGGTGGTTGCGGTGCTGACCTCGCGGATGGTGCGCATGAAGGTCCATTCGCTGGTTGCTGCTTCGGGGGTGAATGTTACGGTGAGGTAGCCACGCTGGCTTGTGTCGCACCATTTGAGTTCGGGGCTTGACCCGACAAGTGCATCGCGGATCATCGCCGGATCGGCCTTGAGCGCGCTTTCATAGCCCGGCGATGTGACCGACTGGACATCGAATTCGACGCCGACCGGCTTGCCGCCATGCGGCAGATCAAAGGCCCAGGCATTATGGCTGTCCCCGGCCAGCACAACGAGATCGGCATCGGCGGCCTGGGCTGCGGCGAGCAGCCGGGCGCGCGCGGCGGGATAGCCGGCCCACATGTCCATGGCGGCCGAAATGCCGGCCTGCGATGCTGCAAGCCCGGCCCCGACATAGGCCTTGGCACGCGGATCGGCACCGGGGCCGACGAAATCGAGTGCATTTTTCGGTGTCATCACATTGCCCATGATCACCTGCTGGGCGAGCAGCTGCCACTTCTGGCCATCCTTGACCGAGGCTTTGAGACTGTCGAACAGCCACGCTTCCTGATCGCTGCCAAGCAGCTGGCGATTCATATCGGCCAGCGGGCCATCACGGAACTGAGCGATGGCAGTCGGGCCGGCGCGCAGCACAGAGCCGAGATCCAGCTGCCGATCGCGCCCCGTAATCCGCGTGTCGAGCGTCATCAGGCTGACGAGATTGCCAATATCATAGCGCTGCCACATGCGATCGGCCTGAGGCAGCCATTCCTTGTGCGCCTTGGTGGCAGCGGCCTTGCGGACCCCATAATCACCCTCATCGGCCTGATGGTTTTCGGCCCCGTCCCGCCAGCTATCGTTGCAGATTTCATGATCGTCCCAGATGGCAATCATCGGATAATTGCGGTGCAGCGCCTGCAGCGCGGGGTCGATCCGATAGCTGGCATAGCGCTGACGATAATCATCAAGGGCGACCATCTCGTGCGCCGGCTCGATGATGCGGCCCGCGAGCGCCTCGGCATCGCTGGGATAGACGCCGCGCCGATATTCATAAAGATAGTCACCGAGATGGACGACGAGATCGATGTCGTCGCGCGCCGCCAGATGCGCATAGGCGTTGAATTCGCCGAACGGCTTGTTGGCACAGCTGACCACTGCGATGTTGAAGCGGCTGAGCGGGCCTTGCGGCAGGGTGCGGGTGCGGCCGACGTCCGACTGGCGGCCATCGGGCGCGGTGAAGCGGTAGAACACCCAGCCGCCAACGGGGAGGCCGGTGATGCGCGCCTGCGCCGTGCCCCAGCTGGCCGGACCGGCAACGGTCTCGGCACGGGCGATGATATCGGTCATGCCGGCATCGCGCGCGACCTCGACCTTGAGCGTGGCGTCGCGGCCATCGGCGCTTGCATAGCGCGTCCACAGCAGGATCGAATCGACCCCCGGGTCGCCCGAGGCGACGCCATGCGTGAAGCCCGCCGCCGGCCAGAGCTGCGCCAACGCCGGGCGCACCGGCAGCAACAGGCCGGCGGCAGAGGCAGCGATGAAGGCGCGACGATCAATGGCGAGACGCATGGGAAATCTCCGTTTATCAACCATAGGCCCGGTAGCGGGCGATTGTGACATTTTTTGAGGGCACCCCCCCGCGTGGCAAAGATGCGTAGCAAGGCCGACCTGCCGCAAAAGGATTGCGCTGCCTGTGGCCGGCCTTTCAGCTGGCGAAAGAAATGGGCGCGCGACTGGGAAAATGTGCGCTATTGTTCGGATGCATGTCGCACCGGCGCCTATGGGCGGGCGACGAAGGGAGAATAGCGATGGCGACCCAGCTCAAGACCGCGAGTATTCGTGATCAGGTTTCCGCTGAGGAATGGGCTCTGCGTGTCGATCTCGCCGCCGCCTACCGGCTGGTTGCGGTGCATGGCTGGGATGATTTGATCTTCACCCATCTTTCGGCGCGGGTGCCGGGGCCGGAGCATCACTTCCTCATCAACCCTTATGAATTGATGTTCGAAGAAATTACCGCCTCGTCGCTCGTCAAGATCAACGTCGAGGGCCAGCCGGTGATGGAGACGCCCTATCGGACCAATGCCGCCGGCTTCACCATCCATTCGGCCATTCACATGGCGCGCGAGGATGCCCAGGCGGTCATCCATCTGCACACGCCGCACGGGCAGGCTGTGAGTGCCATGGCGGACGGGCTGATGCCGCTGACCCAGACCGCGATGCTCGTGCGCGAAGAGATCAGCTACCACCACTATGAGGGTGTCGCGACCGATCTTGAGGAGCGCGAACGGTTGATTTCGGACCTTGGCGACAAGACGGTGATGATCCTGCGCAACCATGGCACGCTGACTGTGGGCGAGACGATCGCCGAAGCCTTTATCAAAATGTATTTCCTCGAGCGCGCCTGCGAGGCGCAGTGCCTCGCGCTGGCCGGCGGCACCGATCTTATCAACCACCCCCCGCAGGGCACACCCGAAAAGGCCGCAGCGCAGGGCGCGATGGGGCTCAAGATTGTCGGCAACCTGCTCGCCTGGCCGGCCCTGCTACGAAAGCTGGACCGGCAAGATCCATCGTTCAGGGACTGAACACGAACGAGCCGTCGCCGGCCCCTACAGGCAGAATCTAGTCCTTGGGCAATTTATCCGACACAAAGGCCGCCAGGACCACGCCGAACCAGCTGAACATCATCAGCGTGCCGCCGATGGGGGCGAAGGCGGCGATCCAGCGCGGGGCGCCCAGCGCCAACGCATAGAGATTGCCGGCGAAGATCAGGCTGCCGATGCCAAGGCCCAGCGCACAGCTGCGGACGATGGCATTTTGCCGCCAGGCGATGAGCGCGAAAACGGCGGCGACATGGGGAAGCTGGAACAGCACGCCGGTCATAATCCATTCGCGCGCCTGTGGGTCCTTGATGCCATGGGCGGCGAAGGTGCCGAAGGTGAGGCTGAGGATGGCATTGAAGGCGGCGAGCGCGGGGAGCAAAGCCGGGGAGCGCATCAATTGGTGGCCTTGAGCAGCTCGCGCGCGGTTATGACTCGCATGATCTCGTTAGTGCCTTCCAGGATCTGGTGAACCCGCAGATCACGGTAGATACGCTCCACCGGATAATCCATCAGATAACCATAGCCGCCGTGAAGTTGCAGCGCGCGGTCGGCGATGGCCATGCCGGTATCGGTGGCGAGGCGTTTGGCCATAGCGGCAAAGCGGGTCTTGTCCGGCGCGTTGTGGCCAACCTTTTCGGCGGCCATGTAGAGCAGCGCTCGCGCCGCTTCGAGCTCGGTTGCCATATCGGCCAGCGTGAATTGCGTGGCCTGGAAATCGACGATGGCCTTGCCGAACTGGCTGCGCTGGCGGGTATAGGCTATCGATTCGTCCAGCGCGCGCTGGCCGCCGCCCAATGAGCATGCGCCGATGTTGAGCCGCCCGCCATCGAGCCCGGCCATGGCGATGGCAAAGCCCTGCCCTTCATCGCCTATGCGGTTTGACACCGGCACCCGGACCTCGTCGAAATTGACCTGTGCTGTGGGCTGGGAATGCCAGCCGAGCTTGCGTTCGGGGGCGCCGAAGCTCACCCCTTTCATGCTCTTCTCGATGACAAGGGCTGAAATGCCGCGCGGGCCGGGCTCGCCGGTGCGGACCATGGTGACATAGAGATCGTTGACCCCGGCACCCGAGATGAATGCCTTGGTGCCGCTGACGATATAATCATCGCCGTCACGCACGGCGCGTGTCTTTAGGGCGGCGGCATCGGAGCCTGAGCCGGGCTCGGTCAGGCAATAGCTGCTGATGCTGTCCATCGTGACGAGCCCGGGCAGATATTTCGATTTGAGCGCTGCATTGCCGAAACAGTCGATCATCCAGGCGGCCATGTTATGGATCGAGATGAACGCCGAGGTGCTGGGGCAGCCATGCGCCATGGCTTCCATGATGAGCGCCGCCTCAAGCCGGCCAAGCCCGATGCCGCCCGATGCTTCGCTCACATAAATGCTGCCGAAGCCCAGCGCCGCTGCAGCCCTGATCGTCTCCAGAGGAAAGATGTGTTTCTCGTCCCACTCGGCGGCGTGGGGGGTTATGGCCTCGGCCGTGAAGCGGCACGCCATGTCGCGGATGGCGATCTGATCATCGTTGAGGATAAATTGCATCGGGCCCTGTCCATTGCGACGAGACCCGGCTCTTAGCGCAGAAAGGCGAGGCTGCGAAATCCCCCGCGCGCAATTGGCACGCGGGGGAAAAGGCCAGTGTCAGGCCAGATGCAGGCTGCGGCGGCGGCGCGCGGCGGCACCGACGAGCCCGAAGCCGGCGATAAGCATTGCCCAGCTTGCTGGCTCGGGGATAGCACCAACGGGTGTGCCATCGACAAACACGCCGGTATAGGCGAGGCCGGAAGCAAAGGCATTGTCGGACCAGTTCGTCACGCCAAAGGCAAGCCGGTAGAAACCGGCATCAGCTATTGTATATTGCGCCTGAATCCAGCCGGTAAAGCCGCAGCCAGCGTCGAAACACTGGCCGGTGTCATCCGGCCCAAGCTGCGACCATAGCGGGCCGCCGTCGACGCCCGTTCCGATGATGATCGGCGTTGAAGCTGGCGTGAGCGTGGCGAGAAGTGCGACGGGCAGCCCGAAGCCCGGGACGGTGTCTCCCGTGGGCGTGGTGCGTGCCGTGAACAATGTGGCCACTTCCACGCCGCTGCTGTTCTGCAGCTGGGCCCAGCCATAGTCGGCGAAACCAGCGCCATCGCTGGTGATATAGTTGAAGTTGAATGTCAGCACCGAGCCGGCTTCCGCTTCAAAGATCGCTGTGTTGTTTTGCGAGCCGGTCGTTTCGTCCCCGAGTCCAAGGGTGCCGCCGCCCGACTCGCCATTGAAGGTGGTGACGTAGTTATAGGTGCCGCCGCCCGGCGGTGCGACGACATCGCCATTGGCCACAGTGGTTCCGCAATTGCCGACGCACTGCGCCTGCGCGCCACTGGCGAACCCGATGGCCATCACAGCCCCTGCAACCATCATCCCGAGTTGATTTGTCATAAAAGCCCCCTTTGCAGCTCAGCCAGCATCCATCATGGTTGTTAACCATTTGGTTATAACAATGACTTAATAATTAATATATACATTTTTTTGCATTCTGCAGAAAAAGTTGGTTAACTGTCATCAGCTGATGCGATAGCGTATGACGATTGGCTGATAGTCTAAGGACCGGGGCATGTCAGTTAGACGACCGCGTCGCCCGCTGACATCTTCGACCCGCTGGTCGGTGTTTATGACAATGCCCCCGGCACGCTAACGGCGGTCACGGTTGCCTTCATCGATAATGGTTCACGCCGCCGCTGATCCCGCAGCCAGGGTGCGCGGTCTCCCGCCCTACCTATGCCCCGGCGCCGCGCCCCGCCGCTTCACCCACGCGCACGTAGAGCTTGCCGAAATCTGCCGACAGCATAGTGGCTGCCAGTGCTTCGCCCTCACGGTCACCGAGCAGCCGGGCGATCAGCGTCTCAAAGCCATCGAGGAAGCGCAAGGCTGCCGCACGGAACAGTGGATCATGGGCAAAGTGCCTGGCGATGCGGCGCTGATCCTCATCATCCAACAAGGCATGCACGCTGGCGGGAAGCGCCGAGCGGTCGCCCTTCAGCCAGGCTGCCCAATCGGCTTCGGGGATAGGTAGATTGAGCAGCGTTGCAAGATCCCCGAACTGCGTGGACAGACTCGCCATCAGCCGCTGCGCATCGCGCGCCAGCGTTGATCGTTCCCGCGTGATGAAGCGCGTCTCGATTGAATCAAGGCGATCATCGACAGCTTTGACACGGTCCAGAATTGTGCCGGCCTGATCGGCGAGCCGCTCGCCAGTGTTGGCACCCATTGATGCGGCAGCGCTCGCGGCATCTTCAAGGGCTGCCAGGCTGGTGCGCGTTTCAGAGAGTTGGGTGGCCAATGTGCGCGCCAGTTCAACGAGCCGACTCTCTCCAGCGTCCAGATCAACACTCGCCGCCCGGATCGATTCGGTATTGATGACGATCCGGGTCAGCTTGGATTCAACGTCAGACAGACTGGCGGCGGTCTGGCCGGCCAGCGTCTCGGCGCTGGCAGCGAGCGTGGCCAGCGGTGTCGTCATGCGGCCGGCGAGCGCTTCACCATCGGCCAGCCGCAGCTGTATATGCTCGGCTGCTTCGGCATGGGCTGCAAGCGCTTCTTCCATCGCCTTTGAGGTGCGGATCAGGATGTCAAATCGCTGGGTGAACAGCCGCACGCCATCCTCGCCCGTTTTGCTTAGCGCGCCACCCGCACCGTCAAGCCCGGCATCGAGTCGGTCGAGCAACTCGGTCAGTCGCTCTTCAATATCGGCAAAGGCTGTGCTGGCGCGCAGCAGCACGCCATCAACGGCGCCGTCGAGAGCATAGCTGCGCTTGGCAATGGCATCGGTGGTCTCTTTGGAGGCGCTTTCAATCCGCACCACCTGCGAGGCAAGCCCGGTGAGCGCCATATCGATCCGGCTGCTCGCATCGGCATTCTGCGCCTGAACGCGGGTCAGCATCGCCTCGGTGGCGCGCAATTGCACCGCAGCGTCCTCACCGATCACTGAGAGGCCCTGACCGATCGTCTCGACCTGCGTTTTCATGACCGGGAGGCTGGCCAATAATGATTCTGCGGTGGTTCGCGCAGCCTGGCCACTGTTTTGAAGGCTGGCGGCGGTGACGGCGAGGGCGGCTGCCTGCCCGGCCAGAGACGGCGCATCCCCGGCAAGCGCTGCGGCCAGCACAGCGGCCTTCGCCGCCGCTTCGTCAAGATGCGACTCGAGCGATGCCAGCGCGTCGCGCAGCGCCTCGGTCTCGGCACGAGCACCCGCCAGCCGCGCTTCAACCGCCTCCAGCGGCATCTCGCGCGCAGCCTGCGCCAGCAGCGCCCCGGCAAAGGCCGCGACACAGAGCGGCGGCAGCACCGCCAGCGCCACATCGAGCGGCGGCGCCGGCCAAAGCCGCAGCAGCGCCAGCACCGCCCATGCGCCCGCAGCCGTAAGCAGCAGTTGCAGCGGCCAGCGCCGTTCCAGACGCACCGACAGGCCGATTTGCTCCAAAGTCATCCCCCGATCGAACGCACTGATTTGCTCATAGGAGCGACATGGCTGCAAGCGCCAGAAAAAATCTGTTGACGAAGCAAAGACCACCGCGCCGATATCGGTCCGATGCGGATCGTCTTTGACCATCAGATCTTCGCCACCCAGCGCCACGGCGGCATCTCGCGCTATGTCGCCCGGCTGGCGCCTGCGCTTGAAGGGCTGGGGCATGAAGCGCACATCGTGGCCCCGCTGCACATCAACAGTTATCTTGACGCCCTGCCGCCCGGTCTGGTGACGGGTGTATTTGCCGGATCAGGTCGCTGGTCGGGGCGGCTGGCAAGGCGGCTCGGCGGGCCGCTCTCGGCTCCGCTCATCGCCGTGCGCCGGCCCGACATCGTGCATGGCACCTATTACAGCCCGGCGCTCGCAGCGCCCCGCGGCGCCAAGCGCTTGCTGACCGTGCACGACATGATCCACGAGACGTTTCCGGCAAGTTTTCCCGCCGACGACCCGACGGCGCGTGACAAGAGATCGGCGGTCTTGCGCGCCGATCATGTCGTCTGCGTCTCGGAGAATACGCGGCGGGACCTGATCGCGCTGATTCCAGAGGCGCGAGACAAGTGTAGCGTGACATTGCTCGGCTTCGATACGGGCTTTGCGGCCGCCCCTCACGTACCCGATGTCCGGCAGCGCCCCTGGCTGCTGTTTGTGGGTCCACGCGCCGGCTACAAGAATTTCGCTGCCTTGGTGGAAGCGGTGGCCGCTAGCCGGTCGCTCGATGACTTCGATGTGCTGGCGGTGGGCGGCGGCGCGCTGAGCGAGAGCGAGACGGCGCTGATTGCCCGCGCGGGCCTGACCGGGCGCGTGGTGCAGATGTCTGCCGATGATGCAGCGCTCGGACGGCTCTATGCCGGAGCGGCGGCCTTTGTGTATCCCTCGCTCTATGAGGGTTTCGGCATCCCGCCGCTGGAAGCGATGGCCGCAGGTTGCCCGGTGGTTGTGACGCGCGCGGCATCTGTGCCCGAAGTGTGCGGAGACGCGGCTGAATATGGCGATGGCAGCGCTGCAAGCCTTGCTGCCGCCATCGAGCGGGCGCTTGGCCGCGCTGATGCGCTGCGCGCGGCGGGTTATGCAAGGCTGGCTGAGTTCAGCTGGGAAAAATGCGCCGAGGCAACCGCGGCGGCCTATCGGCTGGCGCTCGGCTAGAAATCGAGTTTGTCGTAATGCTCGGGCGGCGGCAGGCCTTCCATGCGCTCACCGAGCAGAGGGCGGAAGGTGGGCCGGGATTTGAGTGCTGAATACCAGATGCGCGATGGCTCATGGCCATCCCATTGCAGCCCGGAAAGATAGTCCGCGACCGACAGCTGGGCGGCGGCGGCGATATCGGCCAGCCCAAAGGCCGAGCCCGACAGCCAGCGCCGGCGCTCAAGCAGCCAGTCGAGATAATCGAGGTGAATTTCAGCGGCGCGAGCGGCGGCGCGAAGCGCAGCACTCTCAGGCGGCTCGCGCGTGTAGAGCCGCTTGTACATACGCTCGGAGAGCAGGGGGGCTGTGACCTCGGTGTAGAATTTATTGTCAAACCATGCGGTCAGCCGGCGCGTCTCGGCGCGCTCCTCAGGCGTGCCGCTCAGCAGCGGTGTGCGGCTGACGGTCTCTTCGAAATAATCGCAGATCGCCATCGAATCGGCGATGGCCAGGCCATCAAGTTCCACCACCGGCGTCTGCCCGGCAGGGTTGAGCGCCATCAGCGACGCCGGCTTCTCCCATGGCAGCGCATGGACAAGCTCCACGGTCAGGCCCTTCACCGCGAGGGTGAAGCGAACCTTGCGGCTGAACGGGCAAAGCGGGAATTGATGGATACGCCACATGATGGACGCGAAGTCTTAGCGTCTGCGCGAAGATTGGCTAGTCGCCGCATTCGTCAACCAATGTCTTGTCGCATCGGCGCGAGGGTCAGGACCTGACTCATTTTGCGGGCTTTTTTCGCGCCACAGGCTTTTTGGCAGTGGCCTTTGCAGACGCAGGCTTGCTGGGCTTGTCTCCGGCAGCTTTGGTCTGAACCGCAGCCGCCTTTAGCGCGGCGACTTCGGCCTCGAGCTCGGCAATGCGCATCGCCTGACGCACGAGGATACCCTGAAGCGCTGCCATCTCGCCCGAAGCTTCCGGCGCCGGCTTTTGTGCATCATCGGGTGTCTTGACGCCTGTCGCTTCGACAACGGTCTCATCAGTGGCCCTTGCGCCCCTGCTCGCACCCACATCCGGCCTGAAGATGCCCGAGTCGCGCGCCCGGCGGATGAAAGGTGCGGCAGCAACCGCCAGCCCCATCAGGCTTTCGATGAGCGGATCGGTCTTGCTGGTCTTCATAACGGCGTCATCCTCGAACAACTGTATTGTCTAGATATGGCACCGGGCCGGTGATTTTCAAGCCATGGGAAAGCTCACCTACTCAGCGGCAATAATTTCCGGCGTATCGTCAAGGGCGTGCGGCAGCCGGCCAATCATCTCCTTGGGCACAATTTGCCAGAGCTGGTCGCGGGTGCGGTCCCATTCGGTCAGCAGGCCCTGTGCCCATTTCGAGCTGGTTTCGCGGGCATGCTCCTCGACCAGCGCGTGGACATGAGCTTCCCATAATGCCGAGCCAATGCGGCGGACGAAGACCGAATCCTGATTGACCCGCGCCGGAAAGTCGCCGGTCTGATCGAACACAAAAGCCATCCCGCCCGACATGCCGGCGGCGAAATTGTCTCCCACCGGCCCGAGGATGACCACGCTTCCGCCGGTCATATATTCGCAGCCATTCGCCCCGCAGCCCTCGATCACCGCCGTGGCGCCCGAATTGCGCACCGCAAAGCGTTCGCCTGCCCGTCCGGCGGCGAACAGCTTGCCGGCGGTGGCGCCATAAAGGCAGGTATTGCCGATGATCGTGTTGCTCTGGGTGGCGAGCGGCGAGGAGACCATCGGCCGCAGCGAGATCGTGGCACCCGAAAGACCCTTGCCGACATAATCATTGCCTTCGCCAAAGACCTCGATCTTGACCCCCTGAACAGCAAAAGCGCCCAGCGACTGCCCGGCCGAGCCGCGCAACCGGATGCTGATATGACCCGGCGCAAGACCGGTCATGCCGAAACGCTTGGTGATTTCGGCGGAGAGACGTGTCCCAACCGCGCGGTGCGTGTTGCGAACCGTGTAGGTCAGCTGCATCTTCTCGCCGCGGCTGAACAGATGTTCGGCGTCCTTGAGCATATCGGCATCAAGGCTGTCCGGAACCTCGTTGCGGTGTGTCGGGATGCCAAAGCGGCGCATATGGTCGGGCGCATCGACCTTGGCGAGAATCGGGTTCAAATCCAGATCATCGAGATGATCGGCGCCGCGGCTGACCTGGCGCAGCAATTCAGTGCGGCCGATCACCTCGTCCAACGTGCGGACGCCAAGCTTCGCCAGAATCTCGCGCACTTCCTCGGCGATGAAGCTCATCAGATTGATGACCTTCTCGGGAGAGCCGCTGAACTTGGCGCGCAGCGCTTCGTCCTGCGTGCACACGCCCACAGGGCAGGTGTTGGAATGGCATTGGCGGACCATGATGCAGCCCATCGCCACCAGCCCGAGCGTACCTATGCCAAACTCTTCAGCGCCCAAAATGGCGGCGATGACGATATCGCGCCCGGTCTTGAGCCCGCCATCGGTTCGCAGCTTCACACGGTGGCGAAGGCCATTGAGGGTGAGCACCTGATTGACCTCGGAAAGTCCCATTTCCCATGGGGTTCCCGCGTATTTGATGCTCGTCTGCGGCGAGGCGCCGGTGCCGCCGACATTGCCGGAAACCAAGATGGCATCGGCATGCGCCTTGGCCACGCCCGCCGCCACTGTGCCGATGCCAGCCTGGCTGACGAGCTTGACGCACACCCGGGCGCGCGGATTAGCCTGCTTCAGATCATAGATTAGCTGCGCCAGATCCTCGATCGAATAGATATCATGATGCGGCGGCGGCGAAATGAGCGTCACGCCCGGTGTCGAGTGCCGCAGCTTGGCGATCAGATCGGTAACCTTGAAGCCCGGTAGCTGACCGCCTTCGCCGGGTTTGGCGCCCTGCGCGACCTTGATCTCGATCTCCTCACAGGCGAGCAGATATTCGCTCGTCACGCCGAAGCGACCCGACGCAACCTGCTTGATCGGCGAATTGGCGTTATCACCATTGGCATAAGGCGTGTAGCGCGCCCGGTCCTCGCCGCCCTCACCGCTCACCGACTTGGCGCCGATGCGGTTCATGGCGATCGCCAGCGTTTCATGCGCCTCGGGGCTAAGCGCGCCAAGGCTCATCCCCGGTGTGACGAAACGCTTCCTGATCTCGGTGATCGATTCAACCTGCTCAATCGGCACACCGACAGTATCAGGAATGAAATCAAGCAGGTCCCGCAGCGCTATCGGCGGCATCTCGGCGACTTTGCGGCTAAACTTCTTGTAATCGGAATAGCTGTCGGCCGCGACAGCATGCTGGAGCAGATGGATAAGGCCGGCCTCATAGGCATGGGCTTCGCCATTGGCGCGGTAACGGTAAAGGCCGCCGATTGGCAGCGCCACGACATCCTCATCAAAGGCGCGCTCATGGCGCATCTGCGAATTGATGAACAGCGATTCAAAGCCTTCGCCCGAGATCTTAGAGGGCATGCCGGGGAAGAAGTCCTGCACCAGCGCACGGCTGAGCCCCACGGCCTCGAAATTATAGCCGCCGCGATACGCCGAGACGACGGCGATGCCCATCTTGGCCATGATCTTGAGCAGACCATCATCGACTGCTTTCTTGTATCGCGCGAGGCACTCGGCGAGGCTGAACGCCCCGAACAGCCCGCGGCCATGACGATCAGCGATGGCCGCTTCGGACAGATAGGCGTTCACCGTGGTCGCGCCCACGCCGATCAACACCGCAAAATAATGCGTATCGAGGGCTTCAGAAGCGCGAACATTGATCGACGCAAATGTGCGAAGACCCTTGCGAACCAGATGCGTGTGCACCCCGGCGGTGGCGAGAATCATCGGGATCGCGGCGCGCGATGCCGAGATGCCCTCATCGGTCAGGAAAAGCTGGCCCTTGCCCGATCGCACCGCGAGCTCGGCTTCCTGCCGCACGCGCGCAATGGCATCGCGCAGCGCGTCTGGACCGTCTTCAATTGCAAAGCTGCAATCGATCTCAGCGACCTGCTTGCCGAAATGCTGCTTGAGCAGCGCCCAGCCCTGATTGGTCAGGACCGGCGTTTCCATCACCATCACGCCGCGCTGCTGCGAATCGCCGTCAAGGATATTACCGAGGTTGGAAAAGCGCGTCTTCAGCGCCATCACCCTTGTTTCCCGCAGGCTGTCGAGCGCCGGATTGGTAACCTGGCTGAAATTCTGCCGGAAGAAATGCGCGAGGTTGCGCGGCGCATCGGAGATCACCGCCAGCGGGCTGTCATCGCCCATGCTGCCGACAGCCTCCTTGGCATCCTCGACCATCGGCGCCAGCAGGAGCTCCATGTCCTCCATCGTCTGCCCGGCCGCCACCAGCCGACGGCGCAGCTCGGCGCGGTCGAAAGCCAAGGCCGGCGCCGGCGCGTCATGACCCGGCAGTTCTTCGAAGCGGGTGAAGCCGGCAACCTTGGCACCATAATCCTGCGCGCTGGCAATCCGGTCCTTGATTTCGCGGTCGTGATACAGCCGGGCGCCGCTGCCGGCATCGCCGTCCAGATCAATAGCGATCAACTGCCCGGGCCCGAGCGCGCCTTTTTCGATGATATCGATTTCGGGCAGCACCACCATGCCGGCCTCCGAGCCAGTGACCAGAAGATTGTCGCGGGTCAGGCAGTAGCGCATCGGGCGCAACGCATTGCGGTCAAGCCCCGCTGCCACCCAGCGGCCATCAGTCATGGCCAATGCTGCCGGACCGTCCCAAGGCTCCATGACGCTGGCAAAAAAAGCATACATGTTGCGGTGCGCAGCCGGCATCCGGCTATCATGCTGCCAGGCTTCCGGAATCAGCGTCAGCTTGGCGGTGGGCGCATCGCGGCCCGAGCGCACAAATGCCTCGAACACAGCATCCAGGGCTGCGGTGTCAGAAGCGCCCGCCGGAATCAGCGGCTTGATGTCTTCAGAATGCTCGCCAAAGGCGGCGGCGGCCATCTTGATCTCGTGGCTCTTCATCCAGTTGATGTTGCCGCGCACGGTGTTGATCTCGCCATTATGCGCGAGGCAGCGGAAGGGCTGAGCCAGCCACCATTGCGGGAAGGTGTTGGTCGAATAGCGCTGGTGATAGATGGCAAAGCGGCTGACGAAGCGCGCATCCTGCAAATCAGGATAAAAGACCGACAGCTCTTCAGCGAGGAAGAGCCCCTTGTAGATGATCGAGCGGGCCGACAGCGAGCAGATGTAAAAGCCCTGCGTCTGCGCCTCGATCACGCGCTTCTCGATCCGCCGACGGATCAGATAAAGGTCCTTCTCAAAAGCCTCGATCGCCTGCGGACCGGACGGCAGTGGCCCGGCGATCATGATCTGCTCGATCTCGGGGCGCGACAGCATCGCCTTGTCACCAATGACGCTTACATCGACGGGCACCTGCCGCCAGCCATAAACCTTGTAACCAAAGCCGATGATCTCGGATTCAACGATGGTCCGGCATGTCTCTTGCGCCGCCAGATCGGTGCGCGGCAAAAACACCTGCCCCACCGCAAGCAGGTTCGGCTTGCGGCGCTGCCCGGCGCGCTCGATATGCTGCTGGAAGAAGTCCACTGGCAGCTCGACATGAATGCCGGCCCCGTCGCCGGTCTTGCCATCGGCATCGACAGCACCGCGATGCCAAACCGCCTTGAGCGCCTCGATGGCGGCTTCCACCACGCGGCGCGAGGCCTTGCCGTCGGTCGCGGCGACAAGCCCTACACCGCAGGCATCTCCCTCGAAGTCAGGGCGATACATGCCGTTTTCTGCGAGCCATTGGCGGCGAGCTTCGGTGGCGGGATCGATGGTCATGGGCACTGGCCTTGAAAGTTAATATCTGGAAAAATCAGCGTTTTGCAGCGGGCGCCGGTGCAGGGGCAGCCGGCTGATCGGGGAACATCGTCTTGATCTCCGCCTCCACGCGCGGTGCAATCGCTTTCTGCGCCGCCTCGACATTGGGGGCGTATTGCGCATTGACTGTTCGGGTTACTTCGGCGGCAATCGTCGGCTGCGCCGTCAACAGCTTAGCGCCCGCCCCGGACTTGTAAAAAGCGGCAATCGCATTGAGCTCGGCAATGGTGAAGCGGCTGGCAAAGGCCTGGATATTGCCCTGCCGGATCGCCGCGACCCGCTGCGCAAAAATCGGCGCCAGTGCATCGGCTTGCAATGCCCCGGCGCGGCCTAGCATGGCCTCGACGGCAGCCTTGTCCTTCTGGGCGGCCTCACGCACACGCGGATTATTACCGATCATCTGAGCGAGCAGCGCGCCACGCCGAATATTGGCCATCTGCGCATCAAAGGCCGTCTTTTCGCGCGCAGCAGGCGAAATCGCCTCGACCATGGCGGTCGCGGATCCGATCGCTGCATCCGAGGGTGCTGATGGAATCTGCGCCATCGCGGGCGCAGCGATAACCGCCAAAGTGAGAGCAAGCGCAGGCATCATACGCATCACGCGGCCTTTCTGCCGAGCTGCGGCGTGCTCGCCCGCAGCCAATTGTGCATCTGCGCCACGACATCACGACCATCGCGCACCGCCCAGACAACAAGGCTGGCACCGCGCACGATATCGCCGACAGCGAACACGCCGGGGACCGATGTCATCATCGTCTTGTGATCGACCCTGACCGTGCCCCAGCGGGTGACCGAAAGCGACGGCTCCCCAAACATTGACGGCAGGTCTTCGGCATCGAAGCCGAGCGCCTTGATGACCATGTCGGCAGGCGTCTCGAAATCAGCGCCAGGCTCGGCCTCGGGCGCGCGCCGCCCGTCCGGCCCGGCCTGCCCCAATCGCATCCGCTGCGCCAGCACCCGGCCCGGCCTGATCTCGGCAGGCGCCGCCAGCCAGACGAATTCCACGCCTTCTTCTTCGGCGTTCATCACTTCGCGCGCCGAGCCGGGCATGTTGCTGCGATCCCGCCGGTACAGGCATTTGACGCTCGCCGCACCCTGCCGCACGGCAGTGCGAACACAGTCCATCGCCGTGTCACCACCGCCGATCACCACGACATGCTTGCCACTCGCATCAAAGCGCGCCGCATCCATGACCGTATCGCCAAAGCCGGCGCGGTTGGACGCGATCAGAAAGTCCAGCGCCTCCATAACCTGCCCGCCACCGTTCGCACCAGCGTTCACACCGGCATCCGCACCGGGCACATCAATTACCCGCGCCTTGTAAACGCCAGTGGCGATGAGCACGGAATCATGGCGTTCACGCAGCTCGGCAAGGCTGGCATCGCGGCCGACCTCGAAATCCTGATGAAACACCACGCCGGCATCGATCAGCCGCTGCACCCGGCGCATCACGACCGGCTTCTCCAGCTTGAACCCCGGAATACCATAGGTCAGCAGGCCGCCCGCACGGTCGTACCGGTCATAGACATGAACCGTATAGCCCTTGACGCGCATCAGCTCCGCCGCAGTCAGCCCTGCGGGGCCAGCGCCGATGATGCCCACCGACTGGCCAGTGCGGTCCGCCACTGGCTGGACAGGCTTCACCCAGCCCTTTTCCCAGGCCGTGTCGGTGATGAACTTTTCAACAGCCCCGATAGTGACCGCCCCGAAATCCTTCTCTATCACGCAATTTCCCTCGCACAGCCGGTCCTGCGGGCAGATGCGGCCGCAGATCTCGGGCATCGTCGAGGTGCTCGCCGAAAGCTCATACGCTTCCTCAAGTCGGCCTTCGGCAGTCAGCTTGAGCCAATCGGGAATGTTATTTTGCAACGGGCAATGCACTTGGCAAAACGGCACACCGCATTGCGAGCAACGGCTCGCCTGCTCCTCCGCCTTGGCAAGGATATACGGCCGCGAGATTTCCAGAAAATCCTCAGAGCGCTCATCAACGCCGCGCTTGGCTGGCTGCGCCTGCACACGGTCGGTAAACTTGAGCATCGGCGACTTTGCCATAGTGAGCACCCCTTTCGAGAGGGGTCGCTTAGCGCCGTTTGCACGCCCTGTCACGCGAAATGGGCCATATATGACAGTGTTTATGACCTATATATCCCCAATACCGCCAATTAACCTCGTCTCACCGCCTTATTTATACCCGTATCGGCCCTATCTTGCCAGCAGCCAGATCAAGGCGGCACCGCCGACGATGATACGGTACCAGGCGAAGGGGGCAAAACCATAGCGGCCGACCAGCGCAACAAATGCCTTCACCACCGCCAGCGCCACAACAAACGCCACACTAAAGCCGATGCCGATGGCGCCAAGATCGCCTGCCGCCAGCGTGTCGCGCGCTTTCCACAGCGTATAGGCTGTTGCGGCCACCATTGTCGGCACGGCCAGAAAGAAGCTATATTCAGCCGCTGTCTTGCGATCGAGCCCGGCCAGCAACCCGAACATGATCGTGGCCCCCGACCGCGAGACACCCGGCACCATCGCGATGCACTGCCCCACCCCGACCATGAATGCCGTCTTGCCGTTCATCGCCTCAACGCTGTCAAACGCTACCCGGTGCAGCCGCCGCTCGATCAGCAAGATCGCCACCCCGCCGACGATCAGCGCAACAGCCACGGTCATGGGCGATTCGAGCAGCCGCCTTATGCCGTCATACGCCACGGCGCCGACCACCAGCGCCGGCGCAAAGCCCAGCAGGATGTTGCGCGTAAAAGCGATCGCCCCCGCATCCCGGCGGAAAAGCCCCCCAATGACATCGGAAAACCGCACCCGGTATGCCACGAGCACCGCGAGGATAGCGCCAAGCTGGATAGCGATCTTGAACGCCAGCTCCGCCTCGCCCTTGAAGCCCAGGAGCTCCGACGCAAGAATCAGATGCCCGGTCGATGAGACAGGCAAAAATTCCGTAAGCCCCTCGATGATGCCGAGCAGAATGATGTCGAAGAGGCTCTGGTCCATCGCCGCCGCTTAGGCGACCGGCGCAGCCTTGGCAAACCGCCCGCTCGGCCGGTAACGCTCGAGCATCGCCGGCACGAACGCCGCCATCGGCGTCGCCGCCACGCCCAGATCGGCCAGCCCCACCTCGCCCGGCGCCACGATGTTATCATTTTGCAGCATCGCGAACTGATCCGAGGTCATCGGCACAAACGGCAGCACATCGCCCATCCGGCCCATCAGCCGGGCCAGCCCGTCCGGCAGATCGAGCAGCACACGCCGGCGCTGCGTCTCGCGGTTGATCATCGCCATGATCTCCCGGAAGCTCATCACATCCGGACCGCCGAGGGCAAAAATCTGCCCGCGCGCCGCAGTCGATTGCAACGCCGCCACCACCGCCGCCGCCACATCGAGCACATAGACCGGCTGAAACTTCGAAGCGCCGCTGACCACCGGCAACACCGGCGCCATCACCGCCATGGCCGCGAAGCGATTGAGGAACTGGTCCTCCGGCCCGACGACGAGGCTGGGCCGAAGCACGGTGGCAAATGGCAGCGCCTTCACCACTGCCGCCTCGCCCGCCGCCTTGGTCCGCGCATAGGGCACAGGCGATCCAGCATTGGCACCGATGGCCGACATCTGCACATATGCCGAAACGCCGGCCACCGCAGCCGCGGCTGCCGCGCGCGCCGCGCCCTCGGCCTGCACAGCCTCGAAGCGCTGCCCGCCGCGCTCATCGAGGATACCGACGAGATTGATGCCGGCCGTCGCGCCTTCAAAGGCCGCCGTCAATCCAGCCCCGGTCGCCACATCGACCCTGACGATCGCAATCTGCCCAAGCGCCGCCAAAGGCTTCAAGAATCCGGCGCGCTCGGGATACCGCACACCGACTCTGATCCGCGCCCCGGTTTCCGCGATCCGTTGCACGATGTAGCGGCCCAGAAAGCCCGATCCGCCGATTATGGTCACAAGGCTGTCAGGCCCGAGAATATGTGCTGGTATCGTCATGGGAGCCTCCATAGCGCGCCAGACCGGGCCTGTCCCGCCACCGATTGGCGCAGGTGCCGGCTGATTCCGTTTGACAAGCCCGCCGCCCCCCCATAACTGCCGGCCCCTACCCCGTGCCCAGATGGCGGAATTGGTAGACGCACCAGCTTCAGGTGCTGGCGCTCGCAAGGGCGTGGAGGTTCGAGTCCTCTTCTGGGCACCATCTATACATGTCCCGAAGCACCCAGAAGGCTCGCCAACCTGCTGGAATTATGCTAGTTTTGAGCATGATTCGTAGCAGGGTGTGTCTCGATGTTTCTAGCTGATCCAAAGATTCGGTGCATAGATTTGTGTATGTATGCTCGGCCACTGTCGGCATCATATACACACCGCATGTGCCCGAGAGCAGCGTCATGTCTTTGAACGATGCTGCAATCCTTTGGAAGAAAGATCGCGGCAGTGCCGAGTAAGTCTACCGTCCTCCCCGGTAAGCGGCTTTTGCCGCACTGCATTCACCGTGAGTGG
>JBBRCT010000025.1:0-27189 GCA_038204585.1 Sphingomonadales bacterium
GCGCGCCCGCATCAAGCGAAACACCATCCAATATCGCCGCTTGCAACACCGCAAACTTGCCGCCTAAAATCCAACCCCAGATGAGGCCGAAACTCCGTTAATATAAGCCCCCAACTGTCCCAAATTACCTGACGACGCACATATGGAGGCTCAGGCCTTAGCGTTTAAGAACCAATAAGATTTCAGGAGCTATGCATTGCAACAACTGGCGGATGACTTCTGGACAATGCGCGGCAATTTTCGTGTCGCTCACGTTGTTAACATCGGCACGCATATGTCGTTAGTGCGCGCGCCTGGCGGGGGGTTTGTTTTGCTCGATTGCTATAAGCCCGACGAAGCTGAGCTTGGGGCGCTAATGACACTTACCAATGGCGGGTCGCGGATCGAAACTGTGCTTAATCTACATCCGTTTCACACTGTGTACTGTGAATCTTTGCGGGTTCTGCTGCCGCAGGCGCGGTTTATCGGAACGCGGCGACACCATCAGGAATTGCCGGCGTTGCGCTGGGACCCGGCCTTGATTGAAGCGCAGACTACACAGCAGCAATTTGCAGCTTTCCTCGATTTTTCTATCCCACATGGGGTGGATTTTATCTCTCGTGATGAGGCGGTGCACGTGAGCTCGGTCATCGTGCGGCACCGGAACAGTGGCATTATCCATGTTGATGACACGATAAACGTGATTGACCTGCCGAGCTTGATAGAGGGCTTGCTGCCCGGGCCGAGATTGCGTTTTCATCCCAAATTAGCGGAAGCGCTGGAGACGCGCGCCGGTGCGGCTGACGACTATACTTTATGGGCTAAGCGCCTGGCGCGTGACTGGTCTGACACGCATATTATATGCGCTGCGCATAATGGGATTCACCGGCTGGAAGGTGAAACCTTTTGCGAAGCCATTGATCAGGCTTTGGATTATGCAGCCAAAACGCTGGATAAGCACCGTGAGACCTACGGTTGACACGAATGCTGACCTGACTTCCCCGATTTTTACGACAAAGGATATTTGATGAGCAATAATCATATGCAGACCGTTAATCCGCTGACCGAACAGCTTTTGAAGACCTATCCCATGCATTCTGATGTTGAAGCGATGGATATTGTCCGCAATTGCCATGCTGCGCATCTGGCGTGGCGTTTGAAAAGCCTTGAGGACAGGGCTGCTGTGATTGCTGCCATTGCGGTTGAGCTTCGCACTTCAAAGCAAGAATTTGCGCAACTGATGACCGATGAGGTAGGCAAATTGTTGAGCGGCAGCCTTCAGGAAATCGACCTGTGCGCGGCCATTTGCGATTTCACCGCCAAAAATGGCCCAAAAATGCTTGGCGATGAACACCGCGATCTGCCAGCCGGCCGGGGGCTGGTCAGCTATGCGCCAATGGGCGTGATCTATGGCATTCAGCCGTGGAACTTCCCTTGTTATCAAGCCATTCGCTACTCGATTTCTAGCTTGATGGTGGGCAATGGCGTGCTGCTGAAGCATGCTGAAAACTGCACTGGCAGCGGGCTTATGCTGCGCGATATCTATGAACGCGCTGGTCTGCCAAAGGGGCTGTTTGGCGTGTTGCTGATCAGCCATGATCAATCCGACAAGATCATCGAGCACAAGCTGGTGCGCGGTGTGACACTGACTGGCAGCGACAAGGCCGGGCGCGCTGTGGCGGGGAAGGCGGCGTCGGTGACCAAAAAGACCGTAATGGAGTTGGGATCCAACGACGCCTATATAATTTTTGATGATGCTGATCTTCAGCTGGCGATCAAGTCTTGTGTGCAGGGGCGACTGTTCAACAATGGCCAGACCTGCGTTAACGCCAAGCGATTTATCGTTACCGAGAAGAATTATGAGGCGTTTGTTGAGGGCTATGGGGCGGCATTCAAGGCCATTGTTATGGGCGACCCCAACAACGACGAGACGCAATTGGGGCCGATGGTGTCTTGCAGCCAGCGCGACAAGGTTCACGAGCAAGTGACCGAAAGTGTCGCCAAGGGGGCGAAGATTATTGCCGGAGGCACCGTGCCGGCGCAGACGGGGTGGTTTTACCCGGCCACCGCGTTGGTCGACGTGAAACCCGGTCAGCCGGCGTATGACGATGAGATTTTCGGGCCGGTTGCATCTATCATCAAGGCCAGGGACGATGTGGATGCAATGCGACTGGCCAATGACAGTCGTTATGGTCTGGGCGGCGGAATCTTCAGCAAAGACGTGGATCGCGCTGTGAAGATGGCAGCGGCATATTTTGATACTGGCATGGTCAACATCAATACATATGCCATTGCCTCGCCTTCGATGCCATTCGGCGGTGTCAAGGATTCAGGCTATGGCCGTGAGCATGGCGAGGTCGGACTGAAGGAGTTCGTCAACGTGAAATCGATCACGATCGCCAATTGAGATGGCGGATATACTGACGTGTGATGTTGCGATCATTGGGGCAGGCACGGCCGGGCTCTCCGCTGAACGCGCGGCCCGTGCGGCTGGTGCCCGCACACTGTTGATTGACCCGTATTTCAACGGCACAACCTGCGCGACGGTGGGTTGCATGCCGTCCAAGCTGTTGATTGCGGCGTCGCATGCCGCCCATGCGGCGCGATCTACGGAGATGTTTGGTATTTCGGTGGCGGCGGTGAGCGTTAATGGCAAAGCAGTGATGCAGCGCGTGCGGGATGAGCGTAACCGCTTTGCACGGTTGACGCGCGAAAGCATGGCTGAGCTGCCCGGCGGGGTTTGTGTCCGCAGCCAGGCGAAGTTTGTGCACGCCGATACATTGGCGCTGGACGATGGACGCAGCGTCAAAGCGCACTCTATCGTGATTGCCACCGGCTCGGCGCCTGCTGTGCCTGAGGATTATGCGAAGCTCGGCGACCGCGCGCTGACCAATGAGACTATTTTTGAATTGCCCGACCTGCCCGACCGCTTGGCGGTGATTGGGGCTGGTTCAATTGGACTGGAACTGGCGCAGGCCATGGCGCGATTGGGCGTGGCGGTAACATTGTTTGACCGGGGCGACCGGCTTGGCGGTATTCGCTGCGATAAGGTCCATGCGGCGGTAGCGCGGATCATTGAGACTGATTTGACGATTTATTTGGGTGTGGACGTGGCGCCGAGTGCGATAGCCGATGGGGTCAGGCTCAGGTGGCGTGGCGCGGCGGTTGGTGAGGCAGACTTCGATTATGTGCTTGTTGCTGTCGGACGGCCACCTAAGCTGGAAAGTTTAAATTTAGCGGAGGCGGGGCTTGAGCTCGATGAAGACGGTGTGCCGGTGCATGACCGTACGACGATGCGATGCGGTAAGAGTTCTGTCTTCCTCGCTGGCGATGTCGCGGCAGACCTGCCGCTACTGCATGAGGCTTCGCATGATGGCGCTATTGCCGGGCGCAATGCGGTGGCGTTTCCGGCATCCATCCCGGCCGAGCGATTTCCGGCTTTCAGCATCACCTTCACCAACCCGCCGGTTGTGCGTATCGGCCACTCTGAAGAAGACGGCGTGATTACGGGCACAGCTGATTTCAGCGACCAGGGCCGGGCGAGGGTTGAAGGCGTTAATCAGGGTGTTCTTACGCTCTATGCCGCAGCACCTCAGGGGCGGTTGATTGGCGCCGATATGTGTGCGCCGGAAAGCGAGCATCTCGGCCATATGCTGACATGGGCTATTCAGCAGGGCCAGACGGCCTCGGAGCTACTGGAAATGCCATTCTATCATCCTACGATTGAGGAGGGGCTGAAGTTGGCGCTAAGAACGATTTGTGCGGCAACGCCCCTGGCCCTGCCACAAAATCAGGACCGGGGAGTGCCCTCTGGCGTGTAGGTCGCGGCCTTATGCTCATTCGATAGGACGGCTACTGTCGAGAAGATCGCCTTTGCCTGTCTCCTGACGCTCTTCGCTCACCAAAACATCGACATGGGTGTCAGGGCTGGTATCGGCGTCCAAATCCACCTGCATCTTAGTCACGTCAGCCTTGGAGGAGCGCGATTTTTCGCCGGTGTCGAACGGGGCAAGTGGCAAAGGCGTCTTCTCATCGAAGCGAAGACGGTAAATAGGTTCAGGCAGGGCGAAGCCCGAGCTTGTCAAAGCGTGCGCTGCAACGTTGATGGCCAGACTGCGGCCTTTCAAAAAATCAGTCCGCGATTGATCAACCCAGGCGAAGAAGCGCAAGATGATATTGGAATCTCCCACGTCCTCGATCACCGCGACGGCCTTGGGGCTGTCGAGCACGACGCCAAGACCGTTAATGGCGGCGAGGCCAACAGACATGGCCCTTATCGGATCATCTTCAGCATCGATACCGAGGGCAAATGTGAAACGGCGTTCGCTGTTGCGCGAGTAATTGAGGATCACCGATTTGTAGACGATGCTGTTTGGAATGCGCAGATGGTTGCCGTCCAGCGTCATCAATATAGTCGCCCGCGATGTCAGTCGCACAACTCGGCCTTCCTGCCCCTCGATCAGCACATGGTCATTGGCCCGAAACGGCTGCCTTAGGCTGAGCATCAGGCTTGAGACGTAATTCTCGATTGTATCGCGCACGGCGAATCCCAGCGCTATGCCAACGACGCCGGCACCGCCCAGCACCCCGCCAAGGATTGCAGTCGCCCCCAGCACATTCAGGCCGACGACCAGCCCGATCAGCACCGATGCAAAGCGCACCGCAGTCGCCGCGAGTTCAGCCAGAAAGGGATTGGGCATGAGCCAGCGCCACAGACTGCCGACAGACGCCAACATATAGCCGGCCAGCGCTATGATCAGGCCGATGACTGCGGCGACGCCCAGCAAAGGCAGCGATTGCAACAGGCTGCGCATGTCGGCTTCGAACTGGCTGATAGTCGGCGTAAGACTGGCGGTGATATCGGTATCGCGGCTGATCTCGTTCTGGACCGTCACAACGCCTGACACGCGATTGGCAATCGTCTCTGCGCGTTTGATGTCATCGGCACCGGCGGCGGTGCCGCCCAATGTCACCACGCCGCCGGCGACGCGAACCTCAACGGCAGTCAGCGGTCCTATTTCCGCCAGAATATCTTCGATGCGACTAGCTATTGCCAAATCGTCATCAGCGCCTTGCCGCGCGGCGATCGGGGACGATGGCGCCCTGCTGGCGTCGTCCACCGCCGGCTGAGCGGGCGCGCCGGCAGCTGTCAGCGCAAACAACAGAATAACGATCAATTGGAACCCGCGCATCACCCGAGCTTCTGGCCGCCAGAGGCCGCAAAAGAGGCGCATGCGGTCATGCCGGACCGCGGCAGCACCGCCAGCTTGCCCGACCAGATATCATCCCAACTGCTTGTGAGCGTGTGGCGGATGACAGTTCCCAACATATCTCCTTCAAGGACTGATTTGACACTGACATAGTGAAATTCAGGAGCAGCAACCAATTTCCGCACGTTGTCATCAACAATTTGGGCAAGAAATTGCGTCTCGATCATACCCTACCCTAAAATATTCTGGTGCGCGCAAAGGCACCTCACACAGCATTCCACATGCGTGGCAGCATGGAAGTCAGGAATAACGATCCACAAACCTCAATGTTCCACACCTACCAGCTTTTTGAGGGAACTTCTGCGCTTGGCCAATGTTTGATGGCTTGGGGTGAGCGCATGGGAGCAGCGGCCATTGTTCGAATTTTCGGCCTACCATCTGCTATTGGCGGGGCTAGGGACAGCAATTATCATCGCGCATTGGTTTCCGCGCTTCTTTTCCGGCCGAGAGCCGGCAACATCGGCGTTGATGATCCTGATGGGCGTGGTCGCGGGTCAATTTATTCCCGGCCTCAGCGCTGGCCTCAATCCCTTCGACAACCCTGGCCTTTGGGAAACGGCGACCGAATTATGCGTCATCATCGGCTTGTTCGGTGTCGGTCTGAAATTTGACAGTTTGACAGGGTGGAACCGCTGGCGGCCAACCGTAAGGCTGCTGACAATCGCCATGCCCTTGACGGTTGCTTTAACAGCGCTGCTCGGCGCCCACATCGCCGGGCTTACGCTCGCCGGCGCGCTGATCGCAGGCGCCGTCCTGTCGCCGACAGACCCTGTGCTGGCGGGGGAAGTTCAGGTGGCACCGCCCGGCGAAGGCCGTGAGCATCCTGTTCGCTTCACCTTGACGATGGAAGCCGGCCTCAACGACGCTCTGGCATTCCCGTTCGTTTATCTCGGCATCGCAGTGGCCAAAGCAGGCGGCGTCGATCTTGCAATGCTGGGAGAATGGCTGGCGATCGACGTCGTGTACCGCATCGCCGCCGGCACCGCTGCCGGCGTGCTGCTCGGTTGGCTGATCGGCCGCATATTGTTCGCATGGCCAACGGGTAATGCGCTGTCCGGCAGCAGTTCGGGTATTATTGCCCTGGCCGGCACATTGGCCACCTATGGCCTTACCGAGCTGGTGGAAGGCTATGGCTTCATCGCGGCATTCGTCGCCGGCGTGATGATCCGGCGCATCGAAACGCATCACGAATTCCATAGCGCGCTACATGATTTCGCGACAACTACCGAACAGACCATAACCACCGTCATCCTATTCGCGCTGGGTGCCGTGCTGGTGTCGTTGCTGGCTTATTTTTCGGTCGCCAATCTGATGCTGGTGCTCATCCTGGTTTTGTTCGTCAGGCCCATCATCGCCTGGGCAAGCCTGTGGAGCACCGGCTTCACCCGCAAAGGGCGCATGGTAACAGCGTTTTACGGCGTGCGCGGGATCGGCAGCCTATATTATCTAAGCTACGTCGGCAGCCACGCTCGCACGACCGACAATACACAATTGTGGTTGATAACAGCACTCGTCATCATCACCTCGGCCATTGTCCACGGCCTGACCGCCGGACTGGCGGTTGAGCGGGTTGAAAAATAATCTCAAGACCGTAGCACTGACACATCATGCTGGCCTTTCAGACCACCGGCTCACTGCCAAGCTGAACGGCATAAGCCAGCTTTCCGTCAGGATCGGCCTGGCGGATATGGAAGCGCAAATCGCGCATAATCCGTCCGGCCTCCGAACCGCGCCGGTGCGGCCCCGTGCCGAAATCGCGCTCCATCAGCGCCAGCGCCCGTGTCGCGGCCTGTTCCACCGCCTCGCGCGCCAGCAAAGCCGCGCGTTGTCCACCGTAAGTAACATCCGGCGCCGTCATGGTTTCCATGGCGTAACGCGACCATAGCCGCGCCGTGCCGGCCTCAACGGTAATGCTGCCGTGGCGGTGCAGCTTCAGCGGATTTGGCGGCTCCGTCATCGTCATGTCCCGGTGCAGCGCGGCCAGCCGCTCCAGTGCGCCCGACTGCATTGCCGCGATGCGCCACAAACCGCCATGAAAATGAGGCTCGGCAACAAACATATCCGGCGTGCCAAGAGCTGCGGCATCTTCCAGCATCATGCCATCAAGGTCCATCCGGCCAGACAAGCTGCCGTGCATCGCGATGACATCCCAATCGCCAAGATCGTGCCGGTCAGCACTCGTCACATCAACTATAAAAAGCTGAGTGGATGCATTCTCCAATCGCGCAGTCACCACCGCCTGGCCAACCATCCCCAGCCCTGAGCAAAAGCGCTTTTCACCCGTCAGTCGCCATCCAGAGCCGGCCACATTGGCCTCGGCAGATCTTGCCCCGCAGGCGCCCCAAACGCCGAACAACACCCCGTCTCGGACAGCAGCAGCAACCGCAGTCTGCTGGTCGCGCGTGCCAATGCGCATCACCAGTGACAAGGCGTCAGCATGGCCTTCAAACAGCCGTGCCAACGGCAGACTGGCACCACCAAGCGCCACCAACGCATCAAACAAGCCGCGCATACCCATCCCATTGCCCGACCAGTCGCAGCCACCGAGCGCGCGGGGCAGCGGCGCTGTCAACAGCCCGGCGCTCCGCAACGCATCGACATCAGCAGCCAGAGTCCGCTCGCCGCGATCCACAGCTTCGGCATGGTCCATAAATTGGCGCAGCATATCGGGTGTGATCTGGGGCTGCCGTTCAGCCATGCCGGGCCCCCTCACGCAATGTCTGCACCCGCGCTTCGAGTTTAATCACCTGATCTTCCAGTTGCTCTGGGAAAAGTCTCTGCGGCGCAAGGCTCGGCCGTTCCGCTACCAGCCGCTCCCAGAGCACAGCAAATGGCAGACAGCTCTGCGGGGCGGTCCCGGCCATATGCGCCCGCCGCAACGCAGCCTTTGTCGCAAGGCGAGCGACAAAACTCGCCTCTGGCTCCAGATTGGTATCAACTGCCACCTCCCCTGCCATCCGCGCTGCCAGCGCCTCCGCCATGCCACCTGATGCGCGACCGAAAAGCCGGGCAGACGCAGTGACATGCAGCTCCGGCGCATGACGAACCTGGCCACCGCAGCGCTCAATCGCCGCCAAAAACGCCCGGTCTTCGCCCGTAGCCAGCGCCGGCACCCCGCCTGCCTGCTCCCAGGCACTTCGGCGCACCGCAATATTGGCGCCGGACCGGGTACGATGCCGCGGCCAGGGGTCGTAAGGCACAGGATCGATCAGCCATTCGAGTTCAGCGGCGGCGGCCTGATAGCGCCATTCCAGAGCACCCACCTGCAGCGCCCCCACCGGCATCTTGCTGATCTCGGCCCAATCGCCGCTCACCCGCCCCGCGACCGCTGCCACAGCCGGCGCCATCGCGGCCTCAAGCGCCTGCAACCAATCCCCATCAGCGACGGAATCAGCATCAGTTGATACGATAATACCATCCTCAGCCGTGTGATCGGCTGCCAGTTCCATCGCCATCCGCCGAGCACCGCCGGCATGCGCATGATCTGACGCAAGCTTCACGGCCTTGCAGACTAAATCCATCCCGAATTGCCACGCCACAGCCTGAGCAACCTCGGCCGTATCATCGGTGCAATTATTGGCCAGCACGACGATCAATGGTCTGACACCGCCCGTCTGATCCGCAATCGCCTCAAGACAGCGCGGCAACAACGCCGCCTCGTTGCGGGCCGGAATAGCAATCGTCAATCGGGCGTGCATGCCAGAACATCTTGATAAACATCCAACCTGAAACCGGGCGCTGTCTCATGGTGAACAAGCGTCAGGCTGCACGACACACAGGCGGCAAAGGCTTCGGCAGACTCCTGCCCTGTCAGCGCGGCTTCGGTATCGCCCAACCAGCTGACCACGATGATCCGGCCACCGGGCGCAAGCCGAGCGCGGCACAGCGCTGCTGTGCGAATAACCCCGTCCAGCCCGAGATAGTAAAGCATGTCAGATAACAGGATCAGATCAAATGGCCCGTCAGGGACCGACTCTGGCAACGTCATACAATAGATCTCGGCCCGCGTGCCCAGTCTGGCGCGGGCATGTGCCAGCGCGCGCGATGATGCATCGGTGATGACCAGATGGTCGCAATAGGCAAGCAGCTGCTCGGAAAGGACACCGGCAGCAGCACCCGCCTCCCACGCTCGCATCACGCTTTCACCCGCAACCGCTTTGATTGTCGCCGTATGGCGCGCCTTTTCATAGGCACTTGTCTCATAGTCCCATGGGTCGGCGTCGCTAGCGAACAGGTTATCGAAGTGCGCGGGCGCATCCGGCGCCAAACACAGCGACAGGCCGTGGAGAGGACGATAGAGCTCAGCCGCCTCTTCGAACATCGCTCGGTACGGTGCCGCGAGCATGAAACCGGAGTCGGTCGGCAGGCGTTCGCCAAGCTGGGTTCGATGGCAGGCAATGGCCTCAGCCTTCCGTGCCCGGTCCGCCGCTACAAGCGGCAATTCGAGGAATCGCCCGGTGTCACCGCCTTCAAATCTCTGGCTGATGGGGTATGTGAACAGTGAATCGATCAGCCCTTCCGCAACCATCTGCACTGCCAGACGGAACGCTGCGCGATGATCGGGATGGCTGTCGAGTGGATCCGTGACGAAAACACGCCTTGCGCCAGTGATTTTCAGGATCGCCCGAAGCTGACCCGCGACACGGTGGTCATCATCCAGCGCACCATCGGATGCGCCGAGATGAAAGAACCGGTCGGCCGGAACGCCGAGGCTATGCGCGGCGCAGTCAGCCTCCAAAGCCCGTGTCGCGGCCAGCCGCTTGCGGCTCCACCCCGGAGCGCTATGGGAGGCGCCGCCATCGGTGAGGACGACGATCACCGGGTCGAGGTGATAGCGGCATCCACCCGCAATCAGCCCACCGCATCCCAGGCTCTCATCATCAGGATGCGGCGCCAGCACCAGAAAGGGCTGCATTGCGGTGAGCGCACGAATGTCCAATGCGTCAACATCCGCACAAGGTTGAACAACAGTCATTGCGCCAGTGCCAAAGGCCGAACACCCTGAAATTCAGCCAGCACTTCCGACAGATGTTGCACCGTCTCAGGGCTCATCGGCAGATCGTCGGCCAGCGCCAACCGCGCCGGTCGGTTGACAGCGGCAATCTCGATATCCGCCAGTTCGAGCAACTGCACTGGCGGCGTCGCTGTGCGTCGCCAATCACTGATCGCCGACCAGACCATGTCACGGTCGCGCGCCCGCCGTTCGCTATGATAGCCGGTGTCGCCAGCGACAGTCAGGCTGTCAGCCGATTCAAATTTGGTAAGCAACGGCGCCTCGATCAGCCAGACATTGCCGCCGTGCATGAGGATCCGATTGCGCAGCTCGCGGTCCTCTTCCACCATATCAGCATAGCCACCCGCCTTCTGCAGGATCGAGCGGCGGAACAGGCCCGAGTTGATAAGCACCCAGTCACCAAGCGGGCCGGTGTTGAACTGCAAATTGGGAAAGAAATCATCGACCAGGCTGAGTGCGCGGCGGATATGCACATCGCTCCCATTGGCCGCAACATGGCGATGCCCGGTCAGCACGACATCGAGGCAGGCAAGTGCTCCCGGCGCCTGAACGCCAGCAGTCCAGGGCAGACATGGGTCAGCCACCAGATCGCCCCGCGCCAAAGTTCGCGCCTGCTGCACGATCTTGTCCCGGTTTGGCAGATCGTCGCTGTCATGAAAGCTCACAGCATCGAACGGGACCAGCGCCAGCGCTACATTCTTCGCTCGTGCTGTGCCGACATTGGTAGCAAGCCGGATAACCAGAAATTGCGGATGATCAGCAAATTCAGCACAAACCTTGGGCGTATCATCGGTCGATCCGTCGTCGATAACGCAAACGGTAAGATCGCGGTGAGACTGCCCGAGTGCCGCACTAATCGCAGCGCCCAGAGTGTCAGCGCGGTTAAAGGTTGGAATGGCAATGAGACAATGCATCTGCGCACCTGTTGTTACTGTTGTAATTTACGGTTGAAGCCGCCGCCCGCAGTGCTCCATCGACAAGCACTGCGGCCGGCAGGCTGAGAAGCGGCAGCAGCAGAGCAATGGCGGCATAGGGCGCGCCCGTTGCCCATAGCACCGCAGCGCCAGCGATCATGATCACGCTTCCCCAAATCATGATGCGCGGCAATGCGCTGGCGACGTTTGCTGATTTGGGCGTTCGCCGGAATCGGGGACGGCTGCGCCAGAGCAACGGCAACCATGCTAGACTGGCTGACCACACCAACGACAGCTTGACGGTCAGTGCCTCGGGCTGGCGCTTCACCATGGCGCATTCAAACGCCATCGCCGCCAGTGTGAAGGCAATCGTGCCTGTGGCCAGCGCCTCGGCGTCGGCCCATGGTCCCTCAGGCACCTGCCACAACCGCAGCATGGCAAATCCGACAAGCGCCAGCACCGGAAAGCCCAGGAAACCCGGCCATGCCAGCAGCTGGGTAAACACCGATAGCTGCCCACGCGGCGCAGCCGACCATCGACGCGCCAGCCCGGCTGCAAGCGTCTGCATGTTGCCAGCCACCCAGCGTTCGCGTTGGGTCGCCAACCCTGCAAAGTCGAGCGGTAGCATGCCATGCCCGACAACTCGATTCACAAAAACACCGCGCGCCCCGGCCCTGAACAGCATCATGCCCAATTCGGCGTCTTCAGTGATCGTGCCAGTAGGCCAGCCCCCGACGCGCGTGAGCCAGTTTTTATCAATTGCACTCAGCGTGCCGGTCAGCAGCATGGAGTGGCTCAAATTCGCCGCCGGTGCATGCGCGCAGAAATAATCACCAAGCTCAGCGACGACTGACAGCGCATCACCAGAATGGCTATAGGCCTGCGGAAACTGCACGTAATCAGCGCTATACGTCGCAAAAGCAGCCGATGCCTGCGCCAGAAAATCCGGCAAAACATGATAATCTGCGTCGACAATAGCAACGTGCGTCGTGCGCGGGTTCGAGCATTCAAGTGCGATGTTCAGCGCGCCGGCTTTGGCCCCGATAATGCCGTCCCGGTGGTAGAAACGAAACCTAGGGCCAAGCGCTTCGCAATACGCCTCGACCGGCTGCCAAGTCCGCTGGTCAGGCGTGTTGTTATCGATAACAATCACTTCCCAGTCTGGCCAGTCGAGTCGCGCCAGCGCCCTCAGTGTCGCCATCACCATCTCGGGCGGCTCATCATGTGTCGGGATATGGATTGAAAAGAACGGGGCTTTCAAAGACATCGGCGCTTCCGATGCAATATGCTCCTGCGCTGCATCGCTGAACGTGGCGATATTCAGCCTCAGTGCAGTCGCAATCATGGCTGCCAGCGCATTAAGACAAAGGAGCGAGAGACAGAACCAGCCAAATGTCGCCCAGATTTGCACGTCAGATATCGCGGCGAGCATTATACACTCCTGCTTAAAATGCGATATTCATGCCCCGCCACCACAAATGGCCGCGTTACGACTCGGTCTTGAGTTTCTATCGGTTTTCAAGCCGCCCCGATCGATCGCCGCGAAATGTCAGCCCTGCAGACACAACCGGTTCTCCGGCACCATATATCGATTTAAGTGCGAGGCTCGGCTGGGGGATATGGGTCGGAACCCACACTTTCTCCCCCAGCCTTGCCACACTTTATCAGGCGCTGTGTAACGCCGTGTTACGAACGAGCATCGATATGGTGTCAGCGCGGCGCGGCGCGAACAGCGTCAGCCTTGTCTTCCATGGCGTCAGCCTTCATCTCGCCCGCTTCACGAACACCTTCGGCGCGATTTTCCATGGCCTGCTCTGCCGGCGAATCAACGCCATCAAGCTTGGTATCCATTGTATCGGCCGTATTTTCCATCGCATCGGCCTGCGCTTCAGTCTGGTCGCGGACCACATCTGCCTGATCCTCAATAGCATCAGCTTTCTTCTCAGTCGGCGAAGGATTGCAAGCCGCAAGTGCCAAAGTCGCAAACGAAACGCCGACAATGGCGATTAAAGATGAACGATTAAACTTCATGAGAATACCTTTCTCTACCCCGCGTAAAATTTCCCGGCTGCCACCGCGCGGACGGTGGAAACAGCCTCAAGTGCGAGAACAAACTGAGGCGTGCATTGTTCCAATACCGCCCTGCCGAAATTTCAGGGACAGCGCTGTGAGCCTTGGGCGGAACAATCAAGCAGCCGAAATGTTGTGCAACACATGACAAAATTTGATTTCAAAAATAAGCTTCGTGTGAGCAGCCCGCCAATCCAGATGGCGTTTGTTGGTGCGATCATAGTGATCGGCCTTGGCACGGCACTCGCAGCAGGTCTGCTGGTCATAAGTACTCTGCTTATCACTATATCAGTGCTTGCAGTCATCGGGCTAATCGCAGTGGTGTCGCATCGCGTGAAAAATTCACGCAAAAAAAATGCATTAAAACCGCAAATTGGGCAGTCAGGAAGCCAACTGCCCTCCAAATCATAAGCTGTCAGCAACCAACCACAGGAGACAAATAATGGCGAATACCAAAAAACCTGCAAACAACGCCGGTATCAACCCCGCGCGCTTCAACCCGGACACCGGACTCAAAGCAGCCGGATATGCCAAGGTCGCCAAGGCGCTCGGACCTGTGCTGGCCGACAGCTATCAGATGTTCATCAAGACCCAGGGTGTTCACTGGAACATTTCCGGCCCCAATTTCTTCGGTCTGCACAAGCTCACCGAGGCGCAATACGAAGACCTTTATGCAGCAATCGATAAAATCGCAGAACGCATTCGCGCCCTCGGCGAACCAGCACCCGCAACATATCGCGCCTATGGCGAAATGGGCAGGATCAGGGATGAGGAGCCCAGCATCAACCCTGTTGATCAAGTGAAAATGCTGATCCGTGACAATGGCTTGGCATGCGAGACTTTGCGGGAAGCTATCGAGGCAGCAGAAGATCTCGATGATGTCGTAACCGCCGATATGTTGACCGCACGCCTCGCACAGCACGAGCAAAATGGCTGGATGTTGCGTATGTCGATCATCGAAAGCTGAGCGCAGGCATTATTGCAGCATAAGCGCCCGCTCCCGGCTATACGGGAGCGGGCGTTTTCTTGGTGAGCAGCCAATCAATCTACAGACGCTGATGGTTCCATGGTTGAAATGCCGGAATGATAAGACTGTACGCGCACCGTCTGAACGCTGGCCAGCCTATGACCATCCCATCAAGCAGCGCACCGTATCGCGTCCACACACAGTAACACCGCCGTACTGCGTAAAACGCGGTACGGCGGTGCTGTTCAGGCCGGATGCACACCCGCGGGGGGCGTTAGGCTATGCACAGGCCCTGACAAAGCCCCTCAGGATACGCCGCTAGTGCGCGCCATAAGGGCCTTGATCTCGTTGTGCATCGCTTGCAACTCGGCGCGGTCATTCGCGTCAACGCTGATGGCAGCGGCCTTCACATATTTGTCGCAGACATTGTCTTCGCCATCGCGAATATTGTCCATCACATCGCCATCAATCTCGTCGAAAAAGGCGCGCGTTGCCACAACAACCTTGTTGATCGTACCCTGAAACGACCCGTCCGTGTCCGGCGTCTCGCCATGACGGCGAAGCAAGGCGGCGAGGCGATGATTATGGTCGGCATGAAGCTGGCTGAATTGCTTGACCACGGGCCGGAATTCCGGCTCGGCCTTCTCCACCATCTTGTCGAACCCGGTCTTGGCGTCCTGGCTTGCCGTCAGAGCATCGGCCAGTGTCTCAACGATATCCGTGTGTTCGGCTGTTGCCATAGCATTTACTCCCTTGCAGCGTTGCTGTGTGCAAGTGTCAACGCGCGCAGGCATGGAAAGTTCCCGCACCGCCCGGCTCAATAGCCGCGTTCGGCTCAATAGCCCCCGAATATCCCGACAACCGCCACAAAATGCCGCTTTACGACATCATCGCAATTGCAGGCAGCACCACGCAGCGCCTCAACTTTCAGGATTTTCAATTGCCCGCGGTGAGAGCTCAAAACCCCATCATTAACAAGTCCGGCAATCACGCGCGCCGCATAGCTCCGCCCCACCCCCAATATGTCGGCGAGGCGCTGCTGGGTGATCGGGATGCTGGTCTCTCCCGTCCGGTCATGCGCCTGCACCAGCCAGCGCGCTGTCCGCTCCGCCACGCTATGAACAGCAGCACACGCCGTTGCCTGAAAGATCTGGGCCAGCAGACAATCCGCATAGCGCGCAAACAGCGCATCAATCTCCGGAAATTCCCGCTTCAAAGCCTCCAGCCTCTCCAGCGGTAGTGATGCTATCGGGCCGGGGTACTGAACAACCGTCCGGCTGAAGGCCGGCAGAAACCCGCCGCTAACAATGCCGCCAACCGCCCCTTCAGACCCGACCAAAGCCGTCTCAACGCTGGCACCGCCGCCGAGCTCGACAATATAAGAGACCAATGTCGGCCCCTCCGGCAGAAAAGCGCGGGTAACATCGTCCCCCGCCTCAAAAATTATTGTGCCGGCAGTCACATCGCGCCGGTCGCAGGCCGTCAGCAATCGCTGCCTGACCGCATCCGGCAACGCCGCAACCAAGCGGTTGCTCATCAAGGATGAAGGATCGGCTACCGAAGGCAAATTCGTTCAGCCTCAAAAACATGTCGTAAAGACTGTATAGAAGTGCACATACAAGCTATAAACATTGTTATACATCCGGTCACCATGCGTGTTGATACGAATTTTTCTGGAGTTTGCAATTTGGCGCGAGGGGCTGCAGATTTTCCAAACGCCGATGCGTCAAGAATTCTCGATATATTCAGTTCGGACCATCCCTTCAAATGGGATCAGCGGCAGGGCGCGCCCGGCCTGTCCGGGCCGGTAAAGCGCCTGCTGGGGTTAGCGCCCGATGCCACGCCTGATCTGGCCGCCATCATGGCCTTGATCGAACCGGACGATCTTGATCGTGTAAAAGCCAGCTGGTCGCGCGCAGCCGAAACCGATGGCACGCTGCGCCTCGTGCTGCGCGTGCGTCGCCCGGGCCTGCAATCCCCGTACTGGTTAAGCATTCACGGTCAATGGCTCCGCGACTTTGATGGAGCGGTGTTCGGCGCCGAAGGCGTGATGACCGACTTTTCACGCTGGCAAATATCCGCGCAGGCGTCTCTCGCCCGCGAGCCACTCGGCCTTCGTGCCGCCTTCGATAAGGTACTGCTCGATAGTTTGCCGCAGATGGTATGGTCCGCAACGGCAGACGGCGTGACGGATTTCTATAATAACCGATGGTATGAGTTCACTGGCGTGCCAGTCGGAACGACGGATGGTCCGGCGTGGAGCAATGTGCTCCACCCTGAGGATGCGCCTGCCGCCGCTGCCCATTGGCAGTCCTGTGTGCAAGCAGGCATCTTTTACGAAATAGAATACAGGGTACGCACGCATGACGGGCGGTATGCGTGGGTGCTGGCGCGGGGCGTTCCAAAACGCGACGATCAGGGCAACATCCTGCGCTGGTATGGCACCTGCACCGATATCGATGACCGCAAGATCGCCGAGAGCCGGCGCGATCTGATCGCCGAAGAATTGGCCCATCGCATCAAGAACATCTTTACAGTCGTCAACAGCCTTATAGCCCTGTCAACTGATCGCGACACAGGGACGCTGGAATCTGATGCCCTGTCGGGACGTATCGCGGCACTTGCCAGCGCCTATCGCCACGTAATGCCGGACAATGCGGATATATTAGCTGCCTCAGCAGGCACATTGCACGGGCTGATGCAGGATCTTTTGGGTGCTTACAGTCAAAAAGGGGAGACCAGGATCAGCCTTGATGGCGATGATTATCCGATAAGCCGGGGCGCCGCGACAGCCTTGGCCCTGCTATTTCATGAATTAGCCACCAACGCTGTCAAATATGGCAGTCTTGGCCAGTCCAGGGGTCATGTCGCTATTGGTATCAAAGACGATAACGACCGGGTCGAGATGATCTGGCATGAAAGCGGCGTCGGTGGCGTCGTTGATCCCGGAAACATTAACGGTTTCGGCACCGATCTGGCCGACCGGATAGCGCGCATCCACCTCGGCGCAACGATTGAACGCACATGGCACCAGGACGGGCTGGTCGTCCGGGTGTCCATGCTCACTGCAAAGCTTCAAACCTAGGGTCAGGACCTGGCGCAGTGCCGTAAAGCGCCTCGGTAGAAAGCCATCATTGGCCGTGCTCAGTCGGCAGCTTCATCGGTGTCGATCTGGCGCTGTGCCAGTCGCGTCAGCATCCGATCGGCGCCATAGACATCGTCAAGCACAGTCTCGAGCGTCTTGGCGTGTTGCTTGTAGCCAAGGCTCCGCGCCATCGCGGCAACGGTGCCGAAACCGGCGATACCATAATGGGCCATGCGCTGATATTGGGCAATAATCGCATGATCTCCAAGGCTCTCAAAACCAAAGTCCGTCTCCAGAGCATGCTTCCTGGCCTCTTTCACAAGGCCTTCCATGCCCTTGCAGTGCTCCTTGGCAACATCGGCTTCAATATCGACCAGAAGCTGGCGAACAAGCTCACTATGTTGTGAAATTTCACCAGCGCTATCCTCCAGCGCATCACCCAGATCACCATCGTCGGCTGCGTTAGCCATATCGCGCACAACTTTTTCCATCTGGTCATTGGCTGACCAGAGATCCTGCAATTCCTCGACATAAAGTTCTTTCAGCGTTTCAATACTCATTCTGAATTCCCTAGAAAACTGCGGTTACACCTGCATACCCAATGCAACGGGCAGAATCGGTCATTGTTCCCCGGCTAAAATCTGCTTCAGAAACGAAGAAAGCTACCCGGATCAGCCCATCCAAGTGGAAATAATAATAATGAGAGTCTTCACGCGCGCTTGGTCATCGCCACAAAGACGCTAACAAGAAAAACGATAACGAAAACTGCAAATAATATCTTGGCTATTCCAACAGAAGCGCCAGCAAGGCCACCGAAACCGAGAAGACCGGCGACAACAGCGACCAGAAGAAATCCTAACGCCCAGTTCAACATGACATCCTCCTGAATGACGCAGCCACAATGGCTGAGGCTCTTGCATCAAACCGGAAGAAATCGAATTTGTTCCCATCGAAAATATGGCTTAAGCGTCAACATCGTCCCTCAAAGCAGGACGAAATAAGCGCTGAGGCGCAAAACAGATCCGCAGGCCCCGCATTTCGGACAGCACAGTGACCGGGCGCCCCAGTTGCCGGGCAAAGCCCGCCACCAGCCCGCTTGACGCCAGCGTCTCAGGGTCAGCAGCACCTTCCCAGCAGACGGTAAGCTCCAACCGCTGGTCCCTGCCGCGCGCTTCAAAGGTCAAGGCCCGCGCATCGTCAAGCCTGTCGGCAACCTCGACGAGAAACAATGTTGTCGTCGTCGCCGTATCGATATCCATCCTCGCCAGTGAAGCCGCCTTGTCGATAGCGATGTCGATTGCCGACCGAGGCTCAAGGCCCTGATGGCTGGAGATCAACCGGCCCAGCTCGGTCAAAAGAACCGGCACTTCAACGTCGACCAGCTCTGCCTTGTCATAAATCAGCCGATGCACCAGCGACAAAGCCGCGACCCGCAATTGAGCACTTGCCAGTTGGCCCGGCCCATCACGATCACCGGCATGCAGCGCCAGGTAACTACCAACGATCTGAAGGTTGTTCTTCACACGGTGATGCAGTTCAAGAGACATCAACCGCTGCTGCGTAAGCGCCTGCTTCAGCCCGGCGCTGCGCTGTGCCATCGACCGCGCCATTTTCTGCATCGATGATGCCAGACTGCGAATTTCATCAGGCGCATCGTTGAACTTGCGCACGTTCAATCTGTGGTCACCCCCACCGCTTCGCGCCGCCGCTTCGCGCAGTCGGTCGATCCAGCGCAGCAGCATCCAGTTAGTCGCAATCCACAGCGCCAATGACGCCAGAAGAATAGCCAACAGCGGGACAACGAACAACGATATCACAACGCCCGGTCGCTGCCCGAGGAAACCAAAATCCTGCTGCACCGCGACCAGCGTCAGACGCGGAGCATCAGGGGAAGACAGGCGCAAGGCACGCTCGGTCACAAGCCATTGCCGGCCATCACCGCCGGCCTTCACAATCGCACCATCATCGCTCACCGCCGGCAACCGCTGCCATGGCAAGTCACGGCTCTTGGCGATAATTTTGCCGTCTTGCGTCACAATGGCGATAGTTTGGGCTCGCGTAGCATGGCGCCGGGACAGCGAAGTTTGATACGCCAGAAGGTCGACGCTGCCCACAAGTGTCCCGGATCGGTCACCATGCTTCCAAGGCACAGCAAGGGCGATTTCTGACGATGCGCCAGCGGTAGTCCGAACGCTGCTGCAAACAGCTTCGCCATTATCGGTCATGCTGATGATCGATGAAATATTGGGCAGCACAGCCGTCGCGACCTCAAACAGATCGGCGCACCTCGCCGAGGTGTTCGTGGCCACGGCTGCATTCGCCGCAAGCAGCATCAGGCCGTCGTGAATCTGGTTGAAATTCGCGCTTTCCGTCGCTTCCGCCCGCAACGCCATCGCCACAAGATCCGCCTTCAAGTCGCTGCGTTCGTTAATCACCCGAATACCGCCTTGCACAAAGGCAAACAGCACCAGCGGTGCCAGCGCCAACACGAGTACCGCAACCAGCGTCCGTCGGATCGAGCTTCGCCGGGCGATCCGGTCGAGAATATCCGCAATGAAGCGCGGCGGCGGTGCTGCGGCGACGTTCACGATACTGCTTCAGCCTCCGCCAAAACAAGTTCGTCAGGGCCGTCCATATAGCGCCGCAGGGCTGTTCGACCGCGCGTGATCCGGCTTTTGACCGTGCCGAGCGGCACGTCGGTCATCTGGGCAATCTCCTCCCACGCCATGCCCGCCTCCACAAGCAACAGCGCCTCCCTCTGTTCCGCCGAAAGCGTCGCCAGCCCACGCGTAAGGTCGGCCATCAACAGCCCCCCGCCCTGGTTCGGTGGCGTCGTCAATATCTGCTCGGCGATCTGCGGATCGAGGCTGGTGAACCGCCGCGAGACCTTGATCGTCGTATAAAAATGGTTGCGCAGGATGCGAAACATCCATGCCTTGAAATTAGTCCCCTGTGTATACGAAGCGCGGGCGGCCCAGGCCTTGACCAGGGCCTCCTGTGCAAGGTCATCGGCCAAATCACGATTGCCCGAAAGCCCCCGGGCAAAAGCGCGCAAGCTGGGAATAATACTAACAAGATCGGCGCGGAACGCCGCTTCAGCGTGCCGGTCGGTGCGATCACTCATCGCCCCGATCCATCAGGCGCTGTCTTGTCATCATCTTTCTGACGCTCTGCATCAATCGCATCAAGAAGGTCCAGAAACGCATCCGGGACAGCTTCGCTTTCCAATTCAGTCCAAAGCTGCCGCAGCCCGGCGCCAACGGCATCTGTCCGCTCCCGGACGGGCCGCTTCCCGCCCGATGGCCGCTGTTTCTCGTTCACCCGTCATATCCTCTTGCTCGGCGCTAAATCATTCAAACCCGGCCCACCCTAGAAAGTTCCAAAAAAAATTCAAATTGACGGAACCTTACCTTTTCATCGACGTTTCACACTCGCAACGTGCGCATGCGTGGAGAACCATACCGATGACACAGACTGACCAGCCCGAGGGCAAAAATATTGGCCAGGATCTCAGACAACAGCCGTCGTTGCGTCAGCTTCTCGGGCCACAGTTGCCATTCCTGCGCCGCTATGCGCGCGCCTTGACCGGCGACCAGCAACAGGGAGACGGTTTCGTACGGGCAGCGCTTGAAGCCGTTCTTGCCGCGCCTGACCTTGCAACCATCGATCCCACGTCACCGAAAATGTCGTTGTTCCGCATGTTTCATGCCTTTTGGAGCCCGCAGCGAGACCTGATGCCTCAGGCCGACAGCGCAGCCCCTGTACTGGGGCTTCTGCCAGTTTCGGGGCGCGAAGCGCTGCTACTAACCGCCATGGAAGAGTTTTCGGTTGCCGAAACAGCCATCATCCTTGGCCGACCGGCAACGATGATCGCCGAAGAACTGGACGATGCCCGCGCACAGGTTGCCGAGGCCATGCGATCGCGCGTCTTGATCATCGAGGACGAACCGATCATCGCCATGCATATCGAGCAGATCGTCCTCGACATGGGCCATGAGGTTGTCGGCATTGCCATGACCCGCGATGATGCGGTGTTGCTGGCCCGAGAGGAACGCCCCGATCTCGTGCTCGCAGATATACAGCTCGCCGATGGCTCATCAGGCATCGACGCCGCGGAAACCATCCTCGCTGATTTCGCGGTGCCCGTCGTCTTCATCACCGCCTATCCGGAGCGGCTGTTGACCGGCGAGCGCCGCGAACCAGCCTATATCGTAACCAAACCGTTCAACCCGGCCACCGTCATTGCCACAATAGGCCAGGCGCTTCTTGCACGCGGCAACGCCAACCCGTCAGGCTAGGGTCAGGACCCATCCATAACAGAGCAATAAGGGGCCAGCATCGTCACGATGCTGGCCCCTTTCATAATCTGAACGTCAAAATCAATAATGCCGACTATTCAGACATGCATCACATCACCCAAGTCGAGCCTTGACGTTATTGCCAATGTCGGCGGCACTTTTCCCCGTAACAAGCGCTGCAGCCATTTGCACCAGCGCAATCGGGGTAGACGGCCCATCCCAAAGTTCCGCAGTACGCGGTATCACCTTGATCGCCAAAATCGCAGCATCATCAGGGCCGTCGGGAAAGAACGCCTTGGCCCCAATGCTCCACAGATCGCGCACCACGGCGCGGTCAGCAATCACGCGCGCCGTGCCCGTCACAGCAACATGCGAGGAACCGCCGTCGGTGAATATCATCGCACACCGGCTGTCCATGTCGATCTCATCGTCCTTGTTGGTCACCCGGTCGGTCAAAAACCAGACGAGCCCATCATCTCGCCGCACAATGGCCGACATCGGCCGGGCATGCGGCCCCTCGGCAGTCTGCGTAATTAAAAACGCCGTCCGTTGCGATTCCATCACATCCCAGATGCGCGCCACATCATCGTGCGATGCGGGTTGAGGATCAACCGGAACACCTGTGCCATTCGTCATGATAATTCTCCTGTCAGCGATATGTGCCTGACATTTAAACGCGTCGTCTTCGAATATGTTCCGGTCCCATCATGACGCATGCGCCATCAGCCGGAACATTAGCCACGCTTTGATTGTTGGGTCTTACAAAGTAGGAGCCAAACATCATGAATGACAATTTGCCCGGCGATCCCCAAATGGCTGATTCCGACTTTGACGCAGCGGTCTCCGATCCGTCCGCCTTTTTCGAAAATCCGGCGGCGATCGTCGCCGACGCGACGATGACTATCGAACAGAAACGCCGCTTCCTCGAAGGATGGGCGCAGGACATCACAGCCCGCCAACGCGCGGCGCAAGAAGGCATGGTGCCTGAAAATCCGCAACTCGCAGACAATGACGCTGCCCTGTTGAAATACGTCATGACATCCATCGATGATCTTCAGACTGCGCCCGAGTCCAGCAGCGTGACAGGCCGTCAGAGCTGGCAGCGTTGGCGCCTGACATCCAAAAACTGACGATCAATTGCGACGAACCGTGGAACCTGAACGCATCGGTGGGGTTACACAATTCAGGGCGCACCGCACGTTTCACAATCAAACGCAGGAGATTATTATGACGAGCTTTACTGCAGGACACACATCAAGCCCCTCAACGCAAAATCACGTCCAGCTGATCGCCGCCGGCCGCGTCATCGGCACCAACATTTACGACAAGGACGGTGAAAAGATCGGCACAATCGATGACATCATGGTCGGCCGGCGCGACGGGCATGTCGCCTATGCCGTGATGTCGTTCGGCGGCTTCCTCGGTATCGGCGAAAAATTCCACCCCCTGCCCTGGGATGCGCTGGATTATGACGGCCAGCTCGGTGGGTACCGTGTCGGCGCTGCGGGCGAAAACTTCCGCGACGCGCCCAGCTACAGCCGTGAAGGTCTTGAAGACGAACACTGGAGAGAAGCGACCGATCGCTATTATGACGACAGCGCTAACTCAGCCTGGCTCGAAAGACGCCATGTGACCGGTATTGGCGCCCAACACACCACCCCGGGCACCCGCCGATAACCACGCTGATCAAATGACCGCTTCCTCAGGGCGACGCCATCGGCGTCGCCCTTTTTTGTCGGTGCCGACCCTGCGCGCCCCGCAATAAATCAGCGGCTTGCACACCGCCAACGCTTATGGAAATAATCAGGCTCGATACCTCGGAGAGCCCATGTCAAATGCGCTGACAATAGCGAACGACCGCCTGGGGCTGATTGTCGAAGACGCCTCCAGCGAAGTCTATATTTTCGCTGCCGATGATTTCAAATTTCGTCTGGTCAATCGCGGCGGCCGGGAAAATCTCGGATTCAGCGCCGATGAGATCGCCGAGCGTACACCGTGGGACATCAAGCCCGAGCTAAGCCAAGCGCAATTCATGGCAATGGTCCAGCCTCTATTGAAAGGCGATCAGGAGAACCTCGATTTTGAAACCCTCCATCAGCGCAAGGACGGCTCGGTTTATCACGCCGCGATCAGACTGCAGCTGATCCGTAGCGACGGTGATGATGTCTTCTATGCCGCCGTGCAGGATATCACGGGCAGCAAACGGGCCGAGGCGGAATTGAAAGAAACATCATCCCGCCTCGACGCTATTTTGAGCAACACGACCATGGCGGTCTTCATGCTCGATGATCGTCAGCATTGTGTCTTCATGAACAATGCCGCTGAAGACCTTACCGGATACACATTTGCCGAAGCCACGGGCCGCCCGCTCCACGATGTCATCCATCATACCTACCCCGATGGCCGCCATTTCCCGATCACCGAATGCGCCATCGACCGGGCGTTCCCGGAAAATAGCCACACCCAGGGCGAGGAAATCTTCGTCCATAAGAATGGCCATTTCTACCCTGTCGGCTACACCGCATCACCGATGAAGAATGACGATGGTCTCACAGTCGGCACGATCATCGAAGCACGGGACATCTCCGCCCAGATCGAGGTCCGCAAGGAACGCGAGGCCTTCAACGAAACGCTCAAGTCCAAAATCGCCGAGGCGCTGGCCGAGCGCGCCCGGCTGGAAAGCCAGCTCGTGCAGGCCCAGAAGATGGAAGCTGTCGGCCAATTAACCGGCGGCATCGCGCATGATTTCAATAATTTGCTGCAAGTCATCGGCGGCAATCTCGAATTGCTGAAGAACGAGATTCCCGCCGATGATCTGCGCGCCAGACGCATCCACAATGCCCTGTCCGGCGTTGAGCGCGGCGCCAAGCTCGCCGCCCAGCTGTTGGCATTCGGTCGGCAACAAGCCCTTGAACCGCGTCCGATCAATGTCGGCGCGCTCATCCACGGCATGAACGACATGCTCGGGCGCACGCTGGGCGAAATGGTGAAGGTTGAGACACTCATCTCGGGCGGCTTGTGGAACTGTCTCGCCGATCCGGTGCAGGTCGAAAACATGTTGCTCAACCTCGCCATCAACGGCCGCGATGCCATGGGCCATAGCGGCAAGCTCACCATCGAAGCCGGCAATGCCTCGCTCGACGATGAATATGCCACCGGCCACAATGAAGTCAGCCCTGGCCAATATGTCATGCTCGCCGTCACCGACACCGGAAAGGGCATGGCGCCCGACATCATCGAGCGGGTGTTCGATCCGTTCTTCACAACCAAAGGACCGGGTGAGGGCACCGGCCTTGGCCTCAGCATGGTCTATGGTTTCGTCAAGCAATCGGGCGGGCACATCAAAATCTACAGCGAGGAAGGCCGTGGCACCACAGTCCGCATCTACCTCCCCCGCACCCGCCATCAGGCCAACGAGACCGTCAACGATGCCATGATGACCATCATGCCCGGCCGCGGCGAAGTCGTGCTGGTTGTCGAGGATGATGATGCAGTACGGGCAACAACAACCGAATTCGTCAAGCATCTTGGCTATGCCGTCCTCGAAGCCAGCAACGCCGATAATGCGCTGGCCATCATCAACAGCGGTGTCAAAATTGATCTGCTGTTCACCGATGTCGTCATGCCCGGTACATTGCGAAGCTCCGAGCTTGCCCGGTTGGCCAGGCAGCGCCTACCCGATATCGCCGTTCTGTTCACCTCGGGCTACACGCAAAATGCCATCGTCCACGCCGGCCGGCTCGGCGATGGGGTAAACCTCATCAGCAAGCCATACACCCGCGACGGGCTGGCCATAAAACTCCACGATGTCCTCAATCGCGAGCCATCGCAACCGACCAATCCCATATCGGCAGCTTTGGCTGAAGAACCATCCGCCCCCACCGGACCCCTCAGGATTCTGGTGGTCGAGGACGAAACGATCATAAGAATGGTCACCACCGATATGCTCGCCAGGCTCGGCCATCATTGTGAAGAAGCCGGAACGCTTGCAGACGCCATTGCCCAGTTGAAGAGCGGCAGTTTCGACATATTGTTCACCGATCTCGGGCTGCCCGACGGCTCAGGCTTCGATTTGATCCGGCAGGCTATGAATGAATATACCGGGATACGAATCCTCGTCGCATCAGGCCAAGATCGTGATGCCTATCCCGACGATCTGCGAAGCAACCCGGCGATCATCCACCTGTTCAAACCCTATTATGATCAGTCGCTCGCTAATGCGATGGCAGCCCTCACCGCCACCGGCCCGCAGAGCTCGCGCTGATCAAGGGTCAGAATAGCAGCCGCAGCGCCTTGGGCACTATCAACCGTCGTCGTCGGGATTGTCATGGCTGGTGTAGCGCCGGGTATAAACAAAGCGACGGCTGAGCGGAAAAAGCAGCATGATCCCGATCGCCAGCGCCAGCACGACCGCCGCCGGCAGGCGTTTCCCGCTGTCGCAAGTTGCGCGCGTCGAGACCCGGCTGGAGGAGCCCCTGATTAAACGATACAACCGGCGCATCGCGCTCAATGTGCGCGGAGATACGGCACCCGGCGTGCAGCCAGATACGGCCGCCGCTGCCCTTGATGCGCTGCTGCAAGCCATCCGTGCGGCACTGCCGCCGGGCTACACAATCGATATCAGCGGCACCCCTGAGGAGAATGCCAAGGCCAATGCCGCAATCGGCGCGCTCGGCCCGGTTACGCTCATCGCCATGCTCAGCCAATCATGATCCAGGTCCGGTCATTTCCACTAATGTTCATGACCCTGCTCACCGCACCACTCGGGCTGATCGGGGCGACATTGGGCCTGCTGGTGTTCAACAGGCCGTTCGGCTTTACCGCCATCCTCGGCCTGCTCGGGCTGTTCGGCATCCTCATGCGCAATACGCTCATCCTCATCGAGCAGGTGAAGGAGAACCAGGCGCAAGGCCGCCCGCTTCGCGACGCCATCATCGAAGCCACGGTCCACCGGGCGCGGCCAGTGCTGTTGACCGCGCTTGCCGGCATGCTTGCCTTCTCACCACTCACGCTTACAGCGCTATGGGGTCCGATGGCCATCGTCCTCATCGGCGGTTTCGGCGTTGGCACCATTCTCACCCTGCTGTTCTTGCCCGCGCTTTATGCCGCTTGGTTCAAAGCCGAAAACAGGGACGGCAGCCATTGAACGACCGTCCAACATCGATAGAGGTGGTGCTTCAGGCTCCAAACTGCCTGTCATTGGCTCTATGGTTCCGCGTCAAATACCTGCTGTTTTCGTCGACGTAATTCTATCCTCGCAAAGACAGGGTCATCGTGACGATCACGGCTGCGCGCTTTACAAAACCGCTTGAGATATCACACCGGGAGCAATCGAATACCCCGGAACGTGATCAAGATGCCGATAACCGAATCGCCAATTTTGCTCGTTTAGTGTGAGCGATCATATGACCTGCATCAGGGCTCGTTCCGGCTTGTTTCAAGAAGTTTAGTGAATTCAATTTGCGTAGGAAGCATATAGGAAGCAGCTACCGAAATGACGTTTCAAATCTAAACAGGCTCGGGTGCAATGTAAATTATTGACACTATTGAGCTATTTTCGGTCAATGGGCGCACAACCACAGCGAACCGAAC
>JBBRCT010000026.1:0-22451 GCA_038204585.1 Sphingomonadales bacterium
CGCAGCACTCTGCGTCGCTACCGGCGTGCCAGCAGGTCTAGTAGGCTTGGTGCCCCAGCCGTCCGCCGGTCAGGTCAACCAGACCAACGAGGGCAACCCGAACCTTCAGGTCGAGCGTGCGCGTACCATAACATTCGGCGGGGTCTTCACACCGTCGTTCGCACCAGGCCTGTCGTTCACAGCTGACTGGTTCGATATCCGGGTTCGGGATGCCATCACCCAGCCGGCCACCGGCGACATTCTGGGCGGTTGCTACAATCCCGCGCTTAACCCGGGGCTCAGCGCCAGCAACGTGTTCTGCCAGCTTGTTGGCCGCAACCCGATCAACGGCTCGCTCAACGGTGCCGGCGACACGCTTGGCGCCATCCGGCTCAACACCAACCTTGGCGTCATCAGGACCAAGGGCCTTGATCTCGGCCTCAACTATCGGGTCAACGTCGGTCAGGGTACCATCAACTTCGCCAACAACACGACCTATCTCGACACCTGGAATTTCCAGTCCAGCCCCAACGCGATCAACCGTCGCTGCGTCGGGCTCTACTCGGTTGATTGCGAACTCCCGCGTGCCCAGGTCCGCTCGAACACGCGCTTGACCTACTCGCAGGGGCCGTTCGATCTGTCGGTGATGTGGCGCTATATCAGCCGCGTAAACCTCGAGCCGGCATCGACAGCCACGGGTACCGGTGCCAACCGCACCCCGCCGCTGACGACACCACAGTTCGGTGGACCAAACCCGGCGTCTGTCTTGGCGCCTTTCCGCTCGATCCCGGCCTATAACTACTTCGATCTGGCCTTTGCGGTTCGCGCCATGGACAATCTGCGCATTAACCTGACCGTCAACAACCTGCTCGACAAGCAGCCGCCTGTCGTCGGTGGCCAGGTTGGTGGCACCAGCTTCAACAATGGTAACACCTTCCCAGCGCTCTATGATGTTCTGGGCCGGTCGTATCAGCTCGGTGTCAACCTGCGCTTCTAAGCTCAGGCATCACGCAAAAACCGAAAGGGCGGATCGCAAGATCCGCCCTTTCTCTTTGTCAAAGTCGCTTCTGCAAATACGCCACATCGAGCCACTGGCCAAACTTCCGCCCCACCGCCACCAGCCGCCCGGCGTCGGTAAATCCCGCCCGCCGGTGCACAGCCAGCGATGCCACATTGCCCTCGGCATCGCCCACCACGGCAATCATCTGGCCAAAGCACGCCGCCTGCGCCGCCTCGATCAGCGCCTCCAGCAGCACCAGCCCTAGCCCGCGCCCCCGCGCCGAAATATCAAGGTAAATGCTGTTCTCGCACGTCGCCGCATACGCCGGCCGGTCGCGAAATTGCGCTGCATAGGCATAGCCCAGCAAAATCCCGTCATTTTCCATCACAAGCCATGGCCAGCCACGCGCCTGCACCCGCGCCACCCGCACCGCCATCTCGGCCGCATCCGGCGGCTCGGTCTCGAAGCTCGCCGTCCCATGCAACACTTCCGGCGCATAAATCGCCGCCAGCGCCTCTGCATCCTCAGCCGTCGCCGCCCGAATCAGCATCGCTCCGCCTGTCGCCAATGCCCCGGCGTTAGTTCAAAGCTGCATCGCCCGCTCATCATCCCTCCATTATCAAAGCTTGACCCGGCGTCTCCCCGTGGCAGGGATATTCCATAACCGAAAGGACCCTCAATGTCCGGCCCCCTGCACGGCATCAGCATCCTCGAACTGGCCGGCATCGGCCCCGCGCCCTTCGCCGGCATGATGCTCGCCGATCATGGCGCCGAGGTCATCCGCATCGAGCGCCCGGGTGCCCGCCTTGACCATAAGGACCCGCTGCTCCGCTCGCGCCGCATCATAGCACTCGATCTCAAATCGCCTGAGGGCATCGCCCAGGTCATCGCCCTCGCCAAAACCGCCCATGGCCTCATCGAAGGCTTCCGCCCCGGCGTCCTTGAACGTCTCGGTCTCGGTCCCGAAGTGCTTCACGCCGCCAATCCCGCCCTCGTCATCGGCCGCATGACCGGCTGGGGCCAGACCGGCCCCTATGCGCAGGCCGCAGGCCACGACATCAACTATATCGCGCTCGCCGGCGCGCTTCACAGCTTCGGCAGGGCAGGGGAGAAGCCAACCCCCCCCATCAACATGGTCGGAGATTTCGGCGGCGGCGGCATGATGCTCGCCTTCGGCATGCTCGCAGCGCTCCTCCACGCCCAAAAAACCGGGCAGGGCCAGACCATCGATTGCGCCATGACCGACGGTACGGCTACGCTGATGAGCATGATCTGGGGCTTCCGCGCCCATGGCATGTGGACCGATGATCGCGGCACAAACCTGCTCGATACCGGCGCGCACATGTATGACACCTATGAGACGTCGGATGGTAAATGGATCAGCATCGGCAGCCTTGAGCCGCAATTCTACGCCGAGCTTCGCGCCCGCGCTGGCCTCGCCCAGGATGCAGATTTCGACGCCCAGATGGACCGCAGCCAATGGCCCGCCCTCAAAGCAAAATTGACCGCAGTTTTCCTCACCAAAACCCGTGATGACTGGTGCAGCCTCATGGAAATGACCGACGTCTGCTTCGCCCCCGTCCTCAGCATGGCCGAAGCCCCCCACCACCCCCACAACGCCGCCCGCCAAACCTTCATCGAAGTAGATGGCGTCACCCAGCCCGCCCCCAGCCCGCGCTATTCGCTCACGCGCACCGATCCACCCACCATGGCCAAAAGCTGGGACACCACAGTAAAGGGGTCGGGGGACTAGTCCCCAGCCGCCGGAGGCCAGTCTTTTGCTTCAAAAATACGCCACTAGCCCCCAGCGCGGCCGCCGTCATGACGAGCCGGTCAGCGCCACGCGCAGCCCCTTCCAGCGCGATCGGGACCGCATCATCCACAGCACAGCCTTCCGCCGTCTGCGCTACAAAACGCAGGTGTTCGTCGCCCCTGATGGTGATCATTTCCGCGTCCGCCTCACCCATAGCCTCGAAGTCGCCCAGATCGCCCGAACCCTCGCCCGTGCGCTCGGCCTTGATGAAGACCTCACCGAAGCCCTGGCGCTGGCGCATGATCTCGGCCACCCGCCCTTCGGCCACAGCGGCGAGGATGCGCTGCAAGCCGTCATGGCCCACTATGGCGGCTTCGATCATAACGCCCAGACCCTCAGGATCGTCACCAGGCTTGAATGTCGCTATCCCGGCTGGGATGGCCTCAATCTCAGTTGGGAGACGCTGGAAGGCCTCGCCAAACACAATGGCCCCATCCATTCCCCCGGCTGGGCTATGGCCGAGGCCAATGCCGGTTGGCCGCTCGATCTCGCCACCCACGCCGGCCTCGAAGCGCAGGTCGCCGCACTGTCCGATGATATCGCCTATGATAATCACGATCTCGATGATGGCATCCGCGCCGGCCTGTTCAGCCTCGATCAGGTCGCCGAAGCCGTTCCCTTCGTCGCAGACACAGCCCAGGCCGTCACCGCCCGCTGGCCAAACGTCACAGCGCGCCGCCGCCTCATCCCCGAAGTCGTCCGTGCCCAGATCGGCCGTATGACCGATGATCTGCTGGCCACAAGTGCCGCAAATATCGCAGCCCTCTCCCCCCATAGCGCCGCTGATGTCCGCGCCGCCGGCCGTCCGCTCATCGCCCTGTCGCCCGCCATGGCGCAGCAAACCAGCGCCCTCAAAGCTTTTCTCCAGTCGCATATGTATCGCCATCCCAAGGTCGCAGTGCTCCGCGATCCGTCTTGTGAAGTCGTCGCGCAAGTCTTCAGCGCCCTCCACGGCAACCCGGATGCTCTTCCCGAAAACTGGCGCGCCAGCCTCCCCGAATCTGAGCCCGCCCGCGCCCGCCACATCGGAGATTTTGTCGCCGGCATGACCGATCGTTTCGCGCTCCACATCTACGAGCGCCTCATCGGTCCCTCACCGCTCCCGCGCGACTTGCCCCTTTAAACGCCGGTTTAAGTACCCGGACTGAAATCAGTAAATGTAAAGCATTGACCGGGCCCTTGCGACCCATCGAAATTCTAGATTACTGAAAAACTACAGTTGAACAGGATGAATATCATGAAGATACTTGTGGCTTTCGCAGCGCTCGCCGCTCTCTCATTCGCACCAGCGCACGCCGCCACCATCGATACAACCGGTGGCTGGGACGGCACATCGTCCATCAGTTCCTTCGGTGGCGGTTCAACCGGCGTATATGGCAACACCTTCGTGTCACCCGGCAGCGCCATCAATAGCTTCTCCTTCTTCATCGATGACGGTGGCGCCGCGATTGATGTGGTCGGCCAGGTCTATGCCTGGTCGGGCAGCCTGCTCGGCGGCAATGGTCCGCAGGGTGCCACCGGCCCGGCCCTGTTCACCAGCGCGCAGTTCACCACCGCCGGCGTCAGTGGTTTCCGTGAAATCTCGGTCAACACCGGGAGCACAGCGCTCACCGCCGGCCAGAATTACGTCGTGCTTCTCGCTGCCGTCACACCCGGCAGCACCAGCTCCGTCTGGGGCGTCCTCAGCGGTGGCTCTGGCATTGCCGGGGATGGCGGCTTCAACTTCTACAATAATGATTACACGCTGGGCTCGATCAGCACGAACGATTGGGACAGCTTTAACAACTTCGGCACGCTCGCCTGGAGAGGCAGCTTCGATGGCGCCGGTGTCGTTCCCGAGCCTGCATCCTGGGCGCTCATGATCATCGGCTTCGGTGCGGTCGGCACCTCGATGCGCCGCCGCCGCCGCTCGGCTGTTGTGTTCAGCTAAACGCCCCCGCCTCCAGGTCCGGCCGCAGCACCCGCTGCGGCCGGACTCCTCGCTCGAAATGTATGTTATTCCCCCGCCGCGCTGCGTGGGCATTTCTACACGGGCTTGAAAGCCTTGAGCTCAGCGCAGCCGGCCTCCCCGAATTCGACGCGTTCTCGCAGCGCCCAACGTTTCCTCGATGTCTTCGGCCATGTGCCGCTGCTGTCCGATCCGATCTTCACCCATAGCACTCAGGCTGAAGCCAGCAGATCCTTCGCGCAAAGTCCGAGCTGATCGATCCTCTCACACACCCGCGGCCATTCGCGCTCCAGAAAAAGCGTCCGTTCGCTGGCCAGCAGCCGGTCAGAGGCCCCGGCGGCCGCAAACAACCCCACACCCTTTTTCGCCACAACCAGCCCGCCCGCCTGCAAGTCCTGATAGGCCTTGGCCACGGTCAGCGGATTCACCTTTTCGCTGGCCGCAAGCGCCCGCACCGATGGCAGCAGCGCGCCATCGCCATCCGCCAGAATACGCCCCACTATCCGCTCGCGAATTTGCAAATAGATTGGCTTGTCACCGCTGAACATAGTGTCTTATTGCGCTCGCACAGTCCCGGCGTCAATCATCCGCCTATCCGGCGGATAAACGCCGCACAAGCTCAGGACGTGACCCGCGCGCAGCCCTGCGGTAATACGAGCGGCAAAGAGGATCCAGCCATGTATTTTTCCCGCCTGTCGCCGTTCGTGCTCATCGCTTCGCTCGCCGCTCCCCCCCTATTGGCCCAACCCGCAGCCCTACCATCAGCCCTGATCAGTTGCGCCGCCATCGCCGTCGATGCGGATCGTCTCGCCTGTTATGATCGCGCCGTCATCGGCCTGTCAGCCGAGGCCCGCGCCATCTCGGAGCACCGCGCCGCCGCAACCGCGCGCCTCGCGGCTGAAAAGGCCCGCGCCGATGCCCTCGCTGCCGAAGAACGCGCCAAAACCGAGGCCGAGGCCAAGCGCGCCAATTTCGGCTCGGAAGGCCTCCCCGCCCCCATCCGCCCCTCCGATCCCGAGGCCATCGACGAGATCGAAACTACCCTCACCGAAGTCCTCGTCAATCGCGCCGGGCAAAACACCTATCTGCTCGGCAATGGCCAGCTCTGGCGCCAGATCGACGGTGACATCACCTATAATATCCGCCCCGGTGAGGGTGTGCGCATCGTCCGCGCATCCATGGGCAGCTACCGGTTGCAGTTCCTCCGCGCCAAGCGCTTCGTCAATGTCCGCCGCCTGCGCTGATGCCCCCCTTGCGCCGCTGCACCACCACCATTAGGCCAACCCTATGACCGTCGCTGCCATCGCCATCAAAGGCCTTGAGAAAACCTATGCCGGCGGCAAGGTCGCCCTCCATGGCATTGATCTCGATGTGCCGCGCGGCAGCATTTTCGGCCTGCTCGGTCCCAATGGCGCCGGCAAGTCGACCACGATCAACATCCTCGCCGGCCTCGTCAACAAGACCGGCGGCACCGCCAGCATCTGGGGCTTCGATATCGACAGCCAGGCGCGCAACGCAAAGCGCTCCATCGGTATCGTCCCGCAGGAGATCATCTTCGACGCGTTCTTCACCCCGTTCGAAACGCTCGAGCTGCAAGCCGGGCTGTTCGGCATCCCCAAGGCCCGCCGTCGCTCGATGGAGCTGCTCCGCGCCGTCCGCCTCGAAGATAAAGCGCATGCCTATTCACGCACCCTGTCGGGCGGCATGAAGCGCCGCCTGCTCGTCGCCAAGGCGCTCGTCCATAATCCCCCGGTTCTCGTGCTCGATGAGCCCACCGCCGGGGTCGATATCGAGCTTCGCGCCCTGCTCTGGGAATATGTCCGCGAGCTCAATGCCGGTGGCACTACCGTCGTCCTCACCACCCATTATCTCGAAGAAGCCGAAGCGCTGTGTGATCGTATCGCCATCATCAATCATGGCCGCGTTGTCGCCAATGCCGATACAAGCTCGCTCCTCGCCGACGCTGGAGACAAGCAGCTCGTCGTCACCCTGTCATCCACCCTCGCCGCAGCGCCTGAAAATCTGCCCTGCAAGGCAACGCTCGATCCCACCGGCCATATCCTTACCCTCACCTATGATAAGCGCCGCCAAAACGCCGGCCAGCTCCTTGGCCTGCTCACCACCGCCGACCTCGAAGTTGTAGATGTCACCACCCAGGACGCCGATCTCGAAGACGTTTTCCTGAAGCTGACAGCCTCCGCCGCCACCGCTTCAGCCGCCGTATGATCAGGCGCGCCCCCCATGATCCGCTGGCGCATGATGTCATCGTTGTCGGCTCGGGCGCGGCCGGCCTCACCGCAGCGCTCAATCTCGCGCAGAAGTTCAAGGTCGCCGTGCTCGCCAAGGGTGATCTCGATGCCGGCTCTACCGCCTGGGCGCAGGGCGGCATCGCCGCCGTCCTCGAAGCCGGCGACACGTTCAAAAGCCATATCGAAGATACGATGATCGCCGGCGCCGGCCTCAATCACCGCGCCACCGTCGAATATGTCGTCGAGCATGCCGCCGCCGCGATCGATCGCCTCGCCGATCTAGGCGTCCCCTTTAATTCAGGAGAGGACGGCAACAACCGCTGGCATCTGACGCGCGAAGGCGGTCACAGCCACCGCCGCATCGTCCACGTCGATGATGCCACCGGATGGGCCGTCCAGCAGGCGCTGCATCAGGCCGCCGCCCACCACCCCAACATCACCCTCATCCCCGGCCAGGTCGCGCTCGATCTCATCACCGAGCGTCATGTCGAAGGAGAGCGCTTCGCCACCCGTCGCTGCCACGGCGTCTATGCCCTTGATATTGAGAGCCGACGTGTCCGCCGCTTCGTCGCCCGCGCCGTCGTCCTCGCCACAGGCGGCGCCAGCCGCGTCTATCAATATAGCACCAATCCCGATGGTTCTACCGGGGATGGCATCGCCATGGCGTGGCGCGCCGGCTGCCGCGTGTCGAACATGGAGTTCAATCAGTTCCACCCTACCTGCTTGTATCACCCCACGGTCAAAAACTTCCTGATCTCCGAAGCCCTGCGCGGGGAGGGCGGTCATCTCAAGCTCCCCACCGGCGAGCGATTCATGAAACGACACGATGCAAGGCTCGAGCTCGCCCCGCGTGATGTCGTTGCCCGCGCCATCGATGCCGAAATGAAGCGCCTCGGCCTCAGCCACGTCCTCCTCGATATGACCCACCTCAGCCCCGATTTCGTTCGCGGCCATTTCCCCATGATCCACGCCCGCCTGCTCGATCTCGGCATCGATTGCACGCTCCAGCCCATCCCCGTCGTCCCGGCCGCGCATTATAGCTGCGGCGGCGTGCTCGTCGATCTTGCGGGCCGCACCGATCTCCCCGGCCTCTGGGCCGCCGGTGAAGTCACCCAGTCGGGCCTCCACGGCGCCAATCGCCTCGCCTCCAACAGCCTGCTTGAATGTCTCGTCTTCGGCCAGGCCGCCGCCGATGACATCGTCGCTAGCTGGACCTCCGATACCCCCGCCCCCGATACCCCCGCCCCCAGCATCCGAATCTGGGATGAAACCCGCGTCACCGATTCCGATGAGGAAGTCGTCGTCGCCCATAATTGGGCCGAGCTCCGCCGTTTCATGTGGGATTATGTCGGAATCGTACGCACCGATAAACGCCTCGAACGCGCTAGCCACCGCGTCAAACTGCTCCGCAAAGAAGTCCATGATTATTACGGAAACTTCCGCGTCACCCCCGATCTCATCGAACTCCGAAACCTCGTCACCGTCGCCGATCTCATCGTCCGCAGCGCCCGCCAGCGCCGGGAAAGCCGAGGCCTCCACTTCACCACCGACTACCCTGAAACCGCAAAATCCGCCCAGGACACCATCCTCGACCCAGTCCTCGTCCGCAGCTAAAACTCTCCTGTCGCTCCCCTTTTTTCTCCCCTCTCCTCTAGGGTCAGGCGCCATTGATCTGATCGGCTTGATCTAATTCAAGCTCGACAAGTAGCCTGAACGATGAGCGATTTTTTGGGAAGTATATACCTAAATAGCCGCCTGAATTACTCAAGGTCTGGATTAATTTTTCCTAACAATCCTGTGCAGATAAAAATTGCGGACGCTTTGATCTGCGAAACAGCGCATAGAATTGCCCTGTGTGCCAAAAAACAGCCTGCCCCACGACTGCTCCAGACAACGCAATTAACACGAGGCGAAGATTAGCCCAACGCGCAAATGCGCCGGTGAGAGGCGCTTTCGAGGTCCGCCCCTCGGCTTTCATGGCGGCAAGGACCGGGCTTTTCTTGAGCTGTATCCGGATCTAAAGCGAAACACCGAGAAGCAGAAGCGAGATAAGGAAGGGGATCCGCCACCACCAGTCGAGGAATGCCTCTTCACCCAATCCCGTGGGGATCCCGATGACGATCAGCAGTGCTACAAAAAACCCAAGCGTTGCGGTCGTTTATATGAAGCTGGGAGGGTCGCGGCGTCCCGATGACGCGTGTTCAGCAACGTAGGTGGCAGCGCCCCCATATTCACAGCCTAGCGCAAAGCCATGCAGCCGCCTCCCCCGGCCTACACCGCTGAACGCCAACAGTGGCAGTCGAACGTAGCGATCGCAGGAAGCAGCGGACCACTAAAGGCCCGCTGCCCTGGCGTCGAGCAGGGCTCGGCCGCCGATCTGCAAATCAGATGTGGCCATAGCTTCCCTTTGATCGATTCTGTCGTTGAACAACCCGTCAGAAGTCGAAGCTCATCCCAGCATAATAATAGCCACCGCTGATTCCATATGGTGCATAGGTGTTATAAAATGCGAAGCCTGACGTGCCTTGGTTGGCAGGCAACAGGATGCTGGGAAACTTGTTCAGCAGATTGTTGGCGCCGACGTTCACCCGCATGCCCTGGCGAAGTGCAAAAGCGATGTCGAGGTCGAGGATGACTTGCGGTGTCACGGGATCGTCATTGGCCGGGAGCAGACTTGTTTGCGTCACCCTGCCGAAGCGCGTTGCCCGGAAATTCGTCGTGAGGGCGCCAATTTCCCAATTGACGCTCGCAATGAACTTGTCGCGCGGGGTGCCTTCAGTGAAGTCACCCTGACGCTGGCGATTGATCAGTGACAGTCCGATCCCGGCGAGCTGTGGCGGTACGGTCAGGCGAGTGAACTCTGTTTTGTTGAAATTGCCCGATAGGCCGAAGGTCGCACGTCCGGCACTGCCAAGGTCTGCGCGCCATGTACCGACGATGTCGAGACCACGCGTGCGGGTGCTGGCAGCGTTGGAGAAGTAAAAGCCGCTCTGGAACGGGTTCAAACCGGCGTTTTGCAAAAGCTGTCCGACACCATTCAAAACGCCAGCCGCATTGGCAGCACCCGTTAGCGTGCCGCCGAGTAAAATTCGGTCCCGGATGCTGATCTGATAGGCATCGATGGTAAGGTTGATCCGGGAGGTTGGGGTCAACACAACACCCAATGAATAGTTGGTTGATCGTTCCGGAGTCAGCGGTTGAGCGCCAAGGGCGATGGCCACCGGGTCGTTGACTGGAAGTGCGCGAACCGGCGCTAGCGTCGTGACAGTTGCGCCCGGCAGCAGCACGCCGATGGTGCTTGATGATGCATAGAATTGCTGCTGCAGCGTTGGCGCACGAAACCCAGTTGACGCTGTTCCGCGGAAGGCGACGCCTCTGATCGGTTCTATCCTCACTGATGCTTTGCCAGTGGTAGTCGAGCCGAAGTCTGAATATCGCTCGTAGCGTCCGGCAAGGCCGATATCGAAGCCCTCGACGATTTTTTGCTCGATGTTGACATAGCCGCTGATGTTATTTCGTTTGAAGTCTCCGGCGGCTTCGGGCGGAAAGCCCGAAACGCCCTGCGAACCAGCCTGCCGGATGACGCCGGCGAGCGGCTGTCCCGGAGGTGCCCGGTAACCACCATCAGTGTAAGACGCTGGTTCGCCGGCGATGATCGAAAATCCATTTTCGCGATATTCGGCACCGACGGCGAAGAATAACGCTTCGGCCAACCCGAGATCGAATTCGTGGCTGAGGTCGAGGTTGGTTGTCCATTCGGTGCCTTTTAGGCTACCGATGTAGAAGTCGGTTTGTCCTTGTGGGCCGAGAGATGCATTGAGCGAAGTTGTTTGATCATAGTCGACATAGTTGCGCGAATAGGTTGTTGACAGATCAAAACGAAAGCCGGCGCCCAATGAGCCACGCAATCCAGCTGCAATCTGATAATCCTCATCCCGGACAAACAATTTGGGAATGTAGCCGTCGGGATAAACCTCGATGACGTTGTTAGAGGCGTTGGGCGCGCGGAAGGTTAGCCAGCTGTTGGCCTCGCGCTTGCTGAAAGTGCTGAAGGAGTAAAGCTCGAGACCGTCGGAAATCGGTAGCTTTGCATCATAGGATATATTGAATGCCGCGACCTGTGGCTGGCCGGGCTTGTTGACGTTGCGATCGAATGTCAACTCGCGCGGATCCGGTTGACCGTTGACAGGAAAGTAGAGCGTGCCGATGAATGATTGGCCACGGATTGTCCGCTCTTGAAGCCTTGCGTCAGCGGCGATACTGAGATGCCCACCATCTCCAAGCTTGAAGCCGGCGCTGAGCTGCGCTGTTCCAGTTTCTCCGTCGGCGCGCCCCGTAGCACCAGCTTGAAACAGTCCTGAAACGCCGAGCGTGTCCTTCATAATGACATTGACAACCCCGGCGATGGCGTCGGACCCATATTGTGCAGAAGCGCCGTCGCGCAGCACCTCGATGCGCCCTACCGAGCTTGTCGGAATGAGGTCGAGATCGGCAGGTGACTGGCCGTTTTGAGTGGTCCCGTTGATGAAAATAGTTGCAGTGTTGTGGCGACGCTTGCCATTGACGAGCACAAGCAACTGATCTGAAGCGAGCCCGCGCAATGAGAGGGTTTTTACCGCAAAGCTGGCGCCGGCGCCACTATTTGAGACGTTGATCGATGGTACCAGAGTACCGAGCAGATCCCTGACCGATTGCTTTCCGCTAGGTCGCAAGTCCTCAGCAGTAAGCACGTCGATCGGTGCGAGGCTTTGGGTAACCGTGCGGTCGGTTTGTCTTGTACCAGTCACGATAATTTCGTCGCCAACTGATTGCTCAGCAGATCTAGATTGAGCGTTTGCAACGTCTGCAACCATGCAAGTGCCAATTGCCACAGAAGACGTAGCCATAAGTCTTAACAATATACATGCCGTATCGAAATGTTTCCCCTGAGCCCCAGCAACCAATGTTAATTATAAAGTTCACCGAGTCAACATTACGGCTTTGTAGAAGTTTCGGCATAGGCTCTCAAAATGTCGAGGCTAGGGTCAGGCCCCATAGATCTGACCGGCTTGATCTGATTCAGGCTCCGCAAGGAGCCTGAACGATGAGCGATTTTTTGGTTGACGGACGAGCAGATGGCTCGGCTTCAGCCGTCCCCACGCGCCAGCCCTCCAAATTGGGTCTGGGGCCAAGGCCCCAGCCGCCGGAGGCCCCTATTTCCCATCAAAAGCCCAAGCTCAGGGCCGCCCAAGCTCCCGCACATCCGTCAGCCGCCCCGTAACCGCCGCCGCCGCCGCCATCGCCGGGGACAGCAGATGCGTCCGCGCCCCTACTCCCTGCCGGCCAACAAAATTGCGGTTCGAGGTGGAAGCACACCGCTCGCCTGCCGGCACCTGATCGGGGTTCATCCCCAGACACATCGAGCACCCCGGCTCGCGCCATTCAAACCCCGCCGCAATAAAAACCGCATCCAGCCCCTCGGCCTCCGCCTGCCGCTTCACCAGCCCCGATCCCGGCACCACCAACGCCTGCTTCACCCCGGCCGCCACCCGCCGTCCGCGCACAACATTGGCCGCCACCCGCAAATCCTCAATCCGCGAATTGGTGCAGCTGCCGATAAAGACATTCTCCACCAAAACATCTTCCATCCGTGTCCCCGCCGTCAGCCCCATATACTCAAGCGCCTTGGCCGCCGCCGCCCGCTTACCCGCATCGGCAAAGCTCTCCGGCGAAGGCACCACGCCGGTAATCGACACAACATCCTCCGGGCTCGTCCCCCAGGTCACCAGCGGCGCAATCGCTGAGCCATCAATCTCCACCACCCGGTCATAATCAGCTCCCGCATCGGTCCCAAGCGTGCGCCAATATTCCAGCGCCGACTCCAGTTCAGCCCCATTGGGTGCCCGAGGCCGCCCACGCACATAGTCAAACGTCTTGGCATCCGGCGCCACAAGCCCGGCCCGCGCCCCCGCTTCAATCGCCATGTTACAGACCGTCATCCGGCCTTCCATGCTCAAAGCCTCAATCACAGGCCCGGTATATTCAATCACATAGCCCGTGCCGCCGCCGGTCCCCAAAGCCCCGATCACCGCCATCGCCACATCCTTGGCGCTCACCGAAAACCCGAGCGAGCCCGTCACCCGCACTTCCATAGCCTTTGACTTCCGCAGCAGCAGCGTCTGCGTCGCAAACACATGCTCCACCTCGCTGGTGCCTATGCCAAACGCCAGCGCCCCGAAGGCTCCATGCGTCGCCGTATGGCTGTCGCCACAAACAATCGTCAGCCCCGGCAGCGTAAAGCCCTGCTCCGGCCCGATGACATGCACAATCCCCTGCTCGGGCGCATCAATCCCGATCAGCTCCACCCCAAAATCCGCGCAGTTCTGATAAAGCGCCTCAAGCTGCGCCCTCGACATTTCGTCCTTGATCGGCTCCGCGCGGCTCGTCGTCGGCACATTATGATCGGGCACAGCCAGCGTCAGGTCGGGCCGTCGCAGCCGCCGCCCGGACATCCGCAGCCCCTCAAAAGCCTGCGGCGTCGTCACTTCATGGATCAGATGTCGGTCGATGAAGATCAGGCTGGTACCATCCTCCAAAGTCTCAACGACATGGTCATCCCAAATCTTGGCATAAAGCGTGCGAGGATTTTTGCTCATGCTCCGCGTCTAGCCCTTCCGCCACCCCTCACGCAAGGCACGCAAGCCATCACAAACGCTACCCTATCCCAGCTCTCGCCGCCCGCGCCGTCGCCCCCATCTCACCGTCGCCCCGAGCTAGTCCCGGGGCTAAGCACAGGCAGCGCCCCAAACCCGGCAAAAATCGCCCACCAAGCCCGCAAGCCAATCCCAAAAAACAAACGGGGTCTGGGGCCAAGGTCCCAGCCGCCGGAGGCCCAAAACTGCCGCCGGAGGCTGTAAAATAGCCGCCGCCAGCTCAGCCCCCCAGCGCCGCCAACACAGCCTCAACCTGCGGCCGCGTCTTAAAGCTAGCCTCCATCAACCGTGATTTGATCACCCCGTCCGTCCCGATCACATAAATCGCCGGCCGAGGCACGCCATTAGCGCGGTTGCCCTCAGGATACGCCGGGTCGCGCAGCTGCCAGCCATCAATGACCTTCGATTGCGGGTCAGACAGCAGCGTCCACTGCACATCACGCTCAGCCGCAAATTTCGCCAGCACATCAGGTGCATCATAGCTCAGTCCAACCAGCGAATAGCCCTTCGCCTTGATCGCCGCCGCCGCATTGCTGTTCAGATCGATCAGCTGCGCCTTGCAATAAGGGCACCAGCTCGCCGACCGAAAAAACACCAGCACCGTGCCCTTCTTCCCCGCCACATCCTTCAGCGTCCGCATCTTGCCAGCAATATCAGTCCCCATCACCGCCGGCGCCTTCTCCCCCACAGCCGGAATCGCCGCCAACACCGGCCCCGCCACCAAGGCCGCCGCCACAACCATCGCACGCATCATAGAGTCTCTCCCAAAAATCATCATTCGCCCCTGCCACCAAAATCCTTACACCCTCAAAAACCTTGTCCATCCCTATCAGCCTTCGCTGTGACAACAATCTGCTCCCCTCAAGTTCGCCTTCGGCGGCCTTCGGCGGCCTTCGGCGGCCTTTGGCTCGGGGAGGGGGAGGGGTAGGGGTAGGGGGTAGGGTCCTCCGCGCAAAAGCCAAAAATCCACCGCCAGCCCTAATCCCCCTCATCATCCAGCAACGGCAGCCGCTCCATCATCTCCGCCCCCTGAAACCCCGCTGGGGCCTTGATCCCCAGATGCGCCCAGGCCGGCCCGTTCAAAACCCGCCCTCGCGACGTCCGCGCCACAAGACCCTGCTGGATCAAAAACGGCTCCACAACCTCCTCCAGCGTATCACGCGCTTCTGAAAGCCCCGCCGCTAGCGTCTCGATCCCCACCGGCCCGCCGCGATAAAGATCGGCGATCATGATCAAATAGCGCCGGTCCATCGAGTCCAGCCCGAGCGCATCAACTTCCAGCCGGTTCAGCGCCCGGTCGGCAGCGCGCACATCCACCACCAAAGTCCCATCGGCAGACGCAAAATCCCGCACCCGCCGCAGCAGCCGCCCGGCAATCCGCGGTGTGCCGCGCGCCCGCCCGGCAATCTCGCGCGCCCCATCGGGGGTCAGCTCCAGCCCGAGCAATACAGCCGCGCGCGCCACCACTCGCTCCAGCTCGGCTACAGTATAAAAGCTCAGCCGCAGCGGAATCCCGAAGCGATCACGCAAGGGGGTTGTCAGCAGCCCCGCGCGCGTCGTCGCCCCCACCAGCGTAAACGCCGGCAGATCAATCCGCACCGATCGCGCCGATGGCCCCTCGCCGATCATGATATCCAGCACCCGGTCTTCCATCGCCGGGTAGAGAATTTCCTCCACCGCCGGCGCCAGCCGATGAATTTCGTCGATAAACAACACGTCATGCTCATCGAGGTTGGTCAAAATCGCCGCCAGATCCCCGGCCTTGCCGATCACCGGACCAGATGTCGCCCGAAATCCCACCCCCAGCTCGCGCGCCACAATCTGCGCCAGCGTCGTCTTGCCCAGCCCCGGCGGCCCATGCAAAAGCACATGGTCCATAGCCTCCCCCCGCGCCCGCGCCGCGGCCACAAACACCGCCAAATTCGCCCGCAACTGCTCCTGCCCGATAAACTCCGCGAGCGACTTCGGCCGCAAAGCCGCATCGATATCATCGGCCTTGCGCACAGGGTCCATCGGCCCGCTCATTTCGCTGTCTTCCGCAGCGCCAGCCGAATAAGCGCGCTCACATCAGCTGCATCGCCAAGCTCGGCCTGCGCCTCAGCCACCGCCCGGCTCGCTTCCATCGGCCTGAAGCCCAGTCCCGCCAATGCGGTCAGCGCATCCGCCACCGCCGAGCCCCCCGCCATCACAACGGGGGCGGCCCCGCCCAGCACAACAGCGCCAAATTTGCCCTTCAGCTCATTGGCAATCCGCCCCGCCAGCTTCGGCCCCACGCCGTTCGCCCGCGAAATGCTCGCCGTGTCCGCACTCGCCACAGCGTGCACCAGCTCATCCGGCCCCAGCACACTCAGGATCGCCAGCGCCACCCGCCCGCCAACCCCCTGCACACTGGTCAGCAATCTGAAGCTGTCCCGCTCCCCCAGCGTCACAAACCCAAAAAGCTGGATCGCATCCTCGCGCACCTGCGTCTCAATATGCAGCGCCACCGCCGAGCCAACCCCCCCCAGCCCGCTCAACGTCCGCGCCGACGCCGAGACCAGATAGCCAACCCCGTTCACATCCACCACACAAGCATCCGCCGCCACCGAATCCAGCAAGCCACGCAGCCGCGCAATCATCGCACCCGGCCCCGCAAATGGGCATGCGCAATCGCCACAGCCAGCGCATCCGCCGCATCCGCCCCCGTCACTTTCACCCCCGGCAGCAGCCGCTCAACCATCGCCTGCACCTGGGCCTTCTCCGCCGCTCCCGTGCCCGTCAGCGCCTTCTTCACCAGCCGTGTCGAATATTCCGTCACTATCAGCCGGCCCTTGGCCGCCGCCAGCATCACCACGCCGCGCGCCTGGCCCAGCTTCAGTGTCGATTGCGGATTGGCATTTACAAACACCTCCTCCACCGCCGCCTCGCTCACCCCATGCGCCCCGATCACATCCATCAGCCCATCGTAGAGCCCCGCCAGCCGCTCCGCCAGCGGCGCCGAAGCCAGCGTCTTCACCGTCCCATGTCCCCCATGCCGCAGCCGGTTCCCCTCAGCCTCAATCACCCCCCACCCCGTCGCCGCCAGTCCCGGATCAAGCCCCAGAATCAGTGTCACGGCTCCGGGGAGACCGGAATTTCACGCCGCGCCAGCGTCACAAAGCTTTCGCTGCGCAGCTTCCACCCGGCCGTCGTCGGCACCCATACTGCGAGATACTCCCCCACAAGCTGCGCTTCATCGCCGTCCGGCGTCAGGCTCCGCCCCAGCCAGCTACCGCGCTCCATCGCCCGCTCGCGCCCCTCGGCAATCGTCACCATCTCGGGCGTGCGCGTAAAAGTAACAAAGGCCGAATTCCTGAAAACACTCGTAAAATACGCCGTCATAGTATCGCCGCCGTCGATCAGCTCGCCGCCGCTCCCGGCAATCCCCTTGTAGCCCGGCGCAAAAACCCCCCTGATTGCGCCCGCATCGCGCCCGAGAATAGCCGCATTATAGCCCGCCCGCGCCGCCCGAATATCAGCCGCATCATCGGCCAAAGCAGGCGCCGCCATCATCATCAAAACCGCCGCCAGCCAGCCCTTCACAATCCCTCCAGCACCTCGTCGGGCACATCATAATTGCCCCACACCGTCTGCACATCATCATCATCTTCCAGCACATCAATCAGCTTCAGCAGCAGCCCGGCGTCGTCTTCGCCCACGCTCACCATAGTCCCCGGCCTCCACGCCAGCTTGATGCCCTCGGCCTCGCCCAAAACCGCCTCCAGCGCCTTGGCCACTTCATGCATCCCGTCCACAGCGGTCCAGATCTCATGCCCGTCCTCGCTGGACTGCACATCCTCGGCCCCCGCCTCAAGTGCAGCCTCAAACACCCGCTCGCCGTCGCCTGCAGCCGCCGGATAGGAGATCAGCCCCAGCCGCTCAAAGCCATGGCTCACCGAGCCACTCGCCCCAAGATTGCCGCCATTCTTCGCCATCGCGGTGCGCACATTCGTCGCCGTGCGGTTGCGGTTGTCAGTCAGCGTCTCGATAATCAGGCTCACCCCGCCAGGCCCAAAGCCCTCATACCGCAGTTCCTCATAATTATCGCCCTCGCTGCCCTCGCCCTTCTTGATCGCGCGCTCGATATTGTCCTTGGGCATCCCGCCAGAGCGCGCCGTCAGCACAGCGGCGCGCAGCCGCGCATTCATCGCCGGGTCGGGCAGCCCCATCTTCGCCGCCACCGTGATTTCGCGGCTAAGCTTGGAAAACAGCGTCGAGCGCTTTTTGTCCTGCGCGCCCTTCCTGTGCATGATGTTCTTGAATTTGGAATGGCCTGCCATGGTATCCGCTGCATCCGAGAGTTGAAGCCCCAGCCCTTACGCGAACCCTGCAACAGTCCGCAACTCACTCCAGCCGAACCGCCGTGCCAGACAGCGCCACCATGATCATCGATTCATTAGCCCCCAGCGTCGTATAATCCAGGTCCACGCCCAAAATCGCATTGGCCCCGCGCGCTTCCGCCTCGGCCACCATCTCCAGCGTCGCCTGGTCGCGCCCCTTGCGCAGCACCTGCTCATAGCTGCCCGCGCGGCCGCCCACGATGTCGCGAATCCCGGCAAAAAAGTCGCGGAAAATATTCGCCCCCATAATCGCCTCACCGGCCACCACGCCCAGATGCTCCACCACCCGGCGGCCTTCGATCGTATGCGTCGTGCTAATAATCATCTCATGCCTCCCCAATCGCTTTCGCCAGCATCACCCCGCACAAATGCGCGCGATACTCAGGCCCTGCGTGAATGTCGGAATTCAGGTCGCCGGCGTCAAGCACCAGCCCATTCACCGCACCCACGGAAAAGTCCGCCGCCAGTGCCGCCTCAGCCGCCGCCCATCTGAAAACTCCGGCCGCCGCTCCCGTAATCGCCACCCGCACCGCGCCATCGCCAAAGCGCGCCAGAAAAACGCCGGCAATCGCATAGCGCGACGCCGGATGCCGAAATTTTGCATAAGCCGCCCGCTCCGGGACCCGAAAGCCCACCCGCGTAATAATCTCGCCGTCTGCAAGCGCTGTCGCAAACATCCCCTGAAAATAATCGTCCGCCTTGTGCCGCCCCCGGTCGGTCTCGATCACAGCATCCAGCGCCAGTGCCGCCGCCGGATAGTCCGCCGCCGGATCATTATTGGCCAGCGTCCCCCCCAGCGTGCCACGGTTCCGCACCTGCTGGTCGCCAATCAACAATGCCGCGCGCGCCAGCCCCGGAATCGCCCCCTGAACTATCGCATCCCCCGCCACAGCCGCATGTGTCATCAGCGCCCCGACCCACAGCGTGTCGCCATCCCGCGTCGCCGTCGACAACCCCGCCAGCCCCGTCAGCCCGCCAAGGTCCACCAGCGTATCAGGCATCCGCAGCCGGCTCTTCATCGCCGGCAGCAGCGTGTGCCCGCCCGCCAGATACGCCGCCTCGCCCCCGCCTGAAAACGCCGCTGCAGCCTCCGCCAGGGTCGACGGCCGCACAAAATCAAAATCACGCATGAGCGGTGCCCCCCCCATTCGAGCCCATCGCCCTGGCCCCGGTCACAATCGCCTTCACAATGTTGATATAGCCCGTACATCGGCACAAATTGCCCTCAAGATCATGCGACACTTGCTCGGCTGAAACATCAGTCCCATGCCGCCGCACAATCTCCAGCCCCGCCATCACCATCCCCGGCGTGCAGAAGCCGCATTGCAGCCCATGCTCGGCCTTGAACGCCGCCTGCATCGGGTGCAGCCCGTCCGGCCCGGCAATCCCCTCGATCGTCACAACGCTGCATCCCTCGGCCTGCGCCGCCAAAATCGTACAGCTCTTCACCACCAGCCCATCGAGCATCACATGGCACGCCCCGCACTGGCTGGTGTCGCAGCCGATATGCGTCCCCGTCAGCTCGTGCGTATCGCGCAAAATGTCCGACAAAAGGCTCGCCGAAGGCACCTCCGCCGTCAGCACCTCACCATTGATTGTCAGGCTGATGTCCATATCAAGCTCTCCCCATTGGCAGCATAGCGCCACTTACCCGCCAATCCAAAGGCCCCCCGGCAAATTCAACCTGGCGCAAATTCAACCCCGCGCCGCCATCATCGCCTTCAGCCCCGCCGCCTGCTCGGTCACAGCGCGGCTGCCAAGCTCGCTCGCCTTGGCGCGCAGCCACCATGCAGCCAGCCCCGGCGTGGCCTCCAGCAGCTTCGCCGTCCCCAGCCCCCGGTCCATCGAATCAAGAAAAAAGAACAGCGGAATCAACGCAGCGTCCGCTACCGTAAACATATCACCGACCACAAACTCATCGCCAGCGTCGCGCACATGCTCAACATAGCCCAGCCCCGTCGCCATGCCTTCCATCGCCGCCGGCACCCCCTCAGGCTTGTCCCGCGCCTGAAAAAGCCCGCCAAGATGCGGCACTATATAAAGATCGGCCATCCGCACGATCAGCCGCGTCCGCGCCGCCGTCTGCGGCTCGCTCGAAGCCAGCTTCACACCAGGCAGCACAGCGTCCAGATAATCCGTAATCGGCTGGCTCTCAAACAACGAAAAATCGCCATGCACCAGCAGCGGCATCTTCCCCGTTGGCGCCATCTTCAGATATTCGTCGCTCTTTATCCCGCCTTCAAAACTCGCCACCCGAATATCATGCCCCTTCGCCCGCGCCGCGAGAACAGGCCGCATCACAAATGGCGAAAGCAACCCGCCATAAATCACCATCTCATCCATCATCCGTCTCCCAATCCGCTCGCTCAGTCCACCAGCCCCAGCGCCGTCTTGTACGTATCAAGCAGCGCCTCTTCCTCAGCCCGCGCATTGGCATCCATCTTGCGCAGCCGCACAATTGATTTCATCGTCTTGGTGTCAAACCCCGTGCCCTTGGCCTCAGCATAAACATCCTTGATCTGGTCCAGAAGCGCTTTCTTCTCCTCCTCCAGCGTCTCCACCCGCTCAATAAACTGCCGCAACTGCGCCGCCGAAACATTCTCGTTCACACACACTCTCCAAAGGAATCCCAAGCCACGTGCTACCCCGATCACTCAGAAAGACAAGACCCCCCCGCGACAATCAAAGGTTGCCAATCAAAGCTTGTCGCGGCAGCGAGAGCTTCCATCATCCGCAAAGAGCCTCCGGCGGCTGGGGCCTGAGGCCCCAGACCCCAAACCTTTCTTAATTTTGGCCGTTCACAAGCCGGCGACTTAAGCGAGCACCGCTTAGCGTCAAGCTGGTCACCACTATATAAATTAGTCGGCCCTCTAAAAAAATATTCTGGCGCAGCTTTCTGACAAATGTGATCCCTTGGAAGGGCTAATACAGGGCATAAGTATCGCAAACGAACGGTTTTGCCATCGGCCGATGGCAACAAATGGGTGGGTAGCGGTCATCCGAAATGCAAGCGCCGAGAGGCGGCTTTTGGGCCGGTTGCTGACCGACTGCTTTTGGAGGAAACACGTGGGAAGCGGACCTACTTGCTACAGCACTAACCTGCGCCGTTACTGGCAGACGAGCTGGATCCCTCACCAGCTTCCAAACGCTCGGCTTCACTCCAAGTGCGTGCTCACACGTTTTCGACGCGCGGTCGATGGGCCACATCGACGCCCGAGCCACGAGTTCAGGGCGCGGTGTAGACGCTGACGCCATCCTTGATCGTCTCCAGCACCTTGATATCCTTGATTGTTCTCCCAACGACCTTCAGTGGATTGGCAGACAGCACGACCATGTCGGCCCGCTTTCCGACTTCGAGGCTACCCTTCGACTGGTCCTCGAAGTGCTGCCAGGCCGGCCATAATGTCATGGCCTTCAATGCCATGGCGGGCAAAATACGTTGACTGAGCCCGAGCACATGGCCGGAGCGCGTTGTGCGGTTGACCGCTGAATCGAATACACGCATCGAATTCGGGAAAGTGACCGGTGCGTCCGAATGAATGCTGAATTTCATGCCAGCTTCGAGGAGCGCGCCGGTTGGTGAAATGAATTTCGCACGTTCCGGCCCCGCGACCGACTGGCGGTGCCAGTCACCCCAATAGAAGGTGTGCATCGGGAACAGCGCCGGGAAAATCTTCTCCGCCTGCAACTGCGGGATCTGATCCCCGCGCAGATATTGCCCGTGGATCAGCACTGTGCGGCGGTCCTCGGCCGGATAGGCGCTTTCGGCAACACCGACGGTGGCGATCATCTGATCGATGGCGGCGTCACCATTGGCATGGACGAGCAACTGCCAGTTGTTTTCATAGGCCATGTCGACCCAGCCCTGCGCCTCGCCAGGCCCTGGAAATGCCGGGTAGCCGGCGTAGTCAGCCTTTTGGCCTTCCGGCACTTTCAGATAGGGCTTGGTAAACCATGCGGTCTTGCCCTGCGGCGAGCCGTCGAAGGTGAGCTTGACGCCGCCGATACGGAAATGATCGGAATAATCGCGCGACATGTACGGCCCGCGCAGTACCGGGCTGTCCTTCATCACCACCAGATCGGAATAGGATACGACGTCGAGCTTCAGCACATGGTCCTTTGCGGCACGGATCAGCACCTCGGTGGCCGCAGCATCGCTCTTGCCGTCCTGGGCGGTGGTGATGCCGTTGGCGAGATAGATGTTTTGCGCGGCAACCACCTGCGCGGCCAATTGCTCGGGGGTGAATTTGGGCAGCACCTTGGCAGCGAGCAGAAAGTGCCCGTTCTCCTCGAACACGCCGTTGGGCATCTTGCCATCGGCTTCGCGCTGGATGATCCCGCCGGGCGGGTTGGGCGTCGCCGGCGTGATGCCGCCCATCTCGATGGCCTTGCTGTTATAGGCGCCAAGATGG
>JBBRCT010000027.1:0-21136 GCA_038204585.1 Sphingomonadales bacterium
ATTCGAGAGCGTCCTCAACCTCGCGGCTGCCCGACTATGGTTGAAGTCCTTTGTCAACACGACCTCGACTTTCGAAGGGTCAATCCAGATTTTGCCAGTTCGTCAAAATAAGATATTTTGTTAACCGCGTTGACACAATAAAGCTGTCTCGGCACCACAATTTCATTCGTGTGAAGCGATGTTACTTATAAAGGTAAAAAATTGTGCGCCCAATTATTCTAAGAGCCATCGCATTTACCGCCATCGCATTCAGCGCTACAGCGGCCTCTGCCGTGTCGACGACGCTGGTCCAGACCTTTAACCAGCCGCTATCCACTACAGAATGGACCGCCGCACCGGTCTTTAATTTCTTCAATCCGACGCTCGGCACTCTCACTGGCGTCACAGTTACGCACAGCGCGACAGCAATCACTAGCGGATCGGCTGACCAAAACGCAGCACAGGCCCAGACTTTTCGTCTGGGCGTTGCAGGGAATGTACTCATTTCCGCCGCGTCCGGTGTGCCTGCATCCCTGGCAGGATCTGATTTGAACCTGGCGTTTAATTTTACTCAATCCTATGCCGGAATATTACCTGGTAACAGTGTAGTATTTGGCGGATTCACGGATGCCAAATCAAGTTCGTTCACAGCGTTATCCAGCCAATTTTCAGAGTTTACCGGGCCTGGAACGTTCGGCTTCAATCTCGAAACCCTTTTCGGTAACTCGGTTCTTGGCGGCGGAGGCAACATTAATACCAGCTTCAGCACAAGTGCGCTTGGCCAGGTGGATGTCGTCTACACATACGACGCGGTCGCCGCCGGTGTCCCCGAGCCTTCCAGCTGGGCGATGATGATCGTCGGCTTTGGTCTGGCAGGCGTCGCCATGCGCAAAAAGGCCCAGCGGGCAATCGTCGCTGCCTGATAGAAAAGCCTGCTCAGGCCATTTTTGCCATTGAGCGCGCTTCCTGCCAAACGACCGGGCGCTGCAGCGCCCGGTCGTTGTTCCAGACCCTCGTGCAAGGCTCTGATATCTCGATACTTGCCCGATAGCCAGCGCCTGACTTTGTTTGCAATGTATCGTGTCAGAGAGAATATCGAGAGCGATCCCAAAGGCTTCGCTGTTCGATTGGTCTAGCCAGTTGATGCTGTCCGGGCCCGCAGATATGGCGAAGGCGAAGGCGCGCCAGGGGAGATCGAGGCGTGTCATATACCGTTCAACAAGGCTGTTACCGCTAACCGATTCCAGTCGCAGCCCGCCTTCGATGACATAGGCGGCGTGAAAGCCGACCCGGGCTTCCGGCGTCAACAGCCGACGCTCGCCTGCCAGCCAGATCAGGCCGCACGCCGAAACGCAATAATTATCATCCGCAACAATCGTTCTCAGGCGCTTTGTCCTGATGATCCTGCCGATTTCAATGGCGGCATTGATCGAACCACCAGGGCTGTCCAGAAAAACCACCTCAGCCCCGGTTCCCTCAGACGCCTTGACGAATTTCTGCACATCATCGCGCGTGATCTTGCCCGAGATCGAGATATAATCGTCCCCCTCAACAGTCTGGTTTATCCTGATATCAGCGGCTACAGCCTCGTCGGGCGCGATACCCAAGGCCGCAAAAAATCCCAGACAGGCGATGAGGCGACGACGCATCAGTTTGGCTCTTTCATCATGGTCCCGCTAGTTACGGCGGCCCCCTGCCAATTTTACGACACCCCCGGCACGGCGGCTGAGAGCGTCGGCCCTGTAAAGGGCCGTGCGCACTGCGCCTTGTGCCCCAAAACGTCAGTCTAACTCATTAAAATCATTGACTTTATAGTGCCTCTCGGATGACAAAGCAGATGCTCCAGACCATCGGCGACAAAGATTACCTTGCAAAACTTAATCCTTTCAGGCCTAGACCGGGCAGCAGAAATCAGCCAATAAGAATTAAGACTTTGTTCGCCTATTCTGCATCTGACAGCGTTATTAACATTCATTTCGGATTCTGTTCATAATAAATCTTTTTATAAGTCATGATATGAAGTCATCTGAAAGCATTTAGTTAAAATCAGCGTACGGAGAGACATGAAACTCAAGAAGATCACGGGTCGTCTCTGGCTATTGGCGGCGGTAAGTCTGGCGCTCGCGCCGGCAGCTTATATCGGCACAACCGCCGCTATTGGCAGCGCTGCGATGCAGGCTTTGGCGGCTGATCCGATGTCACTGTTTTCGACGCGCTCGCCCGGTCCACGTGGCGAAGGAAATCTTTTACAGACCAAGGGCGCCCGCATTCAGCCGAAGCCCGAAGATTTTCTGGGTATGGGCCCAGGTATGGGCATTCCCGGCCCTGACGACATACTTCTGGCCGATGAGCCCGGCGCGCCCGAAGTGCTGGGTTTTGCGCCGTCAGACTTCACGTCGGTGCCGCTGGGCGACGCGCCACAAATACCGGCATCTGTGCCTTTCGGGGCATCGATTCTCAGGCCCGGGGGCTTCGCGTCAGAATTCGGCGCACCCTTGCAGATTGCTCAAATCGGTGTGCCGCCCATTAATCCCGGCCCGCCGTCCGTCGTCCCCGAGCCGGGCACATGGCTGATGATGATAGCCGGCTTTTTCGGCATCGGATCGGCATTGCGTGCGCGCAAAAAACGTCGTGCCTTGATGCTTACGGCTAGCCCAGGCCAGTCATCCGGCAGCCAGCAGCGCTAGCCCATGAGGGCTTCATTCCAGATAATCGCCTCAGCGGTTCTGGCCCTCGGATGCCTCTCCGCCAGCAGCGCTGCGCAAAAAGCGGCGGGCGGCGGCGGCGTTGCGGCCCCCAAAGCCAGCGTCGAGCGTATCGTCTACCCCTCTGCCAATCGCCCCACCCTGCGCCTCCCCGATGGGCAAAAGCGCATCGTTCACAGCATGTTGAACATTCAACGCCCGATGCAGTTTGGTGATTTTGTCTGGAACGACAGCGGTGTTCCCAGTGGCCGTACATGGGTCCGCGTCGATGTCGCCCGGCAAACGCTGTCGGTGTTCAGGGCTGGTCATGAAATCGGATCGACCGTCATCCTCTATGGCGCCGATAACAAGGTGACCCCCATCGGCGTCTTCCCCGTGCTGGCGAAACGGCAAGTCCACCGCTCAAGCCTTTATGACGCCGAAATGCCGTTCATGCTGCGCCTCACAGGCGATGGCATAGCTATTCATGCCAGCAACGTCCTTGAAGGCCGCGCCACCCATGGCTGCATCGGCGTGCCGCTGGAATTCGCCAAGCTGTTGTATGCCCAGATGTCGCTCGGTGATCAGGTCGCCATCGTCGCGACCTAGTCCAGATTGGGCCGACACAACCGCTCGGCGTCTTCCAGACTTACCCCGAGCCGCGCTGCATAATCTTCCAATTGGTCCCGCCCGATGCGGGCCACGCCGAAATAATGGCTTTCGGGGTGCGCGAAGTAAAAGCCCGAGACTGCCGCTGTCGGCCACATGGCGAAGCTTTCGGTCAGGGTGATCCCGGCCCGGGCCTCGACGTCCATCAGATCGAAGAGCACTGACTTCAGGCTATGCTCGGGGCACGCCGGATAGCCGGGGGCGGGCCTGATGCCGGTGTAACGCTCCTTGATCAGATCCTCGTTTGAAAGCCCCTCGTCGGCCGCATAGCCCCAAAGCTCGCGCCGCACGCGCGCATGGAGATATTCGGCAAAGGCCTCCGCAAGCCGGTCCGCCAGCGCCTTGAGCAGAATGTCCTGATAGTCATCATGCTCGGCTTTGAACCGCGCCAGTTGCACATCGATGCCCTCACCGGCGCAGACGGCGAAGCCGCCGAGCCAATCAGCCTCGGGATGCACGAAATCCGCGAGGCACGAGTTCGCCCGGCCTTCCCTCTTGCTCACCTGCTGCCGCAGGAACGGCAGCCGCGCCAAAGGCTCGGCGCGAGCGTCATCCTCGAACAGCACCACATCATCGCCTTCGCGCCGCGCCGGCCAGATCGCTACCACGCCGCGCGGCCGGAGCCAGCCTTCGGCGATGATCTGCGCCATCATCGCCTGCGCATCGGCAAACAGCTCACGGCATTGTGCGCCGACAATCTCATCATCGAGCAACGCCGGATATTGCCCCGCCAGTTCCCAGGCGCGGAAGAACGGCGTCCAGTCAATATAGGGCAGCAACTCAGCGACGCTGACTTCGACCGTCTGGACGCCTGTCCACTTGGGCTTGTGCGGCGGATATGCCGCAAAGTCCGGGACAAAGGCATTGGCGCGCGCTGCGTCTAGGCTTTCCAGCTTCGATTGTCCGCGCCCATGCCGCGCCCGCGCCAGCTCATAATCAGCTGCCGTTTGCGCCACGAAATCATCACGCAGCGTGTCGGAGACCAGCGTGCCGGCGACGCCGACCGCGCGACTGGCATCGAGCACATGCACCACCGGGCCGGTGTAAGCCGGGGCAATCCGCAGCGCTGTGTGCACCCGGCTCGTCGTCGCGCCGCCGATCAGCAACGGCATCGTCATGCCAGCGCGCTGCATCTCCTTGGCCACCGTCACCATCTCATCGAGCGACGGCGTGATGAGGCCGGAAAGCCCGATCATGTCAGCGCCATGGTCATTGGCTGCCTGAAGGATCGTCTGGAACGGCACCATGACGCCGAGATCGACCACCTCGAAATTATTGCACTGGAGGACCACGCCGACGATGTTCTTGCCGATGTCATGCACATCGCCCTTCACAGTCGCCATGATGATCTTGCCCTTGGAGCTTGATCCAGCGGATTTTTCAGCCTCGATGTAGGGCAGCAGATGCGCCACGGCCTTCTTCATCACCCGGGCGGACTTCACAACCTGCGGCAGGAACATCTTGCCCGCGCCGAACAGATCACCCACCACGTTCATGCCGGCCATCAGCGGGCCTTCGATCACTTCGATAGGCCGCGCAAACAGATGCCGCGCCTCCTCCGTATCGGCGACAACATCGGCGTCCAACCCCATCACCAGCGCGTGGGACAGGCGCTTCTTCACCGGCCAGCCGCGCCATTCCGCCGCGACTTTTTCGGCCGCCTCGCCGCCCTTGAAGCGGTCGGCGATCTCCAGCAGACGCTCGGTCCGGCTGAGGTTTGAGTTCGCGGGCACGCGGTTCATCACGACATCTTCGCACGCCTCGCGAAGCTCCGGGTCGATCGTCTCATAGACATCAAGCTGACCGGCATTGACGATGCCCATGTCCATGCCCGCCTGAATCGCATGGTAAAGAAACACAGAATGCATGGCGCGGCGCACCGGCTCATTGCCGCGGAAGGAGAAGCTCAGATTGGAAACGCCACCTGAGATATGGGCGTGCGGGCAGCGCTTGACGATCTCGCGGGTGGCCTCGATGAAATCGACGCCGTAATTGTCATGCTCCTCAATGCCGGTCGCCACGGCGAACACATTGGGATCAAAGATAATATCTTCCGGCGGAAAGCCGATACCGGTGAGCAGCGCATAGGCGCGCTCGCAGATCGCGATTTTGCGCGCCGCTGTGTCTGCCTGCCCCTGCTCGTCAAACGCCATCACCACGGCGGCGGCGCCATAGCGCATCACGGTCCGCGCCTGCGCCAGAAACTGTTCCTCGCCTTCCTTCATCGAGATCGAATTGACGATGCCCTTGCCGGCCAGACACTTCAGACCGGACTCGATGATCGTCCATTTCGAGCTGTCGACCATCACCGGAATCCGCGCGATATCGGGCTCGGCGGCGATCAGCTTCAGAAACGTCACCATCGCGGCTTCGGAATCGAGCAGGCCTTCATCCATGTTCACATCAAGGACCTGCGCGCCATTCTCCACCTGCTCGCGCGCCACCTCGACAGCCGTCGTAAAGTCGCCAGCCATGATCAGCTTTTTAAATCGTGCCGAGCCGGTGACGTTCGTCCGCTCGCCAATGTTGATGAACCGCCGCTGCATCATGCTGCAAAACTCGCTGCTTCAAGCCCCGAAAGCCGGAGCATGGCTGCCTTCTCAGGGACCTGGCGTGGCGCCCGACCGCTCACTGCGCGCGCCATCGCTGCTATATGCGCCGGTGTCGTGCCGCAACAGCCGCCGACGATGTTGATCAGGCCTTCCTCGGCCCAGCCGGCGATGAGCTTCGCCGTCGTCTCAGGCAGTTCGTCATATTCGCCCAGATCATTGGGTAGCCCGGCATTGGGATAGACCTGGATCAGCGTGTCCGCCGCCCCGGCCAGCGCCACGACATGCGGCCGAAGCTCGGTCGCGCCAAAGGAGCAGTTAAGCCCCACGGCCACCGGCTTCACATGGCGGATCGAATGCCAGAACGCCTCGACCGTTTGCCCCGAGAGATTGCGCCCCGAAAGATCGGTCAGCGTCATCGACAGCATCACCGGCACCTCGCGGCCGAGCGCATCGCCAGCCTCGGCAGCGGCAAAGGCTGCTGCCTTGGCATTAAGTGTATCAAATACCGTCTCGATCAGGATGAAGTCCACCCCGCCTTCGAGCAGCGCATCAATCTGCTCACGGTAAACGTCCTTCACGCCATCGAAATCCACCTCGCGGTAGCCGGGATCCTCAACCTTGGGGCTGAGTGACAGCGTCTTGTTCGTCGGCCCGAGCGAGCCCGCCACAAACCGCCGCCGCCCATCGGCTGCCGTCGCTGCATTCACCACGCCTTTGATCACCGCCGCTGCCGCCAGATTAATCTCGCGTACCATATGTTCGGCACCATAATCGGCCTGGCTGATGCGGTTGGCGTTGAATGTATTCGTTGCAAGAATGTCTGAGCCGGCATCGATATAGGCCTGTGCAATACCGGCAATGTCCGCTGGCCGCGTGATGTTCAGAATGTCGTTGTTGCCCTTCTGGTCGCGGTTCAGCTCGAGCGTGCCGAGATAATCGGCTTCCTCAAGCCCGAGCGCCTGCACTGCGGTCCCATAAGGCCCGTCCTTCATCAAAATCCGCTCGCGTGCCATCGCCCGCAGTTCATCCGCAACACTCACGATACAGTCCCTTCCGGCCGGAGCCCGAGCATATGGCAGATCGCATAGGAAAGGTCTGCCCGATTGAGCGTGTAGAAATGAAAATGCCGAACACCCTCGGCATAGAGCCGCCGGCACAGCTCGGCCGCCACTGTTGCCGCCACCAGCTGCCGCGCCGCCGGCTTGTCATCCAGCCCCTCGAACATTGTCGACATCCACGCCGGCACCACAGTGCCGCACGGCCCGGCCATCCGCTGTAAATTGGCAAAATTGGTCACCGGCAGAATCCCCGGCACCATTTCGGCGGCAATCCCCGCCGCCGCCGCCCGGTCCCTGAAGCGCAGAAACATCTCGGGCTCGAAGAAGAACTGACTGATGCCGCGGCTCGCCCCAGCACCGATCTTCGCCTTCAGCGCCTCGATATCGGCCGCCGCACTCACCGCCTCGGGATGCACTTCGGGATAGCAACCGACCGACACTTCAAAATCCCGGACCTTTTTCAGCCCCGCCACAAGCTCGGCGGCATTGGCATAACCATCAGGCCGTGCGGTAAAGCCGCCTGCCCCCGCTGGCGGATCGCCGCGCAGCGCCACAATGTGCCGCACCCCCGCCGCCCAATAGGCCTCGGCCACTTCGGCAATCTCATCGCGGCTGGCATCGACACAGGTCAGATGAGCTGCTGCGGGAACATCGCCAGCGGCAATCCGAGCCACGGTATTGTGGGTCCGCTCGCGCGTCGATCCCCCGGCGCCATAGGTCACCGACACAAATCCCGGCCGCAGCGGCACCAGCGTCTCGAATGTCTCCCACAGCGTGGCCTCCATGGCCGCCGTTTTGGGCGGGAAAAACTCGAAGCTCACCTGCACATCACCCGCTAACGCTTCAAACATCACGCACACTCCCGATCCACACTGTCACCGCCAGCGCATTCGATGCCGGCAGATGCGCCGCCACTGTCGCCTCAAGACCCGCCGCCGCCATCCACGCCGCCACCTGCTCCGCCGCAAATCCGAGCCGCACATGCTTGCGCTCGGTCCGCAGCGTTTCGCGGTCATGCGCCGCCAGATCGACCACAAGCAACCGCCCATGCGGCCGCAGCACCCGCACCGCCTCGCTGATCACCGCAGCCGGATCATCGGCAAAGTGCAGCACCTGATGCATGACCACAGTATCCACCGACGCATCGCCGGCCGGCAGCGCATACATATCGCCGCTGCGCACTTCAGCACTGGCAAGCCCCGCTGCCTCGATCCGCCCGCGCGCCAGCCGCAGCATCTCCGGGCTGCGGTCCACGCCCAGCGCCCGCGTCGCCTGCGGCCCCAGCAGCTCGATCATCCGCCCGGTGCCGGTGCCAACATCGAGCAGCGTTCCCAGCGGTTTGTCACCCAGCGCTGCTGCAACGGCCGCTTCCACATCGGCCTCCCGGCTGAACAGGCTGCGCTCACGGTCCCAGTCTTCGGCATGCAGCGCAAACCAGCCGTCCGCTGCTGCCGCCCGTTCGGCGCGCACCACCGCCAGTCGCGCTCTGTCCTCGGCCCCAAGCGCCACAATATCGGCCAGCGCTGCCAGCGCCGCCATCACCGGCGCCGCCCTGGCACCCGGCCGCACAAAAACCCACGCACCTTCACGTGCGCGCGTCACCAGCCCGGCCTCTGCCAAAATCCGTACATGACGTGATACACGGGGCTGGCTCTGTCCCAGCACCACCGCGAGCTCGCCTACAGATAGCTCCATATGGCCAACAAGCAGCAGTATCCTGACGCGGCTCGGATCGGCTAAGCCTCTGAAAATATCGAGTAGTTCATCCACAATTTAAACATATAAAGATATCTTTATGTCCGTCAAGGCGTTCCCATATACCTCTTGGCCTATTCGGGACTTGCCCACCCCCGGCCAGTCGTGCAGTACCTCTGTAATGCGTGTGTTACTCCCTGTTCTTGCCCTGACGCTGCTATCCGGTTGCGCAACCACTCAAAGCCTCAATCTCGATCGCGCACAGGAAGATCCGTGGGAAAAAAGCAATCGCCGGGTCTATGCGCTCAACAAAAAGCTTGATCGATACGCTATCAAGCCCGTCACCACCGTTTATCGTGCTGTCGTCCCTCGTATCGGGCGCAGGGGCATCAGTAATCTTTATCAGAACTATTCCGAGCCGCGGAACTTTCTCGGCTATTTGCTGCAGGGCAAGCTCAGCCTCGCGTTCCGCAGCTTCGATCGGCTGTTCCTTAATACGACGCTCGGTGTCGGCGGTCTTTTCGACGTTGCCACCGGCCTGGGTCGTCCCCAGCGAGACACTGATTTCGGCCAGACCTTCGCCCAATGGGGCATCAAGGCCGGGCCTTATGTGATGCTGCCGTTTTTCGGCCCCGCCACGCTCAGGGACGGTATCGCGACGCCGATCGATTTCGTCGTCGATCCGGCCGACATCGGCCGCAACATCGCTTTCAGCCCCAGTCTCTATTGGCGCGCCGGGCAGATCACCGGCCGGGTCGTCGATTTGCGTTCGCGCCTGATCGATGCCGGGGGTGATGCCATCCTCGCCGATAGCCTTGATGAGTATACGCTGATCAAATCAGCCTATCTCCAGCGGCGCCGCGCCCAGCTTTATTATGGCAATCCGCCGCCCACCGCCGAAGAGCTGGAGGAATTCAAGGACTATGAGCCCGAACCTGCCCCGCTTGCAGTCGGCGCGGCAGGGGCTGCCGTGGCCAGCGAAGCGCCGGCTGTTGAAATGCCGGAAACAGATGCCTCCTCAGTTGAAGCGCCTACAGCAACGACCGAGCCTGACACCAGCGGCACCAGCGAGGTCATCACCCCGAACGCCGGCTCGAACTGAAGCGGCGCTTCGCCGAGCGCAAAGCCTGCCGCCCGCACCATGGCCGGGGTATTCCTGTCCAGATGACAGCCCACACCGATGATTTTCTGCAGCGGTGTTAGCCTGTGCTGCCAGCGCGCCAGCCCCGCATCATCGCTCAGCACATGCTCTAGAAACAGGAAGCGCCCGCCCGGCCGTAGGACACGCCGCACCTCACGTAGCACCGCCATTGGATCATCGACACTGCATAGCGTCAGGCACATAACCACCGTATCAAACGCCGCGTCATCAAACGGCAGCCGCTCGCCAGCGCCGGGCACTGAGACGATCGGAACGCAGTTTGCTGCAAGCCGGGCAGCCTCGATTCTTTGCGCCGCCCGGCGATTCATCCCTTCGCTCGGCTCAACGACCGTCAGCCGCTTTACCTTCGCCGGATCATAGAATGGCAGTGTCGCGCCCGAGCCGAAGCCGATCTCCAGCACCTCGCCGCTGGCCTCGCTTACCAGCGCTTTGCGCCTCGCCTCGATGCGCGGGTGCCCCAAGGCCCGGTCGAGCATCCAGGGAAACAGCGTTTCTGAATAAAACCCCATGCTTCCCCCGTCAGGCGGCTTGCAGTATCAACCCTGCCATGCGCACGCCCCTTCTCATATCCATTCTGGCCCTCACCCTGGCCGCCTGCAACGGCCAAAACCCGGAAGCGCCCGCCAGCGGCAACGAAGCTGCGCTCACCGCCAAAGCTAATGCCGATGTCGCGGCGGCCACCGCCGACGCCGACCAGTAATAGCGCCCTCGCGCCACAGAAAAAGGGCCGCAGCTTTGCGCTGCGACCCTTCTCCAAACTCAGAGCGTTAATGCGGGACTTTAGAAGTCCATCCCGCCCATGCCGCCCATACCGCCGCCGCCCATGCCGCCGCCAGCGCCGCCCTTGTCATCGGCTGGCAGGTCGGTGATCGCCGCTTCGGTGGTGATCAGCAACGAAGCGACAGAAGCCGCGTCCTGAAGTGCGGTACGCACAACCTTGGTCGGGTCGATCACGCCGGCTGCCACAAGGTTTTCATAGACATCGGTCTGGGCGTTGAAGCCGATCTTGTCATCCTTGCCTTCGAGCAGCTTGCCCGAAACCACCGCACCGTCATGGCCGGCGTTCGCCGCAATCTGGCGAACAGGCGCAAACAAGGCGCGGCGGATGATGTCGATACCGCGGGTCTGGTCGTCGTTGGCGCCCTTGAGGCCTTCGAGAGCCTTGGTGGCGTAGAGAAGTGCAGTACCGCCGCCGGGGACGATACCTTCCTCAACGGCTGCGCGGGTGGCGTGCAGCGCATCGTCAACACGGTCCTTGCGCTCCTTGACTTCGACTTCGGTTGAGCCGCCGACCTTGAGAACAGCAACACCGCCGGCGAGCTTGGCCAGACGCTCCTGCAGCTTCTCCTTGTCATAGTCGCTCGTCGTGATCTCGATCTGCGCGCGGATCTGCTCGACCCGGCCCTTGATCGCATCGGCTTCGCCGGCGCCATCAACAATGATCGTGTTGTCCTTGTCGATGGTCACGCGCTTGGCCTGGCCGAGCATCGGCAGGGTGACGTTCTCCAGCTTGATGCCAAGGTCTTCCGAGATCATCTCGCCCTTGGTCAGCACGGCGATATCTTCCAGCATCGCCTTGCGACGATCGCCAAAGCCCGGCGCCTTGACAGCAGCGACCTTGAGGCCACCACGCAGCTTGTTCACAACCAGCGTCGCGAGCGCCTCGCCCTCAACGTCTTCGGCGATGATCAGCAGCGGACGGCCCGACTGCACCACAGCTTCGAGCACAGGCAGCAGCGCCTGAAGATTGCTCAGCTTCTTCTCGTGGATCAGGATGTAGGGCGACTCGAGTTCGACCGCCATCTTCTCGGGGTTGGTGATGAAATAGGGGCTGAGATAGCCACGGTCGAACTGCATGCCTTCGACGACATCCAGCTCCGATTCCATGCCCTTGGCTTCTTCGACGGTGATCACGCCTTCCTTGCCGACCTTGTCCATCGCCTTGGCGATCATCTCGCCGATTTCGCTCTCGCCATTGGCCGAGATCGTGCCGACCTGGGCAATTTCCGACGAGCCGGAAACCGGCTTCGAACGTGCCTTGAGATCAGCCACAACCTTGCCGACAGCCAGATCGATGCCGCGCTTGAGATCCATCGGGTTCATGCCGGCCGCAACCGACTTCATGCCTTCACGGACGATGGCCTGGGCCAGCACAGTGGCGGTGGTGGTGCCGTCACCGGCGACATCATTGGTCTTGGAAGCGACTTCGCGAACCATCTGTGCGCCGAGGTTCTCGAACTTGTCCTTGAGCTCGATTTCCTTGGCCACGGTCACACCATCCTTGGTGATGCGCGGGGCGCCGAACGACTTTTCGATGACGACATTGCGGCCCTTTGGCCCCAGCGTCACCTTGACTGCATCAGCAAGAATGTCGACGCCGCGCAAAATGCGCTCACGAGCGTCGCGGCCGAACTTAACATCTTTGGCTGCCATGTTGAATTCCTTCAGTTAATTGTTGGCGAAATCAGGATCAGGCTGCTCAGCCAATGATCCCCAGAATATCGCTTTCCTTCATGATGATGAGGTCTTCCCCACCAACCTTGACTTCGGTGCCGGACCATTTGCCGAACAGGATCTTGTCCCCGGCCTTCACTTCCAGCGGATGGACGGTGCCATCTTCGCCGCGGGCACCGGTGCCGACGGAAACGACTTCACCTTCCTGCGGCTTTTCCTTGGCTGTATCGGGAATGATGATCCCGCCTGCAGTCTTCTCTTCAGCTTCGACGCGGCGAACGAGCACCCGGTCATGGAGCGGACGAAATGTCATGGTGTAACCCCTAATCAGTTTGAATTGGGCGCGTTGGCACTCACCAGATGCGAGTGCTAACGACAAGGCTGCATATGTGCCCGGCCCCCTCAAGCGTCAAGGCCCTGTCCCGGCCGGTCACATAAAATTCATGTGCCGCAGAAAGTTTCCCTCACCGCCTCATCCGCTGTGGCCGGCACGCGGAACGCCGCATTTGCGTCGGTTTCCGCATAAGGCTCGGCGAGTGCGGCGAGCAATGCCTGCATCGGCGCGAGATCGCCCGCCTCGCCGGCCCGGAGCGTCTGGTCAACGATATGATTACGCGGGATCACCGCCGGTGCGGCAGCGCGGATCATCGCCACCGATGCATCGCCCGTAAGGACGCGCCACTGCTCCGCCCATGGAGCCGCCACCGGTGTTCCGGCCTCCAGCGCATCGGCCAGACCCCGGAAGAAATTGCTATGATCGAGGCCGCTCGCTTCGAGCCAGATCAACGCCGCTTCCACCACATCATCAGCGCCGGGCGCATCAAGAAGCCCCATTTTTGCCCTGACTGCGCGGCGCCAATGCCCCTCGAAAAGCGCTGGAAACGTCTCCAGCACGCCCTTCATATCCTCGGCAGCCAGCCCAAGCCCCATCAACGTTTCAGCAAACCGCGTCAGATTCCACAGCGCGATACGTGGCTGTTCGCCAAAGGCGTAGCGCCCACTATGGTCGATCGAGCTGAAAACCACATCCCGGCCATAGGTCTCAAGAAACGCACACGGACCATAATCGATGGTCTCGCCGCAGATCGTCATATTATCGGTATTCATCACCCCATGGACAAACCCCACCCGCATCCACTCGGCGATCAGCCAGGCCTGCCGCGCCACCACAGCCTGCAAAAAGCCGAGATAGTCCTCCGGCTTGAGCGCCGGATAATGCCGCGCCATGGCATGGTCCGCCAGAGCCTTCAGAACTGCCGGGTCATCCTGTGCTGATGCGAACTGAAACGTCCCCACGCGGATATGGCTCGCGGCCACGCGCACCAGAATGCCGCCCGGCTTGATCTCGTCGCGAAGCACCGCTTCACCGGTCTCAACGACCGCGAGACTCAGCGTCGTCGGCACCCCCAGCGCCCGCATCGCCTCGCTGATAACATATTCCCGCAGCATCGGCCCAAGTGCGGCTCGCCCGTCACCGCCGCGCGAATAGGCAGTGCGTCCCGAGCCCTTCAATGCGATGTCGAAGCGCGCGCCGTCAGGGGCGATCTGCTCGCCCAGCAAAACCTGCCGACCATCGCCAAGCATGTTGGGGTGGCCGAACTGATGCCCCGCATATGCCTGCGCAATCGGCTCGGAGCCTTCGGCCAGCACATTCCCGGCCAAAACATCGGCCGGAACCGCCGCCAGCCCGAGCCGCGCCGCCACCGCGTCATTCCACAGCAATGTCACCGGCGTCCGCACAGCCGTCGCCTCCCGCGCCTCAAAGAGCACGGACGGCAACCGGCGATAGCTATTGTCGAAGCGCCAATTCAAAGTCTTCAACCCTGCTTCACATCCGGTGAAGCGCGCAAAGCTTGTTGCCCGATGGATCGCGCAGATAGGCCAGATACATTGAGCCCATGCCGCCTGCGCGCACGCCCGGCGGATCTTCGCACGCCGTCCCACCAGCCGCCAGACCGGCCGCATGCCACGCGTTCGCAGCCTCGGGGGAGGCGGCCGCAAAGCCGATTGTGCCGCCATTGGCACCGCAGGCGGGCTGACCGTCAATCGGCTTGGAAAGCGAGAAAACCCCGGCCTTGGTGACATAGAAAACCCGGCCCTTGTCATCCATGCTGCCCGGCGGCAGGCCTAAAGCGCCCAGCGTGGCATCATAAAAGGCCTTGGAGGCCGCAATATCGTCGGCCCCTAACATGATATGACTGAACATCATTCTCTCCTCTGCAAACCAGATCAATATTGGTGCGCCCGGCAGGACTCGAACCTGCGACCTCAGGATTAGAAGTCCCGCGCTCTATCCAGCTGAGCTACGGACGCCCGAAAAACTGCCTTATCTGAAATTGTCCGAATATGCCTGCAACTTCAGTCGGCGCGGGCCGAGCGGCATGATCTCGACCGCAAGCCCCTGCGTCAAGGCATAGGCCAGAGCCGCCTCACGCGATTGAAACTTCAGCTGCACTTGCGTCTCAGTGTCCCCCGATCCCGCCCATCCGGTCAAGGGATCGGGCCGCTGCGGCTCGTCGCGTTCCCACTCCAGCAACCATTCGCCCATCAAGGCTTTGCCGCTCTGCATCGCACTTTTGGGTCTTTGATAAAGGCGGGCGCTGACCATGCTCGGGTCAATACGCCCGAGCGATAGCGAATTCCACCGTTTCCGTAAGCGCCTGGCGCGCCGGTCCGGCCGGAAAGCCCGCCAGCGCATCCATGGCGCGGGCGCCATAGTGACGTGCCCGAGCCAGCGTATCAGCCACGGCGTTGGTTTTTTGCAGCAGCCGCAGCGCCTCGGTCAGATCCTCCGCCGCCACCCGCTTGCCGCGCATCGCCTCGCGCCAGAATGCACGCTCGGTCTCGTCACCGCGCGCATAGGCCAGAATCACCGGCAGGGTCACCTTGCCATCACGGAAATCGTCGCCACTGTCCTTGCCCATCGTGTCGGCGTCCGACACATAATCAATGGCATCATCAACGAGCTGAAACGCAATCCCGAGGTTCCGGCCATAGGCTTCGAGCGCGCTCTCAACCGCGACCCCGCGCTCGGCCACAATCGCCGCAATCTGGCAGGCGGCGGAAAACAGCGCTGCGGTCTTGGCGGTGATGATTTCGAGATAACGGTCTTCGCTGGTTTCCACATCGCGCTGCGCTGTCAGCTGCGCCACTTCGCCCTCGGCAATGATCGCCGATGCCGAGCTTAGAATTTTCAAGACCTTGAGCGAGCCATCCTCAACCATCAGCTCAAACGACCGGCTGAACAAAAAGTCCCCGACCAGCACGCTCGCCGGGTTCCCCCAAAGCCGGTTTGCCGTCGCCTTGCCGCGCCGCAGCCCTGAGGCATCGACCACATCATCGTGCAAGAGCGTGGCGGTATGAATAAATTCGACTGCGGCCGCCAATTTGTGATGCCGCGTGCCGCCATAATCAAGCAGGGCGGCACAGCCCAGCGTCAGCATCGGGCGCAGCCGCTTGCCGCCACCAGCAATCAGATGCCCGGCCAATTCCGGGATTAGCGCAACCGGCGATTGCATCCGGTCGATGATCACATGATTCACTGCGGTCAGCCCTGGCGCCGTCAGCGCCATAAGGGCTGCCATCGATGGGTTGCCAAGCGGGCGAATGGGAAGAACGGATGCCGTCACAGTGTCTTCCTTAGCCAAAGTGGATGCCTGCGCAAGTCCAGCGCTTGCGTCCGCGCCGATCCGCCGCAAAAGTGGCTGACGCACATAATAAGGAGGGCAAGTGTGACCGACGAGACCCTGAACAGCTACCGTGAGAGCATCGACAACATCGATGCCGCTTTGATCTTCATGCTCGCAGAGCGTTTCAAGATCACCCAGTCGGTCGGTCGCTACAAAGCGCGGTCCGGTCTGCCCGCCGCCGATCCGGGGCGCGAGGCCGAGCAAGTGGCACGGCTCCGAGCGCTGGCAGCCTCAGCCAAACTCGATCCCGAATTTTCCGAAAAATTCCTACGCTTCGTGATCGAGGAGGTTATTCGTCATCATCAGGCGAGCGGTGCGGCAGCCTGAGCTGCTGCCGGGAGGGTCAATCTAACGAGCAGCCCGCCGAGATCCTCGCTTTCCTCCAAAACCACACTGCCACCATAGATTTCAGCGACTTCGCGAACAATTGCTAACCCCAGACCAGTGCCTGGCTTGTCGGTATCAAGCCGTTCACCGCGTGAAAAAAGCCGGTTCCGGTCCGCCAGCGCGATGCCCGCCCCGTCATCCTCCACCAGAATATCGAGCGACCCGGCGCCCCCTAACCCGGCGCCCGCTTCCCCGCTGCTAAGCGCCAGCGTCACAAACACACGCCCGCCGCCATGAAGTGCTGCATTGTCCACCAGATTGCCGAGCATTTCCTCCAGATCCTGCTGTTCCCCCCTGAACACCGCTGACCGGTCCCCGGCGATGTCGATCGTCACGCCGCGCGCAGCATGGATGCGCTCCACTGTGCGCGCGATTGCCTGCAGGCTCGGCCAAACCGCGGTCCGCGCCGCCGAATCGCCGCGCCGACCCAGGGCCCGTGCGCGGGCCAGCTGATGGTCGACATGCCGGCGCATGATGTTGACCTGCGCCGACACCGTCTCGGCCAAAGGATCGTGCCGGCCCCGCGTCTCGCCAATCAACACGCTCATCGGCGTTTTCAGGGCATGCGCCAGATTGCCTGCGTGGCGCTGTGCGGCGGCGGCCTGCTGCTCGCCGTGCTGAAGCAGCTCGTTGATCTCGCTCACCAACGGCGCAATCTCGATCGGGAAATCCTCATCGACCCGGCGCTTGTCACCCGAGCGGATCGCCGCGATAGCGCGGCTCACCCGGCCCAGCGGGGACAGGCCGTAGGTCGATTGCAATGCCGAGAGTGACAGCAAGCCCACGGCAAGCAAACCCAGAAACCAAAACAAAAACGCCCTCAGCTGGGCAATCTGCTGATCAAGGTCTCGCGTCGATTGCGCCACCTGAAAATAAAACACTCTGGCCGATCCCGGCAGGCGCAGATGACGGCCGACGATGCGCAGCGCCTCGCCATCAAACTTGTTGCTGGCATAGCGGCACGGCTCGCGACAATCAGCCTGCGGTGCCAGATCAAGCGCCCTGTCCCATAAGGACCGTGACCGGAACAACTCCACTCCTGGCGCACTCACCTGCCAGTAAAGTCCTGAATATGGCTCGAAAAAACGCTGATCGCCAGGTGCTCGAAGGAACCGCGTCTCACCCTGATCGTCAATATCAGCCGCCGAGACCATCGCCGTCAGGGCAAAATCGAGCTGGCCATCGAAATTCTGGGTAATAGCGTTGACCAGCACGCGGTCCAGCACCACACCACCCAGCAGCAAAAGCGGCAGAATCCACGCTGCCGCCAGCGCAATCATCCGCAGCCGCAAAGAGCCGGACAGCGAAAACCGCCGGCGGGAGCGAGCCGGCTCAGCGCCTACCTCGACAGGCGCCTCAGCTGTCGTTGAGGCTGTAGCCAAGGCCACGCGTCGTGCTGATCAGCTCCGCCCCAAGCTTCTTGCGGATGCGGGTGATAAACACCTCAATAGTGTTTGAATCCCTGTCAAAATCCTGATCATAAATATGCTCGATAAGCTCGGTCCGGCTTACCACCTTGCCCTTGTGATGCATCAGATAGGAGAGCAGCTTGAACTCCTGCGCGGTGAGTTTCACAGGCTCCCCATCGAGTGTCACCCGACCGGAACGCGCATCAAGTCGCACCGCCCCCGCCACCAGCTCGGAGCTTGCCTGCCCCGCCGCGCGGCGGATCAGCGCCCGCAACCGGGCGATCAGCTCTTCGGTCTGAAACGGCTTGGCCAGATAATCATCAGCCCCGGCATCGAGCCCCGCCACCTTGTCGCTCCACCGGTCACGTGCGGTCAGCACGAGCACCGGCATCGCATGGCCTTCCTGCCGCCACCGTTCAAGCACGGTCAGCCCATCCATCTCGGGCAAGCCAAGATCGAGCACCACGGCATCATAGGCTTCGGTCGAGCCGAGATAATGCCCATCTTCGCCGTCGCTTGCAGCGTCCACCGCATAGCCTGCACCCTCCAGCGCTGTCCGCAGCTGGCGCTGCAAATTAGGCTCATCCTCAACGATCAGAACGCGCATGGCGTCTCCTCAATAGCCGCGGCACAGATAACCGGTGCCACTAATAGCTTCTGCTCTGGCGGCGCCGCTGCCCGGTGCGTGCATCAACATCAACGTTGATGACCTCACCATCGACCAGAAACCGAAAACGGTAAGTCAAGGTCGGCTCATCAAATTCCACGCCAACATAATTGCCACGAACCTGCGACGCCACCCGCTGCCGGATGGTCTCGAACGGCACAATTTCACCGGCTTCCACAAGATCCCGCACGCGCCGCTCAACCCCGCCAGGAGCAGCAGCGCTAGCAGCCGACACCGGCAAGAGCGTAAACGCCATCATGCCTGCCAGCAATATCCGAAAAAGACGTATCAAAATCCTGACCTCACAGTCACCGGCAATGCCCTCTCCGCACTGAATAGTCCATGAACATCACGCCAACACCGGCTTTTTGTGCCATCTGCCGGCTTGCATGCAAGCGCCTTAACCGCCACTTGAGGCGGCATGGCAGACCCAATCCTCACCCTTGAAAACGCTGGCCTCCGCACGGGCACCGGCTGGCTGTTCCGTGGCCTCGATCTCACCCTCGATGCCCGTGATGCGCTGGCGCTGATCGGCCGCAATGGTGCGGGCAAGACTACGTTGATGAAGCTCATCGCTGGTGAACTGGAGCTGGACGAGGGGCGCCGTGCCGTCTCCCCTGCCCTTTCGATCATCCGGCTTGAGCAGGAGCCGGCGATGACCGGCTTCACCACGCTGGGTGATTTTACCCGCGCCGGAAAGGACGCGCCCGAGGATCACAAGCTCGATGCCATCGCCTCGCGCCTCGGCGTCAACCTCGACATGGAAGCCGCCACAGCATCGGGCGGGGAGCGCCGCCGCGCCGGTCTCGTCCGCGCGCTCGCCGCCGAGCCTGGCTTGCTGCTCCTCGATGAGCCCACCAACCACCTCGATATCAACGCCATCGAATGGCTCGAATCCTGGGTCGAGCGGTATCGCGGCGCCTTTGTCACCATCAGCCACGATCGCACCTTCCTCACCCGGCTCACCAAAAACTGCCTCTGGCTCGATCGCGGGGCGCTGCGCCGCGCCGAAGTCGGCTTCGGCGGCTTTGAAGCTTGGTCGGACCGTGTCGCCGCCGAGGAAACCAAGACCGCCTCGCGCCTCGATGCCCGGCTGCGGCAGGAAGAACATTGGCTGCTGCGCGGTGTGACAGCGCGGCGCAGCCGAAACGAAGGACGCCTCGCCAAGCTCATTGAGCTGCGCGCCACCCGCCAGGCGATGACCACAGGGGATGCGGTGTCAAAACTCGCCACCACCGCCGACGATACCAAGACAAAGGTGCTCATCGACGCCACCCATGTCACCAAATCTTTCGGCGACCGGACGATCATCAACGATCTGTCGCTGCGCGTCCGGCACCGGGATCGTATCGGAATCATCGGCCCCAATGGCGCCGGAAAATCGACGCTTATCAAGCTTCTGCTCGGCCAAATTGAGCCAGACAGCGGCCAGATCAAGCGCGCCAAGGTCCTCAATCCCACCATCATCGACCAGCGCCGCCAGCGTCTCGACGCCGCCGACGGCACCCCCAAAACCGTCCGTGATGTCCTCGCCGATGGCGGTGAATGGCTCGAAGTGAACGGTGTGCGCAAGCACGTCGCCGGCTATCTCAAGGATTTCCTGTTCGATCCCGGCGTCCTCGATGCCCCCGTCGATGGCTTCTCCGGCGGCGAACGCTCGCGCCTCCTGCTCGCCCGCGAATTTGCCACGCCGTCAAATCTCCTCGTCCTCGATGAGCCGACCAACGATCTCGACATGGAAACCCTCGATCTGCTCGAAGAAGTGCTCGACGATTATGCCGGCACCGTCCTCCTCGTCAGCCACGACCGCGCTTTCCTGGATCGTGTCGTCACGATGGTCGTTTCCATGGACGGCGAAGGCAATTCGGAGACCGTGGTCGGCGGCTGGTCGGATTGGGCCGAAGCCCGCAAGGCGCGCGCCGCCGCCGCCAAAGACGCCGCCCGCAAACCCCAAGCCAAAAACCCCAACACCGCCGTCACCCCCAAGCGCAGCGCCGCCAAGCTCAGCTACAACGACGCCCGCGCGCTCGCAGAACTCCCGGCCACCATCGACACCCTCACCAAAGCCATCGCCCGCCACGAAACCACGCTGGCCGACCCGGCCCTCTACACCCGCGACCCCAAACGCTTCGCCAGCGTCATGACAGAACTCGAAAAAGTCCGCCACGACCTCGCCACCGCCGAAACCCGCTGGCTGGAACTGGCTGAAAAAGAAGCCGCGCTGGGATAAACCCCCTCACCGTCAATCCTGCCCTTCCCCGTCAATCCCGCACTTCCCCGTCACCCCCGCACTTCCCCGTCACCCCCGCGCAGGCGGGGGGCCATCTCGCGCCCACCCAACAATCACCCAACGCCCCAATCCCAAAGCAAAAAGCCTCCGGCGGCCGGGGCCTCAGCCCCAGACCCCAAAATATTCATCGATTGCTTGCGGATGGGAAGCTTAATGGTGCGTTACGGATTGCCGAGGCCGGAAGTCGTCGTTCCTTATGGTGTCATAACCCTTCGGTTTTGAAACCGCAGGGAGCATGGCTGCTATCGCCCAGTTGCGGTCATAGCAGCTAAGGCTGGAGAGTGTCGGCTTCGCGCCCTCAATGCGGATATTAGGTCGGTCGCGGGCTTCTCCCGAAAGCAGTCATTCAGCCTCCGCCGAAGCGGTGTCCACTTTCGATCGACGCTACCTGCTTTACGCCCATTCTTATCCGTGGCCCGATCAGGCCAACTCTCTGCTAAC
>JBBRCT010000028.1:0-17425 GCA_038204585.1 Sphingomonadales bacterium
GACGCATCCGCGCCTTGATGTTGAAGAGCTGGCGCGCGAGAAGCACGTTGTGCTGCAGGAGCTTGGCGAGGCGATGGATACGCCCGATGATATTGTCTTTGATCATTTGCAGGAAGCGGCGTTTCCGGGGCAGGCGCTCGGACGGTCTATTTTGGGGAGCGAGGCGAGCCTTGAGCGGATCAGCGTTGATGATCTGCGGGGCTGGCGCGACACGCATTATCAGCCCTCGCAGCTGACGCTGGTGATTGCCGGCAAGGTGGATCATGATGCGGCGATGCGGCTGGCTGAGGCGGCGTTTGTGCCAGCGGGATCACCGGGCGTGCGGGCGGCGGCGGAGCCAGTGCGTTTTGAGGCCGGGGCGCGCGCCGACAGTCGCCGGGCCGAGCAGGCGCAGCTGACGCTCGGGCTACCCGCACCGGGGCATCATGACGAGGGACATGACGCGGCCCAGCTTTTCACGCTGGCGGTGGGGGGCGGCATGTCGTCCCGGCTATTTCAGGAAGTGCGCGAGGCACGCGGGCTGGCCTATTCGGTGAGTGCTGCTGTCTCGCCCTATGCGGATGGCGGGCTGATGAGCGTTCATGCTGCCTGTGCGCGTGATCAGGCGGCGGCGGCGCGGGCGCTGATCGATGAAGTTTTGCACGGTGCTGCGGCGACGCTGACGCCGGCCGAGCTGGAGCGGGCCCGCGCGCAGGCGGTGGCGGGACTGCTGATGGCGCTGGAAAGCCCCACCGGCCAGGCGGATTATGTGGCGCGGCAGCTGGTCATCCATGGTCGCTTTCTGGCGCCGGCCGATGTTGTGGCGCGGCTGGCAGCGGTGGATGTGGACGCGGCGCGGGCTGCCGGGTCTGCTATGCTGGCGCACGCGCCGGCGCGCGCCGAGATCGGGGCAGGGCGCAAGCGCCGGAAGGCAGCATGACGCGCTGGGACGCCACGCTGTCGTTGCTGGTGACCGAGCCATGGGCTGATTACGGGCTGGTTGATTCGGGTGGCGGGCGCAAGCTGGAGCGCTATGGGCCTTACAGGTTCATCCGGCCGGAACCGCAGGCGATGTGGATGCCGGTGAGCGAATGGATTGCCGACGGCGAATTTGTGGGTGGCAGCGACGAGGACGGCGGCGGACGTTGGCAGCTGGCGGAGCGGGTGCCACCGCGCTGGGACATGACGCGCGGCCCGGTGCGCTTTCATGCGATGAACACGCCGTTCCGGCATCTCGGGTTTTTTCCCGATATGGCGGTGCAATGGGACTTTATGGCTGAGCGGATGGCGCCGGGGCGGAGCTTTCTTAATGTGTTTGGGTATACCGGCGTTGCGAGTCTGATTGCCGCGGCGGCAGGCGCGCAGGTGACGCATGTTGATGCCAGCAAAAAGGCGGTGGCGGCGGCGCGCGATAATGCAGCGCTTTCGGGGCTTGGCGAGGCGCCGGTGCGCTGGCTGGTGGATGATGCGCTGAAATTTTTGCGGCGCGAGGTGCGGCGAGGCAACCGCTACCATGGGTTGATGCTCGATCCGCCGAAATATGGGCGGGGACCGGACGGCGAGATCTGGAGCCTTGAGCGCGACCTGCCCGAGCTGGTGCGGCTGGCGCGGCAGCTGGTGGCGGACGATGGCTTTGTGATCCTGACGGTCTATGCGATCCGGATGAGTGCTGTGGCGCTGGCCGGGCTGATGGCCGAGGCTTTTGGCGACGCCGGCGGCACGGTGGAGGCGGGGGATATGGCGGTGCGGGAAGAAGCTGGGGGGCGGATGCTGCCGACGGCGATTTTCGTGCGGTGGCGGGCTGAATATTAACAAGTCTACTGAAAGTCTATAGGCTGAACGATGTTTTTCGAGGCCCACTTTCTATGATTAACATGCTGTTTTATTTCAGATAAAGTCCTACAAGTCAAGGAAATTAGCGGCGGCAGGCTTTGACGGTGCGAGGGTCCTTTGCCGGGCCGAGTTTGAAGATGGCGAGATAGCCGACGGCGAGTTCGTTGATGGCGACCAACTCATAGCCAACGGCGCGGACTTCACAGACCAGCAGCTCGCGCGGCATCCCGTGATTTTCGGGATCACGCTCGAGATCGACAATGGCGAGGCGACCATTAGGCTTGAGGCTGATGCGCAGATGATTGAGCAGCGCATAGGGCTGGCTGATCTCGTGATACATGTGGATCATAAGCGCCACATCGACAGCGTTGGCCGGGAGGCGGGGATTGGACTGGGTGCCGCGAACGAAGCGGACATTGCCGAGCTTTGCGACACGGACGCGGCGGGCGAGACGATCAAGATAGCTCTGCATCACATCCTGTGCGATCACCCGGCCGCCGGGGCCGACGACAGGGCTGAGCCGGATCGTATAATAGCCCGAGCCGGCGCCGATGTCTGCGACGGTCTGGCCGGGCTGGATATCCAGCGTGCGGGCGACGGCAGCGAACTCCCCGGCCCGGTCCCGCGCGGCTTCATCATCCCAGGCGGCGCTGACGATGCTGGAGACAGGACGATCGGGCGCGGGCATTCGGACAGTCTGGCTGGCGGGCTGGCTGGCGATCAGGGCAGCAGCGGCGCCGATGATCGACATGGCAGCGAAGAGTGCGGTGGAACGTGTGACAAAGCGGAAAGCCGACATGGGAAAGGTTTAACGGTTGGGGACCGTGACGGCAACTGCTGGGGCAGCAGGTACTGGGGCAGCAGGTACTGGGGCCGTCAGGTACTGTCGCCGTCAGGTACTGGGGCCGTCAGGTACTGGGGCCGTCAGGTTGGGCGGCGTGTGGGGCGTTTGGGGGCCGGGGTGTTGCTGCCGGTGAGGCTGGTGTTGCGCAGGCGGTTCATCTCCGACTGGAAGCGGTTCATGTCGCTGCCGTTGAGCTGGGTGCCGCCGACGAACTTGAGGGTTAGTGGATTGGTGACGCGGCCCTTGAGCCATACTTCATAGTGAAGGTGCGGCCCGGTGGAGACGCCGGTGGAGCCGACATAGCCGATAACCTGCCCCTGATTAACCTGCTGACCATTGCGAACGGCGAATTTGGACATGTGCGCATAGGCTGTGGCAAGTCCGTTTGAATGCTGCAATTTGACGTAATTGCCGTGGCCGCCATGGTAGGCTGCGAAGATGACCTTGCCTGTGGCGGCGGCATAGATTGGCGCGCCATGGCGGGCGCCGAAATCAACGCCCTGATGCATCCGCGAATAGGCGAGAAGCGGGTGGAAACGCATGCCGAAACCCGATGTGAGGCGGGCACCATCCACCGGGGTTCGCATCAGGCCCTTGCGGGCGGATTCGCCATTGGCACGAAAATAATCCGCATTTCCGTTCAGGGTGTAGCGGCCGACCTCGACCAGATCCTTGCCCTGCCGGTCGATGGCGCCATAGAGCACGCTGCCGAAGCGGGTCTCCCCGGTTTCAGCGCGGTCCCGCTCGAGAACTATGTCATACCTGTCCCGCTTTCCGATGCCGCGCTGCATATCGATGACATAGCCCATCACCTTGACGAATTCGCGCGCCTGCTGATTGGGAATACCGCCGGCGCGGAGCGAGCGTTCAAGGCCTCCGGCGACAAGGCCGTTGATGCGCAGCGGCGTGCGGTCCACCTTGATCGGAATTTTTTTGAGGACAAGCTGGCCATCGACACGGTTGATGGCGAGGCGGAGATCGAAGGCGGCGCGGAAGCCCAGGAGATCGAGCGGGCGCGGCACCGACCGGGTTTCACGGCGGCCGAGGACGAGATCGAGCGTTGTGCCGGATTCGACTTTTGATGGATTGAATACGGGGCGGAGAAGCGCTTCGACCGCCTGAATATCTGCGCTACCGACGCCGGCGCGCTTCAGGGTGTTGGCGAGGGTGCGGCCACCGCCGAGGCGGGCGCTGACCTCAATGCGCGGGCGCTCGGGAATTTCAGCCAGCGGCACGACAAGACCGGGCACTGGCACCATGGTCTTGCCGGTGCGGCCGCCCATGGCGAGCGGGGCGATGAACTGCCCGCTTAATGCTTCGCGCTGGCTGGGGGTGAGCGGGGCGCGCGCGACTTCGGGCAGAAGCGGCACATCGAGCGCTATGGTGATGGCGGCGCCACAAAGTGCGGTGCAGGCGATGGCGCCGAGCCACCAGCTGCGCTGGAAGATGCCGCTGCCAAGATCGGTGGATAATTCGGTGCCAAGGGCGAGGCCGGCGGCGGCCTGACGCCACTGGCCGAGGCGCGCTTTCGAGACATGAGTGCCGGGCAGGCGTGTCGACGGATACAGCTTTGCCAGCCACAGCTTTGCCAGCGACTGGCGCTGAGGCCATGAAATTGGTGCTGGTTGCAGAAGACCGGTTGCTCCCGATCCTTCAGCGCCCGCGCTTTGCAGCTGCGGCTGATACAATTGCGACCCCCGAGGCCATTGCCAAGACCATGAAATCCTTCACCCAGTCGGAGTCTTGTGTCAATGAAGCAACGATTCGTCGCTAAATTTATGCGATGAGTTGATTGGTCTTGTGGGGTGACTTGCGCGTGTGGCGTGGTTGTGAGACCTTCATCTACATCATCTGGTGTATTTTGAGGATGTGATGTGCAGACCTTGTGTCATAGCCGTCTCCGCCCCTTTCGCAGCCGCTGCTGCGCGCATTCGTCGCCCTGTTTTCCAGCCCTTTCATCGTTGTTCGGCTTGCGTCGGCATGATGGCGCGACCAGATTAGTTCGGTGACGTCGGCGCCGCTCTTTCCGCAGCCTCTGCGTGCCTCGTCGGAAGGTGGTGTGGCCACCCGCGGTCAATCTTTGCTTGGCAAGGTGACGGCGGTTTTGGGGCCGACCAATACCGGTAAGACGCACCTCGCGGTCGAGCGGATGTGTGGCCATGTGAGCGGAATGATCGGGTTTCCGCTGCGGCTGCTGGCGCGCGAAGTTTATGAGAGGGTGGTGGCGCTGAAGGGCGCTGCACAGGTTGCGTTGATTACTGGCGAGGAAAAGATTGTCCCTGAAGGGGCGCGCTATTTCTTGTGCACGATGGAATCGATGCCGACGAGCCGGGCGGGGGTTCGGGAGGGCATTGACCGGGAAGTATCCTTCGTTGCGATTGATGAGGCGCAACTGGGGGCGGACCCGGAGCGCGGGCATGTGTTTACCGACCGGCTGTTGAATTGCCGGGGTTATGCCGAGACGATGATCCTGGGCTCGGAGACACTGAAGCCGCTGATCAGAAGGCTTGTGCCCGAGGCTGAGATCGTGACGCGGCCGCGCTTTTCGACGTTGAGCTATGGCGGGGCGAAGAAGCTCTCCCGGCTGCCGCCGCGCTCGGCGATTGTCGCGTTTACGGCGGCTGAGGTTTATGCGCTGGCCGAGATGCTGCGGCGGCAGAAGGGCGGGGCGGCGGTGGTGATGGGCAGCCTATCTCCGCGCACGCGCAACGCGCAGGTGGCGATGTATCAGTCTGGCGAGGTTGATTATCTGGTGGCGACCGACGCTATTGGCATGGGGCTTAATATGGACATTGCCCATGTTGCCTTTGCGTCGCTCTCCAAGTTTGACGGGCGGCGGCACCGGCGGCTGACGCTGGCCGAGATGGCGCAGATTGCTGGCAGGGCGGGGCGCTATCAGCGGGACGGGACTTTTGGCACTGTGCAACTGGGCACCCAGGCGGCGGCGGAATTTTCAACCGAGGAGATCGAGGGGCTGGAGGCGCATCGCTTTGAGCCGCTGACGCAGCTGGTGTGGCGCAACTCGGCGCTGGATTTCAGCTCATCGGCGCGGCTGATCGGATCGCTTGAGACGCTGCCGCAGCGGCCGGAGCTGTTTCGCGGTGATGATGCGATTGACCTGGCGGTGCTGAAGGGGCTGGCCGGGGAGCCATGGGTGATGGAGCGGGTGCAGGGGACGCGCGGGGTGGCGAGGCTTTGGGCAGCATGCGGCCTGCCTGACTATCGCAAGACCGGGCCGGAGCAGCATGGGCGGCTGGTGGCGCGGGTGTTCCGGCATTTGTCGGAAGGCGATGGCCGGCTGCCGGATGCGTGGATTGCTTCGGAGCTGGCGCATCTTGACCGGGTGACGGGCGATGTCGAGACGATTGCCGACCGGATCGCTGCGGCGCGGACCTGGACCTATGTGGCGCACCGGGCCGACTGGGTGGGCGACCCGGGGCATTGGGCGGCGCGGACGCGCGAGGTGGAGGCGCGGCTGTCCGACGCGCTGCACCTGGCGCTGACGCAGCGGTTTGTCGACCGGCGGACGGCGGTGCTGCTCAAGGACCTGAAGGCCAAGGGCGGCGAGCAGCGGGTCGAGATCGATCCCGATGGTTCTGTGGCTGTGGAAGGCGAGGTTATCGGGCGTCTCGATGGCTTTTATTTTACCGCCGATCCGCTGGCGCGGGCGGGCGAACAGCGGATGCTGCTGGCGGCGGCTGAGCGGTATCTGACTCATGTTCTGGCCGGGCGGGCGGCGGCGCTGGCGGCCGCAGCGGACGAGACGTTTACGCTTGAATTTGCGGGTGAGATGCCGCCGCGACTGCTCTGGCAGGGGGCGCGGGTGGCGAGTCTGAGGAAAGGCCGCGACGCGCTGAGCCCGCGGATTCAACTCGACCGGGCGCTGGGGACGCTGGCGGTGGCGGACCGAGCGCAGGTGCAGGTGCGGCTGACGACATGGCTGGCGGCGGCGACCGGCGATGCGCTCGGGCCGCTGGTGCGGATGTCAGCAGGGGGGGCTGAGGTGTCGGCGGCGGCGAGGGGGCTGATTGTTCGGCTGGTGGAAACATTGGGGGTTTTGCCGCGCGGTGATGCCGAGGATCAGCTGGCCGCTCTTGGGCGGGAGGACCGGCGGGCGCTGGCGGCGGCTGGCGTGCGGCTGGGGGTGACGCATGTGTTTTTGCCCAAGCTGTTGCGGCCCGAAGCAACGCGCTGGCGGGTAGCGCTATGGGCGGTGTGGACCGAACAGAAGGCGGTGCCGTCGCTGCCGGCGCCGGGTCGGGTGAGCCTGACGATCGAGGAGGGCTGGCCGGCGGGCTTTTTGGAGACCAGCGGGTTCTGGGCGATTGGCGGGCAGGCGGTGAGGATCGATATTGTCGACAAGCTGGCGCGCGCTATCCACGGCCGCCGCGAGGGGCGGGCACCCTTCATTCCCGATCCGCATTGGGCGGCATCGGCCGGACTTTCCCATGACGGGCTGGCGCGGCTGCTGCGGGCGCTGGGCTATAGGCCGCAGCTTGTCGATGGCACCCAGCATTTCGCGTGGAAGGGCATCACCCGGGCTCTGGCGCAGGGCGGGCTTGGGAGTGGACGCCGGGCAGAGCCTAGCAGCACGGTTTTCAAAGGCGCCGCAGATGCCAGGATGCGCGCGCTTTCACCCTTCAGCATTCTGGCGGACGTTCACTTTGCCGGGCAGCAGCCTGTCCGGCGCAGCGGATCACATTGAGAAAGGCAGGCACGATTTGGTTTATGGCGCATCGCTCCGTCTCGACAAATGGCTGTGGTTTGCACGGCTGGCGAAATCGAGGGGGCGGGCGAAGGCGCTGTGCGAAAGCCGACGGTTGCGGATTGATGGCCGGGTTGTCGAGCGCGCGTCGGCGCTGGTGCGAATGGGGCAGGTTTTGAGTTTTCCCGATGATGACGGGGTGATTGTGGTGCGGGTGGACGGGCTGGCCGAGCATCGTGGGCCATTTTCGGAAGCTCGGCTGATGTATACCGATCTGGTTGTTTCAGGTGGTTTGGTGGTGGGTGCTATGCCGCAGGCCGCGCAACAGCCATTGACGAGGGCGGCAGCCACGTTCTAGCAGCGGGCGCGATGGTGCTGCGCCTTGCGGGTGGTACCTTGTGGAACAAGCAAAGGAACCGCTCATATGGCGTATGTCGTCACTGAAGCCTGCATCAAGTGCAAATATATGGATTGCGTCGAGGTCTGCCCGGTTGATTGCTTCTATGAGGGTGAGACGATGGTCGTGATCAACCCCAATGAGTGCATCGATTGCGGTGTGTGTGAGCCGGAATGCCCCGCCGAGGCGATTCTGCCTGATACCGAAGGCGGGCTGGAGAAGTGGATGGAGCTGAATTCCACCTACGCCGCGAAATGGCCGAACATCACGGTTAAGGGCGAGACGCCCGATGATGCTGATTCGCACAAGGGCGAAGAGGGCAAGTTCGACAAATACTTCACGGCGACGCCGGGCGAGGGCAGCTGACGCTGGTCCATTTAATGGAATAAAGTATTTAACTTCAAAATGTTGCTTGATTTGTTGCTGATGGGTCCGGGTGTGCTTCCGGGCCAATCCCCACCAAGAGGTGGAATTATGGCAGATTTGCTGCTATACGCATTTTGGTGATGGAAACTGCTCCGTCGCAGGTCGCCGGTGCGGCTCGTCTTTCCTTCGGGGCGGATGACCGCCCGATAGAATAAGCAGAGGCACAAGCGCCCGCCAACGGAGCGAGTCAGTCATTTGCCCAATTTTGGTCAGCACATCAGTGTCTGTCCATGGGACCTGACTTTCTTGGCTTCGCCGGTCGCAAAGATAAGGAACAGACATTTATGGCGATTGCCAAGCCGCTTGCTTTCGAAGTCGGTGATTATGTCGTTTATCCCAAGCATGGTGTAGGCCGCGTTGTCGAACTTCAGCGCTCCGAAATTGCTGGAACTATTCTCGAATTGTTCGTGTTGCGCTTTGAGAAGGAGCGGATGACGCTTCGCGTGCCGACCAACAAGGCCGAGGGTGTGGGGATGCGCAAGCTGTCCAGCCAGGCGACGCTGTCGGAAGCGTTGACGACGCTGAAGGGCAAGCCACGAATCAAGCGGACGATGTGGTCCCGCCGTGCGCAGGAATATGAAGCCAAGATCAACTCGGGCGACCTTGTGTCGATTGCCGAGGTGGTGCGCGATCTTCATCGCGCCGAAGACCAGCCCGAGCAGAGCTATTCCGAACGCCAGATCTATGAAGCCGCGATCGGCCGTCTGGCGCGTGAGCTGGCAGCGATGGAAAACATCGACGAGCCGGCTGCACAGTTGAAGATCGAACAGGTGCTGAAAGCGGCATGAGCCGAGGGGGCAAGACTCGACTGGCCTGATCCGCTGTCGGGAGATTTTTGGCATTGCCTCGAATCATGATCGACAAAGATGTCGTTGCCTCGCCTGCCGGATTTTCCAGCGGGCGGGGCTTCGCCGCTTTTAAGGCCATTGTTTACACGCTGCTGATCGTCGATGCGGCGCTGCTTTACCTCTACGGGAATTGGCGCGAAGTCGTTGAACAATCCGGCTGGCTGTTGATATTGGCGGCCTTTGAATGGGAAAGTGGTCGCGGACTGCTGGCCCGGGATGTGACTTGGGGATCGGACGGTCGCAAGCACCGTTTTGCGGCTATTCTTGAGCTAGCCGGCTATGCGCTGGCGGTGTTTTCCTGGGGTGCTTATGGCCTGGCTGCTGAATGGCAGAATTTTGGCAATGCCACGCTCTGGCTGCTGATTGCCGCAGCGCTTGCTTATGACCTGCATGTGCCGGGCCGCTATGGTGGAGGGGAATGGCGACTGCGGAACATCGGCAAATCGGCACTTTATCTTGGCGTGGCGGGCATAGCGCTCAGCTGGGGGCTGGACGGCGCCTGGCTCGATTTCTGGGACGCGATGATCTGGCTGACATGCTTTTTCGTGATCGAGCTGAAAATCTTCGATTTCGAAGATCGCCGCCGAACCCGCCGAGCAGCGTGAAGGTGATTACCCTGTCCAGTGACGGACGACGGCGGCGGGATCGGGGCGCAGGCGTTCATCAAGTGGTTTTGCCGCAGTGCCGATGAAGAAGAAGCCGGCGATGGCCTCGCCCGGTGTTCCGAGTGCGGCGGTGACTTCAGGGGAATAGGCGGGCCAGCCGGTGAGCCAATTGCCGACGAAGCCTTGCGCATGGACGGCGTTGAGCAGCTGCATGGCGGCCGCACCGACCGAGAGCGTCTGCTCCCAGAGCGGGATGTGGCTGAGCGGAGCGAGATGGGCGAGCAGCACGACGAGGCAGGGGGCGTGTCCGGCAAACGCGCGCATGGCTTCGATCTCTGTCGCGCTGGCGCCTGGCTTTTCAGCGGCATAGGCGCTGGTGAGCACGGCTGCGAGTGCTGGGCGGGCGGCGGGATCGATGATGACGAAGCGCCATGGGGCGAGTTTGCCATGATCGGGCACGCGCATGGCGGCGGCGAGGATGCTGGCCAACTGGGACGCGCTCGGCCCGGGGGCAGCCATGTCGCGGGCCTTGCCCGAGCGGCGTGTGGTGAGGAGGCCGAGCGTGGAGGATGTGTCGTTGAAGGTCATGGCACTGGCTCTAGCGATGTTAGCGGGCGGCGGGAAGCGCAGGCCTTGCCGTGATGCGCGCATTGTGGAATGCGAAAAGGCGGGATTGGCCGGCTGATCGCCGGCAGCGGAGGGACCTTGAGCGAGACCAGCGCGCCGGATGGCACCATGATCGATACGCGGCCACAATGGTTCGGCCATCCGGCACAGCTGGCGCGGCTGTTCACCACCGAAGCGATGGAACGCTTTGGCTATTATGGCATGCGTGCCCTGCTGACGCTGTATCTTGCCGATCACTTCCTGTTTTCCGACACTACGACGACGAGCCTATATGGCGGGTTTACGGCGCTGGTGTATCTGACGCCGCTGGTCGGCGGGTTGATTGCCGACCGCTATCTGGGATCGAAGCGCTCGGTGAAATTCGGCGCGATCATGATGGCGGCGGGCTATTTCATCCTGTGTTTTGGCGGCGATGCGGCAAAGCCTTTCGCGACGATCGACGGCACGCGATATGAGGTGAGCATCGAGGACCGGCAGCAATATGTTGTCGATGGCGGCCAGAAGTTGGCGATCCGCGGCAATGATGATGGCAGTGTGAATCTGACGGCGACTGATGGCCGTGTGGCGAGGACTTTGCCGAAGGATGCGTTCGAGCCAGGGGCGGACCGCGATTCGACCTTTATTGCCATCATGCTGATCGGGCTTTCGGCGATCACGGTGGGGAACGGCTTTTTCAAGCCGAATATCTCGACGATGGTCGGGAGCCTTTATGCGGTCGGCGACAGACGGCGCGATTCGGGATTTACGATTTTTTATATGGGGATCAACGTCGGGTCGCTGGCGTCGCAGCTGGCCTGTCCGTTTTTGGCTGACCGTTACGGTTGGTGGGCCGGGTTTTTACTGGCCGCGATCGGCATGACGATCAGCTGGGCGTTGATCCAGTTTGCCGGGCCGAAGCTGGCTGGCTATGGCGAGCCGCCTGTGCAGGCCGGCCCTGACCGCAGCCTCGCTATTTATGCCGGTGCTATTCTGACGGTGCCCTTGTTCTGGTTTTTGTTCACTAATTTGATGAATGCACCGACGCCTGAGGCGGGGCAGGGGATCATGGGCTATCTGCTCGGGCTGCCGATCCTGGGCAAGCTGCTGTTTGTGACCTTTGTAGTGGCGGTGTTCGGGATACCACTCTGGTCGTGGAAGGTGGGTACGCGGCAGGAGTTTCAGATGATGGGTGCGGCAACAGTGCTCATTGTCTTCAACGTCGCGTTCTGGACGCTTTTCGAGCAGGCAGGCAGCTCGCTGACGCTGTTTGCCGACCGCAACACTGATCTCAGGATCATGGATGGGCTGGTGTTGACCGCCGGGCAGACGCAATTTTTCAATGCGTTTTTTATCGTGACGCTGGCGCCGGTGATCGGCGCGCTATGGCTGTGGCTGGCGCGACGGGGACTGGAGCCGGGCATTCCGGTGAAATTCGGCCTGGGGTTGATGGGTGTGGGGGCGGGCTTTTTGTTTCTGGTATGGGGCACGAGCTTTGCCGGCGCTGATTACAAGGTGGGAATCTGGTGGCTAGCCGGCCTCTATCTCATCCACTCGATTTCAGAGCTGATGATTTCCCCGGTGGGCTTGTCGATGATCACCAAGCTGTCGATTGCCCGGGTGGTGGGCATGATGATGGGGGTTTATTTCCTGTCGATCTCGGTAGCGCAGTATGTTGGCGGCGTGGTGGCGCAGGTGGCGAGTGTTGAGACGGTGGGCGGGCAGGTGACCAATCTCAAGGTCAGCCTTGAGACTTATGCCGGGGTGTTTACGACGATTGGCTGGGCAGCGATGATTATCGGCGGTATTTTGCTGGCGCTGTCACCGCTGATCAAGCGCTGGATGCATGGAGTCGACTGATGTCTGACCTCGCCCTGCTGGTGATCGCGATGAGTGTTTTTGTGGGCGGCCATTTGCTGCTGTCTCATGGGATGCGCGCAGCACTGGTGCGCGCTGTGGGCGACCGGGGGTTCATGGGGGTTTATGCCGTGGTGGCGCTGGGATCCTTGGTCTGGGCGGGCGAGCTTTGGAAGCGGGTGCCGCCCGACCGGCTTTGGGACACGCCGGGCTGGGCTTATGCTGCTGCGCCATTTGTAATGCTGCTTGCGTTTATATTGCTTGTCGGATCGGTGACGACGCCGAACCCTGCGCTGATGGGCGGCGGGGCGCCGGGGGCGGGTAAGATCAGGGGTGTTCAGGCGATCACCCGGCATCCGATGAACTGGGGAATAGCGCTTTGGGCGGTGGTGCATATCACCCTGTCGGCCGACAGCCGGACGCTGGTGCTGGCCGGTGGTTTGCTGGCGCTGGCGCTGCTCGGATCGGCGATGCAGGATCGCCGGAAGAGCATGGCGGACCCGGGCTATGCGAGGCATGTGGCGGCGACGAGCTTTGTGCCATTTGCCGGGCAGATGACGGGCAATAGGTCTTTGGCGACATTATGGCCGGGGGCGGTGGCGGGAATTGGCGGGCTGGTGCTCTGGGGGTTGGCGCTGTGGTTGCACCCTATGGTGATCGGGGTGCAGGCTTTGCGGGGGTGAGGGATTTGATGGGCATGCAACGCTTTAAAGGGCAGCATATCTGGATCACCGGAGCGTCTTCGGGCATCGGCCGGGCGCTGGCGATTGGCTTTGCCGAGGAGGGGGCGGTGCTGCTGCTCTCGGGCCGCAACGAGGCGGCGCTGGCCGAGACGGCGGCGGCTTGTGCCAGTGTCTCAGATGTGGGTGCTGAAGTGCTGGCGTTTGAGGCGACGGCGCTGGAGATGCTGCCCGGTGTGATTGAGGCGGCGGTGGCGCGGATGGGGCATATCGACATCCTGTCTAACAATGCTGGGATTTCGCAGCGCAGCCTGGCGCTTGATACTGATTTCGAGGTTTACAGGCAGCTGATGGAAGTGGACTTCTTTGCGCCGTTGCGGCTGACGCAGCTGCTGCTGCCGCATATGGTGGCGCGGCGGCGGGGGGCGCTGATCAACAATGCCTCGATTGCTGGCAAGTTCGGCTCACCAATGCGCACAGGCTATTGCGCGGCAAAGCATGCTGTGGTGGGCTGGTCCGACGCGCTGCGCGCCGAGATTGGGCAATATGGCGTGGCTGTGCATGTGGTGACGGCGGGCTACATTGCTACAAGCGTTGCGCGCAATGCGCTGACAGGGACGGGCGAGCCGGTGGGTGACGGCGAAGATCCGGTAGACCGCGGGCTGGCGGCTGCGGATGCCGCGGCGATTATCATCGATGGGGTGGCCAAGGGGCAGCGCGAGATTCCTGTGGGCCGGCCGGGGGCGACGGAGATGGCCATGCTTGATTTGAAACGCGCCAACCCGGAGCAGCTTTTCGATCTGATGTTCGGGCTGGCGCCGAAGGTGGCACGGCCATGACTATCATGCGGCATCGGACGGTATCGGGGCAGCTCCGCTACACAAGCAAGAAGCCGGATATGATGGACGCCGAGCGAGGGCGGGAGCAGTTTTCGTTCACCCGGCACGGCGACGGCGCGGTGACGCTGCAAGCGCATTGCGAGATCGAAGATCCGCAGCCGACGGTGATGCGCGACATTCTTTATTCTATCGATGCACTGGGGCGACCGATGGACTGCCATGTGCGGCTGAGCCTTGACGATGCCTATCTTGGCTCGGGCTGGGTGCGTTTTGATCATGCCGCCGGTGTGGTGGAATGCGAAAGCCATGGGCCGACGATTGGCCGGCTGAGCCAGCGTCTGGCGATTCCCGACGGGCTGGCGGGCTTTGGCACGCATCCGATTTCGGGGGATGGCTATCTGACGCGATGTATGGACGTGAGCGCCGGGCCGCACCGGCGGCTGGTGCGATTGCTGCTGCCATCGGCCGATCATCGCGGCGCTACCCCGCCGATGCTGGCGCAGGTTGATATTCATCTGGAGTATCTGGGGGAGACTATCCGCACGGTGGCGGCGGGGACCTTCGCTTGCCGGCACTTCCGCTTTGTCGATGACGGGGTGGTTGGCGGCAATCAGCACCCGTCCTATGACATGTGGGTGACGGCTGATGAGGATGCGATCTTTGTCTGCGGTGGCGTGGGCGGCTATATGCAGACCTGGTATGAACTTGTGGCGCTGGACAGATGAGCGTTTGAGCTTACGTTTTTTCGCTTGGAAGTCCTGCCGTTCGCGTCTAGACGAATATTAAGTGGTGTGAGCACAAGCCGCCACTCTTCGAAAGTGAAGTTCAAGGGGCAACTAGCCGCCAGTCATGGTGCATTCGTGCAAGGCATCGGGTCGATGCCGGATTTGCGCGATCTCCCCCGGGGCCAGCATCGAAGCCACCGCCAGCATTTACGGCAATACCCGCCAAGCGGGGCCGTCCAACAAGGGACGCGACTTTGATCAGAAACAACCAGAACCGCAGGCGCCGTAGCGGCAACGGCCCGCGACCGCAGCAGATGACTGGCGGCAACAATTATGGCAACCGGCTCGACAACCGGCAGCGCGGCAACGCCAGCCAGCTGCTTGAGAAGTATCGGGCGCTGGCGCGAGATTCGCAGCAGGCCGGCGACCGGGTGACGGCGGAATATTATCTGCAGTATGCCGAACATTATTATCGGATCCTCGGTGACTATCGGGACCGCCAGGGCGAGCCGGTGCGCCGCCAGCGCGACTTTGAGGACGAGGACAGCTCGGGCTTCAGCAACACCGATGCGGACGCTGATAACGAAGGCGACGACGAGGACGGCGACGACTCGTCCGAGCTCGGGCGCGAGCAGAATCGCGAGCAGGGGCGCGAGCAGAATCGGGATCAGCCGCGCAGCTACAGCCGTGATCAGCCGCGCGACTATAACCGCGATCAGAATCGCGACCAGAATCGGGACCAGCCGCGCAGCTACAACCGCGATCAGCCGCGTGAGTATAATCGGGACCAGAACCGGGACCAGAACCGGGATCAGAATCGCGACCAGAATCGGGAGCAGAATCGGGAGCAGCCACCGCGCAGCCGGGACCGGACGCCTGATCGGGATTGGAACCGTGATGAGCCGCGCGCCGATGCGCGCACGGAAAATCGCCGGGATGATCCCCGGCGGGAGGAAGTTCGGCGTGATGATCGTCGCCGGGATGAGCCCCGCCGGGACGAGCCCCGCCGTGAGGAGCGCCGTCCCGCGACAGCGCGGCCGGTGATTGATGAGACGGAGAGCCCGATCCCGGGTCTGCCTGGGCCAGCGACACTGAGCGCACGGAGCCGGCGGGCTGAGCCGAAGTCGGCGCCTGAGGTGGCGCAGCTGGAGCCTGTGCTGGCGATTGATGCGACGGTCAGTGAAGCGACCGAGGCTGGTGATGGTGGTGATGATGCGCCGGCGCCCCGGCGCCGGGGACGGCCACGCAAGGTTGTTGCCTGAGCGTTACCGGCTTCAGCGGCCGCTGATCAGATCAAAGGGTGATATCAGAAGCGGTCATCGGTTTCAAAGCCGCTGGCCGCTTCCTCGTCATGGCCGATGCGGCTTGAGAGGAAAACAAGGCCCATCAACGCGCCGCCCAGCATGAGCGCCAGGAAGATGCCGCCACCCATGGCGAGGATCATATGCGGGCTGACGTTGGCGTCGCCACGCCCGACCCACCAGATTGCGAGTGCCGCTGCTGATCCGCCGGCGAGCGCGTTCCACCAGAGCAGCGCGCGGAACTTGCGCCAGGCGTCGGCGGTTTTGACGGCAGTAGGGGGTGAGGGGATTTTCATCAGTCTTTGCCTTCAACAGCGATTCGGGTGATGATACTCTCAATGGCGACATTGGAGACGCCTAAAACTCACGTTGCGGCGGTATTCGATGTGTTCCGACGCTTGATATGGGGAGGTTGTCATGCTCGGCACGATCCTGAACGGCAAAAAGGCGCTTGTGTCAGTGACACGGGAAACGCCGGTGAGCGATATTGTTGCGCTCCTGCACCACCATCGAATCGGGGCTGTTGTCGTTATCGAACAGGGCCAGATATTTGGACTGGTGTCTGAAAGAGACATTTGCGCTGGGCTGCATGTGCACGGGTCGACGATTCTCGATCAGCCGGCTTCGGCGGTGATGTCGTCTCCGGTTGTTACGGCTGGGCCGCATGAGTTGGCGTCGGCGGCGATGGCGGTGATGACTGACCGGCGATTCCGGCATTTGCCGGTGGTGGAAGACGGCCGAATCCTTGGGTTGGTCTCGATCGGTGATCTGGTGAAGTATCGGATTGAAGCCGCCGAGGCCGAAGCGGCCGCCATGAAGGATTACATCGCCAGCTGAGGCACGCGCCTCCGGACGTAATGTTGTTGCGCCATAGGGGTGCCGGCTGAAATGTTTCGGGTCTGCGGCAGAAAAATGTCAGTTCGTGCAATTTTCCTGTTGCGCCCCCGGAACCACCGACCTAAAGGAGCGCTCCCGGCAGACGGACATCAGGTGCTCCGCCAGCCAAGACAACAGCCTCCCAAGGCAATCATCGCGTAAAGCTTTGAAAGACAAGGGCGGCAGGTGCCGGGAATTTTGATGTCGTGACGGCCTGGCCGGAATGGTGCGGAAGAAAGTTGTTGACGGGGTGCTCCGGTCGGCCCATAAGCCGCCCCCGTCGCCGGTACGAACCTCGAAAGAGACTCGGTACCGTCTCGGACATGGCAGCGGTCAGGAGCCCAGTTACACTGGGGGACTGAACGTTGTCGCTCTTTCTCATCGTAGGTTGAATGAAGGGACATGTGGGCGGCGGTCCACTCTCCGGTCGATTTAGGGGCCGGTCAGGGTGGTTAAACGTCGCTTATGTGTCTTAATAAATAACGCATTAAGCACATGCGACCTTTCGGGGTCGCATATGCCAGCGTTGTGCAGACAGATAAGCTCCTAATAACTAGCTTCGTTATCGGTCTCCGGTGGCGAGGTTGGATCATGAACTTGAGAGTTTGATCCTGGCTCAGAACGAACGCTGGCGGCATGCCTAACACATGCAAGTCGAACGAACTCTTCGGAGTTAGTGGCGCACGGGTGCGTAACGCGTGGGAATCTGCCCTTAGGTACGGAATAACTCAGGGAAACTTGTGCTAATACCGTATGATGTCGAGAGACCAAAGATTTATCGCCTAGGGATGAGCCCGCGTAGGATTAGCTAGTTGGTGGGGTAAAGGCCTACCAAGGCTACGATCCTTAGCTGGTCTGAGAGGATGATCAGCCACACTGGGACTGAGACACGGCCCAGACTCCTACG
>JBBRCT010000029.1:0-15511 GCA_038204585.1 Sphingomonadales bacterium
CTGATGGACGCGATCACAGCGGCTTATAACGGCGACATTCAGATGATCGACAGCACTTCCATCCGGGCGCACCAACGGGCTGCGACGGCAAAAAGGGGGGTCGACATCACTGTCTCGGTCGCTCCCGAGGCGGGCTCACGATCAAAATTCACGCGGTCGTAGACCGGCAAGGTCTCCCGGTCCGGCTCAGCTTGACGGCGGGTCAAGCGCATGACGCGCCCGCTGCGCTGACACTGCTCGACCGGCTTGCACCGCGCACCATCGTGCTCGGCGACAAGGCCTACGACGGCAACGCCATCCTCCACCTGATCAAGGCAAAGGGGGCGGTGCCAAACATCCCTGCCAAAAGTCCAACCGCAAGTGGCGCTCCTGCTCCTCGAAGATGCTCTACCGCGAGCGCAATAAGGTCGAACGCTTCTTCAGCAAGCTCAAGCACTCCCGTCGCATCGTCATCGGCTATGACAAGCTCGTCGACAACTTCCTCGCCATGATCCGGCTCGCGTCAATCCGACTGTGGCTCCGCGCTTTGAGTCTACGGCCTAGTTAGTGTCCTGCACCCCAACCCATCAAAAAAGCTTGGTCGAAGCATAAAAAAGGGGCCGCTCTTTTGAAGCGGCCCCAATCAATAGTGTCAGTTACTGAGCAATTACATTGGGCGGCACGGCCCAGTGTTCATCGGAGCAGCGGCACCACTAAAGGTGATCTCAACGCGCCGATTCTGCGGCTCACGGACGCCATCAGCAGTATCGACAAGCGGCCGACTTTCGCCAAAGGCCTCAGTTGCCATTGCCGACTCTGGAACGCCCTTGCCAGCGAGGTAAGCTTTAACAGCCTCAGCGCGACGCTGGGAAAGACGAACGTTGTAGTCATCTTTACCCGACTTGTCGGCATGACCGGCAAGCGCGACACTGGTCTGACCAGTAGCAGCAAACTGCTCAGCGGCACGGTCAAGGATCGCAGCGGCTTCACCAGTTATCAGCGACTTGTCCCAGTCAAAGAACACGAGGAAGGGCCCAGGCGTCACGGCTGCGGGCGGACAAGGAGGCAGAGGCGCCGGAGCTGGCGCTGGAGCCGGAGGAGGTGGTGGAGGCGGCGGCGGTGCTGCCGGCTCCTCGGTGAAGAAGTTATAGGCCAGAGTCAGCATAAGGCTGTGGCTGCGATATTTGGTTTCTGTCTCCAAACCGTTGGTCGTGAAAGTGTTAACCTTCGGGACGTTGAAGAAACGATACTTCAAGCCCAGATCAACATGCTTGCTGATGGGCTTGTAAATACCGGCCAGCACCTGCCAGGCAAAACCGGTATCGCTATCATTAATGAAAGCCTGACCGAATTTAGCAACCTGCAACTGAGAATGCTGAACCCGAGCGATACCGGCGCCGCCGCCGATAAACCCACCGACATCCATATCCTTACCGCCGAAATCGACCATGCCGTTAGCCATGAACGAAAGCACGCGAGCATTCCCATCAGCACCCGGATTCAAGCGGTTGGTTGCACTAGAAGGCGAACCGCTGAAAAGGCGAATCGGAGGGACCGGCTTTTCAAACGTGACTGCATCAAGATTGTTGTCCTTGTAAGCAACCTCGAATTCCGCGCGGAACGGCCCAAAATCGTAGCCGATGTTACCGCCAACATCGTATCCAATTTCGTACTTGCTGCGAATAGCATCCGTCGTAACGGTGGTGCCCGCAGCGTTCCTGATGTCAAATAGCTGATTTTGAAGCAGAATGGCACCGGCCTCAGCGCCGATGTACCATGACTGATCGCGAGCCAAAGCCGGACCAGCTAAAATGGTAGTCCCAAGAGCCACCCCAACGATAAACTTACGCATCTATATTCCCCTCTTCAGGTTTTTCGGCAACAAACTAGAGAGCGTCATAGTGCAGCACCAGCCTACAAAGCAAGCGCGGAATAGGCGAAATTGTTGCTAATCAGCCACAACCAGTATGGGAAAATCACAGATCAGGGTTCAGTCAAAAGACCGATTCCGCTCAATGCGTTTAGCAGATCCGAAAAGCGCCCACGCAATTCCGCATCCACGACTGTGCCCCCGGTTGGCAGCGCAATTGACGGGGCCGCCGAGACGTCAAGACTTCGGACCGGCCACCCAAGGCTCCATCCATCATTCCAAACCGTGGCCGCGCCCTCATCCGAAATCCAGATAATCATGCCGAAAGTAGGTGAAATAAACGCCCATCCCGAACCATCGCGAATTGCGATTTTGCCGGCCGAACCTACCCATTCATCCGACGGCGAAGGCCCAACGATCCACGCCAAACCATTGTCTGCATCCAGGGGAGGTGTACTCAGCTGGCGCGATAAGACAACAGGATGCAAAAGGCGGTCGATGGCCAATATGGCCTCATTATGAGTCAGTTCCTTCTGGGCCTGCCCCGCCTCAAGAAACGGCAACCCGTGGCGAACAGTATTACTCATATGGCTCACTCCCTGGTCTTTGTTTCATCATCGCAGTTCAATCGTACGAACGGTTTGGCTGCCAGGTCCGACCAATGCGCTGACCTGTGCTACCGCAATCTCCAGCAATTCTCCGTCGCCGTCATCAAGTCGGTGGGCTGCAGTGTAGACAAACGTCGGCGTCATCGTTCGCACGCGTCGCCGCTCTATGCCGTCCAGCTTCACAATAACTTCATAGCCTTCGCTTTCTTCGCCGAGCGGCGCATCTGCGAAATCGAGCCAGGCAAAGCCGGCGCGGCTTCGCCGTATCCAGCTTGCAAAAACGTCGGTCCCGCGTTTCGTCAGTCGCAAATGCGCTGGCGACAATGGCCGTAGTCCTTGTCCTGCCAAGACCAAGGTGATAGCCGCAAAGTCGGCATCCCCTGCTCCAGTCGCCCGTATCTGCACCGACCTGCCAATCGCATCCAAAGGCAAATCATGCTCCAGAATGGAGCCTGGGCGCAGCAGGGCAAATCGTTCGCCAGCGACATGCCCCGCGACGAGCGCCTCTGTTCCCCGCCGACCTCTCAACAGCCTACTAAGCCGAAAACGCCTGAACCCGACAGCTTCGGCCTCTGCAAACTGCACAAGCTCATCACCAGCCAGCGCCAGGTTTCCACCCTGTAAAATCGCACGTTCCGTCATTCCCTCAAGCCACATCCGCTCAGAAAGTAGCTCGACTTCGATGACAGCATGGCGATCCCAAACCGCCACCGGACCGGGCGCCAGAGCTTCCACAGTCTGCCCAAAGACAGCAGAAGTGCCGATGCTCCCGATCAGATCGAATCCCATCCCGCCATCCTGACTGATCTCGATAGCTGCCCGGCGCCATCCACTGGACACACCCGCCGCAACTAACTGAATCTTTGGACTGGATGGCGCACCAATGCCTAGTGTCGGCAGTTCCAGCACCAGAAGTGCTGTTGGCCCAGCCGACGCATCTTCGAACTGCTGAGACCGCCCCCCATCGCCCAACAGCGAAATGCCAGACCCATCACTTGTCCGTTCAAGCGCCAAAACTACAACAAAGGCTTCGAAACGTTGCTCTTTGATGCGCCAAACAGTATCGGAATCGCTCATCCGCAGCACCATGCCTGGTTTCAGGCCCAAATGGCGCCAAGGCAACCGCACTATACGGCTCAAACGCGCCGAACGGGTTCGCAATAGCAGATCTGCTGCCAGCGCCTTGGCGATATCGGCCTCCATCGCCACTGGCAGCACTATCTGCTCAACCCGTTGCCCAGCCGCACGGCGCACCCGCTGCAAACCCGCCTGAAACTCGCGGTCCACTGCATAATAGCCAATTTCGAAGCAATCAGCACCGCGGTCACCCGCAAGTCGCTGACGATCTTGTTGCCCGATCCCCACCCAATCGGCAGAAGCTTGGCAGTCAAGTTCGGCGTCAATGACCAGCGCAATCGCGGACGTTCCGGAAACCTTACGTGCGACCAGACCGCCCTCTCTTTCAATAAACGAGACGTCTAATGCGTCGACAAGGTCCGCGAGGTTCGAGGCCAGATTCCCCGGTCGCGCCGCCACCAGGCCTGTCAGCGCCGGAAATTCCCCCTCAACCGAAACCGTCAGTGCCTGCGCAACCGATTCCCGCGCTACAATCGCAATGCCAGTTCCAAAATCAAGGCCTTGCTCGGGATCGGCGGTGATCTCAAAAGTGAGGATGGGGATGCGATTGCCGAAATCACTCAGCGGCATATCTTCGAACACGACATACGCCAGGCCACGATAGGCCGGTGCACCACCCTCGCCCTCCGCAGCGGCAATCAATGGATCCGGCGTCTGCTGCTCGCTTCCGGAATGCAATCGCATCTGTATCGGCAGCAACCATTCTCGCTCAGCGTTCCTGATCAGCCGTCCATCCGCCCATACTCGAGCGATATCCAACACTCTGCGGGCTGAAAGTCCGACAGCAAAAGACGCAGAATAGCTATACTGGTTGGTCGCAGACCCGCCCTTGCCGCCGCCTATCGCGTCCACCCGCTCGGCGATGCCACTGCTCCAGATGAGATTGCCGGCAATGCGCATGCGGCCGACAACAAGCGCTATCGCCTCGCCATACGCCGAGCTCTGGACCAAAGGATTGGAGCTGCGGCCCACATCACGCACGCCGCCGCCCGAAAAAAGACTCCGGTCGACAAACCCGCCCGCAAGGCTGCCGATAATTCCGCCGATAGGCCCGGCAATGGCCCGCCCCGCGGCGCCCAGAATAATGGTTGCCATCGCTTAACAAACTCCCGGAAAACGCCAATGCCCAACCAAACGCCAGGCCGGATCAACCGGCCCCTCAACCACCCGACCCAGCCCCGCATGCGCATGAATGATGCCCAGCGCCGTCCGCACGCCAAGATGTCGCTGGCCTGATCGCGGCTCCAGAACCATCACATCGCCATGGCCAGGCGCCAAAGCCACCTCACACCCCATGCGCAGCAAAACATCTTCCAGCAGCGCCCCATGCGTGCCAGCCAGACGATATGCCGGAATCACCGTATCAATCAGCGCAGATGCACGCGCCGCACGCGCAGCAACCATAACAACACCAACGCAATCCAGCCCCAATCCAACGACGCGCCCTTGCGGCCGAAAAACCGTGCCCACACAGGTTCGTGTCGCAGTAACAATAGCCATGCGCCGCGACGCCTCATCGCCGTCGCTCACAGCCCGGCAATCCGCGTCAGCAGGTCCCCCCCAGGCACATGCGGCTCACCCCGGAAGTTAGCGTCATTGCCAAAGCGCCCGTGGCACGTAGCAAACCGCTTGTCGCAACCCTCCGTAACGCGAACGCGGGTTCCGGCCGAAAGTCTGAGCGGTGTATCGAGCACCAGCGCTTCACCATCGTTCGCCACCACCCTTCGCTCCAGCCCCGCAAAGGGACCATCAAGCACACGCAGAATCCCTTCCAGAAACACGCCCACTGGCGTCGAAGCGCCTGCCAGCAAAACCCGGCCATTATCGCTTTGGGCCACTTCGACGATCCGCATCCGCCCTCGCAGATCAACCTTGCAGCGCCGGTCCCCAAGTTCCGCCCGACACTCCGGCGAATAGCTTTCAATCGCAGTATCCTGCATCACCGATATCGGCCCCACCAAGGTCGCCACAAAGCCGGCATCTGCTCCCGCACCCGCCTCAACTGTCCCAAGTCTGCCGCGCGCCAGCACATGCCGCCCCGCCTCCGGCGCCCGCCAGTCGACCATGAACAGTTCCGCCAGCGCGCCATCATACCGGCCGGCAAGCAAGTCGTCCGCCGTGATCGATCCCGACGACAAGGCCCCCGCCACATCAAGCGTGTCCACAGCCAATCCGTCAGTCAGCTCGACAGCCGATGGCGCAATTCCCGGCGCACTCTCAAAACGCAGGCCGTCGATCGCCAGCGCGCCATCATGGCTCGTGAACCCAAACGCCAGGCCATCCATGCGTACCAGCCGCCAGCATAGTGCAAGCGACGTCACCTCAGCGCCCAACCGCGCTGCAAAATCTTCGCCCACTTCATCCATAACTCAATCCTCACGGATTTCGATGAGCGGCACCGATGGCAGTTCGCCAGCGCGCCAGCCTGCAATCGAGACATCGATCCGGTCTGTCGCAAAGCGCACCGGCACATCAAACGAAAACCCGGCTGTCACAACAGAGCCAGCTGGCGGCGCGTCGTCAAAGTCGATCCAGCCCTGATCCGCCAGCGACCAACCGCCGGATTGTTCGCTGCCGTCGATTGCCACACGAACGCTCAATGCCACGGGCCGGGTGATACGTCGCTGCTGCGCGTCATAATCTTCGCCATAGCGCTTTATGAGCTTGAACCGCGTCTGCCCGCCGTCGCCAATCCCGATCTGCTGATCGTTTGATGATACCACCCCATCAAAAGCCGACGAAGTATGATCGATCGGATCTTTAAAACGAAAGCCATGTGCTTGCCCCCGCCGCGCGCGAAAAAACGCCAGCAGATGCGCCAAATCTGCCTCCGACCGCACACCCAATCCTGCATCATAGGATTGCCGCGCATCGCTCCATTGGCTGTTTCGCTGTTCATGCCCCGAACCAGTGACCACCACCTGAGTCGAAAACGCCGGTCCGCCCGCTGCTCCAAAGCCGAGCTGCAGCGGAAACAGCACATCGTGAAATGTGTCCACCTCATCCTCCATTTCCTGATCGCCAATCAAAAATGCCGTAAAGCCGTCCCGCGCCACCTGCGGCCATGCCCAGACAAAGGTCTCCGCAACACCGCGCGCCATTGCCGCAAAGGCTGCCTCGGCAATCAGCAGCCAGTCTTGGCGATGAGTTGCAAATCCCGCAAAATAATGTTGATCTTCAATAGAATAGCCAAGCCTGTCATTCACGATTGCTCGGCCGCGACGCTGACCCGCAAAATCGCCCAATGTCACAAAATCATAGTCTTCAAGCTGCAAAACATCGAAGGCAGGAGCCGCCCAGGCCAACGGCAAATTGGCGCGCACAAGCTCCGGTGCCGCCACATCCAGGACTTGCGGCGCATAAAACAACAATAGTGTTTCCGCTGCCGGCCACGCCGCTTTGACAGCATCGCGCAGCGCCAGCGTCGCCTCCCCCAGCAGCGCACCACACCAGTCGAGATAATCCCGCTCGGCCGCCGTGCTCACAGCACGCACATCGACGATAATCGGCACCGAAAGGCCGGTATCATTCAAATAGCGAGCCACAGTTGCAGCGTCATAGAGACAAGGCTCATGATCGGGCCCCACCCACCACCAAGGCTCACCGATCTGAAAGCGGATCGGCGCCAACGCGGCTCCGGCCAAGCCAACGAATTGCAGTGCAACAGCCCCCAGCCAGGCCATTGCCGTCGGCACAGCCGGAGACAGCAGCGACGATGGCGGCTCATAACCCGTCAGCCCACGCGCACCGCTAGATTTACGCTGCGGCCATCCAGCCGGACAATTTTGATCAAGCAATTCAAATGACAGAGACAGGATCGGTAAAAATCCAATCGCGACCGCCCGCGCCAAAAAGTCCGCATGCCACGCCAATGCCGGTAAACAGACCGGGTCATCGCTCTGCGCCAGATATGTACCCTCAGCTTCATCCCAGCGCAGGGCTGGAAAATGGCTCATCCCCAAGTAATGGACGAGCGACCCCCGGTAGCCGAGCGAAAACATCGCCTCCAGCATTCGCTCGGGTGTCTGATTGTAACTGTCATCATAACCGCTGGCGATGTGAAGCCCATGCGGCGGCACAAACGCATCGCCGGCCTCAAGCGTCGCGCCTGCCCCATCACAAGCAATCCCGCTCAGCACCATTCGCCCGTTCACAGGTTCTGGCAGCGGTGCGTCGCTGCCATCAAAGCCTTCGGCCACCAACGAAATGAACATCCGGTCAATATCACCGGAAAACACCCGATCCGCTTCTGCCGGCAGCAGAAAGCCGCCATCCAGCCCGTCAAAATCAAGCACGATCTCCGCCTCGCGCGCATCGCCGACGGCATAATTCCACAATCGCACAAACCAGCTGCGTACAGACCCTTCCGCATCGCGGCCCTCAATGGTCAAAACCGGACCATTCACCGCATCCAGCGGCACAAGCCCGCCCTCAATCCGGCAGTTGAACCGCAACGTCAGCCCGCGATAATCTCGCGCTGTCGTCAACGCCAAAAGTGGATGCGTCCAGCGATCGACTGAGTCCCAGATCACCCCGGCAAGATCGCTGCGGCGCAAAAACACCGCATCCACCGCCAGCCCATCCACCCCTGCTGTCGTCACCGCCGCCATCATCGGGCGCGGAAAATCGACCGTCCAATAGCGTGGATCAAAGCGCTTCACCCATCGCTTGCGGCCCTGGTCCTGCGGCCCAGCCAGCCAGTGCCGCATCATGCGTCGGCCCTCGCCAGGGCCCGGCGCACAGCGCGAGCAACCTGAGCTCCCGTCTGCGCCATCATCGCCGGGCCAGCGTCGCGGGGTGCGGCCACATTCACCGTCACGCTCACCGCCCCGCGCATGCGCCCGCCCTCATTCGTTTCAATCCGCCCGGAAGCCTGCGGTACAAACAATTCGGGTCCACGCTCGCCAACCATATAGGCCCTGCCACCCGCCACCGGACCACCGGTCGCCCGCCCCGGGGCACCGCCAAACAATCCTGCGATAGATGTCCCGAGGCTCCCGCCAAGGCCACCACCGCCGCCAAGCAGCGAAGAAAAATCGGTCCGCAAAGCCCCCGCTGCAATGTCTCCCAAAGCGCGCAGCGCCACCCGCCGCAGATCCTCAAAGCCGACCCGCCCCGTCACAAGTGCGCGAGCCAGTGACCGCTCGATCGAGCCGCCGGCACGCTCCACGCCCTGCGCCAAAGGCCCGTCCAGCTCGCGCCGCACATCGGCAACACCGGCCATAAAGCCGCTCGTGTCAGCCCGCACCTGAAGCACCAGCGCCTCAAGGGTTCCACCCGTCTCATTCATCTGGAAATACCTCCATCATCCGCGCCAGCAGCGCACCGTCCAGCGGCGCCCCGCCCATCGTAGCGTCGTCGCCCTCATCCAGCCCAAGGGCCGTCACCAGGTCCTGCGGTGTCGCCGCCCAAAACTCATTGGGCCGCCACCCCAAAGCCAATGTCGCCACCCGCGCCGCCGTCCGCGCCGCCGCCATAAATGTCGACATCACCGGCCTGCCAGGATCTGCTCCAGCAAAACCCGAAGCCCCGGTGTCGCCGCCGCCAGCCCGCCGCGCATCAGCGCCTCGCCGAAGCCAGCGCGGTCCATGGTATCGCCAGTGTCCACCCTGCAATGCCAGAAAAGCCCGACCATCTCGGTCAGGGTCAGCCTGCCATCCGCCGCCCTTTCAACCAACGCAAACAAGGGCCCAAGCTCGACCTCAGCCGCCACCAGCGCGGCAAAAGTTGGACGCAGCACTATCGAATAGCCATCCACCTCGACCACCGCTTCACCGCGCGCCGGATTCGCAACCCTCATGCGGTAACCACCGGCCCTGAGCTTTCAAGCGCCAGCGTGTAGGTCCGCTCGCCATTGAAGTCGCCAGCATAGTCCAGCCGTGTGATCAAAAACCGCCCGGTGACGGTCTCACCGCTTTCAAAGGCCACCCGATAATCATCAAGCATGCCGGTCAGCGCATTACCTTTCAGCCGCGCTTCCGCAGCCGAGCCGGTAAACACGCCAGATCCGCTCAGCGAGACCGAACGGACCCCCGCGCCGGACAGCAGCTCGCGCCATCCGCCCGAGCCCTGATTGGTCACGACCACCGTCTCGGAATTCACCGTCATCTGTGTCGTCCGCAGTCCCGCCACGGTCGTAAACACCAGCGGCACCCCGCCATTGCCAATTTTCAGCAGAAACGCACTACCCTTTTCCATCGCCATGTCCCGGTTCCTCCCTCAAGCCAAAATGCGCTCAATTCACAACGCTGCGGCTGCGCAGCCGAAATTCGACCAACCCCTGTGTCCAGCCGTCGCCGTCGTTCAGCACCAGCGCCCGCACAAACCGGCTGGTCACCAGCCGGTGTCCGTCCGCCTCCCCGGCGAGTCCGGCCATCACCGCCTGCACCGCAGCCATCAAAGGCTTGACCCGCACAGCACTGCGCCCCCGGTCCCAGATCCTCAGCTGCACGCGGTGCTCATGCCCGGTCTCGGTCTTGGTGCTCCAGTCGGTCAGCAGCTCCGGGCCCAAAACCACATAAGGCGGCACCGGATCGCCCGGCGGTCCGTCAAACACCCCCGAAATCCCGGGTAAATCGGAAACGGCCGCCACGATCAGCCGCTGCATCGCCAGACTGGCACCCATCTCAATACCCTCCCCCAAAAAGCCGAGCCGCAAGCCCAGCCGCAAGCCATGCCAGCCGCGGGTCAGCCGCCCGTCGCCGGCTGCCAAACGCCCGCGCCCGCACGCCCCGGCCTTCGATCAACACCCCCTCGGGAACCACCTCCGCCCGCACATCGCCAATATCGGCTACCACAGCCCGCGCCACCCTTGCCGCCAGCTCGCCCCGCACCGCCTCGACGCGCGCTGCCCCCGCCGCTGTCAGCGCCGCTGTCAGCGCCGCAATCCAGCCCTCGCTTACCATCACCCAGCACTCCGACAACGGACCATCAGCCGATCAGGTGTCGCCGGATCCCGCTCAACAGCAAGTACAGTCAGCCGCTCGCCGCGCCACCAAAGCCGTGACGTCACACTTACTGCCAACGGCGCCCTAAACGTCACCCGCCAGCGCGAGGCCGTCTGCTCGGCATCCCCCACCAGAAAGTCAGTGTTGACTGGCCGATCGAGCGCTACATGAGCGAAGGCCACCGCAGCCACCGCCCAATTACCGGTCGCAAGCCCCGCCGCGTCCCGGCTTTCCTGCCACTGCTCAATGGTGACACGTTCGCGAAGCCGGCCCGCCAGCTCATTAGTCATTGCCATGTCCAGCTCCTGTCGTTCAGCCCAGGCCCATCTGGCGCCACGGTCGCCAAAGTGCCGCAACAGCCGCCGGCGGCGGCCCGGCACTCTCCGCGTCGCGGTGCGTAAAAAGATGCGCCGCCAGCCGCACAATCCCGTGCCGCAGCGGCTCGGGAATGTTGTTCCAGTCCGTCCCCATCCCGGCGTTGAACTGTACAACCGGCGTGGTCAGTCCGGCCGTCGCCATCAGCTTCACCATGCCGATGCCATCCACCCCGATCTCGCTCGACCATGCCTCGGCCGGCAGAACAACTGTCCCATCGCTTACCCCGATGATCTGCCGGACCGGCGACACCGCCAGCGACTGAAAATCCGTATTGACCAGCAGCCGCTGCTCGGCGTCGCGAGCCATAAGCCACTGTCCAGTAAAGGCTTCACACAGCGCCATCGCGGTCCGCAGCAAAGCCGCCAGCACAGCGTCCTCATCGTCGCGATCCAGCCGAAGATACGCCTTGCATTCGGCTAGGCTCACCGCCAGTTCCGCCTTCTCAAGCTCAATGACCGCCATCACCTGTCCTCCACCCGTACAACCAGCGAACGCTCGTCGCGCCCGCCATCTGAAAACACCACCTGATTGACCACACGATAGACACAGCCGCGCCGGCCACCCGCCAGCGTCACGGCCGTCTGCCCCGCATCGATGCGCGGCGCCGTAACCAAAAGCGTACCATCGCCGTCAGGGCTCATCTGCCAGCTCGATTCCACGATCGACTGGCCGGGCGCATAATTACCCCCCCAATCGATCGCATAATCAAGGACAGCCCCCGGATCCTTCAAAAAAACCGTCAATTACACCTCCCGCCACCACCCAAGCCGCTAACCCAGATTAAAGCTTCAAAGACCGAACGCGTCAGACCGGGTCGCCAATCTCGATGGTCCAGCCGGCGATATTGACCGTCCCGCCGCTCGGCAGCACCTGCACCGGGCAGGTCGTCACATAGAGCAGCCGCGCATTGGCAACATCGAGCAGCGCCACATGGTCCGCAGTACCTGCCGCCGCCACAGTCAGGCCTGATTTGGCCGCCACCACCAGCTTGCGGCCCGACACATCGCCATTGGCGAGGCTGAAGTCGCCCGGCGTCATCACTGCTTCCACCAGCTGCCCGGCATTAGCCGCCGCATAGGTCGCCGGCTGACCGTTCAGAGCCACCATTCGCGTGGCCTGGCTGACTGCCGAAAGGCTCGCATCCAATACAAAATCACTCGCAAACTTTGCCATTTTCCGTCTCCCATCAATCCAAACGTGCAAAAAATACCCGCACCTCAGCGCCGATCGTCAGCGTTCGCGCCGCCACAATGCCCTGCGGCAAAGCCAGCCCTGCCTCACCCGACATCAGCGTCAGGCGGCCGCTGTCGACCATGATCGTCAAATCCCCGAAGAACAGGTCCGCCGCCTCCGTGAGCAGCACCGACCCGGCATCGCGCGGCGCCAGATCAATTCGCAGCGCCAGCGTCGGGCTGGCCGATCCCGGCGTCACCGCCGCCGGCGCCGGCATCAATCCCACCACGACCCCGATGACTGCGCTGCCCGCAAACGATGAATGGACCGCCCCGACTGGCGCAAGCAGCGCAGCACCCGTCGCCGCCGCCTCAAACGCCCCCGCCGCCCCATCCGCCAGCCGCGCCGCACCTGCAAAATCCCTGTCCGAGTTTCCGCGCCTCACCCGGCCCAGCAGCAAACTGCCACTCGCAGGCCTATAATCGCCCAGCCCGTCGCCAGTGCCATTGTTGGAGCGGTCAGCCACCACCCCCAGCGACCCAACGCCAGAGACCGGCTCCTGCCGGCTGCGCAGCCCGGCATAATAGAGGTTGAAGCTGGTCGACGCCGAAGCATTGCCCAGGCTGTCGTAGTTGCCCTCACGGCCAGCGCCCATATGGTCAGACCAGCCCGCCGTCAGATGCGGGCGGTAGCCGTTGACCGGCGTGATGCCATTCGCCAGCCGGATAGACTGAGTGGCATCGTCGTTGAACCTGTCCTGCTTGTTCGGGTTCCACGCAAAGCCATTGCCAGCAACGCGGCATCCATAAACCTGATTGGTCTTGGTGCTGATATCCGCCAACGTCGTCACCGGCGGGTCGTTATAAAAAAAGTTGCTGCGTTGCCCCGCGAAGGTGTTCCCCTCAACGATGCAATAGCTGATCGTCACATCCTCATTCTCGCCAAGCTTGAAGAGGGGCGAACCGTTGAAGCCAGACGTGATCTGCTCGGCAACATTGTTAAGGATTACAAGCCGGCGAAGGCTCGGGTTCGGCGTGCCGGTTTGGGCAGTGTTGGTGGCAAAAGTCGCTTGAATGAAGATGCCTTCCGTCGCGCGAGCGTCATTATAGGAGAAGAAAATATCTTCCATGCCCGCCGTCAGCGTCGGCACATCGAACATGCCGTAAGCGATACCTGTGCCGCCGCCGTTGGCGTCCTCAGCGCTGCCGATCCAGCGGTTCTTCACACACACAAAGCCGAAGCCCTGGCGCGAATGTTCGACATTCCGCATGAAGCCAAACTTCATGGCCCCGGTGTTCATGATAAGCCCGGTCCGCCACCAGCGGACGTTCTGCGCCGAATAATTATAGGTGCCAGCCGCCACCGTCACAGTTGTGATGTTGGTCGACGCCGTCACAAAGCCCGCTTTGCCGCGCACCGTCACGTTCTTCATGAACACGCTGCCCGTGCTCGAGCTGGCCAGCGTAACCTGACCAATCTCCATGGTCAGGTTCTGCGCGAATATGTTGACCACGCGGTTGCCCGCCGCCGCCGCCGTGCCGCTCCGCCAGATGCAATTGGCGCGGGAATCAGCATCGTCAGGATCCCCGATGATATAGACCGGCACTTCAGCATTCGTTAGGCCCGGTGAAACCGTCGTGCCCGTCCCCGACACAGCCACACCGCCAGAGGGAATGACAATACGCATCCCATCGACTGCGCGGCTACCTGAGGTACCGCCATTGGCCGCTGAGCGTGTCCGGTTCTGTAGCCAGCCTGCCTGCACCGCGGTGCGAATATCAATCGCCTTGCTCGCCGCAGGCACAGCCTTGGCACCCGCCAGAGACGTCGCCACCATTGCAGAGCTTGGCGTCGCCGTGCCATTGACAGGATCCAGTACCACCCATTGCTGGCTGTAGCGGGTGCCCGAAGGATCATAAGCCAACACCAGCGGGCTCTCCGCAGCCGCATCGCGGTATCTCGCCGCCAATCCGGACATCGACCTGGTGCCCGCCGCATCGGTCGTCCGCATGGCACCCAGCCAGGGGTAGACCTCGGCATCAGCCCGCAGCATCCCGGCAGTAAGTGCGGTGGCCGCACTCGCATCAATGGTGCAAGTGTAGCAGCGCAGATTGTCGCCAGCGCTGTTGTCAGATTCGAGCGCGGTCTTCCAGACGGTTTTGACCGTCGTACCATCGGTGAGCGTAAACTTGACCCCCGCCACCGGCTCAAAGCCGACAGGGTGGGTGGAAGCAACGATGACCGAGAGCCGATAGACAGGGGCCGCATCAAGCTGAAACGGCTGCACCACCCAGCGCATCGCCGGAATAGGCGCCACAAGCGTTGAACTGTTGGTGACGCTGATGCCCGACGCCGCCGCTTCCCCGGTGCGCCACCCCGCCAGCACAGCGAGGGAAAGGGCAGTATCGCTCGCATAAATATGATCGGCCAGCACAAGCCTGATCTGCCGATTGCCCCCCGATGCAACCTCATCAATCACATCAATCAGCGGGTCGCCCACATCGACCGGCAGCCGCAGCGGCACCATCGCTACGGTAGAGCGCGCCAGCGCCCCCGCCGCCACCACGCCGCCCGATTTGATAAACCCCGCGTGGCTGCTCGCCAGCACCACGCGCGGGGCATCATCGGGAGACAGCGCATAATCCCCAAAGTCCCCGGCCAAACCGGACACAATAAGCCGCAGCACAAACCCCGAGGCTTCAACCTCTGCCGAAATAATCGCCATGCCTCAGCCTTTTTCTCAGAAAAAAGGCCCCGCCGCGGTATCGCCGCAGCAGGGCCAGTCGTTCAGGGAGCACACCCCCTGGAGGAACCGAAAAAGCCGGTCCTCAGGTCACGCTGAACTTCATCAGCTTGATCGCGCGGCTGTCGATCACCGCGCCCCCAACCCGTTTGGTTGCATAGAAATGCACGAACGGTTTGTTGGAGAAGGGATCGCGCAGCACCACCGTCTCACGGCGCTGAGCGATCAGATAGCCGGCACGGAAATTGCCGAACGCGATCGACAGGCTGTCGGCGGCAATTTCGGGCATCGCCGCCGCCTCCACCACGGGATAGCCAAGCAAGGTCGCGGGCTGATCGGCCGCCAGCGCCGGCTGCCACAGGAACGCCCCATCGCCGTCCTTCATCTTGCGAATGCGCGCCAGCGTCGACGCATTCATCACCCAGCTGGCACCCTGGCGATACGGCGCCGCCAGCGCATGGACGAGATCGATCAGCTTGTCCTGCGGGTTCGAGGCGGCAAAGCCACCGGCCGCGCCCGAGGTGATGAATTGCAACGTGCCGAACGGCCGCGTCGCAAAAAAATGAACAAACGGCTTGCGGGTATAAGGATCACGCAGAACCACCGTTTCGGGTCGCTGGGCAATCAGATAGCCCGCCCGGAAGTTGCCAAAAGCAATCGACAGGCTGTCGGCCGC
>JBBRCT010000030.1:0-14094 GCA_038204585.1 Sphingomonadales bacterium
AGGCTCGCAGGCAAGGGTGATGCCGCTGTTCAGATAGCTTGTGCGGGAAAACTCGAGCCCGCGACGAAACTGGGCCGGCGAGGCAAGGTAAGGCGCCACCTTCGGCAGGATCGCCAACATCCCCTGTTCGAAGAAATGGCCTTTTTCGATGTCGATCTGTTCCTGCGCGGTTGCGGTCAGGGTCTTCGCATAGGCAGCGTCGAGCGCGATGAGTTTGAGTGCCGCTGTGTTGAAGAAAAGCTCATGGGCTGACCGGTGCCAGACGATGATCGGCCGCGCACCCGCCAGCTTGTCGAGCTCGGCGCGGCTCATCGGCCCATGAAAATAGTGATGATAACCCCAGGTCACCAAAGGCGTCTTCATGTCTGCACCCGACGCATTGAAGGCCTTGATCGCGCTCACTAGACGGGTACGATAATCATTCGCGTCACGTACGGCGGGCGAGAACCCGTCGATGTAATCCCAATCCTCGATCGAGATGACTTTGGTCACCATCGTCAGCGCGCCGAGCGCGGGGTGGACGTGCTGTTCGATGAAGCCGGGCGTGACCGTTTTACCATCGAAGCGACGATCAACTGTTGCACCCGTCACGCTCTTTTGCAGGTCGGCAAGATTGCCGACCGCCAGAAACCGCCCATCCTGAACGGCCACAGCCGATGCCGTCGGCCGCGCCGGGTCCATGGTCCGGAATTCGCGAGCCGTATAGATGATCGGTAGATTGGCACTCGCTGGCGCCAGATTGTCCGCCGGAATCTGCTTGGCAATTTCCGCAAGGCCCAAGGTCTGCGCCTGCGCTGCCGCTGCCAATACGACGGCAGCGCCTGTCAGCAATAATCGCAAATGCATCATGGTCACTCTCCCCATCTCTTCGGCCTGCTTAGCGAGGTCCGAGGGGATACATTGCTACAAATAGTGCAGAATCACCGTTGCTGTTCGGGCGCGGTACCCGGGCACATTACTGCCTGCGCGGGTTGATGCGTCAGCATCGCTCAATCGTGCAGTTTTCTAGCTTTTGGTCGATGGATCCAGCCGTCGCTTTCGACTTGTCTTGCCCGATGGGTATCCAGCAAGCGGCCGCAGCGCATTCCCATTTCATCAAACTGGCGGCAGCTCGTGTGGTGTCTCGTGACGCCAGCCGCCAGTGCGCAACCTCCCTCATGGCTCCATTCCCCTCAGGCCGAGGGAAGACCGCATTCGATGTCCGCTGTCAGCAATCGGAGATTGATCCTCGAATGTCCATTATGCGGGCGCAAAGCCGACATCGATTGGACTTCCAGCCAAAGCTGAGCATTGCTGTTGAAGCGCGAGCGGCCGCGTTAAAGCCGCTACCCTGACCGGCTCGATCGGCAGGGCTTTAGGTGGTGGGAGCAGCATGGTGCTGCTCCAAATCGGAGACCACCTGATGATCATGAAGGTAAAGCGCAGCTCTGCTGCTGAATTGCCGTCCAAGCCTGACAATACCATCTATGCTGTTTTGGAGCAGGCACAGCAGCTGCCAGCAGCCTCATCGGGCAAGCCGCTAAGCAAGTCCGCCCAGGTGATCGCACTGCTTGAACGCGAAGACGGCGTCACATTGACCGACCTCTGTGCTGCCACCGGCTGGCAGCCCCACAGTTGCCGAGCCTTCTTCACCGGACTTCGCAAACGTGGTCTAGTGTTGGAACGTAGCCACAGATCGGATGGCGCGTCGACCTATAGGTTGGTGGCTGCGGAAGGTGCCGCACAATGACCCGCAGGACGTATCTGACTTTGGCCCAGATCGCCGAGTTAGACCCGGCGACCTTGGCTGCTGAGTGGGCGCGCCGCTACGGTGCGCCTGCTCCCAATATCTCGCCTGACCTGGTTCGGCTAGGCCTAGCCTATAGGTTCCAAGAGCAGCGCCAGGGCGGTGTGAGCCGCACATCCAAAACTGTCTTAAGGCGTGCTGCCGCCGCAGCAGACCAGCCAAACAAGTCGACCGCCATCTTCCGCAAGCTCACTCCAGGCACCCGCCTGATCCGCGACTGGCATGGTGTGGGCCACAGCGTGACCGTTCTCGAAGAAGGCTTCGCCTATGACGGAAAACATTGGCCATCGCTCAGCGCCATCGCCAAGGCGATCACCGGCGCTCACTGGAACGGCCCGCGGTTCTTCGGCCTCTCGGAGCAGCGCAAGTGATGATCAAGCGCTGTGCGGTCTATACCCGCAAGTCCACCGAAGATGGGCTTGAGCAGGAGTTCAACAGCCTCGATGCCCAGCGCGAAGCTTGCGAAGCCTTCATTCTAAGCCAGAAGCACGAGGGCTGGTCCTTGGTTCCCAACCGTTACGATGATGGCGGGTTCTCTGGCGGCAGTATGGAGCGACCTGGCTTGAAGGCGCTGTTGGCTAATGTTGATGAGGGGCTGGTCGATGTCATCGTGGTCTACAAGGTCGACCGCCTGACCCGCAGTCTCGCGGACTTCGCAAAGGTCGTCGAACGTCTCGATGCCAAAGGCGCCAGCTTCGTCTCGGTTACCCAGGCATTCAACACCACGACCAGCATGGGCCGGCTCACGCTCAATGTGCTCCTGTCATTTGCCCAGTTCGAACGCGAGGTAACTGGTGAACGCATCCGGGACAAGATCGCTGCCTCCAAGCGCAAAGGTCTGTGGATGGGCGGACCGGTGCCGCTAGGCTACGAGGTCATTGAGCGTAAGCTGGTGCCGGTGCCTGAAGAGGCCGAACGCGTGCGCATCATTATGCAGCGCTACCTTGATATCCGATCGGCACCGGCACTATTGGAGCAGCTCAAAGTCGAAGGCGTTCTCACCAAGGTTCAGAACCGCACTAGCGGCCCACACCGTGGAGGCATCCCGTTCGCGAGGGGAAGTCTGTTCTACTTGCTGAAGAACCCGGTCTATCGCGGCAAGATCCTCCACAAGAGCCAAGTCTATGACGGCGAGCACGAGGCCATCGTCGATGAAGACCTTTGGGAGCAGGTGCAACTGCACCTTCAGCAGAAGGCACCGCCCCGCAAGCGACCCAACAACGAACCGCAGCGCGCCCTTCTGCAGGGCCTGATGTTTGATCCAGAAGGACGACCAATGGTGGCGTCCTATGGTTCCAACGGCGTCCGGCGCTACACCTACTATGTCTCACGCAAAGACCTGGCCCGCAAAGGCCATCCGAAGCCGACACGGTTCAGGCGCGGGGAAATTGAGAATCACATCACAACAGAGCTGATCGCATTGCTGAACGACGAGCACGCTCTACGTCGCATGTCAGGCGCCAATGAGGCTGCAGTGCTCCAGAAGCTGTTCGAACGTGGAATGTGGCTTGCTCAGGATATGGCGCGTCCGGGGCGCTCGGAAGACGCCCTGCGCGGCCTTGTGAGCGCCATCCATGTCACCAAGGACGCTATCCGGATCGAGCTGAAGCCAGAAGAGCTAGGAATCAGCGCTCCGGGAATATGGCCTGCTATCATGCCGCGTCCAAACGGTGGCCGGCCATTCCGCGAAGCCAAGCTTAAGATGGAGGCCAGGCCTCACAATGATCGCTACGACGCCGATCTGGTCTCTCTGATAGCCGAGGCGATGGAGATGCAGCGCTTGGTGTTGCAGTCGCCTAAGCTCAGCCTCAACCAACTCGGCAAGAGGGACGGACGGTGTCGGACGCACATCGCCCGACTGTTGCGCATCTCGTGGATTAGCCCCCGAATTATCGAAGCGGTCGCTGCCGGCACACAGCCAAAAGCGGTCACTCGCAAGGCGCTGCTGGCTGCAGCTATTCCGCTATCATGGGAAGAGCAGGAACGGCAGTTCGACCTCGCGGCATAACTTAGACAAAGCCACCTAACTAGGGTGAAGCCGGGATCTTTTGTGGAGAGATTCCGGCTCTTTCGTTGCCCAAGTCGTGGTCTGAGAACCGGGTCTCTGACCACAAGCCAGCCAAAGCCGCCGCGCAATCTCACGGAAATTGGGCAGATTTTTAAGAGAGGACCGCCCGGGTGCCGTTCAACGGTTCACCCACGGACTGGTTGGTGCGGCCAAGAAGACTCGAACTTCCACGGCCTTTCGGCCACAACGACCTCAACGTTGCGCGTCTACCAGTTCCGCCATGGCCGCACGACCATCATGTCCAGAGCCAGAAGCTCCGTCCGGTAGGAGGCGCGAGTTAGCAGGGGCCGTGCGGCTGCGCAAGCCTGATGACGCTCAATATCGGCATGTGCCTCGGCCAAAAGCCCGAGGCTGACGTCAGACGAGTTCGGCCAGCGATGCTGCCCGCCTCGCTGGCCGAACGTGCGCGAGTCTCGATATAGCTGGCGCTAAATCTTGCCGCGCTGCGCTCAATTATACCGCCGCAGTTCGTTCTTCGCGATCGCCTGCCGGTGCACCTCGTCCGGCCCGTCCGCCAGCCGCAGCGTGCGCTGTCCGGCATAGCCGCTCGCCAGCCCATAATCCTGGCACACGCCGCCGCCGCCATGCGCCTGAATCGCATGGTCATGGATCAGGCAGCTCATGTTCGGCGCCACCACCTTGATCATCGCAATCTCGTTGGCCGCCGCCTTGTTGCCCACCGTATCCATCATATACGCCGCCTTCAGCGTCAGCAGCCGCGCCTGCTCGATGGCAATCCGGCTGTCCGCAATCCGCTCATGCCACAAGCTGTGCTCGCTAATCGGCTTGCCAAAGGCCACCCGGCTTTTCAGCCGCTTCACCATCTTCTCCAGCGCCCGCTCCGCCGCCCCAATGGAGCGCATGCAATGGTGAATCCGGCCCGGCCCCAGCCGCCCCTGCGCAATCTCGAACCCACGCCCCTCGCCCAGCACCATATTGCCCAGCGGCACCCGCACATTATCCAGAATCACCTCATAATGCCCATGCGGCGCATCATCGAAGCCAAACACCTTCAGCGGCCGCAACTTGGTGATCCCCGGCGCATCGAGCGGCACCAGAATCTGGCTCTGCTGCGCATGCCGCGCCGCCGTCGGGTCGGTCTTTCCCATCACAATCGCAATCGCACAGCGCGGATCACCCACGCCGCTCGACCACCATTTACGCCCATTGACCACATACTCATCGCCCTGCCGCACAATCGATGTCTCGATGTTCGTCGCGTCCGAGCTCGCCACCGCCGGCTCGGTCATCAAAAACGCCGAGCGAATCTCGCCCGCCATCAGCGGCTTCAGCCAGCGCGCCTTCTGCGCTTCGCTGCCATAGGTCCGCAGCACTTCCATATTCCCCGTATCGGGGGCCGAGCAATTGAACACCTCGCTCGACCAGCCCACCCGGCCCATCTCCTCGGCCAGCGGCGCATATTCCAGGTTGGTCAGCCCCGGCCCCTTCCATTCGCCCACATCATGGTCAGACACATTGAGGAACAGGTTCCAAAGCCCGGCCTTGCGCGCCACAGGCTTCAGCGCCTCGATGAGCGGCAAAACCTTCCAGCGCTCGCCTTCGGACACTTCCTGCTCATAGCGCGCTTCATTGGGGTAGACATGCTCGTCCATAAACGCCCGCACCCGATCGATCAGCGCCTTGGACTTGTCGCTATATTCAAAGATCATCGCTCGGTTCCTCACACTGCGGGTCGGCTCGCGCCGGCTGTTGCTTACCAGTCTCTGTCATGCCCCAGCCGATGAATCCAGCCGCAAACTCGATAGGAAAGCCCGCCGCCATTCCTATCTGGTCGACAAAATCACCCGGTCGTTATCCGCAGCAGCGTCGCCCCGCCCGGCACATCGGTCAGCGTGCTCGAAAACCGCACATTGCCGCCCGGCGCCACAGCCGCTGTCGGCAAGGCAATCGTCCAGCGCCGCGCTACACTGCCCATCGCGTCGCCTTCGCGCGTCATAAGCGTCGCCTTCAGCATCGGCACCGATATCGCCTGCCGCCCCCTGTTGGTCACGGCGCCCGACACATCGAGCAACAACGCCCCCGAAGGCAGCCGCGTCAGCCGCCCCTCGGCCTCTATCACAAGCGCTGAATCATCCGGCTGCAACCCGGCAAACAAATTCCCCACAACCGGCACCCGCGCCGGATCAAGCCGCCCGCTCGCCACCCCCGCCGCCAGCGCCCCCACCGCCAACACCAGAAGTACTACCAACCCAATCAACAACCATCCAATCCAGCCACTCGAGCCAGAGTCCGAATCCTCATCGTCCGACCCACCAGCGTCGTCGCCCGACTCCGCCCCGGAAATCGCCCTAAACTCCGCCAGACCGCCCCCATCAGCGCCATTGGTTGCAGCCGCCGCCAAAACCGACGCACTATCCGCACCAACCCCGGGCGCTGCAGCCACGCTGGCCACCTCAGGCCCAGTTCCATTTTCAGTCCCAATATCAGGCCCAATTACTCTCTCAGTCTCAGCCGCAGGGATGACCTCAGGCAAAGGCGCAATCACCCACCGATGCTCGCATTCCGCACAGCGCATCCGCTTGCCAGCCACCACCAGACCATCGGCCAGCCGGTATTTGGTGTCACAATTCGGGCAGGTCACAATCACGATTCAAACTCTATGCCCAAACCAACCCTTCGTGAATCCCTAAAATTACGCTTTCACCAGCCTTGCCACCCCGGCACCAGCGGGTAAGACACGGCCATGCACGACATTCGCGCCATTCGCACCAATCCCACCGCCTTCGATGCCGCCCTCGCCCGGCGCGGCGTCAGCAGCGCATCGCCGGCCATCCTCGCCGCCGACAGCGCGCTGCGCGCCGTCCAGACCGAGCTGCAAGCGGCCCTCGCCCGCCGTAACAGCCTGTCCAAAGATATCGGGCAGGCCCGCGCCAAGGGCGATGCCACCACCGCCGAAGCCCTCACCGCCGACGTCGCCGCCCTCAAAGCGCGCGTGCCTGCCCTTGAAGCCGAGGAACGCACCGCCCAGGCAGACATTGAAGCCATGCTTGCGTCGCTGCCCAATCTCCCCGCCGACGGCGTGCCCGATGGCGCAGACGAAAGCGGCAATCGCGAGCAGGCCCGCTTCGGCAGCCTCCCCGCCTTCACCTTCCCGCCCCTCGAGCACGACACGCTGGCGCTCAAATTCGGCTATGATCCCGAAGCCGCCGCCCGCATCGCCGGCGCCCGCTTCGCCGTCCTCTCCGGGCCGCTGGCGCGGCTCCACCGGGCACTCGCCCAGTTCATGCTCGATGCGCAGGTCAGCGCCGGCTGGCAGGAGACCATGGTCCCCCTTCTCGTCCGCGCCGAGGCCGCCTTCGGCACCGGGCAGTTGCCAAAGTTCGAGGATGATCTCTTCAAGACCAGCGACGGCCGATACCTCATCCCCACCGCCGAAGTCTCGCTCACCAATCTCGTCCGCGAGCAGACCCTTGAATCCGAAACCCTGCCGCTGCGCCTCACCGCCCTCACCCCCTGCTTCCGCTCGGAAGCCGGCAGCGCCGGGCGCGATACACGCGGCCTCATTCGCCAGCACCAGTTCGAAAAGGTCGAGCTGGTCACCATCTGCACCCCCGATCAGGCCGAGGCCGAACACGCCCATATGCTTGCCTCGGCCGAAGCGATACTCACCGCCCTTGGCCTGCCCTTCCGCCGCATGCTGCTGTGCACCGGAGACATGGGGTTCACCGCCCGCCGCACCTTCGATCTCGAAGTCTGGCTCCCCGGCCAGAACAGCTACCGGGAGATCAGCAGCATCTCCTGGTGCGGCGATTTTCAGGCTCGCCGCATGAACACCCGTCTCAAAACCCGCCCGAAAACCCAGAGCGAAAAAGGCACCACCGGCTTCGCCCACACGCTCAATGGCTCCGGCCTCGCCGTGGGCCGCACCCTCGTCGCCGTCCTCGAAAATTACCAGCAGGCCGATGGCAGCGTCATCATCCCCGAAGTCCTGTCCCCCTATATGGCCGGCATCACCCGGCTGGAGCCCCGCTGATGCGCATTCTCGTCACCAATGATGATGGCATCAACGCGCCCGGCCTCATCGCCCTTGAAGCCATCGCCGCCGAGCTGTCCCACGATGTCTGGGTCGTCGCCCCCGCCGAAGAGCAATCGGGTGCCGGCCATTCGCTGACCTTGTCCCAGCCGGTCCGCCTGCGAGAGATAGCCCCCCGCCGATACAGCGTGCGCGGCACCCCCACCGATTGCGTCATGCTGGCGCTGGGGGCGGTGATGGAGGATCACAAGCCCGATCTCATCCTGTCGGGCGTCAATCGCGGCGGCAATCTTGCCGAAGACGTCACCTATTCCGGCACAGTCTCCGCCGCCATGGAAGGCTGCCTCGCCGGCATCCGCTCCATCGCCCTGTCGCAAGTGATGATGAACTACACCGCCGGCGAGGAAGATTTCAGCACCGCCACCAGCCACGGTGCCGCCATCATCCGCCATATTCAGGGCATCGACTGGCCGGACGGCATGCTCATCAACATCAATTTCCCCCCCGTGCTCCCCGCCGACGTCAAGGGTGTGTCCGTCACCCATCAGGGCTTCCGGGATTATGGCAACATCCACCTCGTCAAGCGCACCGATCCGCGCGGCTTCCCCTATTATTGGCATGGCTTCGGCAAGGAAAAGCCGGTCCCCGATGAAGCCACCGATCTCCACGCCATGCACAACGCACTCATCTCGGTCACCCCGCTGCACCTCGACATGACGCACTATCAAAGCATCGCCAGCCTGCGCCAGGCCCTCTCCCCCCTCGCCTGAGCAGGGCAAAAACGCCGCCCAAGAATGCGTTATCAAACCAACATTCTTTTCGAACCCTCACCGCGCCTCAATTTACGCCACCCCAAGCGACTGGAAAAAAGCATCAACACCGCCTAGACGAAAAATCGTGCCCCCACCGTCCCGCCTGCCTAGCCTGGCTCTTGCCCTGCTCCTCATCGTCGCCGCCTGCACGCCCGGCCCCGGCCGCCGCCCACCCAGCAGCAGCAACAAACCGCCCGTATCCGCTGCAAAAACAACTACCCCAAAACCCGCAAAATGGACAGCCCGCCGCGTCATCGCTGACGCAAAAACGGTCAACGGCCAACGCCGCCACACCGTCAAGCCCGGGGAGACCGGCATCGCCATCGCCCGCGCCTATGGCGTCCCCTGGCCCGAGCTCGTCGCCGCCAACAGCCTCACCCCGCCCTATCTGCTGGAAGTCGGTGACACACTGCGCCTGCCCAGCCGCCAGACCGTCGCCGCCCGTCCGCTGGAAGACCGCGCCCGCGCCTTCACCATCGATATCGACACCTTGATCACCGGCGCTGAACCCGCCGCCGTCAAACCCCGCCCAACATCCCCAACGACCCCCGCCCCAACAATTGCCCCCACTCCGAAAATCGCCCCCACCCCGACAATTGCCTTCGCCGACGCTCCCGCCTTCCGCTGGCCGGTCGATGGCCGCATCGTCTCCGCCTTCGGCCCCAAACCCGCCGGCCGCTTCAACGATGGCGTCAATCTCAAAACCACCGCCGGTGCCCCCGTCCGCGCCGCCGCCGATGGCACGGTCGCCTATGCCGGCGATGCCATCACCGGCTTTGGCAATCTCGTCCTAATCCGCCATCCCGGCGGATGGGTCACCGCCTATGGCCATAACGAATCCCTCCTCGTCGAGCGCGGTAAAATCGTCCGCGCCGGTGACATCATCGCCCGCGCCGGGCAAACAGGCGCCGTCGCCGAACCCCAGCTCCACTTCGAAATCCGCCGCGGCCGCGCCGCCATAGACCCCGTCAAGCTGCTCCCACCCCGGTAGTTACAGGGCCTCCAGCCCTTTCCTCTTCACAGCCAACATGGCAAGGGCCATCCCGTGACCACGCTTGCAGCCCCCCCCAAAATCGGCCTTGTCTCCCTGGGCTGCCCCAAGGCCCTTGTCGATTCCGAGCGCATCCTCACCCAGCTTCGCGCCGATGGTTATGCCTTTGCCCCGGATTATCCGGGTGCCGATGTCGTCATCGTCAACACCTGCGGCTTTCTCGATAGCGCCAAGGCCGAGAGCCTCGATGCCATCGGCGAGGCGATCGCCGAAAATGGCCGCGTCATCGTCACCGGCTGCCTTGGCCATGAGGCAGACGCCATCCGCGCCCGCTTCCCGGATGTTCTCGCCATCACAGGCCCCCAGCAATATCAGCAGGTTGTCGATGCCGTCCGCCTCGCTGCGCCAGCACCGCGCTCTGCCTATATCGATCTCATCCCCGATGCCGGCCTCAAGCTCACCCCGCCGCACTATGCCTGGCTTAAAATCTCGGAGGGCTGCGATCACAAGTGCAAGTTCTGCATCATCCCCAGCCTTCGTGGTCGTCTTGCCAGCCGCCCCCCCGCTGCCATCCTGCGGGAGGCGGAGGCGCTGGTCCGAGGCGGCGCCAAAGAGCTTCTCATCATCAGCCAGGATACGTCAGCCTATGGCGTCGACCTGAAACACGCCACCTCCACGCTCGGCGGCCGCCCGCTTCGGGCGCACATCACCGATCTCGCCCGCGAGCTGGGTCAGCTCGGCGCCTGGGTCCGGCTGCACTATGTCTATCCCTATCCGCATGTCGATCAGCTCATCCCGCTGATGGCCCAAGGGCTGGTGCTGCCTTATCTCGACATTCCTTTTCAGCATGCCAGCCCCGCCGTGCTCAAGGCGATGCGCCGCCCCGCCAACGAGGCCAAAGTGCTCGAGCGCATCCGCGGCTGGCGCGCGCAAGTCCCCGATCTCGCCATCCGCAGCACCTTCATCGTCGGCTTTCCCGGTGAAACCGAGGCCGATTTCCAGTATCTCCTGCAATGGCTCGATGAAGCCGAGATAGATCGTGCCGGTGCCTTCAAATATGAAGCCGTTGCCGGCGCCGCCGCCAATGCGCTGCCCGATCATGTCCCCGAAGACGTCAAGGAAGATCGCTGGCACCGTTTCATGGCAGCCCAGGCGCGCATCTCAGCGCGGCGACTGGCCAGCCGCGTCGGCCGCGATCTGCCGGTGCTCATCGATCTGGTGGACGATGATGGCGGCGCCACCGGCCGTAGCCAATATGACGCCCCCGATATCGATGGCGAAGTCCATCTCCGTGATGCCCATGGCCTCAAGCCCGGTGACGTAGCACTGGTCCGCATCGAGGATCATGACGAAACCGATCTCTTCGGCGTGCCGCTGTGACTCGGTCTGTGACCGATTTTTCCGCTCTCATCCTCGCCGATGATGCCACCCCCGCTGCCGTCCTCGTCCCACTCACACCCGCCACACTCGATGAGTGGCTGCGCGCCGCCTCCGAGCGCACCCGCAGCCTCGTCGCCGCCCATCGCTTCAAAGCCGCCGCGGACGAAGTCCTCATTGTCCCGGGCGATGCACCGTCCGACCTCATCGCGCTGTGCGGCCTCGGCAGCGCCCCCCCCGGCCCCTTCGCGCTGGCTGCTGCCGCCGGCAAAGTCCCCGCAGGCCGCTGGCGTCTCGCATCATCCGCCCACCAAATCCCGCTATTGGGCTGGCTCCTCGCCCAGCACCGTTTCACCCGGTATAAAGCCGCCAAAGACACCGCCCCGCGCGTCCTGCTCAGCGCCAATCCCGCCGCCATGCGCGATGCCATCGCCATCGCCGAAGCCACAGCGCTCGCGCGCGATCTGATCGACACCCCCGCCGCCGACATGGGCCCGGCCGATCTCGCCGCCGCTGTCGCCGCCGAGGCCAAGGCCTTCGGTGCCAAATTCACCACGATCATCGGCGAAGCCCTGATCGACGAAAACTTCCCCCTTATCCACGCTGTCGGCCGCGCCGCCGCCGGGGCGCCACGGCTGATCCGGCTCGATTGGGGCGATGAAGCGCATCCCGCCCTCACCATCATCGGCAAGGGCATCACCTTCGATAGCGGCGGCCTCAACATCAAGCCCGGCAATTCCATGGGCCTGATGAAGAAGGACATGGGCGGCGCCGCCACCGCCATCGCCCTCGCCCGCCTCGTCATGCAGGCCGGTCTTCCCGTCCGCCTCTGCCTGCTCGTTGCAGCGGCAGAAAACAGCATCAGCGCCAACGCCATGCGCCCCGGTGACATTCTCACATCGCGCGCCGGCAAAACCATCGAGATCACCAACACCGATGCCGAAGGCCGGCTGGTGCTCGCCGATGCGCTGGCGCTGGCGTGCGAGGCCAAGCCCGATCTCATCCTCGATTTCGCCACGCTCACCGGCGCCGCCCGCGTTGCCCTCGGCCCCGATCTGCCTGCATTCTTCACCGCAGATGATGCGCTCGCTGCCGATTTCGCCGCCGCCTCGCAAGCCACCCATGATCCGCATGCCCGGCTCCCCCTGTGGCAACCCTATGTCGAAATGCTGGCCTCGCCGATTGCCGATATGGTCAACAGCGCCGATGGCCCGATGGCCGGCGCCATCACCGCCGCCCTGTTCCTGCAGGCCTTTGTCCCCGCCGGTCAGCGCTGGGCGCATTTCGATACCTATGCCTGGACCGGCCGCGCCCGCCCCGGCCGCCCCAAAGGCGGTGAAGCGCTGGCGCTCCGTGCCAGCTTCGCCCTCATCAAGACGCGCTATTCGAAATGAGCCGGCCCCGCATTCAGCCCCGCACCCCGCCCGCCCAAATGGCGCTTCCCGAAGCCCGTGTTGCAGGCCCGCGCCCGATCCTCGATCCGCGCATCCACATCGCGCGCGGTGATCTCGTCGAGATCGGCCTCGCCGGCAGCGTCGCCGCCGGCCGTTATACCGCCCCCCTGCGACAGATCGGGATCGCCCCGCACACACCGCTTCGGGCCGAGCCAGATGCCGCCACCCCCGCCGTCTCCGAGTTGCTCCACGGTGAGCCGTTCGATGTCTACGATATTCAGGCCAGGGGCACCGAGAACTGGGCCTTCGGCCGCACCCTGCACGATCAGTACACCGGCTGGCTGCCGCTCGCTGCCCTTGCCGATCCGCCCGAAGACCCAGCGCCCGAACATATCATCACCGCCCGCGCCGCCCCCGTCTTCGCCCGCCCCGATATCAAGTCCCCCGTCATCAGCCGCCTGCCACTGGGTGCCCGCATCCACGCCGTCCCGTCGGCGCGCTTCCTCGCCCTCGCCACCGGCGGTCACATCCACAAGCAGCACGTCACGTCGCATGCCGGCCCGACCCCACTCAGCATCGCCCGCCTCTTCACCGATGCCCCTTATGTCTGGGGCGGCCGCACGCCGGACGGCGTCGATTGCTCGGGCCTCATCCAGTCAGCGCTGGTCGCTTGTCACATCCCCTGCCTCCGCGATTCCGATCAGCAGCGTGAAGCGCTGGGCACCGACATCGACCCATCCGAGGCGCGCAGCGGTGATATAGCCTTCTTCCCCGGCCACGTCGGCATCCTCACCAGCCCGACCATGCTTTTCCACGCCAATGCACACTGGATGCGCACCCTGGAAGAGCCGCTGGCCGATGTCCTCGCCCGCCTCGGCGGCCCGCAACATCTCCTCAAAGTCAAGCGCATACAGCCTTGACTTGTAGGATTTAGTCTGTCATATCAATTGGTTGACCAGTCCGGCAAAAATCAGGAAGAGACCCCGAAAAACGCCGTCCAGCCTATAGACTTTGCGTAGACTTGTTCATATTCGCCGCTCAGATCATCCTTTTGGGAGCCGTAAACACCCGCATCACCACCTCGGCAAAACTTTCCAGCGGATCGGCATCATAGCCCGGGTCAAATGCCGGCGCATCCCAGTCATCAACCAGCTTCACCGCAAATTCAAACCACGGCTCGGCCCGAAAATCCTCACGCAGCGTCCCCGGCTTGCCAAGATATTCATAATAATATTTGCCCTGAAAATCCTGATGATGCTTCACCGCCATATAGATATCATCGGACACATAGGGCTTCAGCATCTCCGCCGCGATCGGCCCATGGTTAGGGATCGAGAAGAGCTTGCCCAGATCATGGCAAAGGGCTGCCACGACTTCCTCATCGCTCGCGCCAGCCCGCCGCGCCAGCGTGCCGGCCATCAGGCTGTGCTGAAGCTGGTTGGCGCCAAACCCCACCTCGATCGCCTCCAGCCGCGCCAGCGACTCCATAATCTGCCGGGGTGCCGCCGTCATCTGATGCCGGCCATGCTCAGCCGCGATATGGGCCCAGTCCTCGCGGGTGCCTTCAACCATGGTCGTAAACATGGGTCGTCTCCTCAGCCTTTATGCACATCGCGGTAATGCTTGCGCAGCGTCACCTTGTCGGTCTTCCCCGAGCCAAGCTTGGGCAGCG
>JBBRCT010000031.1:0-12259 GCA_038204585.1 Sphingomonadales bacterium
AGAAGCCGATCTGCTCAGGCGTGATTGATCCTTCGGGGCCGAAAAGATTGATCGGCACGCAACCATTGGCGGGATCGTTGCAAGTTGTGGTGTTGGTCGCACGAAGTGCCTGCTGGACGCGGGAGAAACTGCCCCAATTGACGCGAGCCTGATTCTGGTTCGATTCGCCATATTGCCCCAGAATGTCCCACTTCAGATCACCGAACACGTTACCGCGCAGGCCCATCTGAAGCTGGAATGTTGTCGTGTCCCAATTGTTGAAGCGCGGACCATATTCGGTGAAGCGGCGCTGGATGGCCATCGACACTTCCTGATAATCAGCCGAACCCGGGTTGGTGGCGGTCCGGGCAGCATTGCACTGCGCCGCTGTGAGCGCAGGCGAGTTCAAGACAGGCGGTCGGGCAGGGTTGCCGCCGGAGGCGGGCACGCCGGGGGTGACGTTAGGCGCGCTGGTTACGCCGGTGCCGGATACGAAGGTGCCGAATGAATTGCAGAGCTGCTGCGCTGCACCGGCGCCGAGATAGGGATTGGACAGCGGCACACGGAAGGTGTTGCCGAACGTTCCCGACGGCGCCGCCAAGGTCTGGACCTTATTGAGCGTGAAAAAGCCGGTGGCATAGGCTTCGATATTATCGGTGATTTCATACCGGGCCGACCCGTAAAGCGAATAGCGCTCAAGCGGAGTCTGATAGAGGTTGTCAGGATTGAAATTGTACAGATTGGCCTGAGTGCCAGGGATAAACGAACCTGTGGCAGGATTGATCTGCGAACCGAAAGAACCATCTGTGATACCGGGGATGGCAGGGGCTGCAATAAAGGTTGGCACGCCGGTGGTCGAGCCCTGAGGCAGACCATTTGCTGAGCTGAGTGCGACCTCGCCGAACGGACGCTCATCCTGATTCAGGGCTTCGGTGTTGGTGTAACCCATTGACAGCACGGCGTTACCGCGACCCTCGGCGAAATTACCACCGATGGTCAGATCGGCACGGAAGCTGGCACCGTCACCACGCTCGGTGATGCGATAACCGCTGCTGAAATCGACGCCCGAGAAATCACGCTTGGTGACGAAATTGACGACGCCGGCGACGGCATCGGCACCATAGACGGTGGATGCGCCGCCGGTGAGGACATCGACGCGGGTGGTCAGCGCGATGGGGATGACGTTGGTATCAACGACGCCATCGAGACCGAAAGGAACGATACGGCGACCATCGAGGAGAACCAGGGTACGGTTGGTGCCGATACCGCGAAGATCGATGGTGGCCGAGCCGTTGGAGCCGTTGTTGACGCCGGGCCCGATGGCGGGACGCACACCCGGTAGATCGCGCAGAAGTTCTTCTGCGGTCTGCGCCTGGCGCAGCTGAATTTCGGTTTCACCGATGACATTAACCGGGCTGGCGGCTTCAAGGTTGGGACGCGAGATGCGCGAGCCGGTGACGACGATGGCTTCTTCAGCGACATCATCAGCGGCAGCGACCTGCTGCGCGAAGGCCGGGGTGGCGCCGATGAGGGCGACACCAACGAGAACGGTGGAGGCGAGCAGACGCTCACGGATGGTGGAAGTGATCATAAGGTTTCCCCTGTGTCGACCGGTTTGAGCCGGAAGATTGAATTGACAACACCAGCCAGAAGCCAGCGCATGGGGGGCTCTTAGTTATAATGTTACGGCGCAGGCAATGCGGCAACGCGTTGGTCATCGATTTGAAACAGGACTGTTGCAGCTCTGACACACTGTGACTGTGTGAATTCAATGCTTCGGTAAGACTCTGCTCAGATTTCGCCGCGCGCGCGCATTTCGGCATATCGGTTGGAGGCGATGTCGGCGGTGGCATAGGCCTCTTGCCGCTCGTGGCTCCAGTATCGCAGGCTTTCCAGCGGGATCTGCCGGCCGCTGACGGCGCAGACGACATGATCACCTCGGGCGAGCACCTCGAAGGAGCCGGACAGATATTTGAGCTGGGCGAGGCGGCCGGTGGCGAAGAGCATCTAGAGGAGCCTTGGTTGTGATGTCGGGGGTAGCGATGTGGGGGGATGCGATGTGAGGGATTGAACTGGCGCCTCACCATCGGCGAAGCGCAGGGTGAGGCGGGGCTGGGCGCGGGCCGACGCGGCGGAGGCGATGAGCCGGCCCTGCGTATCGAGGACCAGCGCATAACCGCGCGACAGCACAGCCTCCGGGCCGAGCGAGGCAAGCAGGCGGGCGGCCGCGGCGAGGCGCTGACTGGCGGAGTCGGTGCGGGCGGCGAGGAGGCGGGGGCGCAGGCCGGCGGCGGCGAGCGCATCACTGGCGCTACGGATGCGCGTCTGAAGCAGGGCTGGACGGAGGGCGCCGGCGGTGTGGCTGAGGCGGGCGGCACTTTTACTGCGCGCCGCACTCAGGCCGCGCGGCAGGCGGCCCGAGAGATCATCGAGGCGCTGGGCGGGAAGCTCAAGCAGGCGGCGTGGGGGCGGCAGGCGGGCGCTGAGGCTGTGGCTGCGCTCGGTGCGCTGAACCATAGCGCGCGCCGACGCCTGCGCCAGACGGGCTGCGAGTGTGGCGACCTGGGCTGTGAGTTCGGCACGGACGGGGACGGCGCGTTCGGCGGCGGCGGTTGGGGTGGGGGCGCGCCAATCAGCGGCATAATCAATGAGGGTGGTGTCGGTTTCATGGCCGACGGCGCTGATCAGCGGGATCTGGCTGGCGGCGGCGGCACGGACGACAATTTCCTCGTTGAAGGCCGCGAGATCTTCGATGGAGCCGCCGCCTCGGGCGACGATGATGAGATCGGGACGGGGGACTTTGCCGCCGGGCTGAAGCGCGTTGAAGCCGCGGATGGCGTTGGCAACCTGAGCGGCGGCGGCGTCGCCCTGAACGGCGACGGGCCAGACGAGGACGTGCCGGGGGAAACGATCAGCAAGGCGGTGCAGGATATCGCGGATGACAGCCCCTGTGGGCGAGGTGACGATGCCGATGACCTGGGGGATGTGCGGCAGCGGCTTTTTGCGAGCGGCGTCGAACAAGCCTTCGGCAGCGAGCTTGAGGCGCCGGGCCTCGATCTGCGCGAGGAGTGCGCCGACGCCGGCGGGCGCCATACGCTCGACGATGATCTGATATTTGGAGCGGCCGGGATAGGTAGTGAGCTTACCGGTGACGACGACGTCCATACCGTCTTCCGGGCGGAAGCTGAGGGTGGCGGCGCTGCGGCTGAACATGACGAGATCGATAAGGGCATCAGCATCTTTGAGCGCGCCATAGCAATGCCCCGAGGCGACGCGCTTGAAGCCCGACAGCTCGCCCTTGACGCGAACGAGGCCGAACGTCGTCTCGACCGTGCGCTTGAGGGCGCCGGCAAGCTCGCTGACCGAATATTCGGGCGTGTTCTCCATGGAGGCTGGATAGGGGAAAGCGACGACAAGAAAAAGGGGGCCTGACAGGGTGGAGCCGTGTTTGGGTCTTTCGTGGCGCGCGGCGGCGGGGTAGGGTCGGGCATGGCGTGTGATCTTGATATTCTGGTGTTGGGCAGTGGCGGGCGCGAACATGCGCTGTGCTGGAAGCTGAAGCAGAGCAGCCTTGTGCGGCGGCTGGTGTGTGCGCCGGGCAATGCCGGGATTGCGGCGGTGGCCGAGCGGCAGGAGACGCTGGCGATTGAGGACCCTGCGGCGGTTGTCGACTATGTGCTCGCCGAGAAAATCGGGCTGGTGGTGATCGGGCCGGAGGGGCCGCTGGTCCACGGGGTTTCGGATGCGCTTCGCGCTGCCGGGGTGCCGGTGGTCGGGCCGAGCCAGGCGGCGGCGCGGCTGGAGGGATCAAAGGGATTTACCAAGGATCTTTGTGCGCGCGCCGGGATTCCGACCGCGGCCTATCGGCGTTTTGCGTCGGCGACCGAGGCGCATCATTATGTGGCGGTGCATCCGCTGCCGGTGGTGGTGAAGGCCGATGGGCTGGCGATGGGCAAAGGTGTGACTGTTGCTGATTCGAACGAGGAAGGGCTGGCAGCACTTGCGCTGATTCAGGGTCCGGTGGTTGTCGAGCAGTTTATGGAAGGCGTGGAGGCCAGCCTTTTTGTGTTGTCCGACGGGGCATCGATGCAGATCTGGGCTTCGGCGCGCGACCATAAGCGGGCGTTCGATGGCGACAAGGGCGGCAATACTGGCGGGATGGGGGCGATTACGCCGTCACCCGACTTGTCGGATACGCTGCAGGACCGGGCGGTCAAGGCGATCATCGAGCCAACGCTGGCGGCGATGCGCGAGGCGGGCACGCCATTTCAGGGGATGCTCTATGCCGGGCTGATGCTGACCCGCGAGGGGCCGATGTTGATCGAGTATAATGTTCGCTTTGGCGACCCGGAGACACAGGCGATGATGCTGCGCCTCGACTGCGATCTGGCCGAGGTGCTGCTGGCCTGTGCTGAGGGGCGGCTGGCGTCGGCGCCGGTGCGCTGGTCTGCGGATACGGCGGTGACGGTGGTGATGGCGAGCAAGGGCTACCCTGAAGCGCCGCGCACCGGGACTGTGATCAAGGGGCTTGCCGAGGCCGAGGCGACAGGGGCTGTGGTTTTTCATGCAGGCACACGGCGCGATTCGGAGGGCGAACTGATTGCCACGGGCGGCCGGGTTCTGGCGGTGAGCGCCAGGGGCGGTGATGCGGCGACGGCGCGCGAGCGGGCTTATTCGGCGGTGGCGAAGATCGACTGGCCGGGCGGCTTCTTCCGGCGGGATATCGGGCAATAGCAGGGCAGCGTCACTGCCTGACGTCGGGGATTGAGAATGACCGGAACTATCGATCGCCAGACACAATTTTCAGGGACCAGCGAGGTGCGCGCCGGGCAGGAGATTGATCTTGCGCGGCTGGAACAATGGATGGCGGGCCATGTCGAGGGCTTTGCCGGGCCGCTGACAGTGGAGCAGTTCAAGGGGGGGCAGTCGAACCCGACTTACAAGCTGCTGACGCCGGGCCGCAATTATGTGCTGCGCCGCAAGCCGCCGGGGGAATTACTGGCGTCGGCGCATGCTGTGGACCGCGAATATCGCGTGATTACAGCGCTGTATGGGCAAGGCTTTCCGGTGGCGCGGACATTCGGGCTGTGCACTGACGAGAGTGTGATCGGCACCTGGTTTTATGTGATGGACTGTGTGGACGGGCGGATTGTCTGGGACACTAGCTTTCCCGATGTGCCCAAGGCCGGGCGGGCGGCGCATTTTGATGCGATGAACGCGACGCTGGCGCAGCTGCACATGATCGATGTCGAGAAGGCTGGGCTGGCCGACTATGGCAAGCCGGGCAATTATTTCGTGCGGCAGATCGGGCGGTGGTCGAAGCAATATGTTGAGGATGTTGATGCCGGGCGGGTGCCGGCTATGGACCGGCTGGTCGAATGGCTGCCGGCGAATATTCCGCCGGGCGAGGAAGTGAGCGTGGTGCACGGCGACTATCGCTGTGACAACATGATCTTCCATCCGACCGAGCCGCGGGTGCTGGCGGTGCTGGACTGGGAGCTATCGACGCTGGGGCATCCGCTCGCTGATTTTGCCTATCATCTGATGATCTACCGGATGCCGCCCGAAACCACGACCGGCCTGCTGGGCCGCGATCTGGATGCCCTCGGTCTTCCGGGCGAGGCTGAGTATGTGGCGGCCTATTGTGCGCGGACGGGACGCAGCGGAATTGCCAATCTTGATTTCTATGTGGCGTATAATCTGTTTCGGCTGGCCGGGATTGTGCATGGCATCAAGGGGCGGGTGGTGCGCGGGACGGCGACATCGGCGCATGCCAAGAAGATGGCTGAGGGCGTGGAGGCGCTGGCCGATCTGGCGCTGGCGCAGGCGCGGAAATTGGGGGCGTGATTATGGGCGCCAAAACCTGGACGAGGTGATTACTCTTCGTCGGGGATGAGGACGACGGCGAGGACCTTGTCGACTTTGCGGCCGTCCATGTCGATGACTTCGAACTGCCAGCCGCCATCGCGGAAGATTTCGCCGGTTTCGGGGAGATGGCGGAGCTGGGCGAGGACGAAGCCGGCGACGGTCTCATAATCCCGGTCTTCGGGGAGTGACAGACCGAGACGCTCGGCCATTTCATCGGCGGGGAGCGAGCCCGCGAGCAGCAGCGACCCGTCTTCGCGTTCGACGATTGATGGTTCATCGGCGTCATCAGTATCGAAGGCGAAGGCACCGGCGATGGCGGCGAGCAGATCGGCCGGGGTGACGATGCCTTCGAAATGGCCGTATTCATCATGGACCAGCGCCATCGGGATGCTGGCGGAGCGCAAGCTGCCCAGCGCATCGACGGCATCGATGACATCGGGGATGACGGGGGCGGGGCGGGCCAGCGCGGCGATATCGAGCGGGCGGCCTTCGATGAGCGCCTGCACTATATCCCGCGCCTGTATGACGCCGATGATGTCATCGACTGTACCGCGCGCGACCGGCAGGCGGGTGTGCTGGGTGGTGCTGAGTTTTTCGCGGATCTCGGCCTCGGGGGCATCGGCATCGAGCCAATCGACATCGCCGCGCGGAGTCATGACGCCGCGCACCCGGCGATCAGCGAGGCGCATGATGCCGCTGATCATGGCGCGCTCATCGGCTTCGATGACACCGGCTGTTTCGGCGTCCTGCATCACCGACCGCAGTTCGGCCTCGGTGACCTGATTATTATCATCATTGGCAGGGCCGAACAGCCGCAGCACCGTGGCGGTGGAATATTGCAGCGCTGACACCGCCGGGGTGGCGATGCGGGCGATGACGACCATGATGGGGGCGACGATGCAGGCGAGCTTTTCAGGCGCGCGCAGCGCGATCTGCTTGGGGACCAGCTCCCCGATGATGAGCGAGAGATAGGTGATGAGGACGATGACGACACCGAAGCCAATCTCATCGGCGAGTTTTTCGGGGACATCGAACCAGGCGGTGAGGCGCTCCCCGACAGGCAGCGCCAGGGTGGCGCCCGAATAGGCGCCGTTGACGACGCCGACGAGCGTGATGCCGATCTGCACGGCGGAGAGGAAGCGGCCGGGGTGCTCGCCCAGGGTGAGTGCTGCGGTGGCGCCATGATAGCCAGCCTCGGCAAGGCCGCGCAGCCGGGGCTTGCGCGCCGACACGATGGCCAGCTCGGACATGGCGAAAAAGCCGTTGAGCAGCACCAGCGCCGCGATGATGGCGACGTCGAACCAGGGAAAGGGCTGCATTGGCTCCGAAAAGGTGGCGCGCGCCTCAGGGGCACGCATTGCCTTTGTAGGCGAGATTGGGGCGGTTGCGAAGAGGGCTGTTCATATTGGGTGCAAACAGAAGCTGGCAAAGGCGGCGCATCAACGAGGGAGAGACTTATGACGACAACGAAACTGATGACCAGAAGCCTTGCTGCCAGCCTTGCAGCGAGCCTTGTGCTGGCGGGCTGTGCCACCAATCCTGACACTGGCCAGCGCACTGTCAGCCGCCCGGCGGCGACTGCGGCGGCGGGAGCGGGCGCTGGCGCGCTGCTCGGCGCGCTGCTCGGCGGGCGCAACAACCGGGCTGAAGTGTTGATCGGGGCCGGCATTGGTGCGATCGCCGGTGGTGCTGTGGGCGGCTATATGGACCGGCAGGAGCGCGAGCTGCGCCAACGCACCGCAGGCTCGGGGATCGAGGTGGAGCGGACAGGCGACGAGATCAACCTGCGCATGCCATCGGGCGTGACGTTTGATTTCAACTCATCGTCGGTGAAGCCGGAATTTCGCCCGACGCTCGATCAGGTGGCGCAGACGCTGGGTGCTTATCCGAGCACGTTCATCGATGTGTCGGGCCATACTGATTCGGTGGGCACCGAGGCTGTGAACCAGCGGCTTTCCGAGCAGCGGGCGACGGCTGTAGCGGACTATCTGAGCTATCAGGGAATTGCCCGGCAGCGGATGGCGACGCGCGGCTTTGGCAAGCAGTTTCCGGTGGCATCAAACGCGACTGACGATGGCCGGGCGCAGAACCGCCGGGTGGAGATCAAGCTCTCACCGGTGACCGAGCAGGACTATCAGGGTGCGCGGAGGCCGGCGGCGCCGATGTAGTTTGGGCTGTCTGTCAGGCCCATTTGGCTTGAGGCCGTGGCGCTGCCACGGCCTCTTGTTTTTCAGGACCGGAGCTCGGCCCCGAGTTTTGCCGCTGCTGCGATGACTTTGGTGGACAGCGCGGTGATGTCGGCATCGGTCAGCGTTTTGTCGGCGGGTTGCAGCGTGACTTCGACAGCGAGGCTGACCTTGCCGGGCGGCAGGCTGGCGCCGGTGAAGCGATCGAAGAGGCGGGCGCTGCTGATGAGCGCCTTGTCGGCGGCGGCAACGGAACGGACAAGGCTTTCGGCGGCAAGGGTCTCATCGACGAGGAAGGCGAAATCGCGGGTTAGCGGGTTGAGGGCGGGGGGTGCCCATGCGCCGCTCTTGCGCCTGGGCGGCGGTGGCAGCGCATCGAGATAAAGCTCGAAGGCAGCGACCGGCCCGCGCACATCGATTGCGGCGAGCGTGCTCGGGTGGAGCAGGCCGAAATCGGCAACAATGGCCTTGCCGAGCGCCAGACGGCCGGCGCGGCCGGGATGCCACCAGCCATCGGCGGGGGGAAGGACGTTGAGCCTGTCGGTGGGCACGGCAAGGGCGGCGAGGGCTGACAGGGCAGCAGCTTTGGCGTCGAACGCATCGAATTTGGTGGTGGGGCCGCTGCGCCAGTCCCGCGCGCGGGCATCACCGGCCATGATGGCGGCAGCGCTGGGGTGTTCCCCGCTGGCAAGATAGCGCTGGCCGAGCTCGAAAAGGCGGACGCTGGACTGGGCACGGTCGAAATTGCGCGCGGCGGCGGCGAGCAGGCCAGGAAGCAGCGAGGGGCGCATGGCGGCCATATCGGCGCTGATCGGATTGGCGAGAGTGTGCGCGGCACCGCCAAAGGCATGAGCCTGGGCGGGGGGGAGGAAGCTCCACGTGATCGCCTCGTTGAAGCCGGCGGCGGCCAGCGCGCCGCGCAGACGGCGCTCACGCTTCTGGGCCGGGGTGGCGGTGGGCAGCGCCACGCCGTCACGGCGAGGCAGGGGGATGGAGGAGACGCGGTCGAGACCGTAGAGGCGGATGACTTCCTCGACGAGATCGGCCTCGCCGTCCCAGCTTTCGGTGGCGCCGGCCATACCGACGTCGCGGCGCCAGCTGGGGACGGTGACATGCCAAATGGGGCCGCGCTCGACGGTGAAGCCGAGGCGGGTGAGGATGGCGACTTGTTCGTCTTGTGGAACGTCGATCCCGGCGAGGCCGAGGACGCGGGCGGGATTGTAGCGCACGACCTTTGGGGTGAGCGGCAGCGTGCCGGCGCGGGTGACGTCTGACGGCTCGCCGCCACACAGATCGAGCACCATGCGGGTGGCAAGTTCAAGGCCGGGGGCGACGAAGCCGGGATCGACGCCGCGTTCGAAGCGGGCGCGGGCATCGGAATTGATGTTCAAAGCCCGGCCTGTGGCGCCGATACGCTCCGGGGTGAACCATGCGGCTTCGATGAGGACGGTGGTGGTGGCCTCGGAGACGCCTGATTCGATGCCGCCCATGATGCCGCCGATGTCGTGCGCGTGGTGATCGTCGGCGATGACGGTCATGGTGTGATCGAGGGTGTATGCCTTTCCGTTGAGCGCGTTGACCTGCTCGCCTGCAACGGCGCGGCGGGCGGTGAGGGTGCCGCTGAGGGCGCTGACATCATAGACGTGGAGCGGGCGACCATAGGCTTGGCTCATATAATTGGTGATGTCGACGAGGGCGGAGATGGGGCGCAGACCGACGGCAGTGAGCCAGCGCTGGAGCCAGGCGGGGCTGGGGCCGTTTTTGACGCCGCGGATGGTGCGCGCGTGGAAGGCCGGGCAGCCTTCGGGATCGGTGGTGGCGATGGCGACGGGATTGGGGAATTGGCCGGCGATGGGCGTGGTGTCAGGTTCGATTAGGGTGCCCAGGCCGGCGGCGGCGAGATCGCGCGCGATGCCGTGGATGCCGAGACATTCCTGCCGGTTGGGGGTGATGGCGATATCGATGACCGGATCGGACAGACCGGCATAGTCGACATAGGCTGCGCCGACAGGGGCATCTACGGGAAGCTCGATGATGCCATCATGATCCTGGCCGAGTTCCAGCTCGCGGGTGGAGCACATCATGCCGTTTGATTCGACACCCCGAATGGCGGCGACTTTGAGGGTGATGTTCGCACCCGGGACATAGGCGCCGGGCGGGCCGAAAACGCCTTTCATGCCGGCGCGGGCATTGGGGGCGCCGCAGACGACTTGAAGCGGGCCGTTTCCGGCGTCTACGCTGAGGACTTGTAACTTATCGGCTTGCGGATGGCGTGTCGCGGTGATGACCTGGGCGATGATGAAGGGGGCGAGTTTGGCCGCCGGGTCTTCGACGCCTTCGACTTCGAGGCCGAGGCTGGTGAGCGCGTCGGTGATCTCTGTGAGAGTGGCGGCGGTTTCAAGGTGCGCCTTGAGCCAGGACAGGGTGAACTTCATGCGGAGACGCCTGCGGAGAGCGTGGGGATATCGAGTGCGGCAAAGCCATGCTGACGGAGCCAGCGCAGATCACCATCGAAGAAAGCGCGAAGGTCGGTCAGGCCATATTTGAGCATGGCGAGACGATCAACGCCGGTGCCGAAGGCAAAGCCCTGCCAGACGGTGGGATCGAGGCCGCAGGCGGAGATGACGCGCGGGTGGACCATGCCGGAGCCGAGCACTTCGAGCCATTTGTCGACATCTGCGGCGGCCGCCGGTTTGCCGGTTATGGAGGAATAGCCGACATCGATTTCGACCGATGGCTCGGTGAAGGGAAAATAGCTTGGACGGAAGCGCAGCGAGACGTCATCGACTTCGAAGAAGGCTTTGATGAAGGTTTCCAGCGTCCAGCGCAGATGAGCCAGCGTGATGCCCTTGTCGATGACCAGACCTTCGATCTGGTGGAACATCGGCGTGTGGGTGGCATCGGAATCGGAGCGGTAGACGCGGCCCGGGGCGATGATGCGGATGGGCGGGGGCTGGTTCATCATGGTGCGGATCTGCACCGGAGAGGTGTGGGTGCGGAGCACGCGGGGGCGGTTGGCGCCTTCGGTATCGGCGACATAGAAGGTGTCGTGCATGGCGCGGGCCGGGTGGTGCTCGGGGATGTTGAGGGCTGTGAAATTGTGCCAATCGTCTTCGATTTCCGGGCCGGTGGCGACGGCGAAGCCCATGTCGGCGAAGATTTCGGCGAGCTCGTCCATGACCTGGCTGACGGGGTGGATGCTGCCTTGCGGAGGGAGGCTGACGGGGAGCGTCATGTCCTGCCGTTCTGACGCGAGTTTTGCATCGAGGGCGGCGGCTTCAAGGATCATGTTACGGGCGGCGAGTGCGGCAGCGACGGCTTCACGCAGGCCGTTGATGATGGGACCCTGGATGGTGCGCTGATCGGGGCTAAGGCTGCCCAGTGTCTTAAGCAATGCTGTGACGCTGCCTTGCTTGCCAAGGGCTGCGACGCGGACGGCTTCGAGCGTATCAAGACGCTCGGCGGCGGCGATCTGCGACAGGATGTCGGTTCGAAGCTGGTCGGTGGTGGGCAAGGTCGTCATGGCGAAGCGGCGTAATGGCTGACGGGGGAAAATGAAAGGGGCGTGGCGACGCAACGGAACATCGGCGGCGGTGAAGCGTTTTATTTTCAACGCAATGCTGATGGGAGACCGACGATGAATCACAATGATCTAGCGCCTGCGCTGACCACAGTACTTTTGACGACGACAGCAGCCGACGTTGCTCTAGCGGCTTTTAGCTATCTCTTCACTTATTGGTAAGTGGAAGAAGTATAGTCTAGCATGTTGCGAAACGGGAAAAAAGCCGGCTAAATTCGCGAGTCGGCGTCCAGGGACTGTGAAAAACAATCCCAAGACGCCGCTCAGATCAGATATTTCAGGCCGCTACCTGCTTCTTGTCGAGCGCTGACTGCACCTGAGCGATGATGGCGCTGAACGTGTCTGGCTCGTGCATGGCTATGTCGGCCAGAACCTTGCGATCAAGCTGGATGTCGGTCAGCGTCAGGCCGTGCATGAAGACGCCATAAGTGAGGCCCTGCTCACGAACGGCGGCGTTGATGCGCTGGATCCAAAGGGCGCGGAAATTCCGCTTTTTGACCTTGCGATCGCGATAGGCATATTGGCCGGCCTTTTCGACCGCCTGCCGCGCGATGCGGATGGTGTTCTTGCGGCGCCCGAAATAGCCCTTGGCTTGTTCGAGAATCCGCTTGTGCTTGGCTTTGGTGGTTACACCGCGTTTGATACG
>JBBRCT010000032.1:0-11194 GCA_038204585.1 Sphingomonadales bacterium
TGCTGATGCGGGCCAATCGTTTTGGTGAGGATGGCAGAATCCTGCCACTTGATCGTTGAACCGGTCATGACCTCCACTATTGCCTCCACCACAACCAGTGCCGATGATTTGCCGCACGGCGGGGTAAAGGTCGGCCGGTTGCGGTCAATCTTCGGAGGCTCGCTTGGCAATTTGGTCGAATGGTATGACTGGTATGTGTACTCAGCGTTCACACTCTATTTCGCACCGAGTTTCTTTCCATCCGACGATAGCACCGCACAGTTGCTTAACGCTGCCGCCATCTTTGCGGTCGGCTTTCTCATGCGCCCTCTGGGGGCATGGATTATGGGCATGTATGCCGACCGCCGCGGCCGCAAGTCCGGGTTGACCCTTTCAGTGATGTTGATGGGCGGCGGCTCGCTGCTCATCGCTGTCACGCCGACATATGCGATGATCGGCGCCGGGGCGCCCGCCTTGCTGCTTTTTGCGCGGTTGCTGCAGGGACTTTCGGTAGGCGGCGAATATGGCGCCAGTGCCACCTATCTTTCCGAAATGGCGCAGCGCGAACATCGCGGCTTCTTCTCAAGCTTTCAATATGTCACCCTTATTGCAGGGCAATTGCTGGCTTTGAGTGTGCTGCTGCTTCTGCAGCTGACAATGCCGGTGGCTATGCTGGAGCAATGGGGCTGGCGCATTCCGTTTGCCATCGGCGGACTGTTGGCGTTCAGCGTTTTCTATCTGCGCCGCCGACTTGCCGAAACGCCACAGTTTGAGGCTGAAAATGCCGCAACGGATCGCCGCCCTTCGAGCGGTACGGCCCTCTTTCTTCATCATCCGCGACAAGTCGGCGTCGTCATAGCGCTCACAGCTGGCGGCACGCTCGCCTTCTACACATATTCAACTTACATGCAGAAGTTCCTTGTCAATTCTGCAGGCTTCGGACGTGAGACGGCCACTGGCATCATGGCGGCAGCACTGTTCATTTACATGCTACTCCAGCCGGCCGCCGGGTGGCTATCGGATCGGGTCGGCCGTAAACCGCTTCTCATCGGTTTTGGCGTGGCGGGCATGTTGTTCACAGTGCCCATATTCATGGCGCTGGAAACCGTGGACAACTCGTTTCAAGCGTTTCTGCTCGTCCTCGCAGCGCTTGTCATAGTCACAGGCTACACCTCGATCAACGCTGTGGTGAAAGCCGAGCTTTTCCCCGCCAACATTCGCGCACTTGGCGTGGCGCTGCCTTATGCGCTCGCAAACACGGTTTTCGGAGGCACCGCCAAATACATCGCGCTCTCGTTCAAAAGCTGGGGGATCGAGCGCGGATTCTATTGGTATGTAGCGGCCACAATCGGGCTTTCACTCATCGTCTACATACGTATGTCTGAAACAAAGGGCGGCGTGAACGACTGAAGTGTCAATATTTGAAGCTGGACGTATATCGCTCCCCGCACTTTGCGCCGTATCGAGCAATAGCCTGCGGGCAAGCCCCTCTTTCAGCTCCGCAGAACCATGGCTTTTGCGGCACCGCCAAACAAATTTATGATTCGATCAACCATGTCCGCCAGCCAAGCAGTATTGAGCGCAGCGCCCTTCGCAGCGGACGCGAAGCCTGGTGGTAAAAACCACCGCGCGACCGGCCAGACCCTTCGTCCTCTTCATCCCCCCTTTTTATCACGAAGGCACAATGATGTGCCTGGATCACCGTGTTATCGATCATGCCGGCGCTAATATCGGGCGGCACTATCTCGGCCAGCGTCTCCAGCATGTCATCGAACACGCCCGTCTCGATCCAGTGCCGATAAAGCCGAAAGGCGCTTTTCCACTTGCCATATTCATTCGGAAGCAGGCGCCATTGCACACCTAATCGTGTTATCCATCCCACGCCCTAGTAGTAAGGCAGATTGTTATCTGCAGCTCAGTACCCTCGACCACGCTCGGACGGCAACAGCGGTCCAATCAGCGCCAATTGTCATCACGAACACTAACCTGTTCGCCCGATGCTGCCTCCAAAAGACAGCCTTGAATCAATGACCGAGACGCAGGTTCGGCTTTGTTCACATGGCCAGTCATTTTCGATTTCGTTGGCTGTAATTAAGCGTGAGTGATTAAAAGTTACGTCTGACGCGGCTATGCGTGTAGCGTCCGTGTGTCGACCCAATGTGGGAAGGCCATTGTAAAGGCTGGAATTAGTGGCAGCGAAGAAATTTTGGTTCGAGGGCGCCACAAGCTTGTTTGGTCGGTCGCGGTTAACGCATGGGATTTGGGCGGATCCCTGGCCCGTGCGTGCCGAGCTGTTCGGGAACGAGCGGCTTGACGATCATGGCCGATCCCTGGCGCGCGCGCAGCCCAGCGAAGCGGGGATAGAAAGATCACGAGAACTGCTGGTTCGGCTCGACGCCAACGCCGCCGCACTGGCGCGCACATATGGTGAGACGGCGCAGGCGCTTGAGCTTGAGCGGCCGATTGCGCCAGCGGCGGAGTGGCTGATCGACAATTATCACATCGTCGAAAAACAGATCCGCAAGATCATTGACGATCTGCCGCCCGATTTCTACCGGCAGTTGCCGACTCTGAGCAGCGGGCCGCTGACAGGGCTGCCGCGTGTATTCGGGATTGCATGGGCCTATGTGGCGCATAGCGACAGCCAGTTCGATGAACACAGGTTCCGTCGCTTTGTCGCGGCCTATCAAGAGATATCCGGGCTGACGATCGGCGAGCTATGGGCGCTGGCCATCTCGCTGCAGCTTGTGCTTGTCGAAAATCTGCGCCGGCTGGCAGATCTGGCAATCGCCGATGAGCATGATCGCACCCGAGCCGACACGCTCGCCGATGCGGTGTTTGCGGCCGCCAGCGATGCAGCAGCGCTGAGCATTATCACCGATGCTGGCGCAGCGCTGTCGCCGGCATTCGTAAGCCAACTGGCGCTGCGATTGCGTGATGTCGATACCCGCAGCGAACTCTCGCGGCGCTGGCTCGAAGCGCATGTCCGGGAGCTTGGGCAGGTGATTCCCGAGGTTGATGCTGCGGCGCAGACGGCACTGATCGCTTCGACAGCATCGATCCGCAACGTCATCATAGCGATGCGCGCGGTCGCTGAGGCGGATTGGGGCGTCATGGTAGAGGCCTTGAGCCTCGCCGACGGTGTGCTTCGTGATGGCAGTGATTTCGCCGCAATGGATTTCCCGTCACGCAATCTTTACCGTAACGCTCTGGAAGAGCTTTCGCGCGGATCGGACTATACCGAGGATAACATCGCGAAAATTGCGTTGGCGCTGGCGGCGAGGCAAAAGACCGAAAATGCCGCCGACACTGATCCCGGCGTGTTCTTGATCGGTTCTGAACGAGCCCAACTTGAAGCTGAAATTAGCTATGTACCGCAGGTTGGAACCCGGCTGACGCGCCGGCTGCGCCGCGGCGGCATTCCGCTTTACATCACGTTGATCATGACACTGGCGCTGCTGCTGACGTGGATGCCGCTCGCGGCGTTGGACGGGGAGCGGTGGTGGCTTTTGATGGTGATGGTGCCGGCCCTGCTGGTCGTGGCGACCGAAACGGCGACAGCGGTCGTCAACCGGGCGATGGCGACGCTGTTGCCGCCCCGGATCATTCCGGCGCTCGAACTCGATGACGGCATCGGCGCCGGGCAGCGAACGCTGGTGGTCGTGCCGGTGCTAATGGGCGGTGACAACCGTATACGCGAAGAGATCGGCAATCTTGAGGTCCATCACCTCGCGACGCGCGAGACAGAGGTGTATTATGCCGTGCTATCGGACTTTGCCGATGCCGACCGCGAGAGCTTGATCGATGAGGCAGCGCAACTCGAGCGGGCACGGGCCGCAGTGGCGGCGCTGAACGCGCGCTATCCCGTCGCGTCTGGCGCGCCGCGCTTCATGTTCCTTCACCGGCGGCGCCAGTATAATCCATCCGAGGGCGTGTGGATGGGGTGGGAGCGCAAGCGCGGCAAGCTCCACGAGCTCAACCGCCTGCTGCGCGGCGCCACCAATACATCATATGTCGATGCCGATGGCGGATCGCCGGCGGTGCCGGAAGGGGTGCGCTTCGTGATCACCCTTGATGCTGATACGCAGCTGCCGCTGGGCACCGCGCGGCGGATGATCGGCAAGATGGCGCATCCGCTCAATCGGCCACGCTTCGATGTCGATATGCGGCGTGTAGTCGGGGGCTATGGCATCATGCAGCCCCGCGTCACTATCGCGCTGCCCACAGGGCGTGGGCAAACACGGTTTGAAGCGCTGGCCGGCGGGCCGGCGGGAATCGATCCTTATGCTGCAGCAGCCTCGGACTTGTATCAGGATCTGATCGGTGAAGGGTCATTCACTGGCAAGGGCATTTACGACGTCGATAGCTTCATGGCGTCGCTAGCGGGACGTGTGCCCGACAACAGCATGTTGAGCCATGATCTGTTCGAGGGAACTTTTGCCCGCGCCGGGTTGATCTCCGATGTCGAAGTCGTCGAGGATTTTCCGACGCGTTACGATGCGGCTGTGCGGCGCCAGCATCGCTGGGTCCGCGGCGACTGGCAGTTGCTGCCATGGATTTTCGGTCGTGGGCGGACGTCCGTGGACCAGTTGCCGGGATCGGGACGCGCCAAGATGCTCGACAATCTGCGGCGGTCGCTGGCGGCGCCGGCCATCGTCGTGGCGCTGCTCGGCGGCTGGTTCATGCCGCTGCCTGTCGGGCTGGCCTGGACTCTGGCAGTGGTAGCGCTGGTAGCAATTCCGCCGCTGCTGCCGCTGCCGTCGCTACTGGTGTCACCGCGCCGACGCGATGTGATGCTCCGTGCGCACCTGCGCATTATCGCTGGCGAGGTGAAAACCGCCTTCAGTCATGTCGCACTGCAATTGATGACTGTGGCAGACCAGGCGATCCGGATGGTCGATGCGATGACACGGACGCTGTTTAGGCTAGTGGTGCAACGACGTTTGCTTGAATGGACGACGGCGGCGTCGGCAAGTGCTGCGCCCGATCCCGGCCTTGTTCAGCTATACTGGTTCATGGGGCAATCGGTGGTTTTGGCGCTGGTCGTGTCGGCACTGGCATTCTGGCGCGATCCGGCTGTTTGGCCCCTCGTGCTGCCATTGCTTTTGGCGTGGATGCTCGCACCGGCTGCGGCGTGGTGGTTGAGCCGCCCGCAGCCCGTGGCCACGGCGCCGCGGCTGACCGCCGCCGAGCGCGCCCGCTTCGAAGCGGTGGCGCGTCAGACCTTTGGCTTCTTCACTGAGTATGTGACGGCAGACCATAACCACCTGCCGCCCGACAATATGCAGGAGGTGCCGGTCCCGGTAGTTGCCGGGCGTACATCGCCGACCAACATCGGGCTCTATCTGCTCGTGGTCGCAACAGCGCGTGAGCGCGGTTGGTTGACGCCTGAAGCAGCTCTTGATCGGCTGGAAGCGACCTTTGCAACGCTGGCCCGGATGGCGAAGTATCGCGGGCATCTCTATAATTGGTACGACACCCGTGATCTGAGGGTGCTCGATCCGCCTTATGTGTCGGCGGTCGATAGTGGCAATCTGGCGGGACATCTGATCACGCTGGCCAATATGGTCGGCGATTGGACCGATGCAGCAAGTGCCGCGCGTGCCGAAGCTATTGCGGTGACAGCGCGCGCGATGGCGCTGGCCATGGATTTCGCCTTTCTTGTCGATCCGGCGCGAATGCTGCTGTCGATCGGCTGGTCGCAAGCCGACAACCGGCGTGACGAAAGCTGCTATGATCTGCTCGCTTCCGAAGCGCGCCTGGCCAGCCTGTTTGCCATCGCCAAGGGCGATGTTCCGGCAAAGCACTGGTCCCGCCTGGGGCGCAGCGCGACGGCGGTCGCCGATGCGTCGGTGCTGATTTCCTGGTCGGGGTCGATGTTCGAATATCTGATGCCGTCGTTGGTGATGCGCGCGCCGGACGGCAGCCTGCTCGAAACGTCAAACCGGCTGGTCGTGGCGCGGCAGCGCCATTATGCGGGCGAGGCCGGGGTGCCGTGGGGGATATCGGAATCGGGGTATAATGCCCGCGATCCCGAGCAGACCTATCAATATTCCAATTTCGGCGTTCCGGGGTTGGGGTTGAAACGCGGCTTGAGCGAAAATCTCGTCATCGCGCCCTACGCAACAGGTCTGGCAACGATGGTCGATGCATCGGCGGCGCTGGCCAATCTTGACGCGGTGGAAGCCATCGGCGGGCGCGGCGACTATGGATTTTACGAGGCCATCGATTTCACGCCGGCGCGGCTGCCCGCGGGCACCCGTCATGCGGTCGTGCGCAGTTATATGGCGCATCATCAGGGCATGGCCCTGCTGGCGATCTCAAACATGCTCGATGGCGGCCGGTTGCGTGCCGCCTTTCATGCTGAACCGATGATCCGGGCAACAGCACTTCTGCTCCACGAACGCGTGCCGCGCGGTGTCGGGACATTCAACCCGCGTGCCGAGGAAGCAGTGGTCGCCGCAACCGATCGGCCAGCGGCAATAGGAACCAGCCGCAGCTATGGCACCCGGACAGAGGCCGTGCATCCCGTCCATCTGCTGTCGAACGGGCGCTATTCGGTGCTGCTGACCAGCGCGGGCGCGGGGCGGAGCAGCTGGCAGGGGCTGGCGATCAACCGCTGGCGCGAGGATCCGGTGGTGCAGGGGCATGGATCATGGATTTATGTCACCGACACAGCAGAGGGTCGGTCGTGGAGCACGACTCTGGCACCGATGGGCCCGCAGCCGAGCGACTATACCGCGATTTTTGCTGAAGGACGGGCCGAGTTTCATCGCAGCGACAATACGCTGACGACGACGACCGACGTGTTGATCTCGCCTGAAGACGATGCCGAAGTGCGGCGAGTGTCGGTTTCCAATCGCGGCAGCGTGGCACGGCAGATTGTGTTGACATCGGCCATCGAGCTGACGCTGGGCGCGCAGTCGACCGACATCGCGCATCCAGCTTTTGCGCGGATGTTTATCGAGACCGAGGCGCTGCCCGGTGGCGTGCTGGTCGCGCACCGGCGGCCGCGCGGCGCCGATGATCCGTCAATCTGGGTGGCACACCTTGCCGTCATTGAGGGTACAACAACAGCGCCAGTCAATTGGGAGACCGATCGGAGCGCCTTTATCGGGCGCGGACGGTCAACGGCTGATCCGATCGGCCTTGAAGGCGAGCTAAAAGGCCATGCCGGCACGGTGCTCGATCCGATGCTGGTGCTGCGCGCGCCGCTGCTGGTGCCGCCGGGCGAGACGGTGCGGGTGGCATTCTGGACGATTGCCGCCGCATCACGCGCCGCGCTGATGGCTGCGGTTGAACGGCACCGCGACCCCAATGCCTATGACCGGGCGCAAGTTGGCGCCTGGACCCAGGCCCAGATCGAGCAGCGGTTTCTCGGCCTCGATCCCGGCGACGCCGCCGATTACCAGCGGCTCGCAGCCCATATCGTCAATGCGGGAACAGCTCTGGCACCGCCCGCAGATATTGTTGCTGCAGCAGCGAGCCCCCAATCGGCGCTATGGGTACACGGTATTTCGGGCGATCTGCCGATCGTCATAGTGCGCATCGATGATCCGCGCGATATCGGGCTTGTTGAAGATATGCTCCAGGCTTTCGAATTTCTTCAGGCGCGTTATCTGGCGTTCGATCTTGTCATTCTCAACGAGCGCAAGGCGTCGTATATTCAGGATTTGCAGAATGCCATCGACGATGCAGTGCGAGTGGTGCGGGCACGGCCGGCACCACCGGGGGTGCGCGGCCGAATATACCGTCTGCGCAGCGACCTTATGCTGGATCCTCAGGTGGCAACGCTGCGAGCACTCTCGCGGGTGGAATTGCTCGCCCAGCGCGGCAGCCTGCGCCGACTGTTGCAGCGGATCGAAATGCCAGGTGCTGCACCGCCGCGTGAGCAAGCCGCTGCTCGCCCCTCTCCCTCGCCACTGCGGCCCGGTCGGCCGCCCGATCCCGTTCTGCCGCGTGAGACGGCGCTGGAGTTCTGGAACGGCTTTGGCGGGTTTCATGCCGATGGTCGCGAATATGCGATGATCCTGCACGGGCGCGCGACAACGCCGGCGCCGTGGATCAACGTTATCGCCAATCCGGATTTCGGCTGCCACGCCAGCGCCGACGCTTTGGGCGCGATGTGGTCGGGCAACGCCCGTGAAAACCAGCTGACGCCCTGGTCCAACGATAGCGTCGCCGATCCGCCGGGGGATGCCTTGTATATCCGCTGCCAGGATAGTGGCCAGCTCTGGTCGCCAACGGCAGCGCCAGCGGGAGCAGCCGGGGCGCGGATCACCCGGCATGGCTTTGGCTACACACGTTATCATGCCGTGGCGCACGAGATCGAAAGCGATTTGCTCGTCCATGTGCCGCTCGATGCGCCGTTGCGGCTGGCGCGGTTGACGCTGCGAAACCTGTCGGACGCGCCGCGCACGCTGGTCGTGACCGGCTATGCCGAATGGGTGCTCGGGCAGGTCCGAGCTAAAACGGCAGCGCACATCGTCACCGAGCATGACGACGACACCGGGGCGTTGCTGGCGCGCAATCCCTTCGATCCCGAAACCGGCTCCCGCATCGCCTTTGCCGATCTCGACGGCCGGCAAACGAACTGGACGTGCGACCGCGCGGCGTTCATTGGACAGGGCGGCAGCATCGCAGCACCGCTAGCTTTGCTGCATGATACGCCGCTATCGGGCGCATGTGGTGCAGGGCTCGATCCCTGTGCAGCCCTGTCCACCGAGGTCACTCTGGCGGCGGGCGAATCCTGCGAAATCGTCTGGACCGTCGGACAGGCCGCAGATCGCACATCAGCGCGATCCCTGATCCATGAATGGCGCGGCCGCGATCTCGACGCCGAACTGGCCAGAACGGTCGAGCATTGGCGGATAACGCTGGGCACTGTCGAGGTTCGGACGCCAGATCGTGCCATGGACATCATGCTCAACGGCTGGCTGCTCTATCAGGTGCTTGGATGCCGCGTCTGGGGCCGCGCCGGCTTTTATCAGGCCAGTGGCGCCTATGGTTTTCGGGATCAGTTGCAGGATGGCGGCGCGCTCTTGCTGCCCCGCCCCGATCTGGTGCGGCCGCATCTGTTGCGCGCGGCCGGGCGCCAGTTTCGGGAGGGTGACGTTCAGCATTGGTGGCTGCCCGAAAGCGGCCGCGGGGTGCGGACGCGGATTTCAGACGACCGCGGCTGGCTGGCAATTTCGGTTGCGGATTATGTCGACACGACGGGTGATGCCGCCATTCTTGACACGCCGATCGCTTTTCTCGAAGGACCATTGCTCGCGCCGGGCGAGCATGACGCCTTCTTCCTGCCCGGAACAAGCGCCGATACACCCTCGCTCTATCAACATTGCGCGCTGGCGCTCGATCAGTCGATAGCCATGGCAGGGTCGCTGGGCTTGCCGTTGATCGGCGGCGGCGATTGGAACGACGGCATGAACCGCGTCGGCGAAGGCGGGAAGGGCATGAGCGTCTGGCTTGGCTGGCACCTCATTCACGCCATCGATCGCTTTGCGCCGATCGCGCATGTGCGCGAGCCCGAGCGCGCCGAGCGCTGGCGGGCACATGCCAAGGGACTGGCGGTGGCAATCGAGGCCGAGGCCTGGGACGGCGAATGGTATCGGCGCGCCACCTATGATGACGGCACCTGGCTGGGTTCAAAAGATAGCGACGAATGCCAGATCGACTCGATAGCCCAGACCTGGGCGGTTTTGAGCGGCGCAGCAGCACCCGAGCGTCAGGTCGCCGCCATGGCATCGATGCGCCGCCACCTCGTCGATCATGACGCGCGGCTGGTGAAGCTGTTCACGCCGCCGTTCGACACCACGTCGCACGACCCGGGGTATATCCGCAGCTATCCACCAGGCCTGCGTGAAAATGGCGGGCAATACAGCCATGCCGCAATGTGGACGATTCTCGCTTCGGCACGGATGGGCGATGGCGACGGCGCCGTCGATCTGTTCGATCTCCTTAATCCGATCAATCACGCACGCAATCCGCAAGCAGCGGCGCATTACCGTGTCGAACCTTATGTCGTCGCGGCGGATGTCTATTCGGTGGCACCCAACGCCGGGCGCGGCGGCTGGACTTGGTATACCGGCGCTGCCGGCTGGATGTTCCGCGCCGGCATCGAGGGCATAATCGGTCTGCAGCGTCGTGGTGAGCAACTCCGCCTTGCGCCGTGTTTGCCGCTTTCCTGGCCGGCTATCGAGGTAACGCTGCGGCTTGGCGATGCCGAATATCTCATTCGAGTTCGGCGCACACAGCCCGGCGAGCAACCGGTGGCGCTGCTCGACGGCGCCCCGCTCCCTGTCGTCAGCGGTGCTGTCGAATGGACGATCAAGCGCGGCACCCATAAGCTTGAAATAGCACTGCTTATAGCGATGGCGGAACAAGACGCCGGCTGACAGGCTATCAAAACGGGCACTGCCCTAACAATGGGTCAGCACCTGACAGCATGCTGACCTGAGAGCGGAGCCTTGACCGATCCCGAGTATTACAAAGCAATCTATGGCTGCCTGAACCACGGCGTGCGCCGCCACATGTGTTTCTAAAACAGTGGCGGCGTGTCGCGTTTCTCGCTTGCGTGCTGCAATCAGACATTAATGTTGCGCAGGCTGTCGACCATCGGTGAAGAGGCGACCCTTGCAAAAATGCTGGAACCGTCGGACCGGACACTGGGCATCACGCGACCAGACAGCTCGGACAAACCGACTGTAGCCATCCGGTAATTGGTACAGGGTGGCGCTGCTGATAGCCCGCGTGCCGCACAGCCAGCGGCCCTACGCTGGCCATACTGGAAGTTGCCCCGCCTGTGGCCGCACGCCCAGTGCCTCGAAGGCTCGCCATGTCAGATAATGGAACCTCGGCAGATACTCGCCCGTCAAGCGGCTCCCGCCATTAATCCTGACCAGCGCTGGATCGAAAGTCGGCTCGAACCATGACGCTTCGCCATAGCTGAGAACAACGTCGTTAGGCTTTGGGCGAATTTGTTCCACGACCTGTAGAGCGCCATTATAAAGCTGTCGCTCACTAGGCTTAGGACTCATAGCCAGAACAGGACGGTGGCGGCGAGAGCGACGGCAGACGGTTGGGCACCTGTCGTAGCGTGTTGCGACGCGCCGTCAGTCTTTGATGCGACCGAACATGATCTCGATCTTGTTGCGGCTTTTGTATCGTCGCTTGTCGTATTTGACGGGCTTTGAGCGGGATTTCCTGCCCGGGA
>JBBRCT010000033.1:0-9421 GCA_038204585.1 Sphingomonadales bacterium
TCGTGGAAATAGAACGCACCGAGCAGGAAGTTGAAGGCGCCATCAAAGTTCGATGCAATCCGCGCTTCTGAAGTGTAGGTATCGATTTCGTTGGTGCCGCGATTGCGGCCAATGAGATCGGCGCTGGTGAAATCGGAGTCGGCGTTGGTGTCGGTGCGGACGGCGCGGTAGGCGCTGATCGTCGTCAGGTCAAATGCACCAAGTGCCGTATCGGTCTGCAGCGATATACCGTAATTCTCGATATCGTTGGTCGAAGGGAAATTGGTAAACACGCGGTAGCTGTTCGGATTGCCGCTATCCAGTCGTCCACCCAACAGGCGTACCACTGCTCCCGTCGGCCCGTCGACAACGTTGCCGACGCCACAGCAAATTTCATCGATCTTGTCATAGTCGACAATCAACCGCGCCTTGAAATTGTCCGATGGCTTGAACAGCATCTGTCCGCGAACGCCCCAACGGTCACGCTCATTGGTGCGGCCATTGAAACCTCCGTCGAAAATATAACCGTCACGCTTGTTGAGATTGCCTGCCACGCTAACGGCCAGCGTGTCGCTGATCGGCAGATTGACATCGGCGCGCGCTACAACGGCATTATAATTGCCGTAGGAAAGTTCAGCGCCACCACCCAGCTCGAACTTCGGCTCGGAGGTCACGATCGAGATGATACCGGCTGATGCGTTCTTGCCGAACAGCGTCGACTGTGGCCCGCGCAGCACTTCGATCCGCTCCAGGTTCGGCAAATCACCAATCGCGGCTGCCGACCGCGAACGGTACACGCCATCGATGAACACGCCGACCGAGGGCTCGATACCGGCATTGTTGGCGCCGTTGCCAAAGCCGCGGATGATGAAATTGGTGTTGGCCGAGCTTTGCAGCTGCGCCACCCGCAGCGAAGGAACCAGCGTCTGCAAGTCGAGCGCGTCTCGGATCTGCGCCTGCTCAATCTGCGCCTTGCTGGAAACTGCCACCGAAATCGGCGTGTCCTGCAATGTCGCCGTGCGCTTCGACGCCGTCACGATGATGATGTTCGAATCGTCAGTCTCGGCCTGAGCGGCCTCCTGTGCAGAAACTGCCGTGGCGAGCAGGCTGGCACCAGCCAGGATAGCGATGCGAATAGCTGTGTTGCGCATGTTAGGAACCTTCCCAAAAGCAAAAATTATTCAGTTGCGATTATGTTCGCAATCACCGCTGATGTTATGCCCATCACCAAGAGGCGCGGGAAGAGGGGTTATTAAAATGTTACAATGTTCATCTGCCATTGCCCTGACAGTGCGTCACTTTTGCAACACTATCCGCTCGCCGGCGGTCCCGCGCGCACATGTGATAAGTTTGGCGCACCCTCAGGGCGCCCCCTCAGACAGGGGCTTGCCTGTTTGCAAATGGCCAACGACCATGCCTCGGGCCGGGTCCGCCCGGTCGAGCGCGCCACCATCGGCCGTCGCATCTCCGGGGTGGGATGAACCTCCGCCACCTCATCCGCTTCGGGAGTCTTTGATGGCCGAACAGATCAAATCAACCGCCCTCACCACCCTCGCCGGCATGGCCGAAGCATGACCATGAACCGCCGCACCATGGTCGCCGCCACCCTCGCCGCCGCCGCATCCGCCGCCGCATCCGCCGCCGCATCCGCATCCGCCGCAGCCCCCGCAGCCGCGGCATTGTCCATGGCCCGCGTCGGCGATGTTCTCGATGAGGTCGCCCTCGTCCCCGACCGGGCGCTGATGGTCGCCGTTCCCGGCGGCCGCGTCTATGTCCGCACCAATGGCAATCAATCAGGCAAACGCCTGCCCCTCGTCCTGTTGCATGGTGGCCCCGGCAGCACCCATGCCGGCCTCATCAACGCCACCGCGCTGGCGGCAGACCGCGCCGTCATCCTCTACGACCAGCTCGATTGCGGCCGCTCGGAGTCGCCGGGAAATCCTGAAAACTGGCAGGTCGCCCGCTTCGTCGAAGAGCTTGAGGCCGTCCGCCTCGCGCTCGGCATCGCGCGCTGGCACGTCGCCGGCAGCAGCTGGGGTGGCACCATAGCGCTCGAATATGCCGCCCGCCGCCCTGCCGCTCTCGCCGGCCTTGTCTTGCAGTCACCGCTGGTCTCCACCCCAGTCTGGTTGCGCGATGCCATCGCTCTGAAGGCCGACATGCCGCCCGAAACCCGCCGCCTGCTTGATCTCTGCGACACGCCGGAGGCCGCGCCCAAGGCGCAGTGTGACGCCGCCACCGCCGCCTTTTACGCCCGCCATGTCCGCATTGCCGATGTCCCGCCCGCCCTTGCAGCCTATGCCCAGTCGGTCCGTAAACCAAGCGACCGTCGCATCTATCAGGCGATGTGGGGCCGCGCCGAATTCACCGCCTCCGGCAGCCTGAGCGGCTATGACGGTCAGCCGCTGCTGGCCCGGCTCGATGGCCGCCGCACCTTGTTCCTCGCCGGCACCCATGATGAAGCCCGTCCCGCTACCATCAATGCCTTCGCCGCTGCCGTCCCCGGCGGTGCCGCGTTCCGTGAAGTCCCCGCCGCCGCCCACGCCTTGTGGAACGACAATCCCCAGGCCATGCGGACCATCTTGCGAAGCTGGCTGGCGCAGCAAGATTGAGGTCAGCGCCGCCGCGCCGGTGCGGCGGTCTCCACCGGCTGCTCCGCAGCGATGCTCGTCGGCACCGCCCCGCGCCCGAGCGTGCCTGATGGCGGCGAAGCTGGCGGCGGCAAGAATGCGGGTCAGACGCGCGGTTCTGGTGCTGGTTATGCTGGTTTTCCGCTTGAGTGACAGGATGCAGCGGGCAGACCCGACGAAGGAAAATGCCTCTGCCTGGGCCGTCGCAACCAAGCTACGAAAATTGGCGTGTATCCGATGCCATTGTTCTGCGCAGTCGCGACCCTTCGCCTCCAGCAATGCCTTGGCGTCATGGACGAAACAGCGGACGGCATCATCATGCGCGTCCCAGGTCCAGCAGTCAGGCTTTCTCGCCATTCCGGTTTGCGCGCCCGGTTTTGTTGCAGTGCGGCAGCATGGCGGGCGATATACGGTTGCGCCATCAACGCAATGGCGTAAGTTGCGGCGAAATCCGAACCGGGTAACAGGCCATTCCGCAAGGGGAACACATGGGCAGCCGTCCAATCGCGCCGCGACCGTTGTCGCCGCATCTTTCCATCTGGAAATGGAAGGTGCACATGCTCGTCTCGATCCTGCACCGGGCGACTGGCACCGCGCTCGCCTTCGGCGCTGTCGTGCTTTTCCTGTGGTGGCTCATCGCCGCCGCGTCGGGCCCCGAGGCCTATGCTCTGTTCATGCTGGTCGCCACAAGCTGGTTCGGTCTGCTCGTCGGCATCGGCCTCACATGGGTGTTCTTTCAGCACATGGCCACAGGCATCCGCCATCTCGTCATGGATACCGGGCAGGCCATGGATCTCGCGACCAGCAAGACCTTCGCCACCATGACCATGGTCGCGTCAGTGCTGCTCACCATCGGCACCTGGGCCTATATTCTCGTCGGCAAGGGATACTGATCATGGGCGCAGGCACTTCGCTCGGGCGCGTCCGCGGTCTTGGTTCCGCCAAGGACGGTGTTCATCATTGGTGGCTGCAGCGCGTCACCGCCGTGGGCAATCTCGTCCTCGTGCTATGGTTCATCGGCAGCCTCATTCGCCTGCCCGGTCTTGACTATGCCAGCGTCACGCTTTGGCTGCGACAGCCTGTCGCTGCGGTGCCGATGCTGCTCACAATCGTCTCGGTGTTCTGGCATTTCCGGCTGGGTGTGCAGGTCTTCATCGAAGATTATGTTCATGGAGCAGGCCGGGTCATCGCCATGCTTGCCCTCAATTTCTACACACTGGCCGGGGCAGCCGCCGCCGTCTTTGCTGTGTTCAAGATCGCCCTTGGAGCGCAATAATGGCTGAAGCCTATCAGATCATCGACCATGTTTATGATGCCGTGGTTGTCGGCGCCGGCGGCTCGGGTCTTCGCGCGGCCATGGGCATCGCCGAGGCCGGCCTGAAGACCGCCTGCATCACCAAGGTCTTCCCCACCCGCAGTCATACTGTTGCAGCACAGGGCGGCATCGCCGCCGCCCTCGGCAACATGGGGCCGGATCACTGGACCTGGCACATGTACGATACCGTCAAGGGCTCGGACTGGCTGGGTGATCAGGACGCCATCGAATATCTCTGCCGTGAAGCCCCGGCAGCGGTTTACGAGCTGGAGCATTTCGGCGTCCCCTTCAGCCGCACCGAAGCCGGCCGCATCTATCAGCGCCCGTTCGGCGGCATGATGCAGAACATGGGGGAAGGCCCGCCCGCGCAGCGCACCTGTGCTGCTGCCGATCGCACTGGCCACGCCATGCTGCACGCGCTCTATCAACAGAGCCTGAAGTACGCGACCGACTTCTACATCGAATATTTCGCCATCGATCTCATCATGGTCGATGGGGAATGCCGGGGCGTCATCGCCATCAACATGGATGATGGCAGCATCCACCGCTTCCGCAGCCACAAGACCGTGCTGGCCACCGGCGGTTATGGCCGCTGCTATTTCAGCGCCACCAGCGCCCATACCTCCACCGGTGATGGCGGCGGCATGGCGATGCGCGCCGGCGTCGCCATGCAGGACATGGAGTTCGTCCAGTTTCACCCCACCGGCATCTATGGTGCCGGCGTCCTCATCACCGAGGGTGCGCGCGGCGAAGGCGGTTATCTCACCAATAGCCAGGGCGAGCGCTTCATGGAGCGTTATGCCCCGTCAGCGAAAGATCTCGCCAGCCGCGATGTCGTCAGCCGCTCGATGGCGATGGAAATCCGGGAAGGCCGCGGTGTGGGCAAGGAAGGCGATCACATCTTCCTGCATCTCGATCATATCGATCCCGCCGTCCTCCATGAGCGCCTGCCCGGCATTTCCGAAACCGCCAAGGTCTTCGCCGGCGTCGATGTCACGCGCGAGCCAATCCCCGTCACACCGACCGTTCATTATAATATGGGCGGCATCCCGACCAATTATCACGGCGAAGTCGTCACCCTGAAAGACGGCGATCCCGATTCCGTTGTTCCCGGCCTGTTTGCCGTCGGCGAAGCGGCCTGCGTCTCGGTTCATGGCGCCAATCGCCTCGGCTCCAACAGCCTGATCGATCTCGTCGTCTTCGGCCGCGCCACTGCACACCGCATCGGTGAAACCTTGAAGCCCGGCACAGCCCATGCACCGGCCGCCAAGGGCAGCGATGATCTCGCCCTCGGTCGCCTCGATGGCTTCCGCCACGCCAAGGGCGGCTCGCCCACCAGCGAAGTCCGTCTCGCCATGCAAAAGACCATGCAGGCCAATGCCGCCGTCTTCCGCACGTCCGAAATTCTCGATGAAGGCACGCGCAAGATCGACGCCATCTATCAGCGCATGGCCGATATCGGCATCGCCGACCGCAGCCTCGTCTTCAACACCGATCTTATCGAAACGCTCGAGCTCGACAACATGATCGGCCAGGCCGTCCTCACCATGCACATGGCCAAAGCCCGGCATGAAAGCCGTGGTGCGCACATGCACGAGGACTATCCCAAGCGCGACGACACCAACTTCATGAAGCACTCGCTCGGCTGGTTCCGCGATGGCGGCGTCGAATTGGCCCAGCGCCCGGTCCACGAATATACGCTCACTACCGAGATCGACTATATCAAGCCCAAGGCACGGGTTTACTGATGGCGCTCGGGCCGGCCATTCTTCTCGACGTCGCGCTCAATCCGCGCGTGCAGGAGGTTGCCGGCCGGCTGGTCAATTCGGTCTATTCGCGCATCTTCAAAAACGGCGCCAACAAGCCCGGGCCGACGCTGATCGATCTCCAAACCCTGCCGCCCGAGCAGCACGCTCTCGCCGAACGGCTCAACGCCATCGAGCAGCAAATCGCCAATCTGCCCACCGATGATGAAATGGCCGCCGCCTTTGCATCATTGCAGGCCGAAATCCGCCTCGGCCAGCGACGCATTACGCGCATCGCCACCGCCTTCGGCATGATCACGACCGCCCTGCTTCTCGCCCTTCTTCTTCGATGAGACCCCAAAATGGCTGAATTCTCCCTCCCCGCAAACAGCAAGATCAGCAGCGCCGGCAAGCGCTACCCCGCGCCTGCGGGCGCCAAAAACACCCGTGCCTTCAAGGTCTACCGCTGGAATCCCGATGACGGCGCCAATCCGCGCTACGATACCTATGAGCTCGATCTCGATGAGACCGGCCCGATGGTTCTCGACGCGCTGATCAAGATCAAGTCCGAGGTTGACAGCACCCTGACCTTCCGCCGCTCCTGCCGCGAAGGCATCTGCGGCTCCTGCTCGATGAACATCGATGGCACCAACACACTCGCCTGCACGCAAGCCATCGCCGACATCAAGGGCGAAGTCCGCATCACCCCGCTGCCGCACATGGAAGTCGTCAAGGATCTCGTCCCCGATTTCAAGCACTACTACGCGCAATACACGTCGATCACGCCCTGGCTGCAAACCGTCACCCCCGCCCCCAGCGGCGAGGAGCGCCTGCAGACCGTCGAAGACCGCAGCAAGCTCGATGGCCTTTACGAATGCATCCTGTGCGCCTGCTGCTCGACAAGCTGCCCCAGCTATTGGTGGAATTCGGACAAGTTCCTCGGCCCCGCCATTCTGCTGCAAGCCTATCGCTGGCTCGCTGACAGCCGGGACGAGATGACCGGCGAACGTCTCGACGCGCTCGAAGATCCCTTCCGCCTCTACCGTTGCCACACCATCATGAATTGCTCGAACGTCTGCCCCAAGGGCCTCAACCCCGCCAAAGCCATAGCCGAGATCAAGATTCTGATGATGGAGCGCTCCGGATAGCGCTTGGAACAAAAGCGCGCATAGTGGCGCGCTCCCGGCCGGCAAGGCGGCTGGTCTTCCGCCAGCAGAACACCTCCGACGCCAGCCGTGGGTTTGCCACGGAGCTCTGCCGTCCAAAGTCACCCCTTGCCTCCCCCGCCCCATCCCCCTAATCCCCGGCCATGACTCGAGAAATCATCACCGAAGGCCTCAATGCCGGCTGGACCCGTTGGCTCCGAGACCCCGATGGCCGCTTCGCCTCGATGCTTGGTGATTTCCTGTTCCGCCAGACCGATGAAGGCGATGTCGTCTGCCGCATGGAAACCGACCGGCGGCATTCCAATGGCCTGGGCTATATCCATGGCGGCTTCATCATGTCGTTCATCGACATGGCGATGTTCAGCTTCATCTTCCGCCAGCTTGAGAACAGCGCCGCCGTGACGCTCAGTTGCGCCACCGATTTCCTCTCGGCCGGCATCATCGGCAAGCCCATTGAGGCGCGCGGCGAGATCCTCAAGGAAACCGGCAAGATGCTGTTCGTGCGCGGGCTCATCACGCAAGATGGCCTGAACGTCGCCAGCTTCACCGGCACGATGCGAAAAATTCCCCGCCTGCCTCGCCCCGAAGGCGATGGCGCCGCCAGCCGCCCGGTCAGCACCCAGGTCGATTGATCCCAAATGGCGGGCATGGTGGCCGCCTATCAGGCGCTTCTCGAGCGCGGCGAACTCCGCCCGGATTCCGCACAGGCCGAAACCGTCGCCGTCCTCGCCAGTCTCGCAGCCGCCCTTGAAGCCCCCGTCGAACAACCCTCCCTGCTCACCGGCTTTGTCGCCCGCCTGCGCGGCATCAAGCCAGCCCCCATAAAAGGCCTTTATCTCCACGGCGGGGTCGGTCGCGGCAAGTCGATGCTCATGGACATGTTCTATGCCAATGCCGCTGTCACCCCCAAGCGCCGGGTCCATTTTCACGAGTTCATGCTGGAGATGCACGCCCGCCTCCATACCAAACGCGGCCAGATCACCCCGGATCCGCTCAAGCAGGTCGCCGCCGAAGTCGCCAGCACCGCCCGCCTTCTGGCCTTCGATGAAATGCAGGTGAAGGACATCGCCGACGCCGCCATCCTTGCCCGCCTGTTCGACGGTCTGTTCAGCGCCGGCGTCACCATCGTCGCCACCAGCAATCGCCCGCCGCAGGATCTTTATAAAAACGGCCTCAACCGCCAGCTCTTCCTGCCCTTCATCGCCGCCCTCGAAACGCATTGCACCATCCGCGCCCTCGATGGCCCGACCGATTACCGGATGGCTCGCCTCGGCGGCGCCCCTACATGGCATGTCCCCAATGGCCCCGCGGCTTCCGATGCTATGGCCGCCGCCTTCTTCCGCATGACCGACTATCCGGTGGAAGACCGCGCCATGGTCCCCACCGAAACACTCGCCGTCCCCGCCGCATCCGGGCAAGGCCGCAGCTTGTTCGTGCCCAAGTCCCTCAAAGGCGTCGGCGTTTTCTCCTTCAACCGCCTGTGCCGCAAGCCGCTGGGTGCCGCCGATTATCTCGCCATCGCCCGGCGCTTCCACACTGTCTTTCTCGTCGGCATCCCCGTCATGGGGCCCGAAAGTCGCAATGAAGCCACCCGCTTCATCACCCTCATCGACGCGCTTTACGAATTCAAAGTCAAACTTATCGCCGCCGCCGATGCCGAGCCAGCCGGCCTCTATGTGCAAGGAGACAACGCCTTCGAGTTCGATCGCACCGTCTCGCGGCTGATGGAAATGCAGTCGACCGACTATCTGGCGCTGGGCCACGGCACTTAGCCTCTATTGCGGTTGCGAACACACCGGCCCGCGTCTATCCCCTGCGACAACCACGACTCAACCGACGGGATCAGAACCATGACACGCGCGAAGATCGCCCTTATCGGCGCCGGCAACATCGGCGGCACCCTCGCCCACCTCGCCGCCGCCCGAGACCTTGGTGATGTCGTGCTGTTCGATGTCGTGGAGGGCGTGCCGCAGGGCAAGGCGCTCGATCTGAACCAGTGCGGCCCGGTCGAAGGTTTTGACTCGGCGGTGAAGGGCACCAACGACTATGCCGATATCGCAGGCGCCGATGTGATCATCGTCACCGCCGGTGTCGCCCGCAAGCCCGGCATGAGCCGCGATGATCTCCTCGGCATCAACCTGAAGGTCATGAAAGCCGTCGGTGAAGGCATCAAGGCCAATGCCCCCGGCGCCTTCGTCATCTGCATCACCAACCCGTTGGATGCCATGGTCTGGGCGCTGCGCGAATTCTCAGGCCTCCCGCATCACATGGTCGTCGGCATGGCCGGCGTGCTGGACTCCTCGCGCTTCCGGCATTTCCTCGCCGATGAGTTCAAGGTGAGCGTCAAGGATGTCACAGCCTTTGTCCTCGGCGGCCACGGCGACACCATGGTCCCGGTGGTGGAATACAGCACCGTCGCCGGCATCCCCATCCCCGATCTCATCAAGATGGGCTGGAGCACCAAGGAGCGCATCGATGCCATCGTCCAGCGCACCCGCTCGGGCGGTGGCGAGATCGTCGGCCTGCTCAAGACCGGCAGCGCCTTCTACGCCCCCGCCACCAGCGGCATCGAAATGGCCGAAGCCT